>CAWGPP010000033.1:0-408957 GCA_963824545.1 uncultured Actinomycetes bacterium | reverse complement strand
CCCAGCCTCTCCAGCGTGCTTGCCCACCGGTGTACGTGACCTCCTGGGTGCCCGCCGGGACCCGGCCGCGCGTGGGCTGGAGAGGCTTTAGTGACATGGGTCACTCAGGAGACCGGTGTTGATCACGTGGTTGGCGGGAGCCAGCGACAGTTACCCGCATTTCGGCCGCTGGCCGTGCTGCCCCAGCCGCCAGCGAGGCTTTGACCAGCCAGTATTCAGCCCAAAACCGCGATGTTTCCCGGAACGGAAGCGGGGGTATCCCGATTTCAGGCCAGCGCAAGGGGCTGGCCCGTTCCGGCGTGCCAGCCGTGGACTCAGCACGAATTTCAGGCTGTGTGGCGCGGCCTTTACTGCCTGTGACCTCGGCTTATGCCGAGGGGTAGGCCCGAGGCCGGGCGTTAGCCTGCGCCAACCTCGCCGTTTGATTTGACGAGGCCCCCGTCGATCCCTAGAGTTCTTCTTGCCCGGCCGGAAACGGAACGCCACACGGCGGACCGGACCTGCGGGAACCCCCAGTCAACACGAACTGACGGGCTTTGCGTGACCACGGAAGCTTGTCGGGTAGTGTTGCTTGGGCGGGTGGGTAACCAAGCTGAGTCGCAAAGTTCATCGGAACTTAGTTGACAACGGGAAGTCCATCCGGTAAATTAGAGTAGTTGCCCTGGAGGCGGACGAGAGTCCGCTGAAGGTGAGCATTCGCTCCTTGAGAACTCAACAGCGTGCTAAAAGCCAGTGCATTAAGCACATACCCCCGTCGATGGGACGGCGTCCTTCGGGATGTCCGGAACCATCACGGAGATCAGTCAAGATCGCTTCACTGGTCCGGCCTTCGGGCTGGCTCCCCAGCGAGGCACTCTCGAATGCTTGCAACCCGCGCAGCGCAAGCTGGCGGTTGTATATAGACATTCAACGGAGAGTTTGATCCTGGCTCAGGACGAACGCTGGCGGCGTGCTTAACACATGCAAGTCGAGCGGAAAGGCCCTTCGGGGTACTCGAGCGGCGAACGGGTGAGTAACACGTGAGCAACCTGCCCCTAGCTCTGGGATAGCTCCGGGAAACCGGAATTAATACCGGATATGACCCCGGCCGACATCGGCTGTGGTGGAAAGATTTATCGGCTAGGGATGGGCTCGCGGCCTATCAGCTTGTTGGTGGGGTAATGGCCTACCAAGGCGACGACGGGTAGCCGGCCTGAGAGGGCGACCGGCCACACTGGGACTGAGACACGGCCCAGACTCCTACGGGAGGCAGCAGTGGGGAATATTGCGCAATGGGCGAAAGCCTGACGCAGCGACGCCGCGTGGGGGATGAAGGCCTTCGGGTTGTAAACCCCTTTCGGCAGGGACGAAGCGAAAGTGACGGTACCTGCAGAAGAAGCGCCGGCTAACTACGTGCCAGCAGCCGCGGTAACACGTAGGGCGCAAGCGTTGTCCGGAATCATTGGGCGTAAAGAGCTCGTAGGCGGTTTGTTGCGTCTGCTGTGAAAACTCGGGGCTTAACCCCGAGCTTGCAGTGGATACGGGCAGACTAGAGGTAGGTAGGGGAGAATGGAATTCCCGGTGTAGCGGTGAAATGCGCAGATATCGGGAGGAACACCGGTGGCGAAGGCGGTTCTCTGGGCCTTACCTGACGCTGAGGAGCGAAAGCGTGGGGAGCGAACAGGATTAGATACCCTGGTAGTCCACGCCGTAAACGTTGGGCGCTAGGTGTGGGATCCTTCCACGGATTCCGTGCCGCAGCTAACGCATTAAGCGCCCCGCCTGGGGAGTACGGCCGCAAGGCTAAAACTCAAAGGAATTGACGGGGGCCCGCACAAGCGGCGGAGCATGTTGCTTAATTCGACGCAACGCGAAGAACCTTACCAAGGTTTGACATGCAGGGAAAAGCCGTAGAGATACGGTGTCCGTAAGGGTCCTGCACAGGTGGTGCATGGCTGTCGTCAGCTCGTGTCGTGAGATGTTGGGTTAAGTCCCGCAACGAGCGCAACCCTCGTCCTATGTTGCCAGCGGGTAATGCCGGGGACTCATAGGAGACTGCCGGGGTCAACTCGGAGGAAGGTGGGGATGACGTCAAGTCATCATGCCCCTTATGTCTTGGGCTGCAAACATGCTACAATGGCCGGTACAAAGGGCTGCGAAACCGCAAGGTAGAGCGAATCCCAAAAAGCCGGTCTCAGTTCGGATTGGGGTCTGCAACTCGACCCCATGAAGTCGGAGTCGCTAGTAATCGCAGATCAGCAACGCTGCGGTGAATACGTTCCCGGGCCTTGTACACACCGCCCGTCACGTCATGAAAGTCGGCAACACCCGAAGCCGGTGGCCTAACCCGTAAGGGAGGGAGCCGTCGAAGGTGGGGCCGGCGATTGGGACGAAGTCGTAACAAGGTAGCCGTACCGGAAGGTGCGGCTGGATCACCTCCTTTCTAAGGAGCAGCTGGCGCGGGCCGGAGTGTTGAAAAACACGTGGTACCGCGTCCAGAGCCACATCTCAGGCGAACGTCCTGAGGTGGCTAGCTCATTAAGTGGAGCACTGGTTATTCGGCCAGAATGTCGGCCAAGGTTAGCTAGTACACCTGCTTGCAGGAGGAACGCGGACTGCGATGACGGCCTGGTCGAGCACGCTGTTGGGTCCTGAGGGAACGGATGCGCTTTGTCCTCCCTTGGACTGGACCGGCCTCTCGCCGTACGGCCTCGGTCACGCGCTATTCACACTGGGATTTCCCAGTAGGCGCGCGAGCCGAGGTACGCGGCGGTCTAGATGCCGGGACCGCCCGTACTTTGAGAACTGCACAGTGGACGCGAGCATCATCTGTAGTTGCCAAGTTATTAAGGGCACACGGTGGATGCCTTGGCACCAGGAGCCGAAGAAGGACGTAGGAGCCTGCGATAAGCCCCGGGGAGTCGGCAACCAGACTTCGATCCGGGGATTTCCGAATGGGGAAACCTGTTGAGCATAATTGCTCATCACCCCTGCCTGAACACATAGGGCAGGTGGAGGTAACGTGGGGAAGTGAAACATCTCAGTACCCACAGGAAGAGAAAGCAACCGCGATTCCCTGAGTAGTGGTGAGCGAAAAGGGAAGAGGCCAAACCAATCACGTGTTAAAGCCGGCAGGCGTTGCGTGGTCGGGGTAGCGGGACCGCTCAGTCAGAGCTGCTGATCTGGCAGGGAGTTACAAATCGTACGGGTAGCCGAAGACGTTGGAAAGCGTCGGCACAGAGGGTGATACCCCCGTAAGTGAAACCGGTACGACTCCCGAGCGGGATCCCAAGTAGCACGGGGCCCGAGAAATCTCGTGTGAATCTGGGAGGACCACCTCCTAAGCCTAAATACTCCCTGGTGACCGATAGTGAACCAGTACCGTGAGGGAAAGGTGAAAAGCACCCCGGTGAGGGGTCGTGAAATAGTACCTGAAACCGTGTGCCTACAAGCCGTGGGAGCGAGTCAGCTTTGCTGACGTGAAGTGACCGCGTGCCTTTTGAAGAATGAGCCTGCGAGTTACGGTATGTGGCAAGGTTAACCCGTGAGGGGTAGCCGTAGCGAAAGCGAGTCTGAATAGGGCGTCTGAGTCGCATGCTGTAGACCCGAAGCGGAGTGATCTACCCATGGCCAGGTTGAAGCGCGGGTAAGACCGCGTGGAGGACCGAACCCACCAGGGTTGAAAACCTGGGGGATGAGCTGTGGGTAGGGGTGAAAGGCCAATCAAACTCCGTGATAGCTGGTTCTCCCCGAAATGCATTTAGGTGCAGCGTCACGTGTTTCTTGCCGGAGGTAGAGCTACTGGTTGGCCTAGGGGGCCCACAAGCTTACTGAAGTCAGCCAAACTCCGAATGCCGGTAAGTGAGAACGTGGCAGTGAGACTGCGGGCGATAAGGTTCGTAGTCGAGAGGGAAACAACCCAGATCACCAGCTAAGGCCCCTAAGCGTGTGCTAAGTGGGAAAGGATGTGGAGTTGCACAGACAACCAGGAGGTTGGCTTAGAAGCAGCCACCCTTAAAAGAGTGCGTAATAGCTCACTGGTCAAGTGATTCCGCGCCGACAATTTAGCGGGGCTCAAGCACACCGCCGAAGCTGTGGCATTCGCGCGTTCGCCCGGCTCTCTTTTGCAGAGGCGGCTGAGGCTTCAACCAACCTGACTTCGGTCAGTGCGGTTGCTGTCAGGGCTGCCCGAGCGTTGAGAGTCCAGGTGCGCGGATGGGTAGGGGAGCGTCGTGTGGCGAGAGAAGCGGCGGAGTGATCCAGCCGTGGACGCTACACGAGTGAGAATGCAGGCATGAGTAGCGAAAGAGGGGTGAGAAACCCCTCCGCCGAATGACCAAGGGTTCCTGGGGCAGGCTAATCCGCCCAGGGTAAGTCGGGACCTAAGGCGAGGCCGACAGGCGTAGTCGATGGACAACGGGTTGATATTCCCGTACCCGCGTAGATGCGCCCATGCCGAACCTGGCGATGCTAAGCACGCAACGCTGGTGATTCCTTCGGGAAGATCCGGCCGCGCTTGCGACCCAGACCGGTAGTAGGCAAGCTGAAGGGGTGACGCAGGAGGGTAGCTCTACCAGGCGATGGTTGTCCTGGAGTAAAGGTGTAGGACGGCGTGTAGGCAAATCCGCACGTCATGAGTCTGAGACCTGATGCCGAGCCTATTTTGGCGAAGTGAGTGATCCCATGCTGCCGAGAAAAGCCTCGCAGCGAGCATCTAAGCGGCCCGTACCCTAAACCGACTCAGGTGGTCAGGTAGAGAATACCAAGGCGATCGGATGAACCGTGGTTAAGGAACTAGGCAAATTATCCCCGTAACTTTGGGAGAAGGGGAGCCATGTCCGGTGAAGAGATTTACTCTCTGAGCTGGGTGTGGCCGCAGAGACCAGGGGAAAGCGACTGTTTACTAAAAACACAGGTCCGTGCAAAGTCGCAAGACGACGTATACGGACTGACGCCTGCCCGGTGCTGGAACGTTAAGGGGACGGGTTAGCGACCTTCGGGTTGCGAAGCTCAGAACTTAAGCGCCAGTAAACGGCGGTGGTAACTATAACCATCCTAAGGTAGCGAAATTCCTTGTCGGGTAAGTTCCGACCTGCACGAATGGCGTAACGACTTTCCCACTGTCTCAACCACGGATCCGGCGAAATTGCACTACGAGTAAAGATGCTCGTTACGCGCAGCAGGACGGAAAGACCCCGGGACCTTCACTGCAGCTTGACATTGGTGTTTGGGTCGGCTTGTGTAGGATAGGTGGGAGACTGTGAAGCAGGCACGCTAGTGCTTGTGGAGTCATCGGTGAAATACCACTCTGGTCGTTCTGGATATCTAACCTAGGTCCGTGATCCGGATCAGGGACAGTGTCTGGTGGGTAGTTTAACTGGGGCGGTTGCCTCCCAAAAGGTAACGGAGGCGCCCAAAGGTACCCTCAGCCTGGTTGGCAACCAGGTGTCGAGTGTAAGTGCACAAGGGTGCTTGACTGTGAGACAGACATGTCGAGCAGGAGCGAAAGCTGGGACTAGTGATCCGGCGGTGGCATGTGGAAGCGCCGTCGCTTAACGGCTAAAAGGTACCCCGGGGATAACAGGCTGATCTTCCCCAAGAGTCCATATCGACGGGATGGTTTGGCACCTCGATGTCGGCTCGTCGCATCCTGGGGCTGGAGTAGGTCCCAAGGGTTGGGCTGTTCGCCCATTAAAGCGGTACGCGAGCTGGGTTTAGAACGTCGTGAGACAGTTCGGTCCCTATCCGCTGCGCGCGTAAGAGACTTGAGAGGGGCTGTCCCTAGTACGAGAGGACCGGGACGGACGAACCTCTGGTGTGCCAGTTGTCCTGCCAAGGGCACGGCTGGTTGGCTACGTTCGGAAGGGATAACCGCTGAAAGCATCTAAGCGGGAAGCTCGCCTCAAGATGAGGTCTCTCTCGGGGTTAACCCGGTAAGGCCCCCAGCTAGACGACTGGGTTGATAGGCCGGAGGTGGAAGCACGGCAACGTGTTGAGCTGACCGGTACTAATAGGCCGAGAGGCTTGGCTTCTACTCTTATTCTTGTTTCGCGTCCACTGTGCGGTTCCCGAGGTGCGGTCGGGAACCAGTCGGCCAGAGATGGCCGATAGGCCGGGGCTTGTCCTTGTGCCGACTTACATCTCAATAGTGTTTCGGCGGCCATAGCGAAGGGGAAACACCCGGTCCCATTCCGAACCCGGAAGTTAAGCCCTTCAGCGCCGATGGTACTGCGCGGGGGACCGCGTGGGAGAGTAGGACGCCGCCGGGCATATTTTGAAGGAGGCTGCTCCCCTTAATTGGGTTGAGCGGCCTCCTTCTTTTTGGTCGCCCGCCAGAGTATGCCTGCGCCGCGGCCGGCTGCGGGTGCAGGCTGTCGCGGAGCAGAGGCTAGCTCACCGTGGCGATTTCGTGGAAAGGTGACACCGTGACCGAATCGCGGGGTGGATCGCGGCCTGCGCCGCGGCGGCGGCCGGAAGGACCGCGTGAGGCGCGCGACGCCTCCAGCCAGGCCCGGCGCGCCGATGGCGACGAGGAAGGCCGGGGAGGTCCACGGACGACCGGCTCCGGCGGTCGCGGTGCGCCTGCTGGCCGCCGGGCGACTTCTCATGGCGGCGGGGCTTCTGCCGGGCGCGGGCCGCGCGCTGGGGCAGGTCCGCGCGCTGGGGCAGGTTCGCGCGCCGGAGGAGGCCCGCGCAGCGGCGGGTTCCGTGCGGATGGAGAGACGCACCGGGGGACCGCCCCGCGGGCGGATGATGACAGTTCACCGCGCGTCGGCGGTCGCCCCCGGACCGGCGGACCCCGGACCACCGGCGGAACCCAGACCGGTGGATCTTGGACCGGCGGCCCGCGCGGCACACGGCCGGCGGCTGGCCAGCGCTGGGGCGGTGCCTCGGCGTCGGGCCCCGCGCACCGGCGCGGCGCTACCGGAGCGGACCGCCCCGAGCGGAGCGAACGACCGCGGTTCGGCGGGCCAGGCCGGAGCGAGCGGCCGGCCTCCGACCGCCCTGAGCCGGGCGAGCGACCGCCGTTCGGTCGGCCAGGCCGGAGCGAGCGGTCGGCCTTCGACCGCCCTGAGCGAGGTGGGCGCTCCCAGTTCGGCCAGGGGGAACGTACCGACTGGCGCGCTGGCGATCGGGCCGGGCGAACTGACCGGCCAGGCGGCGATCGGCGCGGGCCGGGCGAGCGGCCCGGATACGACCGTGCCCAGCGTGGCGAGTCGCGGGGGAACCGTCCCGAGCGGGGCGAACGACCGCCGTTCGGTCGGCCGCAGCGAAGTGAGCGGCCTGGTACCGGGCGTCCAAGCTGGGGCGAGCAGCCCACTTCTGGCCGTGACCGCCCAGGCCGCCCAGGCCGTCCGGACCGGCGTAGCGGCCCTGGCGCTGATCGTCCGGACCGGCGTACCGGCCCAGGGGCTGATCGTCCGGACCGGCGTACCGGCCCAGGGGCTGATCGTCCGGACCGGCGTACCGGCCCAGGGGCTGATCGTCCGGACCGGCGTACCGGGCCGGGTGACCGTCCGGACCGGGGGAGCGAACGGCCCAGTCGGCCGGAGCGTGACCGCGGCACTGGCTCAACGCCACGGCGGGGGCCGGGCGCGACGCAGCCTGGCTCGTCATCCGGCGGCCGGCCAGAACGGCCCGGCCGCTACGACCGGGGTGCTAGCTATGACCGGGGTGGCAGTAACGACCGCGGTGGCCACCGTGACCAGGGCAGCAGCGCCTACGACCGGGGCGGCAGTAGTGACCGCGGTCGTAGCTATGACCAGGGCAGTAGCTACGGCGGCCGGACGGGCTCTGACCAAGGCCGCCCCGCTCCGGCGGGATCGCGTTCGCAGGGCCCGCGTGGCACCCAGGGCCCGCGCGGCTCACAGGGCCCGCGCGGCTCGCAAGGCCCGCGTGGCACCCAGGGCCCGCGTAGCTCGCAAGGCCCGCGTGGCGCCCAGGGCCAGGGCCACTACAACACCCAAGGCCCGCAGGGCGGCCGAACCAGCCGCAGCGGCGGCCCGCCCATCCCGGACGACGTGACCGCTGCCCAGCTGGAACCGGACGCCCGCGCGGAGCTGCAGACCCTGCCAGCCGACCTGGCTGACAGTGTGGCCCGGCGCCTGGTCGCGGCGGAGCTCGAGGACGATCCGGAACGCGCCTATGCCCACGCGCACGCGGCGCGCGAACTCGCCGCCCGGGTGGGCATCGTCCGCGAGGTCAGCGGGATCGCCGCCTACCGGGCCGGCAAATGGGCCGAGGCGCTGTCCGAACTGCGCGCGGCCCGCCGGCTCACCGGCCGGGATAGCTACCTGCCGATGATGGCCGACGCGGAGCGCGCCCTCGGGCGGCTCGACCGCGCGCTGGCGCTGGCTCACAGCCCCGAGGCGGCCAAGCTCAGCCGGGCCGAGCAGATCGAATTGCTGATCGTGGAGTCCGGCATCCGCCGGGACCAGGGCAGCGCGGACGCTGCTGCTGTCGTCCTCCAGGTACCCGAACTCACCGATGGGCGGATCCGCCCCTGGTCGGTCCCGCTGTACTACGCGTACGCCGATGCCCTGCTCGCCGCGGGCCGGGGGGAGGAAGCGCGGGACTGGTTCGCGCGGGCCGCGGCCGCCGACACGGACGGGGACACCGACGCCGCCGAACGGCTCCAGACCCTGGAAGGGATCACGCTGGAAGATCTCGACCCCGAGGCCGACGACGACGAACCAGAGCCGCCGGGCGACAACGCCCGCTGACGGAGCCCTACTGGCCCGCCGCCGGCTGGCCGGTCTTGTCCAGCCAGTGCAAGATGCCGCTGACGTTGGCTTCGGTGCCGGTGAGCTTCAGTAGTTTCTCGCCCGCCTCGTCGTCGCCGGCGGCCCGCAGGCCCGCGTACCGGTTCTTGGTGCGCTCGTGCACCATGGCCACCGCGTGGTCCAGGTCCAGGCCGGCCCGGTGCGCCTTCCGGGTCTCCTCCACCCAGACCCGTATCTCTTCCGCCGAACGTTCCAGCGTCTGCTGCACCGCCCCGAGCGGCCCGTAGTGGCTGAACAGCAGGCGTTCCGCCCGGAGCGCGCCGAACAGCCGCAGCGACGCCAGCGCGATGTCCAGGTCGAAGTCCGGCGGGGGTGTGGCGGCCCGCAGGTCTCCGGTCTCCGGCAGGTAGACGCCCGCCGCGTCGCCCACGTACAGGTCACCGCTGGCCGAGTCGAGCAGGCCGACGTGATGCTTAGCGTGGCCGGGTGAATAGTGGCTGTCCAGACGGCGGCCGCCGCCCAGATCGACGACCCCGGTCTCCTCCACGGTGTCGATCCGTTCCGCGGGCGTCGGCGCCAGCGCCCCGAACAACGTGTCCAGCGCGTCGCCGTACACCATCCGCGCGCTCGCCATCAGGCGCGATGGGTCGGCCAGGTGCCGTGCGCCCTTGGTGTGCACCACCACCCGTGCGGCCGGGAACATGCCCGCGATGTCGCCGACCCCGCCCGCGTGGTCCAGGTGGATGTGCGTGACCACGACCGTGGCCAGATCCTGCGGGCCCACCCCGAGGGAGGCGAGCGCGTCCCGGACCACCGGCGCGGACGGCGCGGTGCCCGTCTCTACCAGGCACGGCCGGTCCGACCGGATCAGGTAACCGGCGGTGATGCCGCGGAATCCGGCCATCCGCGTGTCGATCTCGAACACCTCGTGGCCCAGCGGGGTGATCCCGGACGTGACGCCGGCCCCGCTGTCCGGGGTGCCGTGTGCACCAACCTCGCCCGCCTTGTCGCCCATCGGCTCATTGTCGCAGAGCGCCTCAGGAGGCCGCGAACGTCCGCATCACGAGCCCGGTGCGCGGCTTCGGGCCGAACGACGTCGACTTGCGTGGCATCCGTTCCCCGTTCTCGGCGACGGCGCGGACGTCCGCGGCCGACACCGGGTTACAGATGACCGCGGTGCCGCCCGCCTGCCGGGCCGCCTCGGCCGCCGCGGCCGCGTCCCCGGGCACCACGACCACCTCCGGTTCGGCGTCACGCAGTGCCCAGGCACCCTGAACAAGCAGTTCGCGGAGCACCGACGCCGCCAGGCCGCGCCAGCGTGCCGAATGTTCCGGCGGCATGACCTCGGTCAGCCGGCGGCTTGCGGCTCGGTCAGCAGGTAGTGCGCGCTGCCGTCGGTGAGGCCGTCGGTGAGCAGGAACGCCGGGCCGCCCCGGCCCGCATCGGCGAGCACGCGCACGGCCTCGTCCAGGTCGCCGGGGACAGCGTGCACGCTGACCGCCTCCTTGGCCATCTCCGCGGCCCGGGCCGGGGGGAGCCCGGGGATGACCCGGTGGATGGCGCCGATCCGCGGTGGATAAGCGCCGGCGTCGACGAGGAACGCCAGGCCGTAATCCAGTGGGCCGTCATGCTGCCCGGCTACGCGCCCGCGGTCCTGCATGTCCAGGTAGGCCGCGTACCGGTGGTGCCCGTCGGCGATCAGCGCGCTGCGCCTGGCCATGTCGGCGGCGACGAGTCCGTGGGCGGCCGGGTCGGTCACCGTCCACACCCGGTGCCGCATCCCGTCGTCGGTCACCACGGACAGCAGCGGTTCCCGCGCCTCCGCCACCTCGTCCACCAGGCGCGTCGCACCGCTGGGGCCCCCGGCGCCGTCTCCGGACTCGTACAGCAGGAAGATCGGTTCGAGGTTCGCCTGGGTTGTCTCCATCAGCTCACGCCGGCCTTGTACCGGCCCGGGCATGACATCCTCGTGCGGCAGCACGCTGGGCGAGCCAGGCGGGACGAGCCGCAGGGCACCGACCAGCCCGCGCTGGACCACTTCCCACGCTCCGGTCCCGGCCCCACCGCCGCCGGCGGGCAGGCTCTGCTCGTAGACGTACAGCGCGGGGCGCGGATCCCGCATCAACACGCCCGAGGCGAGCCAGTCGCGGAGGTCGCGCGCCGCCATCTGGTCAGCCTCGGGGCCGGGCAGCGATCGCGGGGATCCCGCGCCGGGCAAAATCAGCCGGACGACATTGTGCGGTTCCGCTTCCAGGAGGCGCTCGACTGTGCCCGGGCCGATGACGTCATACGGTGGGGAGGTGACGTTCGCGATGCCGCTCACCCGGTCGGAGGCGTAGCGAACCCCGCGGAAGGGCGCCAGCGTAAGGCCGCGCGCTCCCGGCGCTGGCTGAGGGTCGGACGGAAGGGTCTGCACACATGTCAGAAGTACCAAACGGTAGTCAGGATTCCCGGCGGGGCGGAGCAGGACCTGATCATTTTGACTCAACGGGCCCGGAAGGGCCGGCGGGCACCGAAGGCCGGGCGGGCACAGATAGCCTGGCCGACCCGGATGCCCCGCAGGGTGACCCGCACGCCTGGTACCAGCGTGGGCTGGAACTGCTCAGCCGCGGCAGCCCGGCGGCAGCGGCCCAGATCCTGCAGCGGGCCGCGGCCGCCGAGCCCGGGTCCCTGAGCGTCCGCGAGGCGCTGGCCCGCGCCCAGTTCGACGCGCGCCGGTACACCGAGGCGGCCGGCAACTTCCGGCTGATCGTCGAGGCCAGCCCCGCCGACGACTACGCGCACTTCGGGCTGGGCCTGTCCCTGGCGCGGTCCGGCGATCCCGCGTCCGCCGCCGAGTACCTGGCGCTGGCCGCCGCCATGCGGCCCGACGCTCAGCATTACACCAACGCCCTTCTCGCGGTGCGCGCTACGCTGCACTCCCGGCCCGCGGGCCACGCGGGGCACGCAGCGACTGACGCCGGGACTGCCGAGAGCGGGGAGGACGATTGAGCCAGCAGGGCGGCACGCCCGGCCAAACCAGCGGTACCGCCAGTGCGGCGGCCGGTGCCGCAGGAGCGGCCGCGAGCGCGCCGCGGGCCAGCGCGAAACCACTGTGCGAGGCCTACGACGTCGCTCTGCTGGACCTCGACGGTGTGGTTTACGTTGGCGGCAAGGCGATCCCCGGCGCGAGCCAGGCTCTGCGCAAGGCCAGCGAGGAAGGCATGCGGCTCGCCTACGTGACGAACAACGCGAACCGCACGCCGGCCGCCGTGGCGGAGATCCTCACTGGTTTCGGCGTCGCCGCCACGGCCGGGGATGTCGTCACCTCCGCGCAGGCCGCTGCGCGGCTGCTCGCGGAACGGCTGCCCGCCGGGGCACCTGTCCTCGTCGTCGGCGGCATGGGACTGCGGGTCGCGGTGCGCGAACGCGGGCTGCGCCCGGTGTCCACCGCGGCGGAACGGCCCGCGGCCGTCGTCCAGGGCTACAACCCCGGGATCAGCTACCCGCTGCTGGCCGAAGGTGGCCGGGCCGTCGCGGCCGGGGCGCTGTTCGTCGGGACCAACGCGGACCGGACGCTGCCCAGCGCGCACGGGCCGCAGCCCGGTAACGGCGCCCTGCTGCAGGTGATCACGTACGCGACCGGGCAGCAGCCGCTGATCGCGGGCAAGCCCGAACCGCCGCTGCATGAGGAGTCCGTGGCCCGCACCGGGGCGCGGCACCCGCTGGTCGTCGGCGACCGGCTCGACACCGACATCGAGGCCGCCCAGCGGGTGGACGCGGACAGCCTGCTCGTGCTGACCGGCGTTACCGGCCCCGCCGAAGCCGTCCTCGCTCCCGCGCACCAGCGGCCCACCTACGTGGCCGAGGGCCTGGCCGGCCTGACCGAGCCCCAGCCGGAGATCAGCTCCGGGCCGGGCGGATTCAGGTGCGGCGGCTGGACCGCCCGCTGGACGGACGGCGGCGAGCTGGACCTGTCCGGCCAGGGGAACAGGATCGACGGCTTGCGGGCGCTGTGCGCCGCCGCCTGGTCCCGCGACGGCGTCACCCCGGACACCGTCTCCCGCGCACTCAAAACCCTCGGAGACTCCGCTTCCTGAACGGCGCCGCCCGGAGGTCGGTTCGCTGGATATCCTCGTCAAACCGGTGCATGTAATCGTTCCGGCGTTTGGCTGAGGAGCGGAGATGGCCAGGGTAGTCATGCAGGCGGTCGTGTCGGTGGACGGCTACATCGCCTATCCCGATGACACGGTCGGGCCGCTGTTCGACTGGTACGGCAACGGAGATACCGAGGTGTCGGCCAGGGCGAGCGGCTGGACGTTCCATGTCTCGCAGGCGTCCGCGGATTACGTCCAGCCCTTCTGGGACGCCGTCAAGGTGACGGTGATCGGCCGTCATCTGTTTGACACCACGAACGGCTGGGACGGCGACCCGGCCGCCGGAGACGAGCTGGTCGTCGTCACCCACCGGCCATTGCCGGAGGCGTGGCTCGCCGGCCACCCGGACGCGCCCTTCCACACCGCCGGGTCGGTCGAGGCGGGCATCGCGCTCGCCACAAAGCTCGCCGGCGACGGTCTCGTCTGCGTGACCGCCGGTGACGTCGGCGGGCAGGCGTTCTCGGCAGGCCTGGTCGACGAGATCGCGATGGACGTCGCCCCGGTGGTTCTGGGTGAAGGGGTGCGCTTCTTCGGCGGCCACGCTGGCACCGTCCTCCTCGGCGATCCCGACCAGGTGGTCCAGGGCGACCGCGTGCTGCACCTGCACTTCACCGTCCAGCGCTGATCGGTCCTCCGCGGTGGCGGCTCTCAGGCCAAGCCCGCCGCCGATCGTCTCCGCCAAGCCGGGTTTGATGGCGCGGCCGCCGCGCGCGCTGCTACCCTAGAGCCATGGACGACCGCTTGATCGCGCCCCGCCGCAGCGTTTCACGCCGTGTGGTGACGGGTGCCTGCGGTCTGTGTCCTTCGTGTTGCTGTTGCCGCTGACGACGGCCCGCCACGCTGACCTTTGATCGCCCGCTCTGCTGAGCGGCCTCTCCGATGTTCAGTCCTGGCCCGCCTCGTCGCCGGGCCCGCGCCCGGCGCCCCGGCCAGCAGGCCGGTTTCCCCGGACATCACATGCGAAGGACTGAATTCCGTGAACCTCGACGTTTCCGTCGCCCCGGAGATCGCCCAGCTCATGGGCCCAGGAGCGGACCGGTCCTGGGCGCGGCCGGCGGCCTCCCCGGCTCCCGCGGCGGCCGCCGCCCCGGTGGGCGCCGGGGCCACCGGCGGGGCCACTCCCACGGTGGGCGAACTGGCCCGCCAGCTCCGGCTGGTGACCGGGGCCCCGGAACGCTGGTGGCATCTCGTTCGTTTCGATTCCGAACGGGCTGTGCGGATCAGCGTCCCCGCGGCGGGACCCGGCGAGATATGGCTCATGGTCATCCCGCCCTCGGTGCCCGGCGAATGGACGGACGACGGCGGCGAATGCGGCTGCGAGGTGGTGAGTGTCATCGCCGGTGAGGTCACCGAGCAGGCGATCGGCGAGTGCGGGGTCGCGACGACGCCGCTGCTGCCGGGCCGGATGCGCGTGCACGGCAGCGGGCAACTCCACCAGGTCGTCAACCGCAGCGCCGGCTATACGGTCAGCGTGCACGCGCGCGCCCGGGCCACCGCACACGGCTGACCGTCCGCCCGGGCAGGCCCCGCGGGGCGCCGCGCCGCCGGCCGGCAAGACCGCAGGTGAGCGGGGGAATCATGCGGATGGCCGAGGGGCCGGCTCATCCGTTGGGCGTATATCCGAATCACCCTCAGAGTCGATGCCTTATGACATCTGTCATGCCAGGCTTAGGAGGGACAGCACTCCGCCGTGGTCTGAGCCGGCACCTAAGCTAGATCCCACCGGGGGGGCTGGCTATTGACGTGTGCGCAGGAGAACATCCATGACCGGCTACCCCGGCATCTGAGGGGTACGAAGGGACACGTAGATGATCGAGGTACGGGGCCTCTCGAAGAGATACGGTGACAAACTCGCCGTAGACAATCTGTCCTTCATCGTCGAACCCGGCAAGGTGACCGGGTTCCTGGGCCCGAACGGGGCCGGCAAGACCACCACCATGCGGCTGATCCTCGGCCTGGACTATCCGACCGCCGGGGACGTTTCCATTCACGGCAAGCCGTACCGGCAGCTGGACTACCCGATGCGGGAAGTCGGCGCGCTGCTCGACGCCAAGGCGGTGCACGGGGGGCGCAGCGCCTACAACCACCTGCTGTGCCTGGCGCAGACCAACAACATCCCCAAGCGCCGGGTCAACGAGGTGCTGGCGCTGGTCGGCCTGACCGACGTGGCCAAGAAGCGGTCCAAGGGGTTCTCGCTGGGCATGGGCCAGCGGCTCGGCATTGCCGCGACGCTGCTCGGCGACCCGGACGTGCTCATGTTCGACGAGCCGGTCAACGGGCTGGACCCGGAGGGCATCCGCTGGATCCGCAACCTGATGAAGGCGCTGGCGGCCGAGGGCCGCACGGTGTTCGTCTCCAGCCACCTGATGTCGGAGATGGAGAACACCGCCGACGACATCATCGTGATCGGCCGCGGCAAGCTGATCGCGAACACGACGATCGAGAAGTTCATCGCGGAGAACTCGACCGAGACCGTCCGGGTCCGCACGCCGCAGGTCGACGTGCTGGCCAAGGCCGTCGCCGCGGCGGGCGGCTCGGCGACCAGCAACGGTGACGGCTCACTGCTCGTCCAGGGCCTGCCCACCGACCGGGTGGGCGATGTCGCCTTCGAGGCCGGTGTGCGGCTGCACGAACTGGCGCAGACCCGCGCGTCCCTGGAGCAGGCCTTCATGGAGCTCACCGCGGACAGCGTGGAATACCACGCCGGGAATTCCCCGGCCGGGTCGGCGGCCCCCGGCGCACCGGACGCCGCGGCCCCGGCCCCAGGCGCGGCAGACCCGGCTGCGGCAGACCCGGCTGCCGCCGACACCGACCAGGCACGCGCGGGAAAGGTTAGTTGACATGGCCGCGGTAACCACAGAAGGCACGCGCCTGCCGACGCTGCCGCCCGCATCCGGGCGCGCCAGCCTGATCGGCACGCTGCGCTCGGAGTTCACCAAGATCCGGTCGGTCCGTTCGACCTACTGGACGGTGCTGGCCCTGCTGGTCATCAGCATCGGGATCGGCGCCGCGATCACCGGCGGCATCGCGGCGCACTGGAACCAGACGAGCCCGGCGGACCGGGCGACCTTCGATGCCACGTCAACCAGCCTGGCCGGTCTCTACTTCCTCGGCGAACTCGTCATGGTGGTCCTCGGCACGATGACGATCACCTCGGAGTACTCGACCGGGGCAATCCGTACGTCACTGACGGCGATGCCCCGGCGCGGCGTGTTCTACCTCGCCAAGGCCGCCGTCATCGGCGCCGTGATCCTCGTCCTGGCGGTGATCGCCGCCTTTGCCGCCTTCTGGCTCGGGCAGGCACTGCTGGCCAGTACCCACCACAACGCGTCGCTCTCGCAGCCGAATGTGCTTCGTGCCGTGATCGGCGCTGCGCTGTTCGTCACCCTGTGCGGGCTGCTCGCCTTCGCGATCGGAACGATGATCAGGCACACGGCCGGGGCGATCACCATCATGGTGGCCGTGCTGTTCGTCATTCCCATCCTGGTCAACCTGCTGCCGGACAGCTGGCACGCGGACGTCGTGCGGTGGCTGCCGTCGTCAGCCGGTGATGCCATCACGAGCACGGTGGCCGGCCAGCACCCGCATATGTTCTCGCCCTGGGGCGAGTTCGCGGTGCTCGGCGCGTACACCGTGGCCTTCCTGATCGCTGGTTTCATCCTCTTCCGCAGGCGCGACGCGTAGGGTCTCTCCGGTCTCCGGCGCTTACCGGCAGAGTTTTGGGCAGATACTGGCCGCCGCCAAAACTCTGCCGGTAAGTCGTGGTAGTCCTGCGGGGACGCGGGACCGCGCTTCCCCGTATAGGTCCCGATGATCTCGTCGATGGTGGGGAACGCCGGCAGGATGTTGCCGGCCTGCACGGGCATCAGGCTTCTCAGCAGTTGCCCGACCTGGCGGTACGGGTCCCGCACGTTCTGGAAGGAGCGGGAGATCTCCCTGGTCTGCCCGTCCGCCAGCCGCAGCCTGTAGGCGTGAACGCTGGCCTGGACTCCTCTGCGCTGACGTTGTAAACGTCCGTCCAGACCTCGCTGACGTCGGTGACCTGGTTCCAAAGCACGGGGACGACGTTGGCTCGCGGATCGTCCAGCAGCACGAATCCCTTGGTGAAGGCGTAGAACCAGACCTGGCGCTTTGGCTCACGGCCCCGCCACAAGCTCAGGCCGAAACAGGCGCCGGTGATGAACGGGAGAGCGGCAAGCGCCGGCACCGCAGCCGGGATCCCGGCTGCGGCAGCGGCGATCAGGGCGGGGATCGCTGCCAGCGGAGACAGGCCCACAACATAGGCACGGGGCCGCACGCCCCCGCCGGCCTCGGCCGAAGACCCCGGCCACCTCGCCGCAACCGAACCAGGCGGCCAGTTGTTCAGCGTGTGTCAACGGCACGGCGTAGCGGTCACGCTGCTGGTCGACGCGCCGCTGGAAGCCTGCACGGAGCTGGCGAGCGGCCGGTGTGTCGGCGAAGTACCACCGCGGGGCGCGAAGCGCACGTGGGGGGTTCCGGGGGGTCATCCCCCCGGGCTAACACAGCGTGAGGATCTCGCGGCCGTCGTCGGTGACCAGGATCGTGTGCTCGAACTGGGCGGTGCGCTTGTGGTCTTTGGTAACGACGGTCCAGTGGTCGTCGAGGATGTCGTAGTCGATCGTGCCCAGCGTCAGCATCGGCTCGATGGTGAACGTCATCCCCGTTTCCATCACGAAATCGTTGCCGGGGTCGTCGTAATGCGCGACGACCAGCCCGGAGTGGAACGTCGTGCCGATGCCGTGCCCGGTGAAGTCGCGGACCACCCCGTAGCCGAAGCGGCGCGCGTAGGACTCGATGACCCGGCCGATCGCGTTCAGCGGGCGGCCCGGCGCGACGGCCCGGATGCCGCGCATCATGGCCTCGTGCGTCCGCTCGACGAGCAGCCGCGACTCCTCGTCGACGTCGCCGGCGCAGAACGTCGCGTTGGTGTCGCCGTGCACGCCGCCGATGAAGGCGGTGATGTCCACGTTGACGATGTTGCCGTCGCGGATGACCGTGCCGTCGGGGATGCCGTGGCAGATCACGTCGTTCAGCGAGGTGCACAGGGACTTGGGGTACCCGCGGTAGCCGAGCGTGCTCGGGTAGGCGTCATGCGCGACCAGGAAGTCGTGCCCGACCTGGTCCAGGTCATCGGTGGTGACGCCGGGGACGACGTGCTTGCCCACCTCGATCAGGGCCTGGGCTGCGATCTTCCCGGCGACTCGCATCCGCTCGATCGTCCCGGCGTCCTTGACGTCGGGCTCGCCCAGCCGGGGGCGCTTCCTGCCGACGTACTCGGGGCGCGGGATCTGCGGGGGAACCGGGCGGAGCGCAGAAGATCCGCCCGGGTGGAGCTTGGTAGCCATATTCTGCGAGTCTACTGTCCATGGACACTGACACCGGCAAGCACTGGTGGTACAGCCTCACACGTCACACTGTGGAGGACGACGACGGTCCCACCCCGGGCAAGGACCGGCTCGGGCCGTACGAGACGCGGGAGGAAGCCAGCCGCGCCCTGGAAATTGTGCAGGAGCGGAACCGCGAGTGGGACGCGCGGGGCGGCGACGACGAGTACTGACGGCCGCCATACCTGGGAACCCCCGCCGCGCCGCCGGAGCGTTGCCTGGCGCGGTGCCCGGGGCGGCGGCGCGGGCCCGGCCTAAGCCGAGTCAAAGGGCGCCCGGGGCAGAGTATCGTGGGGTGACCTGCGAGAGAGGTGCGCCGTGACGAATGACCCGCGCCGGGCGGGGCTGCCTCCCGTCGCCGAAGCGCGGATGGCGGAGATCCGGCGCAGCGGCACGTGGGGTTCCGCGCTGTCCGCCGACGAGTTCACTGCGATCCGCAGCGTCGGATTCGAGCCGGCCGGGCAGGTCCTGGGCGCGGCCGTGTACAACATCGGCTACGCCGGCGGCTACGGCTGCGCCGGCGCCTGGTCTGGCTACTACGGTGGCCCGTCCCCGTTCGGCCCGGCCCGCACCGTGACCCAGACGTCCAGCCGCGGCGGCATGTCGTCGTTCGCCCCGCTGGTGCAGGCGCTCTACGACGCGCGGCACACCGCGATCAACCGGATGACCGCCGAATGCGCCGAACTCGGCGGCCATGGCGTGGTCGGCGTGAAACTGACGATCGGGCCCTTCCCCGCGGGCGGCCTGGAGTTCAAGGCGATCGGGACCGCGGTGCGCGCGCCCGGCGCGGCGCCGGTGAAGCGCCCCTTCACCTCCGACCTGTCCGGCCAGGACTTCGCCAAGCTGATCATGCGCGGCTGGGTGCCGGCCGGTCTCGCGCTCGGCATCTCGGTCGCCGCGCGGCACGACGACTGGCTCACGGTCGGCCAGACCCGGTGGAGCTCCGGCAATGCCGAAGTGGCCGGGTACACCGAGCTGGTACACGAAGGGCGGCATGACGCCCGCGTCCAGCTCGAGCGGGAGGTCCGGCGGCTGGGCGCCGAGGGCGTCGTGATCGCGGACATGCAGATGCGGGTCAGCGAGCGCGAATGCCCGATGGCGGAGGGCAGACGCGACCACATCGTGGAGACGACGCTCATCGGTACCTCGATCGCGCGGTTCGGCGCGCCGCGGGCCGGGCGGCTTTCCTCCCGGCGGGTGCCGGAGCACGGGGGCAAGCCGAGCATCGCTGTACTATCCCTGGACCCGCAGCGCCGGCAGGCCGCGCGGGTACGGATCGGACGAGTGTAGGAGAGCGCGGATGACCGACCAGAACACCACCGAGATGAGCGCGGCGGGAGTCCCGCAGGACGCCATACGGCGTCTCGCCGAACTCGAGCCGGGGCGTGCGGGCAGCATCTTCACCTCCGACCTGTCGGTGAACGAGTTCCTGCTCGTCCGGGAGGTCGGGTTCCGCCCGGTCGGCCTGGTGCTCGGCACGTCCATCTACCACGTCGGCCTGCAGATCGGCCGGTGGGGCAAGAACCAGGAACTCGACGTGCTCTCCCAGGCCATGTACCACGCGCGGGAACTGGCCATGACCCGGATGGAAGCCGAAGCCGACGCGCTGCACGCGGACGGGATCGTCGGCGTCCGGCTGGACGTGGAGATGAAGGAGTTCGGTAACGACATCGCCGAGTTCATCGCGGTCGGCACGGCCGTCAAGGCCGAGGAGGGCGCCGGCGGCGGAGGCGTCACCCAGTGGCGGAACAACAAGAACCAGCCGTTCACCTCCGACTTGTCCGGGCAGGACTTCTGGACGCTGATCCGGGCTGGCTATGCGCCGCTCGGCATGGTCATGGGCTCCTGCGTGTACCACATCGCGCACCAGCGAATGGGCAGCATGATCGGCAACATCGGGCGCAACGTAGAGATCGAGCAGTTCACCCAGGCGCTGTACGACGCGCGCGAGCTGGCCATGAGCAGGATGCAGGCCGAAGCCGAGGCGCTGCACGCGGAAGGCATCGTGGGGGTCCAGCTGCGGCAGCACAGCCACACCTGGGGCAGCCACACCACCGAGTTCTTCGCGATCGGCACGGCCGTCCGGCCGCTGCGTCCCGATCACGTCATCGACCGCCCCACCATGGTGCTCAGCCTGGACAGCTAAGGTCCTCATCGTCGTCGGGAACCCCGGGCTCTGCCCGGGTGCTCCCGGCGCTACCCGTCGGACGGGCCGCTGACCACGTCCAGCAGATGCGCCAGGCGTTCCCGCACGCCGCGCCGCGGATGCGCGCCGCGGTCCCCGGCCGCCGCGCTGACCAGATGCTGCGCCATCGTGAACGACACCGGCGAGGCGGCGCCGGGCTGCACCGTGAGCGCCTCGTGGGCCAGCTCGTTCAGTTCGGGATCGCCCTGGGTGAGCGCCAGGATCGTGGCGCCGACCCGCCGGGCGTCGCTGACCCGTTCCAGCAGCGGCGAGGGCGCGGTGTGCGGCGTGACCACGAACAGCGTCTCGCCGCGCCGGGCGCGCTCCAGGCGCTCCAGGCCGACCCGCAGATGCGGCGGCGCGTCGGCCGGGGCATTCCAGCGGACCAGGGTCGGCGCCAGTTTGGCGATCCCGGACAGGCGGCTCTCGTCATCCAGGTGCGCCGCGAGGTGCCACGGCTCCTCGGCGGGCGTCCCGACCAGGAGCAACCCGCCGCGCGCCCGCGTCGAGGTCCGCAAGGCGCGGGCAAACACCCGGGCCCGCTCCGGCCATCCGGTCCGTGCCAGCACAGCCCGCAGCGCGTCCACCTCGTCGCGGTTCACCCGTCCATCCTGCCCCAGCCCAGCCCAATTCGCACGGTCATCATCCGACTGCACACAGTTTATGCGCGCCGACGCTCGTTACCGCCCAGCGATCCCGGGGCGTCAGCCCCGGGTGAGTGGCCGGTGCTGTCGGCGGGCACCCCTGCAGGACCTGCGGCGAGGCGCTCGTTACCGGCCCAGCGAGCCGGGCCGTCAGGCCCGGGTGAGTGGCCGGTGCTGTCGGCGGGCACCCCTGCAGGACCTGCGGCGAGGCGCTCGCTACCGGCCCAGCGAGCCGGGCCGTCAGGCCCGGGTGAGTGGCCGGTGCTGTCGGCGGGCACCCCTGCAGGACCTGCGGCGAGGCGCTCGCTACCGGCCCAGCGAGCCGGGCCGTCAGGCCCGGGTGAGTGGCCGGTGCTGTCGGCGGGCACCCCTGCAGGACCTGCGGCGAGGCGCTCGCTACCGGCCCAGCGAGCCGGGCCGTCAGGCCCGGGTGAGTGGCCGGTGCTGTCGGCGGGCACCCCTGCAGGACCTGCGGCGAGGCGCTCGCTACCGGCCCAGCGAGCCGGGCCGTCAGGCCCGGGTGAGTGGCCGGTGCTGTCGGCGGGCACCCCTGCAGGACCTGCGGCGAGGCGCTCGCTACCGGCCCAGCGAGCCGGGCCGTCAGGCCCGGCGAGTGGCCGGTGTGTCGGCGAAGTACCACCGCGCGGGCGCGAAGCGCATTCGGGGGGTACGGGGGGTCGTCCCCCCGGGAGATAACAGCATTCGGGGGGTACGGGGGGTCGTCCCCCCGGGAGATAACAGCATTCGGGGGGTCCCGGGGGGTCGCCCCCCCGGGCTAACACGGTACCGTCCTGGAGAGGCGGACGTTGTAACGAGATTCGGGTGGCCGATGAAATTTGCCTGGCTGTGCAGCCACGAGGAGTACCAGCCCGAAGTCCTGGTCGAGCAGGCGGTCGCGGCCGAGGAGGCCGGCTTTGACATGGTGCTCGGCTCCGATCACTTCCACCCGTGGGTGGACGACACATCCGCGGCGGGGTTCGTCTGGTCGTGGCTGGGCGCGGTCGCGGCCCGGACCGAGCGGCTTCAGCTAGGGACCGCGGTGACCTGCCCGCTGTTCCACTACCACCCCGCCCTGGTGGCGCAGATGGCGGCGACGGCCGACCGGTTGTCCGGCGGCCGCCTGATGCTCGGCGTGGGCACCGGCGAGGCCATCAACGAGCGCCCGCTGGGCTGGGAGTTCCCCGGCTACACGGAGCGGCAGGAACGCATGCAGGAGGCGCTGGAGATCATCCACCGGCTTTTCGCCGGGGAGAAGCTCAGCTTCTCCGGCGAGTACTACACGACCGAGACGGCCAGGCTGTACTCCCCGCCGGCCGGGCCACTGCCGGTGCTGATGGCGGCCGGCGGCCCCAAGTCGGCCGTGTTCGCCGGACACTACGCGGACGGCCTCATCACCAGCGTGAAGGACCCGGCGGACACGGTAGCCAAGGTCATCGAGCCGTACCGGCTGGCGGCGGCCGCGCACGACGCCGCCCAGCTCGTGCTGGCCACCCGGTGGACCGTGCTGGCCGACGGCCCCGGCGAGGCGTGGCAGGCGCTGTCCGCGATGCGCGGGCTGCGGGCCCCGGGGCGGCTGGAGACGGCCGACCCCGCCGAACTGCGGTACCGGGCGGACGAGATGGACCGGTCCGAGGTGCTCCGCAGCTACACCACCGTCCCCGACGCGGCCGGGCTGATCGGCGCCTACCAGCCGCTGGTCACCGACGTCGGCGCGGACATCGTCTCCATCCAGGTCATGTCGCGGGACCCGATGGCCACCATCGGGATGATCGGCAAGGAAGTGCTGCCTCAGCTGCGCGGCGCGGCGGCCTGACGCCGGTCTGCCCCCGCTGCGAGCGGCCTCCGTCCCCGCTCTGCGGGCCGGGCGCCGTGGCGGGGTCTTTTGCGGCTTGCTGCGCCTTTTCCATCGTTACAGGGTTACCACGCGCGGGCGGGGTAGACGCTGCCGTGAGCAAACGCCTGCACCGGCAGTTTTCACCCGATCAACGAGGAGGTGGCCCGTGCGAGCTGTTGTGTACCAAGGACCGTTCAAGGTCGCGGTCGAAGAGGTCGAGGACCCGAAAATCGAGCACCCCAACGACGTGATCGTCAAGCTCACGTCGTCGGCGATCTGCGGCTCGGACCTGCATATGTACGAGGGCCGGACGGCGGCCGAGCCCGGCATCGTCTTCGGGCACGAGAACATGGGCGTCGTCGCGGAAACCGGCCCGGGTGTGGTCAGCGTCAAGCGCGGCGACCGCGTGGTGATGCCGTTCAACGTGGCCTGCGGCTTCTGCAAGAACTGCCTGGCCGGGAGCACCGGCTTCTGCCTGACCGTGAACCCGGGCTTCGCGGGCGGCGCGTACGGTTACGTGTCGATGGGCCCGTACCGCGGCGGCCAGGCCGAGTACCTCCGGGTGCCGTTCGCCGACTTCAACTGCCTGAAGCTGCCGCCGGGCCAGGAGTACGAGGACGACTTCGTGCTGCTCGCCGACATCTTCCCGACCGGTTACCACGGCTGCGAGCTGGCCGAGGTCTCCGTCGGCGAAAGTGTCGCGGTGTTCGGCGCCGGCCCGGTCGGCCTGATGGCCGCCTACTCGGCCATGCTGCGCGGCGCGTCGAAGGTCTTCGTCGTGGACCGGGTACCCGAACGGCTGCAGAAGGCACGCGACATCGGCGCGGTGCCCATCGACTTCACCGAGGGCGAGCCCGTCGATCAGATCAAGGACCAGACCGGGGGAGAGGGCACCGACAAGGGCGTGGACGCCGTCGGCTACCAGGCCCAGGCGCACAGCGGCGACGGTGAAGAACCCGCCGCAGTGCTGAACGCCCTGATCCAGACGGTCCGCCCGACCGGCATGCTCGGCGTCCCCGGGCTGTACCTGCCGTCCGACCCGGGCGCGGTCAGCGAGGAGGCCAGGCAGGGCATGCTGCTCGTCGCGGTCGGCTCGTTCTTCGAGAAGGGCCTGCGCATGGGCATGGGCCAGGCCAACGTCAAGCGGTACAACCAGAAGCTGCGCGACATGATCATCGAGGGCCGGGCCACGCCCAGCTTCGTCGTGTCGCACGACCTCCCGCTGGACGAGGCCCCCGACGCCTACGACAAGTTCGACCAGCGGATCCACGGCTACACCAAGGTCATCCTCAAGCCCACCGCGGCCTGACCCGGGGATACCCGTCGCCCACAGCGGAACAGACCCCGCCCGGGGTCTGTTCTCGCTGTTACTGAGCCGCCTGTCGCGCGAACCGCCGAAGGAGAACGCCATGTCCCGACCCGTCCTGCAGCCCAGCGCCGCGCACCCGATCACCGTCGAGCCGACCAGGGGACGCGTGGTGGTCCGCGTGGGGGACCAGGTGGTCGCCGATTCCCGGCACGCGCTGACCCTGCAGGAGTCGACGTACCCGGCCGTCCAGTACATCCCGATGGCCGACGTCGACCAGGGCGTGCTGCGCCGGACCGACACCGCGACGTACTGCCCGTTCAAGGGCGACGCCAGCTATTACGGCGTCCAGACCGAGGCCGGGGAGGTGGTCGAAGACGTCATCTGGACCTACGAGAAGCCGTACGCCGCGGTCGCCGAGATCGCCGACCACGTGGCCTTCTACCCGGACCGCGCCGAGGTGACCGTGGAGTCGGCCAGCGCCTGATGACCGGCCGGCCTGCCGCCTGCCTGCGGCCTGCCGCCCCGTCCCGGCCCGCCGCCCGCGGCCCCAGCGCCGTCCCGGCCCCGGCCATGCGGCCGGCGGATCCTCCGTGAGCCCTGTTTCGTTACATATCGCGACGACGCGGCCGGTCAGGCGGCGCGGGACGGGACCGCTCCACGTCGTCCGCGTTACGGTCGAGGCCTGCGGCGCGCAGGTTCGTGATCACGCCGTCGATGTCGGCCTGCGGCCGGTTCTGGCTGGCCTTGGCCTTGGCCTCGATCCGGGTGATCGCCAGCTCGACCCCGACGATCGCGCGCAGTTGCCCGGCGATGAACGCCGGCGGCGCGTCGTCCACCGACCAGGGGTGCGCGCGGCCGTTCTCGTGCTTGGCCGTGAGCCGGCGCACGAGGTCCTCGACCCAGATCGGGTCGTCGTGCACGATGAGCCGGCCGTGGACGTGGGCGGTGATGTAGTTCCAGGTCGGGACCACCCGGCCGTGCTCCGCCTTGGACTGGTACCAGGCCGGTGAGATGTAGGTGTCCGCGCCCCGGACGATGACCAGCGCCTCGCCGATCGGCGGCACGCGCCACTGGTCGTTATTGCGGGCCACGTGGCCGAGCAGCGCGCCGTGCTCGCCGGCCGTGGCGTCGTAAATGAAGGGCAGCAGCGTGGCCAGCAGTCCCTGCGACGTGCTGGTCACCAGGTCAGCCGCGCCGTGCCTGGTGAGCAGTTCGCTCACCAGGCCGTCGTCGGCGGCAAAGTGCGCGGGTATGTACATCGGCATCCCTCCGCCCCCCAGCCTGCCCGCTCGCTGGCCAGCGGTCACGCCGATTTACCGGTAGGACTCGGCCGGACCGGGAATTACCGGTAGGACTCGGCCGGCCCGGGGAACGCGCCGGACGCGACATCGCGAGCGTACGCCGAGGCCGCGTCGCGGAGCACGGAGGCCATGTCCGCGTATTTCCTGACGAACTTCGGGGTCCGGGGCGACAGGCCCGCCATGTCCTGCCACACCAGCACCTGAGCGTCACAGTCGGGCCCGGCGCCGATGCCGATCGTGGGGATGGACAGCGCGGTGGTCACCCGCGTCGCGAGCGCCGCGGGCACGGCCTCCAGGACCACGGCGAACGCGCCGGCCGCCTCCAGGACCTTGGCGTCGTGCAGCAGCCGTTCACCCTCCTCCTCGCCGCGGCCCTGCACCCGGAACCCGCCGAACGCGTGCACCGACTGCGGCGTGAGGCCGAGGTGGGCCATCACCGGGATGCCGGCCGCCACCAGGTCCTCGACCTGGCGCGCGACCCGCTGGCCGCCCTCCAGTTTGATCGCGTGCGCGCCCGATTCCTTCATGAACCGGCTCGCGGAGTTCAGCGCATCGCCCGATGACCCCTGGTAGCTGCCGAAGGGCAGGTCGGCGACGACCATGGCCCGGCTCGTGCCGCGGACGACGGCCGCGGTGAGCGGGATCAGGTCGTCCAGGGTGACCGGGATCGTGGTCTCGTGGCCGAACACCACCATGCCGGCGGAGTCCCCGACGAGCAGCACCGGGATGCCGGCCTCGTCGAAGATGTGCGCGGTCAGCGCGTCGTACGCGGTGAGCATGGGCCACTTCTCGCCGCGCACCTTGGCGGCGGCGACGTCCCGTACGGTTACCCGGCGACCGGTTTTGCCGCCGTACAGCGCCTCGGGAGCCGCGGGCCGGGCCAGGCCTCCTGGGCCCGTTCCGTTCACTGCGCTCGTTGCGGGGCCGGCCCCGGCGGGGGTGGCGGGGGAGCGGCCGTCGGCCGGGACGTGTGCGTCGGTCCGCTCTTCGGTAGCGGCCGCGCGTGGTCCTTCTGCCTTCGGATTCATCGTCGAACCTCCACGTCTCGAGGCGCCCCTGCGGCGTCCCCGGACACATTGATCATTGCACTCATCCGGATCGGACGGAACACCGTCATTTTGCTTTCTGCCGGTAATAAATCAGGCGGCCATGTGCCGCGCAAGGGCGGAACGTCCCTGGCTGAGACACTAAGCAGTCGGATAAGTGGCAGGAGGCCGCATGGCAGAGGAGAGCGGGTTCCCCGCGGTCGACGGGGCGGCCGTGGACGCCCTGGCGGAGAGCTACCAGCGGCGCGGCGGGCAGCCGGGCATCGCCTACGGTGTCGTCGCGGGCGGGCGCCTCGTGCACGCGGGGGGATTCGGCCGGCTTTGCGCGGGCGAGGCCACCTCCGGCGAGGCCGGTGCGTCTGGCGGGGCCGGCACGTCTGGCGGGGACGGCGGGGCCGGTGCGTCTGGCGTGGGCGGCGGGGCCGGCGGAGGCGGGTCTGCGCCGGACGCCGGGACGGTCTTCCGTATCGCGTCGATGACGAAGAGCTTCACCGCGTCGGCGGTGCTGGCCCTGCGTGACGAGGGCGCGCTCGGCCTCGACGACCTGGCCGAAGACTACGTGCCGGAGCTGCGCGGGTGGCCGTCGGTCACGCCCGACGCGCCGCGGGTCCGGATTCGGCACCTGCTCACCATGACCGCGGGGTTCCCCACCGATGACCCGTGGGGGGACCGGCAGCAGGGCACACCGCTGCCGGAATTCTCCGAGTTCCTGTCCGGCGGCGTGAGCTTCGCGTGGGTGCCCGGCACCCGGTTCGAGTACGCCAACCTCGGCTACGCGATCCTCGGCCGGGTGATCTCCGCCGTCTCGGGCACGCCGTACGCGGACGTCATCCGGTCCCGGCTGCTGGCCCCGCTCGGGATGCCCCGCACCGGTTTCGACGCCGCCGAGTTCCCGTCGGCCGAGGTGGCCGCAGGCCACCGGCGCGACGGCAGCGGCTGGTCGCAGATCGAGCCGGCCCCGCACGGGGCGTTCGCTCCCATGGGCGGGGCCTTCAGCTGCGTGCGGGATCTGGCCGTCTGGGTCGGCGGGTTCGCCGCGGCCTACCCGCCCGGCGGCGAGGAGGCCGGCGGCCGGCACCCGCTGTCCCGCTCCACCCGGCGTGAGATGCAGCTTCCGCAGGTCGCCACGGGGATGCGGGGCCCGGTGCCGCTGCTGGGCGCCGTGCCGACCGCCAGTTACGGGTTCGGGCTGTTCGTCGAGGACGATCCCGTGTGGGGGCGGATCGTCCAGCACAGCGGCGGCTATCCCGGCTTCGGCAGCAGTATGCGCTGGCACCCCGCCACCGGCCTCGGCGTCATCACCCTGGGCAACAGCACCTACGCCCCGGTCGGGCCGTTCGCGACGCGGTTGCTGCACACCGTGCTCCGGCAGCAGGCGCGCCGGGCCGCGCCGGGCCGCCGCGCGCATCTGGACGGTACCGCGCACACGGACCGGGCCCTGGCCCTGGCGCCCGCGGGCCCCTGGCCGGAGACCCTGGCCGCCCGGGACGCGGTGGCCGGGCTGATGCAGTCCTGGGACGACGCGGTGGCGGGCAGGCTGTTCTCGGGCAACGTCGCCCTCGACGAGCCGCTGTCCGCGCGGCGGGACAAGATCCGGCTGATCCGGGAGCGTCTCGGCGGCATCCGCGACGACGGGACCCGTCCCCCCGAGTTCGACACGCCCGCACACTGCCGCTGGTGGGTCACCGGAGACCCGGGAGCGGCCCAGGTCGAGATCCGGCTCAGCCCGGAACGGGAACCCCTGGTGCAGTCGCTGATCCTCGCCGTGCCGCCCGCCGCAGGATCGCCGCTGCGCCTGCTGCTCGACCAGATCATCGCGGTAATGAACGATGGAACGGCGGCCTGGCCCGGCTCGGTGCCGGCCGTTCCGGCGCTGGACCGGCCCCTGCTCATGCGCCGCCTGCGCGCGGCCGCGACCTGGGCCGGGACATGCCGTGCGGGCGCGTTCCGCGCTGGGGACGGCAAGACGTCGGTCACGGCCGAGCTCGACGGTGAATTCGCCCGGCTCCAGCTGACCGTGGTCGTCGACCGGGCCGGGGGAATGCTCCAGCAAGCCGACGTAACACTGGGAATCTGACGGCCGACTTGCCGCCACGTTGCCGCCACGTTGACGGCTACCGTGAGGAAGGCGGCGGGGACTTCACCGCCGTTGCCTGGAGGGCACAAGCTATTACGAAATGCGAACCGGAGCCCCTTTTAGTCCGTGTCACAGGATGAGTGCGGAGAGGAGCGCGATGCCGTCCCCTTAGCCGCCTGCCGTTGAGAGCCGATGGACCGGCCGAACGAGAGGTGGCAGACGTCATGCCGAAACGCCGGGGTAGTGAGTGGGCAGTCCTGCTGACGCTCAGCCTCGGCTTCTTCATGACCTTGCTCGATCTGACGATCGTCAACATCGCGATCCCGGATTTGCGGCGGTCGCTGCACGCGTCCCTGGCCGAGATCGGCTGGGTGATCAACGCCTACATCATCGTGCTCGCCGTGCTGATGATCACCGCGGGGCGGCTCGGTGACCTGCGTGGCCGGCGCACCCTGTTCCTTTCCGGCGTGGCCGTATTCTCCCTGGCCTCAGCGGCCTCGGGGCTTTCCCAGAACGTCGCTGAGCTGATCGCCGCGCGGACCGTGCAGGGCCTGGGCGCGGCGATGCTGCTGCCCCAGACGATGGCGATCATCATCGCGATCTTCCCGGGCCACCGGCGCGGGGCCGCCCTGGGCGTCTGGGGCAGCGTGGCCGGGCTGGCCACCATCGCCGGCCCCACCGTGGGCGGCACGCTGGTGACCTGGCTCGGCTGGCGATGGATCTTCTTCGTCAACATCCCGGTCGGCGTCCTCGCCCTGCTGCTCGGCGCGCTGATCATCCCCGAGGTGCGGACCGGCCGCCGCCAGCCGCTCGACCTGCCCGGGGTGCTCATCGCCAGCGCGTCCCTGGTCGCGATCAGCTACGCCCTGGTCGAGGGGCAGAGCTGCCACTGGGGGACCGTCTGGTCGTTCATCAGCATCCCGCTCATCCTGGTGGCGGGCGTCCTGCTGATGGTCATCTTCGTGCTCGTCCAGGCGCTGCGCCAGGATCGGCCGCCCCTGCTGCCGTTCGCGCTGTTCCACGACCGGAACTTCGCGCTGATGAGCTCGGTCAGCGTGATCATCTCGATCGGCCTGGTCGGGATGTGGCTGCCGATGAGCATCTACCTGCAAACCATCCTGGGCTTCAGCCCGCTCAAGGCGGGCCTGACGATCGCGCCGTCGGCGCTGGCCTCGGGGTTCACCGCGCCGTTCGCGGGGCGCCTGGCCGACCGGGCCGGGAAGGCCCTGCTGGTTACCGGCTTCACGCTGTACGCGCTCGGGCTGGCGGTGATCGTCCTGGCCGCCATGCCCACGTCCCAGTGGTACGACCTGCTGCCCGGCTACCTGATCGCCGGGCTGGGCGTCGGCTGCACGATCTCGCCGATGCAGACCATCGCCACCCGGAACGTCAGCCCCCCGCTGGCCGGCGCCGCGTCGGGAGTCATGAACACCGCCCGGCAGGCCGGCTCGGCGCTGGGCAGCGCGATCTGCCTGGCCGTTCTGCAGAACCGGCTGGCGGCGCACGAATCGTTCATCACCGCCATGCGGGCCGCCATCGCCGTTCCGGTGGGCCTGCTCCTAGCGGCCGCCGTTGCGTGTACCGCGATCAGGCGGGGCGCCGTCCGCCGCCCGGCCGCCGCCGGCCAGGCCGCCTCTGCCGGGGGCGCCGCTTTTGCTGGGGGCGCCGCCTCTGTCGGGGGTTCCTCTGCTGGAGGTTCTCTCGCGGGCACGTCGTCAACGGAAGCCTGGCTCCAGCCCCCGGCCCCGGAGCCCCGCCGGCTCGGGCGCCCCGCCCCGGACCCCTGGCTCGCGCGCCCGGCCCGCGAACGCCAGCCCGCGCAGGCCTCGCCCGTTCAGCCCGCCGCGCAGGCTTCGCCTGTTCAGCCCGCCGCGCAGGCCTCGCCCGTTCGGCCCGCCGCGCAGGCCTCGCCCGTTCAGCCCGCCGCGCAGCCTTCGCCCGTTCAGCCCGCCGAGTCGTCCAGACCGTGGCCGGCCGAGCCGGTACGGAAACCGTGGCCAGGCCGTCCCGTCCCGGTGTCGCGGCCCACGCGCCCGCCGTCCGAACAGCGTGCCGTCCGCGTGCCGTCTGAACAAAGCGCCGCCCATTCCGCCGGCCAGGCGCCCGGACAAGGCGCCGCTCATCCCGCTCGCCCGGCGTGGCCGGGGCAGCGTATGTCGGGCCCCTGGCCCGGACAGCCGATTCCGGAGGCGCCGCCCCGGCCGCCCGTTAAAGAACCTGGGCGTGGCCAGCCAGCCGCTGAATCGGCACCCCCTGGCGCAGCGCAGAAACCGGCGACCCGGAGCCCGGCCCAGGAACCGTCGCCCCAGGAGTCGTCGCAGGAACCGCCGTCGCGCAGCCCTGCCACGGAGCCACGAAACCGTTCTCGCCTGGCCGACGCGCTGGCGGCCCCGGTCTCCGCCCCCTCTGGCCCGGTCCGATCTCCCCGCGCCCCCGCCTCCTCCGTCCCCGTGCCGTCGGTCCCCGTGCCGTCGGTCCCCGTGCCGTCGGTCCCCGTGCCGTCGGTCCCCGTGCCGTCGGTCCCCGTTCCGTCGGTCCCCGTGCCGTCGGTCCCCGTGCCGTCGGTCCCCGTGCCGTCGGTCCCCGTCGCGTCTCCCCGCGCCCCCTCCGCCCCGGTCCCCGTGCCCCGTCCCCGTGGCCCCGCCCCGGGATCGCCGGCGTCCCCGGACCGGTGGCTCTACTGGCTGCTGCGCCCGAACCCGGGAAGTGACGAATCGTCCCGGGAACGGATGCTGACCGGCTTCCTTTACCCCGTGCGGGACGAACTCCTGAACCGGGCCCGGCTCCGGCCAGGGGAGACCGTGCTGGACGTCGGAACCGGTCACGGCCTGATCGGTTTCGGTGCGCTGGAGCGGGTGGGCGCGTCCGGCCGGGTGATCTTCTCCGACGTGTCGCAGCACCTGCTCGATCAATGCCGGGAAGCCGTCGCCGCCGAGGGGATGCTCGGCCGCTGTGACTTCCTGCGTGCGTCCGCCGACGCGCTGACCGGCCTGGACGCCGCCGCCGTGGACGTCGTTACGGCCCGGTCCGTGCTGGGTTACGTGACCGACAAGGCCGCGGCATTGCGCGAGTTTCACCGGGTCCTCAGGGCAGGCGGCCGGATGGTCCTGATCGAGCCGGTCAGCCGGCCGCAGGCGGACCCCGGCTGGTTCCTGGGCTATGACGTCAAGCCGGTCGCCGATATCGCGGCCAAGATCAAGACGTTCTACGCCAGCCTCCAGCCCCAGGCCGGCGATACCGCGCTGAACCTCGATGACCGGGATCTCGTCGACTACGCCGACGCGGCCGGATTCCGCCAGATCGACTGCAGCCTGCGGGCCGACGTGCGGGCCGCTCGCCCGCCGTGCCCCTGGGAACGGTTCCTGCGCAGCTCACCGAACCGTACGCTGCCGCCGTTCGGCGAGGTCCTCAACTACCTGCTGCCCCCGGCCGAAGCGGCCGCCCTGACCATCCAGCTGAAGCCGCTGGTGGAGTCCGGGGCTGGGTACCGCCGCCAGATTCTGGCCCGCCTGGCCGCGCTCAAGCAGTAGACCGCGGTCCCCGGCCCACCACCCGGCGGACGAGCCGATACGGGCGGGGAGCGCCGCCCGAAAATAAGCCGCACCTGGGGAATGCATTTCGATACGATCCTGTTCCGTATCGATAGCGCGGTCCGGTACCGCCCAGGGCTGAGCGGGACGCTCCGCGAGCACTATTCACCGGAACGACCGCACCGCGCGCGATCTTCCCGCCTACCGCGGCACCGCAGCGGCTTGCGAGCTGGCGGGACCGTACGAAGCCACTTTGCGAAAGGCACCATGGACACGCAGACGATTTACCGACGGCGATGGGGCATCCTCAGCGTCCTCCTCGTCAGCCTTCTCGCCATCGTCATCGACAACACCGTCCTCAACGTCGCGCTGAAGACGATCGCCGAACCGCACGGCGGCCTGGGCGCGAGCCAGAGCCAGCTGGAATGGGCGATCAACTCCTACACGCTGGTGTTCGCCGGCCTGCTGTTCACCTTCGGGGTCATCGGCGACCGGATCGGCCGCAGGCGCATGCTCATGATCGGCCTGGTCCTGTTCGGGATCGGCTCGCTGCTGTCGGCTTACTCCCGCTCGCCCGATCAGCTGATCTTGGCGCGCGCCGCGATGGGCCTCGGCGGCGCTGCCGTCATGCCGCAGACGCTGTCGATCATCTCCAACGTCTTCGAGCCGCAGGAGCGGCCGCGGGCCATCGGCATCTGGGCCTCCGCGGTCGGCATCGGCGTCGCGATCGGCCCCGTGCTCGGCGGCCTGCTGCTGGCCCACTTCTGGTGGGGCTCGGTCTTCCTGATCAACGTGCCCGTCACGGTGGCCGGCGCGGTTGCCGTCGCCCTGCTGGTTCCGGAGTCGCGGAACCCGGAGCGGTCCGGCATTGACCTGCCCGGCGTGCTGCTGTCGATCGCGGGCCTCGTCCTGCTGGTCTACGGGATCGTCCAGGGCGGTGACGCCGGCTCCTGGGTGCACCTGAACGTGCTCGGGCCGATCATCGGCGGGCTGGCCGTGCTCGCGCTCTTCGCCTGGCACGAGTCCCGCGCCCGTCACCCGGCCCTCGACGTCCGGCTGTTCCGTGACCGGCGGCTGTCCGCGTCGGTCGGGGCCATCGGCCTGGTCTTCTTCGGCATGGGCGGCGTGTACTTCTTCACCAGCTTCTACACCCAGAACGTGCTGGGTTACAGCCCGGTCGGCGCGGGCCTGCTGACCGTGCCGTTCGCCGTCGGCCAGCTGCTGCTGTCCCCGCGCAGCGCTTCGCTCGTCCGCCGGTTCGGCGCCAAGGCCGCCGGCGCTGGTGGCATGCTCGTCATGTCCGTGGCGCTGGCCGGTTACGTACTGCTCGGCACCGCATCCCCGGCCTGGCTGCTCGGCCTGCTGTTCTTCGTGCAGGGTGCGGGCATCGGCGTGACCATGCCGGCCGCGACCTCCGCGGTCATGGACGTGCTGCCCCGCGAGCGCGCCGGCGCCGGCTCCGCGCTGACCAACACCGCCCGCCAGGTCGGTGTCGCGCTCGGCGTGGCGGTGCTCGGCTCGATCCTCGCGCAGTCGTACCACCAGGCGCTGAGCCCGAAGCTCGCCGCTCTCCCGGCCGCCGCGAGGGGCGCGGCCGGCGGGTCGATCGCCGGGACGCAGGCGGTGGCCGCCCAGCTCGGCGCGGCGGGCCGGTTCCTGCTCGGCCCCGCGAACGATGCCTTCGTCAGCGCCATGCACGTGACCACGATCGTGGCCGCGGTCATCGCGCTGGCCGGAGCGATCGTGGTGCTGCGCTGGATGCCCGGTCTGAGCGCCGCCCCGGCGGTGGCTCAGGAGATTACTGAGCCGGACGCGACGGACGCTCCAGGGCAGGCGGCCCCGGAGCGGGCCATCCCGCAGCCGGTCGCCCTGGAGGCTGCCGCAGCCCCCCGGATCGACCCCGCGGAAGCGGTCGACGTCGGGCAGGAGAACCTCTCCGCCAGGACCGGCCAGCCTGCGACCAGTCGGCCCTGGACCGGCCAGCGTGCGACCAGTCGGCCCTGGACCGGCCAGCCCGCGACCAGCCAGCCTGGGACCGGACAGCGTCAGCCCAGCGGGGCCAGGCCCGCCGCCGAGATCGCGGCGGACGCGGCCGACCCGGCGGACTCGGTGGATGAGTACCTCGTCGACCTGTGGCCAGGAGACTTCGCCGATCAGTCACACGGCGTGGAAGGATAGGAAGTAATGGTTCCGGCAGCGATGCACCTCGATGCGGAGGCCACGAGCGACGCCCAGGAGCTCGGGTCGCTCGACGAGCGCTGCCCCGACTCGCGTGACGACGGCGCGACCCGGCAGGCGGGCCCGGAATCCGGGCCCGCCGCCGGCCGTCGCCCCGGCCGGCCGCGCAGCGAGCGTGCCGAGCAGGCGATCATCGACGCCGCCCTCGAGCTCTTCGCAGAAAAGGGCGCGGACGGCCTGTGCGTCGAGGAGGTCGCGGCGCGGGCCGGCGTCGGCAAGGCCACGGTCTACCGGCGGTGGCGGGGCAAGGAAGACCTCCTGCTGGCCGCGCTGGGCTCGCTGAAGAGCCCGCTGCCCGACCCGCGCGGCACCTCCGTGCGCGACGACCTCATCACCCTGGTGACGGTGATGTCCCAGGACGCCTCGGACCCGCGCCGGACCCGGCAGTACACCCTGCTGCTGGGCGAGGGGGAGAAGTACCCGCGGCTGATGGCCCGGTACGCGGAGACCATCGTCGAGCCGCGGCGAAACGTGATCAGGTCGGTGCTGCGGCGCGGCATCGAGACCGGCGAGCTGCGCCCGGACATCGACATCGAGATCGCTCTGCTTGTCATGACCGGCGCCGCCATGTCGCGCGGCAAGTGCGAAACGATCGAGCGCAACGCGGAGTTCGCCGAGCGGGTCGTCGACAGCCTGCTGCTGGGCCTGGCCCCCCGCTGACGCCGGTACGGCCGCGACTAACTCGCGCCCGCACCCGGCGCGCCGGGCGGTGCCTCCACCGGGCCCTCCCGCCAGGCGTTGGTGATCGGCAGCCGCCGGTCCCGGCCGAAGTTCTTCTGGGTGATCTTGGGGCCGGGCGGGTACTGGCGGCGCTTGTACTCGGCCTGGTCCACCAGCCAGATGACCCGCTGGACCAGGGCAGGGTCGTGGCCCGCCGCGATCAGCTGCGCCGAGCCCATGTCCTTTTCCACGTAGTCGTCGAGCACGGCGTCGAGCACCTGGTAGTCGGGCAGCGAGTCGGTGTCCATCTGGCCGGGGGCCAGCTCCGCGCTCGGCGGCTTGGTGATCGAGTTCTCCGGGATCGGCGGCGTCTCGCCGCGCGCGGCGGCCTGCTGGTTGCGCCACCGGGCCAGCTCCCAGACCAGCGTCTTCAGCACGTCCTTGATCGGCCCGAAGCCCCCGGCCGAGTCCCCGTACAACGTCGAGTAACCAGTCGCCAGCTCACTCTTGTTGCCCGTGGTCAGCACCAGATGGCGCGCCGCGTTGGAAAGCCCCATCAGGATCACGCCGCGCACCCTGGCCTGCAGGTTCTCCGCGGGCAGCCCGTCCGCGGGGAACCCGGCCGGCGCCAGCTCGGTCTCGAACGCGTCCACCATCGAGCGGATCGGCACGGTTACCGCGTGCAGCCCTTGCCGCTTGACCAGTTCCTCGGCGTCGCCCACCGAATGATCGGAAGAGTAACGGCTCGGCATGAGCACCACATACACGCGGTCCGGGCCGATCGCGTCGGCGGCAATTGTCGCGGTCAGCGCCGAGTCGATCCCGCCGGACAATCCGAGGATCACCGAACCGAATCCGTTCTTGCGCACGTAGTCCCGCACCCCCAGGACCAGCGCGCTGTAGACCTCCTCGGCATCCGGCAGCGACGGCCAGAACGGCTCCCGGGCGATCTCGCCGCCAACCGGCGCCGCTACTGGCTCGAGCGCGATGTGCCGGATGGTGATGACCGTTCCGTCGCCGGCGTCCACCGGCCTGCCTTCGTCGGTGATCGGGCCGCGCGCGGCGGGCAGGTCCAGGTCATTGACGATCAGCGCCTCCTCGAACTGCGGCCCGCGCGCCAGTAGTTCCCCGCCGGGAGCGACCAGCAGCGAGCCCCCGTCGAAGACCAGTTCGTCCTGCCCGCCGATCAGGTTCGCGTAGGCCAGCGTCGCGCCGGCCTCCCCGGCACACCGGACGCACAACGCGAGCCGCACGTCATCCTTGCCGCGCTCGTAGGGCGACGCGTTCGGTACCACGAGCAGCGAGGCTCCCGCCTGGCGGGTCACCGCGACCGGGCCGCCCTGCTGCCACAGGTCCTCGCAGATCGCGATCGCGACGTCGACGGCTTCCTCCCCGGCGCCCTCCACGATCCCGGCGCCCTCCCCGGCCCCAGTGGCCCCAGTGGCCCTAGTGGGCATCCGGAACACCGGCAGGGAGGTCCCCGGGACGAAATACCGGTACTCGTCGAACACGCCGTAATTCGGCAGGTGATGCTTGGCCGTGGTGATGACGACCCGCCCGTTGTACAGCAGCGCGGCGGCGTCCAGCGGGGCGCCCGCGGGCAGCCCGGTCCGCGGCGCGAGGCCCGCCTGCCGGTCCAGGTAACCGGTCACCACGGCGACCCCGCCCAGTCCTTCGGCGGCCAGCCGTTGCGCCACGGCCCGCAGGGCCCCGATCGAGGCCTCCACGAACGAGGCACGCAGTGCCAGGTCCTCGACCGGGTAGCCGGTGAGCATCATCTCGGGGAACACGATCAGCCGGGCGCCCTGCTCAGCCGCGCGCCGGGTCCAGTCGACGATCTTGCCCGCGTTCCCCGCCAGATCCCCCACGGTCGCGTTGACCTGGGCCATGGCAATCCGCAGCATAGGCACCCATCCAGCTTAGGCCGCCCCGCGTTCCTCGCCCCCACGGCCGTCTCTGGTCGCGCTGCCATTGCCCGTTGGCGGGGCCGGCGGCAACAAGGTTTGCCACACCCGCAGCAACAGCCAGTGGCAGACGATCCGCCAGCCCGCCGATGTGCCACCCTGAATGCCGTGCTCCACGTCCGCCAGGCACGGCCAGAAGATCAGTCGGCGCTGAGGAAGATAGACACGGCCACATGGACGGCCGACGTCTCACCGGCCCCGCCACCCCCCGCCGACGCCGCCTTCTTCAGCGAACGAATACAGCCAGCCGACGTGCTGGTCGCCGAAATCGACCGCACCGTGGCCGGCTACGCCGCCCTCGGCCAGTCAACCGCGCTCGCCTCACGCGCCCACGTCATGGAAATCCGCGGACTGGCCGTCCACCCAGCCCATCAGGGCCAGGGGGCAGGCCGCCAGCTTATCCACGCCAGCCTGGACCAAGCCCGCCGCCGGCACGCACGCAAACTCGCACTCCGCGTCCTCAGCACCAACACCAGAGCCCGCCGGCTCTACGAGTCATGCGGTTTCCGCATCGAGGGAGTCCTCCGTGAAGAGTTCTTCCTCAACGGACGCTATGTCGACGACATCTTCATGGCTCACGACCTGCACACCGGCTAACGGTAGGCCCCGGGATTCAATGCGGGGACCCGTGGCTGACCGCTTCCGGCGGCCGGATCGGGCTGCGGCACCGGGACTGTGGCGAGCCCGTCGAGATCGGGCTGCTGCGCCGCCGGCCACCGCGCCGCCCCCGGCGACCCGAACCTGGTGTACCGCAAGCGACGGCGTAACACCAATGATGCCGATGGGACCACTGAGGGATAGTTGAGAGGCGAGCGCGGGTAGCGGAGGCGCCGGGAACTCAACGAACAGTCCCTGCTCATGGTCTCTGCCACACGCAAGTACGGCCCCTAGAGGAGGCCGAGTTGGCGGCCACGCTGGAGCGCGTTGGCCCGTGAGGACACCGCGAGCTTGCGGTAAATCGCCCGGACGTGGCTGTGGACCGTGTTGTGCGACACATACAGCTCGCGGCCGATATCCTGCTCGGAAAGATCAGTGTTCAGCAGCTTGAGCACCCGGAGCTCCTGCTGCGTCAGCTCCTGATCTGCGGATCGGGCGCAGCGGGCCTGCGGTGGCCGGCCGAGGGCAGCCAGCCTCCCGGCCAGGATCCCCGGATCCGGGCAGGATTCGAGGATGGATCTCGCCTCGGCTATCGCATCCGTGGCACGCTGGTGCTGGCCCAGGGCCCGGAGCACCGGCGCCTGGCTGAGCAGCGCGTTCGCCAGCTGGATGGGCTGGCCGAAGGTCCGCGAGAGAGCGACGCCGCGTTCGATCAGCGGCAGTGCCTCCTCGGGCCTGCCGCGCGCCGCGAGCGATATTCCCAGCGCCAGCGGGGCCGCGCCGATGATTTTCTCGGTGCCGTGGTCCCGCACGAATCCGGTTGCCGTTTCGGCCAGCACCCGCTGTTCGTCAAGACGGCCCCGCTCGCCGGCGATCCACGATCGGTAGGCCAGCGACGCCTCGCCGGCCAGCCACTGCGCGCTCGCAGGCGCCAGTGCCGCCGATTCGGCGAACCACTGGTCGGCCTCGTCAGGCTCACCCCGGAAGTACAGGCCCATGCCGACCGCCCAGCACGCCAGCGGCCGCCACGGCGATCCGGGGCCCTCAAGCTCGGCCGCCCGGCGGCCGTTTTCCAGCTGGGCGCCGACATCTCCCCACGGGAAGCAGGCCCGCAGCATCGTCAGGCTCGCCTCAGCCGAGCTGAAACCGTCCGGCAGCGGCCCCGCGCTAAGGTCGCCCAGCCGTTCGGCCGCCGCGATGGCCCGCGCCGCCTCCTCCCGCCGGGCGGACAGCGACAGCACCCACGCCTTGACCAGGAGCAGCTGCACGTCGCCGGTCAGTATCTCCTCGGGGAGCCGCCGCAGCCAGGCCAGGAGGGTGTCGTACCTGTACGTGTTGGCGTAGCTGATCCAGGGGCCTTGGATCAGCTCGGCGGCCTCGGCGTAAGCGCCGGCTTCGATCGCGTGGCGGATCGCCTCGCCGGTCGTCCCGTGATCACGATGCCAGGCGTACGCGCGGCGGTGCAGCGCCGGGGCCAGGTCCGGCTCGCGCCGCTCCAGCTCCACCCGGAGCAGCTGCGCGAAGACGCGGTGAAAGCGGTACCACTCGCCCTCATCGTCAAGCCGGACCAGGAACAGGTTGGTCCGCGACAGCGCATCGAGAATGGCCGCCGAGTCCTGCTGCTCCATCACCGCATCGCACAACGGGCCGGACATCCGTTCGAGAACCGACGTGCGGAGCATCAGCGCCTGCACCGGCGGATCATGCGCGTGGAGCACCTCCGCCTCCAGGAAGTCGATCACATGGCGGCTTGAGGCGCCAAACCTGCGCACGAAGGCGTGGCGGTCGGAAGCGTGCTGCAGCGACAGCGCCGCGAGATAGAGCCCGGCCGGCCATCCCCCAGTCCGCTCGACCAGGCAATCGAGGTCCTCGGGTGTGAGGCCGAGCGCGAGGCGGCCGTTCAGGAAGGCGTCCGCCTCGTCGGAGGTGAACTGCAGGTCGACGGCTCGCAGCTCGAGCAGCTCACCGTGGGCGCGCAGCGCAGCCACCGGCAGGAATGGCTCCGTCCTGCTCGCGACCACGAGCTGGAACCCGGCCGGCGCATGGTCGATGAACCACCCGACGCTGGCGCGGGCTGGGACGCTCGACAGCCGGTGAAAGTCATCCAGGATGAGCGTGATCTCACCCTGGCCGTCCAGCTCGTTGACCAGGCGCGGCAGGACCACGTCAACGACCGGCGCGACGACCGTATGCGCCGGCGCCGACCTGGCGACGGCGGGGCTGGCGCGGCGCAGCGCCTCGATCGCGTGCGTCCAGAGCACCACGGGGTCGTTGTCGCCCTCGTCCAGGGTCAGCCACGCGACCGGTTTCCGCGCCGCCTCGGCCTCGCGCCACGCCGCGAGCAGGGTGGTCTTCCCGAAGCCCGCCGGGCAGGCAACCAGAGTGAGCCTGCGGTCCGACCCGCTTCGAAGACGTTCCAGCAGGCGCTCGCGCGCAATCGTCTCCTCGCGTACCGGCGGCGGATGCAGCTTCGTGGCGACCAGGATTGGCTGCCCCGCACCTTGTCGCACCTCGCCGCCCGCGGCAGAGCCTTGCCGTTCAGGGGTGCCCTGGCGGGGGCGGGCCTGGGGTACCTGACGGCGCGACAGACTCGGTGCCTGCACGTCGCCGGACGCCTCCTGCGCAGGGCACATAGCGTTCAGAATGCCTGGTGCGGATCCTTGGATCCATAGGCCGAAAGTCCCTGCTTATGCCAGCCCGCCGCGATATCCGCCCTCGCATCGGAAGATCCGGCCGAATGCTCATCCGCACCGGGCGCCGCCTCCCCACCTCACGACCGCGCAGGGACGGCCCGGCGCACGGCCGTCGATACGACCGCGCAGGGACGGCCCGGCGCACGGCCGTCGATCAGCTGCCCATCCCCGGCCGAGCCGGCCCTGAGCTCCTTGACGCACTTCGCGTCGATGGTTAGATGTGCTCGAGCGCGCCGGGCCGCTGGGCTAGCTGGTCCTCGGCGTGGGCCACGACCGGCATGCCGCCCTGGCCCACGGCGAGCGGCGTCATGTGGTAGCCGTGGTAGGTCATCATCCCGCCGGCCAGGAAAGCCACCTGGTCCCACCCGTTCTGCTTCAGCACGCAGTAGGCGATGTAGCTGCGGAAACCCGACCGGCAGTAGGTGTATACGGGCTTGTCCCGGGGGACCTCGTCCAGCCGTTGCCGCAGCTCGGTATAGGGCAGCAGGACCGCCCCAGGGATGTGCCAGGCGCCGTACTCCGCCGGGGTGCGCACATCGAGGATCGTCACCTCGCCGGCGCAGTCCGGGTAGTCCTCGGGGTACCAAAGATGGATGTCGCCGCGCAGCAGGTTCGAGCCCAGAAAACCGGCCATGTTGACCGGGTCTTTCGCCGCGCCGTACGGCGGGGCGTAGGCCAGCTCCAAGTGCTCCAGGTCGAACACCGTCAGCCCGGCGCGCAGCGCGACCGCCAGGACATCGATGCGCTTGTCGACGCCGTCCCAGCCGAGCACCTGCGCGCCCAGCAGCTTGCCCCCGGCCGGGTCGAACAGCAGCTTCAGGAACAGCGGTGCGGTGCCCGGGTAGTAGGCGGCGTGGCCGTTCTGGTGGGTGTAGACCTTGCGGAAGTCCGTGCCCGCCGCGGCCAGCTCGGTTTCGGTCAGGCCGGTCCCCCCGGCGGTCATGTCGAACACCTTGACCACGGCGGTGCCCTGGGTACCCCGGTAGCCGCCGGCATCCTCGCGGCCGGCGATCGTATCCGCGGCGATCCGGCCTTCCCGGTTCGCCGGGCCGGCCAGCATCGACAGCACAGGCTCCCCGGTCAGCAGGTGCGCGGTCTCCACCGCGTCCCCGGCCGCGAGGATGCCCGGTGCCGAGGTGCGCATCTGCGCGTCGACCACGATGCCGCCGCGCGGCCCGATCTCCAGGCCGGCGGCACGGGCAAGATCCACGTTGGGACGCGCCCCGGCCGCCATCACGACAACGTCAGCCTCCACGGACGTGCCGTCGGACAGATCGACCACCAGCCTGCCGCCCTCCCCATGACGAACGGCCATCGCCGACGTGCCCAGCCGCAGGTCCACACCGTGCGTGACGACGTGGTAGTCCAGGATCCGGGTCATCTCCGGGTCCAGCCACGGCATCAGCCGCCCGGTCCGCTCCACCACCGTCGTTTGCAGCCCGCGGTCCCGGAACGCCTCGGTGAGCTCCAGCCCGATGTAGCTGCCGCCGACGATGACCGCGCTCGTGGCGTCCTTGTCCAGCTGGGCGATGATCCGGTCCATGTCGGGAATGTTGCGCAGCACATCCACCCGCGGGTCATCGCCACCGGGGATCGGCGGCCGGACCGGCTCGGCCCCCGGGCACAGCACCAGCGTGTCGTAAGACTCCCGGTACGTCCGCCCCTGTGCGAGGTCGCGCACCTCCACTTCCCTGGCATCACGGTCGATGCGGAGCACGTCCTGCCCGGTCCGCACATCCAGCGCCAGCGCCCTGCCCAGGCTCTCGGGGGTCTGCAGCAGCAGGCTGTCCCGGTCCGGGATCACCCCGCCGATGTGGTACGGCAAGCCGCAGTTCGCGAAGGAGACGTAGTGGTCCCGCTCCAGCACAACGATCTCCGCCGACTCATCCAGCCGCCGCAGCCGCGCCCCCGTCGAGGCACCGCCGGCCACTCCCCCCACGATCACCGTCTTCATCTCGCCACCTCTATCTGCCCGGCCGCGGCCGGGCAGCTCGTTGATAGTCCGGGTGCCCGCGCCGGCCCCTCACCTGCCGGGGATGCGACCCTTGGCGTCCCTGGGACCAGACATTCCCTGGTCAAAGCGCCCCGGACCGGCGCTGGCAGGCTTGTGCCTGACTGCAACCACCGTCCCAGCCCACGTCTGGGTCACGCCGCCCGTCCTTCGTGTGGCCCTTGGCCACTGATATGGCGTGTGCCGCTGGGACAGGCGGCCGGGGCTCACATCTCGTTGACCGCTTGCTGCAGAGTCTTGTCCAGGTCCTTGGGATCCACGTTCAGCTCCTGGGCTGTCTGCTTCTGCGCCCTGGTCACCGCGTTCTTGATCGCGTCCTCGACCTTGCTTTCGCCGACAATGACGAGCCCGGCCTGCCCGGGGTCGATGAGGTCCCCCAGCTGCTTCGCGTCCGAGCGCGACATTCCCTTGGACAGGTGCCCGCTGACCCCGCCGACCACGCCACCGACCGCGGCCGCGCCCAGCACGGCCGGCGGGAAGATGACCCCGATCGCCGCCCCGGCGGCAACGCCCCACCAGGCACCATGGCGGGTGGCCGTCTCGTCTTTGTTCTCGTGGACCTTGCCGCTGGCGTCCTTGGTGACCACAGCCGCATCGTAGGAACCCACCAGGCCCGCCGCGTGAGCGTCCTTGACGACCTGGTAGTCCTCTTGTGCTGTTGCCTCATCCGGGTACGTTGCCACCAGGATGAACGTGCTACCGGATCCGGACATGCCGACCTCCTCCAGTTCCGCTGGCATCCTTTGCCAGGCGGTTCAGCCGATCTGCCGCAGCCGTTACCCGGCCGCGGCATCGCGGTCTCAGGCTCACACCCGGGCAGGTGACCCGTCATCATCTACCGGCCGAAATCCCCTAGGTGAGAAGCCGCGGCCCGGCCCGGTCCCTGTTGCCTGGGGCCGTCACGTGGCCGCCGCGCCGGGCCATCGCCCGTTTACGATCGTCGCTCCCGGCCGCGCTGTACCGCCCTCAGGAGGACTTGTAGTCCGGCGCCGAGAACTGCGAGGTCGGCGAGCATCTGGACGATGAGCACGACCCGGGCGATCTCGGATTTGGCGGTGATGTCCCCGAAACCCACCGTCGAGAAGACGGTCACCGCGAAGTGCAAGGCGTCCGTGCGGGTCAGCGGCTGGGTGAAGGCCGCCGGGGAGGCCCGTTCCATCATGAAGTACGTCGAGGCGAACAGCACCAGGTAGAGGGGAAGGACCAAGCCCAGCGCCTCGGCCGCCCGCAGACCTGGGTAGCGCGCGCCAGCGATGACCCGGACCTGCCACACCATGACACCCGCGAAGACCAGCAGGCCAATCAGCACGCGGATCGCCGTGCCCCTATCCCATGGCCGGTCCAGCGGAAGCACGTAGTAGAGAACCACGAGCACCGTTGCGGCCACGACACTGCGCAGCACCGCCCGGAAGATGAGCCGCCTCCGCTTCGCGGGCGGCAGGTCCTGATAATGCCCGTCGGTCATGTCGCCCTGGCTCGCTCACCCTGCCCGGCCATGAACAGGTGCTTGTAGTGCTGGTTTGGCGGCGCTGTGCTTTTGCAGCAGGTCGGCCAGGAACATGACGATGACGGCGATCCCGACGCCGGCGAAGGTGAACAGGATCCGGCGTCCCTCATCGGCAAGGTTGGATGGGTGGGGCACGTCCGCGGCGATCAGGATGGCCCCGCCCAGCGCTGCGGTGTACCAGGCGTAGTTCACGCCGTGGATCGAGGCGCCCAGCGCGACCAGGACGACCACGATGACCTCGAGGGCGGTCCGGTTGTCGACCGCCAGCAGGACCAGGGCGGCCACCGCGGCGCCCACGACCGTCCCGGCGATCCGCTGCTCGGCGATGAGGGCGGATTGCTGCAGGCTGGGCTTCATGGCAATGATGGTGGCCATGGGCATCCAGTAGGCGTTGGGCAGGTGCAGCCCGAAGGAGATCGCGACGGCGATCGCCAGGGCGGCCGCCCGGATCACCGCGAACAGGATAATTGGCCGGGTCAGCGGCCGCGGGGAGATATCCCCGGGGATCTCGGAGACCGGCTGCGGCTGCGCGACCCGCCCGCGCACCAGCCACAGGATGAAGGTGTACGCGATCCACAGCCCCGATCCGACCAGCCAGGCCAGCGCCTGCTGCCACGGTTCGGTGTGCAGCAGGCCGGACTTGAACAGGCCCGGCAGGCTGAAGGAAAGCAGCGTGGGCAGGCCGAGGGCGATGATGAACCAGACGTTGAGCAGGTAGGCCGCGACGAACCGGTGCAGGCCGTATGTCACCGCCAGGCCGCCCAGCAACGTGGCCGCGAATGCGGCCAGCACCACCCATCCCCAGGGACCGCCGCCGATACCGAACCCCAGGGCCGTCAGCAGCGCCCCGGCCACGGCCACCACCGCCATCTTGGCCACCCGGGGGCCGTGTTTCCCGCCGGGGTCGCTCACGGCCACGATCAGCGCCCCGAAGATCGCCGTGAGGAAATACCTCCGCTCATTAGGGAGCACGCCCACAACGATCAGCAACCCCAGCACGACCGCAAAAACGACGCCCCGGCGCAGGCTAAATCCCTGCCGGTTAACCTTGAATACTTCCGCCAACTGGGTCATGACTCGTCCTTTATCCGGATTGCTGGTCTGGTGGGCGCCCATCCCTCAGACCCCTTCGTTCCCTCTGGGGTACGGCTCCGGGGGATCAGTTGCCCCCTCGTCCGCCGGTCCGATCGAAACGAGCTCAAGGCCCAGCTCCTGGGTCTGCTCGATGAGCCCGACCAGGTGCGCCTGGTCGATCACGTTCCCGGTCAGCACTGTGGTGCCCGCCAGCCGCTCCATTCGCATCCCCTCGAACAGGAATCCGAACGGTTCGCCCAGCTCGCCGCGAAGAACCAGCCGGTACCGTGTGCCTCGTGCCCGGTCCCTGTCCATCAGCGGAGACTCGCACTCAGCTAGGTGACCTGTCATCACCTGCTGACCGTTTCCACCTAGGTGGAAACGGTCAGCGAAGGGCACCTGGTCCTGCCGCCTCCTGCCGTTCACCGCCGAGCGAGCGTGATGGCACATGCGCGGGTAAAGAGACCCCGCCGGCCCGCTGTTTCCATTCAGGTCGAAGCGGCCGCCAGAGGAGTCCGAGCAGCCGCTCGGTCAGGATCCCCGGATCGGGACAGGGTCCGATGATGGATCTTGCCCCGGTGCATCGATGAGGGCTCGTTCGCCGGGTGGCCCTGCCCCGATGTCACAGGCCCTGCTCGGCGGTGATCCGTCCTGATGCGACAGCGTCCACGAGGGCCTGGTGGTCGCGTTCGTTCTGGTCGGCGTACGCGCTCGCGAACTGGGTGATGGCCTGGTCGAAGACGTCCGAGCCGCCGAGGTAGGCGCCGATCGCGATCCGGTCACCGGACCGGGCGTGGGCGCGGGCCAGCGTCCATCCGCATATCTGCCCGTAGATCCGCATGCCGCGCGGTATCAGCGCCTCGATGACGATGGAGTATTTCCAGTCCCGCAGCTGGCGGACGTAAAAGTCGCGCTGCTGGCCGTCCAGCCCGGCCTCGGCCCGCTGCCAGCCCAGGAAGATATCGCTGGATGCCTGCATCAGCCGCTGCCCGGCGACCACCCGCTGGCCCATGTTGGTGTACTTGCTGGCCCCGACGAAACGGCTGAGCACCGACGCCTCGGCCTCCTTGACTTGCAGGAACAGCGGGTCGGACTCGTCGCGTCCGAGCATCAAGACGATCCAGCAGCGGGTGCCGACGCTGCCGACCCCGACGACCTTGCGGGCCATGTCGGCGAACTCGTACTGCTCGAGCAGGAACCGGCGGTCGGTTTCCAGCGTCCGCCGGTACGTGGCGAGCAGGTCCTTGATCTGGGCTTCGAAGGTCTCCTGGTCCATCTGCTTGGGCAGCAGGTCGCTGATCGGGACGATCAGCGGCGGGTCGGCGATGATCCGCGGCCGGCCGTCGACCAGGTGGGTCAGCTTGGCCACTTCCTGCATGCTGTCGCGGGTCCGTGCCTTGGCCATGCCCTTGTCCACCATCTTGCGCTGCCGCTTTTCCAGCTGCGAGTTAAACTCCGCCCGCAGCTGGTCCAGGTCCGCGTGCGCGTACCAGACGTCCAGGTTGCTCATCTTGGCGAAGCCGCGCATGGCCTGCCGGTAGCTGGTGACGGTGGCCGTGACGATCTCGCGGCGGTCCTTGTCGCTGAATCCGTTGCCGCGGGCCGCGACCTCCATGCTGGCGGCCAGCCGCTTGACGTCCCATTCCCACGGGCCGGGCGTCGTTTCATCGAAGTCGTTGACGTCGAAGACCAGGAGCCGCTCCGCGGAACCGAAGACGCCGAAGTTCGACAGGTGCGCATCCCCGCACGCCTGCACCGCCAGCCCCGACACCGGGGTACTAGCCAGGTCGGCGGCCATCGGCAGCGCCGCGCCACGGTAGTAGGTGAACGGGGAGACCATCATCCGGCCCCGCCGGATGGGCACCAGCTCCGGCACTCGCGTCTTGGCCTGCTCCTCCAGCAGGCCGATCGGGTCGGGCCGGCCCGGCGGCGGGTCGAACACCGCATGGCTGTCCCGCGGCACCGCCGCCCGCGCCGCCTTCCCCCGTGCCGCGCGCTCCGCCGGGGTCAGCCGCCCCAGCTCCGTGTCCAGCTGGTAGCGCTGCCCACCCCGGGGCGCAGCCTCAGTCGCCTGCACACTCATCATCGGCTCCTTACTTGTGTTGCTGGCCTGGGCGCTATCAGTGTTTTTCGATTTCGCTCGGGCGCTAGGTCTTGTCGAAGAACGTCTCGAGTGGGCTGTAGAGCGAAAGTGCGTGTTCCAGCCGTTGCCCGGGATGGTCTGGATCCGGTCGGCGGGCAGGGCGTGATCACCGTCCTAAGCCCCGCCGGGAGGGCCACTCGCTGGTTGGCGGCCGGTTCGGCCCGCCGCGATCACGGCATCGACCTCCCGGAGGAAGTTGATCAGTGCCATCGCGAGGAACCCCGCGCCGATGAGCGCCAGGATCTCCGACTCCGGCCGCCCGGTCCTACGGGCGATGGTCTGGGCGACCGGCCGGGCAGCCTTTCCGGTCCAGCCGGTCAGCCCCGTCTGGCCCATCGCCACGAAGTTCCACTTCGCCATCTGAGGCTCCTTCCTGCTCTCGCCGGACCGTGGACCCGCCGCGGGCCGCATGACGCCGGCCAGGCCCAGCTTGATCCCTGGCCCGGCGCGGCTGCGGCCGTTGCGATCCCGGGTTTATCCGCCGGGCACTGGTCACGAGCATTTGCCCGAGACAGCACTCTGCAGCGCGCTTGCCGAGTTCTTCACCTGGGTGACCGCCGGGACGACCGCCGCGGCCGCGGTCACCGAACGCTGCCCCTTCGCGGACTTGATCGCGTTTTCCAGGCCGGACAGCGAGTTCTGCAGCGCCGTGGTCTGCGACGGGTACGCCGACTTCGCGTCGCTGGCGAACATTTTCGCGTTGGTCTGGACGCTGTTCAGCGCGGTCTGCAGGGAGCCGAGGCCGTTCTTGGCGACGTCGACATTGCCGAGGTTGCTGACGGAGGTCTTGAGGTTGGTGGCGTCGGTGCAGTAGGCGGGCTTGCTGCTGCTGCACCCGGCGGCCAGCCCGGACAGGACCAGCACAGCGGCCGGAAACAGCAGCCATCCGCGCGTGCCTGCCCGATACGTGAGTCTCATACGTCCTCCCTTGGTGCCGCTGTTCCGGCCGGCGGAGCGAAAGAGCCCGGTCGCTGTCCATCACCCGGCAGGCTCACACCCGGGCAGGTGACAGGCTCACACCCGGGCAGGTGAGCCGTCATCACCTGCCAGCCGGATTCACCTAGGGGAAATCTGCTGCCACAGCAGACCGGGCCGCACAGGCAGTCCGGACACGCGTGCTGTCCCCGCCCGGGCCGGGTACACCACTCGCCGTGTCCCGGCCGTCCTGCTTGCGTTGCTGGCCGCCCTGTCGCTGGCCTTCTGGACAGCCACCGCGTTCAGCCCCACCGACGTCTCCGCGATCAAGCGGTGGGCCAAGCTGCTGATGATGATGGAAGCGGGGGTGTCCCTCGGCATCGGCGCGCTCGTGGTCGCCCGCGCGATCAACATCTTGACGTAGGAGCCGGGAAACCAGCCAGCAGCTCAGCGATCACCCGGCTGAGGTCGACACCGCGGCGGGATCACGGCTGGTCCGGGGAACCGGTCGCTCGTGCGGCAGCTCTCTGGTGAACCCGAGCGAGATGAGGGCGAGGAGGGCAGCAGCCAGCAGCCCGGCCTTGAGCGATCGGAGCTGTGCCGACTCGTAGTCATCGACGAGTGCTGCGGTAGTCGCGGCGTCGAGGCCAGCCTTTTTCGCTGCGGCGTCGATCTGCGTGGAGGAGACGAAGTTGGTGTTGGAGCCCGCCGCCACCCCCACCTGGGCCGACACGTCGGCGCTGATTCGAGAGTCGTGCTCGACGTTTGAGACGAAGGTGCCGGTCAGGCCGATCAGGACGATGGACCCGATGAGCGCCACCCCGAGCGACGAGCCGAGCTGCTGCCCCGTGTACTGGAGCCCTCCGGCCTCGCTCCGGCCCGACTCCTCGACCGAGGACTGAACCACGTTGCCCAGCTGGGAGATCATCAAGCCCATCCCGACACCGAGCACGGCCATTCCGATGGCGAATCCAGCGCTGGAGAGAGTGGGCTTGATCGTCGCGAGCAGGACGAGGGCACCCGCGAGGGTCAGGATCAGGCCGCTCTGCACGATCGCCCGCACTGGGAAGCGGCTCGACAGTCGTGAGCCGATCGCCGCCGTCACGAACATGGCGATCGAGATGGGCAGCATCTTGATCCCGGTCTCGAGGGCGCTCAGCCCGAGGACCAACTGGAGATAGAGCGGAACGACGAAGAAAATCCCCATGAGGAGGAGGTTCTGGCTGAACATCCCGATCAGCCCCGACCGCACCGCAGGGATCCGGGCGAGTGAGAGATGGACCAGCGGGTCTCGGTTCGTGGCCTCGCGATGGCGCTGCCAGGTCACGAATCCCCAGAGCAGGATGCCGCCAGCGGCGAGGACGAAGAGGGTCAGCGAGAAGCCGAAGATGGTGATCGGGGAGTTCTTCGGCTTGACCCACCCCCAGGTACTCGACTGGAGAACTGCGAAGACGAAGACCCCGAGACCGGCGGCCGACAGCACCGAGCCCACGATGTCGAGCTTCGGAGCAGGATCCGGGCGAGGGGCGTCTGCCACCTTCCGCACCATGAGCAGGATAAATGCAGCAATGAAGACCTCGCCGACGAACACGACCCGCCACGTGAGTACGGTCGTCGCCCACCCGCCCACGATGGGGCCGACCGCGATCCCCGCACCAGCGACCCCACCGACGACCGCGTAAGCGGCCTTGCGCCGGGGCCCCGCGAAGTTGCCGGCAATCAACGCCGCGAGCGCAGGAAAGACCAGCGACGCGCCGATGCCCTCGAGCACCGACCACCCGATGGCGAGCACGGCTACCGACTGGGACAGCGCGGTCAGCGCCGAGCCGCAGGCGTAGATGATCAATCCGACGACGAACGCCCGACGGCGGCCGATCATGTCGCCGATCTTGGCCCCGGTGAGGATGAGCATGGCCATGACCAGGCAGTAGAGGGTGATTACCGCCTGGATCGTGGTGACTGTGGTGTGGAAGTCGTGGACCAGCGCGCTGATCGAGACGTTCATCACGGACTGGTCCAGCACCATGAGGAACTGCGCCGTGGCCAGGGCGACGAGTGCCAGCCAGCCCTTGTTCACCGCGGCGTTATTCACGTTGCCTGCCCCCATGGTGCTGCGCGCTCATGCCGGAACGGGTCGTCTCCGGAAGCGTCAGTGGTCCTGCCCGTTCGGCACGTCCTCGACGGCTTCCCGCCGTCCCGACCGGCTTCCCTGCTGCCAATATCTCGGTAGCCGCACTTATCCTCGTCCTTTATCCGAATAAGCCACCGACGTGGAGGAGCCGCTCCGGGGCTTTTCGCCATGCCGGTCTTCACTCACTGAGCCGGACGCCTGCTGGGCGACAGTAGTTTTACCACGCGTCCGCGGTAGCGGCTAGGCCCCCGGACGGGCGTTCAGGCCCGGTCTGCTGCGGCCGCGGCTTCCTCTAGGTGAATTCGGGCGGTAGGTGATGCAGGGTCACCTGCCTGGGTGTGAGCCTGAAACCGTGACGCAGCGGCCGGTAACGGCTGAGGCGGATTCGCTGAACCGCCTGGCAAGGGATGCCAGCGAAACTGTAGGAGGGCCCCATGACCGCCGATACACCTGTCCTTGACACACTTGCCGACATGACCGCGGCCTCGGTCGAGCACAACTCTCTTGCCCCCCGCGAGCTCATGCTCGCGAGGGTCGCCGCGCTGATCGCGGTGGACGCGCCGCCTGCCTCCTACCTCGCCAACGCCGGGGCCGCCGAGTACAGCGGGATCACCGCCGACGATCTCCAGGGAGTCATGATCGCGGTTGCCCCAGTTGTGGGCACGGCCCGGGTGGTCTCGGCAGGCGGGAAAATCCTCCGGGCGCTGGGCTTGGCGATTGAGGTGGCCGACGCCGAGATGGCCGACGACGGCGGTGCCAGGCAGTAGCAGTAACCAGGCCCAACGGTCGAGGAAGCGATCGAGAACGCGGCCCGGCAGATAGAGGTGGCGAGATGTAGACGGTGATTGTGGGGGGAGTTGCGGGTGCCTCGACGGGGGCGCGGCTGCGGCGGCTGGATGAGTCGGCCGAGATCGTCGTTCTGGAGCGGGACCGTTACGTCTCCTTCGCGAACTGCGGCTTGCCGTATCACGTCGGCAGGGTGATCCCGGACCGGGACAGCCTGCTGCTGCAGACCCCGGAAAGCCTCGCCAAGAGACTGGCGCTGGACGTGCGGACCGGGCAGGACGTGCTCCGCTTGACCGTGATGCCAGGGAAGTGGAGGTGCGGGGCCTGGGGCAGGGCGGACGTACCGGGAGTCCTGCAACATGGCCGACCAGAACCACCGCGACGACAAATCGCTTGTTGACGCCGTCGCATCGGGACGGATAACCGCCGAACCCGACAGGTAAAATCGCGACCGGCCAGCAGTGCCAGGAGCAGAAGGCGATGATGGGTGTACCGCCTGCGAGCCTGGTCACCGGGGGAGTCCGCAGCCTGGAGGTGCGCTGGATCTTCCCAGGCCAGATGGAGGCCGCGGTGGCCCGATGGTTCGGGCGGTTCCCGGCCGGGACGGAGTCACGCGAGGATACCTACCTGCTGGAGCCGCAGTTGCCCGGGCTGTCGGTGAAGGTCCGCGGGGGCGGGGCACTGGAGGTGAAGGCCTACCACGGAAGCCCGGGAATCCTGGAGGTGGCGGGCCGCGCCCGCGGTCGCATGGAGTCCTGGCAGAAGTGGGCCTTTCCCTTCAGCCCGCTCAGCCCCGGCACCGGCGACCCGCCCGGCTGGACGCCAGTCCGCAAGAGGCGGCGCATCAGCCGCTTCTCACTGGCTAGCGGGCAGATCGTGGCGCGCGGCCCGGGGCTGGGCCAGGAGCCGCAGTGTGAGCTGGAACTTACCGAGGTCCACACGCGTGGCCAGGATTGGTGGACGCTGGGGTTCGAGGCGACTGGCCTCGCCAGCCTACTTCGCAGCGAACTCGAGGCCACCGCCGCGCTCGTGTTCGCCCAGCCCCTGCCCGGTGGGGTGGAACCCGGCCCGGATCAATCCAGGTCCTATGCGCAGTGGCTGGGCCAGTGGCCGGGCACCGACAGGGACGCCGGCGCCTAAGAGCTCCTGACCGGATGATCACGAGATATGGCCAGGGGCGGCACGCTGGTCAGCTACGGAATGGCCATCCGGCGCGACGACCGGACGCCGATGATCCTTGCTGTTCCTGCCGCTGCTCAGCCGGCTGGCCAGCTGGAACCATCTTTCGAACGGTCATCATGCGTCGCACACCGTTGTCGGCGAGGTGATCCTGGAGCCGTGCGGTGGGCCGGGTACGCCGTGCCGGAAAACCCAGGTGCGGTTCGGCCGCCGTTCGGTCAAGCTCACGTTATGAAAGATGGCGCAGGCAGCGAAGGTGCGGCGGGCCAGCCAGCCGTGCTGGACCGCGTGCTGCCGCAGATCGGCGGGATGGCCACCGTGGAGCGGCTGGCCGCGCTCAGCGGCAGCGATTTCACCAGCGTCATGCTGGAGGTGGCGCGGCGCCGCGCGGCACGGGAAACGCCCGCCAGCGTCCAGCGCCGCTACGCCAGTGACCGGTTCGCCCACCCGAGCCGGACCCCGTGGCGCTCGATCCGGCAGGCCGAAGACGCCCTGCTGACCTGCCTGCCCACCGACGTCGAGATGCTGACGCTAGCCCCGGTGGCCCCGCTCGGCACGCACTCGGTGCTGGCCACGGTCAGCCAGCACAAGGTGCTGACCACCATCCGGGCGTGCGAGGTCGCGGCCGACCCGACCAACACCCTGGCCTTGGAGGCCGCGGGCCGCCGCCGGGCGCTGCCCCGGACGGCGACGGTCAAGCTCGCCAGCATCCAGCACGTGGTCCGCACCCAGCAGTTCAAGAACGTGGACGCGCCCGCGCATTTCACCTTGTTCGGCCTGGTGACGGCCGGGCGTGACGAGGGCAGCTACGGGTTCGAGCGGGCCGCGCTGGCCGAGCACCTGCGGTTTGCCGTGGCCGGGGTGGCGGCCGCCGGGCTGCGGCACATCCACGTCGCGCTGACCCCGCTCTCCGACGCGGGCGAGCAGATCGCGGCCGCGGTCATCGGTGAGCTCGACCAGGACCGCGGGCCGGCCGCCGCGGCGGTGATCGTGCTGGATCACGCCCGCCAGCGCGGCCGCGGCTACTACCGCGACCTGTGCTTCAAGGTGCACGCGCATGTCCAGGGGGAACTGGCCGAGATCGCGGACGGCGGTTTCACCGACTGGACTCAGCAGCTCGCCGCCAGCAGCAAAGAACGCCTGCTGATCAGCGGTATCGGCCTGGACCGGCTCGCCACCTCCGCGGCTCTCGCCAGCCGGCGGGGAGGACCGCACCGATCCCGGGCCGGGTGCTGAGGCAACGGGCGCGCGGAGGCAGGCCAGCCGAAGGGGACCGGGCGCGAGGATGGGCGCGGTGAATTCATCCCGGCCGGGATGAGTGCGAACCCCCGCAGGAACAGGGACCGAGACCCTGAACGATGGCGTAACCCCGAGGAAACAACCGCCGGGCACACTGGCACATCAGGACCGCCAGACAGCGACGGCCCGGCACGTCCGGCCGCCGCGGAGCGGAGCGCGCCACATGGAGGCTGGGTTTTGGACTGGGGGCGTCTAAGGTGAGAGGCGTGGACAGGCAGCAAGAGTTCGTGCTGCGCACGCTGGAGGAGCGGGACATTCGGTTTGTCCGGCTCTGGTTCACCGACGTGCTCGGCTATCTGAAATCCGTCGCCGTGGCCCCGGCCGAGCTGGAGGGCGCCTTCGCGGACGGCATCGGCTTCGATGGATCCGCGATCGAGGGGTTCGCGCGGGTCTACGAGGCGGACATGATCGCCAAGCCGGACCCTTCGACGTTCCAGTTGCTTCCGTGGCAGGGGGAGGCGCCCGGAGTGGGCCGGATGTTCTGTGACATCCTGCTACCCGATGGGTCCCCGTCCTACGCGGACCCCCGGTGGGTGCTCAAGCGCGCGCTCGGCCGTGCTTCCGACCTTGGGTTCACCTTCTACACCCACCCGGAGATCGAGTTCTTCCTGCTCAAGGACAAGCCAAAGCCGGGGGAGCGGCCGGAGCCGATCGACTCGGGCGGCTACTTCGACCACACGCCGCACAGCATCGCGCACGACTTCCGCAAGATGTCGATCATGATGCTGGAGAGCATGGGCCTATCGGTGGAGTTCAGCCACCACGAGGACGGCCCCGGCCAGCAGGAGATCGACCTACGCTACGCCGACGCCCTCACCACGGCGGACAACATCATGTCGTTCCGCCTGGTGATGAAGGAAGTCGCGATCGAGCAGGGTGTCTACGCGACGTTCATGCCGAAGCCGTTCACCGACTACCCCGGGTCCGGGATGCACAGCCACGTATCCCTGTTCGAGGGCGACAGGAACGCCTTCTACGAGCCGGGCGCGGAGCTCCAGCTGTCCAAGATCGGCCGGGCGTTCATCGCCGGGCTGCTCAGGCACGCCGCCGAGATCACCGCCGTCTGCAACCAGTGGGTCAACTCCTACAAGCGGCTGTGGGGCGCGGCCGAGCGGACCGCCGGGGCGGGCGGCGAGGCGCCGGCCTACATCTGCTGGGGGCACAACAACCGGTCCGCGCTGGTGCGGGTGCCGATGTACAAGCCGCACAAGGGCAACTCGACCCGGGTGGAGTTCCGCTCGATCGACGCCTCATGCAACCCGTACCTGGCCTACGCGCTGATCCTCGCCGCCGGGCTCAAGGGCATCGAGGACGACTACGAGCTGCCGCCGCCCGCCGATGACGACGTGTGGGCGCTGACCTCCTCCGAACGCCGTGCCATGGGCATCAAGCCGCTGCCGCACGACCTCGGCGAGGCGATCAACGTCATGCAGGCCAGCGAACTCGTCGCGGAGACCCTTGGCGAGCACGTCTTCGATTTCTTTCTGCGCAACAAGCGCGAGGAGTGGAACGAGTACCGCCGCCAGGTCACCGAGTACGAACTGGACCGCTACCTGCCCATCCTGTTACCGCCTACGCGCCGGCTGGCCCGATCATCTCGGCGACCGCGCCGAGCGGCACCGGTGTGAGCAACGGGCGCGTCTGCAGGTCGCCGACCTCGGACAGGCCCCGCCCGGCGGCGGCCGCGACCGCCTGCTGGAGCACGGGACCGCAGACCCGGCCCTGGCAATAACCCATGCCGCAGCGGGTCACGCCCCGGACCGCGCGGACGTCCCGCGCGCCGTCCGCGACCGCCGCGCCGATCGCCGCCCAGCGCACCTCCTCGCACCGGCACACGACCGTCTCCGGTTCCGGCCAGCTCAGCCAGCCCGCCTGCCACGGATACAGGCCGTCGAGCGCGGCCGCGAACCGGCGCGCACGGACCAGACCCGCCCGTACCCTCGCGGTTTTCTTAACGAATGGGCCCGCGGTGATCCGCCCTGCCGACAGGGCCGCGGCGGCCCCGGCGATGTACCCCTCCAGTTCGGCCACCTCGGCCCCGGCAACGCCGGTGGTCTCGCCCGCCGCGAACACTCCCGGCACCGACGTGCCCTGATCCTCGTCGTGCCACACGGCGGCGGCTGGCCGTCCCGGCTGCGGGAGGTCCGCGCAGCCCAGCAGTCGCGGAAGCTCCAGGGCCGGGCAGAACCCGAAGCTGGCGTGCACCGCGTCGACGGCCACCTCGCGCTGCGACCCGGGGACGGGCCGCCAGTCCCGGGTGAGCCGGGAGATCGTCGCGCGCCGCACGCGCCCGTCACCGTGGCACGCGGTCACGGCCCGGCCGGGCAGGACCGGGACCCGGTGCCGGGCCAGGACCCGGGCGTACCCGGCCGCTTCGGCGACCTTCTCGGTGAACGGGGTGAGCAGTGCGGCGCGGGCCGCGGCCGGTCCCGCCGGGTTGGCCTCCAGCACGGCCCGCACGCGTACCCCCGCCGTGGCCAGCGCGGTGGCCGTGGGCAGCAGCAACGGCCCGGACCCCGCCACCAGGGCGCGGTGACCGGCCACCACCCCGTGCGCCTTCAGCAGGGCCTGCGCCGCTCCGGCGGTCGTCACGCCCGGCAGGTCCCAGCCCGGGAACGGCAGCGTGACCTCGGTGGCCCCGGTGGCGATCACGACCGCGCAGGCCCGCAACAGGTCGGGCCCCGCGTTCGCGGCCGCCGCCCGCCCCGCCGCGTCGGCCAGCCACAGCACAAACCCGGCCTCCCCGGTCCCGCTCTGCCCGCCGGTCCCGCTCTGCCCGCCGGTCCCGCTCTGCCCGCCGGTCCCGCTCTGCCCGCCGGTCCCGGCTTCCCCATGGCTCCCGGCCTCGCCGGAACTCCCCGGTGCCCGATCCGGCACGGTCGCGTGCCACACCATGGTCCCCGGCAAGTGGTGAATGCCCGGGTGCGTGGCGGCCCGCCGCAGCCGCCGGGGCATGCCCGCTGGCGCCGCCCGTGAGCCGGACGCGACCCCGCCCGAGGCTGGCGCGCGGTAGATCTGGCCGCCCATCGCGGGGCCGGCGTCGACCAGGATTACCCGGCAGCCCAGGTCCGCGGCGGCCAGTGCGGCGGCCATTCCGGCCGGCCCCGCGCCCACCACGGCGACGTCGGCCGTGATCGCGGTGCTCATTGCGCCGTCCCCCCGTCCGGGCCGGGCGAGACGCTCGTGTGCACCCGGTCTCCGTCGTGCACCGGGATGAGGCAGGCCCGCACGCCCCGGTCGTCGTTGACATTCACCAGGCAGTCGAAACAGGCGCCGATACCGCAGAACAGCCCGCGCGGCCGGCCGCCGGACCGGGTCGTCCGCCAGGAAACGACGCCGCCCGCCAGCAGCGCGGCCGCAACCGTCTGACCACGCTGCGCATCCATGGTCGCACCGTCGAAGGTGAAGCTCACCCGCTCTTTACGCACACCTCCTCGGTATCACGGCCCATCACCGCGCCACGCCGAAAGCTGCGGAAACGCCCGGGCCGAACCGGGCCGGCGTGAACGGTGCGGCATCCGCCGGCGGCCGGGCGCCGTCGATGAGCGCCGTGATCAGCTCGGCGGTGGCCGGCGCCAGGCCGATCCCGGCCCCCTCGTGACCGGTCGCGTGGAACAGGCCCGGCACCGCCCGGTCCGCGCCGATGACCGGAAGGTGGTCCGGCGACGCGGGGCGGAACCCGGTGTAGGCGCGGATGGCGCGGACCGCGGCCAGGAACGGGAACAGCGAGATCGCGCGGCGCGCCATCTCGGCCAGGGCCGCCGGGTCGGGCCGGGCGGAGAACCCGGCCACATCCCGGCTGGAGCCGATGAGCACGGTGCCGGCGGCGGTGCCCTCCACCACGGCTGAGCACTGACGCCCGGCGGCGTCGCTGACTACCGCGCCGACGTAGTCGGCCTCGTAAACTTTGTGCCGGATGACGGCGGAGATCGGCTCAGTGACCAGGATGCGCCCTCGGCGCGGCCGGACCGGCAGCGCGGACCCCAGCCGCTGCGCGACCACCCCGCTCCACGGCCCGGCCGCGTTCACCACGACCGGGGTGGCGACGCGGCCGCGGCTCGTCACCACGGCGGACACCCTCCCGCCCGGCCCGCCCGGACTGCCTGGCCCGCCCGGCCCGCCCGGACTGCCTGGCGTGCCCGGCCCGCCCGGACTGCCAGGCGTGCCCGGTCCGCCTGGCGCGGTCGGCCGGCCCGGGCCGCCTAGCGCGATCAACGTGGTCGGCGTGGTTTCCAGCGCGATCACCTCCGCGCCACCCACTACCTGCGCCCCGCACCGCCGGGCCAGCGCCAGGTACGCCAGCGCCGCGCGCATCGGCTGGACCTGGGCGTCCTGGGGATAGAACGCACCCCCGGCGAGGTGGCGGGACAATCGCGGCTCCGCGTCCCGCAGCGCACCGCCGTTCAGCACCTCGACGGCCACCCCGGCGGCCCGCTGCCGCTCACCCAGCTCCCGCAGCGCGGCCAGCTGCTGCACGTCGTGCGCGACGACGACCCCACCCTTGGCCTCGTACTCGAGCGCCGAGCCGTGCTCGGCCGCGAACACCTGCCACAGCGCGGCGCTGCGCAGCGCCAGGTCAAGCTCCGGACCGGGCAGCTTGTCGGAAACCAGGATGTTGCCCTCGCCGGCGGCGGTCGTGCCGCCCAGGGGCCCAGTCCGGTCGACCACGCAGACCCGCCGGCCGGACGCGGCCAGGGCCGCGGCGGTCGCCGCCCCAACCAGGCCTGCGCCGATCACCACCACGTCGGCCGTGGCGGGAAGCTCGCTCAGGGCCGCCGCGCGCGGGGCAGGCGCCGGCCGGGAACCGGCGGTCACCGCGGGCCCGCGCGGCTCAGGGCTGCCGCCCGATCAGGAACCCGGCCGGAAACGGGTCCTCCGGATCCAGCAGGTAATGGCCGATGCCGGTCAGCCAGGCGCGGCCCCGGACAGTCGGCACGACCGCCGGGAAGTCCCCGACCATGGCCCGTTCCACCAGGCGCCCGGTGAACGTCGTCCCGATCAGCGAACCGTGCACGAAGTCCTCGCCGATGGCCAGCCCCCCGCGCGCCTCGAGCTGCGCCATCCGCGCCGAGGTGCCGGTCCCGCAGGGGGAGCGGTCCACCCAGCCCGGGTGAATGGCGACCGCGGCGCGGGCCGGCCGGTCCCCCTCCGCGGGCTCGGTGAACACCACGTGCCGGCACTCGCTGATGCCGGGGTTCTCCGGGTGCGCGAACGTCAGCTGCTCGCTGACCGCGTCCATGACCGCCAGCCCGGTGGCCACGATGCGGTCGTGCAGGTCGGGGCGCACCGCCAGCCCGGCCGCGGCCGCGGGCAGGATCGCGTAGAAGTTTCCGCCGAACGCCACGTCCAGGGTCAGTTCCCCGATCCCCGGCACGGTGACCGTTGCGTCACGCAGATGCAGGTACGACGGCACGTTACGAATTGTTACGGAAGTGGCGCGGCCGTCGCTGACCGCGACCGACGCCTCCACCAGTCCGGCCGGGGTGTCGAGGCGGACCAGCGTGACCGGTTCCTTGACCGCCACCATGCCCATCTCGACCAGCACGGTGGCGGTACCGATGGTGCCGTGCCCGCACATCGGCAGGCATCCGGAGACCTCAATGAACACCACGCCCATGTCGGCGTCCGCGCGGGCCGGCGGCTGCAGGATCGCGCCCGACATGGCGGCATGCCCACGCGGCTCGTACATCAGCAGGGTCCGCAGGTCATCCCGCTCGCTGACCAGGTACCGCATCCGGTCGAACATGGTCGCGCCGGGCAGCACGCCGGGGCCGCTGGTGATGACCCTGGTCGGCATGCCTTCCGTGTGGCTGTCGACGGCGGAGAAGATGCTGCGGGCCCGCATCACACGCTCGCGCTTGCGCGGACGCAGGCCCGGGCCACCGCGCGCGCCTCCGCGTCCTCGTCCGCAGGCAACGGCAGCCGGGGCAGCCGCACCGGCCCGCCGTAGCAGCCCGCCTCCTCCTGCGCGAGCTTGATGGCCTGAACGAAGCGGGGATCGGCGTCCCACCGCAGCGCCGGGAGCAGCACGCGGTACAGGTCCATCGCGGCGCGGTAGTCGCCGGCGGCGCACAGCTCGTACAGCCGCGCGCTGGCGGCGGGGAACGCGTTGACGTACCCCGCGATCCAGCCGGTCGCGCCGAGCAGCATCGCCTCCACCAGCGTGTCGTCGCAGCCGCAGAGGACCTCCAGGCGCGGTGCCTGCTCCCTGATCTGCGCCACCCGCCGCGAATCCTGGGAGAATTCCTTGACCGCCTGGACCTGGCCGATCCCGGCCAGCCGGGCCAGCAGCGGCGGGGTGAGGTCCACCCGGGTGGAGAACGGGTTGTTGTAGGCGATGATCGGCAGCCCGGCCCTGGCCACCTCGGCGAAGTGCGCGACCACCTCATCGCCGGTGGGCTTGTGCGACGTCGGCGGCAGCGACATCACCGCGGCCGCGCCAGCCTCGGCGGCCTGTTCGGCCCACCTCCGGGCTTCCGGGCCGGACTTGGCCGAGACGCCGGGCACGACCGGGACCCGGCCGTCCGCGGCGTCGATCGCGGTGGTCACGATCCCGGCGCGTTCGGCGTCCGACAGGGCCTCGTACTCGCCCAGTGACCCGTTCGGGATCAGGCCCGCGACCCCCTCCTCGATGAGCCAGGCGCAGTGCGCGCCGAACTGCCCGATGTCCACCGACCCGTCGTCACGGAACGGCGTGGTGGTCGCCGCGTACACCCCGGCGAAGCGGGCCCTGGCCAGGTCCTCAGTCACGAACGCGGTCCTTTCCCCGGTGCCGGCTGCGGTCACCCCCGACCCTAAGCGTTCCGTTCAACCGGCCGTGGCCCGCACCAGGCGCCCGGCCCTAGTTATGGGCAGAGTTTTGGGCAGTATGTGCCCGCCCCGAAAAGTCTGCCCATAAGCGTTGGGCAGACGGAGGACGGCATCCTCAGCGATCAGCTCCATCGGCCTGCCCGTGCCGTCGCAGGTGCTGTTGCGCGCCAACCTGATAGGCCTCGGCGAGCCACCCGGTGAACTCTCCGTCCACCTCCGCGGGCGCCGTCAGCCGGAACGCGTGCACCACGTTGCGCGGCGACAGCGCGTCGATGCGGACGAAGCGAGGGCTGCCGATCCGCCGGGCCAGCACCAGGTGGCCGTTCAGCCAGTGCCGTCGCGGCATGAACGCCGCGAAGCTCATCCGCACGTGCAGGGCGATGCGCGTCTTCTCCGGCAGTACCTCGACCGGCCCGCAGGCGGCGACCGCGGCCAGCACCGCGCCGAAGGTGGCCCGGACCTGCGGATCCTTACCGGCGAAGTGCCGGTCCAGGTCACCAAGCGCGGCGCACGTGTGGACCTGGTTGCGGTTGGCGAAACTCCGCCCGCAGGAGGGGCAGGCCCACATGCCGGTCATGGCCTCAGTCTCCCGCCCCGGCGGGCCGCGGGGCGACGGGGCCGGCGCGGGCGAGGGGAGCGGCGGGACCAGGCGGGGGAGCGGGCGTGCGCGGGCGAGGCGGCCGGAGGCGGCCCGCATTACAGTGGCCGGGTGGCAGACGATCATGCGGGGCGGGTGGACAGCTGGATCTGGTCGGTCCGGCTGATCAAGACGCGCTCGGCCGGATCCGCCGCCTGCCGGGCGGGGCACGTCCGGGTCAACGGGGCGCGGGTCAAGCCCGCGCACCTGATCCGGCCCGGCGATGAGGTGCGGCTCCGCCAGGAAGGCCGCGAGCGGATCGTGGTCGTGGTCCGGGTGATCAGCAAGCGAACGAGTGCCCCCGACGCCGCCGCGTGCTACACCGACCACAGCCCGCCCCCGCCGCCCCGTGAGACGGTGGCGGCGGTGGCCGTCCGCGACCGCGGCGCGGGTCGTCCGACCAAGCGCGACCGCCGCACCATCGAGCGGCTGCTGGGGCGCCCGTCCCGGTGAACCGGCCCTTGCGTGTCGTCCGCTGTAAGCACCGGACGTCACTCACGGCGACTGTCAATTGCCCGGTAACGAAGACGCGCATGGCCTTCCTTGCGCTTGGAACCTTCCCGTTGAAGACGAGGGCGCTGCGGCATCAGCTGGCGGGCTGTGCTTGCAGCAGCGCGGCGTTCTGGCGCTCGAGCGCCTTGACCGCGCCGCCGTGCCAGCTGCCGGCCAGGGAGGCCGACTGGCGGTCGGGGAAGATGTCCTCCTCGCCTTTCTCCACTCCGTCGAAGATGCCTTGCGCGACGGAGTGCGGGGAAGCCTTGACGATGTGCAGGTCCCGGACCATGTCGGTGTCCACGGGGCCTGTCAGGACGGCGTGAACCCGCACGCCCCGGCTGGCCAGAAGGGCGCGCAGCGACTGGGTCATGTTGAACGCGGCCGCCTTGGAGAGCGAGTAAGCCGGAGTGAGCGGTATCGGGGCCAAGGCCGCGAGCGACACGTTGTTGACGATGGCTCCGCGGGAGCGGATCAGCATGGGCAGGAACGCCTGCGTCATCTCATATGTACCGAACAGGTTGACGGCTAGATGCCGTTCGAGCGCGGAACGATCGCTCAGGTCATCGGGAAGGAAAACACCCGCATTGTTGATCAGGATGTCCAGGGATCCGACCTGATCCGCTGCTGCCTGGATTTGCTGTGCGCTGGTCACGTCCAGGGGCAGCGTGACGCACCCGTCGGTCTGGGCGAGGGGCTGGCGCGTGCCGGCGTACACCCGCTTCGCGCCTCTCCTCAGCGCTTCCGCGACCAGCGCCTGCCCGATGCCGCGATTAGCCCCCGTCACCAGGATCGTCTTGTCTGCGATAGTCATGGCTATTCCTTCCGTTTTTTGCGTCTGATCGGGCGGCGTCAGGTCAGCGGACGCAGGCCCGCGGCGGTGAGCAGGTAGGCATCCTGGCCGCCGACCTCGCCGGTGACCAGGGCGGTGACGGCCTGGCCGGCTTGCCCGGGGGTCAGCACCGGGCCGTCGGCGGGGGCGACCGTCCCGGTTCCTTGCCGGGCGGCGTAGGCGGCGGAGAACACCGCGCCCAGCGCGGTCGCGGGGGTCAGCTGCGGCAGCACCGACACGAACCGAATGCCGAGTTTGTCCCGCGCGGACTCCTCCGCGGCGTAGGCGGTCAGCCACCGGATCGCGGCCTTGGCCCCCGCATAGCCGCCCGACAGCGGCGAGCCGCGCAGGGCTGCCCCGCTGGACAGGGTGATCACGGTGCTGCCCGACGCGAGCGGGGCCAGCATGGCTTCGCGTACCCAGTGGAACGCGTGTGCCACGTCGACATCCCAGTTGCGGCTGAACGTCTGCCACGTGTGGTGCTGGACCGGCCGCGGCAGCGGGGTGGCGCCGGCGTTCAGCACCAGCACGGTGGGCCGGTACCTGTCGATCAGCTCGCCGGCCGCTACCGGGTCGGCGGCATCGGCAGGCACCGCGGTGAACGACTCGCCGAGCTCCGCGCGCAGTTCTTCCAGCGGGCCGCGGTCGCGGGCGACCCCGACGACGTGCGCGCCCGCTCCGCCCAACGCGGTGGCAATCCCGCGGCCAAAGCCCCGGCTGGCACCGGTGACCAGCGCCGTCGCGCCTGCTATTTCATTTTCCGACATCACGATCCTCCAGTTCCTGCGGGTACCGTGCCCTCGTCCGGCAGCCTGCTGATACAGACCAGCCGGATACCGGAGAATCGCCGCGAGTGGCAGACATGTGAGCACGCCGACGCCGGACACCACGGCCCTGTCCCTCCGGTCTCCGCGTGCCCGGTAGCGTGGGCTGGTGAGAGCGTAAGAAGGCCCCGCAGCGAACCTCAAGGAGGTTGCCGGAGGTTGGCCAAACTACCCGTGGCTCAGGTCGCGCAGGGCACGCCGGATGAGGTCACGCGCGCCGTGACCGTGGACTGCCGAGCGTTGCAGCAGATCGAAGACCTGCACGTAGAGGCTGATCTCGGCCGGCTGGGTGATGTCCAGTCCAGCCGAAACGGTTTCCACCTGAACCCGCTTTTCATCAAATACCCAGAAGCTGCCTTGGGCCAGGGCGTGCCGCTCTCCCGCATCGGGGATAATCCCGAGGCTGATCGTGGGCACGGACATCAGCGCGAGCAGCCGGCCGAGCTGGCCTGCCATCACCCCCGCGCCGCCCACTCGCGTGCGGAGGGCTTGTTCTTCGATCACAAACAGGAAGCGCCGTTCCCCCGTATACAGGACGTTCTGCCGGTCCATCCGGGCGGCCACGGCCGTCTCGATGTCCGCCGGCAGGCTCATCAGCCCGGCCCAGAACTCCAAGATCGCAGCGGCGTACGCTGCGGTGCTGAGCAGGCTGGGGACGAAGGTGGTCTCGTAAACGCGGAACAGCAGTGTCTGCTCATACAGCGGACGCATGGAGTCCTGGAAATGCTTCATCCCGGCACGCATCTGCCTGCGCCACTCGGTATACATCGCGTCGATGTTGCGCGCTGTGGCAATCAGATCCATCGCCTGGTCTTCTGCCTGGCAGTACCTGCACCAGGCACGGATGTCGTCCGGCGACGGCCGGCGCGTGCCGTGTTCCAGCTTGCTCACCTTGGTGAAGTGCCAGCCTGCCATCCTGGCGAGCTCCCGTGCGGTCAGCCCTGCGTCCAGGCGGATCTCCCGGAGCCGGGCGCCGAGGGCCTCGCGGGCCCGCCCGGGCTGGCCAGGCACGGCAGCTGCTCAGGCCAGGCCGGGCTGGCTCGGAGCCGCTGGCATCCCGGAAGCCAATTCTTCTGGCCGACGCTTAACGAGTGCCCGGCCGCCAGTCGGCCGATGCGGAGCCTTCCAGGTCGTCCTCGGCATCGCGGCGGGCCTCCGGGAGGTAGCGCATAAGTTCCTTGGGCACCCGGATCACCACCTCGCCGCGCGGGATGTCTCCGACCTGGGCAAGGGTATCCGGGTCCAGGTCGAAGCCCTGGATCACGTACTGCCCGGCGTCGGTGTCCCACAGCGTCGGCGAGTTGCCAGGGGAGGAGTGCCTTCCGAGGAACCTTAGCCGCACGACATCCTTTCCGTTCCGGAGTTGCCAGCTGTTGCCCACATGCGTGCACGCCGCCCGTCTATCTATAAAGATCCGGGCAATCCCCGAAACTCATTGGGGGGAGCCGGTGCGCCCGGCCGGCGACGGCGACTTTTGCGTTCGCCAGAGGTCTGTACAAGCGGGGAGCACCCGCGGCAGGCATGCACGCAAGCGGGAAGCACCCGCGGCAGGCATGCAGGCAGCAACCAACGGAGAGTGGCGATGTCAGCAACCGCGAAGGCCGAGCCAGGCGGCTCACCGCCAGGCAACGGTGACCCCGTCCCGCGCCCTGCGGTGAGCGGGGAGACGGCGCGGCCAAGCAGCGAGGAATTCGCGCGCTTGACCGACCCCTTCCGGCCCGAGCTGCTGGTGCATTGCTACCGCATGCTCGGCTCGGTCCACGACGCCGAAGACCAGGTGCAGGAGACCCTGCTGAGGGCGTGGCGGTCTTACGGACAACTTCGGGAGGCCGCGTCGTTGCGCTCCTGGCTGTACAGGATCGCGACCAACGCATGCCTGAGAGCAATCGAGACCCGCCGCCGGCGGCCACTGCCCTCAGGCCTCGGCCGGCCGAGCGAGGACCCGGAAGGACCGCTGGTAGCCGCGATGCTGGACGTTCCATGGCTCCAGCCGATCCCCGACGCGCCTGTTCGCGACGTTCGGCCTCCCGTCCACGCTCTGAGCCGACGTCGGCAAACCGGCCACCGGTTACTCCCCGCCGGTCAGGGCGATACCGGGGCGCTGTCGGTGGCGTGCCGTTCGAGGCCGGTGAGCGCGCTGGCCAGGGCTTGACGGTAGCGGGCCACGTTACCGAGCTTGATCTGCTTGGTGATCGACGCGATGCGGAAGATCGAATCGCTGGCCATCGGGACGCCGCCGACGCTGGCCGAGCCCACGGCCGCGACCTCGATCTCGTCGCCGCGGGCCAGCAGGCCCACCGCTCCCGGCACCGATCCGTTGCTGACGTGCGCCTGAAGAACGTCGTGCAGGCTGGTCATCAATCCACCTTCGATTGCCGGGCCGCCGTAGGGGTACCACGACTTACGGGCAGAGTTTGCGGCAGCATATGACCAAAACTCTGCCCGTAGTGCCGGAAGCCGATCACCCCGTCCACAGCGCGTCGAGATCGGCGGCGACGCGCGCCCCCAGCTGCCCGGTCCGGGGGAGCAGCGGCTGCGGCGGGACGGCCTGCACCGCGTCGCACGCGGCTAGCGCCCGGTCGTCGAGGAACCGGCTCAGCTGCCCGTAACTGTGCCGGTCGTCGCGGGCCAGCCGGTGGTGGTGCAGGCGCAGCGGCGCGTACAGGAACAGCCGCTCGCGCGCCCGGGTGACCGCGACGTAGAACAGCCGCTGTTCCTCGGCCAGCCCCTCCCGCGACGACAGGGCCATGTCGCTGGGCACGGCCCCGTCGACCAGGTGCGGCAGGTGCACCACGGGCCATTCGAGGCCCTTGGCCGAGTGCACCGTCGAGATGATGAGGAAGTCCTCATCCAGCCGGGGCGGCCCGGCCAGGTCGGAGGCGGACACCGGCGGGTCGAGGGCCAGTTCCACCAGCGCGTCGTGCAGCGACGGCCGGCTCGCCGCCGCGTCGGCGAGCCGTTGCAGATCAGCGATCCGGACGTCGGCGTCCGGGTAACGGGCCCGCAGTGGCTCCTCCAGGGCGGCCAGGATCGCGGCGGCGCGTTCCCCGGCCGGTTCCGCGGCGACCGCGCCGGCCAGCGCGCCCAGGGTGGCGGTCAGCGCCTCGCGGGCCCGCCGCGGCGCGGCGCCGGCCGCGTCCTTCCAGCGGTCGAACGGGGCGGGCTCGGCCGGCCGCAGGATGCCGATGAGCCGCCGGGCGTGCACCGGCCCGACGCCGTCGTGCAGCCGCAGGACCCGGAACCACGCCACGTCGTCGGCGGGATTGGCGACGGTCCGCGCGGCCGCCAGGAAGTCCTTGACGTGCGCGGCCTCGGTGAACCGCAGGCCGCCGTACTTCACGAAGGGGACGCCGCGCGCCGCCAGTTCCACCTCCAGCACGTCGCTGTGGTGCGCCGCGCGGACCAGGACCGCCTGGTCGCGCAGGTCCGTGCCGTCCTCGTGGGCGTCCAGGATCCGGGCGCAGATCTCCCGGGCCTGGGTCGCCTCGTCGTGGCAGCGCACCAGCACCGGCCGGGTCCCGGCGCCGCGCGCCGCGGTCAGCTCCAGCTCCAGGCCGCCGGACTGCGGGCGTACCGCATTGGCCAGCCGGAGCACCGGCTCCCTGGACCGGTAGTTCCTGACCAGCCGGATGACGGTCAGGTCCGGGACGGTGCCAGCGAGCCGGCGCAGGTGCTCCGGGTCGGCTCCGCGGAACGCATAGATGGCCTGGGCGTCGTCACCGACGCAGGTCAGGTGACCGGTTTCCGGGGCCAGCAGCCGGACGATGTCGGCCTGGATCGCGTTGACGTCCTGGTACTCGTCCACCAGCACGGCGTCGAACATGGCCCGCAGCACGGGGCCGGCCGCGGGATCGGCCAGTGCAGCCCGCCACAGCAGCAGCAGATCATCGAAGTCGGCCAGGCCGTGGGCCCGCTTGTGCGCGACGTAGCCGCGGAACAGATCGGCGAGCTGGCTGGTGTACTCCTCGCACCAGGGGAAGCCGCCGCGCACCACGTCGGCCACGGTCATCTGGGTGTTAACGCAGCGGGTGTAGATGTCGGCGCAGACCGCGGCGCGCGGCGCCCGGCGCTGCGTCCCGACCAGGCCGTGTTCCTCGCGGCGGGCATCCAGCAGGTCCGTTACGTCCGCCGGATCGATGACCGTGAACTCCGGCGGCAGCGAGAACGATTCGGCGTGCTGGCGGATGATCCGGTGCGCGATGGCGTGAAAGGTGCCGCCGGTGATCCGGCCGCCGGCCGTCCGGGCCTGGGGGATCGCCCGGGACAGCATGTCCTCGGCGGCCCGGCGGGTGAAGGTCAGCAGCAGGATCCGGCTGGGCGGCACCCCCTGGGCGGCCAGCCAGGCCGCGCGGGCCACCAGCGTCCGCGTCTTTCCGGTGCCGGCCCCGGCCAGGATCAGCAGGGGCCCGCCGGTGTGGGTGACCGCCCGGCGCTGTTCTTCGTTCAGCCCGTCCAGCAGGCTCGCCACCTCGAACATGAAGACGAATGTAGCCAGAACGCCCGCCATTGCCCCATCGCCACGCGGAAACCTGTCGTGTGCATCACGCCCGTGCCCGGCCAATCCGGTGAGAGCCGTCAGAAATAGGCTCGGACGGCCTGGCCAGCAGGACAGGCGCGTGCTAGCCCGTCGTCCAGGGCCGGAGCTTGTCGGGGTTGCGCACGGCCCAGATGCGCGTGATGCGGTCGCCTGCGACGTCGAACGCGAACACCGTCACGGTGACGCCGTTTTGCTGGGCCACCAGGCCGGGCTGGCCGTTGACCGTGCGCTCCAGGATCGTCAGGTTGAGGGCCCGGCCGGCGAGGTCGGCGAGGTAACGCGCGATCTCCTCGCTGCCTTCGATGGGGTGCAGCGCGGCGGCGACGAGGCCGCCGCCGTCGGCGATCACCGTGGCGCCGGGGTCGAGGAGGCCGATGATGGCGCGGATGTCCTTGGCCTCCCATGCCCTTTTGAAGTCCCGTACGAGGCCAGCCTGCCGGGCTGCGGGGGCCGCGGGCGCCTGCGCGGCGCGGATGCGGCGGCGGGCTGAGGTGGCCAGCTGGCGGCATGCCGCCGGGGTACGCCCGGTGACCTGGGCCACGTCGGCGAAGGAGTAGCCGAAGACGTCGTGCAGGATGAACGCGACCCGCTGGGCCGGAGGCATCGAGTCGAGCACGACGAGGAAGGCCATGCTGACCGACTCATCCAGGGTGACCCGGTTGGCCGGGTCGGCCGCGCCGGCGCTGCTGCCGGGCCGCCCGCCGGCCCACTCGGCAGGTTCGGGCAGCGGTTCGGGCAGCCATTCGCCCACGTAACGTTCCCGCCGGGCCCGGGCCGAGCGGAGCAGGTCCAGGCAGATGCGGCTGGCGACCGTGGTCAGCCAGCCACCGGGGTTGTCGATGGCGTCCTGCTGCTGTGCGGACATGGCGTACCAGCGGGCGTAGGTCTCCTGCACGGCATCTTCGGCATCGGCCAGGGAGCCCAGCAGCCGGTAAGCGACGTTGATCAGCTGACGCCGCTCGCTCATGACCGCGCTCAGGCCCGGATCGGGCCGGCTATCTCCTGGCCCGGAATGGGTACTCATGATGCCGCCCCTTCGCTGGTCGCATCCGCCTTCACCCGTTCGACGAGACAGCGCGCCGGACTGTGAGGCCGGCGCGCCGCCTCACACCCCGGCGGGTTGCGTCGTCGTATGGCTGAGAACAACACACCAGAAGGGCAACTCCGCCCGAAAGGGGACTGGCGATGAAGGCCATCCGCGTTCACGAACCAGCCGGCATCAGCGGGCTTGTCTTCGAAGAGGCACCCGACCCTACGCCCATGATCGGCGACGTGCTGGTCAAGGTCGCCGCGTGCGGCATCACGCACAACGAGCTGGACTGGCCGCTGCGGACCTGCCGGAACGGTCACCCGCGGGACCCGATCATCCCCGGCCAGGAGGTGTCAGGAGTGGTCACCGCGCTAGGGCCAGGAACGGCCGGGATCACCGTCGGCGACGAGGTGTTCGGGCTGACCGACCCCTACCGGGACGCGGCGGCCGCCGAGTACGTCACCGTCGAGGCGCGTAACGTGGCCACGAAGCCACGGACTGCCGACCACGTGCACGCCGCGGCGGTGCCGCGGGCCGGGCTGACGGCCTGGCAGGCCCTGTTCGAGCACGGACGGCTGGCCAAGGGACAGACGGTGGTCATTCACGGCGCGGGCGGCGCGGTCGGGTCAACGGCGGTCCAGCTGGCCCACTGGGCCGGCGCCGAGGTGATCGGGACCGGACGGGCCAGGGCCCGGCAGCTGGTGATGGAATTGGGCGCCGACCGCTTCGTCGCGCTCGACGAGGACCGGCTCGAGGACGCGGCCGGCCAGGCCGACGTGGTGTTCGACATGATCGGCGGCGAGGCGCTCGCCCGGTCGCCCGCCCTGCTCAAGCCCGGGGGAGCGCTGGTCTCGGTGGTCTCGCTGGAGCTGCCCGCCGACCGGGACGACATCAGGACGGTCTTCTTCATCCAGGAGTCCAGCCGGGCTCAGCTGACCGAGCTCGCCCGCCTGGTCGACGAGGGCCACCTGCGCCCCCAGGTCGGCGGGGTGTATCCGCTCGCGCACGCCGTCCAGGCGTACCGCGCGAAGGCCGCCGGCGGCATCCCCGGCAGGATCGTCCTGCAGCCCTGACCTGCGGGCTGCTCGCCCCGGTAGGTGCGAGCACAGGCCCGTGGCGGCTTCGCCCTATTGGCCGATCTGCAGCACGATCTTGCCCCGGGTGTGCCGGCCCGCGACCCGCGCCAGCGCCTCGCGCGCCTGCTCCAGTGGCAGCACCGCCTCGATCTGCCGTGCACCCTGACCAGCGCCTACCCCGCCGCGGGGGCCGGGTCTGGCCGTTCACCCAGCGCCACGCTGTCGATCCCGCCCAGCTCCGCCGCGAGGGCTACTCTCATGGCTCTCGTCTCCTCGCCTTGTGCTCCGTTGCTGCGCGTGGGCGGCGCATGGGCGGCGTGGCCGTGGCCGAAGAATAGGACATAACCGAACGATATGCAGGACTCCGGAGTCCAATCGGACCTATCAGGTCAACCGGCTGCGAAATGGTGCGTTATACGCAAAAGCTTCATGGTTGGACGAGAATGGTACACGATTTGGTTGTAATGGCTCTTGAATTCAATTCCATCAAATTCAGCAGGAGGATACTCATCTGGCAGACGATGTAGTAAATTCCCCGACAGGGGGGCTTGCGGCCCATCGGCGTACCGTGACGGAGATCCGCTCGCGGTCAGCACTGGAGAATACCGATGAGCGCTCAGGTTACTGCGAACGGGCAGAATAGCCAGAGCACGGGTGGCGGGAACGCCGGGTCGTGGTGGGCGCGATTCCGCCGAGGTCGGCAGCGTCCTCAAGGGTCCCCGGACGCGGGCAACGGGAAACCAGCGCGAATCAGGCAACCGGGGTGGACGTACTTCATTCCCGCGCTAGGCGGCCTCGGGGTTCTCATCACCCTCATCTATGTCTCGCAGGTGGCGGGCGGAAAACGATGGCGCGTCTTTGGGACCGCTATCGCGATCGCGGGTGCGGCCGCCGTTGTCGGGGGAGTCGTCGGCTTCCTGTTCGGGATCCCGCTTACCAGCAAGCAACGCGCGGCGGCGGAAAACGATTCGCAGTACGAGCCCAACACCAACCTGGAGCAGGTGTCCGACTGGCTGACGAAGATCATTGTCGGCGTCGGCCTGGTGCAGGTTGGCCGGGCGCTGCCGGCCCTGACCAGGCTGGCCGGGAGCCTGAATGATCCGTTAGGCGGGCAGCCGTATGGCGGGGCGTTCGGCCTGGGGTTAACCATTTTCTACGCTCTGCTCGGCTTCCTCTTTCTCTACCTGTGGAGCCGCACGGACTTCACGCGTGAGCTGCAGGGGCTGATGGAGGTCGTCGAGACGGAGGTCGGCAAGGCCGACTCCGCTGCGTCGAAGGCCCTTCTTGTGGTCAACCGTCAGCTCAGTGCTCTCAAGGGCGGTCAGCCACCGACACAGGACGAACTTAATTGGGCCGTTTCCGCTGCGCCGGATTCGACTCGCCTCCAGATCTTCGGTCAGACCGAGCATGTCCGCAGTCTGAACATGAGAACTAATAAAGACCTGATGGCACTGACGATTCCCGTGTTCTATGCCCTTATAGCCGCCGACACCGATAATAAATATCACCGGACTCATGGGTCACTGGGCTGGGCGCTGAAAGATAAGATCTCGCCGGACTGGCGCGAAGCGAAAGCCGAGCTTACCAGCGCGATCGCGATCCGGGACAGGCTCAACATCACCGGCTGGAGGCTATACGAAGCGAACCGCGCGGTCTGCAGCATCAACATTCTCAAGGATCCCCGGCCCGGAGATCCAACCCAGGCGGAACTCATCGCAAGCATAGAAAACGACCTGGACACCGCGCGAAATGATTCTCACGCCAAGCCCATGGTGGACCAGGGGTCCCCAACTGTCGATCCTGACATCAGCGACTGGATCGGCACCCATCCGCCTAAGGGCACCTAGCACGGCAGCCGCCAATTGCTCGCAGCGGCCACGGTAATCACCAGCGGCAGGCCAGGGCCGTTCAGCAGTGCTGGCCGACTCTTCGGCGGACAGGCCCGCCCGGTCGCTGGCCGGCACGTTCGCCCGCCACGTCGCCCGCACCGGCGCACTGGCAGGGCTCACGCGAGAGGAACTCGTCGGCTACTTGGTGCCCGCGATCCGGGCGCTGCTCGCCCCGGCCATCGCCGCGGCGGAAGTCGGCCGGTAGCGCGAGCCGCGGCGGAAGCCGGCCAATAGCGCGAAAGGTGATGCCGGGGATTTTGTGACGCAGTGGCGGTGGCACCATGTAGGTGGCATTCGTGGCTACGAGAGGCGGTCGTCTGATGCGTCCTGACATCATCCCTGGTGGCATCTTCCCCGATTACGCTCTCCCGGACCACACCGGCACGGTGCGTACGCTCAGCGAGCTCCAGGGCCGCGATCCGCTGATCCTCACGCTGGCGCGGGGCAACTACTGCCCCAAGGAGCATCAGCAGCACCTCGAGCTGGCCGCTAACTACCCGAAGATCGCGGTGGCCTACACCCAGATCGCCACGATCGCCACCGACGACCATCACACGCTGCAGGAGTTCCGCGCGTCAGTGGGCGCCCAGTGGCCCTTCCTGTCCGATCCCGGCCGGACGGTCCAGAAGGACCTCGACATCGCCGAGTACACCGACCCCGAGCACAACCCGATGATCCCGCACACGCTGGTGCTCAAGCCGGGACTGGTCGTCCACAATGTCTACAACGGCTACTGGTTCTGGGGCCGCCCCTCGTTCTACGACCTCTGGAATGATCTGCGCGTAGCGACCCGCGAGATCCGCCCGGACTGGGATCTGAGCACCCCGGGACTGCGCGAGGCCTGGGACGCGGGCGACTACTCGAAGTTCCACGGCTGGGACCGGCGGTCCCCCGGGTCAGCGCCGACGTCGTATGACGACCGGGCAACCAAGGGGTGACGGCGGTGCGCACGCCGGTATGCGCGATGCTCGGGATCGAGCAGCCGATCGTCCAGGCACCCATGGCCGCCATTCCCCCGCTGGCCGCGGCGGTCTCGAACGCCGGCGCGCTCGGCATGGTGACGCTGACGTGGTCAGAAGACACCGGCGCCGTCGTCCGGGAGGTGGCGGCGCTGACCGCGCGCCCGTTCGGCGGCAACTTCGTTCTCACCGAGGATCATCACCGCCCGCTTGACCAGGCCCTCGAGGCCGGCTTGCGGATCGTGTCGTTCTTCTATGGTGACCCCGGCGGCTACGTCGAGCAGGTCCACGACGCCGGGGGCATTGTCCTGCACACGGTCGGCACGGCCGAGGAAGCACGGCGGGCCGTCGCGTCCGGCGTGGACGTGATCGTCGCGCAGGGCTGGGAGGCCGGCGGGCACGTGTGGGGTACCATCGCGACCCTTCCGCTCGTGCCCGCCGTGGTGGACGCGGTGGCGCCGGTGCCGGTGATCGCGGCGGGCGGGATCGGTGACGCTCGCGGAGTCGCCGCGGTACTCGCCCTGGGTGCCCAGGCCGCGTGGCTGGGCACGCGGTTCCTGCTGGCCGAGGAGATGCCGATCCACGAGGACTACCGGCGCCGGCTGATAGCCGCGGCCGAGACCGATCCGCAGCGGTACCCCAACCTGTACTCGGTCGGGTGGCCCGATGCTCCCCACCGCGCGCTCCGCAACTCAACCGCCGACGCGTGGGAGGCCGCGGGCCGTCCCCCGCTTGCGCAGCGGCCAGGACAGGGCGACGTGATCGCGCACTTCGCCTCCGGCGAATCAATCGTTCGTTACGAGCCCGCGCCGCCGATGACCGGGACGACCGGTGACATCGAAGCGCTCTCGATGTGGGCCGGGCAGAGCGTCGCACTCGCGAGACAGCCACAGTCAGCCGCGGACATCGTGACCGAGCTCACTTCCCGCCTCTAACCCAGGCCGCAGGCGCTCGCGCCCGCGGCCTCCCGGCGGCAGGGCAGCAACGCGGCCGTCAGGGGATGACCGGGATGATCGTCAGGAGTAAGCGGGCGAGGCGCCGGCCTTCTGGCCCGGCCGCCGACGTGCCATCCACGCCGTACCAGACAGGCAGCCCAGGCCAGAGGAGACCCCGACATGCCAAGCCAGGCAATGCAGGACGTGATCGACGCCTTGAGGGACCGGCAGAAGGCCGGTGCCAGCCAGGCCCCGCCGCCGCTGGAAGAGCGCCGCGCCGCCTTCGTCCCCGGGGACCGCCTTCATCCGGTGCCTGACGACGTGCTGGTGACGGAGGTGACCGCCGGCGGGGTGCCCGCCCACTGGCTTGCCGCCCCGGGAGCGGACACCGGCCGGGTGCTGCTGTTCCTGCACGGCGGAGGTTTTGAGTTCGGGTCGCTGCGCAGCGACGGCGAGCTGGCCGCCCGGCTGGGACGGGCCAGCGGGATGCGCGTGCTGTTCGCTGAATACCGCCTGGCCCCCGAGCATCCCTTCCCCGCCGCCATCGACGACGTCCTGGCCGCATGGCGCTGGCTCCGCACCGGCCAGGACCTGAGCGCCAGATCGATGGCGGTGGCCGGCGACTCGGCCGGCGGAGGGCTCGCCGTCGCCCTGCTCGTGGCCCTGCGTGACGCCGGGGAGGCATTGCCCGCGGCCGCCGTACTGATGTCCCCGACCGTGGACCTGACCAGCTCGGGGGCCTCGATGACCGATCGCGCCGACCAGGATCCGATCTCCACCCCCGCGATGCTCCGTCAGTTCGCCTCCGACTACCTGGCCGGGGCTGACCCTAAAACACCCCTGGCGTCGCCGCTGTTCGCCCCACTGGCCGGGCTCCCGCCGCTGCTGGTACAGGTCGGCACGGCCGACCTGCTGCTGAGCGATTCCGAACGCCTGGCTAGCGCCGCGGCCGGGGCCGGGGTCGACGTCACCGTGGCGATCGGCGAGGGCCTGCCCCACGTCTACCCGCTCCTGCTCGGCACCCCCGAGGCGGCCGAGGCCACCGAGCAGACCGGGAAGTTCCTGCGGGCCCGGGTTCGCTGACCAGACAGTGCATAGCCAGCAGGCTTCCCGGTGCCCGGTCCGTCCTCGCTGCCTAACGCCCGAGGGAGCTTGCCGATCGGTCGCTGTAGTTCACCTGCGCTACACTGCGGTATGCTCCTTTGAGGGCAAGGGAGGTCACCGTGGCCGCAAGCACATCGTTCCGGATTAGCGATACCGCCAGGACTCGCCTCACGTCGCGCGCTGCCGGCGAGGGTGTGACCGCCACAGCGTTGCTGGATCGGCTCATCACCGAGGGAGTCGATCAGCTTGACTACCCCGGGATCATCTTCCGGGGTCCTGCGCACGACCGGCGCGCCGCGCTTGCCGCTGGCCCGGATGTCTGGGAGGTCATCGCGCGCCTTCAAGATCTCGCAGGCCATACGGAACAACGAATCGGCCTCCTGGCCGCGGAATCGGATCTTCATCCCCGGCTGATTCGTATCGCTGTCGACTATGCCGCTGAACACGCGGGCGAGGTCCGTGAGCGCATAGACCGCAACCGCGCCGCGGCAGAGCGAAGCCGCACGGTGGCACGGCAGCGAGAAGCGCTTCTTGCGTGACCGCTTTCCTCATCGATGAGATGTTCTCGATGACCGTAGCGGAGCTATTGCGCGACAGATACGGCCATGACGCGGTGCATGTCGCCGAGGCAGGCCTCCGGGGAGCCGACGACTCCCAGGTTGCGGCACGCGCCCGGGCGGAAGACCGAGCCGTCGTCACCGGGAATGTCGCGGACGTCGCTCACGAACGGGACCTCGTGCTGCTATTCGTCCTGAAGAGGAATCTGCCCGCGGGGGGCGGGCAACCTGCCGCTCTCGCACGGATCCTCGACGGCTGGGTGCAGAACTACCCCGATCCCTACCTCGGTGCCCATTGGCCAGCAGTGGACTAAGCAGCATCCACGAGTGAGCCGCCGGCGGGGGTGTGCGCTGGCTCCGCGGCGACACCGCCGAACGCGCTGGTGACCGCCGCGCGGGCCCAGCGCATCCGCAGCACCGCGGTCTCCGGGTGCTCGCCATAGGCCTGCGCAACCCGGGCCGCGCAGCCGCGGGTACCGAACGCGCGGACCGCGGCGGTGATGGCCTGATGGATGTGCGCGGCGCTCGGTTCATCCGAACGCTGCAGCGCCGATGCGAACAGCGCGTCTGCGCGGGCGGCACTGATGGACAGGCTGTGAGTCTGTGACCGCATGATGGGCCTCCTTGACCGGTCACCATCCCGGGTACATTTCACTTCTACATCCCGGGTCTGACATTTCTGCGCGCTCGCGAGCGCTCCGGATGCCAGCCGGTAAGACAGACTCCACGTCGCCGGCGAACTCATCGACGGCGGTTAGCGGAAGAGCGGGCGGCCTGCCGGCCCGGGCTGGTCATGGCCCGGTTATCCGGATCGGGTGACCGCGAACAGCGGCCATCGGTCAGGGATGCCGCCGAGTTCGTGCGGGCCGCGGTCCGCGAACGAGATACCGGTTCCGAGGACCAGATCCTTGACCGCCCGTGAGACGAGGATCTCGGCGGGCTGGGCGAGCGCGGCGATGCACCGGGTGATGTGCACGGACGCCCCGGCGATGTCGTCGCCGATGAGGTTCACTTCACCGGCGTGGATTCCGGCACGCATCTGGATCCCGTGCGCGGCGGCGTCGTCGCGGATGGCAGCCGCGCAGCGGATCGCGTGCCCCGGGGCGGCGAAGGTGGCCAGGACGCTGGCCCGGGTGCTGTGGATGAGGCGGCCGCGGTAGGAACGTACCCGCTGCCTGGCGGGCTCCTCGCGGGCGTCCCGCGGGCCGGGACGGCCGTGCCCGCCGGCCTCGGGTTCTGGCAGCCCAGGCGGGCCGCCGGCCTCGGGTTCTGGCAGCGCAGGCGGGCCGCCGGCGGCCTCGGCGAGCAGGATGGTGGCCAGCACCCGGTCCGGCTCTTGAGGACGCGGTGCACCCGTGAGGAAGTCCTCGATCTCGTTAATAAGTTCGTCGCTGTCCCCGCTCCCGGCGAACCGTAGCGAGTGGTCGCCAGGCTGTTCGAAGTAGCGGGCGCCCGCGATGTGGGAGGCCAGATAGTGCCCGTGGCAGGGGGGCGTCACGCGGTCGTCGAGACGCTGGATCACCAGCGTCGGCACGTGGAGGGCGGGCAGCACGGCCCGGACATCGATCTGGCGGATCATCCGGATGATGCGCAGAAACGCGCTGGGGCTCACCGCCATGCGCTCGAAACGCGCGAACAGCCGGCGGGCCTCGGGCGAACCGGCCCGGCTGGGGAGGAACCACTCGATGGTCGCGCCCTGACCCCAGCGGTGCGCGGCGATCTCAGCGAGCGCCTCGAACATCTCGTCCGCCCCTTGCCCGCACGGATAATCGGGCGCCCAGGGATAACGCGCCGTTGCCGCCCCGAGAACCAGCGCCGTCACCCGCTCCGGGTGCGTGGCGGCGAACAGGATGCTCATCGGAGCGCCTTCGGAATAGCCGAACAGCACGGCTTCGCTGGAGGAGGCCGCCCCCATCACCGCCCGCACATCGTCGATGCGCTCCTCCAGCGGGGAGTCGGCCGGGGCGCGATCCGAAAGCCCCGTGTCGCGCTTGTCGAACAGGATCAGCCGGCCCAGCGTGGACAGGCGGCGGAAGAAGGCCGCCGTCTCGGGGTCTTCCCACAGCAGATCGAGATGGCTCATCGCGCCCGGCACGAAGACGATGTTGCGCTCGCCGGCTCCGAGCACCTGATAGGCGATGTGGATGCCGCCGCTGTCAACGTAGCGGGTCACCGGCTGGCCGATGTCGTCGCCGGCCGCGTGCCGGACCGCCCGGTATTCGAGCTGGCTGTCCTGACGCAGGATGCGCCCTTCGAGCTGGCGCAGCTCAGGCCCGGGCTCGATCCCGAGCTGACCGGCCAGCACGGCGCGCAGCTCCCGGTAGGCGCGCAGCGCGTCGGCCTGGCGGCCGCAGCGGTAGAGCGCCAGCAGGCGCTGAGCCCAGAACCGCTCACGCAGCGGGTGTTTCGCGGTCAGTTCCTCAAGCTCGGCGAGCGTCTCTTGATGCCGCCCGCACGCCAGCAACGCGTCCACCCTCGCCTCGACGGCGTCGAGGCGGGCGTCCTCCAGGCGCGCTCGCTCGGTCCCGGCGAACAGCGGGTCGGCCAGGTCAGCCAGCGCCGGCCCGCGCCACAGAGCGAGCGAGTCATCCAGCAGGCGGGCCGCGCCGGCGGCATCTCCGCCGGTCAGCGCGGCCCGGCCGGCCGCGGCGAGCCGCCCGAACCGCAACACGTCCAGCTCGTCGACCGTGACCCGGATGACGTACCCCGGCGGCCGGGTCACCAGCCGGCCCGCCTCGCCTGCCGACCGCAGCGCCCGGCGCAGCTCCGTAAGGCGGACCTGCAGGTTTGCCGCCGCCCTCGCCGGCCCGAGGCCCGGCCACAGCTCCTCGGCCAGCCGGTCGGCGGAGACCACGCGGTTGGCGTTGAGGAGCAGCATCGCCAGCACGGCCCGAGCCCGCGCGCCGCCCACCGTGAACGCCTGCCCGTCGTTCATTACCTCGACAGGACCGAGGAGCCGGAACTCCACCGCGCACCTCTGTTCCCGGCGAGCCTGCATCCCGCCCGTCGATGCAACGACAGGCCGAGCGTATCGAAGCGCCGGTAGGCCGGCCGTAGTCGGCTGGTAGGCGTCCGGACAGTCGCTGACGCCAGGATGCTGCCAAGCCAGCTGACGCCAGGATGCTGCCCAGCCAGCTGACGCGAGGATGCTGCCCAGCCAGCTGACGCGAGGATGCTGCCCAGCCAGCAGATACAGGAGTGACGATGAGCACGATCAACCCGCCTGCCGCGTCCGGCGACGCCATCAGGCGATCCGGCCTCGCCGTCCCGACCGAGCCAGAACGTGCCGCGGCGTCGGCGATGCTGCGGATGATCTGGGGGATCCACAGCTCGCGCGCTGTCTACGTGGCGGCCAAGCTGGGGATCGCCGACCTCCTCGCCGGCGGCGCGGCCAGCTCCGGCGAGCTGGCCCGGGCGACCGGCACCCACGCACCGTCGCTCTACCGCGTGCTTCGCCTGCTGGCCGCGCTCGGCGTGCTCGACGAGGTCGAGCCCGGATCTTTCGGCCTGACGGTGCTCGGTGACCGGCTGCGCAGCGACGCCCCCGCGGGCATGCGGTCGTGGGCCGTCTTCCTGGAGGCCGTCGGCGGCGTCCTGCCCTTCGGGCACATCCTGGACACGGTCAGGACCGGCACGCCGGGCCTCGACATCGCCTTCGGGATGGGTATCTTCGAGTTCCTGGCCGGGCACCCCGACAGCGCCGCCACCTTCGACGCCGCCATGTCCGAGCGGACCGCGGCGTTCGCGCCCAGCGTGGCCGGCGCGTACGACTTCTCAGACGTTCGCCGCATCGTGGATGTCGGCGGCGGCCAGGGAACCCTGCTGGCCGAGATCCTGCGCCGGCACTCCCATCTGCACGGAACCCTGTTCGAGACCGCCGCGGTCGCCGCGCGCGCCGGGGCAGTGCTCGACGGGACCGGCCTGGGCGAGCGATGCGAACTGCTGGCGGGAGACTTCTTCGAGCACGTTCCGCCCGGGGCAGACTGCTACGTGCTGGCCAACGTCCTGCACGACTGGGAAGACCAGCGGGCCACCACCATCCTGCGCAACTGCCGCCAGGCCATGGCCAGGGGCGGCCGGGTGCTGATCGTCGAACGGCTGATCCCCGAGGAGCCCGGCGACGCCGTGCCGACCCTCCTCAGCGACATCAACATGCTGGTCATCACCGGCGGGCAAGAGCGCACCAACGCCGAGTACGCCAGCCTCCTCGCGGGGGCCGGCCTCAAGATCGGCACCGTGCAGCCCGTTGCGTTCCCCTACGGCGTCATCGAAGGACTCAGCGCCTGACCGCCTCGCCGGCCCATCCGCGCGCGCAAACCGCAGGCTGGCCCCGGGGACGCCCGGGAGAGCGGGTGGCGGCCGCGTGGATCCCTTGCGCCATCGGATGGCGCGGGCGCAGACTGCTGCCATGCGACCTTTCGGTTGAGCCTGAAACACCGGCTCCCGAGCCTGGTCCGCTGGCAGATCCCGCCAGCGGCCGCACTATCGTGCCGTCCTCCGCCACCGGGCAGATCGTGAGCCCGCGGCGGCGCGTGCGCCGCCTGGCCCACGGGGGCAGCAGCCCCCGGCCCGGTCGTACGCGCACGTGAGGGAGGCCGGCCTGGTCGTACGCGCACGTGAGGGAGGCCGGCCTGGTCGTACGCGCACGTGAGGGAGGCCGGCCTGGTCGTACGCGCACGTGAGGGAGGAAGGTCATGGACGGTCGTAACGAGGCCGTGGTCCGCGCGGCCTACGAAGCCTACGGGCGCGGCGATGTGGCGCGGATGCTGGAGTTCATCGACCCGGCGCTGGAGTGGACGTACCTCAATCCTGAGTTCGAGAACCCTGAGCCGGAGACCTGCCACGGCCGGGACCAGCTGCGGGTGGCGCTGGAGCGTCAAGCCGGGCAGGGCCTGACGTCGCAGATCGAGGAGATCGCCGCCAGCGGGGACGCGGTCATGGTGGTCATCCGCACGCCCGGTGTCGACCGTGCGCGCGTCCGCCAGGCCGGGGACCGCAATTTCCTTGTGCTGACGCTCGCCCAGGAGCGTATCGTCACGATGCGCGCGTGCCGGGACCGCGATGAGGCGCGCACCTTTCTCACCTCGGGCCATGCCTGACGGTGACGCAGGTGCCGCGGCTGTCTCTCTCGTCGCCGCGGTCCCGCCGCCGTGAGCGAGCGTTTGCCAGGTCCTCTTTGGGGTCACATGAGGCACGACCAGGCGTTGGCAGCAGGGTCTGACTGAAACTACGCTCAGCACTACCTCAGTAAGTCGGCTGCCGTGTGCCGGATATGCACTGACCTGGGAGTCGGTTATGGGTATTTTGTCCTGGTTCAAATCCCGCGGGCTTGGCGGGCCGGTCGACACCTCGGGCCCGCCGCACATCTTGGCAGAACACCGCGAACGCGAAAGGGAGAAGACCGAGGAGATCAAGAGGGCCGCAGCTGCGGATGTCGCCGCGGTGGAGGAGGACGACAGGTACTTCAGCCCGGGTGACCCGGAGGACGATCTCTGAGCGTCAGCCACCGAACCGTGGTGGCTCCCCAGTGACGGTAAGGCGCGCTCGGCCGCCGCGAGCCGGCCGCCCCAGGCTCTGCTCGTGCACCTCGTCCGGGACCTCCACGGGCGGCAGCATGACTTACGGGCAGACTTTGCCCGCCCGGCCGTTGAACCCGCCCGGCAGCATTTGCCCAAAACTCTGCCCATAGACGGGCGAGGCTGGGGCGCGGGCTTGCGCACGGAGCGCTTGGGTCAGCCCATTGACTTGGCCCCGTCCAGGGATTCGCGGATGATGTCGGCGTGGCCGGCGTGCTGCGCGGTTTCGGTCATGATGTGCAGGAGCACCCGGCGGGCCGACCACCGTTCCCCCGGCTCGTACCAGGGGGCCTCCGGCAGCGGGTGCGCGACGTTCAGGTCGGGCAGGCTGGCCACCAGGTCGTCGGTGCGGCGGGCCACCTCCGCGTAGGCGGTCAGCACACCGGCCAGCGTCTCGCCGGGCAGCAGCTGGAACTCCCGGGCGCGCCGCGTCCAGTCCTCCTCGGTCATGGCGGCGGCACCTTTCATCGCCGATGACCCCTCCAGGATGAAGCTCACCCAGCCCTGTTCCACGACGGTAACGTGCTTGATCAGCCCGCCGAGGCACAGCTCGCTCGCGGTGGTGCGCTGCCCGGCCTGCTCATCGGTGAGGCCACGGGTGGTGAAGCGCAGGAAGTGCCGGTGCTTGGCCAGCATCGCGAGCAGGTCGGCGCGTTCGCCGTCGGCGGCCGATGCGTGGGCCTGGCCCTGCGCGGCGCGGTCGGTGCTGGCCGGGGCGCTGATGGTCATGGTGGTCACCCTCCTGAGCGGCGAAACGGGATCCGTTGTGGCGTCTATGACCGACGTTACGGCCACTAGCGGCCAGTTCCTGACCTAAATTAGGCGAGAATGGAAACATGGCGAACACCAGCACGCGCACGCTGCAGTTGCTCTCGCTGCTTCAGGCGCGCCGGTACTGGCCGGGCGCCGAACTGGCCGAGCGGCTGCGGGTATCGCCGCGCACGCTGCGCCGGGACATCGACCGGCTGCGCGAGCTGGGTTACCCGGTCCAGGCTCAGCGTGGTGTCGAGGGCGGCTACCAGCTGGAAGCGGGCGCCGCGCTGCCGCCCCTGCTGGTGGACGACGAGGAGGCGGTCGCGCTGGCCGTCGGCCTGCAGACGGCCGCGCAGGGAGCGGTCGAGGGCATCGCGGAGTCCTCCGTGCGGGTGCTCGCGAAGGTGGTACAGGTGATGCCGGCCCGGCTGCGGCGCCGGGTCGAGGCCCTGGGCGCGATGACCGTTCCCGCCAGCTGGGGCGGCGAGGCCCAGCCGAGCGCCGATCCACACGCCCTCACCACCGTCGCCCTCGCCTGCCGGGACAGCGAACGGCTGCGCTTCTCCTACATCGCGGCCAACGGCCAGCAGACCGCCCGGCACGTCGAGCCACATCGCCTGGTTCTGCTGACCCGGCGCTGGTACCTGGTCGGTTACGACCTCACCCGCCATGACTGGCGCACGTTCCGCCTCGATCGCCTCAGCGGGCCACGCGGCACCGGGGCCCGGTTCCGGCCGCGCGACCTGCCGGCCGCCGACGCCGCCGCCTTCGTCCGGGCCGGCATCGACAGCGCGTCCGCCGTCTACGACGTGGAAGTCCTGGTCGATGCCCCGGCGGCGGCCGTGCGCGAGCGGATCGGCCGGTGGTCCACCGTCGAGGACGTGGGCGCCACCCGCTGCCGGGTCCGGATGACCGCGGATTCTCTGGACTGGCCCACCATGGCGCTGGGCTCGGTCGGCGCGGATTTCCAGGTGGTATCGCCGCCCGAGCTGCTCGGCCGGGTGCACGACTGGGGCCGTCGGTTCAGCCGCGCCGGCGCCCCGCCCGGCGCCGCGGCGCGCTTACGGGCAGAGTTTGCGGCAGCATTTGCCCAAAACTCTGCCCATAGGCGGGCCAAGCCGGGGCGTGGCCTAGCCGGAGCGCCTGCGCCGCCTGGACCTGGCGATCCTGGACAATCAGGCGCGGTAACCGCCTGGCGTCAGGAAGGCCGGAGCAGCCGTTCAGCAGGCCTGCAGATCGGCTTCCTACGATGACCAGCGTGACAGCGGCGCACGAGAAGGCGCAGCACCAGCAGCGGAAGGGCAAGGGCCGGAGTCGTGCCGGAGAACGAGACCACCCTGTACCGGGGACAGCACTACGAGATCGGCCACGGGCCGGGCTTTTACGGGATCTGGCCCGCCGGCGCGACGCGGCCACCGTCCATCGAATGGTGGCCGGACACCCCGGAAGGCTGGAACGGCGCCTGGACCCGCTTCACCCGGCTGGAGGCCTCCGGTCCCACCGTATCGCCCGCCGCACCGGCCCCGGGGGCACCCACGGCCCCGGGCGGGCCGGGCACACCTGTGCCGGCGGCCCAGGGCACGCCGGTCCCGGCTGGCCAGCGCATCGCGGCGGCCGCCGCCCGGGGCCCGCGCGCCGTCGTCGCGGCCTCGCTGCTCGCGGCCGGCGTCGTCTGCGGGATCGCCGGGCTGTTCCCGGGCTACCTGTCGGGCGCGAGCCTGGCCCAGCAGCCGGCCAACCTCGTGCCGCACGTGCTCTACCTCGCCGTCTGGGCCGCCAGCGCGCTGCTGATCCTGCTCGGCGGCGCCCGCCTGCGGGCCGGGGCGCTGCTGGGGCTGGGCACCAGTGTGGTCACGTTCGGGTTCTTCTTCGCCGACACCGGCCAGGTGATCGCCGGAGGCGCGCACCTGATGGGCGCCGGCCTCGCGCTGGGGCTGGCCGGCTGGCTCGTGTGCACGGCGGGAGCGGCGGTGGCGTTCTCGCTCCGGCCGTCCGGTGCCCGACCGCGGCCGCCGGCCGGGCCGGGGTGGCCGGGCTGCTCAGCGAGGCCGGGCTGATCAGGCCGGACTGGCGCGACCGGCGGACCGTCCTGGCCGTGGCCCTGGCGGGCGCCGTCGCCCTGGGCACGGCGATCACGTTCGCCCCCTCGTGGGACAGCTACACGCTGCGCACCCCGGCGGGGGTGGTGCACACCCTGACCGCGGGCAACGCCTTCGCCAACCCGGGCGCGGTCATCGCGGGGAACGTGGCCGTGATGGCCGCGCTGGTCCTGGCCGCGGTCGCGGCGGCGCTGTGGCGCCCGGTGCGCCTGGGCGGGGCGCTGCTCGCCGGCGCCGCGATCCCGATGGTGGCGCAGATGATCTCGGCGCTGATCCAGGTCGGTGAGGCGGTCTCCCCGGCGCAGTTCGGGATCTCGCCCGCGCAGGCCGCGCAGGCTGGCCTGACGATCAGCACCGGGCTCACCCCGGTGTTCTGGGTCTACGTCGTCTTCGTCGTGCTGCTCGCCGTGACGTGCGGATGGCTGCTGCTGTCCGCCCCCTGGCCGGGGCGGCGCGCCCGCTCCTTCCCGCTGCCGGGGTCGAGGGCCGTGCCCTCGCACACGGACGTCTCGTACGGCGAGCCGCGCGAGGCGCTGTAGATCAGCCAGCGTTCGCCGGCGCCCGGCCCGCCGGCGCCCGGCCGCGTTACCCTGAACAAGAATCTGCCATTCTCTCGTCAGTCGCGGTAGCAGGCCCGCGGGACAGGAGCCGGCCGATGGGTGACCAGCACGAGGCGGCCTGGAGTGATGTTTTGCTCCGGCGGCCGGCGTTCGATCCCGGCATCCCCGCCGCCGACCGTGCCCTGCTGGCCGCACGGGGCTCGCTGCTCCCCGCGGCGAGCCAGGACAGGCCCGCCCGGCGCCGTTACTACCTGCCCACCGACCCCCGCCAGCGGCTGGCGACGATCGACGGGACGGTCACCGGCATGACCGCCGCCGGGCTGACCGCGCTCTTCGGCACGACACCGCTGGCCGTCGGCGTGCTGGTTTTCCAGGGCCCGGCCGGCTGGGAGACCGCCTCGAACCGTTACGCCCTGGTCCTGGCGGGCGTCATCGCCGTGATCACCACCGTGATCCTCTGCGTCCGGATCGTCCGCTTCGGGCAGCCCAGCGGCCGGGCGCCGGCCGAAACGGCGGCCCGCACCCACCACGGCCGCTACCTGACCGGCGCCGACCTTGACGCCCGGGCCAGGAGCCTGCTGCGGCGGGCGCAGGACGCGATCGACGCGGTCACGAACTCCGCCATCTGCCGGGCCGACGTGCTCGACCAGCCCGCCACCAGCGCGGCCCTGGCCGGCCAGGAGTGGGACATCGCGCTGGCGCTGCGCGAGCAGACCGTGCTCCGCGCCAAGCGGGCCGAACTGTCCACGATCAGCGGCGGCCCGCGGACCGCCGCGCTGCTCCAGCGCCAGGACGAGGCCGGCCGCGCCGCGGACGCCAGCATCGTCCGCCGGGTCGAAGCCCTGGAGCGCTGCGCCGCCGAGGTGGCCGGGGCGGACACCGCCTACCGGGACTGGCAGCAGGCAGCCGCCCTGGCCGACGTCCACGACCGGCACGTGGACATGCTCGCCCGCACCGCCGCCGACGAGCACGGCATCGCCGACATCGACGCGATGTCCGACCAGGCCCGCGCGATCTGCCGCGCGTTCCGTGATCCGCCCCGCTAGGGCGTGACATAGGGCCGGGACCGGATCACAAGAACCGGCCTAGCTTTTCGGCTCGTAGCGCATCGCCACCGCCCCCGAGCCGAACTCCAGCCGGCTCACGAGCCTCAAATCGACATGCCTCGATAGCCCCGCGAACAACGTCGGCCCGTGGCCCGCCAGCCTGGGCTGCACCACGAACTCGTACTCATCGATCAATCCCAGCTCCGCCAGCGCCAGCGGCAGCTTCACGCCGCCTGCGAGCAGTCCGTTACCGGGCTCGCGCTTGAGCTGCTGAACGGCCTTGCCCAGATCCCCGCGCACGAGCTCCGCGTTCCAATCGACCCGGTCGAGGGTGCTCGACACGACGTACTTCTTCGCCGCGCCGATTGTCCGGCCGAAAGGTTCCATCCAATCGGGCCAATCAGGCCAATCGGGCGAATCAGGCCTCGCTCCCGTCGGCGCCGGGAGCCGCCACGCTGCCTCCATCATCTCGTACGTCACCCGGCCGAAGAGGAGGGCATCGGCCTGGGCGAGGTTCTCGGCCGCGTGACGATGCAGGTCTTCGTCCGCGGCGATCGCACGATGATCGCAGCACCCGTCCAGGGTGACGTTGATGGAATACCTAAGGGGCCGCATCGAGCAAGAGTACCGATCGGGCCGTGAGCGCGGACGCCACGGTCAACCGTGCCCCGCCCGATACCGCTCACTCGGTCGAGTCGCGCGCGTGGCGGAACACCTCGATCAGGGCGGAGTCGTCCCGCCCGCCCAGGCCCTGATCGTGGCCGAGATCGTAAAGCCGCCGCGCGGCGGCGGCGAGCGGCACCGGGGCGCTCGCCTCCCCGGCGGCTCCGGCGACGAGGCCCATGTCCTTGACGAAGATGTCCATCGCGCTGCGCACGTCACCGAAGTCGCCGCTGACCATCCGGGCCCCGCGGTCCTCGAACATGAACGACGCCGCGGCGCCGTCGCGGAGCACCTCCCAGCAGCGCGCGGGATCCAGGCCGAGTGACTCGGCAAAGGCCAGCGCCTCGGCGGCCACCGCGATGTGCACCCCGCACAGCAACTGGTTGACCAGCTTCATCCGCTGCCCGTCGCCGGGGGCGGAACCCACGACCGGGGCGCTGCGCGCCAGCACGCCGAGCAGCGGCTGGACCCGGGCGACGGAATCTTCCGCGCCGGACACCATGATGAGCAGGTCACCGGAGGCCGCGCGGGCCACGCCGCCCGAGACCGGGGCGTCGATCACCCGGCCGCCGCGGCCGGCCAGCCGGCCGGCCGCGGCGGCCACCGCCTCGGGCCCGACGGTCGCCATGATCATCACAATCGTGCCGTCGGCCAGCACCGGGGCCGCGCCCGCGGGGCCGAACAGCGCGTGCTCGAGCTGCTGCGGCGTGGCGACCATGACCGCGACGACGTCCGCGCCGCCCACCGCGGCGGCGATCGTCCGCGTCGGCCGGACCCCCGCGCCGGCCAGTTCCTCCGCGCGGCCCGGCGCGGCGTCGTAACCGGCGACATCGTGGCCCGCGCCCGCCAGGCACGCCGCCATCGGTGCGCCCATCGCGCCCAGCCCCAGCCAGCCGACCTGCATCAGGCGTCCTCCCTGGAATTCCCGTTAAGAATTCCGACCACCTGGCGCAGCGTCTCCTCATCGCCGACGTTGCCGGCGAAGACGACGAATGGGCGGCCGATCGCCCCGGGCGCCGCCTCCAGCGGGCGGAACACCGAAATCACGCCGGGGAAGAGCTGGCCGACGACCTCGGCCCGCCGGATGCCCAGGCCGTACACGGCCACGTCGTGCGAGGTGATCCCGCCCTTGGCCACGATCCAGGCCGGCCGCGCCCGGCCCGGGGAACCGGCCGCGGCCAGGGTCTCCCTGACGATCTGGGACAGTGCCGCCGACACCGCGCGGGCGATAGCCAGGCCGCCGGCCACCACCGTCCGGCTGGTGTAGAGCAGCACGTCGGAGTGCCCGAGCGCGGCCGCGACCTGCCGGACCGCGGGGGTGATCACCGAGTCGCCGCGTACCAGGGCCGGAACGTCCAGCTCCACGCCGGTCACCCCGCCGCGCGCGATCAGCGCGGCGACCTGCCGGCTGGTCTGGCCCACGTGCGACCCGACCACGACCAGCCCGTGCCCGCTCGCTGCGGGCGATCCGGGCGGCCAGATCTGCGCACCGCGCAGCGGCGCCTTCGGGCCCATGCCGAGCAGGGCCCGCACGAACGAGGGCCCGGTACGGAACAGAAACGAATGGCCGTCCGCCTCGGCTCGCAGCACGCCGCAGGCGACGGTGTCGAGATCGGAGTATTCGGTGGCGTTGACCACCACCCACCGGCCGTCCCGGACCTGGGCCAGCAGTTCCTGAACGCGGGACGGCCCGCCGAGCCGGATGTCGGCCAGGCCGATGCTGGCCACGTCGCCGGGCCTGATCGTGCCGCCACTCTTCTCCGCGACGAAATCCCGCAGGTCCGAGGCGCGATACCCGAACGTCGCGTCCCGGGCGAACTCGGTCTCGCCCACCGGGACCAGGTCCGCGCCGAGGCGGGCCCAGTGAATGTCACCGGCCGTTACCCGCCCGGCTTCGAGGAAGGCCGGGACCAGCAGCACGCCATCGAATTCCCGCCCGGCGGCCGCACGGCGCACCGCCTGCAGCGCCGCGACCTCCGCCATGACGTGGCCGCGGAGCGTGGAGTCGCTCCGGCTGATCAGCTGAAGCCTGACTCCGGTCCGTTCGGCCACCGCGATCAGTCCCCGCGCGGCCCGCTGGTTGATCTCCACCGCGGCCGGCTCGTCGAGGCTGCGGGTGTTGGTCAGCACGAAGCAGGTGCCGGCCGGCCCGCCGAGGGCGGCCGCGTAGGCCTCCTCGTCCAGCACGGTCACGACCTGCACGTCGTGCACCGCCTGCGATCCGGTGGGGTCGTCGTCGAGGACGCCCAGCCGCACCCGGCCCGCGGCGCGCATCGCGCGGACCGTCTCCCGGAGGGCACCGTCGTCCGGAAGGGCGTCAGGGAGGCCGGCCAGCACCTCGGAGGCGGTCGGCAGGCTGTCCGGCAGGAGCCTGGCCTTTCCGTTGATTCGGGCAGTCGTAGGATCACCCTATTCGACGCCCGCACGCCAGACCGGGGACGGAGACGCCATGGTGAACGTGCTGGTGACCGGGGCGGGTGGCTTCCTCGGCTCGCGCCTCGCCCGCGAGCTGCTGGCCGCGGGCTCGGTCCCGGTCGCGGGCCGCCAGCGGCGCCCGCTGGACCGGCTGACGCTGATCGACCGCGTGCCCGTCCCGCCGGACCTGGCCGCGGACGGCCGCGTCACCGCGATCCAGGGCGACCTGGCCGACCTGCCCGGGCCCGGAGCGGCCGGCCCGGGCCCGCTGGCCGGCGCCGACGTGATCGCGCACCTCGCCGCGGCGGTCAGCGCGGAGTGCGAAGCCGACTTCGACCTCGGCATCCGGGCCAACCTGCGCGCCACCGAGGCCCTGCTGGCGGCGGCCCGCGCGCTCGGCACGGCGCCCGTCGTGGTGTTCGCCAGTTCCCTGGCCGTGTTCGGCGATTCCCGCGACCATCCGCTCCCGGCGGTCGTGGACGACCAGACGCTGCCGAACCCGCAGACCAGCTACGGGGCGCAGAAGGTCATCGGCGAGCAGCTCATCGCCGACTACACGCGCAAAGGCTTCATCAGGGGCCGCGCCCTGCGGCTGATGACCGTGTGCGTGCGCCCCGGGCGGCCGAACGCCGCCGCGTCCGGCTTCATGTCCAGCATCATCCGCGAGCCGCTGGCGGGCCAGCGCGCCGTCTGCCCGGTCGGCCCGCAGACGGCGGTGGCGCTCGCCTCGCCGGCCAGGACCATCGAGGGCCTGCTGCGCGCGGTCGCCGCCGACGACGAGACCTGGGGCGGGCGCAGTGCCGTCAACCTGCCCGCGCTCACCGTGACCGTCGCGGACATGGTGGCGGCCCTGGAGCAGATGGCCGGCCCGGAGGTCACCGCGCTGATCGACTGGGCGCCGGACCCGGGAATCGCGAAGATCGTCAGCAGCTGGCCGGCCCGGCTCCGCGCCGACCGCGCCGAGCGGCTGGGCCTGACCCCGGACCGGGACTTCCGCTCGATCATCGAGATGCACATCGCCGACACCCAGGGGGCCGCGCCGCAGGGAGCCGGCCTCGCCGAGGGGTAGCCGGCGGGACCGATCGGCGCCCGGCCCGGGTTGGCGGCCGGGACGGCGGGTAGACGACATCCGATGGTCATCTGGGTGGGCACGTCGGGCTGGAGCTACGATCACTGGGAGCCTGAGCTGTACCCGCCCGGGCTACCGCCACGTGATCGGCTGGCCTGCTACGCGGGCACGTTCCGTACCGCCGAGCTGAACAGCAGCTTCTACCGATGGCCGCGCCCGTCCGCGTTCGCCAGCTGGCAGCGCCGGCTCCCTGACGGCTTCCGGCTGTCGGTCAAGGCGCCCCGCGGGCTGACCCACGCGCGGAAGCTGTACGCCCCGGAAGAGTGGATCAAGCGGCTGGGGGAGGGCTGGCACGAACTGGCGGACAAGCGCGCCGTCCTGCTGGTCCAGCTCCCGCCCGCACAGCCCCGCGATGACCGGCGGCTGGCCTATTTCCTGGAGCGGGTGCCCTCGTGGCTGCGGCTGGCGGTCGAGTTCCGCCATCCGAGCTGGCACGACGCGGACGTCTTCGCGCTGCTGGCGGCGCACGGCGCGGCGTACTGCGTGATGAGCGGTGCGGGCCTGCCGTGCGTGCTGCAGGTCACGGCGGACTTCGCCTACGTCCGGCTGCACGGCCCGGACCATGATCACCTGTACGCCGGCTCTTACAGCGACGCCGACCTGCGATGGTGGGCCGACCGGATCCGGGAGTGGAACGTGGGCGGCCAGGACGTGTTCGTGTACTTCAACAACGACGGCGGCGCGAACGCGGTCCGCAACGCCCGGTCGCTCAGCGCCCTGCTGCGTCCGTAGCCGGCCGTTCCTGGGACACCGGGTTCTCCTGGGACACCGGCTTCTCCTGGGAAGTTGGGGTCTCCTGAGGTGCGGGGGCCTGCTGAGACGCCGGGTTCTCCTGAGGCATAGTGGATGGGGTGCGCCCGGGCTGGGGCGTCGCGCGCTCTATGACCCCCCACCCGGTGTCCCGCTGGTATTCGGCCCGCTCGGCCTTCCCGCCGCCACGCACGCCGAACAGCCGCTTCGCGATGATCAGGTAGAGGACGATGGCCACGTTGATGATCAGCGCGACGAGCTTCAGGGCCGTGATGCTCTTCGTCAGCTCGTAGATCTCGTACGGCACGAAGATAACGGTCGCGATGAACGTCAGGTACTCGGCCCACCGTCGGCCGGTCCAGAGCCCGACCGCTTCGACGCCTTCCAGCACGGCGTAGGCCGTGACCGCGACGCCGAGCATGTAGAGGTTGCTGGTGCTGACGGCGAACAGCCGCTGCAGGTCGTGCAGCAGCCCGTGATTGGTGTTGTTGACCGGGCCGCCGAGGCCGCCCTGCAGATCCTTGAGTATCTGCGTGAACTCGCTGTTCAGCGTGGCCTTGTTGCTCGCGAACAGGAAGATCGCCGCGGCCAGCGCGGAGAGCACCAGGAAGTGGATGGCCCGGTCCACGGCGATCACCCGGAGCACGTAACGGTCCCGGAGCGGCCGGCCGCGCAGCGGTAGCGCGACCTCGTTGCGTTCCGGCGGGTACTTCTGCGTGGGCTGATCTGGCGGGCTGAGCGCGACCCACGAGTCGCAGCGCATGCACCGGTACCAGCGCAGGCCGCCTGCCTCCCGGGCGAACAGGTCGTCCTGCGGTCGCAGCGCCGCCGCATCGGTGCCGAGCAGTTCGTGCCCGTGCAGCCCGCATCCGATCAGCTCATACCGCAGTTTCGGGCGGTAACGACGGGGCCGTTCGGTGCCGGGCGGCATCAGGGTCCCGGAGGCGGCGTCACCAGTGGCCATCATCGGAGGCTACCCGCCCGGCCAGCCCCCTCAACAGACCTGCGCAATCCCATCATGGCCTCATTCCTGGCGCCCTCCCACCGGTTTTGTCTCCGGGGAACAGAACGTGACCTCGGGGTAGCGTGCTGACGGCTGGTCCAGCAGGGCTTGTGGTGTGCCGCGCAGGTGCTGGTCGAAGAAGGCCCGGACGTAGCCGCGGGTGATGTCCAGGGACCGGGTTCCGGGCAGCGCGGCGCCCGTGTCGATACCGATCTGATCGGCCAGCAGCACGAGGTCGGTGAAGGAAACGTGTATCGCGCCGGCCACCAGGAGCCACCGCTTCCACCCGGTCAGGAGCCTCCAGTCACGCTCCCAGGTGATCGCGGTGCCACCTCCGCTCGCGGCGGCGCCGCCGATGGACTGGCCGGCCATCGCCATCCGGGACGGATCGATCAGCCGGCTCGGGCAGGTGCGGGGTTGGCCCCTGCCCGGACGGCGCGTCACCGGCGCCTGCCGACGTTCCCATACCGCCCATCATCACCGGCCGGCCGCCGCCCCGCCATCCGCCCCAGGATGGATACCCGGGAAGCGTGGCGTTCGGCCCGGACAGCTACCCATCGTCGACCATCGTCGCGACGAAGGCGGCGTGTGCTGCGCATCGGCGAGCCTTTATTCGCAGCTAGGTCGAGGTCGCCCTCGTTACGTCCACGGTTTTCTGGCTGAGGACTTCGGAGACTTTCCGCAGCAACTGCCCGGAACCAAAAGGCTTGTGGAGGATCGCCAGGTCCCGGTCAACTTCGCCGCGATCCCACAGGCCTCGCGGAAATCCGGAAATGAACAGGATGTGCAGGTCCGGCCGCAGGGCGGCGGCGTGATCGGCGAGCTGCAGGCCCGACATCCCCGGCATGACGACGTTGGTGAGCAGCAGTTCGACCTTTGCATTTCCCCGGATCACGGCCAGCGCATCCTGCGGGTTCTCGGCGACCAGCAGCCGGTAGTTATGGCGTTCGAGCACCCGGGCGGTGACCTGACGCAGCTGTGGCTCGTCCTCGACCAGCAGCACCGTGCGGCCCATGCCTTCCCACTCGACCGGGTCGCTGGCCGGGGCCGGGACCGTCACGGGGGCAGCGTCGCCAACTTCCGGGATGTACACGCGCACGGTGGTCCCCATCCCAGGCTCCGAGTCAAGCTGGATGTCGCCGCCGGCCTCCTTGGCGATCCCATAGACGGTGGCCAGCCCGAGGCCGGTGCCCCGGCCAGCCGGCTTGGTGGTGAAGAACGGCTCGAATACATGCTGGCGCGCCTCGTCGGTAAAGCCGCTTCCCGTGTCGCTCACGCTGAGGCACACGTAGTGCCCGGGCCCCGGTGCCGTTCCGTGTCCCTCCTCGCCGGTGAACCGGCACTCCGCCGTCTCGATGAGCAAGGAGCCGCCGGCCGGCATCGCATCACGGGCGTTGACGGAGAGGTTGAGCAGCACCTGCTCCAGGTGACTGGTATCCATCCGTACCTGGGGAGCGGTAGCGGCAAGCTTCGCGCGGAACTCGATGTGCTCCCCGACCGCGGACCGCAGAAGCCTTTCGCTATCGGCGATCACCTTGTTGATATCCACGACCTCACCATGCACGAGGTCGCGCCGGCCGAAGATGAGCAGCTGCCGGGTCAGCGCCACGGCACGCTGGGCGGCACTTTGCACCTGCTCGATATCGGGCAGAATGTCAGGCCGGTCTTCCGCCGCCTCGGCAACGAACGCGGCATAGTTGAGGATGATCGCCAGCAGGTTGTTGAAGTCGTGGGCCACCCCGCCTGCCAGCTTGCCAATGCTTTCCAGCCGTTCCTGCTGAGAGATCCTGCGCTGCAGCTGCGCAGCCTCCCGCTCAACCTGCACCAGCCGCTGAGCCCGCGCTTCGAGAGTCCTGCGGAGCATGATGAACATGGTTGCGTCGATGGACAGGGCCATCAGCATGCCGGTCAGGTTGAACCAGCGGTAGATATCGTCGGGCACGCCACTCCTCCAGCGAAATGCCACCGACGACAACAGCAAAGCCAGTGCAACCGCGAAGGTGAGCGCCACTACCTGCATCGACGCGCGGCCGCTCATATAGGTCAAGCCGAAGGCCAGAAAGATGAACGTCGCCAACGTGAACATCAGCGAGAGCTCAGGAACGAACAAGCCCATCACCAGGAGCAGCAAGAGGCCCGAGATCGTATAGGTGGCCACGCCCGACGGCATCCGGCCGCCGGATATCTGCCGCAGCGCCCAGGTGAAGGTCCCGGCCATGGCGAGCCCGGCGGCTGCTACGCCCGCGGGCCGCGCGTTGTGCAGCCACCATGCTCCGCCGCAGTTGATGACAGTCCACGCCACGACGCAGCCCAGGTTCAGCCGGATGACGGCGCGGGCCCGGCTGACTTCATCCGGGTCGTAACGCGATGCCCCGTTAAGAGCCGCCTCTCGCAGCGAGCTCGCTGCCTGGGGGCCGTCTGAGGTGACTTGGCCGGTCCGGCCGCCCAACGTGGTTTCTTGCCCCGGTTTCATGTTCCTGCTTCCGCCGCCATGAGCCGTCTACGGGCCGCATGCTCAGTGTAGTTATTGCTTCACACTTTGTAATCACCGTGCCCGATCCGACCGGACACGGGTGCCCCCCCGGGCACTTCAATGGCATTGCTGGGAGGGCGCGCGTGTGGTTAGCGGGCAGCGGGCTGGGCGGCCCTGCCGGCCGCGGGCTCTGCACTAGGCTGCGCAGCGCACCCGGCGCTAGGCTCGGCAATATGCCCGATTACTATCGTGCGCCTGGCTGGTTGACCCGTTACTTTCTGAATCCGCAAATGGCATTGGCGAGCAAGCTTGGCGTCAGCATCAGAGGCTCCCGGATACTGGCGGTAAAGGGCCGGAAGAGCGGGCAATGGCGCACAACTCCGGTGAACCTGCTCGTTCACCATGGCCGGCGTTACCTCGTCTCGCCTCGCGGTCAAACGCAATGGGTGCGCAATCTGCGAGCCATCGGCACCGGCGAGCTGCGGCTGGGCCGGCGAGCCGAGAGCTTCCGCGGCCGGGAACTCGGCGACGACGAGAAGGTGAAAGTCCTGCGCGCTTACCTCAGGAAGTGGGGAGTGGAGACCGGGATCTTCTTCGAAGGGACCGGGCCGAAATCTAGTGATGACGAGATCCGCGCCATCGCGCCGAGGCACCCGGCGTTCGAGGTGCTTCCCGCCAGCGCATCTGCGCAGTCCTAAGCCCTGGGCGCCCGGCCAGCCCGCCCGCACCGGGCGAGCATCGGAACCTCGATCTCGGTGGCCCGGGGGAACAGCTGGTCAAGGCGGGTCGTACGTCAGGCGGTCCGGCGTAGCTCGTGTTCAACGGCCAAGCGGATCCAGGACGACAGTGGGCGGTCGTCGGCATCGGCCGCTCGCCGGACCCGTTCCAGCAGTTCGGGTGGGAAGCGTACCGGTACCGGAGCGCTCAGCCGTGCGGCATGCCGCCGGCGTGCTGGTCCCTGGGGCTCCTGGTTCTCTGGCTCTGCGTAGAAGGCGTATTCCGCTTCAGGCGTCATCGGCGTCATCGTCTGCTGTCCATGCGGATCCTTGAAGAGGTGCGCGGCCTGATCGTCAGCCTCGAACGGGTCATCTTCGCCTCTGCGGTAGGTGCTCGGCGATGCCGGTCAGCCAGGTCCGGTCCGGCGAGGCGACCACGTACTCGGGCATCGTCTCAATCAGCCCTGGATGCGCAACCTCGCGCTCGCGGCTGTCGTGCCGGCGGCTTTCGCCATCATCGCCCGCCGCCGCCGTGCCGTTGCCGGTGTGGCCGAGGACATCAGCACTCCGGCTGAACCGGCAGCCGCGGCCCCAGACAACGGGCAGTCTGCTTGACCTAATCGCTGCACCGCACTCATTAGCCGGGGAGTGGGCTCCGGGCATCCCAGGCTGGAGATCAGCACCGCGTCGCAGTAGCGTCGCAGTAGCGTCGCAGTAGCTCAGCAGCAGCCGGTTCACCCGGCGGAAGGCGTTCGACGGCCCAATCAGGTCATGCGGGTTGTCACTGCCCGCTGTGGATTCCCGGCGACGAGGATCTCATCATTGCATCATGATGAGATGAAGTTATACTGCTGGCATGAGAACCACGATCGACCTCCCGGACGATCTTCACGCTCAGGCGGTGGCGATCGCCAGGGATACCCATCAGTCGCTGAGTCAGGCTGTTGCCGGGCTGATCCGCCGGGGGCTCGGGTCGGGCAGCGCAGGCGAGATAGGCAGAAGCGCCCGCACCGGCCTCCCCGTCGCGCACCTCGGCACAACGATCACCAGCGAGGACGTGCGGCGGCTTGAGGACGACGATCAGTGACCGTTCTCCTCGACGCGAACGTGCTCATCGCCCTCCTCGTTGAGGATCATGTGCACCACGGCGCCGCCGAGAACTGGTTCGTCGGCATGAGCGGAAACTTCGCGACGTGCCCGATCACTCAAGGCAGCCTGATACGGCTGCTCATCCGCGAAGGCCAGCCGGCCAGCGCAGCACGAGAGATCCTCAACGGCACCACCGCCGACCCGCGGCACGAATTCTGGCCCGACGATGTTCTCGTACGCCGATGTCCCCGCCCAGGGAATCATCGGTCACCGCCAGGTAACCGATGCTTACCTGGCGCAGCTCTCGCGGGCACACGGATCCCGGCTCGCTACGTTCGACCAAGCGATAGCCAAGCTTCACCACGACGTGGCCGAGCTTGTCCCGGATAGCTAACGGCCCAATGCCTCGCCCGGGGGCAGGCAAGAGGCTCGGACCAGTTGCGTATGGCGTAATGCTCCGTCGTGCAGACGATAAGGACACAGGTTGTCTGGTTTCTCAGCGGAAAGGATTGGCACCCGTGCGCCGCCATAGTCCTGGCCGTCGTTCAGTTTCTTCGGACAGGACTTGCGCGCAGCCCATCGCGCGGGGAGATGATCAGCGCCAGAGCCAGGTCCCGCGGCCGGCCCGCCGGCCCAGCAAGGCGGGCAGCCCTAGCTTGACGGCCATGGCAGTCACGGCGGCGACGTGGCCGTGCGGCAGCGAGCGGGTGACGGTGACCGCCTCGGCGGCGGGGACCAGCTGCTGGCCTGAGCGCAACACAGATATTCTGACTACATTCAGTATCCGGATATCACCGAAACGGCAGCTCAGGAAGCAATGCCTACGGACAGCGACGGCAACTTCGGGTTAACGGGTTCCGCGGTACTGCCCGATGTGCTCGGGGCGGCACTGGCTCCGACCGCGCCGGGGCGGCTCCTTTCCGGGTTGCAGGGACGGGATTGCTGGTCAGGCGGGTTCCGGCAGGGCGGATAGCCGCTGCCAGAAGGTCAGGAATGCCTCCTTGCAGGGCCAGGTCCGGCTGAGCTTGAGGACGCGCTGGCGGGCGTGGCGGGCTAGCCGGGCGGGCAGGTACCAGATCCGGTAGCGGTAGCGCAGGGTGTCCGGCTCGGCGGCGGGCCGGCTGTCAGGTGCGCGTGGGCTGTGATCAGCCCGGCCGCGTGCTGGGCGTCGGCGAGCCAGGGGGCGTGTCCGCCGGGCATCGCGTAGAGCCTGCCGCCTTGAATCTGGTCGATCGACGTCCGTGCGCGCTCGACGGAGAGGTAGGGGTCGCCGGATCCGAGGATGAAGATCGCGGGTGTGGTGATCGCGGCGAGCTCCGCGCTGGTCAGGACGCTCTCGGGGCGCGGGCGGCGGAACCGGTCGATCGCGTGCATGAGCGAGGCGATGGTTCTGGCGTTCCCCGGTCGGCGTGCGGACAGGCGCAGCGCCTCGATCAGCGGGTCCGGCGCGGCCGCTATGTCGCCGCCGCCCATCCCCTGGGCGAGCAGGCGACGGTAGACACGACGCGGGCTGGGTGAGCGCAGCACAGCGACGCCTAGTCCGCGGACGGTCAGCAGCGACAGTGGCATGCGCACGCGCACGCCCGGGAGCGCGACGGCGGGCTCCCCGATCGCGATCACCTCGCAGATCCGCCCGGAACCGGCGGCTACGTGCCACAGGGCGAACATGCCGCCAAGGGAGTGGCCGATCACCGGCACCTGGTCGAGCCCGAGTGCGTCCAGGATGTCCTCGATCAGCGCGCGGGCGTGCTCGCGCACCTGCCCGCGCCGGAAGGCGACCGGGTTGGACAAGCCGTGGCCGGGAAGGTCCACGGCGAGCAGCCGGAAACCACGGAGCTCCGGAAACAACGGCGCCCAGATGGCGGCGCTCTCCGATCCGCCGTGGAGCAGGACAACCGCCGGGCCGCGTCCATGCGAGAGTACGCGTACCCGCAGGCCTGTCCGCGTGAGGTCGAGGAAGAACTCCTCGACGTCCGCGCCGACGGCGGCAAACAGGTCCCTTTCCGCGTCGCGGATGCGTCGCTCGAGTTTCCCGGTCGCCCGGGTCTGATGGTTCATGACTTCTCCTTCTGTCCGGCTCCGGTCCTCTTCAAGCCCGTGGTCAGGGCCGCCAGGCTGGCCAGCCACGCTCGTACGGTCCGCTCGTCCTCGCGGCTGAGATCTGCCAGCGCGGCGTGCTCCGCCGCGCGTACCCGGCGCGTTGCTGTCTCCAGGCACTGGCGGCCTCGTTTGGTCGGGCGCACGAGCACGACCCTCTGATTCCTCGCGCAGCGCTCAATCAGCCCCGCCGCCTCCAGGCTGAGGACCGACGTGTGCATCGTCTGCCTGGTGACCTGTGAGATGCGGGCAAGCTCGGAGGTGGACAGCTCGGGCCTGGTCTGGAACACGCTCAAGATCCCGTAGTCCTGCGCGGACAGCCCGAGGTCCTCCATCTCGCTGTCCAGCAGCGCCCGGAAGCGCTGGTGCGCCAGCCGGAATAGGTAGCCCAGATCCGCGTCCGGCCGAGGGGCCGGACCTTCTGATGTTGTCAGTCTTTCTGACATAGCAGGCACTGTATAAGTTGTCAGTAAAACTGTCAACTAGAGAGTCGGCGGGGAAATGATCACCCCAGCCCGAAACCCCGGCACTCCCGTCTGACCAGCACGATCACGCTCGTTGCCCCGGTGCCGCATACGTGGCGGGAGAGATCAGCGCGGCGGAACATCTGCAGGCACGCGTCACGTCCTCGCGCTAGCCTCGCCCGCCTGCGATGAGCCTGGCCTCGGGGGCATGCAACAGCCTCGTCATGGCCACGACGCCGAGCAGCGGTCCGGGAGCGAGGACAGCAAAAGCCCAGGTCCATCCGACGACGTGCTGCACGACCGGTATCAGCCAGATGGTCACTACGGTCAGCGTGAAGCCCATCGCCAGCTGCAAGGTGACCGCGGTGCCCGCGTAGCGCTGCTCGCTCGTCTCGGTCACGATGCTGGAGAACTGAGCCGAGTCGGCAACCACCCAGAAACCCCAGAACACCGCCAAAGCGATCATCGGCGCGATGCCGAGACGGGCGACCGGGCCTATCAGCACGCAGCACGTGCCCGACAGCGCCATCGCTAGCCGGGTCAGCCGGGTACGGCCCCACCGGTCCCCGAGGATGCCGCCGACCCAGCAGCCAGCCGCGCCACTGCTGATGATGGCGGCCGCAGCGAAAGCGGCGTCCCGTGCGGAATTCGCATCACCATCAACAGTGAAGGCCGCACGGCTGAAGGCAAAGATCCAGGCCCACATGGCATACAGCTCCCACTGGTGCCCGAAGTAGCCGATGACCGCGAGGCGGACGGCACGGTTGCGCATCACAGGGGCTGTCTGCCGGGGATCAAAGATCGCCTTCGGGAACGGGAATGGCCCATCGGGCGCCAGGTAGCGGGCGGTCAGGCCGCCCAGGACCGTCAGTACCGAAGTCGCGACGATGACGGTATGCCAGTCCGCACCCCCGATCCCGTTGAGGAACTGCGGTGCTGCCGAGCCCAGGGTCAGCGCCCCGACCATGATGCCCAGGGCGGTGCCGCGGCCGGCCCGGAACCATGTTGACATCGCCTTGAGCCCCGGCGGATACACGCCAGCCAGGAACGCCCCGGTGAGAAATCGCAAGCCGATGGCCGGGCCGCCCGAGTGCGCCCCGACCAGCAGCAAGTTGACGGCTGCGGCGCCCAGCGCGCCTAGCAGCATGAGCGTGCGGGCTGGAATGATGTCGACCAGATTGAAGAACGCGGACACCAGGGCGCCGACGACGAACCCCACCTGGACGGCAATCGTGAGGAAGCTCGCCTGGACCGTCGTCAGCGTCCAGGCAGTGCGCAGCTGCGGCAGGACCGCTGTGGCGGAGAACCAGGTGGTCATCGCGAGCAGCATCGCCGAGGCGAGCAGGAAGAGCGCATGCCTGCTGCCCGGCGCTGGCCCCGGCGAAGCGGCCAGGGAGGCTGATCGCAGCCCGGCGCCGCCCGGCACCCTGACCGGATGTTCTTGGCCGACGGACGTCACAGCACCACTGAGACCCCAATCAGGTACAGTGCCGACCTTGGCGTAAAGGGTGACAGATCGAAACGCTAAGCACGCACCCGTGCGATGACCCATGCCCCCCTCTTGCTAAGAGAACTTTCGATGGCTGTCCATGTCAATGGCCAGGTTCCGGTGGTTCTCGCTCAACTTCGTGACGGCGTCAGCCGGCGAGCAGACCATCGATACAACACCCGCTCCCACTGGAACTCGTGCCCCATACGGAGGCTCTCGCCACAAATCTCTTCGATCGCGACCGCCTGCCCGCACACCGGTGCGCTCAGAACCGGATGGTCGGCGCCCGGCAGCCTGCGCGGCAAACCCGTTACACGGGCCGCACGGACCCGGCGGTTTCGCGCACCGGACCCGTGCCCTGTACCGGCCTGAGCCCCGGAAGGTCGCGGTCGAGCACGAACTGCCATTGCAGCCCATGATCCCGGCAGAACGCGGCTATAAGTACGTCGCGAACCGCGACGAGATTGACACGCTGACCCGGCCGGAAAAAGAGATTAAAGACCGGTACGCCCGGCTCATCGCCCAGGTGGCGATCCGGACGGTCCACGAGATCTTGGTCTCCGTCCCGGCCGAGGTCGCGGCGATTGTGACCTTCTACGGCCACGTGTCCACGACGGACCTGGCCACCGGCCAGCCCATCAGGCCCTGCCTGATCAGCGTCAGCGCGGAACGGGAAGTGTTCGCCTCATTCGTGCTGGCGAATCTTGATCCAGTGGCCTGCCTGCGCATGCTGGGCATGCTGGACGATGGCCAGCCGGCGCCGAACGGGACAGCTGACCAGGACCTGTATTTCCCGTGCTGTTTCCGGGAGGCCAGCGAGATCCGGCGCGTCACCGGCGGGCAGGAGCGGTGATTCCTACGGCGGTGGCGGACAGTCGACTGTTCTGGCTGGCGATCATCGACGGGTTGGCTGCGGTCTACATCCTGCCGACCGTGATCGGCAGCGCCCGCCAGGTCGAAGGCCCCGGATTGGTCATCTGCCTGAACACGATCCCAGTCGGGCGGCCTGCGGCGCTGATCCTCGCCTGCCTGATACCCCGCAGGGAAATCAGCCGCGCTCCTCAACGGCGGCGGCCACGCGGGCAGTAGCGACGAGGGTGCGGCCACGCCGACCAGGAAGCGACGGCACGGTGATTGCGGAGGACGACCACCTGGGCGTGCGCCGCGTGGCTCGCGATGAGCTGACGGACGCGCGGGGCCAGTCTGGACGCGGGCGCGACCAGGGCGTCGGATCTCGATCAAGCTGAGCGTCCTCATCGCGGCACAATGCCGGTGATCAAAGATCAGATCACGCCCCTCCGGCGGCATGATGCCTGATCATGCCTGTGATCGACGCGCAGTGCGCCTCGATCCTGGTGCCTCACGATCACAGGCATATCAACCATGAGAGTATGCGTAATATCCCGTTAAGGAGTACGCATATTATTCTTCGGGATCGCGCTCTTCTGGGTCGGAGATTTCGACGCTATGTAGCGGCTCATCAAGATCTGCAGAGGGTTGCCGCCATTTAGCGGCGTCGAGGGTGAGGATCGGGTAGATGGCCACGTCCGCGATCGCGGCGGCATGGGCGTCCCATGGATCGAGCCCTGTTCTCGCGATAATGCCGACTAGCCTGGCAGCTTGCTCCGTGCCGCGCAATGGGGCAATGGTGAGATTATCCAAAAGTTCAAGGCCGCCGAGGAGATCATCTGCTTCCTCGCTGCGTACCTGCAGCGAGGCGCCCGCGATAGCCAGGACCGGGACGACCAGCAGCTGGCCGCGGGCGTCATATCCCTGGATCAGGCCGATGATGTCAGGGTCTCCGCGCGCAACGGCCGTGACGACGCTCGTATCGAGCACGAAAGGCGGGGCAGTGACCTCACTCACCGGCAAGCTGGCGGTCGACGTGCGTCATCATGCGAGCGACCCGGCCGGGATCTGCCTGGTCACCTTTGGCCTTCCATAGCCCCCGGCGGCGGCGATCCCGGTAAGCCTTCTCGGCCATCGCCTCGTTGAAGGCCGCGGACACGGACGCAGCATGACCGGACTCGACGAGACGTTCAGCATAGGTGGTGAGGTCGGGATCCACGGTGATGGTGAGACGCGACTTCCTATCACTCATACACGAATCATACCCGAGTATGATCCCGCCCGGCCGGCAGGCGCGCCAACTCGTCCTCGACAGCGCAACCTCCAGTCACGCGACTCGGTCGAGTAGGGAGGCCGCTTTGCAGCGGCCTCCTTCTCTCAGAACCCGGCGTGCCACTCGTCGCGGCACCGGGCTCAAGCAGCCCGCGTGGGCGGGCAGGCTCTGCGTCAGCCATCCGTGCCCGCTGGTCCGTCGTCTGGCTGGCGGCGGTCGCAGCGGGTATGCACGAGGCGGTTGATGGTCCGGTTGTCGTTGCGTGCGGTGCTGGCCTGGAAGGTCAGTGCCGCGCGCAGGGCCGCGTACCAGGTTTCCGCCTGGCTGGCGGAGTCGGGGTAGCGGGCGGCGTCGAGCAGCTGGTTGCCGCACAGGGGGCAGGTCCCGGCCTGGGCGAGGAGCGCCTTGTGCCAGGAGGCGGCCAGCTGGGGGGCGGGCTGCTTGCGCCTGCGGCCTCGCCCAGTACTGGGCGAGGGCGGGGTCATCGGGGATGCCCTGCCGGTGACCATGACGTGCCGGACGATTTTTGTCCAGGCGACTGGGTACAAAGTGTCCAATGAGCGTAACTTTAGGTGACCTTAGGCCCTGTTTTCCCCGCCATCTGGACCCAATTCCCCGGTCATTCTGCTCTAAGTACCAGGATGCACACTGCGTAGGGTCGGGCTAACAGAGAGCGAAATGAGCTTTCTGCACTGGGGGCGACACAATGAAAATCAACAAGGTAGTCGCAATCCCGGCGCTCGCGCTGGCCGCCGGCATCAGCCTCGCAGCATGCGGCTCCGTCAAGGCTCCCGCTCTCGGCGTTAACCACACGCTGACCCCGTTGGCCGCTGCTCCGGTTGCTACTAAGACCACACACTCGGCCAAGCCTGCGCCGGTTGCAACAACAATTCCTGCTGGCGCATCAAAGGCGGCTGTGGCACCACCCGCCGCACAAGTGCCTGTTCTCGACGTCAGAACCGATGGTTACAGGGGTATCAAGCCCGGCGAAATAGGGTTTAGCGGCGACGGAGGCTACATAATTACGGGCATCATCTGGTCAAGCTGGGGCCCAAATGAGGCAGACGGTACCGGGACGTCCAACATCCAGGGCTGTGTCCCTAACTGCGCGACCGGCTCAGAGACACCGTACACGGACACCATTGTGCTGAGTGACGTGCAAGGCGGTCAGTTCACCCAGGTCAGGTCCACCAGGGACGGCACCGTAAAGGCAGGCTCAACCTCACTCATTTTGGGGGCTGAGCAGGATAGTCCTGACACGGCACCGGCTGCGCCTGCTCTTACTGACTGCGGCAACTACCTGTACGTCAATGCGGACACTACAGGCCAGCTTTAGCTGCTCGTCGCCGAAGTCGGCGATGAGCTTGAGGGTGCCGCCGAGCGCGGCCACGAACCGGCTCAGCACGTCCTGGGTGGAGACATCGCCGCTCTCGATCTGGGAGACCCTGGCGACCGACACGCCCATCCGGGACGCGACCTGCTCTTGGGTCATCCCGCGCCGCTTGCGCATCTCCGCCAGCCGCCAACCTCGGGCATCATCTAGCATCGCGGCGACCGCCGCGTCGAAGGACTCCTGGCCCCCGGCCGTCTCAACGGCGCGCTCCAGGTGGCCAGAATCTCGCCAGCGTGACGTGCCGCTCATGAGCGCTCATGACCCCATCTCCTTCCTGCGCTCGGCAAGATAATCGTCGTACAACTGCTCGGCGCGGGGAATGGCTGTCCGGTACCACTTCGCCCACTGCCCGATGGAATGAGGGACGTCATCTACACGACAGTGAAGTGAGCTGACCGCTGCGGCCTGGTGACCCACTACCGTGCCCCCCGTCTGACCCGCACCTGGCCGGGGGGAGGGTGCGCGGTTACCCGATTTCGTAGGTGCCGTCGAGTCGGGCGCGTGCGATGACATGTCCGGCCATGGCGTGGAGTGCATCGGCGAGGGTGAACTTGTCGGGCAGGTCGGGCTGGTGGTCCAGGGCGAAGAGCTGGAAGACGTAGGAGTGTGGTCCGTGCGAGCGCGGGGGCCTGGGGCCGGCCCAGCCGCGGCGGCCGAGGGCGCCTTTGCCGTGTTTGAGCCCGCTGATCGGGCTGGGGTCGGTAAGGCCGTTCTCGGGAACGCCGCTTAGCGATGGGTCGATGCCGAGCGTGAGCGCATGGGTGGCGGGTTTCCCGAGGGGGACGTCGGGGTCTTGCACGATGAGCACGAGTTCCGCGGTTTCGGCTGGCGGCGTTGTCCAGGCGAGGGCGGGTGAAATGTTGGCCCCGAAGAGCCTGCCGCGGTGCCGCTCGGGGATGGGGGTGCCGTGGTCGAAGGCGGGGCTGGTGAGGGTGAAGTTCTCGGGTGCTTGCAGGTCGGGACGTGCCCAGACGAGCGTGTGGTGTCCGGCGTGCCGGTTGCGCAGCGCGAGGCCGAGGGGGTTTGCGGGCATGGTCTTGGTTCCTTCTCTCTATGCCTGGCGGACGGGGAGGCCGGGGTTGCGGAGTCTGCGGTCGAAGACCGAGAGGGCGGGGTCCAGGTTGTCGCGGTATCCGCTTAGGCCGGCGTCGATGGAGGTGACCTCGCTGTCTTGCTCAAGCAGGAAGAAGTGCACGAATTCCGTTCCCAGCGTGCGGGGCCTCCTGGGTGAGCCGGGACAGGTCGCGGTTGTTGATCTCATCGCGGTCTCCTGCCGGTCTGGGGCCGGGTGAGGATCTCGCCGAGCCGGGCGAGGTCATCGGAGTCCAGGTTGGTCGGTGCGGCGGTGGCTCGTTGAGGATCGCCTGGCCGCGTCGGGCCGCCTCGCGTCCGGCGTCGGTGAGGTGCACGAGCTTGCGGCGGTTGCCGTCGGGGTGGGGGTGCGATGGACCAGGCCTCGGCGTGGCCGGCCGGGTGGTCATCGGGCTCCTTCCGGGGCGGGGCTCATGTCAGTGGCCAGGCGTGCGCCGTTTCGCTCGGCGGTCGCCAGCGCCCAGCGTCCGGTCGAGACGATGCCGAGCAGCACGACCATGACTCCGCAGCCGGCGACCACCGCCCACGCCGCGTGGCTGGCGTGCATGAAGTCGGCCGGGCTGGAGGCGATGATCGCGCCGGTGACCGCGACCCCGACGGCCGCGCCGGTCTGGCGGCAGGTGGAGGCGATCGCTCCCGCGACACCGGCTTGGTCTCGGGGCATGCCCGAGAGTGCGGTGTTGGTGATCGGGGCGCTGACCAGACCCGCACCTGCACCGTAGATGAGGTAGGCGACGATCAGGTACCACACAGCGGTGTGTGCGCTAAGGCCGATCAGCAGGATCGCGCCCACGGCGATCAGCCCACCGGACATGATCAGAGCGAGCCTGGGCCCGCGGCTGGCTACCAGCCGGCCTGAGACGACGGAGAACACGCCGAGCATCGCGGCCATCGGGATCGTGAGCAATCCGGCGTGCAGCGCGCTGTAGCCGCGGACGTCCTGCAGGTACAGCGTGTTGACGAACAGGAAGCCGCCTAGGGTCGCCAGCGCGACCACCCCGATCAGCGCCGCGCCCGAGAACGGCACGCTGCGGAAATACCGCATGTCGACCAGCGGCTCACGCCGCCGGGACTCGACCACGACCAGCGCGATCGCCGCGAGCACGGCAACCGCGAACAGGGCGACGATCGGCGCCGAGCCCCACCCGCTGCGCGGCCCCTCGATGATCCCCGCGGTCAGGCAGCCCAGCAGCGCAATCACCAGCAGCTGGCCGGGAGGGTCAAGCCGCCGGGGCTGATCGGCCCGCGACTCGGGCACGAACCGCCGCGTGAGCGCGATCGCGATCAGGCCGACGGGAACGTTGATCCAGAAGATCGAACGCCACCCGATCCCGCTGACCAGCAGGCCCCCGAGCACCGGGCCGCTGGCGAGGCTGAGCCCGGCGACCGATCCCCACAGGCCGATCGCCTTCGCGCGACGAGCGCGGTCGGTGAACGTGCTGGCGATGATCGACATCGCCACCGGGTTGAGCATCGACCCGCCGACGGCCTGCAGTCCGCGGAAGGCGATCAGGAACCCGAGCGACGGAGCCAGGCTGCAGGCCAACGACCCCAGCGAGAACACCGCCAGCCCGATCTGAAAGACCCGGCGGCGGCCGAAGCGGTCCGCGAGCGAGCCCGACAGCATGAGCAGGCACGCAATAACAAGGGTGTACGCATCGATCGTCCACTGCAGACCGCTCACCGACGCGTGCAGTGCGTGCTGGATCGACGGCAGGGCGACATTGACGATCGTAGTATCGAGGCCCGCCATGAACACGCTCAGACAGCACGTAGCCAGCACCACGGAACGGCGCCGCGCGTCACGATCGGCGGTCACAGGCTCTGCGCCAGCCGCTCAATCAGGGGCGCGGCCACCATCAGCTGTCGAAGCTCAGCAGGGCTAAACCCGGTCGATAGGGCCTTTGCCAGCTGCTCGGCGCGCCCGTTGTGCTTGTCGCTCAGTAGCCGTATGCCGGACTTGGTGATCGAAAGAACGGAACGCCGCCCGTCGGTCGGATGGGGATATCGCTGGACGAGGCCACGTGCCTCTAGCGCCCCCAGCGTCGTTCCCATCGACTGCACCGCCCAGGTCACGGCGATAAACACCATCCGGCAGGAGCCCTGACCTCAACTGGATTACCGCACCGGGAATCGAGGCTAACGCGTAAATCGGGCCCCAGCTTTAGCGCATCGAGGACGAGCTGCGCCCGCAGGATCAGCGGAAGGTGAAGCCGAAGAAGGAGCTAACAGACCCGGTCGACGTCTTGGCCGAGGTGACGACCTTCGTCGAGCTGGCCAAGGACGGAGCGGGCGGACGACCTCGCCGCGTGGCACGAGATGCTCCTTGACCGGCTCGCGGGTACTCCCGAGGACGAACTGCTGGACCGGCTCGTCGCCAGCCCCGCATTCGCCGGGCCGGAACCCATCTTCCTGCGCGCGAGGATCGCGGAGCGCCGTGGTGACGTTTCCCAGGCCGCCACACTCGTCACCAAGTGCCTGAAGGAGATGCCCGGCCGCCAGGCGTGAGCCAGCAGGTATCCACTGTTTTCCCAGATCAACGGCTATATCTGCGAATCCGATAGCGTCCTGCACCCGCGCCCGGAGCCGGGCGCTCGCCGCTTGCTGGCCCGGCGGCCGTCAGCGTGTGCGGTGCTGGGTGCGGCGCATGGTTCCGGGGGATCGGCGCGAGCTTGTCGCGCTGGTTCCCCGGACAGCGGCACCCATCAAGCATGTGGCTGCCCCGCCGGTAACCTTGCGGCGTCTCTGGTCGCTAGCATTACAGGCGTGGAGACGCGGGCGTTTGAGACGGCTGACCAGGCTGCTGGCAGCGCTCTTGCCATGCTGCAGGATGATGGGCGGCTGAGCAGGCTCTGGCGCTACGTCTTTGTCCAGCTGCTGGACGACTACACAAGCGTCCTGCACCACCGCGGGGTCTCCGCCGCAGCGCGGATGTGGTCCGATGCTCCCCGGAGCACCGGAGACAGCCGGGTTGATGCCGCGTTCGCTGCGATGGCTGAGTACCTGGCCCGCAGGGACGGGTGGATGGTTCCGTCCTGGGCCAGGCTGCCGGAACGTGAAGCATGGCCCTGGTGGTTCGTCACCGACCTGCGGGGCCTGCACCCGCGTGCGCTGGTCGAGTCGCCGTCTTCCTTCCGCCGGCGCGGTGTCTTCATCACCAGCGGGGCACTCGATCGCGCATGAGCGTCGGGCTTGGGCGGGAGGACATCCGCGCGCTCCTGGACGACCTGTCCGCGGAACTGACGGCACGCGGCGCCAGAGCCGAGCTCTTCCTCGTCGGAGGCGCCGCTCTGGCCGTCGCCTACGACGCCACTAGGGCGACCCGCGATCTCGATGCCGTGTTCATCCCCGCCGACGTCGTGCGCCAAGCCGCGGCTACGGTGGCGGAGCATCGGGGGCTGGCGGAGGACTGGCTGAACGACGCGGGTGAAAGGGGTTCCTCCCCGGTCCCGCCCCGGACGCGCAGCGCTTCTACTCCAGCGACGCGCTGATCGTGGACGTCGCCTCGCCCAGGTACCTGCTCGCGATGAAACTGTTCGCAGCCCGTGCCGAGATCGACGCCGACGACATCATTCTGCTCTACCACCAGCTCGGCTTCACCACGGTCGACGAGGGCCTGGACCTGGTCGAGCAGGCCTACCCGGGCCGCCCGATTCCTGCAAGGGTGAAATTCCTCCTCACCGAGATCGTGGACTCGATGCAGCACTGAAATCCACCACGGATGGGCACCGTAGTCCTGCGCACACGAACTACGCGCTCAAATGCTGAGCCGATCCGGGATACCCGCGTCAACGTTCAGCGGCTAACGAACGCCCGGCCAGTGACGCGAGATCGGCCTGTGCGCACCTGGATCGACCGGGCGCTGAAGGTGCGCTAGGCCGCCTCTTATTGGCTGCCGGGGCGGACTTATCAGGGCACCGGGCGCAGGTGCTGGCTGAGGCGGTTGCCGCTTGTCCTGAAGACGCCGCCGCATACGTCGCGGACCGAGCAGGAGCGGCAGATGTCTAGGTAGTCGTTCTTCCAGTCGCTGATCGAGCGGACCGCGAACGGCCACAGGCGCCGGTCGAGGACGCAGAGCTGGTGGTTGTAGATCCGCGCCGAGATCCCAGCCGTCACGAGTATGCCGACCGCTTCGGCAAGCTCGCGCTGGTAATCGGCGGGGTCGGCCCAGACCAGGGCCGAATTCGGCCGGGCGAGGCCGGTCATCTCCAGGCCCATCAGCGCGACCTGGGCGACGAACGGCAGGTTCCGCGCGATGAACGTGGCCAGGCCGGCGAGTATGGGAACCGTGTGCCGCTGGACCACGACCCGGATCTCCACCGCCTGGCCGAGCGAGGCCAGGTTGAGGATGCCGTGGATGGTCTCGTCGAAGGCGCCGGGGGCTTGGACGATGAAGTCGTGCAGGCCCGGCTCGGGAGCGTACACCGGGATGCCGGTCATGATGTCGGCGAGACCGACGGCCGCGTAGCGGCGGGCGTAGGCCGGGTCGGCGAAGCGGCGGCCGTTCGACAGCAGGTGGATCGAGAGCCCGGGGGCCACTTGCTGGCAGTGCTCAAGCAGACCGATGAGCGCGCCCGCCTGCAGGGTCGGCTCGCCGCCGGTGAGGCTGAGGGAACGCGTGCCTGCGGGCAGCAGGCTGATCACCTTCCTGGCCCGGTCGAACAGCCAGGAATCGTCGCGTTCCTTCGGTGGCTGGGAGCACATGAGGCAGTAGTTGTCGCACTGCTCGGTGAGCAGCAGGGCGTTATGCCTGGCGGAGTTCTTCCAGAGCACGGTGACCCGGCGGCCGCCGGTGGATACGTGGATGATGTCGCCTGGGCTGAGGTGCGCCAGTTCGGGCCCGAGCTTGAGCGCCGGGCCGGGTGTACCGGGTGTCGCGCCTCCGGGGGTCCCGGGTACCGGGAGCGTCCCCGTCTCAGCGTCTGTCGTGAGGTAGAGGCCGTAGCCAGGAGGGGCGGGCTGCCCGGCTCGCACCAGGCACGCGAGGGACTTGGCAGGCCCTTCGTCCACAGTGCCGTCGCGGTCGCTGTCTCTGTCTGCAGGCAGGCAGACCCGCCATACGTCGTCGTCCAGCGGCCAGGGCAGTCCGCTTGCGTCGGCGCGGCCCTTCAGCTTCAGCATGACCGTCCCCGCCTCACCGGGCCCACCTCGCGATGCCGCCATTCTGGCCCGTCGGACCGCATCACCGCGCTGGGCTGCCTCACTGGGCCCACCGCCGCATCAGGTCGCGGAAATAAGGGTCGTCGCGCATCTTGCGCAGCAGCAGGGTGAAGACGCCCGTGTTGCGGCGGCAGAACGCGGACAGTGCCTTGTGCCCCGTGAAGTCGCCTGCGGTCGTGTGGTGGAACACCGGGTCGGCGCCACAGTACGGCTCGAACGCGCAGGTGGCGCACATCGGCGCGCTCAGCGCGATCGATTCCGTCAGCGGGCGCAGCAAGCCGTCGGAGAGCATTACGTCCGCGTAGGAGGAGTCGTGCACGTTGCCGAGCCTGAAGGTGCGGTCGCCCGTCTCGGCCAGCATCCGGCCCTCGTCGCTCGCGTAGATGTCGCCGTCGTAGTTGTAGACAAGCGCGCCGATCCCGATGCCGGCCGGTGAGGTCAGGTCGACGTAGCCAGGGTCGGAGTTGGTGAGCATCTTCTTCGCGATGATCGACGCGTAGATCTCCACCATCGGGACGGCCTGCCGGTTCAGCTCAACGATCTGGTCCAGGCCCGCCGCGTAGAACTCAAGCCACCGTTCGACGTCGTAGTTCGCGCCGCCGCGGCCGCGCAGCGCGAAGCCGTATGGCGAGATCGGGCGCAGGAAGACACCGCGCAGGCCGAGGTCGGCGTAGGCGCCGATGATCTCCGCGGCCCGGTCAAGGCTCGCCTCCGTGGTGGTCATCAGCGCGCTGACCCGATCGGGGCCAAGCCGTTCCTGAGCCCGCCTGATGCCCGCCACTGCTTGCTGCCAGCTGTCCTGTCCGGGGCGGCGGCGGTTGCCGTTGTGCAAGTCCTGCGGGCCGTCGAGCGAGGTCGAGAGATGCACGTCCTGCTCGGCGCAGAACTCGAGGATCTCGTCGTCAAGCAGTGCCAGGTTCGTCGCGATCACGAACGCGAGGTCCTTGCCGTGCCCGGCGTTCATCCGCTTGGCCTCGGCCGTGATCCAGCGGACGAGGGGGAAGTTGAGCAGTGGCTCGCCGCCCTGGAACTCAATCTTCAGGTGCGGTGACGGCGACCTGAACGCCAGCTTAAGCGCCCGCCGCGCGGTCTCCTTGGTCATGTCGAACTCGCTCTTCGCCGCCGACTGCCGCGACACCTGGCAGTACCGGCAGGTGTGCTCGCAGCGCAGCGTGACGACGAAGATGTGGAGCCCTGTCGAGTCCGGCAGGTGCCGCATCCGGGTGCGCAGCTTGATGGCGAGCAGCTCGGCGGGCAGCGTCTCGCCCGGCACCTGGATGAGGTGCGCCGCCCGCAGCCGTGCGAGCAGGTCCTGGTCGGCGCAGGTCCCGTCGGCGACGCCGGCGAGCTCATCCGGTGTGACGAACACGTGCTCTCCCACCAGGTTGGTGAGGACGACCGAATTCGCACCGAGCCGGTGGAAGCGGATCGGCAGTAGCTGCCAGCCATGCGAGGGCAGCGTCGTCGCCGCCCGCTCCAATTTGATCATGCCTCAGTCCCGGCTTCTGCGCCGCCTTCGATCAGGTCGGTCTGGGAGAACGCCAGCGCGAAGACCAGGTTCCGCAGCGGCTCGGTCTCCTTGGCGATCCGCGCCCGCAGGATCTGATCGTTCACCTCCGCGCGGAACCGGTGCTTCAGCTCATCGTCGGGGGTGTCCTGGTTGCGCGGGAAAAGGGTGCAGGCATAGTCGGCGCCGGAGACGCGGATGTCGGCCGTCATCTCCGCGGCCACCGCATAGGCGCTCCGCTGCAACGCGTCCAGGTCCACCGTGGCCTGATCGAAAGCCAGCGTGATCTCGGCGGCGTCAATCTCCCCGGCACCAGTGGCCCCAGCACCGGCGCCAGGCGCGCGGGCCGCCGGGCTCATCGCATCCTCCCTCGTCGCGCGAGCCGCTTGATCCCGCGCCCGAGGACGCCGAACGGTGCGACGATGAGGAACGCGCAGCCACCACCATGGCTCGCGCCCGGGCTGCCGCTCCCTCCGCCCGACGGGCTACCCGTCACGCTGCTCTGCTGCGGCGCGACGGCGGGTGCGCTGACGGCCGGCGCCGGGCTCGGCGACGGACTCGGGCTGGGCGGCGGTGTGGTCGCTACCGGCGGGGGCGGCGGGGCAGGGACCGACGAGACATGAGAGACGTGCGAAACGTGAGAGACATGCCCGGGGCTCGACCCCGATACGTGAGATGAGTGGCTGACGTGAGACCCGACGCTCGCCGGTGCCTGGCCCTTTAGCGCGAGAAGCGGAAACGCGACGGCCTTGGCCTCATCATGCTTTCCCGGTGAAAGCGGCGAGGCCAGTGCGGGCGATGCGCCAAGCGCCACCGCGGTGACCGCGGCGGCCAGCGGTAAAATTGGTGACTTTGGCACAAGGGGACGATACCAGCGCTGGTCTGAGCGGACGTTATCGCCAAGGGAAAAATAAGCAGACGATCGCAAAGGCGACAACCGTCTCTGTTACCCCAGCTCAACGCCAGATATGTGAATGGTCCCTCGGTCCGCCGAGGTTGCGATAATCACACAGGTTGTCCCGGGCGGCTCCTCGAAGGAGCCGACATGGACGAGGACAACGACGGCAGATTTCCCGACGACAGCCCGGTGCTGGTCCGCTACCCGCGAGACAAGCAGGACGAGCAGGGCGACCGGTCGGCGTGGCCGTGGCTTCCGGGCACGATTCTAAGCCAGTGCGGGCCGGATGAGTGGTACGTGTGCGTGGAGGTCCGCGAGCCGGCCACGCTGGACGACCGTGGTCCGGCACCGGATGGGACGGCGGACGGGGAACTGCGCTACCCGTGCTGTTTCCGGGACGCCAGCGAGATCCGGCGCGCTACCGATTGGGGAGGACCGGTGATGCCGGCGGCGGTGGCGGACAGCTGGTTCTTCTGGCTGGCGATCATCGACAGTCTGGTTGGGGTCTACATCCTGCCGACCGTTATCGGCATCGCCCGCCAGGTCGAAGGCCTCGGATTGGTCATCTGCCTGAACACGATCCCAGTCGGGTGGCCCGCGGCGCTGATCCTGGCCTGCCTCATGCCACGCAAGGAGATCAGCCACGCTTCTCAGCGGCAGCGGCCACGCGGGCAGTAGCGGCCACCGACGCGGCGACGTCGGCAAGGTAGCGGCGGACGGCACGGCGATTGCGGAGAACTACCACGTGGATGTGCACCGTGGCTCGCGATCAGCTGGTCTTATCGCGGCATGACAGCGCGACGCTCGGCTCGTGAACGCGGCGCGGGAATAGCAGCATCCAGCGCTAGCCTCCAGACATGAGCACTCAGCACATTGGGGCGGCCGGCGAGCTGCTGGTGCAGTATCAGTTGCTCAAGATGGGTATCGATAGTGCGCGGGTGACCACGGATGCTGGGATCGATCTGGTGGTGTACGCCCCCGGGAACCGATCGGCAAGCACGGTGCAGGTAAAGACCAACATGAGCGCCAAGCGAGAGGGTGGACACGGCCCGCTATCGCGGGGCTGGTACTTCCCTGATCAATGCCCAGCAAAGCTGCTTGCGTTCGTAGCGCTCGACACGGACACGGCTTGGCTCTTTACACTGAACGAGGCCCAGGAACTCGCCCAGCAGCACTCCGAGCGAGGCATTCGCCAGCTGTACTGGCGTCTCAAGCCCGCTCCGGCTGGACCGGAATCGCCGCGCTATGAGGCACAGATGGTCGACTACCTCCTCGCAACGAAAGCCGCGCAACTGTTCCCCAAGTAAGCAGACGTCTGCTGGACTCGCGGCAGAAGAGGGCGACCCATGGACGATGCAGCTTGGATACTTATGACGGGCGATTGGTGCCGTGCAGTGCTCGCCGATCTCGAAGTACGTCTCGGCCAGTGCCCGCCGGAGGTTCTCGATCCGCCACTGCTCCTCGCCGGGGACCTGCGGAGCGCTTCAGAGCAGAGTCCGATTCGCGCCGTCAGGAACTCCCGGCTGTTGACTCCCGCGTTCCACAGCTCCATTTCGACGTCGCTGAGCCAGTTGTACAGCGACTGGGTGAGCGGGAAGCGGTCGTCGAACTCATCGATGGAGCCGATTCCGGTCGCGTCGCACAAACGCAGCACATCGGCCCAGGCGTCCAGCCAGGTTGTGGCGCACGCGGCCAGATCACGCTGCTCTTGGCGGTCGTAGCCTGCCTGAATCTTGTCGTCCAGCAACTCGAGGCAGACCTTATCCGGCCACCAGCGCTCCCACAGCGCGAGCAGGCAAATCCAGATCCAGTCCACATGGAAGCCGCCACCGGGATTGCGGACTTCCCAGTCGCGCTGGAGCGGGCGTGCCACCTCCTCGGCGGACAGCGCGCCCGCGCAGAGGTTCCCGACACCGCTGCGGTCCAGCTCGAAGCCCATGCCGCGGAGCTTGTCCAGCAGTTCGCCGTCGGTCAGCTTCGCCGCACTCGAACGCAACGGCTTGTTGTCAGCCTCCAGTTTGCGGCGCAGCGGCTCGTCCTTCGCCGCCCCCTCTTGAGGGAAACGGTCGAGGGTAACCCACGACATTCTCAGTTGATCGCTCATGTGAATACCCGGCTCCCTCAACGGCCGCCCAGGGTGGCGAGCTTGCGGTTCACCGCCGTCAGGTCGAACGGTTCGGGTTTCGCCGGGCCGGGCTCGGCTTGGCCGTCGTCATCGGGGTCGCCGGAGTACCAGGGTTCTTCTTCCGGGTACTCGGCCGGCGAGTCGCCGCTGAACTTCGTGCATACGGGGTAGACCGAGGCGGGGTCCCGCGGCAGCTTCTTCTGCAGGGCGATCTCGTGCGTCCAGCCCGCGCCGAAGTCGTACTCGTAGACGATCTTCCCGCCCCCGGCGGCGAGCGCGTCCCGCACCCGCACGCTGTACTCGTCGCCGGCCTCTTCCAGCTCGAAGGACGGGTCGCTGTACGTTGCGCGCCGCACCCGGAACGCGTGGAGGTGGTCGCCGTCCCATCCGTACACGACCTGGATCACCCGGTGCAGGGCGGACAAGCTCGCGGTGGCAGGCAGCAGCACGGTCCGCCAGATCGGCGGGCGCCAGCGCGCGAGCGTGACCTTCAGCTGCAGGCACTGGTGCACGCTGAGCGCCGCGGACCCGGCCGAGGCGACGTGATCAGCTATCTGCTGCGCGAGCGGTCCAGCCGACGGGTGGTCGCTGACGCGCACCACGGCCAGGCGGTGGTCCAGGTCATCCGCCGCCAGCTGCTCCCCGGGAAGGACGTCGCACAGTATGCTGACCGCTTCGTCCGGCCCTTTCTCCGCGAGCGCTAGCGCGGCGGACTCCACCGCGAGCCACAGCCACTCGGCGTCGCCTGGCTCCGGCCCGGCGTCCATCCGGTACAGCGCATACTTCGCGTGCGGCCCGATGCCGGGCACCCCCGTCATGTCCCGCCATGCGGGCAGGGCGTCCTTACCCAGCAGTTCGACCACGTCAGCGGCGATCCAGCGCAGCCGGGGCTCCATCGACGCGCCGGCCTGGAGCAGCCGCCGCGCGGCGTCCACCGGGTCAGGCTGGGCGTCCAGCCAGCCCCACGCCCGCTCATCCCGGTCGTCCTCGCCGCACTCCGCCAGGTAGCCGATCAGTTCCACGGCGGTGAGATCCTCCCCGGGTCCGGCCAGCGCGGCCCGCAGCCGCTCCGCCGCCCACCGGCCCAGCGGGGTGACCGCGCACCCGCCGGCCAGCACGTCGTCACCGCTGACCGCGCCGAACGACGCCAGCCTCGCGGCGGCCCTGATCACCGACCCCTCGTCCGCCATCCAGCCGTACGACGCGTCCGCGCCGAACTCGTCGTACAGGTCCCGCGCTTCGGCCCGCACCGCATGCACAAGCGCTTGCCCAGTCGGCACCTGCTCATCCTGGAGCACGCCGAGCAACGCGAGCACATCGTCGGCGGCCTCTTCATGCTCGTCCGGATCGTGGCCAGCCTCGGCGGCGGAACAGGCACTCAGCCCGGCAAGCCAGGCGGACAGGACCTCGGAGTCCGCGGGCGGCCAGCAGACAAGCGCCGGGCCCGCGCTCACCGTCCCGTCATCGACCCGCAGCAGCCCCGCGGCCAGCGCGAGGCACCACGGACGGTGAAGCACCGCGATGTCAGCCGCGGTACGCGCCCGCGCGGGCAGCGAGACACCGATCACCTCCGCGGCGGCTGGCAAGTCGGGCCTACGGAGCACCCGCCGCGGGGTGACAGGGCGCGGCCCGGTATCGCCGACCCACCGGCCCAGCGCGACCGCCCGGACCATGACGACGCAGTCCCGCGCCAGCCGGGCAGCGTCACGAAGCTCGGCCTCGCCCATATGTCCGACTTTACCGAGGACATGAGCCGACTGCTGACCGCATGGTGTAGATGCCGGCTGCTGTAAGCAGGTGCAGCACAGGGCCGGTGCGGCGGCATGTGTCGGATCGGGGGCGTCCGCGTACCCAGATTCGACCCGTGGTCGGCCATGGTGGCGCGGCTGCGGGCGGAACCGGGCGGGGATGGCATCGCCGTGGCGATAGGAGACTTCGCGACCACCAGGGTGGACGGGACCTTCGCGCTCGTCTACCTGGTGCGCAACACGACCACGCACCTGACGACGCAAGACGACCAGGTGCGTGCTTCCGCGGCGCGGCCGCCCATCTTGCGCCCGGCGGCTGCTTCGTCATCGAGAACTGGGGTGCTCACGGCAGAAAGCGCCTGTGCTGATCGGTGATCCGGTAAGCACCGTAGCTACTGGTTCGCCGCCTGTTTAGAGCCACGCCTCGCCGTTGGCCAGGTCTTTCTCTCCTGGGCACTGGGTGAGGATCTCTTCGAGCGCAGCGATGATCCTTCCGGTATCGGCCTTGGTGCGGCGGTAGCTGCCGGGCATGAAGATCATGCCGAAGTGGCCGGCCCCGCCGGGTGTTATTGCCTCATGGTGCAGCGGGCGGAAGTCGCGAAGGTTATTCGTGACGATGGCGCGGTGCTCGGCACGGGCGAGTGCCAGCACCTCAGGATCTGACAGGGCCTCGCGGTCCGGATTACCCGCGACGGGCTCCGCGTCATGTCCGCGTGCGCGCAGTTCCCGGGCGATCGCGGGGCTGAGCATCTCATCCAGCAGCAGTTTCACCGCCGGAGGGCCGCCTGTCCGGCCAGGTAGGCGGCGTGCGCCTCGGCAGTCTCCTGCTCGTTGGCCTCGATCTGCTGGTCGATTTCTGCTGTGTAGGCGCCGTAGTAGGCGATCGCGGCCTGGACCAGGCCGAGCGGGATCTCCAGGTAGCGCGCTGACTCGGCGGCGTCGCCGCCGTTGTCGCGGACGACCTCGATGACTTCCCAGACGTCCTTCCCGGTCCCGATCAGCCGGGCGCGGCGGCCCGCCGGGCCGTCGGCGAACCGGACCAGCGGATGCTCATCCATCCGCAGGCCTTCCTCGACGTAGCGCTGCGCGAGGGTCCGGGGCGCCAGGTGAATACGCTGGGCGCGGGCGCCTAGGCGGCTAATCGTGGCATCATTCAGGCGGACGCTCAGCGGCTGGCTCATGTAGTTCATTGTAGTGCGCTGTAGTACGGCAGCAGGCTTCGCGGCAGCACCGGGCAGCCGCCGTTCACTGCGCCCGGCGGGCGAGCAAAGCGAAGGAACTCGGTAGCCGCCCGCCCCACGCCGCCGCGGAGACACCGCCCGCACGTCGCGCAGGAACCGGCCGGCGACATCCTGCCCGGCCGGCCAGAGCCGAGCCTCGATGACAATGCCCAGCTCGACCCGTATGGCGGCTGGCATCAGCCGGACAAGAGCACCGTCAAGATGAGCGGCAAGCTCGTCGCTGCCCGGCTCGGCGAGGATGACCGCGACGACCGCCGACGTATCAACGATGAGGCTGCTGCGCCCCGGCACGGTCAACGCGGCAAGCCGGTCTCGTCATAGCCGATGATCTGCTCCGGCGTTCTGCCGTCGGCGACCCGAAGGGCCGCAACGTCGGCGGCCAGCCGCGCCAGCCGGGTTCTCATGCTGGCCGCATGCCTGGCGTGCTCACGATCGAGCCGTTCCCTGAGCGCGGTCACGACGGCGTCGGGCGGCCATCAGCCGGCCGTGACGGCGAGCAATGCGTCGGTGACCTCCTGCGCCTCTGTGATCATCAGGTCGTACCCGGTCTCGATGTCCCACACGCGATGATCTGCTCCCACTCCGCAATCGAGCGCCCGTGCTTCCTCTCGGTAGACGGGAAATACGACGCGGGTCCTTGCTGCGGCGATACGCCGAAGCCCTGGAGCGGCTCAGCCAGTGATCTTCCTGACCTTGCCCGACCTGCTGCAGGCGGCCGGGCGAGCCCTCAGCCCCGCAGGTAGCTGCCCGCGGGATCGGCGTGGGAGCGGAGGCGAATGCCGCCCGGTACTCGGGTGCCGCCCCTGACTCCGGTTCTCACTGGACCCTCGTGCCATCTCGGGCCCAAACGACAGGTCCAAGGGCTCTATGCGAGACTGTGTCATCTGGGGAGGCTGGAGCGAAATTTCAGTCCAATGGGTCGGGATCACCGTCGGCGCGGTCGGCGGCACGGTGCGGAAGACCTCTTGCCGGAAGAAGACGAGCAGGCACTCCAGGAAGCCCGTCCCGGGCCCGGGGCGGCCGCTCAGCAGTCCACATCAAGGGGCATGGGAGGCTCCTGTGAGAATTCACAGAACTGGCAGCTTGTGCGCAACTGGCATGGTGTTCGTGTTGGCTGCGCTTCTGGCTGCGGGATGCAGCAGCGGGACGGGCACAAGTACCGGCACGACAGCACCGGCGAGCCCATCCGGCAAGGTCAGTTCGATCGCCGCCCAGGTGCCGGCCGCTGTCCAGTCGAAAGGGACGCTTGCTGTGGCCGCGGACGCCACGTATGCCCCGAACGAGTTCATCGGGACCGACGGCCATACCGTGGTCGGCTTGGACGCCGACCTGGCGAACGCACTCGGGCAGGTTCTCGGCCTCAAGATCAACATGGTTAACGCGACGTTCGACACCATCATCCCCGGCCTCGTCTCAGGCAAGTACAACCTTGGCATGTCGTCGTTCACCGACACCAAGGAACGCGAGCAGACGGTTGACTTCGTCACCTACTTCTCGGCTGGCACCTCGTTCTACGTCAAGTCCAGCGGCGGGCCGGACATCACCTCGCTGGCTGAGCTGTGCGGGCACAAGGTTGCGGTGGAGAAGGGCACCACCCAGCAGGCGGACTCGCAGGCCCAGGCCAAGAAGTGCGAGGCGGCGGGCAAGCCGGATGTTACGGTCCAGATCTTCAACGACCAGAACGCGGTCAACCTGGCGCTGTCGTCAGGCCGCGCGGACGTGGCCATGGCCGACTCACCGGTGGCCGCCTACCAGGTGAAGCAGTCGAATGGCGCGTTCAAGCTGGCGGGCCAGCCGTATGGCACCGCGCCTTACGGGATCGCCATCCCGAAGAACAGCGGGATGGCCAAGCCCGTGCTGGCCGCCCTGGAGCACCTCATGGCAAACGGCACGTACATGAAGATCCTTGACAAGTGGGGCGTGCAGAGCGGTGCCATCTCCCACCCGGCCGTCAACGCCGCGGTCGGCTGACCGCCCGCGAGCATCCGGTCCGTGCACCATGAGCCGCAACCGGAGCACGGGATGACGACACCGCGAACGACCGATACGGCCGGACGGACTGTGCCGCCGGAGGACATCAAGGCCGTCCCGGTCCGCCACCGGTGGCGGTGGGTGGCCGCGGCCGTCGTGCTCGTACTCGTCGCGATGTTCGTGCACACCCTGCTGACGAACCCGCGTTTCGAATGGAACGTTATCGGGAACTATTTCTTGTCCAGGCGGGTGCTGGAGGGCCTGGCGATCACCATCCTGCTCACCGTGGTCGCCATGACGATCGGGATCGTGCTTGGTGTGATCCTCGCGGTGATGCGGCTGTCAGCGAACCCGCTGCTGTCCGGGTCGAGCTGGGTGTACATCTGGTTCTTCCGCGGCACGCCGGTCCTGGTCCAGTTGCTGTTCTGGTTCAATCTCGCTTTCCTCTACCCGCAGATCTCTCTCGGCGTGCCATTCGGCCCTTCGTTCCTGCACGCTGACGCCAACAGCCTGATCACCCCGCTCGCCGCGGCGATACTTGGGCTTGGGCTCAATGAGGGCGCCTACATGTCAGAGATCGTGCGGGCCGGGATCCTGTCCGTCGAGCACGGCCAGGTCGAGGCCGCGCAGGCGCTGGGCATGAGCAGGGGCCTGACGATGCGCCGGATTGTCCTGCCCCAGGCGATGCGTGTGATCATTCCCCCGACTGGGAACGAGACCATCTCGATGCTCAAGACATCGTCCCTGGCGAGTGTGATCACGGTCACCGAACTCCTGTACGCGGCCCAGTTGATCTACTCGGTGAACTTCAAGACGATCCCACTGCTGATCACGGCCAGCATCTGGTACCTCATCGTCACGTCGGTGCTGACGGCCGGCCAGTACTACATCGAGCGCCGCTATGCCCGTGGTGCCGCGCGCGAGCTTCCTCCCACGCCATTGCAGCGGATCCGGCGCATGCTGCTCACGATCCACGCGCCCCTGCCTGCCCTCCCTTCGCAGCGCCAGGACGAATCGTGAGCGCCGCCGCAGGGACGCCGCTGATCCGGGGCTCGGGCGGCACGCCCATGGTGCTTGCCGAGGGCCTGCGCAAGAGTTTCGGCCGGCTCGAGGTGCTGTCCGGCATCGACCTTGAGGTGGCGCGCCAGGAGGTCGTGTGCGTCATCGGCCCGTCCGGCTCGGGCAAGTCGACCCTCCTGCGCTGCATCAACCATCTGGAGAAAATCAATGCCGGGCGTCTGTGGGTCGATGGCGAACTGGTCGGCTACCGGCAGCAAGGCGACAAGCTCTACGAGTTGCGTGAGCGGGAGATATGCGCCAAGCGGGCCGAGATCGGCATGGTCTTCCAGCAGTTCAATCTGTTCCCGCACATGACCGCGCTGGAGAACGTGACCGAAGCGCCGATCCGGGTAAAGGGCATGCCGAAGGCTCAGGCCGCTGATCTCGCCATACAGCTACTCGACCGGGCAGGCCTGAAGGACAAAGCGGGCGCCTACCCCAAGCAGTTGTCCGGTGGCCAGCAGCAGCGGGTTGCCATCGCCCGCGCACTCGCCATGCAGCCGAAACTCATGCTCTTCGACGAGCCAACGAGCGCGCTGGACCCCGAGCTTGTCGGGGAGGTGCTCGGCGTCATGCATGATCTCGCCACCAGCGGCATGACGATGGTCGTGGTGACTCATGAGATGGGATTCGCGCGCGAAGTGGGTGACGCCCTGGTCTTTATGGACGGGGGCGTTGTGGTCGAGGCCGGTCGGCCGCGCGACGTGCTCGGCGACCCCCAGCACGAGCGGACACGCTCGTTCCTGTCCAGGGTGCTCTGACCCGATAAGGTCGGCGGCCTGAGCGGGCTCGTAGCCCCTGTTCTTGGTGATCTGCCATTCGGTCTCCTCGAAGGTGTTCGGCGTGACGCCGGAACCGACCCACAAGCCGATCCGGAACGGTGTCTCGCCGCAGCGGCTGTGACTGGCCGCGTGTCCGAACTCAATTGAAGCTATCTTTGGCGGAATATCAGGAGCAATCAGCGAGTACCGTATCGTCGTCGACGGCGAGCAGAATGTGGAGGAAGCTGGCCGCCGGAGCCGGGCGGCGCGTCACCCGATGCGGCGGCCTGCTCAAGATGTGCCTGGTTGCCCAGCCGGACGTCCACCTCGGTGACGCCCACCAGTTCCCGGCACGCGTTCAAACGGGCCGCGGCCAGGCCCGGGTCGGCCGCTATCGCGGACGCGGTGTCGTCCAGGATGGATTTCAGATTGGTGGCCATGACGGTTCCTCCTGCGGTTTTCCGGAACGAAACGTTGCCGGTCTGGCCCCAAGATGCCATGCGGATGTTCCTGAAACGTTCCTGGCCGGTTGCTCCGTCTGGCCCGGCCGCGCGGGATCAGGGTCAGGCCGGGCGAGATGCCAGCACGGCGCAGGGCGGCAGTCGGCGATGAAGCGGCGATCCTGGTGCCGTAGATGCGATCTGCTGCGCAGATCGCCGCGGGAGTGCGCAGCCAGCGCTTGCGCCCTCGAGGCCTCCACCAAGGCACCCGCGTCCCTGAGCTGCAGCGCCAGCCGGCGGCTTTCCGCGGCTTTGGCCGTCGCGAGGCCGGGATCGCCGAAGCCGATCGCTGCCGCGCCGCTGAGCGTGAGGGCCTGGCAGAGCCTGCCGCCCGTGGCCGTCGGACTGACGCGGGCGTCACGACCTTTCTGGTACCCCATCGGGTCGCCGGCCGAGTCCGGCGTCGCGAGCGGCGACGATGGCCTGGCCGCGCTCGGCTAGCTGGAGCTTGGCGAGGATGTTGGACACGTTGTTGGCCACTGTCTTGGCCGACAGGAACACCTGCTGCCCTATCTGCGCGTTCGTCAGGCCTGCCGCGACCCGTCGAGGATCTCCCGCTCGCGCGCGGTGAGCTGCGGGAACGGCTCTGCGGGCGTTTGCGGGCCGCGGGTGAACCAGGTGCGCAGCCGCTGCGCTAGGGCTGCACCGAACACGGCCTGGCCGACGCCGGCGGCGCGGATCGCCGTCACGATGTCGGCCCCGGCCGCGCCCTTGAGCAGGTAGCCGACGGCTCCGGCGGAGACCGCTGAGAACACCATGTCGTCGTCCTCGAACATGGTCAGCACGAGTACAGCCGTGCCCGGCCGGGCAGCCACGATCTCCCGGGTCGCATTGATGCCGTGCAGCCCCGGTAGTTGCAGGTCCATGATGACGACGTCCGGCTCCAGTTCCGCGGCGAGCTCGACCGCCGCCCGGCCGTCGCTTGCCTCGCCCGTGACGGTGATGTCGTCCACTACGCTGAGCACCGCCTGCAGCCCCTGGCGCACCAGCGGGTGATCATCGACGAGCAGGACCGTGGTCGGCCCATCGCCAGTCACGACGCCGCCCTGATCGGCAGCGGGAAGCACGCGCGCACCGCGCCGCCGTGCGCGGTCGGGCCAGCGGTCAGGGTCGCGCCCACTTCGGCCGCCCGCTCCCGCATCGCCAGCATGCCGACCCCGGCCGTCCACGGCCCGGCACCCGCACCGTCGTCGTAGACCTCGACAACCAGCTGCCCGCCGCTGTCGGTGCCCAGCCGCACCCGGCACGTCCGCGCGCCGGAGCGGCGGACCACGTTGCTGATCGCCTCGACTGCTATCCGGTACGTGGCCACCTCGACCGCGGCCGGGAGGTCGGGCGGCGGATCAGCCTCGAGGGTGACCTGCACCGCTGTGCCCCCGGTCAGGCGCTGGATATGCGCGGCGATCGCGCCGGCCAGGCCGAGATCATCCAGCGACGACGGCCGCAGGCCATAGACGATGCCGCGCAGATCCGCGATGGCCTGCGTGGTGGCGTCCTTGGCCCGGCCGAGCAGCGGGCCGAGATCGCTTCGGGCACCGGCGCCGTCGGCATGACCGGCGCGGGCCCGCGCAGCGTCGAGGTTCAGCCCGATGCCGGTCAGGAGCGGACCGAGCCCGTCGTGCAGATCGCGGCGCAGCCGACGGCGTTCTTCCTCCCGCGCACTGACCAGCCGCTGCCGCGAGTCGAGCAGATCAGCGGTGAGTGCCTCTGCGTGCACGGCCGCACCCGCCTGCCGGGCGATGTCGGCGAGCACCGCGCGGTCGCGCGGGTCGAACGTCTCCTCCCCGCGCCGCGACCACGCGACCAGCGTGCTGACGGTCAGGCCCTGGTAGCTCAGCGGCCATCGCCCGGCCCGCGCGTCCCCGGCTGCGGCTGGCTCGCCGCTGGCCGCCAGGACCGAGCCGTCGCCTGGCCGCTCGATCGCCACGTACGGCAGCCGCAGCGACTCAGCGACCGCGGCGACCACGGCGGGCAGCACCTCGCCCGGCGCCGCGACCGCCGAGAGCCGCCGGCCCAGATCGCTGAGTGCCCGGTACGGCTCGCTTCGCTGCCCGTAGAAGAAGTGGTTGACCAGCCGCTGGCTGTAGCTCCGCGCGGGCGCGAATGTCACAGCGGCGATGGCCGCGGCCACAATGAACCCGACCCGCTCGCTCGCTACCGCAGTTCCGGCCGCGGCGATCGCCGCGAACCCGCCCACCACTGCGATCGTCACCAGCGCGTACGCCGCTGACCGTCGGATCACCGTGTCGATGGCCCACAGCCGGTAGCGGACGACGGGGATGGCCAGCGTCGTCACGAAGAACAGGCCGTCGAGCACGTCGACGACGGTTGGCAGGACCTGGTTGACCGCGAGCGGGAAGAGGGCCAGCGACAGCACGACGCCGAAGGCGCGCCAGCGCAGCTGGTAGCGCTCGATACCGGTTGCCTTCCAGGCGCGCCGCAGCACGCCGAGCCCGGCGATCAGGCCGAGCAGCACCACGACCGGCACGACCACGGACAGGTCGGCGGCGTAACGGCCCAGTGCCGTCCCGCCCGTGAGCGGGTTCCCCACCTGTTCTACCGTCGAGTCCGGCCGGACCAGCCTGAGCTTGTAGTCGCCCAGCACACCCGCGACCAGCACGAGCACGATGCCGGCGATCAGCGCGACCTCCAGCACCCGGCCGGCTCGCGAGCTCAGCCGCCCGGACGGGAACCGCACGTTGACCAGGCCCTGCACGGCTAGGAGCCTGCTGAAAAAGCTAGCAGGTTAGGGCATATTTTCGGCTTGATGTTCGGGGATCTGGGTTGATGGTGTCGTCCGGGGTTCCGGGCGGCGGCGTTGCCGGGCATGGCCGCGCGCGGCTGGCTGTCATGGCGGGCTGATGGCCTGCGGCGCCCCCGTCCTGGGTACTGGCCAGGTGGCCAGGACCCAGGCGCCGCCGCGGCGGGTCAGGCCCTTGCCGGCCAGGTTGCGCAGGTTCAGCGCGGCGGTGCGGCGCTTGAGCCAGGCGTGGTTCCTGGTGGTGCCGCGGTAGCGGAGCTTGAGGCGGCGGCCCCGCCAGGTGGCGACCTGGGCGATGGCGCGTTCCACGTTGGGCCGCCAGGCGGTGTAGTCCTTGCGCAGCCCGGTGACGGCCCAGTCGGCGCGGGCGGCGCGCAGCAGGTCGTCGCGGGGTGCAGGACGAGCTTGCGGCCGGTCTTGCAGGTGGTGCACCGGGGGCGGAGCGGGCAGTGGCGGCACAAGGCGCCGAAGGTGGCGATGCGGGTCCGGCTGAGTTTGACGGCGTGCCCGGCCGGGCAGGTCACCGTGCCGGCCTGCTCGCCGGCGGTGAAGTCGTCCACGGTGAGCCCGCCCTCGACCGGGGGCCGCAGCGGCTTGGGCTTGATCACCGCCTGGTTCCCGGCATCAGCGACCGCGCCGCGCAGATCCCCGGTGCCGTAGGCGGAATCGCCGTACCAGGCCAGCGGCTCGTCCCGGCCGCCGTCATCGCTGCCGTGGCCGGCGGCGCCCGGGCCGCCGGCTTGCGGCTGCGCCGGGGCGCGGTCGCCCCGGCCGGCCTCGGCGGCCACGAACTCCTCCGCGACCGCGGGGCCGGAGTTCTCCTCGCCGGCGGCCCCGGTCAGCTTCTCATCCGTGATGATCCCGGTCTCGGGGTCCGCGGCGACATGGGCGCGGTACCCGTCCCGGCGGGCCTCGGGCGACTTGCGGGTGTGCCGCGCACCGGGATCCACCGTCGAGACCACCCGGTCCGCGGCCACCTTCTGCGCGATCCGCCACCGCCCGTCGGTCCCGTCACTGCCCGCGGCGGGCTCCACGTCCTGCCCGGCGACCAGGGCCAGCAGCGCCAGCGCCGAGGCGGCCGTCTCGTCCAGGTCGGCGTCCTTGAACGCGGCCACGACCGCGTTCGCGTCGTTCACCAGCGCTGACACCAGCGTGTCCTTCGCGGCCGGGTCGTCCCAGTCGATCTTCGGCTTGCCCGGCCGCGAGTAGTCGTGCCCGGTGCGCACCGCCGCGACCTGCTCCGCCGCGCCGGGCGCCTCCCGGGCCACCCGGCGGATGGCCGAGACCAGCTGGGTGACCGTGTCCTGGGCGGCCACCGCGTCAGCCAGGATCGTGGAGTCCACCGCCCGGCGCCGCCGGCCCTTCAGCACCCCGGTCCCGGCGATCACCGTCCTGACCGCCTCGCTGACCCGGTGCGGCCGCTCCGGCCTCGCGATCCGGTTCCGCCAGTACACCAGGGTCGAGGGGTCGAACCCGGCATCATCCAGCGCCGCGCCGATGGCGGCCTTCCACCGCACGTCGAACCGGACCGCCTCGGCGGTCTCCCGGTCGGAGTAATCGTGCAGCGCCTGCAGGGTCAGCACCGCGGCCATCTGCGTGGCCGGGATCGACGGCCGGCCCAGCCCCGGCGGGGCGAACAGGTCCGCGTAGTCCGCGTCGCGGAACACCTCGGCCCGGTGCGCAGCCAGGAACGCGAACATGCTGCCCGCCGGGATCAGGCGCCCGGCCACCGCCGCGGCGTCGGTCAGCTTCCGGTCCGTCCCCTCGAAACCCTGCATGGGACGATCATCTCACTCGAACACCCAACCGATAAATACCCGTTAGACTGCGATCTTTTCAGCAGGCTCCTAGCCTGACTTTCCTGGATAAGTTGATCTTGGAGATCTGAGGCGGGTCACAGGCCCCGCCGTCAGCTTGTCTGCCTGCGCAAACTCCGTGTCGGTGCTGGCATCGTCGTACGAAATGATGTATTACCCACATATGGCATCGATCGTCGGCAAGAAGCGCGGCAACGCGACCTACTACTACCTGGTCGAGTCCGCCCGGGTGAACGGCCAGCCGAGGATCGTCTCGCAGGAATACCTGGGTACCGCCGAGGAGCTGGCCGCCGCGATGCGCGGCGGGGGGCTGGGCCTGCCCGCCCGTACCCAGCACAAGGACTTCGGCGCAGTCGCCGCCGCCTGGGGCATGCTGGAGGACCTGGGCGTGGCCGGCATCATCGATCAGGTGACCGGGCCCCGGCGGTCCGACGCCGGTGCCAGCACAGGCGCCTACCTGGCGCTGGCCGCCCTGGGCCGCCTGGTCGCGCCGTGTTCCAAGCTGGCCTTCGCCGACTGGTGGGCGGGCACGGCGGCCGGCCGGTTCACCGGGATCGGCGCCCCGGCGCTGGATCACCGCCGGTTCTGGGACGCGATGCACGCCGTCGGCCTGGAGGAACTGGGTGAAATCAGCCGCCGGATCGCGCTGGCCATCATCGACGCGGCCGGCGTGGACTGCTCCTCGGTCGCCCTGGACATGACCAACTTCGCCACCTTCCTCGATACCGGCAACCGGCGCGCCCCGATCGCCCAGCGCGGGAAGGCCAAGCAGAAGCGCACCGACCTGCGCCTGGCCGGCCTGGGCCTGGTCGTCACCCGTGACGGCGGCATCCCGCTGACCTGGCACGCCTACCCCGGCGACAAGCCCGACGTCACCCAGTTCCCCGCCATGATCGACGTCCTGGCCGCCCGGCACGCCGCGATCTGCGCCGCCAGCGGGCAGGAGCCCGCCGAGATGACGGTGGTGTTCGACGCCGGGCAGAACTCCGCTGCCAACTTCGCCCACCTGGCCGGGACGGACCTGCGCTACGTCGGGTCGGTGCCCGCCTCCGACTGCGCCGGCCTGACCGGGCTGCCCGCCAGCGCCCGTGCCGTCGTCGATGAAGACCGCTTCGGAGGGCTGACCGCCCACGACACCCGCCGCGAGGTCTATGGCGCCGAGCGCCGGGCGATCCTGACCCACTCACCCGAGCTGCACGAAAAGCAGGCCCGCGGGTTCACCGGCACCACCTTGGCCAAAGCAGGCCGCAAGCTGGACGAGCTGGCCGCCACCCTGGCCCGCGGCAAGACCCGCCGGCCACGCCACAAGGTCGAAGCCGAGATCGGCAAGATCCTGCACGACACCTGGGCCCGCCGCGTCATCACCTGGCAGCTGGCCGGAGACATCCCCAAAGACCACCGGCTCACCTGGCACATCAACCCCGCCGCCCGCGCCGCCCTGGAAGAAGAGATCTTCGGCAAGCACGTCCTGATCACCGACCACGACGACTGGCCCGCCGCCGAGGTCATCGCCGCCTACCGGTCCCAATCCGAGGCCGAAGCCTCCTTCCGGCAGATGAAAGACCCCCGCGTCGCCTCCTTCAGCCCGATGTTCCACTGGACCGAGCACAACATCGTCATCCACGTCTTCACCTGCGTCCTCGCCCTCCAGCTCGCGCACCTCATGCGCCGCCGCGCCGCCCAGGCCGGACTGCACCTATCCGTCCGCGCCCTGCTCGCCGAGCTCGCCGGCATCGGCGAGACCGTCCTGCTCTACCCCGGCGACCGGGGCCGGCCCAGAGCCCACCGCATGCTCACCGACACCACCCCCGCCCAGGACAAGCTCATCAAGATCTTCGGGCTCGACCGCTACGCTCCCAAGCGCTGACATGGGTAATACGCAACCTAGCCCATACACCCATGCTGACCAGTGCAAACACGGCGAAGATCAACTTATCCAGGAAAGTCAGGCTAGGAGCCTGCTGAAAAAGGCCCATTTTGCCGTGATCAACTTTGCAAAACCGCAGGTCAGTGGATTGCTTCATGATCGGAAACAGGGTTATTCAGCGGCCTCCTAGCGGCAAGACGCTGGTCGCCGACGTCGCGTAGACGACGAGCGCCAGCCGCTCGCTTGCCCCATGACTGACCGCCAGATACACAAGCGCGGCGGTCGCCGAGCCGACCGCAGCGAGCAGCGCCGCGCCGGATAGCAGCCAGCCGAACGGCAGATCGGGCCGCCGGACGATGAGGAACGCGCCGGTGACCGCGTACGGCACCGCGTAGCTGATCGAGGTCAGCAGGCCGTCGCGGTAGTCGCCCGGCGCGGCCGTGGCCTGCAGCAGCGCGACCGCCGTGATGACTACGCCCGCCATTGTGATCAGCAGCGCCGCCGCCGCGGCCCACGCCTGACAGCGCCGGGAGGACCGGGCGCTGAGCTGAGTGCGCGTCGTTGTAACTATGGGGATAACGATGCCCACTATCGGCACGCCTGCGCAACGGCCTGCGTTCCCGCCGGTCCGGGAAATCCTCCCGCGTGCCGGGGAAGCCGTCGTGACCGCCATCCCTGGGCACGGGAACGTAGCCGGACGGACGATTCCTGCATCGCTGTTCCCGGTACCGGCCGGGACGCCTGATACAGGAGGTTCCCATGAAGGTGGTTCGCTGGATCGCTGCCGCCGCCCTCACGCTCATCTCGCTGATGGACGTCGGCTCTGCGCTGGGCGGCGGCGGTCATTCCGCGGCGGTCCGCGTGCTCGCACCGCTGCTCGGACTGCTTGGCCTCGCCGCTGTCTACGGCATGCTGCGCTGGCGTGCCTGGGGCGCGCCGGCGGCCCTCGCCGCCAGCGCCGTCAACGTCGTCTCCGCGCTGATCGCGATGGCCGTGAGCAGCGCCGGGGCGCTGGCCGGGCTGGCAGTCAGCCTGACCGCGCTCCTGCTGACCGCGGTCGCCGCCCGCGCCAGCCGAGCCAGCCAGCCGCACGCCTCGGCCAGCTGACCCCCGCACCAGGACCCCGTTCGATCTTGCACCCTCAGGGAGTTGTCATGTTCCGCATCCGGTTCGCCGCGGTCTGCGCCGCCGCCGCCATCGCGGTGACGGCGTGCTCGTCCAGCCTGGCGCCGCAATCCTCTTCCGGTCCAGCGGCATCAGGCGCCACGCACCCGTCAGCCGCCGCGACAACCAGGCAGACCGCCCTGGCGTGTGCCGGGCTGGTCCCGTTCGACCAGTCCGTGCTCACCTACCCCGGCGGCGGCTCCGGCGGCACCCCATCGGCTGCGCAGCTGCGCAGCTGGGCGGCGACCGCAGCGCCGCGGCTGCAGATGCTGGCCGCGAACGTGCCCGTCTCGCTCGATTCCGACGTCGCCATCGTGCGCGCGATGATGACCGCGACCAGCAACGGCACTCCAGTGGACCCGACGGCCGCACAGGAGGCCGCTCTCACCTCGTTCGACCAGTGGGGACACGGCGCGTGCGGGTTCACCCGGCTTGACATAACGAACACCGCGACCGGACTCACCGGCGTGCCGCCCACGCTGCCGGCCGGAACGGCGAGCGTCTCGTTCACCAACCGCTCCCCGGCGGCCAAGGCCGGCTTCATCCTGCTCGTCGGGCGGGTCAGGCCGGGGGCACACTACACGCTGGCTGCCATCCGGGCGAACAAGGTCGACCTGACTACGATCGCCGACATCGTCGTGGCCGCTCAACCCGACGGCGACCGTCCGGCCTACGCCACGGTACGGCTCACAGCGGGCGACTACGTTGTCACCAGCCCGATCGGCAGCCCACCAAATTTCAGCGGCATCGCCGCCCGCGAGTTCCACGTCCGCTGACGCCTGCCCGCCGCTCCATCCCGACGGCTAGGGCTCGCCGCAGCAGGGCAGCCCCATCCGGGCCAGCCGCGGATCCTGCGGGCCGTCGTGTGGCCAGCCGTGGGCCTGCATGTGCGGCGGTCAGCCGGCGCCGCCCAGCACGGTGGAACCACTTGCCCGGCGGTGGCCCCAGGGCCCGAAGTGCCAGGCAGGCCGCGATACCCGGGCCAACCTGCCATCCGGCCAGCTGCCGGCAGATTCATCATCCGCGCGCTAGCGCGGACCATTAGGAACTACCCAAAATGTTCGACCGCCTCGCCGCACACCGGCCCCCGGCGATCAGGAATCTCTCTACCCGCACGCGCCGCTTCACGATCGGCACCGCCGCAGTGATCCCCGCCTTGCTCATCGGCGTGCTCGGCAGTACCCACCACGGCACGCCGCAAGATAGCGGCCTCGTCGCCTGCGCGTACCCGTTGAGCACGCAAGATGTCCCTGCGACCGACTACCCGAAGATCCGCGCCGAGTTCGCCAACTCGCGCTGGCCGGACCTGCGCAACGCCGGGACGGCCTACGTCGATCTGGCCGTGCAGCTACTCACCGCGCGGGGTACCGACGGATACCAGACCGTCTGGTTCTACCAGCGGCTGTCCGCCGCCTGTACGAAGCACGGACAGTGACCGGCAGCATCTGACAAAGCTGTTACGGGACCCTTGATGATCCTCACAAGCGCCCGCCCGTTCCGCTGCAACGGCCGTATCACTGTTCCGCGACCAGGATCGAGATGCTGGTGCACCACCTCCGCGACCTGGTGGCGGGTCAGCCCGCCCGTCGGCGGAGGGCGCGAAAACCCGAAGCCGGGCACGGAGGGCACCACTACGCTGAGGGCATCGAAGGATGCCGTGCCGCATGCCGACGGATCGGTGAGCCGCGGCGCCAGCCTCCAATACCCGACGCCTGCCAGGAAATCCGCCCTCGGTGTGTAACAAGCGGCAGTGGTGCGGCCATATCTGGATAATCCGCGTGCAATCACCCAAGTAATCGGCCCAGCTGCCAGCCGCGCCGAATCGGCAGGGAGGCGCTGAATATCTGATGCCGTCGCGGGACGGGTCAGGTTCGGCGTCCTTACAGTAGCGGTTATTGGCAGAGGTGACCGTTGCGGTTGCCATCTCAAAACCCGTGACTGGGCAAGTTTCTAAACCTGTGCATATCGGCACAATCCGCCGAGGTTGCGATAATGACACACATTGTCCGTTGTCCGGGCGGCTCGGCGAAGGAGCCGGCATGGACGAGCGGCGTATGTATAGAGGCCCGCGATCTGGCCCTGCTGGGCGACGTTAGCCCCCCGTCGGCCGGGGCGACCTGGCTGTTCGGGAACCCCGGAGGGTCCGCAGTCGTAGTGACGGCTCCATCGGGCAAGACCACAGACGAAGTGGCTGTAGCGCCCGAAAGCGTGGGTCAAGATGACGCACATTCGAGGTGCGAAGATTTCTCAACCGCCGCTTTCTTTTCGCAACGGTATGCCTGGCGGCTGGCTCTACGCTGCGAGGAGCGGGTGTGCCTTGGCCTGTTCGTAGAGCGGTTCGGGGGCCAGGTCGATGCCGCCAGGCCACACGAGGGTTCCAGCCTCCAAGTCGACGGTGACCTCGGCGAAATAGGCGGGGTCGTTTAGCGGCGCAAGGACACCGGTCCACCGTTCGGCGGAGAAATCGACGTCTCCGGCTGTGCCGTCGCTGAAGAGGAGGCGGAGCACGCGGTCACCGACCACGGCGACACCCACGACGACGGGCAGGTAGTTCTCGTCCACGGTCTTGATATTACGCCAGCGGATCGATACCAAGCAGGGTCTCGTTCCGCCGCGCCCGCTCCCAGTTCGCCAGGATCTCACTACGGCGGAGGACGGCCCATTCCCGGACGAACTGAAGAGCTCTGGGGTCGAGACTGCCGGCCAGCACCTCCCCGGCCGCCGAGACCGAGGCACGGCGGCCAGCATGATAGGCGTGAAAGTGCGCCACCGGGTGATCCCGCTCGTTCCAGTACATGTAGATCACGACCCCGTAAAACGCGCTGACACGCGGCATGGACCGACAATAGCCGCGCCCGTCACCGGGTTCCGGACAAAGCGGAACCATGCCTGCGAGCGGCACGCCAGACCGTGAAGACAAGTACGCAGTCATCCTTCACGAACGGCAAACTAGGCCACGGCAGTGACTCAAAGGTGTCTTCGCAGTTCAGAGGCTTATATGCAAATGCAACCTGGGCCCACCGAGGTTGCGATAATGACACACATTGTCCGGGTGGCTCCATGAAGGAGCCGACATGGGCGAGGACAATGACGGCAGGTTCCCCGATGACAGTCTGGTAGTGGTCCGCTACCCGTGCAGCCTGCAGGAAGAGCTGGGCGACCGGTCGGAATGGCCTTGGCTGCCGGGGTCAATTCTAGGTCAGTGCGGGCCGGACGAGTGGCACGTATGTGTGGAAGCCCGCGAGCTGGCCATGCTGGACGACGGCAGTCCGGCCCCGGCCGGGACGGCGGACGGGGAACTGCTCTACCCGTGCTGTTTCCGGGATGCCAGCGAGATCCGGCACATCACCGACGGGCCCGGCGGTGATTCCCGCAGTGATCGCGGACAGCTGGCTCTTCTGGCTGGCGGTCATTGACGGGCTGGCTGCGGTCTACATCCTGCCCACCGTGATCGCCATCGCCTGGATCACCCCGCCAGGTGGAAGGCCTCGGGCTGGTCATCTGCCTGAACACGATCCCAGTCGGGTGGCCTGCGGCGCTGATCCTCGGCTGCCTCATGCCACGCAAAGAGATCAGCCACGCTCCTCATCGGTGGCCGCCGCTTGGCCGGTAGCAGACGCTGATACGGCGATGCCGGTGAGGTAGCGGCGGGCGGCGCGGCCGGGGAGAAGGACAACCATTTGGGTGTCTCCCGCAGGTCACCGTGATGACCTGATCGTGTCGAGCAGTCTGTGCGCGTGGACGGCGTCGCTGAAATCGGGCACGTTACTTGTATCGCCGGAGTGAATGTCGCCGGCGAGCCGCGAGTACATCTGCGCCACGTTCAGCACCGCGTCGGCGGGTAGGGCCGCCGGGACGTGCCGGAACCTGTCTGGGACCGGCATTTCCCGGTATGTGCCGCCTGGGCCCCGGGAGCCGTAGAGCCGTAGGTCGCTGATCTGGACAGAGAGGGGGATGCCCAGCGGCGCCTGGGCGCCCGTGGTCTCGTCCGCCGGGCCCTTGGTCGCATTGCCGGCCGTGCGGGTGACCTCCATGACTGGTTCTCTTCTTTCCCGGCCGCCTCTGACGCGGTAGCAGGTTTGCGCAGGGCGCCGGGCGTAGGCTACGGACCATGACCGCACAGCCGGTGGAGGACCCCTCCGATCCGCTGGTGATCCTGAGAGATCTTCCCGAGCGGGAGCGAGAAGAGTTCCTGCGTCAGTATCACCTGGCAGTGGATGCTGCCCACGATCCGGCCGGTTATGAGCAGCTGCGCCGCATGCTGCACGTGTGGAGCCTGACTGTCGTCGCTGCTAGCCAGCCGGGCTATTACGAGGAGCTCGCGGCCGTACGGGATGGAACGGGCTCAACCGTACCGGTCACCGAAGCAATTCCCGATTGGGCCGGGCGAGTCACCGCGGTCCGGGATCGGCGGCGGTGACCTACCGAGCCGAATTGAGCGCCCGGGCACTCAAGCAGATGCAGGGGCTTCCAGGTTTAGCGTTCGACGGCCTGATCCAGGTCATGGCAGACGTCGTCGATTACCCGGACGAACCGCTCCGGACATTCCCCACCAGCGATCCTTACGTCAGGCGCGCAGAGTTCGGCGGAGCTGGCCTGATTACTTACTTGATAAATGACGGTGCCGGGGCGGTCATCATTCTCGACGTCACCTGGACTGGTTAGCGCGGATTTCCACGCAGCCAGTTGAGCGCAACAGATTCACAGACAGGAATGCGTCTGACCTGCAGAAATAGGCTCGACGACAGCCGGGCGTGAAGGTCGATATCGCTGTGTGGATGGAACACCGCAGTTGTTATGCGACCGTGACCGACACGTTCAGCTGATCGACGGTAACCAGCAGTGGGAGCAAACAGGCACGTTCGTAATGATCATGACCCATTCCGGGCACCGTCCCTTCCCGCCGAGATGAGTACTGCGGGACAGCAAGTGACAGGCCGGCAGGTAGATCGGGACAACGAAAGCGGTTGCCAACGCGCTGACCCGAGCCGACTGACCTCGGCGAACTCACCGAAGATGGCCGCTCGGCCAGGCTGTCGCGAGGGGCGAATCAGCTGCATGGAAATCGGCGTTAGCGGCTCAAGGCCTACATCTGCGGATGCAGCGACGCTCCACCGTGCAAACGATAATGACACATGTTGTGCACGGATCTAGCCCTGTTCTGGCGATGACCTTCACTTCAGCCCGGACCAGAGCTGCTCCTAGCCACGCGGCTGGCGCGACGACTCAGGCTCGGGCTGCGCACCAGTGACGTAGGCCGCCACCTGGCGCACGAATTCCGCAAGGTCGCCTAGGCTCTTCAGCCTGTCTACGACTATCGAGTCATCGACCTCGATGTAGTCATGCACGAGTACGTTACGGAACCCGACAGCCTTGCGGATCGAGATAGCCAGCTCAGTTGTAAGGACTCCGTGCTCTCCGAGCAGCCGGACAGCGTCACCGTTGTCGGCCGGCGGCCCCCAGCCTTCCGTCGCGCAGACGTGCTGCGCGACGTCGACGCAGGCCTCGATGGCGGTAACGAAGGTGTACTTCACGCCGCGCAGCCAGATGGGATCCTGGCGGCGCTTCTCGCTGGCTCTGGCTTCCTGCCGCAGGACGGCGGTGTCGTCGGCAATGCTCCGGAGCAGCCGCAGGACGCGACCTTCGTCTACCATGGGCTATCCGCGCCTGCCGGTGACACTGGCCGCGAACTCCCGGTGCGCGCGGGTGATGCGCGGGAGTTCGTCGAAGTAAATCTTCCTAGTGGTAGCCTCCCACCGGACCCGGCTGACGGGATCATCATCGAACAGCAGCCTGCCGCGTGCCGCTACCCGCCCGGCCACCTCCAGCGGCGCATGGTCGAGCACCAGGAGGTCCGCGCCAGGCGGCAGCAGGATGTCGAACGCATTCGGCGGCTGGCCGCCGAAGTACGCCGCGATGTCAACGTCCGAATCCAGACGATACTGCCCATAGGCGCGACTGCCATGCAGGTAGGCGAATCGTGCCCCGGCCTTCCTGAGCACGGCAGCGGACTCCGCCATCACCTCTGCTGCCCTGGCTTCGTCCATACTCCCAGTCTGGCAGATCATCGGGATGCCTGTTTGCTGGCCGACTCCCGTGCCCTGATGGCCGACAACCGACGGCGAGTGCACCGACTTGCCCCGGCCGCTACGTACCGGGTTCCTTTAACGAAGCGAGCACGCCTTGCGACATCGCGTAGGGACGGAAGTCCTGTTCGAACACCTGGAAACCAAACGGACATCGCCGCTGTCGCCCCAGGTCAGCGAGCATATATGCCAATGCAAGCGCAATCCCCCGTGCCGTCACCATCATCAGAGGGTGCGCCGTTAGGCGGGTGTTTACCGGACGGCAGTGAAAGACCTTCGGTGACGCCCCAGTGGCGATATAGCTCAGCTCAGCTCGCGCTGCCGCCCGGGAGCCGAATGCGGCAGCGTCGTCCCCGGCCGGGAACCGGCTGCTACCCCAGCGAGATCGCTACCCCAGCGAGATCGCTACCCCAGCGAGATCGCTACCCCAGCGAGATCGCTACGCCGGGCAAGAACTGACCGCCGGGCGGCGGCCCAGCCAGCGTTACTTCACCGGCGGCGGGTTGCCGTCCGCGGTCGCGGCCAGTGTCGTGTCCCACCCGCAGACCTCACACGCGTGCCGGAACGCCGAACGCGCAAACTCCACGCCTGCCGCCCGCGGGTCCGCGGCGGACCGGACGTCATCCCAGGCCAGTACGTACTCACCCAGGGCACTGTCCCAGTGCGTGCCGTCCGGGCCCAGGGCGGCGCGATCGAAGCCCTCAACGGCGGGATGCGCGTAGGCGTAGAACGCCGCCTGCCCGTGCCGGGCGTCGCCCGGCCACCAGCCGACGGCCACCTCCTGGGCGTCCATCGCGTTGCGCATGATGAAGTCGTCGGAGGGCGGCTGGGCCGGAAGCCCAGAAAACAGGCTCACCGCCAGGTCGAACGATCCCCACCAGGCGTTGACCGGCGTCGACCGCCCACGGAACGGCGCCCGGTAGGCGGCCAGGATCAGCGCGGCCTGCGTCGCGGCGGCGAAGTACTCGGCCACCTCTTCGGGGTCGTAGTGCGCGTGGTCATGATCCTGGTCTAGCGGGACGGTCCACCCGACCTCCTGCGGCGTCGGGTCGATCGCCACGTACCCGCCCAGCCGGCGGACCGCGGTCAGCAGATCACCGGTGACATCCCCGACCGCGCGGTTCGGCCTCAATGAGATCCGTTCGGCTTGGCCGTCACTGTGCTCAACCACCGCCTCGTGGGTACGCAGGTCCAGCGCGGCCACCAGCGACCCGGAACCATCCGGGGCCGGCAGCGGCAGCGTCTCCCACCCACGCGCCGTCAGGCGCAGTGCCGTGTGCTGCAGCTGTGGCTCGGGCGGCGCGAGTTTCACCGCCAGCTTCCCGAGGACCTGGGTGTGCGCGTGCAGCGTGTCGCAGGTCGCCTGCCACTCCTGATACGGGCGCAACGGCCATGGCAAAAGGGACATGAGCCGCAGGCTAACATCCTCCAGCGCGGTAATCCGGGCCAGGCCACCCGGCTACGTGGCCGCCGCCCGGGCCACGGCAGCGGTGATGGCTTCCCCGGTGGGATCCGTGTCCTCACCCGCAACGAGGACGGTCGGCGTGCCGCTGACCCCGGCCGCCACGGCGCGCTCGGTCACGTACGCCGGCCAGCCCAGATACGGCCCCTCGGCGAGGCAGTTACCGAACGTCTCTGTGAGTCCGGCCTCCTTGCCGAGGGCGGCAAGTTCGGCGTCGCTCAGCCCGGGGCCACCTTCGGGCGGTTGGCGTCTGAAGAGCACGTGCGCGTATTCGGGGAAGCGGCCCTGGTCGGCGGCGCACGCCGAGGCCGCCGACGCGCGGGTCGAGTAGTTCGTGGTGGAGGCCTCGTCGAGGATGGTCATCGGATGGTACGCGATGCTGGCCTGCCCGGCGGCCACGAGCCCGGCCAGCGCTTCCGCCGAGGAAAGCTCGAATTGCCGGCAATACGTGCACAGGAAGTCGATGTAGGCGTCGATCCGGACCGGGCCGGTCCCTACGAGAATTCCGTCGCCCTCGGGCGTCGCCCCGGCCGGCAGGCGGCTCGGTGTGGCCGGACGGGTCATAGTTGCCTCCGATGCGGTCGGCGGTCACGGTGGCCGCTCCCAGCCTGTCACGCGCCTCCCGCCCCGCGTTTCGCCGGCCCGCCGCTTCGCGCGCAGGCCCGTCAGCCATGGCCATAGCACTTTTGGTAACGAAATAATTACTCTACGTGAGATTGGACCGGTCGCCGGTTAGGTTAACCCCTGGCGGCCGGGAACTGCCCGGCTACGGGGTCCCGCTGACCGCGGCGTCCCAGAATTGCTGAATAGGCGGGTAGATCAGCGCGTGGTCGCGGGACAGCGAGGCCTTGACGAACTGGGACCGGTCGTCGGCGAACACCTCCAGCCGGGCGTAGGCCCGGCCGGGCCCCTGGTTGGCCCCGGTGACCAGGGCCACCGATCCGCTGATCTTCATGATTCTCCTCATGCCCGCGCAGGCGGGCCTCAGCCGGTATTTAATGATCATCCCCGGCCGTCGGTAAACCCCAGGAAGAGCGGCAATGAAGCCTAGGCGTGTGCTGGCCCACGTGGTGTCAGCGGTCCTGATCGGCGCGGCGCCCGTTCCGTTCCTCACCCCGGTCGCCGGCGCCGCGGCCGGTACGGCGGCGGTCGCCCCCGCGGTGTGCGGGTCGTCCTCCCATCCCGCGCTCGCGGCCAAGCTCACCGCGGACATCCGCGCCGCCCGGCGCGGTCGCGCCTCCGCCGTCGCGGTCGCGGCCTACGACCCGGGCCTCGGGCTTGGCTGCTGGCTCAGCAGCACGGTGCATTTCGATTCCGCCAGCGTGGTCAAGGTGACCATTCTCGGCGCGCTGCTCCGCAAGGCGGAAGATCAGCGCAGGTCCCTGACCCGGACCGAGGCCAACCTGGCCACCGCGATGATCACCCGGTCGGATAACGACGCCGCCTCCGCCCTGTGGGCCGAGCTGGGGCGGCATGACCTGCAGCATTTCCTGAACCTGGCCAAGATGACGCATACGGTCCTAGGGTCCGGAGGTTACTGGGGCCTGACCCAGATCACCGCGTACGACGAAATGCGCCTGCTGCAGCTCCTGCTAAACCCGAACCCGGTGCTGACCGCCGCCTCACGCGGCTACGCGCTGCGCCTGATGGCTCACGTCACGCCGTCCCAGCGCTGGGGCGTCCCGGCCGGTGCGCCCGCCAGCCTGACCGTGCACGTTAAGAATGGCTGGCTGCCCCGCGCGACCCATGGCTGGCGGATCCACAGCATCGGCTGCTTCACCGGCCGGGGCGGGGCTTACAGCATTGTCGTGCTGACCCAGGACAACCCGAGCATGGCGTACGGGATCGCCACCATCCAGGCGATCGCCCGGGTGATCAACCGCGACCTGAACCCCGGCGCGAAACCGGCCGCCCCTGCTCCTGTCCCTGCCCATGGAACCCCGGACGAGACGATCCCCGCGCTGCCCAGTCTCCCCTAGGAACCGGCGGCGCGGCGCCGGTTAGTCGACGACGACCACCGAGTCGGAACCGCCGTGCGCGTTGGGCACATAACGGTCGGCGTGCCAGGCGTTTTCCCAGCGCTCGCCGTCGAGCAGGTACCGGTAGCGGTAGCTGCGGCCCCGTTCGAGCGCCACGGTGGCCTGCCATGAGCCATCCCCGGCCCGTTCCAGCATGCTGGCCCCGGCGGACCAGTCGTTGAAGTCTCCGCACAGGGCCACGGTGTCCGCCAGGACGTCCGCGGGCAGCGTGAACGTAACGTCGACGGTGGCAGCCGGGGGAGCCGGTGCCTCCTGGGGAGCCGGGGCTGCCTGGGGAGCTGGGGCTGTCGGTGAAGCTGGGGCTGCCTGGGGAGCTGGGGCCGCCGGTGAAGCCGAAACTGCCGAGGGAGCCGGGATATCGGCCGCCTCTAGGGGCTCGACCGTCTCTGACGTATCGGCCGTCGCTAGGGACTCGGCCGTCTCCAGAGACTCGGCCGCCTCTGAGGTATCGGCCGCTTCCAAGTCCTCGATCGTCTCCAGGGGCTCGACGGTCTCTGACGTATCGGCCGTCTCCCAGGCATCGGCTGTCTCCGGAGAATCGATCGTCTCTAGAGGCTCGACGGTCTCTGACGTATCGGCCGTCTCCAGGGGTTCGGCCGTCTCCAGGGGTTCGGCCGTCTCCAGGGGTTCGGCCGTCTCCAGGGGTTCGGCCGTCTCCAGGGGTTCGGCCGTCTCCAGGGAGTCGGCCGTCTCCAGGGAGTCGGCCGTCTCCAGGGGTTCGGCCGTCTCCAGGGAGTCGGCCGCCTCCAGGAGATCGGCTGCCTCCGAGGAATCGGTCGTGTCGGGAGGACCGCCCGTTTCCCAGGTATCGGCTGTCGCCGCGGCTTCGGCTGTCCTCCAGGTATCAGCCGTGTCCGCAGAATCGGCTGTCCTCCAGGTATTGGCCGTCTCGGCGGAATCGGCCGTTTCCCAGCTATTGGCTGCCGCCGGGCAGCCGGTCTCCCGGAGCAGGGCCTCGCCGCGCTGGGCGAGGTCCTCGTCGTCCAGCAGTCGCCCGGCACACAGGTCCATTGAACCCAGGAAACGCTCGAATCCCAGGCGGATGATCGCATCCTGATCGCAGTAACGGGCGATCAGGAGGTCGTCGAAGAGGGCGAACGGCAGGCGAACGAACTCATACTCCAGCCTGGCCAGCCTGCGGGAAACGGTGGAGGGATCCATCGTGGCGTGCTCTCCCCTGCTCATGGACGTGGCCGTGCCCTGGCTATCGGGTGGGGCGGGCCCGGCATCATCGGCGGCCCGGCCTGCACCGTCCCGGTCTCGCTCAGCGGCCGTCTGCCGCTGCGCCCGGACGAATGCCGCGACGGGGCACGAGGCCACTCTGCCTTGTCCGGGTCCGGCATACAACGCCCGTAATGTCCCCTGCCGCGCTGACTCCCTCGGACGAGACGTGTGTTAAACGTGATGTCTGCCGGGGATCCGGCTGAAAGCATGGGCGGGTGAGCGTCACTCGGCTCGTCACGATGGACGACGTCCCGGCCCTGGCCGAACTGCGCCGCGCCAACCGGGATTTCCTCGCTCCGTGGGAGCCTGTCCGCGGTGACGACTACTTTACAGCGGACGGCCTGCGCGCGATCGTGACCCGCGCCATGGCCAGGTACGGCGAAGGAACCCACCTGCCGTGCGTCATCTGTGACGAGTCCGGTCAGGTGGCCGGGCAGATCAATCTCAATGACATCGTGCGTGGCGCCTTCCAGAGCGGCACGCTCGGTTACTGGCTCGGCGCCGAATTCAACGGCCGGGGCCTGGCCACCGCGGCCGCGCGCGACGTTATCCGGCTGGCCTTCGGCGATCTGGGGTTGCACCGTATTGAGGCGGCCACGCTGGTGCACAACATCCGGTCCCAACGGGTACTTGAGCGCTGTGGTTTCGTTCGGTTCGGGCTGGCACCGGCGTACCTGAAGATTGCCGGAAAGTGGCAAGACCACATTCTCTACCAGACCGTGAAAACCGACCCCGGCGTAGGCGGTCCGGGAAGACGCTGAGGTCGCCCGCGCGTGCCTCCGTTCCGGGTCATCGGCGTGGGCGAGGCGAAGACTCTGCTTTAACAAACGCCTCAGGACTCCCAGCGGGGAATGTGTGCGTATTAGTGAGCTTCGTCACCCCGCTCGTGCTGTTTCGGGCGTTTCCCACCCGACCGGGCGGCGGGTTGCGCCGCCCGCGGGGGCGTCCGAATAGGGCCGGAACTGGCTGGGCGGGCGTCGGCGAGCTACCCAGGTCAGCAAGGCGATCTTGCGGCCAAAGTGACTCTTTGTAACGAATGGGCGACAAGCATTTGCGTCCGGCATTACCGCGGGGCAAATGCCGAGCGCCCCACTCCGGGGCACCAGGCCGAGTGGCAGCGAAACCTTTACCCACCTTTGACGGATTTGTATCCATCCTTTTATGCTCGGCCGCTGTCAGGCGCTCCGAATGCTCCCGCACCTCAGATGTACCGCGTGGAGCCTTCCCCAGTGAGCGTGCCCAACGCGGGAAGGAGCCTTTTGGTCCGCACAGGAAAACCCTCAGGTAATCGCTTCACCCACCGCCTCCCCGGCGCCGTCATCCCGACGGTCATCGGCGCCGCCGCGGTGGCCTGCCTGTCAGCACAGGCGCTTGCGGGAGCGCCAGCCATGGCGGCGACCGCGCACGGGACCGCAGCCGCGAGCCCGGCGTACCAGCCGGCCCAGCACGGGCAGCGGGTGGTCGCCCTCGACAAGGCCGCCATCCAGAAGGCCGCGCGGCAGACGAAGCAGACGAATAAGTCCGGCCTGCTGGCCCACTACACCGTCCGGTCGGGTGACACGCTCAGCTCGATCGCCAAGCGTTACTACAACCAAGCGGACGCGTGGCCCGTGATCTTCTGGGCCAATAAGCACCAGATCCGGTGGGCGGACAGTATCCAGGTCGGGCAGCGTCTGCGTGTCCCGGTCAAGCCCAGCCAGATCCCCGGCGCCCCCCTGGCGACCGGGCCCGCGGCTCCGGTGGCCGCCCCGGTGCAGCAGACCAGCACGGCGCCTGTACAGGCTCCCGTCGCGCAGGCTCCCGTCGCGCAGGCTCCCGTCGCGCATGCCGCGCCGGCTGCCACCTACTCGGGCGGCAGTTCGTTCCAGCAGTGCGTGATCGCCCGTGAGTCGGGCGGTAACTCTCAGGTCATGAACGGCTCAGGCCACTACGGCCTGTACCAGTTCAGCGCGTCGACCTGGGCCGCGTATGGCGGTTCGGCCTCGAGCTTCGGCAACGCGTCCGTGGCCGAGCAGAACCAGGTGTTCAACAACGCCATCGCGGCTGGCGGCCAGTCCAACTGGGCGCCCTACGACGGCTGCTGATCTGCTCCAGCAGATCACCGCGGGCGGCTAGCGCGCCCGGCTTGGATCGGGCGGTTCCCCCCCATCGCCCTGATCCCCATCCCGGGCGGTATCCCGCGCCGCCTGTCCCCCCAACCCCGGGCGGTATCCCGCGCCGCCCGGACCATCACGCAGGCGGGTCAGTGGCTTCGTGCCGCTGGCCTGCCTGCCGGCATGTCACCGGAAAACCGGGCGCGCCCCTTACGCCCGGGTGCCCACCGGCCTACCGTGGCCCGGGGAGAGCGAGAACAGGACACGGCCCCCGGCCCGAGGAGAACGGTCAGATGCGCCGTATTGTCTGCCAGGAGTTCGGCCCGCCGGACCGGCTGAGGCTGGAAGAAGCGCCCGATCCGCGCCCGGGCGCGGGCGAGGTGCTGGTCAAAGTGCGCGCCGCGGGCGTCAGCTTCGTCGACGGCCTCATCGCGGGCGGGATGTACCAGCTCAAGCCGCCCCTGCCGTTCACTCCCGGCCTCGTGGGAGCGGGTGAGGTGGTAGCGACGGGCGAGGGCGTGCCCGCTCTGGCCGCCGGCCGCCGGGTGGTGGGCAGCAGCTTCGGCATGGGCGGGTACACTAGCCACTGGGTGCTTCCCGCGGACGCGGTTGTCCCGCTGCCGGACGCCGTGACGTTCGAGGTGGCCGCGACCGCGGTGGAGAGCTACGCGACGATGTTGTTCGCGATGACCCGGCGCACGGCCGTGCAGCCGGGAGAGTGGGTCCTCGTCCTGGGCGCGGGAGGCGGGATCGGGCTGGCCGCCGTCGATGTGGCGCGGACCCTCGGGGCCCGGGTGATCGCGGCCGCGTCCACCCCCGCTAAACGGGCCGCGGCCCTGCAGGCCGGGGCGCAGGTCGCGATCGACTACGAAACCGAGGACCTGAAGACCCGGGTCCGCGAGATCACTGGCGCCGGCGCCGGCCTGGTCATCGATCCGGTCGGCGACCCGTTCGCCGAACCCGCGCTGCGGAGCCTGCAGCCCTTCGGCCGTTACCTCGTCGTCGGCTTCACCGGCGGCTCCATTCCCCGGCTGCCGCTCAACCGCGTGCTGCTGGAAAACCGCTCGATCGTGGGCGTCGACTGGGGGGCCTGGTCCCGCCAGGACCCGGCGGCCAACCAGGCCCTGATCGCCGACGTGCTCGGCCGGGTGGCGGCGGGCGCCCTGCATCCGGTCGGCCCCGTGACGTACCCGCTGGAACGCGCGGCCGAGGCGCTGAACGGGCTGGCCCGGCGGCAGGTCGCCGGCAAGCTGGCGCTGCTGCCCTGAACGCCCGCCCGGTCCGCCCGCCGAGGCGAAGCAGGCGGGATGCCGTCCGCAGGGAGCCACCGCTTACGGGCAGAGTTTTGGGCAAATAAATACTGCCGAAAAGTCTGCCCGTAAGTCGGGTGTCGCGAGCGCGAGCGCTAGGCTGCGCGTAGCTTGGCGTGCAGTCGCCGCTGGTCCGCCGCGCCGAAACCGCGGCCGTAGAGCCAGGCGGTGACCCCGCCGTACCGGGCGTCCATCTGCCCAAGGAACGCGGTCATCGTTTCCGGCCGCGGATGATGCGACGAGGTCGGCCTGCGGTCGATGTCGCTCGCGTACGTGGGGGAGCGGCGCAGCCGGGCCAGCACCGCTTCGGTCCGCTCGCCGGTGGCGGCGTAATCCGCGACCACGGCGTCCGCCCGGACACCGACGGCGGTGAGCGCCAGCGCCACCACCACGCCGGTCCGGTCCTTGCCCGCCGCGCAGTGCACCAGCGCCGCGCCCTCAGACCCGGCGATGGTCCGCAGCGCGGCCACCACCTGGTCCGGGCGGTCCTCCAGGTAGCTCAGGTAATGCCCGGCCCGCGGATCGCCCGGGAACCGGGACCGGTCCGTGTCGTCCCGGGTCAGCAGGACGTCGGCGACCGCGTCGGTGGCCGTTCCCGCCTCGGGCAGCACCGGATGGTGCCAGTACCCGACGCTGGCCACGGCGTCCAGCGGCGCCGGGCCCTCAGCGTGCCGCTCCGCCGTGCTGCGCAGGTCGACGACGGTGGTCAGGCCGATGCCGTCCACTAGCCGCGCCACGTCCGCGGCGGACAGTTCCTGCAGGTTGTCGCTGCGCAGCAGCCGGCCAGTGGCCGTCTTCCCGCCGTCTGAGGTGGGCAGGCCACCCAGGTCGCGAACGTTGACGGCACCCTCGAGTTCAATCCACGGCATAACTTCATCCTGGCAGGACAGCCGGGGGATCCGGCACACCGGTAACGCGAAACGCGCGGTGAACTCTCGATGGCGGAGGACTCCCGCGCGCCCGTTAAGCTCGGCGCTGATGCCGACTCTGCTGATCGTCCATCACACGCCGAGCCCGGCCGTGCAGGCCATGTTCGAGGCCGTGCTGAGCGGGGCGCGCACCGACGAGATCGAGGGCGTCGAGGTGGTCGTCCGCCCGGCGCTGACCGCGGGCGCCGCCGACGTGCTCCAGGCCGACGGTTATCTGCTCGGCACCCCGGCCAACATCGGTTACATGTCCGGCGCGCTCAAGCACTTCTTCGACGGCATTTACTACCCCTGCCTGGAGGCGACCCGCCGCCGCCCGTACGGCCTGTATGTGCACGGCGGCCAGGACACGGCCGGCGCGGTGCGCGCCGTGGAGTCGATCACCACCGGCCTGCGGTGGCGCGCGGTCCGGCCGCCGGTCTGCGTCACCGGGCCGCCGGGCCGGGAGGACCTGGCCGCCTGCTGGGAACTGGGCGCGCTGGCGGCGGCTGAGATCGCTGAGTAACGAAACGAACGACGGCCTGGGGTCGGCCGCCCCCACACATCCGGAGTGATTCGAACAAAGTATTGATTGTTCGCAACGCCTGCTGATAACATTCGACACAGATAACGATCGGTGGAGGGGCGGCGGATGGCAGGCAACGGTAACGGCACGGCGGCGACAGCAGTGATCCCGGCCGAGCGCGAGCCAGCCGGTGCGGAACACGCGCTGAGCGAGCGCCAGGAGAAGGTGCTCCAGTTCGTCCGCGACGCCGTGCGGCGGCACGGGTATCCGCCGTCCATTCGCGAGATCGGCGAGGCGGTCGGCCTGCGCAGCACGTCCAGCGTGTCCCACCAGCTGCGAATGCTGCAGAAGAAGGGCTACCTGCAGCGGCATTCGGGCCGTCCGCGGACGACCGAGCTGCTCCCGGCCCCGGCCCCCGGCCCGGCGCCAGCACCGGCTCCGCGCGGGCCGGCCGCGGCGGACGGCCCTGTCCCCAGAGCCGCCGCCTTCGACATCGCTTCGCAGGAGGCGGCGTACGTGCCCTGGGTCGGGCATATCGCGGCCGGCGGCCCCATCATTGCCAAGCAGCAGATCGAGGATACGTTCCCGCTGCCCAGGCAGCTGGTCGGCGAAGGTGAGCATTTCCTGCTCCAGGTCCGCGGCGACTCGATGATCAACGCCGCGATCACCCACGGCGACTGGGTGGTCGTCCGCGCACAGGAGGATGCGGAAAACGGCGAGATCGTCGCGGCCATGCTGGAGGGTCAGGGCGACGAGAGTGAGGCGACGGTCAAGACGTTCAAGAAGAGCGACGGCCACGTCTGGCTGATGCCGCACAACCCGCTCTACGACCCCATCCTCGGCGACAACGCCAGAATCCTCGGCAAGGTCGTCTCCGTCCTGCGCCGCATCTGAGGCGATCTGGCGGGGCCGTGCCGCCCGGCGGCCCGGGGCCATGCCGCCCGCGGCCCCGGGACGGCCTGTCGGCGGCCCTTCCCGGCAGCACGGGGACGGGCCCCCCGGCGGCCCTCGGCGGCCCTGGGACGGCTTCCCAGCGGCGTCAGGTGCGGCTGACGAGCGCCCAGACCACCTTGCGGATGATCTTTCGCTGGCTGTCGTCTTCCTCGGCGGGGTAGTAATAGCCCCACCGGCGGCTAACCGTCTCCACCAGCAGCAGGCCCCGGCCGCCTTCGACGTCGTGCTCTGTCTCGGTCTCGGCCTGGATGGGAGTGCGCGGGCTGCTGTCGCCGACCTCCACCACCAGTTGCCGGCCGTCGGACGCGAGCCACAGCCAGACGCAGGGCAGGCCCTGGCTGTCCTCGTCGTAGCCGGGCACCTCGCGGCTGAGTCCGGCCGACGCCTGTATGGCGTTGGTCACCAGCTCGGAGACCACCAGCTCGACCGCCTCGTCCAGGTCGGACAGGCCCCATTCCCACAGCACGTGCCGGGCATGCAGCCGCGCGCACGGAACGGCACCCCGCAACGCGCCGAGCTCCAGGTGAGTCCGCCGTGCCCACGAACCGCTCATCGGACGCTCCTGCGGCCGGTGATGGAACGCGGGACTGGCGGCAGCCATCTCGCTCATCACCTCGCAGTTTGCCCGATGAAGTCAAGGAGCAGACCTCGATCAACCTTTTCCGTATCATGCGAAAAAGCAAAGTGCCCAAAAGTACTTTGCGAAACGCACGTGCAACCTACCAATACGTAGGTTGCTGATGCGAATCGGGCACGACGGGCCAAACCGGCGTTGCCCGCGGTGAAACGGAGATACCGTGGCGTCGAGCTCCAGCCCCGTCATGCGGCGTACCCGCCTGGGCTCCGAACTCCGCCGCCTGCGCGAACAGGCCGGTCTGACCTGCGAAGCCGTCGGCAGGCAGCTGGAATGCTCGGGCACCAGGGTCAGCCGGCTCGAGACCGGCCGGATCAGCGTGCGGCCCGGCGACGTGCGGGAGTTGCTGGAGCTGTACGGTGTGGCCGGCCGCCAGGTCGGCGACCTGGTCCAGCTGGCCCGCGAAGTGCGGCGCAAAGGCTGGTGGCATGCCTACAGCCGGATCGTCCCGCCCTGGTTCGGGTCCTATCTCGGGCTGGAATCCGACGCGGCCGGCCTGCGCGACTTCCAGCCGCTGGGCGTGCCGGCTCTCCTGCAGACCGAGGAGTACGCGCGCGCCGTGCTCCGCGCCACCCCGGACGCCGGCCCTGGCGATCCGGCCGCCCGGCGCGTCGCGCTGCGCATGCGGCGCCAGGCCATCCTGGCCCGGCCCAGCCCGCCCGGGCTGCGCGTGGTGATCGGCGAGGGAGCGCTGCGGGCCCAGACCGGCGGCACGGCGGTCATGCGGGCCCAGCTCGCCCGGCTGGCCGGCCTGGCGGAGCGGCCCGCCATCACCCTGCAGGTCCTCCCGCTGCGCAGCGGCGCCGACGCGGACCCGGTACCCCCGTTCACGATTCTGGACTTCCGCGAGAGCGCCGACCGGCCGCTCGTGTACCTCGAGCACCTCACCGGCGGCGTGTTCCTCGACAGCCAGGACGACATCGCGCGTTACGCCGCCGCCTTCGGCCAGCTGTGCGCCCGGGCGCTCGCCCCCGCCGAGTCGGCGGCCCTGATCGCGCGGCTCGCCCGCGACTAGCCGCGGCGCTCCCGGAGTGGCCGTCGTTCCAGAAACAGGCTTTTACGGTCCGGCGTGCGGGTGCCGGCCGGGTCCGGTCGGCCGGATCCCGCCCGTTACTCCGCCGTTTCTTCCTCGAAGCGGCCGCCCAGGTAGCGGGTCAGGAAACGCTCGGCGGCGGCGTAGAACCTCAGCCGGTTCTCCGGCTTGGCGAAGCCGTGGCCCTCGTCAGGGAACAGCATGTACTCGTGGTCGATCCCGGCTTCCTCGAGCGCGGCAACGATCTGCTCCGACTCGGCCTGCTTGACCCGCGGATCGTTGGCGCCCTGCGCGATGAGCAGCGGAATCCGGATATCGTGCGCCCGCGACAAGGGTGAACGGGACCAGAGGAACTCCTCCTCGGTCTCCGGGTTGCCGACCCGCTTGTACAGCTGGGCGATCAGCGGCGCCCAGTACGGCGGGATGGTCTCCAGCAGGGTCTTGAGGTTGGACGGCCCGACGATGTCGACGGCGCAGCAGAACACGTCTGGGGTGAACGCGGCGCCGACCAGCGCGGCATACCCGCCGTAGGAGCCGCCGTAGATGGCCACCCGCTCCCGGTCGGCCCAGCCCTGGCCGACGATGTAGTCGACCGCGTCGATCAGGTCGTCGTGCATCTTGGCGCCCCACTCGTGGTCGCCGGCGGTGACGAACTCCTTGCCGTACCCGGTCGAGCCGCGGTAGTTGACCTGGACGCACAGGTATCCGCGGTTGGCGAGCCACTGCGCCTCGGGGTCGAAGCCCCACACGTCGCGGACCTGCGGCCCGCCGTGCACGTCCAGCACGGCGGGCAGGCCGGAGCGCCCGGCGCCGGGCGGGAACGTCGCGTACCCGTGGACGGTCAGGCCGTCCCGTGAGGTGAAGCTGAACGGTTCCATCGCGGCGAGCTCGTAGCGGTTCAGCTCCGGGCGCGCGTCGAACAGGAACCGCCCGCTGTGCGCGGCCGGGTCGTAGACGAAGTACGTGACCGGGCCGGTGTCGTTGGTGAACGCGACCAGCCACGGCGAATCCGCGTTCTCCCGGCCGCCGATCGACGGATCACCCGGATGCAGCGCGCGGATCGCCTTCAGGTCGGCCTCGACCGCGCTGTCCAGCACCAGGTACTCGGTGCGGTCCTTCTGGACGGTGACAATCTGCGGTTCCCGGGTGTCCGGGTGCAGCACCACGCCGTCCACGTCGGCCTCGGCGTCCGCGGCCAGCACCTCGATCTCGCCGCTGGCCACGTCGATCCGGACCAGCCGTGACGTGTTCGCGTCGATGGGCGTAATGCCCAGCAGCGACCGGCCGTCCTCGCTGAACGTGACGACGTCGCTGGCGGTCACGTCGTCAGCGGGGATCGTCAGCAGCGACCGCCAGTCGTCCAGGTGCCGCTCCCGGACCAGGAGCTCCATGTCCCCGTTGGGTTTGGGCGCGTAGGCCGCCCGGATGACCATGTCCTCGTCGGCCAGCCAGCCCGCGAAGCCCGGGTTCTTCATTTCCAGGGTCATCTCGCCGGTCAGCAGGTCGAGCCGGAAGACGTCGTGCAGCTGCGGGTTCTCCCGGTTGAGCCCGACCAGGATCTCGGTCGGGAACTTCTTGTTCGAGGCGATCAGCCGGGCCTGGACGCCGGTGAACGGCGTCAGGTCCCGCCGGTGCATGGTGTCCAGGTCGACGTCGTGCAGCCGCCAGTTCTCGTCACCGCCGGTGTCCTGGATGTACAGCAGGTGCCGGCCGTCGTGTGCCCAGGAGAACATCCGGATGCCGCGGTCCTGGTCCTCGGTGACGACGCGGGCCGCGGACCAGTCCACCGTCTCCCCGCCATACGCGCCCGGATCGATCCGCAGCGGCGCGACCCAGACGTTCAGGACCCCCTCGTGCGGCGCGATCCAGGCCAGCCGGGTCCCCTCGGGGGACAGCCGCGGCAAAGCCCGCTCCGGATTTCCGAACAGCACACTACGGGGGATCAGCTCGCTCATAACCCTTGCCTACCACAGGGCCGGCCTCCGCCGGCCAGGCCCATCCCGATACGGGCAGCATTCTCAGGGCCATTCCCTGGGCGCCCTGAGAATGCTGCCCACATATCGGGGCCGGAGCGGACGGGGAGGCGGTTGCCCGGCCAGCACCTGCTATCGGGCTGCGGGTGTCCGGACGAGGACGTCGGACACCGGCGAGCCCGGCCCCGCGTCGCGCGTCCGCGCGAGCTTGCGCCAGCCCCAGGCCTGGAAGGCGTGCTGCGCCGCGGTGGCCGACGGCCGTACGGTGAGTGTGGCCCGCTCCTCGGGACGGCCCGCCAGGACGAGGTCGTGCAGGGCCCGCCCGATGCCCTGCCGCCGCCAGGACGCCCGCACGAGCAGGTCGGCCAGCGCGAAGGTACGGCCGGGATGCTCGGCCGTGACGTCGTCCGGGAGCGCGGTGGTCAGGTGCCGCCACCAGGAGGTCGACGGCCGCAGCGGCATCCCGATCGCGTAACCGACCAGGTAGCCGCCGTGGCGCGCTTCGGCTAGCACGAAGCCCGGCTGGCGGCGCTGCACCCGGAAGCGGTCCGTGAATCGTGCGGCGTCGTGATCGTCCAGCCCGTACGGCGGTTCGGCGTACACCTCGGTGTGCAGGGCCAGCAGGTCGTCCGCGTGCGCGGCGGCCTGCGCCCCGTCGAGTATCTGGAACGTGATCCCGGACGTGCTCACGACCATCTTCTCTAACGTATCTGCTCGCCGCATGACGGTCAGCCGGGGCCATCACACCGTGCCCGCGAGTTTGTCGGGGCCGGCCGGATACCGGGGTCCTCGTAGAAAGCAGGCCATCCGTAATAACGTCATGGCGTGGGCACCTGGGTGAGCGGCATGCGGACGACGACGGAGGGGCGGCTGGCCCGGATGGGCTTTTCCGACGCGCCCGCCGCGGAACGCCTGATCACCTCCGACCTTGCCCTCAACATCGGCCCGCCGGGACCATCCGGCGTCGTGCCCAGCTTCGGCGGCCCGCCCAAGGACGACGCGGTGCTGGAGGCCATCGCCGCCGCGGCCGATCCCGACCTTGCCCTGCTCGGGCTGGCCCGGATCGCCGGTACCGGCGGCGGGGCCGACGCCGCGGACATCCGCGCCGCGCTGCGCGCGGAGCCCGGGTTCCGTACGCGCCTGACCGCCGTGCTGGGGATCAGCGCGGGCCTCGCCGACCACCTGGTCAGGCACCCGGACGACTGCCATCTGCTGCGCGGCGCCGATGCGGTCCGGCGGCCCTCCACGGATCAGCTGCGCGCCGCGCTGCTGTACGCGGTGGGCGCCAGCCCCCTGGACGACAACCCGGTTGCCGACCTGGCGTCGCTGGACGGGACGGACCCGGCCGCGGCCCTGTGCGCCGCGTACAAGCGGCACATCCTGCACCTGGCCGCGCGGGACATTACCGGCGTGGCCAGCACCGAGGAGGTCGCGAGCGAGCTTGCCGACATCGCCGCCGCGGTGCTCTGCGCCGCGCTCTCGGTCGCCCGCGCCGAGCTGCCGGCCGGCGCCGCGCCGTGCCGGATCGCCGTGCTCGCCATGGGCAAGTGCGGCGCCTGCGAGCTGAACTACGCCAGCGACGTCGACGTCATCTTCGTGGCCGCTCCCGGCGAGGACGGCCCCCGGGCCGGAACCGGCGCGGGCCAGGACGCGGGCCAGGACGCGGGCCAGGACGCGGGCCAGGACGCGGGCCAGGACGTAGATGCCGCGCTGCGTACCGCGACGAAGCTCGCGACCGGCCTGATCGCGGTGTGCTCCCGGACCACGCCGGAAGGCATGATCTTCCCGATCGACCCGAACCTGCGGCCGGAGGGGCGCAACGGCCCGCTGGTCCGCACCCTGACCAGCCACATCGCCTATTACGAGCGCTGGGCCAAGACCTGGGAGTTCCAGGCCCTGCTGAAGGCCCGCCCCGCCGCCGGGGACATGGAGCTCGGCCGGCAGTACGTCGGCGCGCTGGCCCCGATGGTCTGGCGGGCAGCCCAGCGGGAGCGGTTCGTTGAAGACGTGCAGGCCATGCGGCGCCGGGTGGAAAAGACGCTGCCCGCGGCGCAGGCGGGCCGGGAGATCAAGCTGGGCCCCGGCGGCCTGCGGGACATCGAGTTCGCCGTCCAGCTCCTGCAGCTCGTGCACGGCCGCACCGATGAGTCGCTGCGCAGCCCGGCGACCCTGCCGGCGCTGGCGGCGCTGGCGGCGGGCGGTTACGTGGCCCGGGACGACGCCAGCGACCTGGCCGACGCCTACCGGTTCCTCCGGCAGGTCGAGCACCTGCTCCAGCTCTACAAGCTGTCCCGTACCCATATCCTGCCCGAGGACCCGGCCGTGCTGCGCCGGCTCGGCCGCGCGATGCGCACCGTCGGCCAGCCCAGCGGGCCGGGCGGCGCCGGCGGGGCCGGCGGCACCAGCGGGCCGGGTACGGAGGGCGGGCCGCCCAGCGCCGACCCCGCCGCCGGGTTCAGCGAGATGTGGCGGCAGCACGCGTTCCAGGTACGGCGGCTGCACGAGAAGCTGTTCTACCGGCCGCTGCTCAGCGCGGTGGCCCGGCTGCCCGGCGAGATGGCCCGGCTCACCCCGTCCGCCGCGCAGGCCCGGCTGGAGGCGCTCGGCTACGCGGACCCAGTCGGCTCCCTCCGGCACATCGACGCGCTCACCGCCGGGGTGTCCCGCCGCGCGGCGATCCAGCGGACGCTGCTGCCCGTGCTGCTTGGCTGGTTCGCCGACGCCGCCGAGCCGGACGCCGGGCTTCTCGCGTTTCGCCAGGTCAGCGATGCCCTCGGGGCCACCCCCTGGTACCTGCGGCTGCTCCGGGACGAGACGAAGGCGGCCGAGCGGATGGCCCGCGTGCTGGCCTCCAGCCGGTACGCGGCCGGCCTGCTGCTCCGGGCCCCGGAGGCGGTCGCCATCCTGGGTGACGACGCCGAGCTCATGCCGCGTTCGGTGACCACGCTGCGTGGTGAGGCCGAAGCTGCCGTGCGCCGGCACGAAGAGCCGGAGAGTGCCGTCGCCGCGGTCCGTTCACTGCTGCGGCGCGAGCTGCTGCGGATCGCCGCCGCCGACATCCTCGGCCTGATCAAGCCGGCCGAGACCGCGGACGCACTGACCGCCGTGGCCGCCGCCAGCCTCGGCGCGGCCCTGGGCGCGGCGAGGAAGAAGGTGGAAACGGAGCTGCGCGCCCCGCTGCCTACCCGGTTCGCCGTGATCGCGATGGGGCGGTTCGGCGGCCACGAGACCGGCTACGGCAGCGACGCCGACGTGATGTTCGTGCACGACCCGCTGCCCGGCGTGGCCGAGGCGGACGCCGCCCGTGCCGCGCACGCCGTCGCCCAGGAGCTGCGCCGGATGCTGGCGCTGCCCGGCCCGGATCCGGCGCTGGTGGTGGACGCGAACCTGCGCCCCGAGGGACGCCAGGGCCCGCTGGTCCGTACCCTCGCCTCCTACCTGGCGTACTACCGGCGCTGGTCGAGGCCCTGGGAGGCGCAGGCGCTGCTGCGCGCCGAGCCGGTGGCCGGCGACACGGGCCTGGGGGAAGAGTTCGTCAGCATGATCCGCGAGTTCCGCTACCCCGACGGCGGCGTCGGTGACCACGCGGTCCGGGAGATCCGCCGGATCAAGGCGCGCATGGAAGGCGAGCGGATGCCCCGCGGGGTTGAGCCCGCGCTGCAGGTCAAGCTGGGCCCCGGCGGCCTGTCCGACGTCGAATGGACCATTCAGCTGCTGCAGCTGCGGCACGCGTACGCGGTGCCGGGGCTGCGCACTCCGCGCACGCTGCCGGCCCTGACCGCCGCGCGGGAAGCCGGCCTCATCCCCCCGGCCAGCGCCGCCGTGCTGGCCGAGGCGTGGCAGCTCGCCGCGCGGATCCGGGACGCGGTGATGCTGGTGCGCGGCACCGCCTCCGACACGATCCCCGTGGCGGCCCGCGAGCAGGGCGCGATCGCCCGGATCCTGGGCTACGGCCCGGGCGAGGGCCAAGCCCTGGAGGAGGACTGGCGCCGGGCCGCCCGGCACGCCCGCACCGTCATGGATCACCTCTTCTACGGCTGATCCAGCCCGAAAGTTATGGACCGCCTCTTCTGCCGCTGACCGGCGCGCCGCTGCCTGTCAGCCAGCGCGGCCCGGACACCGGCCCGGTGCCCACGCTGCTGCCGCCCGGCACGGTGCTGGCCGGCGCCCGGTTCCGGCCCGGCGTCGGCGGTGACGCGCTCGGGGTCCCGCTCACCGACCTGCGTGATCAACGGATCGGGATCGCCGACCTGCGGCGTGAGCTGACCGCGCGGTTGCCGGCCACACTGGAGCCCGGGGACGCGGTCGCCGCGGTTACCGACGTGGCCGGGCGGCTTACGATGGAGCGACCGCCAGATGCCGCCGTGCTGCACGCGTGCCGCCTGCTGGCCGCCCCGGCGGCCCGGGCCGAGGACGTCGCCGCGCAGATCGGCCTGAGCCCCCGCCAGTTCCGGCGCCGGTGTGAGGCGGCGGTCGGCTATGGCCCCAAGATGCTCCAGCGCGTGCTGCGGTTCCGCCGGTTTGTCTCCCTGGTCGACAAGGCCGGCGCCTCGGCCGACCTCGCGCAGGCGGCCGTGGACGCCGGCTACGCCGACCAGCCCCACCTGACCAGGGAAACGGTACGGCTGGCGGGCCTGCCCCCCACCGCCCTCATCCGCGAACGCCGCCCGCGAAGCCTCTAGGGCAGCGCTGGTCCCATTGTGTACGCTCCAGCGACAACGGTGATCCCATCGTGGCCGCTGCCGGGCGGCGCGGGATCCCGGGAGGGGTTAGTCCGCGGGTTCGGCGATCATGGCGGTGCCGATCCGGGCGAAGCCAAGCCGGGCGTAGACCCGCGCGACGTCGTCGTCCGAGGCCGCCAGGAACACCGTCTGGACGCCGCGCCGCAGCGCTTCACGGGCCAGCGCGGCGGTGACGGCCCCGCCGAGCCCCATCCGGCGCGAATTGGGCAGGACCCCCACGCCGGTGATCTCCGCGACGCCGCCCATCGGCTGGCAGCTTCCGGCCGCGAGCGGCCCGTCCGCGCCGAACGCCGCGGCCAGCACCGACTGGCCGGACCGGAGGCGTTCCCTGAGCAGGTCCATGGTGAGGTCGTCATGGCCGGCGGCGATCTTGTCCCGTTCGATGGGCCCGGCCATCCCTGCCGCCGTGCCGGGCTGCCCGAAGGCGACGGCGGGTACCGCCCAGATCTGGTCCAGGTCCGGCTCATCCGGGGTCACCAGGCGGACGGTTACCTCCGGCGCGATGTCCGGCGGCGGCGCCAGCGTGCCGAGCACCATGAGCGGATGCACGCGCGCCGCGAGCCCGGCCGCCGGGGCCGCGGCGGTCATCCCCGGTGACGCCTCATCGATCCACTCGAAGGACTCCGGGATCAGCAGTTCCCGCTGCCGGGCGCGGACGGCGCGGATGTCCTCGGCCGTCACGGCTTCGGTGGCGCCTCGGCGGGGGCGGGCGTAGTAGGGAAAGCCCGGTCCGGTCGGCACGAACAGCACCAGCGGGCCGTGCTCCTCCGCGCGCGCCCGGCGGCGGGGCACGGCGTCGCAAAAGGCATCGATCCGTTCGATGCTGCCATACGCGTCCACACTCCTACTCAACCCCATGAACGGAGCCTACGCATCTCCTTAGCCCGCCCACGTGTCGCGTTATGGCACCGCCGCCGTACACCGCCCAAAGCGGCCGCCGCGCACCGCCCACACCGACCGCCACACCGCCGTCCGCCGGCCGTTATGTAGGCACGCGCAACGCAGCCGGGGCGCCGGCCGGCACGGCCGGGCGGGCCGGCGGAACGGCCGCGACCCGCTGGTAGGGCGCGCCGAGCGGCGGCCGCGGATCCGGGTCGTCACGGTTCGGCCAGGCCGCCATGGCCCGCTCGGCCTGGGCGGTGATCGTCAGCGACGGGTTCACGCCCAGGTTGGCCGATACCGCGGAGCCGTCCACGATGTGCAGCCCCGGGTGCCCGTACACGCGGTGGTACGGGTCGATGACCCCGGAGGCGGGCGAGTCGCCGATCGCGCAGCCGCCGAGGAAATGCGCCGTGGTCGGGATGCTGAACAGGTCCAGCCACGTCCCGCCCGCGATCCCGCCCAGCTCCTCGGCGAGCAGCCGGACGGCGCGATGGGCCGCCGGGATCCAGGTCGGGCTCGGTTCGCCGTGGCCGTGCGCGGATCTCATCGTCCAGCCGAACGCGCCCCGGTGCGCGCGTACCGTCACCGAGTTGTCCCTGGTCTGCATGACGAGCGCGATCACGGTGCGCCGTGACCAGTTGCGGAGGTTCGGCAACCGCACCACGTCCCACGGCCGGCGCGCCACCAGGCCGAGGAACGTGAGCCACCGGGGCGCCCGGCCGCCGCCGTCGACCAGCAGCGTGCGCAGCGTGCCCATGGCGTTGGACCCGGGCCCGTAGCGGGTGGGCTCGACGTGGGTGTCGTCGTCGGGGTGGAACGAGGAGGTGATGGCCACGCCGCGGGAGTGGTCGGGGCCGCGGGACCTGAACCGTTCGGCGCCGAGGATGGCTTCGGAGTTTGTCCGGGTCAGCGCGCCGAGCCGGCCGGACAGGCGGGGCAGCGTGCCGGTGGCCTTCATCCGGTGCAGCAGCTTCTGCGTACCGTAGGTGCCGGCCGCGACGACGACCTGGCCGGCGGTCAGCGTGCGCGGGCGGCGCGGCAGGCGGCCGGTCGTGACCACGTCCACCTGGTAGCCGCCGCCGGCCTGGGGCCGCACCGCGGTGACCGTGGTCATCGGGATGACCCGCGCTCCGGCGCGCTCGGCCAGGTAGAGATAGTTCTCGGTCAGCATGTTCTTGGCGCCGGAACGGCAGCCGGTCATGCACGAACCGCACTCGGTGCAGGCCGCCCGGCGGGGGCCCGCGCCGCCGAAATACGGATCGGCGGCCTGCGCGCCGGGTTGCTCACCGAAGTAGACGCCGACCGGGGTCAGCCGGAACGTTTCGGCACGCCCCATCCGCGCGGCGACGTTCCTGACCGCGTTGTCCGCCGGGGTCATGGTCGGGTTGACCGTCGCGCCGAGCATTCGTTTCGCCTGGTCGTAGTGGGGGGCCAGTTCGGCGCGCCAGTCGGTGATGTGGCCCCACTGCGGGTCGGCGTAGAACGGCGGCGGCGGCTCATACAACGTGTTCGCGTAGACCAGGGACCCGCCGCCCACGCCCGCGCCGGCCAGCACGAGCACGCGCGCCCCCTTCTCGCCGCGCAGCAGGTGAATCCGCTGGATGCCGAACGCGCGCAGCGCGGGTGCCCACAGGTAGCGGCGCGTGTGCCAGGAGTTCCGCGGCAGGGCGCGGTGCCGGTCGGCGGGTGCGTCGCGGGACGGATCGTCGAAGCGCTGCCCCGCTTCCAGGACGGCGACCCGGTAGCCCTTCTCGGTCAGCCGCAGCGCGGCCACACTGCCGCCGAAACCCGATCCGACGACGACGACGTCATAATCGAGGCCTGCCATGACCAGAGCGTAGATGGCCGGCACGCAAATTACTACCCACTAGTAACTTGCGCGTTTGGCGGCTTCCTGGCTGGGCTCCGGGCGCGCACTCTCCGGGACGGCCTGTTCCGCCTTCATGCCGGGCCTGCTGAGCCTGCTGGGTTCGTGGTGGTGCTGGTCCGGCAAGGTAACGACTTTGGCCGCCGGCGCCGGATGGCCCGCGGGCGGGTCTGGGGGTGAGGGTGGCGGGTCTAACGGCAGCTTCCCGCGCCCGCGCAGGCCGGGAATGCCGTTGCGCCGCACTGGCACCAGCCAGATAAACAGCGCGACCACCAGCACGGCGGCGATGTCTTCGTAGATCATGACGAGATCCCGTCACCAGATGATTACGCTACGTGTCCCTTCATCGTGCCACATGAGCAACGCTAAGTAAAATGAAGATACTGAGCGTTAAATATGCAGGTGAGGCCCATGCGTTGCCGATCAGCGGGTGATCCTTCATACCAGGATTGTTCCTGCTGGCGCCGGAAGTATGCGCGGGGCCGCTGGTTCTGCTGAAAAGCAGAACCAGCGGCGCTTACGTGTCAACGTTGGCGTCTATCCCAGCGGCCGTGGTTGGGATGACCTTCCTATACCATCCGGAGCAGCTCAGTCGTTGGAGGTTGAGGGCTAGGTCAGCTGGTGCATGAGCAACAATCCCGGCGACCGGACCGCGGCGGTGCGGCAACTGGCCGGTGGGGAGCGACCGCAACCATCACCATCACCGTCCCAGCCGCTCATCCCTCCGTCCTCCCATGGACCATACGACCAAGTGTCGGCTGAGCTGCAAACGTTGCGCGCGTTTTACGTCTTGGCGGATCAGCAAGGTTTGACGCTGCCTGAGGATAGCCAGCGAATACGCGACGAAACAAATGCGCCATGGAAGTACGCTCTTCGGGAAAGGAAATGGCGAATATCGGCGGGCCAGGTGTGATCCAGGAGTACATGTAACCGGCGCGTGTTCCATTGACGGAGCAGGGCGGAACAGGACACTCGGCCCATGATTCCGCCCCTGCTCAGTTCCCGTAAACGGGTTACACGTCGTAGTACAGCTCGAACTCGTGCGGGTGCGGCCGGAGCCGCAGCGGGTCGATTTCGTTGCTGCGCTTGTAGTCGATCCAGGTCTCCACCAGGTCCTCGGTGAAGACGCCGCCCTCGGTGAGGTAGGCGTGGTCGGCCTCGAGCGTGTCGAGCACCGCCTCCAGCGAGCCCGGCACCTGCGGGATGGCCAGCGCCTCGTCCGGCGGAAGCTCGTACAGGTCCTTGTCCACCGGCTCGGGCGGCTCGACCTTGTTCTTGATGCCGTCCAGGCCGGCCATCAGCATCGCCGGGAACGCCAGGTACGGGTTGGCCGACGGGTCCGGCACGCGGAACTCGATCCGCTTGGCCTTGGGGTTCGTCCCGGTGATCGGGATCCGCACGCAGGCCGAGCGGTTCCGCTGCGAGTACACCAGGTTGACCGGCGCCTCGAACCCGGGCACCAGGCGGTGGTAGGAGTTCAGCGTCGGGTTGGTGAACGCGAGCAGCGACGGCGCGTGCTTCAGCAGCCCGCCGATGTAGTGCCGGCCTATGTCCGAGAGCCCGGCGTACCCCACCTCGTCGTAGAAGAGCGGGGACCCGTCCTTCCAGATGCTCTGGTGGCAGTGCATGCCCGAGCCGTTGTCCCCGAAGACCGGCTTGGGCATGAACGTCACGGTCTTGCCGTTCTTATCCGCGACGCTCTTGATGATGTACTTGAACAGCATCAGCCGGTCGGCCGTGTTCAGCAGCGAGCCGAAGCGCATGTTGATCTCGGCCTGGCCGGGGCTGCCCACCTCGTGGTGCTGCATCTCGACCTGGATGCCCGCCTCGATCAGGGCGCGCGTCATCTCCGAGCGGAGGTCGGTGTAGTGGTCGATCGGCGGAACCGGGAAGTAGCCGCCCTTGTAGGGGGGCCGGTGCCCGAGGTTGCTGCCGCCGTCCTCGATTCCGGTGTTCCAGGCGCCCTCGATCGAGTCGATGTAGTAGTACCCGTGATCCGGCGCCGTCTCGAACCGCGCTGAGTCGAAGATGTAGAACTCCGCCTCCGGGCCGAAGAACGCCGTGTCGCCGATGCCCGTGCTCCGCAGGTACTCCTCGGCCTTGCGGGCGATGTTCCGCGGGTCACGGGAGTAGGGCTCGTGGGTCAGCGGATCGTGCACGAAGAACGTCAGGTTCAGCGTCTTGTACGTACGGAACGGGTCCAGCACGGCGCTGGTCGGGTCGGGAAGGAGGAGCATGTCCGACTCGTGGATCGCCTGGAAGCCGCGAATCGACGAACCGTCGAACATCAGGCCGCTGGTGAAGACGTCCTCGTCGAAGACTTCAACCGGGACGGTGAAATGCTGCATCGTTCCCGGCAGGTCACAGAACCTGACGTCAATGAACTGGACGCCCTCGTCCGCGATAAACCTCAACACCTCGTCGGCGTTTGAAAACATTAACCCTCCCTGACCGGGCACACATATCCGTATTCATCGGCACGCACTAGGCGGACGCCCTTGGACGCTAGACGCTGGCAATTTCCACCCCGTGTCCCTTGTGTTTCGCACATGTTACGCGTGCGGTGACGGGCGTCCTCAGCGGGGTAGGGGACAGTCACGGCCGCACGGGGGATACCGTGGTGTGGTGGCCGATGAACAGTGGGCCGGCGCCGGCCCGGCCGGAGCGCCGCACGCGACGGGTGAGCGGGTAATTTCGACCTATCCAGGCGAGAAGTTCGGTCTGCCCGAAAGCGGGCCTCGTTCGGTCCCCGGAATGGGCCGCCGGTTCGCCGCCTTGTTCATCGACTGGGTCCTGTGCGTGTTCATCGCGACCGCGCTGCTGCGTTCTCAGTACTGGGCGCTGGCCATCTTCGGCGCCGAGACCTGGATCCTGACCGCGCTGACCGGCACCACGATCGGCAAGCGGCTGCTCGGCCTGCGGGTCGCCCGGCTGGACGGCCGCCCGGTCGGCCTCGGCTGGGGCCTGGTACGCACGCTGCTGCTGCTGGCCGTGGTGCCGCCGCTGGTCACCGACCGGGACAAGCGCGGCCTGCACGACAAGGCCGCCAACACCATCGTCGTCCGCATGTAGCCGGCCCGCGTCGTGCGCGTGCAGCCGCCTGGGCGAGGAAACCCCTGATCGGCGTGCGCTTTTTGCGTCTACGGTTTCCGGCGCCGATCGCGGCCGGCGCGCGCTGGCCTGAGGGTCAGCGGGCGCGCGGGCGGGGCATCCGGGGCTGGCGGCCGCCACGCGGCATCGGGCCCTTCGGCGCCTGCAGCGTCTGCGGCAGCGCCTTCAGCCGGAAGTTCAGGTCGGCGACCTCGGTGCCCTTCAGATCGCGCGGGAGCTTCATGATCTTGCGCTGCAGCCGGCGGAGCGGGATCTGGCCCTCGCCGTCCCCGACCTGGTAGTCGTGGATCGGGACGTCGAACGCGACCCGGGCGACCCGCTTCTTCTCGGCGGCGAGCAGGCTGGGCAGCCGGGTCGGGGAGCCCTCGCCGACCAGCACGACGCCGGGCCGGCCGACCGCGCGATGGATCACATCCATGTTCCGGTTGGCGGCGATCGCCGGGGTGACGGTCCAGTTGCCGCGCATGCTCTGCAGGACCGCGGCGGCGGCACCGGGCTGCCCCTCGATCGTCGCGTACTGCGCGGTCTGCGCGAACCGGCCGAACAGCACCACCGCGACCAGGATGCCGGCTAGGACGCCCAGCGGGATGAGGAACCCGCCAAGCCCGGTGAGCAGGCCGACGACGACGAACACGGCCAGCACGCCGAGGCCGCTGCCGACCACGATGGGCAGGGCCCTCGGGTTGGCCTTGTGCACCAGGCCGGCCACCATGCGTATCTGCTTGATACGCCCGGGCGTGGCCTCGTCGTCTTCGTCGTTTTTCTGCTTCGCCATGAACGGCAGGATATGGGTTCCTGAGCCCTAGTGGAAAACCGCCTCTGCACCGTCCCCGCAGTCCCCGCCGACCCGATCATCACCGTTAAGGGATCAGTGCAATCTTGCCGCGGGTGTGACCGGTCATGATGGCCCGGTGCGCCGCCGCGACGTCGGCGAGCGGGAACGTCTGGGTGACGATCACCCGGAGCCGTTTGCCGCGGACGAGCTGCACCAGGCCCAGGCGTGCGGCCTGCCGGATCTCGGTGCCGGGGTCGGCGCCCGGGGCGCCGCCGATCACCTTCATCCCCAATTTCAGCCCGCGGGCGAACGCGGCGATGGTCACGATCCGGCTCCGGTCGGCGACCAGCTCCAGCGATACGTCGACGGCCTCGTCGGTCCCGACCGTGTCCACCGCCACATCAACGCCCTGCGGGGCCGCCGCCCGCACCCGGCCGGCCAGGTCATTTCCGTAGCTGACCGGGACGGCGCCGAGCTCGCGCAGGTAGCCATGGTTGGCCGGGCTGGCCGTGGCGACGACGTGTGCGCCGCGATCGGCGGCGAGCTGGATAGCCATGGTCCCGACTCCGCCGGCGCCGCCGTGTACGAGCACCGTGTCGCCCTCGTGCACATCGGTGACCGTCAGGGCGTGCCAGGCGGTGGCGCCGGCCAGCATCAGCCCGGCGGCCTGCGGCCAGTCCAGCTCGGCGGGCCGGGGCACGAGGGCGTGCGCCGGGACCAGGAGTTCGGCGGCGCAGGCCCCGGGCGCGCGGTAGGCGATCACCTCGTCACCCACGGTGAGCGGGCCGGCCGGGCCGCTCGCGTCCGGCCCGGCCGCGGTGACCACGCCCGCGGCCTCGGAGCCGAGCCGCAGCGGCAGCCGCGACGGGTCCCGCGCGAAGGCGCCGCTGTAGGACTTGTAATCGACCGCGTTGACCCCGATGGCGCGGACCGCGATGCGGGCCTCGCCCGGACCGGGCTCGCCGACCGCCTCTTCGGTGACGGTCAGGACCTCGGGGCCGCCGTACCCGGTGGCCAGCGCGACAAGTGACATAACTTCCAGTATTAGCCCGGGGGGACGACCCCCCGGAACCCCCCGCTGCGCTCCGCGCCCCGCGGGGGTACCTCGCCGACACACCGGCCGCTCGCCGGGCCTGAAGGCCCGGCTCACTGGGCCGGTAGCGTGGGTTTCCGCACCGGTTCTCTGACCCCGGGATCAGGCGGTTCCAAGCGGAATGGGTGCCTGTGCCAGCAACTTCCCGCTTGGCCATGGGGCCGGTACAGCGGTCATCCCGCTGATCGGTTACAGGACCGTCCTTGCGGGCAGCGTCCGGTTAGGTCCCTTCCGTGCCTGCTTGCGGCCATCTGAGATAATTCGAACCGGTCATTTCACTCACGTCCGCTAGGGCTCGCTCAGGTAGCGATCTTCGTCCAGGTAAGGTCCATCGCCCATACCGACCCTGGAAGAACGCTCCCAGTCCCCGCCAAGACCGCAGGTAGCTAGCGAGACCCGCTCCAGTGTGACGGGGCCGAAGTAGCGGTCCGGAAATCGGCGGTAGCGAGCGTCTCGCCGTAACCCGCGGTGGTTGTTCGCCGATAGCACCGGCCGCTCGCCCGGGCACAAGGCCCGGGCTCGCTGGGCCGGTAGCGAACGGCTCGCCGTAACCGTGGTAGTGCTCGCCTATATGCACCGCTAGGACGTGGCGATACTCCGGCTTTCCACCGCTTGCCGGTAGAGGCGGCCGGCGCGGTAGGAGGAACGAACCAGGGGGCCGGACATGACGCCGGCGAAGCCCATGTCCAGGGCCTCCTCGCGCAGCCCGACGAACTCCTCCGGCTTGACCCAGCGCTCCACCGGGTGGTGCCGCGGCGACGGGCGCAGGTACTGCGTGATCGTCAGCAGGTCACACCCGGCGGCGTGCAGGTCCGCCAGGGCCTCGCTGACCTCGCGCCGCTCCTCGCCCATGCCCAGGATCAGGTTGGACTTGGTGACCAGCCCGGCCGCCCGGGCCTGGGTCAGCACCCCCAGCGAGCGTTCGTAACGGAACCCGGGCCGGATGCTCCGGAAGATCCGCGGCACGGTCTCGACGTTGTGCGCCAGCACCTCGGGCCGCGCGCCGAACACCTCGGCTAGCCGGTCCGGGGCGGCGTTGAAGTCGGGGATCAGCAGCTCGACGCCGCAGCCCGGCACGGCCTCGTGGATCTCCCGCGCGGTCTGGGCGTACAGCCAGGCCCCGCCGTCGGGCAGGTCATCGCGGGCGACCCCGGTGACCGTCGCGTAGGCCAGGCCCATGGCCGCGACCGACTCGGCCACGCGGCGCGGCTCGTCGGTGTCCAGCGGCGCGGGCTTGCCCGTGTCGATCTGGCAGAAATCGCAGCGCCGGGTGCACTGGTCGCCGCCGATCAGGAACGTCGCCTCGCGGTCCTCCCAGCACTCGAAGATGTTCGGACAGCCGGCCTCCTCGCAGACCGTGTGCAACCCCTCGCGCCGGACCAGGTTCTTCAGCTCGGAGTACTGCGGCCCGGTGCGCATCCGGGTCTTGATCCACGGAGGCTTCTTCTCGATCGGGACCTGGCTGTTGCGGGCCTCGAGCCGCAGCATCCGCCGCCCCTCAGGTGCGACTACCACGTGACCAGCCTACGTTCCGGCGGCCGCTGCGCCGGCCCCCCCGCTCCCGGCCGCGCCCGCGAGCGGGTGGGTGGTAGCCAGCCGGTCGCGCTCGGTCCGGATCGCGGCGGTCAGCGTCGGCAGGTCAAACGCCCCGTAGTGGCGCTGGCCGTTGACGAAGAACGTCGGCGTCCCTGACACGCCGGACAGGTCGGCCGACTCGACGTCCTGCGCGACCCGGGTGGAGTGCTCGTGGTCGCGGAGGTCGTCGCGGAACCGGGCCAGGTTGAGCCCGAGCCTGGTCGCGTAGTGGATCAGGTCCACGAGCCCGAGCTCGTCCTGGTGCTGCAGCAGCATGTCGTGCATCGGCCAGAACGCGTCCTGCGCGGCCGCCGCCTCCGCCGCCTCCGCGGCGAGCTGGGCGTTCGGGTGGACGTCGGTGAGCGGCAGGTGCCGCCACACGTACCGGATGCTGGTGTCGGTGAGGATGTCGCGGACGACCGGCTCGGCCTGCCCGCAGTAGGGGCATTCGAAGTCGCCGAACTCGATAACCGTGATCGCCGCGCGCCGCGGCCCGCGGATGTGGTCACGGTCCGGGTCGACCTCCGGGATGAGGTCCTGGATCAGCCGGGAGTCACCGAACAGCGCCCGCGCCCGGCGGTCGGCGGGCAGCAGGCGGGTCAGCCGCAGCACGATCCAGGTCAGCGCGGCGGCCAGGAACGCGGCCGTCAGCGCGCCCAGCTTGGCGTCGGCCAGTTCCTCACCGGCGAACGCGCGCGTGGCGATCAGCAGCGCCACCGTGAAGCCGATCCCGGCGATGGTGCCGCTGCCGATCACCGCCGCGACGCCGATCGGGGGCCGGATCCGCCCGTGGCTGAGCTTGGTCACCAGCCATGAGCTGCCGATCACCGCGACCGGCTTGCCGATCACGTAGCCGAGGATCACGCCGAGCGTGATCGGCGCCGCGTACGCACGGGCCAGGAACCCGGCGTTCAGCACGATGCCCGCGTTGGCCAGGGCGAACAACGGCACGATCACGTAGCTCGTCCACGGGTGGTAGAACGTCTGCAGCCGGTCGTTCGGTGACAACGCGGACACCAGGCCCGCCTGCGCCGAGCGGGCCAGCTCCGACGTCGGCTGCTCACGGAACCGGCGGACCAGGACCGTCGCGTCCTCCAGCTCGCCGCGGGCCGGCGTGTACGCCGGCGCCGTCAGCCCGAGCGCCAGCCCGGCGGCCACCGGATCGATCCCGCTGTCCCGCAGCGCGGCCCAGATGACCACGCCCAGCAGCACGAACACGGAGCGCCGCTGAACCCGGAGCCGGACCGCGATCAGCAGCACCGCGAATGTGGCGAGCGCGATGACCAGCGGCATGATGCTGATCTTGTCGCTGTAGAACACCGCGATGACCACCAGCGCGACGAGGTCGTCGACCACGAACACCGTCAGCACGAACACGCGCATCCGGTCGGGGACGTCTTTGCCCAGCACCGCGAGCAGGCCCAGCGCCAGGGCGGTGTCGGTGGACATGGCCACGCCCCAGCCGTGCGCCCCCGGGCCGCCCGCGTTCAACGCCAGGTAGAGGGCGACAGGGACCGCCATCCCGGTCAGCCCGGCGATCATCGGCAGCAGGAAGCGGCGGCGCTCCCGCAGGTCGCCCAGGTCGAATTCGCGTCGTGTTTCCAGCCCGACGACCAGGAAGAACAACGTCATCAGCCCGCTGTTGATCCAGGTCCGCAGGTCCTGGGAGATGCCAAACGAGCTGACCCGGATGGACAGCTTGGCCTGCCAGAACGCGTCGTAGGACGACGTGGCGGCGTTGGCCCAGATGATCGCGGCCACGATGCCCGCCACCAGGATCAGGGCGCTGCCCGATTCGGTACGCAGGAACTCGCGGAGCGGCGCGGACCGGTCGCGGGCCCACACCGTCTTGCCCTGCCAGTGCGACAGACCCTGCGAGCCCGGCGGGTCGGCCTGCGATTCGGTCATGGTCCACAGTTAACAAGCTCGGTGCTGAGGCGCATGCCGTGGGGTCCCACCCGGGCCAGGTCAGTCCGGCTTGCGGTCACCCGCCGGGCTCACCCTGCTGGCCGGGCTCGCCTTGCGGTGCTTCGGCCCCTGCGGTGCTTCGGCCCCCTGCGGTGCTTCGGCCCCCTGCGGGGCAGGTGCGGTGTCCGCCAGGGGTCGGCGTATGTCGGGGACCGCAGCGCGAACGCCTCAGGGCCGTGCCGGTTAGCCCCCGGCGGCCCGGCCTCGATAAGCCCGTTACCTGCTGACATGATGAATTTGGCCGGTCCGGCGCCGGAGCCCGGAGGTGGCATGGCAGGAACCCGGCCCAGCGCGGGCGGCATGATCTGCGTGCTCGGCGACGCGCACCTCGACGTGATCGTGCGAGTGTCCGGCCCGGTGGCCGCGGAGACCGACACGCCGGCCCAGACGCAGCTGGGGGTGGGCGGGCAGGCCGCCAACGTGGCCGCGTGGATCGCCGGGCTGGGCGGCCGGTCCCGGCTGATCGCCGCGCGCGGCAGCGACCCGGCCGCGCAGCTGGTCGCGGCCGAACTGGCCCGCCGCGGCGTCGACCTGGCCGGCCCGGTCCTGGACGGGCGGACGGGCGTGGTGGTCTCGCTGTCGGACGGCGGCCGGTCCCGGTCGATGCTCACCGACCGGGGAGTGGGGCCCAGCCTCGATGTGGCGGCGGTCGACCCCCGCTGGCTGGCGGGCTGCGCGTGGCTGCATCTGCCCGCCTATAGCCTGGTCTCCTGGCCGGTCAGGGACGCGGCCCTGGCCGCGGCCACGCACGTCGCGCACCGGAGCGTGGACCTGTCCTCCACCGCGGCGGTGGCGGCCTTCGGGGTCGGGCGGTTCCGTACGCTCGTCGCGGGCCTACGGCCCGATGTGGTGTTCGGGACCGAGGCCGAGGCGGCCCTGGTCGGGGACGTTCCGGGGGCCGAGATGGTGGTCAAGCTGGGCCCGGAGGGGGTCCGCATCGGCGGGCGCGTGTACCCCCCGGTTCCGGCCGTGCCGGTCGACGCGACCGGCGCGGGCGACGCGTTCGCGGCCGGGTACCTGGTCGGCGGGGTGGACCTGGCGCTGCACGCCGCGGCGCGGGCCGTGTCGAAGATGGGAGCGATGCCGTGACCCAGCACGCAGCAAGGGCACTGCGGACGCGGGTGACCGAGGAGGTAGCCGAGGCGCTCGCGCGGCACCGGCCGGTCGTGGCGCTGGAGACGACGCTGGTCTCGCACGGGTTCTCCGAGGGCCGGGGCTTGGCCGCGGCGGTGGAGTCCGAGCGCCGGGTACGCGAGGAAGGCGCCACACCGGCCACCGTCGGCGTGATCGACGGCGCCATCCACGTCGGCCTGACCACGGCCGAACTGGAGCGGTTCGCCGAGGCCGGCACGACGGCGCGCAAAGTGGGGGCGCGGGACCTGGCCGCCTGCCTGGCCCAGGGGGCGCTCGGCGCGACCACCGTGGGCGGCACGCTGGCCGTCTGCCGCCAGCTCGGCATCCAGTTCATGGGCACCGGCGGGATTGGCGGCGTGCACCGCGGGTTCGCCGAGAGCCTGGACATCTCCGGCGACCTGCTGCAGATCGCGCGGACCCGGGCCGTGGTCGTCGCCTCCGGGCCCAAATCGCTGCTGGACGTGGGCGCGACCAGCGAACTGCTGGAAACGCTCGCCGTCCCCGTGCTCGGCTGGCAGACCGGCACGTTGCCCCGGTTCTACACCGCCGCGGGCGGCCCCCCGGTATCCGCCGAAGTCAGCGACTCCCCGGAAGTCGCCCGGATCTGCGCCGCGCACTGGGCCCTCGACGGTGCGGGAGGCCTGCTCCTGGCCCGCCCGCCCGCCGACGGGATCGACATCGACCCGCTGATCGATGAGGCCGTGTCCCAGGTCCAGGGGCAGAACCTGGCCGGCCAGGCGGTCACCCCCGCGGTGCTGTCCCTCGTGCACGAGCTCAGCGGCGGCCGCAGCGTCGAGGTCAACCGCCAGCTCATCGCCGACAACGCCGCCCTCGCCGCCGAAACCGCCGTCGCCTACTCCCGTCTGCGCAGCGCCTAGCTCCGCCCAGGATGGGCCCCGCCGCCCGAGGCGCCCCCGTACACGCCGGTCGCGGCAGAGGCACCTTTACGTACACCCGGGTCGCGGCGGAGGCACCTTTACGTACACCCGGGTCGCGGCGGAGGCACCTTTACGTACACCCGGGTCGCGGCGGAGGCACCTTTACGTACACCCGGGTCGCGGCGGAGGCGCCTTTACGTACACCCGGGTCGCGGCGGAGGCGCCTTTACGTACACCCGGGTCGCGGCAGAGGCGCCTTTACGTACACCCGGGTCGCGGCAGAGGCGCCTTTACGTACACCCGGGTCGCCGCGGAGGCACCTTTACGTACACCCGGGTCGGGGCAGAGGCACCTTTGCGTACACCTGGGTCGGGGCAGAGGCACCTTTACGTAGAACCCGGTCGTGCGGCGGGGACTGAGGCCGGGGAGGGCGGGGCGCGGGATCGGCCCGGTAATCCGGTTAGCGGGGATTGGCGGCGCGGGGGAGGACGTGGGCGAGGAGGGTGCCCATACGGCCGGCGCTGGCCTGGCCGGCGGCGATCACCTCGGCGTGGCTGAGCGGCTCCCCGGTGATCCCGGCCGCGAGGTTGGTGACCAGGGAGATGGCCATGACCTCGGCGCCCAGGTGGCGGGCGGCGATCGCCTCCATGACGGTCGACATCCCGACCAGGTCCGCGCCGAAGCCGCGCAGCATCGCGATCTCCGCGGGTGTCTCGTAGTGCGGACCAGGCAGGCACGCGTACACGCCCTCGGTCAGCGCTGGATCGGCGGCGCGGGCCAGGTCGCGCAACCGCGCGGCGTACAGGTTGGTCAGATCCACGAACCGGGACGGGTACGGCTCCGGGGGCGGCGGCCCGTACAGCGGGGAGCGCCCGGTGAGATTCAGGTGGTCGCGCACGATCACCGGCTCGCCGACGTGGTAGGTGTCGCGGATGCCGCCGGCCGCGTTGGTCAGCGCGACGATCCGGCAGCCGGCCAGCACCGCGGTGCGGACGCCGTGCGCCGTGGCGCTGATCGGGTGCCCCTCATACAGGTGCGTCCGCCCCAGGAACACCAGAAGCCGGAGGTCCCCGGCCACCATCGACTGCACGGTGCCCGCGTGCCCCGGGACCGAGGGGGGCGCGAAGCTGCCCAGTTCCGTAACGGGAAATTCGGTGACCTCGGCGGCGAGGGCCTGGGCCAGTGCGGTCGCGGCCGGGGCCCAGCCCGAGCCGAGCACGACCGCGGCGTCGTACCGGGCGATCCCGGTCAGCCCAGCCAGCCGCGCCGCGCTTTCGGCCGCCGCTACGTATGGGTTGTGTGTGGTCGGGAAGGCCGCCGCGTGGGTGCCCGCGGTGCCCGGCTGTGTGGTGGGGGTGCCCGCCGTGCTCGGCTGTGTGGTCGGGAAGGCCGCCGCGTGGGTGCCCGCCGTGCCCGGCTGTGTGGTGGGGGTGCCCGCCGTGCCCGGCTGTGTGGTGGGGGTGCTCGGCTGTGTGGTCGGGGAGGCCGCCGCGGGGGGGCCCGCCGTGCCGGGGTGCGGGGCGGGGATGGGACCGGTGCCGGTCGTCATGACGTGACGTAGGGCTGGCCGTCGGCGGCAGGCGCCCGGACCTGGCCGACGAGGCCGGCCACGGCGATGATCGTCGCCACGTACGGCACCATGAGCAGGAAGTACGACGCGATCGGGACGTTGACCGTGGACAGGATGGACTGCAGCTCGAAGGTGAAGCCGAACAGCAGCGCCGCGCCGACCCCGCCCAGCGGCGTCCACCGTCCGAAGATCATGGCCGCCAGCGCGATGTAGCCCTTGCCCGAGGACATGTCCTTGCCGAACGAGCCGACCGACCCGATGGTCAGGAACGCCCCGCCGATCCCGGCGACGAGCCCGGCGAGGATGACGTTGCGGTACCGGGTCAGCCGGACGTTGATGCCCACCGTGTCGGCCGCGGCGGGGTGCTCGCCCACGGCCCGGACCCGCAGCCCCCAGCGGGTACTGAACAGCCCGACCTGCACCGCCGCGATCAGGATGTAGGTGATGTAGAGGAACAGCGTGGAGTCGAAGAACACCGGGCCGATGATCGGGATGTCACCGAGCAGCGGGATCTTGATCGGCAGGTAGGTCGACGGGGAGTTCAGCGTGTTGGAGTAGGGCACCAGGATCTTGTCGTACAGGTAGCCGGTCAGGCCGGAGACGAAGACGTTGAGCACCACGCCGAGGATGATCTGGTCGACCAGGTAGGTGATCGCGAAGACGCCGAGCAGCAATCCGACCAGGCCGCCCGCTAGCGACCCGGCGATGATGCCCAGCCAGAGGACGCCGAACGCGCTGGCGAAGATGGCGCCCGCGAACGCGCCGATCAGCAGCTGGCCCTCGATCGCGATGTTGATGACGCCGGACCGCTCGCACAGGCACCCGGCCAGCGCGCCCAGGATGAGCGGGATCGAGTCGGCCAGCGTGCCCTGGAACTGGTTGATGACGTTGAACGTGTTCGAGGACCCGGCGTAAGCCCAGCACAGCAGGGCGATCACGAAGAAGGCCAGGACCAGGCCGATGCTGACCCGCCGCACGATGGTGCCCAGGTCCAGCACGCGCAGCGCGCCGAGCACGATGGACGCGGCGCCGACGGCGTAGGCCGTCTCCTTCCCGGGCAGGCTCAGGTTCGGCACGGTCACCTTGGCGAACGGCTGGGAGAACGCGAACGTCGCGTCGCCGTGGTGCGCGTACTTGCCGAACACCAGGATGTCGACCAGCCCCAGCACGAGGAAGGTGGCCGGCGCGATCCACCGGCGGCTGACGCTGAGCGGGGCCCGTCCCGCGACGGCGAGTGATGTCAAGCGTTCCATCCTTTGGACAAGACCTGGCCGGTGCCGCCGGCCCGAGCGGCACGGAGCCGGTACAGCGCCCGGATCAGCGGCGGGGCGGCGACGAACATGACGATCAGCGCCGAGATGACCTGCACGATGTCCACCGGGACCCCCGTCGATGTCTGCATCAGCGGGGCGCCCGCGTGCAGCGCGCCGAACAGCAGCGCGGCCAGCACCACGCCGCCCGGCCGGGCCCGCCCGAGCAGGGCCACGGTGATCGCGTCGATCCCGTACGTTCCGTAGCTCTGGAAGTTGAGGCTGAAGTCGGTGCCCTGGATGACGGTCGAGGCGGCCAGTCCGGCCAGGCCCCCGGCGATCAGCATGACCAGAATCCAGGTCCGCGGCACGCTCATGCCGGAACTGCGGGCCGCGTTCGGGTTGGCCCCCACGGTCCGGAACTCAAATCCCAGCGTGCTGCGGCTCATCAGCCACCACACGCCCGCCGCGCACGCCAGCGCGAGCGGGAAGCCGGCGTTGATCCGCAGGTGCGTGCCGGCCAGCAGCGGCAGGTGCGCGTTGCTGGCGATGTTCGGGCTGATCAGGTTGCCGTTGGCGCCCGGCTTCTCCAGCAGTGAGGGCTTGCTCAGCAGGTACGACAGCAGGTACGCCATCACGTAGTTGAGCATGATCGTCACGATGACCTCGTGCGCCCCGGTCCTGGCTTTCAGGAACCCGACGATCCAGCCCAGCACCGCCCCGCCGGCGAACGCGCCGAGCACGCACACGATGACGTGGATGCCCGGCGGCATGCTGACCCCGTAGGCGAGCCAGGTGGCGAGGATGGTCCCGCCGATGAACTGGCTCTGGCCGCCGATGTTGAACAGGCCGGCCCGGAACGCGACCGCGACCGACAGGCCCGTCAGGATCAGCGGGGTGGCGCTGACGGCCGTCTCCGACAGCGGGTTGAACACCGCGCTGAGCGCGCCATCATGCAGCGCGACCGACATCGACTTCTGCTGGAACAGCGTCGACAGCGTGTGCGGGTTGAAGATGGCGCCCTCGAAGATGGCCACGTAGGCGCCGGAGGCCGCGTCCCACGCCTGCGCGATCGCGTTGCCGGGGTTGGAGAAGAAGTTGCCCCAGGCGTGCAGCACGGTGGTGTTGGTGAAGGCGATCAGCAAGCCGCCGATCACGATCGCGGTGACGATGGCCAGGATCGTGACCACGACCGAGTTGCCCTCGGTGATGGCGTGCAGGATCGCCCGCCCGAACGGGGGGCGCTGCGGCGCGGTTTCGGCGGCCGGCGCCGGTGAGGACGGCGTGGCGGGTGCGGCCGGCGCTTGGTCACTCATCAGGATCGCGGCGTTGAGTTCCCGCCTTCGGGCCGCGGTGGAAGCGCCGCTTCACCTCCTCCGAAATGTCGGTGGTGTTCGCTACTGTGTTCGTATGTCCCGATACCGCCTGTTCGGGAGAATCCGCCGCAGACGGCCCAGCATCAGGCGGCCCCGCTGCGTCAGGCGGCCCCGCTGCGTCAGGCGGCCCCGCTGCGTCAGGCGGGCCAGCCGCGTCAGGCGGCCCTACAGCGCCGGGCGGGCCAGCCGTGCCGGGCGGGCCAGCCGTGCCGGGCGGGCCAGCCGTGCCGGGCGGCCGGTCAGCGTCCGCGGCCAGCTCTGTGGCGCCGTCCCCGCCGCCGGCCATCAGCAGGCCAAGCTCCTCGACCGGGACGTCCGGCGGGCGGAACCCGGTGAACCGGCCCTCGTACATGATCGCGATCCGGTCGGAGAGGGCGTAGATCTCGTCCAGCTCGGACGAGACCAGCACGACGGCCACGCCGTTGTCGCGTTCCTCGATGATGCGGCGGTGCACGAACTCGATCGACCCGACGTCCAGGCCGCGGGTCGGCTGGCTGGCCAGCAGCAGCGTGACGTCGCGCCCCACCTCGCGGGCGAGGACGACCTTCTGCTGGTTGCCGCCGGACAGCGTGCCCACCGGCGCGTCGATCGACTGGGTCCGGATGTCGAACTCGCTGACCCGTTTCTCCGCGACCGCGCGGATCTCGCCCAGTTTGAGGGCCAGCCCGGACGCGAACGGCGGCCGGTTGTAGGTGTCCAGGATGATGTTCTCGGATACCGGGAACGAGCTGACCAGCCCGTCTTCCTGCCGGTCCTCCGGGATGTAGCCGACACCGGCGCTCAGCCGGGCGCGCGGCGTCGCGTTCGTGATGTCGCGGTCGTCCAGGTGCACCGAGCCAGAGGTAACGGGCAGCAGGCCCATCAGGGCCTCGCACAGCTCTGTCTGGCCGTTGCCCTGTACCCCGGCAATGCCCAGGATCTCGCCGGCCCGGACCCGGAACGACAGCCTGTCCACCGCGGAGGCGTGCTCCTCACCGGGCAGTTCAGCGTGACCGGCGGGGACGACGAGGTCGCGGACGTCCAGCACGACCCGGCCGGGCTTGGCCGTCGTCTTGCTGACCCGCAGCTGGACGGAGCGGCCGACCATCAGCGCGGCCAGTTCGTCCTCGCCCGTGCTCGGCGGGCGCTGCCCGACCACCTGGCCGCGGCGCAGAATCGTCACCGTGTCGGCGATGGCCTGCACCTCTTTGAGCTTGTGCGAGATGAAGACGATGGCGCGGCCGCTTTCCCGCAGCTCGCGCATGATCCGGAACAGGTCCTCGGTCTCGCCGGGGGTCAGCACCGCCGTCGGCTCGTCCAGGATCAGCACCTGGGCGTCGCGGACCAGCGCCTTGAGGATTTCCACCCGCTGTTGCACGCCGACTGGCAGGTCCCCGGTCAGCGCGTCCGGATCCACCCGCAGCCCGTACCGCTCCGACAGATCCCGGACCTTGCGGCGCATCCGCCGGCGGTCCAGCAGGCCCAGCGCGCGTATCTCCTCGTTACCGAGCGTGACATTCTCGGCGACCGTGAACACCGGCACCAGCATGAAGTGCTGGTGCACCATGCCGATCCCGGCCTCGATCGCGTCCTTCGGCGAGTGAATGGTCAGCGGCTTGCCGTCGGCCAGGATCGCGCCCTCGTCGGGCTGGGTGAGCCCGTAGAGGATATTCATCAGGGTGGTCTTGCCGGCCCCGTTCTCGCCGAGCAGGGCCTGGATGGTGCCCGGGGCGATGGACAGGTCGATGTGGTCGTTGGCCACGAGGCTGCCGAACCGCTTCGTGATGCCCTGCAGTTCAAGATCCACCCGCCCGCCTCATCTCGCCCGGGTCCTCTCGGCAGGCCATCGGCCTGCCCCGGCATGAGTGTCCCGGCCCGGGACGAAGGCCCGCCCGGGCCGGGACACTCATTCTTCAGGACTGCCTGCTAGGCGATCACGCCGGGCTCTTCGTCGGGGTCTTGATCGTCCCGCTGATGATTCCGAGCTTGATCGCGTCCAGCTCGGACTGCAGGCTGGACGGGACCTTGCTGGCGAAATCGTGGTAGGGCGCGAGCGCCACGCCGCCGTTGGCCAGCGTGCCGATGTAGTTACCGCCCTTGAGGCTTCCGTTCGAGGCGGTCACCACGGCGTTCTTCACCGCGGTCTGGATGCCCTTCGTCACCGAGGTGATGAAGTACTTGCAGTACTGCGCGGCGCTGATGCACCCGTCGGTGTCCACCCACATCATGTTCACCTTCTGGCCGCCGGCCTGGGCGTCCGCGTTCTGCACCGCCTTGGCGGCGCCGAGGCCGACGTTCCCGGCCACCGGGAAGATGATGTCCGCGCCCTCGGTGATGAACGTCTGGGTGAGCGTCTGGCCGGCCGTCTGGTCGGTGAAGTTCCCGGTGAAGCTGCCATTCTGGGAGCCCTCGTTCCAGCCGAGGACCGATACGTGCGTCCCGTGCTTGGAGTTGTAGTACTGCACGCCGTCGTAGAAGCCGTCCATGTAGATCGTGACCGTCGGCAGCTTCTGCCCGCCGAACGTGGCCACCTTGCCGGTCTTGGACATCCCGGCCGCGAGATAGCCGCCGAGGAACCCGTCCTGCACGGTGTTGAACAGCAGCGCGTCGACGTTGCTCAGGGGAGGGGAGTAAGCATTGTCGACGATCGCGAACTTGTCGCTCGGGTTCGCCTTCGAGGCGGTCTGCGTCGCGCCGGCCATCAGGAACCCGACCGTGACGATGATGCCGCACTTCTTGCCGATGAACGTGTTGATGTTCGGCGTGTAGTCACTCTGCGTCGTGGACTGCAGGTAGGTGACCGAGATCTTGCTCGGGTCCGCGGACTGCGCTTCCTGCATGCCCTGCCACGACGAGGCGTTGAACGACCGGTCGTCGATGCCCCCGGTGTCGGTGACCATGCAGCCGAGGAACTTGCCCGCGGTCGACGCCGAACTGGAACCCCCGCTAGGTGTGGACGACGAACCGCTGCTGGGCGTCGACGTGCTGCTGCCGCACGCCGCGGCGAGCAGGCCCGCTACGGTCAGCACTGCGCTGGCCGCAAGGGTCTTCTTCACTGGTTACCTCCTGTTTCGCGGGGCACCATTGCCGCATGTTCGTGGGCAGTCGCCGCCCCCCGGACCTCACGTTTACATGGGCCGTTATTGGCCCTTCTCCAGCGCGCTGGGCCTTATCGAGGGCCGTGCGCCGTTTGGTGCTGATCATCTGGATCATCGCAGGTTAGCCCCGATGCGCCCGGGCGGGAAGAAGCGGGCCGGCCCGCTGCGTGGCCGTTGCCAAATCGCAATCGGCCCGGTGCGTTGCGACCGCGGGCGCCCGCTCCGTGTTCCGGCGCACCTGCGCTGTTATCGTTCCGTGTGTCTTGTGCAGGGACGCATTCCACGTGCTGAGGCGGGGGTGAGTGGCGGGTGGAGATCGACTGGACGGCGCTGCGCGCGCTGGCCGCGGAAACGGCCGAACGCGCGCATGCACCGTATTCCCGGCTGCGCGTCGGCGCGGCGGGCCAGGTCAGCGACGGCCGCGTACTGGTCGGCTGCAACGTGGAGAACGCATCGTTCGGGGTCACCCTGTGCGCCGAATGTGGCCTGGTATCCGCGCTGCACGCGTCCGGGGGCGGCACGATCGTCGCGGTCAGTGTCCGCACCCCGGATGGCCGCAGCCTGCTGCCGTGCGGCCGGTGCCGCCAGGTCCTGCTCGAGGCGGGCGGCCCTGGGCTGCTGGTGGACACCGGCTCCGGCCCGGTTGAGCTGGACCGCCTGCTGCCGTCCGCGTTCACGGGCGCGGACCTGCCGGCCTCCGGCGCCACCCTGCCGGCCTCCGGCGGGGACCTGCCGGCTTCCGGCGCCGCCCTGCCGGCTTCCGGCGCCGCCCTGCCGGCTTCCGGCGGGGACCTGCCCGGCTCCCGTGCCAGCCTGCCGGCCTCCGGCGCCGGCCTGCCCGGCTCCGGCGATGACTGAGGCGGCGGCTGGCGACGCCCCGGCGCCCGCCCCGGCCGCCGTCGACCTGATCCGGGCCAAGCGGGACGGGCGCACGCTGACCGGCGCGGAGGTCCGCTGGCTGATCGCCGCCTACGTGCGCGGCGAGGTCGCCGACGAGCAGATGTCCGCCCTGCTGATGGCCATCTTCTTCCGCGGCCTGGAGCCCGGTGAGCTGCGCGCCTGGACCGCCGCGATGATCGCGTCGGGGGAGCGGCTGGACCTGTCCACGGTGGGCCGGCCCACCGTGGACAAGCACTCGACCGGCGGTGTCGGGGACAAGGTGTCGCTGATTCTGGCCCCGCTGGTGGCGGCGTGCGGGGCCGCCGTGCCGCAACTGTCCGGCCGCGGCCTGGGCCACACCGGCGGGACGCTGGACAAGCTGGAGGCGATTCCCGGATGGCGGGCCGCCTTGTCCCCGGCCGAGATGATCGCCGCGCTGCGCTCGGTGGGCTGCGTCATCTGCGCGGCCGGTTCCGGGCTCGCCCCGGCCGACCGCAAGCTCTACGCGCTGCGCGACGTCACCGGGACGGTCGAGTCGATCCCGCTGATCGCCAGCTCGATCATGTCGAAGAAGATCGCCGAGGGCACGTCGGCCCTGGTGCTGGACGTCAAGGTCGGCAGCGGCGCCTTCATGACCAGCCTGGATGATGCCAGGGACCTGGCCCGCACCATGGTCATGCTGGGCGAGGAGCAGGGCGTCCGCACCAGCGCGCTGCTGACCGCCATGGACGCGCCGCTCGGCCGCGCGGTCGGCAACGCGCTGGAGGTCGCGGAGTCGGTCGCCGTGCTGCGCGGTGAGGGCCCTGCCGACCTGGTGAAGGTCACGCTGGCGCTGGCCGGTGAGATGCTGCGGCTGGCCGGGATCGACGCCGACCCCGCCGCGGCGCTGGCCGACGGCCGGGCGCTGGAACGGTACCGCGCGATGATCTCGGAACAGGGCGGCGACCCGGATGCCGAACTGCCCCGCGCGCCGGTCTCCGTCACGGTGCCCGCGCCGGAGTCCGGCTGGCTGCGCCGCCTGGACGCCCGGGCCGTGGGCGTGGCCGCCTGGCGGCTCGGCGCCGGCCGGGCCCGCAAGGAAGACCCGGTCAGCGCGGCGGCCGGCGTGCTGTGCTGGGCCAAGCCGGGGGAGCGGGTGGATGCCAGGCAGCCAGTACTCGAACTGCGCACCGGCCAGGAGTCCCTGCTGGCGGGCGCGCAGGCGGCGCTGGCCGGGGCAATCGAGATCGGCGGCGCCCCCCCGCCGGACGCGCCCCTGGTCATCGAGCGCATCGGCACCTGACCAGATCCTGGCCGACGTCGGCGGGCCAGATGCCCACGGTGAACTCCTTCAGGCCCGCAACGATCCGCATCGTGGCGGGCCCGGGGAGCCTGGCCCCCGGGCGCAACCGGTAATGGCGGCTGAAGTAGGCCACGCCGCATTCGGCCCGCCATGTGGCCGCCGGCCGGGCTCCGATCCGGGCTAGCCAGCTGTCGACCGGTGATCGGCGTCCGGTGGCGTCGACCACCAGGTCTGCGGGAACCTCGCCGGCCTCGGTACGGACGCCGGTCACGCGTGGCGGCTTGCCGGGCAGAGCGGCGAGCCCCATGACCCGCGCGCCCCACCGCAGTGTCACTCCAGGCTCGGCCAGGACGGCGCGCTGCAGCACCCAGTCAACGGTCGAGCGCCGGGTCAGCAGCATCGTCAGCCGCTCGTCACCAGGCCAGGCCGCCGTGTCGCGCAGCGACACCGGCATCTGCGTCCGCAACGGCGCCGCGGCCACCCCGGCGGCGAGCAACCCGTCGTACACATCAGGCAGCCACTGCAGCAGAAGCTCCCGGCACCTGGCCATCACGATATGGGGCTGCACGATCTGCGGCGCCGTCGACCGAAACGCCGACGTAGCCGCCGACTCTGCATCCGGCGCAGGCTCCAGATGGTCCCGCTCGAGCACGATAACATCGTGCCCGGCTCGCGCGAGCATCAGCGAGGCGAACGACCCCGCCGCCCCGCTCCCGATGACGGCGATCCTCAACGCTTCTCCTCCGGTCTCCTCCCGGCACTGAGACGCTCTGCGCATGTCATCCCAGCAAACCACGCCGGCGATGACTATCAGCAACTCGTTACTGCCCGCCCGGCCCGCCCAGCCCAACAGCCCACCCAGCCCACCCGGCCCGCCCGGCCCGTCTCCGGCACTTACCGGCAGAGTTTTGGGCAAATGCTGCCGCAAACTCTGCCCGTAAGCCGTGGTATCCCCGCCGGGACGCCGCGCAGGCGTGCGCGATCTGCCCAGTCTTGGGAACGCTGGAACGATCTTGACAATCGGGCGGTTACGGCGGCGGCGCCGCGAGCAGGGTGCGCACTTCTCGCTCGGCCGCTGGGAGATCCCGGTCATCGCCGGCGCGCTGATCTGGCTGCTCTACGAGCTGATCATCCTGATCGGGCCGAGCGAATTCCGCGACGCGCAGTATTACGTGCTCGGCTCGCTGGGACTGGGCCTCATCGTCTACGCGATCGGCTGGCTGCTGGAGCCGAGCGCCATGCGCACCGAGCCGGGCGCGCACGGCGCCGACGCCCTCATGGCGGAACGCGAGTGAACGTCCTGGCCATCGACCAGGGCACCTCGGCAACGAAGGCGCTGCTGGTCGGGCCCGGCGACGAGATCCTCGGCCGCGCCGAAGTCCCGGTCACGGTGCGCAGCACCAGCGACGGCGGCGCCGAGACCGACCCCGCGGAGTTGCTCGCCTCGGTGCTGGCGGCCGGGGCGCAGGCGCTCGCGGTGGCCGGGGCGCCGGCGCTGACCGCGAGTTTGATGCCCCGAATCCGTTTAGGTGTCGGCCTTGACGTACTGCACGACGATGACGACCTCTCCGTCTGGACTCTCCGTGACGGTGTACCAGATCGCCAGACCGTCAGACGGAAGATGCAGACGGTAGGCGCCCGGTAGCGGGTCTCCTTCCGGAAACGGATCGGCGAGCGCCGGGACTGGTTCTTCGAGCAGGTGAAAAATTGCCTGGTGAGCAGCGTTCCGAAATGGTTGAGGCAGTCCTTCCAGCTCTTCCCAGATCCTGTCCGGGAAGCGGAGAACCCAGTCACTCACTAATTCCCCACGCCTCTGCCAGCTCCTCGCGGGTGAAGGTGCGGCCTTCCCCGGTATCTGATCGGATACGCCGCGCTGCCTCAGCGTCCCCGGCTTCACGCCGCAGGCGCCGGTTCTCTGCCCGAAGGGCGTCCAGCTCTGCCCGCGGGATCGAAACCATTTCTTCGGCGCGTGCGGTCATGCGAATTCCTCACCACCGTCCGAGGGGTTGTTCATCTCCAGTCTACTATCCGGGCGGCACTCGGTGCCGTGCCAAGATGCTGCCCGAGGGCCTGGCCTGCTGCTTTACGCCCGGCGCTCATGCTCGTCCGTCTCGTCTGCCTGCTCATGGCCCGCTCGGGCGCGCCGAGGCATGGGCCAAGTGTGCTCGACTTACAAGTAAGAGGTCGCGCGGATAGGCGGACGATCACGGTCGTCGCGCCGGCCGGCCGTCCCATCGGTACAGGGTCCAGGCCTGGCGGATAAGGCTACGGACGGTGATGATCGTGTCGGCGAGGTCGAAGAACGCGTCGATGACTTCCTCGTGTCGTTCGTAGCAGCGCTGCAGCCGGTTGAATGCGTTGTGCCAGGCGTTCGTCCGCTCGACGTGCCAGCGCTGCCCGGCCTGGATCGGGGCCTTATCGCCCTTATGGGCGATTTCGCCGGTCATGCCGCGGGCGGCGAGCTCGTCGCGGGTCTTCTGCGAGTCATAGCCGGCATCCAGGTGCACCCGGATATCGTCGGGCAGCGGGCCGAGGTCATCGAGTTTGTCCAGCGTGGCGGCCAGCAGCGGGGAGTCGTGCCGGTTCGCCGGGGCGAGCACCCGGTCCAGGGGGATGCCGTATCCTTCGGCCATGAGCGACCGCTTCATGCCGAGCTTGCGGCGGTCGACCGGGCTGGGACCCGCGCATTCGCCGCCGCCGGGCGCCTTGGTGATGCACCCGTCGATGGCCAGTTCCTGCAGGAGCAGGCCGACGATGCGGTCATAGGAATCCAGCGCGATCTGCTTGAGCTTGCCGAAGATCCCGGCCTTGATCCACTCGTTGCGGCGCTCGCGGATCGTGGTGGCCGAGCAGGTGCAGTCGGCAATGCTCACGTACGAGCAGCCGAACCGCAGGACCTGGATGATCTTTTCGAAGATGATCCGGTCGCCGATCCGCGGCCGGTGACAGCCCAGCGGGTGCGAGGGATCATAGACGGGCCGGTTGGGCAGTAGCGCGGCGAACTGGTCCCACAGCGGTTCCAGCAGCCATGATGGGATGGCAGGCACACGGACTCCCGTGATCACAGAGCGTAAGGAACTCCGATGATCACGGAACCTGTGCCTGTTCCGCCTCATGACACGCCGAAGCCCCCCAGATCACGCCAATCCGCGCGGTCTCTAAGTCGTTGTCACCTCGGTACCGAGTCCGAGATGTCGCCGCGCGGCACGCGCCACCACTCCTGCGACGACCACGAACCGCTAGCTGCGGAGCGCCGTGCCGTGCAGGATCTGGTTGATCGCGGCGATGATCACATTGGCTGACCCATCGATTGCCTTCGCCACCGGGCTGGACGGATTCCTGAGCTGACTGGCGATCTGGGAAGCGGACAGGCCGGCGAGTACCTGAGGGTTGTACTGCGCCCCGGCCAGGACGTCCTGGTTGGCAAGGTCGAGGAACGGAACGGCCCCCGACTGGTCCGTGCTGTTGACGTAGGGAGGCACGTCATAGGTGTCAATCAGCTTGGTGTCTAGCGCGCTCTGCGCCTGCAGGGGATGGCCACGGTTGTCCGTTAGCTCGGTGGTACGCAGCGTGAGTGCCCGGCTCGTATAGCGGGCATGGCGGAACGAAAAGGTGGCGGTATCCGGGTAGATGTCCGTGGCCGCGGATCGGGTGGAGCCAAGGTCACGCCACGTGCCGAAATGGGACAGCGCGACGACCAGTGGCCAGCGCTCGGCCGCGCAGAACGGGCAGGACTCCTCGCTGACGAAGACGATCGCGGGCTTGCCGCCGATGGTCAGCGGCGGCACGGGCGTTCTTACGCGCTGCAACGGTGTCGCCACCTGGCCTCCGCTCACCCGCGATAGCACGGCGGTCGGTACGGTTGTGGCTTGCATGGCCAGGCCGGGGGGCGCCGACGATTCGGAAGCGAGCGGGTTAGGTGAGGTTAGCTTGACCGTGACCAGCCCCGCGACGATAGCGAGGACGGCCGTGGCCGACGCGATCGCCACCAGAATCCGCCGCCGGACCTCGGCGCGCCGCCGCGCGGCTCGCTGCGCGGCAATCCGCTCCCGGGCCGCCGGCCTGCTGCCCGGGAGCCGCACCTGGCCAGGCGGCTCGCGCTCTGGGTGACCGTGACGGGCCTTTGCCATCTGCTGCCCTTCCGCGGCTGCATGACCCTGGGGTCGGCCGCTCTACGGGCGCTCCTGTCTACTAACACGGATAGGAGCGATGATGTGTTCACGCATGCCCACGCGTGACTGGATGGCCAGCCCCTGGCACGTTCCGGTGGCGCCAGCGCCTACCCGGGACGGCCGGCGGTTTCCGCCTCCGCTACGAACGCCACTATCGCGCTGGCCACTTCATCCGCGGCGCGCCTGGGCAGCTGATGACCAGCTCCCCGGACCAGCTGCAGGCGGGCGTGCGGGAGCGCCTGCGCCAGCCGGCCCGCGGTCTCGACGGGAATGACGGTGTCGTGGGGGTCGGCGAGCAGCAGCGCCGGCGGCCGGATCGACGGGACGGCATGCTCCAGCTCGGACAGTTCCCGCAGCAGGGCGCGTTGCTCGGTCAGGAAAGTGCGCCATAGCCGGCCGCGCTCACGGCCCGCCTGACTCCAAACCTGCCAATTGGCGTATTCACCTGGGCCAGGCGGCTGTCCACGCCGCCTGGTGATATGTGCGAGCCAGGCCCGGGCGATCCATGGCGTAAGCCGCCAGGCCAGCAGCGCGCACAGCGGCCCGGCACCGGGCGCGGCGAGCAGCCTGTCCCAGCCGTTTACGCATCCCGGGCCGACGCTCGCCAGCAGGACCACCGCCTCTGCCCGGTGCGGTGCCACGCTCGCCACCGACAGCGCCACCCCGCCACCGTACGAGTGCCCCACCAGGACCGCACGCTCGATGCGGCGCGAGTCCAGCTCATCGAGCACGGCGCGCGCGTTGGCGGCAAACCCGCCGGCGGGACGCTGGCTTGCGCCGTAGCCCGGCCGGACAGCTGCGATGGCGTGCAACGTAGCCGGCAGCCGTCCGGCCACTGGCAGCCAGTCGGCGGGGGAGCCTGGCTGGCCATGCAGCAGCACCAGCTCGTGGGTACGCAGCTTGGGTGGTGCGTCAATGGCCCCGGTGCCATTGGTCATAGCGGTGTCCTGTTCCCGAAACGGCGCGTCCCGCGGGCCCGCGATCGGCGCGAGGGTGGCGCCTCCCCGCGGGCCTAACGCCCCGAGGTAGTGCCGCCTTCAAGTACTAATACGGTTAGTAAGGATAAAAGGCTTGGCGAGATGGAGTCGCCGGTGTGAGGCCCAGCTGGCTGCCTCGCCATCGGAATACCCCTGCCCGCCCGATGAACCCCGCACTTCTACTATCCGTGTTAGTAGGTAGTCGGACCACCCGAGAAGCAAGCCAACAACAGAAGGAGGACGGTCCATATGACCGACGGATACGCGCGCCAGCAGCAATCGGAAGCAGTGGGGACCCGGGAGCGGCCGGTGCTGCCGACTGGTGCGCTGCGGCGTACCTCGCGCCGTTCGGGCAGCTCGCCGCCGCCGTGCTCGCCGGGGACGGCCCGGCGGCTATACGGCTGGCCCGCGAGACCGGGGCACTTCCCCTGGACGCCGAGGTCGATCCACGGCTCATCACCGAACTGCTGCACCCGATCGTCGCCACGGCGGCCGGCGATAGCTTCACCTACTCGCGCGGGTGGCTGCGCGGGCTCATGGCCCACTTCACCGAGCCGCGCTTCGCCCCCGCGCTGCGCAACCTGACGCCGCCGCCCGAATACGCCCTGGTCTGGCGGGCGACACTCTCCGCTGCCGGGCTCTTCGCGCAGCTGGGCGCGACGGTTCCCACCCGCGGGTTCCACCTGGCCTACTCCCCCGGGTTCCGTGGCGGCGTCCCCCCGGCCCGGCCCCAGCGACCGGGCGGGACGCTCCGCCGCGCCAGCTGAACGGCGCCTGCAACGACGTGCGATCCCGGCCGGGACCCGGCAAGGGACACCCTTGCGCTCGGTCATGTCAGAGAACCCGTGGCCGCGCTCGCCCTCCAGGTGGTGGACGAGCGCGGACATCAGCACGCCGTGCTGTCCGTGTTACCGCGGCTCCGGTGCCGGGACTCTACGGTTTGACATGGGCACAGCCGTGCGCCTGCTTGCTGGTGTGCGGGCGAGCCTCGGATGTCCGCGTTCGGGCCTCGTGCAGGATGCACTGCGTCAATGCGGCGGTTGCGCCGTTCCTGCGGCCCGTCCGCAGTGCCGTGCTGGACCAGGAGATCTTAACGACCAGAACAGGCCTGGAGCTGATGCGCGGGCTGGTCAGCGGTGAGCTGCCGCTGTCGCCCGCCGCCCTCTTGCTGGGCGCACGGCCCATCGAGGCCGGCGAGGGAACCCGTACCTTCTCGAACCTCGGCACTGATCCTCCGGCGTCCCGCGGCCAGCTTGTCACACGCTGGTTGCCGTACACGCAGGAGAGCCGGGCGTTGCCGGTTTCGCGCCGGGCAGCTGGTGGTGGCTCAGCCAGAGGAGGACCAGCCATCCGGCGAAGGCAACCAGCCAGAAACTGGCCAGGCGGTAGAGCAGCACCGCGGCCAGTGCCTGGCCGGCCTGCAGCCCGGTGGCTACCAGGGCCAGGCTGAGCGGCCGGGATCCAGATCCAGCGCAGGTGACCTAGCAGCGCGAAGGATGCGGCCAGCGCGGCCCGCTCGGTCAGCCCAGCGGCCGTCAGCGCCGCCACCGCGACGGCGGCGGCCACGGCGCGGGCCATGCGCTGACCGCCCCGGCGCGGGGCCGCTGCCGCGGCATCCAGGGCTGCGCCGGCGCCCGCGCAGCCCGGCGGGGCCAGCAGGAGCCAGGTCCGGCGGGCGCCGGCCGATGCGCGTCTGGTGACTGTCACGTCTGCCTGCCTAGAGGTCGCTCGGCCCACTGGACCGCCCGCGTGGCGCGGGTGCTGCCCCGGGTTACCGGGCGATGGAGGTGACCGAAGGCCCCGAGCGTTGCCGCGGCGCCCTGGCCGCTGGGCCCGGCCCGAAGGGACGCGGGCCAGCGGGCCGGGTCGGCGGACGGTCTCAGTAGCCGAGGCCGCCGCCGGACGGGGCGGCCGGGGCCGTTCCGGCCGGCGCTGAGGACGTGGTGAACGTGGCAAGGCCGGGGGTGGCTACGAAGAAGTTCTGGAATCCCTGGCCGGTCACCTGGCCCGTGTGATCGTCAGCGAAGGTGTATAGCGGATGGCCGTTGTAGGTGACCTGCTGCCCGTTGACGTCCTTGAGCACGGCGAGCTGGCCGCTGAGCCCGGTGCCGGTGGGCGCCGCCGCGGTGCTGGTGGGTGCGGCTCAGCGGGGCGGCGGGGTGCAGCAGCCGTTGTATCCGCTGGACGGTGTCGGTGGCGGCCGCAGCGAGGGCCGGGGCCGGGCTGGCGGCCGCCGTGGCGAGGACAACCAGCGCGGCGGCCAGCGGGACGGGATCGCTCGTACGGGTCGCCGCATCGTCGGCGTGCAGCTCGATCAGGCGTGCCACCTGCGCGTCGGCGTCGTTCATGAGCGGCAGGAACGGGAGGATCTGGCGGCCGATCCGCGCCAAGGCGAGCAGCCGGTGATGATGGCCGGCCAGGCGAGCCCGCTCGTGCGCGAGGACCGCCTGGAGCTGATCGGGGCTCAGTGCCTGCATGGCTCCGGTGGTCAGGACCACCGTCGGGTGCCGGCCGGCCACGCAGTAGGCGGCAGGCTGCGGATGGTCCAGCAGCACGGCCCCCAGCGCCGGCTGGGGAATTCCGGCGAGCCGGGCGGTGCGCGCATGCCGGAGAGCCTGCCGCCCGGTGGCGCGAAGGTGCCCTACGGCGGTGACCGCCGTACGCGCCGCAACGGCGCCCGCGAGCGCGAGACCGAGCCCGGCCACCGTCGCCCCGCCGGGGGTGGCGTAGGTGGCACGAAGCCGCAGTACGCACGCCCCGATCAGGTGGCTCAGGCCACCCCCCAGGGCGGTCGCATGCACCGCGAGCGTCAGCCCGGCCAGTCCGGCCGCGGCGATCGCGGACCAGACGGCGGTCAGGTAGGTGACAATACCGAGCAGCGGCGCCCGGGCCGCCCACCTGGTCCGCCCGAGCACCCGGGCGCCGAACGCACCGGCGCAGGCCACGTACAGCAGCAGCGCTGCCCCGACGGTCACTGCTCGTCCCCGGCCTCCTGCTGCGGGCGCGTCAGATCAAGCGCCTGCTGCAGCAGCGCCGCGTCATGCGGGCTCATCTGGAGCACGAAATGCGCCAGCGCCGTGCGCCGGTCCGTGCTGGTGCCCAGCGCATCGTTCATCAGCCCCGCGGTGTAACTGGAACGCGAGCCGGTGGGCTCGTAGCGCCACGCCCGGCCGTCCCGCTCCCGCCGCAGCCACCCCTTACGGTGCAGATTCTCCATCACCGTCATCACGGTGGTATAGGCGAGCGGCCGGTCATCCCGCAGATCGTCGACGATCTCGCGGACCAGCGCCGGTCGGCGCCGCTCCCACAACCGCTCCATGATCACAGCTTCCAGTTCCCCGAACCGGCGCATCTTCTGCTCCTTGGGCATGCTTACGGCACACGTTCCCAGCGTGCCTTCGGCACGGTGTTCCTGCCGCTACTTACTAATACGGATAGAACAGGCGATTGGTTTGCGCGATAGGCCGATTTTCCGTGGGCTCTCCCGCGCGCTCCCCGCCCGGCCGTCCGTGCCAGCGCCATAACGAGCCGGCAGGGTGCACGACGACGTGGTGAACGATACGATTCTACTATCCGTGTTAGTAGTTATGTCTACCCTTCAGGATGCTGTGTGCCGCGAACTGCCTGGCGACGCCGATGGGACGGTCCGCCAGCTGTACTCACTTCACGCCCAGGCCCTGCATAGCTATGTCGTCCGGTTCTGCCCTGACCCGGCGAGCGCGGATGACATCGTGCAGGAGACGTTCATCAGAGCCTGGCGTCACCTGCCTCAGCTGACCGCCGATGACCGGCCGGTCCGGCCATGGCTGTTCCGCGTGGCGCGCAACCTGCTCATCGACGCCGACCGGGCCGCCCAATCGCGGCCGGTCACCGTGCCTGAGCAGTTCGCCGAGGACGGCCGTCCGGATACTAGCCTGATCCAGGTGCTCGACCGTGAACTCGTTTCCGGCACCCTCCGGCATCTGTCACCCTCGCACCGGACGGTGCTGGTCGAGACCTTCTACTACGGCAGGACCCTGACAACGGTCGCCCGCCGGCTGGGTATACCGCCCGGCACGGCCAGGTCTCGCCTGCACTACGCGCTTCAGGCGCTGCGCCAGCAGCTGGAAGATCCCGCCTCGGCCGCGTGCTGATGGATGCGCACCCGCCCGGAAACGTTCCAGCCGCCGTCGGCGCGGACGGGATGGCCGCCCCCGGACGGCCTGGCCTGCTCCTGATCACCATCATGCTGATTGCCGCGGCGATCCTGGACCTGACCCGATGCGGCATCGTCCTCATGACAGCCAGGCATGCGGCGCCGGCCGCCGGGCTGGTTGCGGCCGGTGTCGCCGCAGCCGCGCTGAGCCTGTCCACCGCGCGCGGATGCCAGAACGGCCGACGCTGGTCAGGATGGGCCACATTGCTGATCGGCGCCGCGTCGGCGCCACAGGCGGCCGCATCCGGCTTCCACGAGCCCTACGCGATTCCCAACACCGCCACTGCCGCCCTGGGGATACTTCTGACCGTGGCGGTCCTGGCTACCGTGGGCCAGAGCGCGGAACCAGGCCCATTCGGCGGAAACCTGTGCTCGTGGACCGGCGGCTCACCAGATGACCCCCTGACGGGGAACCCCGGACTGACGGGTAACAGCCAGCGCCCGCTAGCCGGCTGGATGCCCTGGGCCGGTTCCGTGTCCGCAGTGCCTAGGCTAGATCGATACCCGGTAATTCGTGGCTGGTGAGAGCCCTGGTCGGCGACGCGCCGCGAGTGATCCGTGAACGGTAAGTGAAGAGTGTCCAGAATCGCCGTGTCTACACACGTCCGGACTCCGGAGCCACCCGTGATCACCGACCTGGACACTTTCCCGACCGCACTTTACGTGGAACTGACCGACAGCATCATCCCTCGCGCGGCCTGGTGCGCCGCCGACCTCACGACGAGACTTTGGGACTTCATTCCGCGTTCCAGTCCCGTGTCTGATTGCGCGAAATCTCAAGGTTCCTGTTTCCAGTTGCCGCGTCCTTGACTTTCAGCTTCAGCAGAAGCCTATGTGTATTCCCAACCGAGACCTTGCCGTCCGCACCGACCGAAACTACCCCGAACGTGGCTCCTGCTTCGCCACCGCCCTCAGTATCGAGCGATACCAGAAGTTCGACTTCGGCCTCGGAAATCTCAAATCTGAATTGGTGGCTCTCGCCTGCGTCCTGCGCTGCGGCCAGTTCATCCCTAAGAAGGCCGATCGCCTGCGCCAGACCGACTCGCTTCGTCGACATTGTACTCCTCGATCGGAGAAAAGCCTAGGACCCCAAATTGTGATGACTGTAATCTTATGTAAGGCATTATGTGGACTATTGGTTACGCATAATCTCTCGCAGGGCGACGAGCCCCCGAGCTTGGTGCGATTTTACCGCCCCAGGCGAAATGCCCATAATTTGAGCAATCTCTGTGTCGCGAAGATCTCCGTAATACCGCAAAACAATTACTTCACGCTGTCGTTCCGGAAGCAGGCGCAGAGCATCCACAACAGCCGACTGCTCAAGTTTGCCCAAAACCTCATCCTCGATGCTTGGTATGTCTTCACGTTGAAGAGGGGCAATCCCTTCAGTGATAGTTCGGTTCCGCCAGAATACACGAGCCCTGTCAACAATAATTTGACGCGAGTAAAGCATTACCTTTTCGCTATCCTGCAGGCGCGGTGCGGCTGCAAGAACCGCCTCAAAGCTATCCTGGACTATCTCCTCTGCCATCTCTCCATTGTGTACGAGTAGCCAGGCCAGGCGAACCAGTTGCTGATAGTTAGAAGAGTAGGTCCTTGCCACTAGCTGCCGATAATCGGTTGAAGGTCCTGAAACTAGGGCGGTCTGCTCTGGTTCTCGATCGTGCCGCACCTCATCGAAGCCGACGCCAATAACATCCATGGCGACATCGAGCAAGGCCTGGACGAAGAGTGGCCCACCCTTGGCAAGCTCCTGGTATAGACTACCGGCCTGATCGGGCCGCCTACCAGAATTGGCCGACGCGATCAGCAGAGCTTTCGCAGGCAGTCCCGGCTCTGCAGACGCGCTACCAGGGAACGCGAGTCTTTCAAGGGCCATCCGCATTGCGCTTGCCAATGCTTCGGGATTAATTGGATCAGATATCGAATTGGCGTTTTCAAGGATGGCCTGTAGGGCGGGCGCGGCCGACCCACTCCCTTGGATGGAGGCGACGTGCGCAAGATTCACGGTTAGGACAAGTGCCGCCTCAGCGAAGGGAACTGGGTGCTTCAGGATGATATCTCGCGCCTGATCCCTAATAGATGCGAACTGCGGATGCGCTCCCGTACGCAATAGGATGAAAAGCAGTGTAATCGCGCCGTCGAAATTTTTGACATGTCTGGCAACGTCACCGGCTAGAGTCAGTTGCTTTGACAAGAGGCGCCCGAGTATTAGCTCCGCGAGGCGGTCCGGTTGCATCGCGCCGATGCTACGGTATTCGCCCACCGCAGGGTACAGCGCGGCTAGCCAGGAACTTACATCAACTGCCCGCTCCGGCGAGGCTAGCTCGCCTATCGTGTGCGCGCGGTCAGTGTTGGTTGGCCCGAGAAGGATCAGCCCCGCTATGGCTCTCTCCAGGATTCCCCAAGCTTCGCGGTTTCTGTCGTGCTGGTCTGTCCTTCTTGACAGTACATCCTTCTCGAATAGCCCGCGCTGCACGGCCGTCCGCCGCAGATAGCCAAGCTCATGGGTGACGAGCTCTTGCTCTTCGAAGTTGTCAGCGCGCAACGGCGCTCTGCCCGATCCGACAGTAAGCAGGTCGGTCAAGGCAGCCATAAGAAGCGTCAGGGCATTTTGGAGACGACCATCGGACAGATCGGGAGGATTGTCTGCGAGCTTTATCGCGATACTTCGCCAGTCCGCTACTGCGGAACTGTCCGTGGGATCAAGATAGAGCATTGGCAGGTGCTTGGCTAGGTCGACAACGCCAGCCGCGTACAATGCCTTGCGACCGGTCAGCGTGCTGGTCAACGGAGACAATGCGATGAGTCTTGTATCTTCTCCGGGCAGCATTTCGGAGATATTTTCCCACCAGGCATTCACGCTGCGAGAAAGCAGGAGCAGACGTATTGTCGAGTGCATGGTCCCTTCGCGGATGCCATCTAGAATATTCTCGATGTAGTCCGGGTGGGTCTCAGCGTAATCCGCAACGATCAGCATCGACCGGTTGCTCATCCGCAGCAGTCTGATAATTTCTGCGTTAGACGCGCTGTTCAGCTGGTTCCGATACGGCGGGCTTGTATCCATAAACCCAGCTATCGAACCGTGCTTGGCAGTGAGCCGAACAAACTCCTGAGCTAGGCGAGTCTTTCCCTGGCCTCCCTCGCCTACCATTAGTGCCACTCCAAGCTGGGCGCCGCTGTCGCGCCATCGCGAAAGATCCTCTAGGATTTCTCCACGCCCAGTGAAGGCAACTGCTTCCAAATCTGCCGCAAGCAACGAACCGGGAGTCCTGGCCGTCAGTCGCCGGCGTGCCGATTTCAGGAATTCACTCAACTCAACGGCTTCGACAGTAGGCCAGGTACCAGTGTCTTCTGCTATCAGGCCGGCGAAATTAGTCTGCGAAAGGACATCGACGAGTCGAGTGCCATGCAATCTTTGATTGCCGAATGCTCGGTCATCTTTCGCAACCGTTGCAACGAGTAGATCACCACAGAAGACTGCCGCTCCGGAGGCGCCGCCCCATTGCGTCGTCCCGTCTGGAACTGGGGCAACGGACTGGTCGAGGACATAGCAAGAGTTGTCACCAATTGCTAGCGGTGGCAAGTAGCCGCCTAGTTGCTCGAGGCCAGGCGCGGAATCGTAGCGCGAAAACACCGGAAATGCGAGACCCTCGTACTGGACGGGCTTGTTCCCGATGAAACAACCCCAACGGATTGTTTTATCCGGCAACTTGATTTCTGAGTCGAACCGCAGCAACGCCAGATCAGAATCGCGGTCATCCCATAGAACCCTTGCTATGCAGTGCGTTCGTCGGCCGTCTGCCGGATGTCCTATCCAGCTCTCGATGCGTGTCCAGGGAGAGCCACTGTTATTGATCACGATGTGTCGCGCGGTGAGGACGAGGTGCGGTCCGACCAGGTACCCGGAGCCACTGGTTTGCACGTTGGTGACGGTGCCCGCGCGTATATCAGCGAGGCGCCGTCGGTCCATGGGCTACTCCGACATGGTAAGTGCTGCGTGAATAGCAGGTCCCCGTGGCGACGAACCCGCCGTTCGAGGCGCGAAGGGACGTTGAGCAGCAATTTTACATACCTGGCACCCGGCGAGGGAGGACCTGCGTTCAGGGGACCACGACCAGCGGAAACGTGGGAACGCTGAACATGACGGCGTGGGACCCCTTCCTGCGGAGGATCCGTGCCGGTCTGCGCGCCCATTCATCTCCGGCCTTAGCCAAGCGAGCACAACGCGGACGGCTTTGGACTTGGTCTCTGTTTCAGACCGCAAAAGCGCTGGTCGGCGATGCTCGACTCGACTAAGAGCGGCGACCCTGAGACCCGTCGCCCATATCGGACCGGGACATACATGTCGCAGCCACTCATGCTTCAGAACAACCACTCTGAGCGACTCACCGATGAGCATGACTAACAGATGCCCGCGCATAGCGGGTCGGCGTGCGGTTATGAACGCTCTCCACATTGTCGTTGGCAATCCCAACTACAGCCGGGCAGGCAGCCTTACCCCCCCGCTTCGCGTGAACGCACGTACCTGCCGCTGGCAGCGCGATGAGATGCCGGGCGATCGGCGCCGGGGGCTGGCTGGCGCCGCGCTGTGCTGGACAATGGGCTGGTGGTCGAGGTCGAACCCGGGCGTTTCGAGGAGATGGTCGCCACGGCGCTGGACGGGCTGCCCGAGGAACTCGGCCGCCTGATGCGCAATGTCGCGGTCACGGTGGAGCATGGCGCGGGCCCGCCCGGCCTGCTCGGGCTGTATCAGGGCATCCCGCTCACCAGCCGCACGTCCCAGTACGCCGGCGTGCTGCCCGACCGCATCACCATCTACCGCCAGGCAATCTGCGCGATCTGCCGCACCGAGCCGGAGGTCGCCGGCCAGGTCCGCCGCACCGTCATCCACGAGATCGCCCACCACTTCGGCATTGACGACAACCGGCTCAGCGAACTCGGCTGGTAAGACGCCGGTACCGCCCGCCCAAACGCGCGCATCTGCCGCAAGTCGCGCGCACAGGGTCCGCCCGGTGGCACGCCCGAGGTCTCGTGCGGCATCTGAATGAGATGATCGAGCGGTAAGAGGGCCCGTGGAGTCCACGTGCCTGGTGCAGCGCAAGACCCGTGTGCGGCTGGCCGCCCTGGGGATGGACGCGGTGAACGGGGCATGATCAGAGGCATTCACCACCTGGGGCTGACGGTTCGTGACGTTGACGCGAGCGCGGCCTGGTATGAGGAAGTGCTCGGCTTCCGGCGCGTGGGCGATTTTCAGGCGCCCGGCGGGGATCGCCGTAAGGTGTTTCTCCGGCATGACGGCTTGCAAGCTCGGCTGGGGCTCACGCAGCATCGGCACGGCAGCCAGGACGCGTTCGACGAGACCCGGGCCGGGCTGGATCACCTGGCCTTCACCGTCGCGGACCGCGCGGAACTCGACGCCTGGGCGGCGCGGCTGGCGGATGCCGCGGTGGTCCATTCCCCGGTCACGGCGGCGAACTCCGTGCCGGGCGCTGCCGTGCTCGTCTTCCGCGACCCGGACAACATTCAGCTCGAATTGTTCGCCGAGCCGCCATCATAGATGCCAGTAGACGGTGCCCATCGCCTCTACCAGCGCCTGGGATACAAGGACTGGGGCCAGGGCCCCTAGTCGTCGACCACTGGGACGAAACCGATTCCGCAGGCACGGTCCTGAAGACGAACGCCGACCCCTGCTACTACCTGACCAAGTCGATCGGGTGAGGCCGGGGCACGTACCTGATGTCAGGATGTTCCACCGTGCCCGCCACAGAAACACCCTGCGAGCCATCACACCGCAGAGGCGCGGGCCCAGCGGCAGCTAGCCTGCGGACGTCCTCAATTGCCGCAGACCCGGTGAGCTGCGTGCGTGCCGGTCATCTCGGGTTGGCTGATGGCCTGCCGTCACCGCCGGGCCGCAGCTGCCGGTCACGGGAGGCGGCCCGCACGGCTACGGCCGCCCGGGCGCGCCGGGACCGGCCCGCGCGGCGCCGCCTGATGTCCTCTTCGGCCAGCAGATCGCCGGGGTCGGGATCGATGAACAGCTTCACGAACGTTGGATGCATGATGTCCTCCCGGGGCCGGCCGCGGTGCCCGCCGCGTGCGCCCCCTGACTGAGCAGAGGCCAGCGCACGACCGCTGATACATTCCGCGCGTTGTCACGCCGCCGCCATGGCCCGTGTTATGCCGCTGTACCAACGCCCGGGGACCGGCTTGACACCGGGGACCGACGACCGCCTGGGCCTGCGGCCGCACAATGGGCAGCGTGACGAACTTGGCCAGAAACCTGACGGACACTACCCGGGATCACGCAGGGCGGGTGGCCGTGCGAGTGGACAACGCGGCGATGACGTACCGGGCACTGGACGAGGCGAGCGCCCGGGTCGCCGGGCTGCTGCACGAGCGCGGTCTCAAACCCGGCGACCGAGTCGGGATCATGATGCCCAACGTCGCCGAGGTCCCCGTGGTGTACTACGGCGTGCTCCGGGCCGGCGGCGTGGTCGTCCCGATGAACCCGCTGCTCAAAGCGCGGGAGGTCGCCTATTATCTCGGCGACTTCGGGGCCGGGCGCCTCTTCGCCTGGCATGCGTTCGCGGACCAGGCACGCGGTGGCGCCGAGCAGGCCGAGGCCGAAACCATCGCCGTGGACGCGGTCAGCTTCCCCGACCTGCTGGCCTCGGCCACCCCGGATGATCAGGTCGCGGACGCCGGCGACGAGGACACCGCGGTGATCCTCTACACCTCTGGCACAACAGGTCATCCGAAGGGCGCCGAACTCACCCACGGCAACCTCATCAGTAACACCGAGGTGGCGCGCACCGACATCGTCCGCGCGCGTCCGGACGACGTCATATTCGGCGGGCTTCCGCTGTTCCACGTGTTCGGGCAGACCGTCGCGCTCAACGCGGCGGTGGCGTCCGGGGCGTGCCTGACCCTGCTGCCGCGGTTCGACGCCGGGCACGCCCTGCAGATCATCGCCGACCACCGGGTCACCGTCTTCGAAGGCGTGCCGACCATGTACGTGGCGCTGCTGCATCAGCCTGACCGCGCGGACTACGACATCTCCGGGCTGCGGACGTGCCTCTCCGGCGGCGCGGCCCTGCCGGTCGAGGTGCTGCGCGGGTTCGAGGAGGCGTTCGGCATCCCGGTGCTGGAGGGATACGGCCTGTCGGAAACCTCGCCGATCGCCTCGTTCAACCACCCTGGCCGCGAGCGCAAGCCAGGCTCGATCGGCACGCCCATCCGGGACGTGCAGATGCGGGTGGTGGACGGCGAAGACCACGAGGTCCCGCAGGGTGAGGTGGGCGAGATCGTGATCCGCGGGCCGAACGTGATGAAGGGCTACTGGCATCGGGCCGAGGCCACCGCCGAGGCGCTCCGCGACGGCTGGTTCCACACCGGTGACCTGGCCCGCGTCGACTCCGACGGCTACTTCTTCATCGTGGACCGGAAGAAGGACCTGATCATCCGCGGTGGCTACAACGTCTACCCGCGGGAGATCGAGGAAGTGCTCTACGAGCACCCCGCGGTCGCCGAGACCGCCGTGATCGGCCTCCCGCACCCGTCCCTGGGCGAGGAGGTCGGTGCCGCGGTGGCCCTCAAGCCAGGTGCCGTCATCAGCGCCGGGGAGCTACGGGACTACGTCAAGGGCCAGGTCGCGGCGTACAAGTACCCGCGCCACGTGTGGATCGTCGACGCGCTGCCCAAGGGCCCGACCGGCAAGATCCAGAAGCGGGATATCGTCATCCCGGCCGACCTGACCGCGCCGTGAGGCGTCGTCGCCGAGAAGGATCAGCCGGGCAGGACGGTAGGTCTCGGTCTCATCGAGGTGATGGCGTAGCCAAGCACCGCGCGCTGCACCGTCTCATCGGCTACGGCTTTCTGCCGATACCGCAGTAGCAGCTCAGGCCGGAGCTGGCTGTGGTGGCCGGGCTGGTTCCCCACCATTGGGCGAGTGGCATCAGGCCGGGGCCGGTCATCTCCAGGCCATCGAAAAACCGGGCCACCGTGGCCTGGTCCCGGGGTGTGATCGTCAGCGATGAGGTCGCGTTGTAGCTGCGGGCCATGGCCGCGGCGGTGCCGGCCTCGATGTCGCTGGCGGCATGCGCGATGACCAGGTAGCTGCCGGGTGCGAGGTCGGCCATCATCGCGGAGACCATCCGGTGCGGGTCCTCGGCGTCGAGAATAAAATGCAGCACCGCGATCAGCAAGACGGCGACCGGGCGGCTGAAGTCCAGCGTCTGCTGGGCCCCGGCCGAGATCGCCGCCCAGTCCCGCAGATCGGCCTGGATATAGTCCGTCTTTCCGGCCGGGCTGCTGGTGAGCAGTGCCTGGGCATGGCTGATCACCACCGGATCATGATCCACGTAGACGATCCGTGACCCGGGCGCGGCTCGCTGCGCCACGTCATGCGTGTTGTCGGCGGTGGGCAGCCCGGTTCCGATGTCCAGGAACTGGCGGACGCCCGCGGCCGTCAGCTCGTCCACCGTGGTAATCAGGAAGCGCCGCAGCATCCGGGCGACGAGCGGCAACGCGGGCATCGCCGCCAGCACCTGGTCCCCGGCCTCACGGTCGGCGCGGAAGTTGTCCTTGCCGCCGATCCAGTAGTTCCACATGCGGGCCGCGTTCGCGACGCTGGTGTCAAAGCCGGGAAGCTGGCCGCTGCCCCTACCTTCCGTGACCCCCGGTGAATCCTGCGTCACGGTACGCTCCTTCAGTGCCGCACCACGGGCGCTGTGCAGTCCGGATGTGTCCGGGATAGCTTAGCGTGCTCCTTGGGCGGTCATGGTGGTTCGCTCAGCGACGCCCGGCGGACGGCTGCCCTTGCCTACCATGCGCTGCACCGGCTGGGTCTGGCGCTACGACCTGGCCCCGGCCGGACCGTCCCACACCCAGGTCACCCTGTCCTACGACTGGTCGGCGGTCCCCGGCCCCCTCCGCCAGCACATCGGATTCCCCCCGTTCCCTCCAGATCATCTGGGCAACTCGCTGGCCCACCTCGCCGGCTTGGTCACCGCGTGACCGGGCAGCAGGCCCGTCAAGCCCCGGCCTGGCGGGCCCGCGGCGAAGCCGGGCGCGGCAGAGCCGGAAGGAGAACCGTCCGTTCCGCGAACCGTCAGGTTGTCCAGTCCACGGCGGTCACCTCGGCCGCCTGGGTAATAACGATGCCGGTGCCGCCGCAGGATGGGCAGCGGCTCAGCGGTTCGCCTTCGTACTCACGTCCGCAGCTGAAGCAGCGGAGCGTGTCGGACGCCCGCCGCCAGTCGACGCGGGCGTTCTCAAGGCACGTGCCGGCCGCCGCGGCCTGCCACGCCGCAGCCGCCGAATCGACGTCCACGCCGGAGCCGACCGCGAGGGTCAGGGTGCGCACCGGGTGGCCGGCGGTGGCCTCGGCCAGCGCGGCGACCGCGGCATGCACGAGGCCGGCCTCATGCATCGGCGGGCACCTCGACGCCCCACCCGGCCAGGACCTCGCGGGCCGCGTCCACCATGGCCCCTACCCGGCGGCCGGCCACGGCGCTGAGGCCCCAATGCTCGGTGATCTGGTCGGGCACCATTCCGACCAGGGCCAGGCGCTCCGGGGCGCAGCCCGCAAGCTCCGCGGCCGAGAGTGCGTCCACGAGGCCGATATCGTGCGCTGTCGCACGCACGCCATGGCCTCGGCGCACGTCGCGGTCGCCGATCACGACGATATCGCCCGGTGCCCCGTGCGCCTCCGACACCGCATCGAGCACGAGGACCGCGAGCCGCCCGGCGATGTACGGCATGAGCAGGAGCCCCAGGGTGCCGCCGTCAAGGATGTCCACGCCCGGGATCGGCCTGGCCGCCAGGCGCCGGGCCGCGAGCACCCCGGCGCCGTCGTCGCACAGCAGTTCGTTGCCAATGCCCAGCACGAGGACCGGCGCCGGAGCCCCGCGGTCGGCGTCACAGGCGTTGCTCACAGGCGCTTCTTCGGCAGGAACTTAAAGCCGGAGAAGATCGAGGTCATGACGCCGGAACCCTCCACCCGGTCGATGAGCCACGCGCTGTACACGTGGTGAATCAGGAACGCGCCGATCACCCACATGATCAAGTGGTGGATGAACCGGACAACCTGCAGCGGGACCAGGAGCAGCAGCCATCCGGTGAGGGTCGCGGCCCAATGCTCCCCCTGGACGCCCCACAGCGCGACACCCGTCAGGATCTCGACGCCGAACATCAGGTACAGCACGGTGTAGGCCAGGCCCGCCAGCGCATTGTGGCCGACCACCGGCGGGGGCTCCCGGTCGACGAAGAGGTAGAAGCGCAGCGACTCGATGATCCCGCGCCGCCGCTCCCGGTTAGTCGGAATCCACTGCTTCCACCGGCACCAGCGGTTGGGCGACCGGAACAGCCAGATCACCCGGGCGAGGAGCAACGCGATGAAGACGTACGCGGTGAACGCGTGGATGGCCTTCATCCAGGTGACCCAGTCCGTGGCCGGCGCCGGGCTCAGCACGGGGTCCGCGATCAGGAAGCCGGTCACGCCGAGCACGGCGATCGACGCGACCAGCAGCCAGTGCACCACGCGCACGGGCAGGTCCCAGACCCGGACCTTGACCAGTTCCTCCTGCGCCGCGGGTGCCGTCCCCGCCTCGTGGCGCCGCGCGGGGGCGGTCACTGGACCCGCACCACGGCGATGTCGTGGCCGTCGGCGTCGTAGAGGTGCGCCGCACACGCCATGCACGGGTCGAAGGAGTGCAGGGTCCGCAGCACCTCCAGCGGGCGCTGCGGGTCAGCCACCGGCGTGCCCACCAGGGCCGCCTCGTATGCGCCGGGTTTGCCCTTCGCGTCGCGCGGGCTCGCGTTCCACGTCGAGGGCACGACCGCCTGGTAGTTGCGGATGTGCTGGTCCTCGATGACGACCCAGTGGGACAGCGAACCTCGCGGGGCCTCGTGGAAGCCGACGCCGTGCGCCTGCCCGGCGGGCCACGAAGCGGGGGCCCATTTCGTGTTGTCCGCGATCGCCAGGTCGCCGCTGTCGACGTTGGCCCGCAGCAGGCCAAGCAGATCGAGGGAGTACTGCGCCATCAGCTGGGTCTCCAGCCCGCGCGCGAGCACCCGGCCGAGCGTCGACATCAGCGCGGCCGGGGGGGCCTTGAGCCGGGTCAGCGCGCCCTGGACCATGGGCTTGATGCGGGAGTCACCGCGGGCGTAGCCGACCAGCATCCTGGCCAGCGGGCCGACTTCCATGGCGCTGCCTCCGTAGCGCGGCGCCTTGAGCCAGGAGTACTTCCCGGCCACGTCGAGCTGGGTGAACGGCGGCTCGGGGCCCGTGTAGTCCGGAGTGGTCTGGCCTTCCCAGGGCGGAAGCGCGGCATCCGCGCCGCGCGGGCCGTCGTAGCTGTACCACGAATGAGCGACGGACTCGGCGACGCCGGACGGATCGAACGGCTGGACGGTCAGGCCCCCGGCGTGGATCACCCCGCCGGGGAACAGGCCATCGGCCGGTGGCTGGCCCGTGCGCGGCGGAGCCTGCGAATAATCCCCGAACACCATGTAGGAGGTCAGGCCGCGTCCGTAGGTCGCCCACTCCGGGTAGCCGCGCGCGATCGCATACAGGTCCGGCAGGAAGACCTGCTGGACAAAATCCAGCCCAGACTGCAGGAGCTGCGACAGCTCCTGGAAGGTGTTGTCGTTGATCGCGTCCTGGCTGTTCGGGTCGATCGGGGAGGCCATGCCGCCGACGACGTACGTCTGGGGGTGCGGGTTCTTCCCGCCGAGCAGCGCGTGCACGCGGATGTACTGGCGCTGGAAATCCAGGGCGTCCAGGTAGTGGCTGAACGCCAGCAGGTCAAGCTCGGGGCTCAGCCGGTACGCGGGATGACCCCAGTACCCGTTGGTGAACGGCCCGATGTTGCCGCTCGCGAGGAACGCCTTGAGACGGCTCTGGACCGAGGTGAAAAGCGCGGCCGTAGAGCGCGGGTAGGTGGAGATGGACTGGGCGAGCGACGCCGTGGCGCGCGGATCGGCCTTCAGCGCGGCGACCGCATCGATCCAGTCGAGCGCCTGCAGATGATAGAAGTGCACGACGTGATCGTGGACGTACTGTGCGGCCGCGATGAGCTGCCGCAGGAGCCGCGCGTTCAGCGGCGGCACCGCGCCGATCGCGTCCTCGACCGCCCGTACCGAGGCGAGCGCGTGCACGGTCGTGCAGACACCGCAGATCCGCTGCGCGAACAGCCACGCGTCCCGCGGATCTCGGCCCTGCACGATGGTCTCGATGCCACGCCACATCGTGGAGGAGGAGTACGCCTCCGCGACGTGGCCGCCGTCAACCTGCACCTCAACCCGCAAGTGCCCTTCGATGCGGGTGACCGGGTCGATGACAAGTCGCGCCATATCGCTTACCCATCCTCAGGGTCGCCGGGGTGGCCGCTGCCGGAATGGCCGCTGCCGCTTTCGCTGTCGCGCGCGTTCCGGCCGGCCTCCCGGCCATCGGGCCCGGAACCCTCCGTGCTCCCGCCGTCCGCGGCACCTCCGGCCGCACCGGCCTGATCGTGCGGCCCGCCTTGCGGCGCCCCGCTCGCGCCGTGGGCCCCGGCGAGACGGTGCTGAACGGCCTTGCCGATCCCGTGCGCCGCGAACCCGGCCGCGGTGGCCGCGACCAGGGTGACGCCGAGCCGGTCCACCGTGATATTGAGCCCCGCGGTGTCCACGTGCGGCAGCCGGTCGTAAAACGGTGAGCTCGTGTCCCAGAAGTGCGGCTCGGAACATCCCACGCAGCCGTGCCCGGCCGCCACCGGCCAGGACGTGCCGTCGTTGTAGCCGATACTCGGGCAGTTATGGAACGTGCTCGGCCCCTTGCAGCCGAGCCGGTACAGGCAGGCCCCGTCGCGGTGGGCCTGATCGCCCCACTCGACCGCGAACTCCCCGGCGTCAAAATGCCCGCGGCGCGGGCAATTGTCGTGGATGCGCTCCCCGTAGGCGAACAGGGGCCGGCCAAGATCGTCCGTCGGCGGAAACTCCGCAAAGGTCAGGTAGTGGACGATGGTGGCGGTGAGGTTGTCCGCGTTGACCGGGCATCCCGACAAATTGACGATGGGGACCCCGCTGACCACGTCCCCGACGGCGACCGCGCCGGTCGGATTGGGCCGTGCGTTCGGAATGCCGCCGAACGCCGAGCACGTGCCGACGTTGATGATCCCCGCCGCGCCGCGCGCGGCCGTGGTGAGGATGTCATCGGCGGCCCGGCCGCCCACCGTGCACGATCCGCGGATGCCGGTGGGAACCGAGCCCTCGACGATCAGAATGTGCCCGCCCTTGGCCACCGCGTCGTCGCGGGCCTTCTCCGCGGCGGTGCCGGCCGCCGCCATCAGGGTCTCGTGATAGTCGAGCGAGATCAGCCCCAGCACCAGGTCCGACGCCGACGGGTTCCGCGAGCGCACGAATGCCTCGGTGTCGCCCGCGCAGTCCTGGAACTCCAGCCACACCACCACGGGACTCTGCACCTTCGCCAGCGCGGCCGCGACGCGCGGGGCGAACCGGGACGGCAGCGCGAGCGTCGCGGTGACCCCCGCGCAGAACTTCAGGAACGTCCGGCGGTCGACCCCGGTGGCGGCGAGCCGAGCGGGCAGCGAGTGGTCACCGGCCGCGTCGGCCGCGGCGGGGATATCCGCTCTTAAACCCTTCGTATCCATCCGGATACCGTCCGTCATAGCGCACCGCCTTGTGCGAGCCCGCCGTCCCGGCCGCCGACTGCGTCCGGAATGCAAGTGAGCGGAAGCATACGTCCGCATCAATAGACCAACAAGCCGCCTTTTGTACCTTTTTTGTCATGTTGGCCGCGCCTTGTGCGGGGCGGTGCTCCCGGCCAGACTGTGCGCATGAGCCGACTCGACGAGATCGTCGCGGACGTGCGCGCCGCCTTCGAACGCGTGCACCGCGAGCAGTTCCGCGGAGATCCGGTCGCCAATCCTCGCCTCGGCGTCGACGTCATCGACCCTGCCATCGTGGCGGACACGCCCGCGGTCGTGCTCCTGACGCCGTGGACGGTCAACGGCCTGGCCTTTCCTCCCGATGACGACTTCCCGGACAGCCTGGAGATCGCCGGGCGCAAGCGCCCCGTCTTCCGGCTGAGAATGACGGAGCTGGGCGTGTTCCGCTCGGTCAACCTTCCGCTTGACGCGGCCAGCCTGCGCAGCATGGCGCAGGCGCGCGGCCTCGCGGGGTCCTGGTCCGGGCACTTCAGGGACGCGGTAGGCGCGGCCCGGCACCGGCCGCCGCCGCGAAGTTCCTGAGGGGGAGTGAGCGCGATGTGCCTGGCCGTTCCCGGTCGCGTCATGGATACCACCGAGGTCGCCGGCATGGTCACCGGCCGGGTCGACTTCGCGGGTGTGTCCCGGCACGTCTGCCTGGCCTACGTGCCGGACGCGCGGGTCGGGGATTATGTCCTCGTGCACGTCGGCTTCGCCCTCAGCATCATCGATGAGGAGGAGGCGAAACGGACCCTGGACCTCCTGCTCTCGATGCCCGGCGTGCTCGAACAGGAACTCTCAGGTGATGACGCGTTACGTACCGTAAGCAGACTCCGATCAGGTACCGATAAGGTAATACGGGCCCATGCCTGGTCCAGGTAGCGGGTGGCCTCGTTGAGGTCGTCGTGGCAGCGGGACAGCCAGACGTCGCCCCAGAAGAAGTTGCAGCTGGTCTCGGCGCGGAGGACCCGCCAGTGGGCCTGCTCGAGCAGCTGGTACACGTCGGGGTCGCCGACCGAGATGCCGGTGGCGTTGCGGCGGGCGGCGTGGATGGCCTGGCTGATCTCATCGACACGGGTCAGGGCCTGCTGCTGGGCAGGCGAGCTGACCCACTGGGTGAAACCGGCGCCGTGATGCCAGCCGGTGTTCCACGCGCCCGGGCGCACGATGACCTCGCCGTGCGCGCCGTGGCGGTCGAGGTAGTCGTCGATGAAGCAGGGCCGGATGCCGCCGCTTTCGTCGTCCCGCACCCGCTTCAGCAGGTTCTCGTAGAAGACGGGCCAGAAGTTGGCTTGCGGTGAGGTGTTGCGGAACCAGCCGCCGTTCTCCCCATCGGTGCAGGTCGTCACCAGCGGCGGGAAGCCGCAGTGCTTGGTCCGCTGGGACACCTCGTGCACGAACCAGCCCGTCTCCATGCCGGCCTCCTGGGCGTCGGAGAGCTCACGGTCCCGCACCACGACGATGATTTCGTCGTCCCCGAACCGCGCGACGTGCGGGCGGTAGCGAAGCTCGTCCCACCCCATCGGGGTGACCGGCTCGACGTGCTCGCTGTCCACGAGCACGTAGCGGTAGCCCTGTCGTTTGAGGGCGGGGATGAGCTCCATGCAGAAGCCCATCTCCGGCGGCCAGAACCCGGCGAAGCTGGTTCGCGCGAACAGATTCCGGGCGATCCCGTGCCAGCGCGCCAGCTGCTCGCCGCAGTCGGCCCGGGGGATGAGCGGAAGCACGGGATGGTAGTAGCCGGTGCCCAGGATCTGGATGATCCGGGTGTTCTGCAGATACCACAGCAGCGATCCGCAGTCGACGATGCCGTAGACCCGCTCCTGGAAGCCGGGACTGGACAGCGTTTCCAGCAGGGTGCCGGAAACGGACAGGTGCACCCGGCCGATGTCCTCGCTGGCCCACAGCGACCGGGGGATGCGGTCCATGGCCCAGAGGATCTCTTTGGCCTCCCACTCGTGATGCTCCAGGAGGTCCTCGAGGTTGTAAGCGGGCTGGTGCAGGTTGAGAACCAGCGCGAAGGCCACGTCGCCCACGGAGTGCTCCTTGTTGATTACAGGTCATGGGTCACGATCTCGATGGTGCGGCGGGCCAGTTCGGCGCCGTAGTCGGTCCAGATGCCCTCGCCCCAGTAGCGGTAGCAGCTGGTCTCGGCGGTGAGCAGGTGGAACAGGGCGTTGCGGTAGCGGAAGTCGCCGGTGGGGATGGCCTTGGCCAGGACCCGCTCGTGGAACAGTGAGCTCGCCTCGTCCATCGGGGCCAGCACCTGGTCGTAGCCGCGTACCCAGGAGATGTCGTTGGTCCAGCTGCCGCCGTCCATGTGGAAGCGGCCATCCTCGGTGCGAAGCTGCTCGATCACCTCGGCCAGCCGGTCCGGCCCGTCGCCGGGGGCCATCCGGCCCCAGATCCTTGACTGGAACAGCGGCTGGACCACGGGCAGATCGCCGGGTCCGACACCGGCCGAGCGGAGCCGTTCCAGGTACTCGGTGACGTTCATGGCCGGGGTCCGGGTGCCCGAGTACTCGCGGACCACGTCGAAGTACTTGGACGGGAACTCGTTCATCATCACCCCGCCGTTTTCCCCATCGGCGATCTGTGTAACCAGCGGCGGCACGCCGCGGCCGCCCAGATCCCAGCGGGAAAGGCCCTTGGCCTCGTAGTAAGGCTGCATCTGGGCGACCAGCTTGGTGTCGCTGCCCTGGGTCTTGACCACCGCGGTGATGCTGGCGACCTCGCCCCGGGAGTTGGTGCAGACCAGGCGGCGGGGCAGGTGCTGCCGCTGGAGCCCGCCGCCATCGGGTTCCTCCACCGTGTGCTCCTGGACGAGGACCCACTCGTAGCCGCAGTCTCTGAGGGTCTTAACGAAGTCGTAGGCGACATCCGGGTGGTTGGGCAGCGCCATCTCCGAGGGGGAGAAACCGCGGACGCGGCCGAGGGCCTCCAGGCCGTAGAGGGCCGCGAAATGATGCTGCCAGGCCCGCACGTGCAACCGGAAGTCCTGGACCGGGGTGGAGGGCGCCACGGCATGCCCCCACGGGCAGCCCAGCCACTCGACCGCCTGCCGGTTGCGCGGGTCGGTCGTGATCGCGGCCAGGGTGTCGAGCACGTCGTGCCGGCCCATCACGCTGAGCCCGTAGAGCAGCGTGCCGGAGTATTCGAGCATGACCCGGGGCGCCAGCCCCTCGTCCAGCAGCCGGGGGACGAACTCGCCCATCCGCCGGTAGCAGTCGATGAACACCGGGGCATTGTGGTTGTCGCCGATGCCCGGGTTGTCCAGCATCGCCTGCAGGTTGCTGATGATCCGCGCGGTGCGCAGATCGGGTCCGCCCGCGGGGATGAGCGGCTGGTGCATGTGCAAGGCGACGGCGAAGGCGCTGTCCGCGTCACCGAACCCGGTGGCGCCGGGCGGCAGGAAGACGGGATCGTTTCCGCGGGCCCGGATGGCCTGCTCGACGCGCTGCTCCTCGCCGCAGATGTTGGGCAGGCCATCGACGTATTCAGGCAGATCGCCCATTGTTCAGGCTCCTTTTTCCGGCATATATGCGGTGTTACTTGCAGCGGATATGGTCATAGATGTTTACGTAGTCCTGGCCTGGCCCGGCCCAGGAGTGATCCTGCCGCATCCCGTTCTCGATGAGCTGCCTGAATTTCTCCGGGTAGGAGTACCAGAGCCCAATGGCCCGCTGCGTCGCGGACTCCAGGGCCGGGTTGTCGAGCTGGTGGAACACATAGCCGTTCCGGTCGTCCGGGTGACGCGCGGAGTAATCGCGATCGAAGACCGTGTCCACCAGGCCGCCGACCGCGCGCACGATGGGGACGGTGCCGTACTTGAGCGCGATCATCTGAGTTAGGCCGCACGGCTCGAACAGGCTGGGCATCACCAGCATGTCGGCGCCGGCGTAGATCAAATGGGCCAGGCCTTCGTCGAACCCAATTTCCAGATGGCAGTCGGGGCTGTCATTCAGGTACCGTTTCAGATGCCAGAAATGAGCATTGACCGCGGGCTCGGGGCACGAACCCAGTAGGACGAACTGCGCACCCTGTGCTAATGCGTAGAACAGGGCGTGCTCGATGAGGTGGACGCCTTTCTGGCGGTCGATGCGGCCGACGTAGCCGATGATCGGCTTGTAGTCCTTCCGGAGCAGCAACCGGTCCCGCAGCGCCTCTTTGTTCCCGTACTTCTTGTCCACCGTATCGGGATTATAGTTCGACGAGATCAGGACATCGATCTCCGGATTCCAGACATTGTAATCGACGCCGTTGAGGACCCCTCCGAACTTATCCCGGTGAACGTGCAGCGCGTGCCCGAGGCCCATCCCCTGATCGGTATGGGTCGCCTCCAGGGCATGCTGCGGTGACACCGTGGTGATGAAGTTCGAGTAAACGATGCCGCCCTTCATCAGGTTGATCGCAGCGTGGTTGAAGTCGTCGCGGAGCCGGTTACCATCGAAGAAGTGCTCCGGGCGGGCGAGGCCCGTCGCCCACAGGATCTGCTCATTGCAGATGCCCTGGTGGGCGAAGTTGTGGATCGTATAGCAGACACGCTGATCGTGCAGGCCGGCGTGCTGGTAGATCTCGTAGAGCAGCACCGGCACGATGGCCGTCTGCCAGTCGTGACAGTGGATCACTTCCGGCCGCTTGCCGGTCTTCAGCATGAACTCCAGGGCCGCCTTCGAGAAGAACGCGAACCTGGTCGTGTCATCGACCGAGCCGTACAGGTGGCCCCGGTTGAAAAAGTTGTCCGCCGAGTGGGGCTCGATGAAGAAGCACCGCCTGCCGTGCACGAACCCGAACCAGACCGTGCAGTGCACGAACACGTCGTACCAGGGCACCCACAGGTCCGGGTACGTGACCGTGAGCCCGTAGATCTGGTCGTAGCGCATGCAGTCGTATTTCGGCATGACGATCTCAACCGCGTGCCCCCGCAGTTCCAGCTCCCGGCTCAGCCCGTACACGACCTCGCCCAGGCCGCCGGCCTGCGCCACCGGCGCACATTCCGACGCCACCATCATGACGAACACAGCTGCATCACCGTTCCTGTCGCTTCATCCGCGGCCAATGCCCAACCGATGGGATCACGCCGGACTGGTCACCGGAAAGGGGGGTACCGGGATCGGGAGTGCCAGGCCGGCCCGAAACAGCCATCCCTGGCACCCTGAGTCCCAGGGATGGCCACCAGGATCAGTTTATGGCTCGGCCAGAGGGCCCTCCGGGCGTGTCTTCGGGTCTGCGGCGACGGGGACGGGCTCGATGTGCCAGATATCACGGCAGTAGTCGAGGACGGTCCGGTCGGAGGAGAAGAATCCCGACCGTGCCGTGTTCATGATCGACATCCGGGTCCACCGGTCCTGGTCGGCCCAGGCCGGCCCGGCGGCGTGGTCGTGGCAGTCGATGTAGGAGCGGTAGTCGGCGAGGACCATGTACTCGTCCCACTGCAGGAGCGGGCCGATGATCGGCTCGAAGGCCTGGCGGTCGCCACGGGAGAAGGTACCGGAGGTGATGGCGTCGATGGCCGCCCTCAGCTCGGCGTCGTCGCGGTAGTACGCATAAGGGTCGTAGCCGCGTTGCCTGAGCGCGACGGCTTCGTCGGTGGTGAGGCCAAAGAGGAAGAAGTTGTCCGCACCGACCCGGTCGCGGATCTCGATGTTGGCGCCGTCGAGCGTGCCGACGGTCACGGCCCCGTTGAGGGCCAGCTTCATGTTGCCGGTGCCGGATGCCTCCTTGCCGGCCAGGGAGATCTGCTCGGAGATGTTGCCGGCGGCCACGATGAGCTCGCTCACCGAGACGTTGTAGTCGGGCAGGAAGACGACCTTGATCCGGCCGCCGACGTCGGGGTCGGCGTTCACCACGGCCCCGACCGAATTGATCAGCTTGATGATGCCCTTGGCCACCATGTAGCCGGGTGCGGCCTTTGCGGCGAAGATCACCGTGCAGGGCGTCGTGGCGGCGGCCGGGTCCGCCTTGATCCGGTTGTAGAGGGTGACGACGTGCAGCAGCTTGAGCAGCTGGCGCTTGTACTCATGCAGCCGCTTGGCCATGACATCGAAGAGTGAGCCGGGATCGATGGTGATGCCGGTGGTGGTGAGGGCGTGGGCGGCCAGGTCGACCTTGTTCAGCCGCTTCACCTCGCGCCACTCCTCGCGGAATCCGGCATCGTCGGCAAAGGCCTCCAGCTCGCGCAGCCGCTCCAGGTCGGTGAGCCAGCGCTGGTCGCCCAGCCGGGCGGTGATCAGGTCGGACAGCCGCGGGTTGGCGAGGTGCAGGAACCGCCGCGGGCTGACGCCATTGGTCTGGTTCCAGAACTTCTGCGGCCACAACTCCGCGAAGTCCCGCAGCGTCGTCTGGGCCAGCAGGCGCGACTGCAGTTCGGCCACGCCGTTGACCGCGAAGCTGCCCGCGACCGCCAGGTTGGCCATCCGCACCCGGCGCTCGGGGTCCTCCTGGATGATCGACATCCGGGCGATGCGCCCCTCGTCGCCCGGGAAGCGGGCGCGCACCTCGTTCAGGAAGAAGTAGTTGAGGGTGTAGATGATCTGCAGGTGACGGGGCAGCAGCCGCTCGAACATCGAGACCGGCCAGGTCTCGAGGGCCTCGGGCAGCAGGGTGTGGCAGGTGTAGGCGAAGGTGCGGCGGGTGATGGACCAGGCCTGCTCCCAGCCGACCTCGTATTCGTCCACGAGCAGCCGCATCAGCTCGGGTATGGCCAGCACCGGGTGGGTGTCGTTGAGCTGGATGACGACCTGCCCGGGGAAGTCCTCCCAGTCGCTGTTACGGAACCGGAAACGGCGGATGATGTCCCGCAGTGAGCAGGACACCAGGAAATACTGCTGCTTGAGCCGCAGTTCCCGGCCTGCCTCGGTGCTGTCGCTCGGGTACAGCACCTTGGTGAGGTTCTCCGAGCGCATCTGCGCCTCGACGGCCTCCGCGTAACGGCCGGCGTTGAACAAACCCAGGTCGAACGACTCCTGGCCGGCCCGGGCCCGCCACAGCCGGATGATGTTGACCGTCTCGGTGCCGTAGCCGGGGACGAGCATGTGGCTGGGCTCGCCGCCCACGATCTCTCCCGGCACCCAGCGGGCGCGCAGCCCGCCCTGATCGTCCTTTACGGCCTCGGTGTAGCCATAGAACCCGACGGCCTGGCGGTCGTCGGGAGCGGGGAACTCCCACGGGTTGCCGTAGAACGCCCAGTCGTCGGGGCGCTCGACCTGATGGCCGTCTTCGAAGGCCTGCTTGAAGATGCCGTACTCATAACGGATGCCGTAGCCGACCGCGGGCATGTCCAGGGTGGCCAGCGAGTCGAGCAGGCAGGCCGCCAGCCGGCCGAGGCCCCCGTTACCCAGTCCCGGCTCCACGTCGAGGGCCTCGATGTCCTCGGCGGAAAAGCCCGATGCGGCCACGGCCTCCCGGGCGAGACCGGCGGTGCCGGTGTACGTCGCGTTCTGCTCGAGCTGGCGGCCCAGCATGTACTCAGCCGACAGGTAGTAGACGAACTTCGGGTTGGCAGCGTAGTTCGCCTCGGCCGTCCGTGCCCGGCGGTCGGCGAGGCGGTCACGAACGGTCACGGCCAGCGTCCAGTAAGCATCCTGCAAGCTCGCCGACTCGGCCGTCGTCCCCCGCTCGTAGCAAAGGTTATTAGCAAGATCCCGCCCAAAGCTGGCTAGCGTATTACCCGCGAACCGGCCCGGGGACCCCGATCCTAAAGTTGTCATGTAATGAATCTAACTGACCTGGCCGAAAGGCCGATGACCCTGACCAGGGTTCCTGGGTTTGCGGACGAAGCATGTCGCCGCGTTCAGGGCGGCCGTCGGCGTAGGCCTTCGTCGTCATCCAGCCAGCCGCCGAAGCGGTTGTAGAGGTCTTCCCCGTAGCGGGTCGGGAGCGAGTCTCTTGCTTCGAGCTTGCTCCGGGGCCAGCGCCTCCTTGCGGAACAGCTTCGCCAGGTCGTAGTACGGCTGAAGCACACGGGGCCCGGTCCGGCCCTGCAACCGCGCTCGGCGGGGTCCACCGCCGACGACTTGAGCCGCTCATCCGTTATACCGTCCCGCGGCTAACGCCGCCGGTCCTGTCCGGCCGGGGCCGGCCCCGTTAGACTGGGCACGCCGGATGAGGCTCCGGCAGAAGCGATCCCGCTCCTGAACCGCCGTACGGCTGATGGCCTCTCAGGAACAGCTTCCGGGAGGCGGCATGGCCGCGCGAAGGTCCGTGCTGAGTACAGACACTCGGGACGTTGACGACCCGTAAGTTCGTGCCGTGAAACGCACGATCAGGCTGCCTTCAGGCGCTGTGAATAGAGCCGGTGCGCGATGGACCGGCGGCTCGCCTGGCCAGGAGATACGTCGGTGCGGAAACGGCGGGTACGGTCGGGCGGTCTACAGAATCAGCCTGGCGGCCGGGATCTGGCTGGCTTCCCACTGGCAGGCGAGAAACCCTACGAAACCCACGGGAGCAGATAATGGCTAATTTTGATGTCGCGAACCTGTCGGCACTGGAGATTCTTGATTCACGGGGACGTCCCACGGTGGCGGTGACCATTGAGCTTGGCGACGGCACGATCGCCCGGGCGGGGGTGCCTTCTGGTGCGTCGACCGGATCGCTGGAGGCGGTCGAGCGGCGCGACGGCGACAAGGGGCGCTATGAGGGCAAGGGGGTCCTCGGCGCGGTCGGCGCCGTGCAGACCGAGATCGCCGATCTGCTGCGCGGCCGTTCGTGGTCTTCCCTGGCCGAGGTCGACCAGGCGGTGATTGCCCTGGACGGGACGCCGAACAAGGGCCGGCTCGGCGCCAACGCCACCGTAGGGGTCTCCATGGCGCTCGCTCGCGCCCTGGCCGCCTCGGCCGGGGCGCCGCTGTGGCAGTGGCTGAACCCCGATGGGGTGGCGGCGCGGATGCCGGCGCCGCACTTCAACGTGCTCAACGGCGGCGCGCACGCCGCGAACGCGCTGGACTTCCAGGAATTCATGGTCGCGCCGCTGGGTGCGCCGTCGATGGCCGAGGCCGTCCGGGCCGGCGCTGAGGTCTACGCCGCGCTGCGCCGCGAGCTGGTCAGCCGGAAACTGTCGGTCGGCCTGGGTGATGAGGGCGGCTTCGCCCCCGAGATCGACCAGCCCGAAGACGTCCTCCGCCTGCTCGTCCAGGCCATCGAGGACGCCGGCTACCCGGCTGGCCCCGGCGGCGTGTCGATCGCCCTGGACCCGGCCGCCTCCGAGTTCCGCCAGCCGGACGGCCGCTACCGGGTCGCCGGTGAGCTGCTGACCAGCGCCGGCCTGATCGAGCGGCTGGCCGGCATCGTGGCGGCCTACCCGGTGCACTCCATCGAGGACGGGCTCGGCGAGGACGACGACGAGGGGTGGATCGCGCTGACGGCACGCCTCGGCCACACCACCGAGCTGGTCGGCGACGACATCTTCTGCACGAACCCGGCCATCATCACCACCGCGATCAGCCGCGGCATCGGCAATGCGGCGCTGATCAAGCTGAACCAGATCGGCACGGTGACCGAGACGCAAGAGGCGATGGCGATCTGCCGCGAGGCGGGCTACCGGCAGTTCGTCTCGCACCGCTCCGGCGAAACCGAAGACTCCTTCATCGCCGACCTCACCGTGGGCAGCGGCTGCGGCCAGCTCAAGTCCGGGGCGCCCGCGCGCGGCGAGCGGACCGCCAAATACAACCGGCTCATCGAAATCGCCGCCACCGCCCCGGAAATCCCCTACGGCACGCGGTAACCGCCTTCCCCGCGACATACCTCCGCGACCCGGACGCTGCGCGCTGGCGGGGGACGCCGTTGCGTTCCGTTAAATCCACGATGCTTCGTAGCCGAAAATCTCCTGGGCCGTACGGGATCCGAGGTGCCCGTCGAGGATCTCGATGCGGTCCGGGCCGATCAGCGCGGGATGAGTGACTCCGCAGGCGTGGCTGAGCTCGAGCAGCTCGTGGCGGAGCGTGGCGATGTAGTTGGCCAGGCGCACGGATTTGAGGGCGGGGTCGAGCCCGCGGGTGCGCCAGGCGGAATGGGTGGTTATCCCGACCGGGCAGCGCCCGGTGTGGCAGCGTTGCGCCTGGATGCAGCCGATCGCCAGCATTGGCTCCCGCGCGACGTTGATCATGTCGCAGCCGAGGGTCATGGCGAGCAGCGCGGTTTCCGGCATGCCGAGCCGTCCCGAGCCGATGAACACGACGTCGCCGCTGAGCCCCCTCTCGGCGAAGGCACGGTACACGCGGCTGATGGCCAGCTTGAACGGCAGCGACACGTGGTCGCTGAAGGCCAGGGGGGCGTCGCCGGAGCCGCCCTCCCCGCCGTCCACGGTGACGAAGTTGACGCCCCGGCCCGTGCCGTCCATGCTCTCGGCCAGCGTGTCCCAGAAGGCGACGCTGGCGACGGCCGATTTGATGCCGACGGGCAGGCCGGTGCGTTCGGCGATCGTCTCGACGAAGTCGAGCAGGCTGTCGACGTCGGAGAACGCGCTGTGCCGGGACGGGCTGCGGCAATCCCGCCCCGTCTCGATGCCTCGCGCCGCGGCGATCTCCGGCGTGACCTTCACGGCGGGGAGCACCCCGCCCAGACCCGGCTTGGCCCCCTGGCTGAGCTTGATCTCGATCGCGCGTACCGGGTGCTCGGCGCACAGGTCCGCCAGCCGGCCGAGGTCGAAGCGCCCGTTACGGTCGCGGCACCCGAAGTAGCCGGTGCCGATCTGGAACACCAGATCGCCGCCGTGCAGGTGATGCGGCGTCACGCCGCCCTCTCCGGTGTTGTGCAGGCAACCGGCCAGCGCGCAGCCCCGGTTGATGGCCTCGACGGCGACCCCGCTCAGGGCGCCGAAGCTCATGGCGGACACGTTGACCACCGACGCCGGGCGGAACAGGCCGGGCCGCTGCCTGGCCGAGCCGAGCACCTTCGTGCACGCGAGCGCGTCCTCCTCCGGAGCCGGGCGCGGCAGCGGGAACATGCTCTGGTCGATGATGATGTGGCCCGGTGTGGTGTCCAGGTCTTCGTCGGAGCCGAACGCAAAGTTGTTGTTGACGCCCTTGGCCGAGGTGTAGATCCACCGGCGCTGGTCCCGGTCGAAGGGCCGTTCCCGGCGGTTGTCGGTGACGATGTACTGGCGCAACTCGGGCCCGACCGATTCCAGCAGGTAGCGCAGGTGGCCGATGACCGGGAAGTTGCGCAGGATGGCGTGATGGCGCTGGGTCACGTCGAAGGCGGCCACGGCGACCAGGATCACGCCGACGACCGAGCCGAACCACACCCATCCGAGCACGGGGCAACGATCGCCTTCTGCCCTGGGCGCTGGCTAGTGCCGTTCGGCACGCTGGCGTGGGACGCTTGTCACGGCCGCGGGGTCAGGCCGCGGGGTCAGGCCGCGGGCCGCCGGGGGCCGCCGGGTGGCCATGGAGATTTGATTCCGGCCCAGCCGGCCATGGACGGTAAATCACCGCAACGTGAATACTGACGCTGGCGGCTCCTCAGAGGCGGAAGGCCCAAAACATGACAAGTAACGTGACGCAGCCAGCCGACATCCAAGAGGTGGCAGTGATCGGGCTCGGTCTGATGGGCTCGGGCATCGCCGAATTGCTCGCCCGCAGCGGCCGCCGTGTCGTCGCGATCGAGATCAACCAGACTTTTCTTGACCAGGGCATGGCCCGGCTGCACGCTTCCCTGGACCGGACGGTCAAGCGGGGCAAGCTCACAGAAGCCGCGCGGGACGAGATACTCGCCCGGGTCCGGCCCACAGCCGACATCCCGAGCGGAGTGGCCGGCGCCGACCTGGTGATCGAGGCCATACCCGAACGGATGGAACTCAAGACGCCGCTGTTCGCCCAGCTGGACGAGTCCTGCCGGCCCGATGCGATCCTGGCCACCAATACCTCCTCCTTGTCGATCACCGAGATCGCGGGCGGCACGCGGTATCCGGCCCGGGTCGCGGGGCTGCATTTCTTCAACCCCGCTCCGGTCATGAAGCTGGTCGAGGTAATTTCCACGGTGCTCACCTCGCCGGAGACCGCCGAGACGCTGGCTGTGCTGTCCCGCGACCTGAACAAGACTCCCGTCCAGGTCAGCGACCGGGCCGGATTCGTCGTGAATGCGCTGCTGGTGCCCTACCTCAACCACGCGATCCGGCTGCTGGAAACAGCGCAGGCCACACGCGAGGACATCGACAAGGCGGCTACTGCCGGACTCGGCCTGCCGATGGGGCCGCTGACGCTGCTCGACCTGATCGGCCTGGACACGGATCTGGCGGTCCTTGAGGTTCTCCAGGCTGAGTTCGGTGGCAACCGTTACGCGCCCGCGCCCCTGCTGCGCAGGCTGTGCGATGCCCGGCTGCTCGGTCGCAAGAGCGGACGCGGGTTCTATGACTATCAGCGGCAGAGCCTCCCCGCGGCAGCCGGTGAGGAACCTGAGTCGGCAACCGTTCCCGCCGAGGTCGCGCTGATCAGGGAACAGGACGGCCCGCTGGACGAGCTGGCCAACCGGATCACCGCGGCCGGTATCCGCGTCGTGCCGCAGCCGTCCGACGAGACCGGCCTGGTCATCGTGGCGGCAGACCCGAAGCAGCGGGTCCTGGACGCGGCACTGGCCGTGGGCCGCCCGGCCGATGCGGTCGGTGTCCACTTCGTCAAGGTGAGCGACGGCAAGGCGGAGCTTGCCGAGCTGGTGGTGCCGGACGTGACCGCGGCAGGCACGGGCGCCAAGGCGGCCGCGCTCGCGGCCAGGATCGGGCTGAACGCGGTTATCTCCAGGGACCGGCCCGGCTTCCTCATTGAGGCACTCGCCTACACCCAGTTCAACGACGCGGTGCGCATGTTCCAGGACGGGTACGCGAGCCCGGCCGACATCGATACCGCGATGATGCTCGGCTGCGGTTACCCCCGCGGGCCGCTTCAGATGCTCGACGATGCCGGGCCGGCGCAGGTCGTCAGCGTCCTGGAAGCGATGCACGCCGCGACCGGTGACCGGGCGTACGCCCCGGTGCCCATGCTCGCCGAGTACGCCACCGCCGGGACCCGCTTCCGCAGCTAACCCCCGCCCGCTACGGGCGCCCGCCCGCTACGGGCAGAGTTTGCGGCAGTATCCGCCCCGCAAACTCTGCCCGTAAGTCTTGGTATCCCTGCGGGGAGGCCGCGTAGGCGTGAAGATCCGGGAGGATTTCCCGGTCAGCGCGGAACAGTGCCCTCAGATGGCGAAGTCTTCGCCGTGCCAGATGCCGGCGTCGGGCGGGCGGATGGTGTGGCCGGCCCGGTGCCCGTCGGCCAGCGATTCCAGCCGGTCGACCCGGGTCATCAGCGACTGCAGGCTGACGCTGACCAGATCCGGCAGCAGCGCGTCGTCGGTGCGGGGCAGCGCCGTGGCCGCCCGGGGAAGGCTGCGCGCGATGACCTGGCCGGGCACCCCGACGACCACCGATCCGGCCGGGACCGGCTTGACCACCACGGCGTTCGCGCCGATCCGGCTGTCGTCGCCGATCACGATGGGGCCGAGGACTTTGGCGCCGGACCCGATGATCACCCGGTCGCCGACGGTGGGATGGCGCTTGCCGGTGTCGGTGCTGGTGCCGCCGAGGGTGACGCCCTGGTAGATCGTGACGTCCGCGCCGATCTGCGCGGTTTCCCCGATCACCACCCCGGTGGCGTGGTCGATGAACAGGCCGGGGCCGAGCGTGGCGGCGGGATGGATATCGACACCGGTGAAGATCCGGGTCAGTTCGGCGGCCAGCCGCGCGGGCAGCCGGGCGCGGTGGTGCCACAGCCAGCCGCTGACCCGGTGGCCCCAGAGCGCGTGCACCCCGGGGTAGCAAAGGACGACGGTCAGCGCCGAGCAGGCGGCCGGGTCCCGGTCCCGCGCCGCCTGGACGTCGTGCCGCAGGGCTGCCAGCATGGCTACTCAGCCAGCCCGGCGAACAGCGCCGTGCTGAGGTACCGCTCGCCGAAGTCCGGCAGCACGACGACGATCAGCTTCCCGGCGTTGTCCGGCCGCCGGGCCAGCTGGATCGCGGCCCACGCCGCCGCGCCGGAGGAGATGCCGACGAGCAGCCCCTCCTCGGTCGCCAGCCGCCGCGCCATGGACAGCGCGTCCTCGTTGCCGACCGCGATGATCTCATCGACCAGCGCCATCTCCAGGACCGGCGGGACGAACCCGGCGCCGATGCCCTGGATCGGGTGCGGGCCCTTGGCCCCGCCGGACAGCACCGGGGAGGCGGCCGGCTCGACCGCGACGAACCGGGCCGACGGCTTGCGCTCCCTGATCACCTCGGCGACGCCGGTGATCGTGCCGCCGGTGCCGACCCCGGCCACGAAGATGTCGACGGCGCCGCCGGTGTCGTCCCACACTTCCTCGGCGGTGGTGGCGCGGTGGATGGCCGGGTTCGCGGGGTTCTCGAACTGCTGCGGCACAAAATACCGCGCATCGGCCTTGGCCATCTCCTCGGCCCGGGCGATCGCGCCCGGCATGCCGTCCGGGCCGGGGGTCAGGATGAGCTCGGCGCCGTAGGCGCGCAGCAGCATCCGGCGCTCGATGCTCATCGTCTCCGGCATCGTCAGCACGCACCGGTACCCGCGGGCCGCGCACACCATCGCCAGCGCGATGCCCGTGTTGCCGCTGGTCGGCTCGAGGATGACCGTGCCCGGCCCGATCTGCCCGGCCTGCTCGGCCGCGTCGATCATCGCCACCCCGATCCGGTCCTTGACGCTGCCCGCCGGATTGAAGGACTCCAGCTTCGCCGCCACCTCAGCCCCGGCGCCCTCGGTAACCCGGCGCAGCCGCACCAGCGGCGTGTTCCCCACCAGCTGCGTGATGTCCTCGGCGATCCTCATGGCCTCTCCTCCGCTAGCGCCCGCCAGGGCCGGCTCGGCCCGGTGTCACCCTCCATTCTCGACAGGAACGGTGCACGACGCCCACGGGGGTACAGGCGGGGACGGCGCCTGGCGTTCGTCCCCGGAAATGAACCGTTGCGCGGCGGCCCACGTTCTGCCGGGGAGACGCGTCAGCGCGGGAGGCGGGATGGCTAACGGATTCAGCGTCGACCTGAGCGCATTGGAGCGGGCCTCGGCCGGGGTGAACGGCACGCTGGACCAGGTGGACCAGCTGGCGGTCAGCGCGATCTCGCACAGCCCGGCCGCCTTCGGCCATCCGGGCTTGGCCAGCACCGTGGCCGGCTTCCTTGATCGCTGGCAGCGCGGGGTGCAGAACCTGGCCCAGGACGGTCACGCAATCGCCGCCCGGCTGACGCAGAACGTCGCCGCCTACCGCACGTCGGAACACAGCAATGCGGGCGACATCGGGCAGATCAACGGCGAGCTTTCCGGCGCCGGCGCCGACCCGGGAATTCACTGATGACCGGACTCGGGCAGACCAACGATCCGCGGGCCCTGATCGCAGGGGACCGGGGCGCTGTCTACGAGACAGAAGCCCAGCTCCGGCAGTACGGCGACGTGCTGCTGGAGGCAGGGGCCGGCCTGCGGCGGATCGACACCTCCGACGGCTGGCGAGGCGCGGCCGCCGACGCGTTCCGAAGGATTTACGATGATCAGCCCGGCAAGTGGCTGCGGGCGGGGGACGCTTTCCAGAGCGCGGCCGACGTGCTCGGTGGCTACGCCGCCACGCTGGGATGGGCGCAGGATACGGCCGCGACCGCGATCGGCCTGTGGAACGCGGGCGATAAGCAGGCCGCCTCCGACACGCTGGCCAGTGCGATGAGCCAGCTCACCGCGGCTGGTGACGCGGCGGCCGCAGCGGTCGGGCGGGCCCGCGATCAGGCGCCCCCGGGCCCCAGCATCTGGGACGACCTGACGTCGGGCGCCGGCTCGTTCCTGTCCGGTGCCGGGCATTTTCTCAGCGCGGCCGGGCGGGACACCGTCGGTGCCCTGGCTTCCCTGGGCAACGCCGCCTGGCACGACCCGGGCGCCCTGGCCGAACTGGCCGGGGGTATGGCCCTGGCGACCGTCAGCGCGGGCGGCGAGGTCGGTGGCGTTGCCCTGGACGCGACGGGAATCGGTGCCGTCCTCGGGGTGCCGGTCAACGTGATCTCCGCCGCTGGGCTCACGGCCGGAGCCGGGTTGTCCGCGGCCGGCTTGACCACCATCGTCAAAGACGCGGCTGGCCCGGACCGGGTCAGCATAATGAACGCGCAGAGCGGGGACGGCGCGGGAGGCACGGGCTCGGGCGGCCTGCCGTCGAACCGAATCCGCCCCCCGGAAGAAGGCGACACCAACTATGTCGTGGACAATCCGAATGACCTGTCCGAGACGATCACCGATATCGACCGGATACAGGACGGCACGCTATGGGAGGAAAAAACGGCGACCGGGCAGGACCCGAGAATAAATATCCAGAGCTGGGTGCAGAAGAATGTCACCGGCAAGCTCGATTCTTACGTGCGGGCGCGGCAATACATGCCCGGTTACGAGCGGGCCCCGCTGGGGCTCGACTTCACCCAACCGGGCGCCACTCCCGCGTTCCGGGCCGCGGTAGAGAACGCCGTCAGTCAATGGAAGGCTGTGAACCCAGGCGTGAACGTTACGGTACGGTGGGCACCGTGAGCTGCCTGTTCGAAATCGACGGGACCGTACTTTGGAGCCCGTCGAATACGGTCGCGCGCATCTTCAAAGGCGAGGCTGAGGCGATCGCCTCGGCTTTTCGCGTGGCCTCGGGCCTGGGCGACATCATCGAGGATGAGTGCCAAGTCGACCTGCCCGTTTTCGAGGGATTCCTCGCTGCGGCGGCCCGGCAATACCAGCAGACTGCTCATCCCATTCTCCGGTCATTGATGACCGGTTTCCTTGCGACGGCTATGGTGCTCGCCGAGCGGGCCGGCGGCCAGCTTCCGGAAACCAGTCCCGAGCAGACCGCCGCGTGGGCTCAGTTGCGCCAGGAACATGCCCGGTCCATGTCCCGCTGAGGGCCGCCCGGGCTCGGGGCTCGTGGACACGCGTGTGCGGCGGCCCGTGACGGCCCGGCGATGGTCGGGGCGCAGGATCCTCCGCGCCGCGATGTCAGCCGCCCTCGTCGCGGCCGCCTTCGGATTCGCCCTTCCCCGTCTCGCGTCCTACCAGAGCGTGTGGGCCAGCCTGGCGCGGATGACCTGGCTGCACACCCTGCTCGTCGCCACCACGGCCGGTGCCAGCATGCTGGCTTACTGGGTGACGATCCGCGCGGTCCTGCCCTCGGTGAGGGTGCGGCAGGCGGCCGCGGTCAGTCTCGGCTCGAACGCGGTGGCCAACACCTTGCCCGCCGGTGGCGCCCTGGCCATGGGCGTCAGCTGGGCGATGCTGTCGAGCTGGGGCCTTAGCGCCGCCGACTATGTCCTTTACACGCTGGTGACTGGGATCTGGAATGTGTTCGCCCTGCTGGGCCTGCCCGTCCTGGCGCTGCTGGTCATGACCACGGCCAGCCGGCCCGATGCCGCCCTGATCGTCGCCGCCGCCGTGGGCCTGTGCGTGCTCGCCGTCCTGGCCTGCGGGCTCGGCCTGCTCGTGCACAGCCAGGCCTTCGCGCTGCGCGCCGGCCAGGTGCTGGAACGCGGCCTGGCCATCGCATTCCGGCTGGCCCGTCAGCCCGCGCCGGGTAATGTCGCCGAGTCGCTGTCCGGCTTCCGTGACCGGGCCGGCGCCCTGATCGCCGCGCGTGGCTGGCGGATCACCGCCGCCACCGTGTCCAGCCACCTCCTCCTGTGGCTCGTCCTGCTGGCCTGCCTGCGCGCCACCGGCGTGTCCCAGGCGCAGGTGCCCTGGCAGGCCTCCTTGGGGGCCTTCGCGTTCATCCGGCTGCTTACCGCCCTGCCCATCACCCCCGGCGGCCTGGGGATCACCGAACTCGGCCTGGTCGGCATCCTGGCCGCCGGCGCCGGCCACCACGTCAGCGTCCAGGTAACGGCGGCCGTGCTCTTGTACCGCACGGTGACCTACCTGCCGACCATTCCCCTCGGCGCCCTCGCCTGCCTCATCTGGCGGCACGCGCCCGCCCTCATCAGCCCCAGCTCTCGCACGCGCCGCCACCCGCTCAGCCAGCCCCGCCCGGCGCTGGCGGCCGGCACCGAGGCCGCGGCGCTGTAACGGCTGGCGTATCTGGGCAGCGTTCCCGGGGAATATCCCTTACTACGCTGCCCACATACCCGGGCCGGCCAGGGCGCGGCGGGGCCTACGGGCCAGCAGGCCGGATAGCGTGGGGCCCAGCTATGCGCGTTACCTTGCGGGTGAAACCAGGCGCCTCCCGGGCCGCGGTCGGCGGATCGTACCGGGAGGCTCTGGTTGTGGCGGTCACCGCCCGCGCCGTCGACGGCAAGGCCACCGAGGCGGCGCTGCGCGCGGTGGCGGACGCCTTCGGGGTGCGCCGCCGGGAGGTCGTCCTCGTCTCCGGCCGGGCCAGCCGCGACAAGGTTGTCGACATCGACGGGGCCGCCGACGATCTGGCCCACCGCCTGGCGGCCCTGCTCGGCGGCGGGGCACTTCCCGGCCGGCCATGACGGCGCCCGACCGCGCCCCAGCGCCGGGGCTGGGCGGAGTACGTCTCCCCGCACACCGTCAGCGGGCATCTCCGGCACGCCTTCGAGAAGATCGGCATCAATTCACGGGTCGCGCGGACCCGGATGTTTATTTAACGACGATCGGTCGGTCAGCGACGAACGGCCGTTGAAACGCCGAAGCCGTCCCTCTGGGTCGCGGGGCTGACGCGCCTCAGCCTGACGGGGGCTGGAGCACGTCCGTGCCGCCCGCTTCGGGTCCGAGGATGTCGGTGCCGCCCTCTTCGGGTCCGAGGACGTCGGTGCCGCCCGCTTCGGGTCCGAGGACGTCGGTGCCGCCTTCTTCGTGTCCGAGGATGTCCGTGCCGCCCGCCTCCGGCCCGAGAATGTCGGTGCCTTCCAGCTCGGGGTCATCTGCGCGCTGCGGATCGTTCGCCATTGCGACCTCCTTCGCGGTCTTCACGCTCATTCTTGAGGATTTCCTGCGGCCGTGCCACCGCCGTTTCGGCCTTACGCCGGCCGCGTCGCTGATCGTCATGGCGCGGCCCAGGTGAGGGCGCCCGCCGAAGAGCGCTCCGGTGCCCCCCTCGTGCACCTTGGTGACCCCCTGGGACGCCGCGTGCGTGAGAATGCCGGTAAGCCCGTCGAGCAGGTCCTCGTGGCCAATCTGCGGCAGCGCCGACAGCACGGGCATGATGGCGGGCATCTCGGAGATGACCCCGGTGAGGACCCCGTTGGCGCGCAGGTAACGGCCGGCGGGCGGATTCGGCGTATGCGGGGTGATGTGCGCGTGCGCCAGCGCCGCCGAGTTCGCGTACAGGAAGTGCATGGACGTGTTCGCGACCACGAGGGGGTTCCGCGGGGCAACGCGGTCCAGGATCGCCGCGGTCAGGTCCGGCTCGCCGGGGTACAGCGAGGGGTCGAACAGCTTGCCCCTCACCCACTGTCCCGGCGGCTCAGCCGCCTGTCCCGGCGGCTCGGCCGCGGCGGCCCGGCCGAGCCGCTCCACCACCGACTCGAACGTGGGGTTGGCGAACGGCGAGCAGTCGGTCCAGGTTTCAATCCTTAGCAGGTACCTTCTGGGTGATGATCGCGGCCGCACTCCTCATCGTTGGCCGGGACACCACGGGCGTCCGCGTCCAGCTGAACGGCACGGCACGAGGGCTCGCTCGGATTCGCTTAGGAGGGGCATCAATGCGTATCCCCGCGGAAGCTTTGTCCGCCAGTACGGTGCGGGACAAGATCGTCACCGCCGCCGAGGCGGTGCGGCTTATCCATGACGGCGACTCGGTCGTGGTCGAAGGGTTTATGGGGCAGTGCTTCGCCGAGGAGCTGGCGGTAGCACTGGAACAGCGGTTCCTGCTGACGGGCACTCCCCGCGACCTCGGGCTGGTCTTTACCATGGCCGCGGGGAACCGGCTCGGCCGGGGGCTGGATCGGCTGGCCCACAAGGGCCTGCTGAACCGGGCCGTGGGCGGTCATTGGGCCATGGCGCCAGAGCTGGGGAAGATGGCGGTGGGCAACGAGATCGCGGCGCATAATCTGCCGCAGGGTGTTATCTCGCAGCTGTTCCGTGATACTGCCGCCGGCAAGCCCGGCCTGCTGACCAGGGTTGGGCTGGGTACTTTCGTTGACCCGCGGCAGGGCGGCGGGAAGATCAACGACCGGACGACCGAGGACCGCGTGGAGCTGATCACTCTCGGTGGCGAGGAGTACCTGTTTTACAAGGCGTTGCCGCTCGATGTGGCGTTCCTCCGCGGCACCACCGCGGACCCCGGGGGAAATATCACCATGGAGCGCGAGGCGCTGATCATGGAGGTGCTCGCCGTGGCCACCGCGGTGCACAATGCCGGCGGCCTGGTGATCGTGCAGGTGGAGCGGATCGCCGAAAGCGGCAGCTTGAGCCCGCGCGAGGTGAAAATCCCGGGAATTCTGGTCGACTGCGTTGTCGTTTCGGAGCCTGAGCACCATTGGCAGACTTTCGGCACGCCGTACTCGGCGGCGCTGAGCGGAGAGCTGCGGCGGGTCCGCAATTCGGTCCCGCCGCTGGAGCTGACCGAGCGGAAGGTCATCGCCCGCCGGGCGGCGATGGAGCTTCAGCCGGGCAGCGTGGTGAATCTCGGCATCGGCCTACCGGAAGGAGTCGCCAATGTGGCAGCCGAGGAGCACATCCTGGACTACCTCACGCTGACCGCGGAACCCGGCGCGATGGGCGGCATGCCGACCGGAGGGCTGGATTTTGGCTCGGCGGTGAACGCGCAAGCCATCCTGGATCAGCCGTCCCAGTTCGACTTCTATGACGGCGGTGGTCTCGACGCCGCATTCCTGGGTATGGCTCAGGCGGACCGTCGGGGCAACGTCAATGTCAGCCGGTTCGGGGCGAAGCTGGCGGGCTCAGGGGGATTCATCAACATCAGCCAGAACGCCAAACGGCTGGTGTTCGTCGGGACCTTCGTCGTGCCGGGCCGCTGCCGGGTTCAGGATGGCCGGCTGGTCATCGCCGACGGCGCTGTTAGGCCCAAGTTTCTCGCCGAGGTGGAGCAGCGGACCTTCAGCGGTGCTTACGCGGCCGCCAACGGCCAGCCGGTGCTGTATGTGACCGAGCGGTGCGTCTTCCAGCTCACCTTCGACGGCCTGGAACTCATCGAGATCGCCCCTGGGGTGGATCTCGAGAAAGACGTACTTGCCCACATCGGATTCCAGCCCATCATCAGCGGCGAGCCGAAGCTGATGGACGCGCGGATCTTCGGTGCCGGGCCGATGGGCCTGAAGGACGATTTGCTGACCATGCCGATCGAGGCGCGGTTTGCCTACGATGCCGAACGCAACATGTTCTTCCTGAACATGGAGGGCGTGTCGCTGGTCAGCGCGGACGACGCTGAGGCAATCGGGACGGCGGTCCGCAACCGCCTGGCCGCTATCGGCAAGAAGGTGCAGATGGTCGTCAACTATGACAACTTCTACCTGGACCCAGCCCTGACCGATAGCTACATCGCCGGGGTCCGCCGGCTGGCCGAGCGCTATTACGCCAGCGTGACCAGGTACACGACCAGCTCCTTCATGCGGCTCAAGCTCACCAGGCAGCTGCACCACCGGGACCTGGCCCCGCACATCTATGAAAGCCGTGAAGAAGCCATGGACTGGCTCGAGAACCATGTAACGAGGTCGTCAGCCCAGAATCGACCGGAAGACCTTGCGGGAGCTTCAGCAGACCGTCCACGCCTTGGCTGACGGGGCTACGGCGCGATCGGGCCTCCACATGGGCGGCTGGCGTACCGGATCGCCCGTCGTGGCGGTTGCGAGGTCCGGCACGTCACCCGAAACTGGCGCAGACCGAACCGGGCGGCGGGCCGAACACTTGAAATGTTAGTATTCTCGCACCGGCGAATAACTAGTGAAGGAGGTGATATACCTAGGGTGTGGAAAGAATTTGATGAAGAGTATGAACGACTGGCAGAACCGTTGTACGCATTTTCCGCTGTGCTGGATCGGCTTATCCAGGATTTGCTAAGAGCGAGCGGGATCCGGTATCACAGCGTTGCGTCCAGGGTGAAGTCGAGAGAGAGCACGGCCCGGAAACTGGGGGTCGGCGAAACGGTTCGTTCCCTCGACAGTCTGACCGATATGCTCGGTCTCCGTATAATTACTTATTTCCGAGACGAAGTTGACGCCGTAGCGAAGGTGATAGAGCGGGAGTTCACTATCGATGAGGTAAATTCGGTGGACAAGCGCGCCCTGCTGGACCCGGATCGCTTCGGTTACCTCTCGTTGCATTATGTCGCGCAGCTCAGCAGCAATCGCGGAACGCTGACAGAGTACCGGCATTACGGTGCTATCAAGTTTGAAATCCAGATACGTTCCATCTTGCAGCATGCGTGGGCCGAGATAGAACATGATCTCGGCTACAAATCCGAGGCGGCGGTTCCGCGGAGCATACGCCGGCGCTTCTCCCGGCTCGCTGGGCTGCTCGAAATCGCGGACGACGAGTTCGTGCAGATCCGCCGCGAGGTCACTGCTTACCAGGAGGAAGCTTCCGAAACGATCGTGCAGGGCAGCTGGGATATCGAGATTGACCAGGATTCGCTGTTTTCATTTGCTATCACCAGCCCTGAAGTTCGTCTGCTGGATGGCTATATAGCCGGCGCAATGCAGGGCAAGATCGCTCAGCGGGCGGACCGATCCTACATTGGCCGTCAGGCGGAACAGCTGGCCGCGTTGGGCTTTCATCGAATTAATGACGTGAACAGCTACGTCAGAAAGCAGTCGGACCTGCTCAAGGAATTCGTGCGCCAGCGGCTCATGCTCATCGATGGCCCGCAGCCCCGGCGCCGCACCGTCCCGCAAGGCATTACCTTCTACTACCTGGCCATGCTGAAGTACGCCGAGGATCTGCTGGCGGGCGCGGACGAGGCCTCGATATATCCTGGTATCGGCGACGACTCCCTGCGATTGTCGCTCCGTTCAGCCATGGAGCGTTGCGGCTCTTGATCCGCGATCTCCGCAGGACGGCTTGCGCGGGTTTCGCCAGCTGCATGGTTGCGCTGGAGACCGCTCCGTAACGCTTGCATCGGACACAGCGGGCACACGCGACGCCGGTCGCCGGATATGAGCTGTGCGCCAGACTTCACGTTGACGTCTCTAGCGGCAGGCGCCGGACCTGGTGACCGCGAGCAGTCCTCCGGCCGTAGCTGTTTATGCTCCCGTAATACAGGTAACTTGTGGGACGGAAGAGACCTGTACGGACTCGTGCCCAAAGTCAGGCTCGCGGGTCCCCTGCTTGCATGATCATTAAGGGGAATGATTGTGGTCGTGTGCTGACAGTCTGGCAACGCTGGCCTAGCCTGAGTAGAAGCAACGCCGCAGGTCCCCTTACGAGAGGAAAACGCAGTGGAAGGTGCTACCACCTCTGAGCTGCTGGACGACGCAGAGACAGTAACCGTCATCGATGTACGCGCCGTTCCGCTCGAGCGACTCGCGGCCGATGACGATGCTCGCCACAATGCGGACCAGGTTCTCAGAGCGCTGAGCGAGCCATCGCACGTTCCGATAGCTTCATTCCAATCCTTCATCTGAAGCCGTTTGCTGGGCCATGCCGGTTCCGATCTCCCAATACGTGCTCAAGGTTCACGGTCGATGCAATCTTGCGTGTGACCACTGCTATGTTTACGAACACGCCGATCAGAGCTGGCGGTACAAGCCAGCGGCCATCGGAGCGGAAACAGCGGTTATGGCGGCCCGGCGGATCGCTGAGCATGCCCTGGCGCACGAACTGACCGAGGTCTCCGTGATCCTGCACGGCGGCGAACCACTGTTGCTGGGCAAGACCATGATGCGGGCCCTGCTGGACACCCTGATGTCAGAGGTCGAGCCCGTGACCGGGATCGACATCCGCGTGCACAGCAATGGGGTGCTACTCGACGAACAATGGTGTGACCTTTTCGCTGAGTATGGCGTCAAGGTTGGTGTATCGCTAGACGGCGATCGCGCGGCCAACGACCGTCATCGTCGCTTTGCTGACGGCCGCGGCAGTTTCCCGCAGGTGCACACCGCCCTTGCCCTGCTCCGGCGGCCTGAATACCGGTCCATCTACGCTGGGATTTTGTGCACGATAGATCTGGCCAACGATCCGATAGCGGTGTATCAGGCGCTGGTGGCGGAGGAGCCGCCACGTCTCGACCTGCTGCTGCCGCATGCGACCTGGGAGCATCCGCCCTACCGGCCGCCGGGATGCGACAGTCCTTACGCGAATTGGCTCATGCAGGTTTTCCGGTGTTGGGACCGCGATGGCCGTGTGGTGCCGATCAGGTTCTTCGACTCACTGCTGTCTGCCGCCAGCGGGGGACCGAGTTTCACCGAGGCCCTCGGGACGGATCCGGCGAATCTGCTGGTCATCGACACCGACGGCAGCTGGGAGCAGGCAGATTCACTGAAGATCGCTTTTGATGGCGCCCCGGCTACGAACAGGTCTGTCTTTCGCCATTCGGTCGACCAAGCAGCTCGTCATCCCGCGGTCGCCGCTGGTCAGCAGGGAGTCGCGGCCTTGTGCCCGACCTGCCGCGCGTGTTCCGTCGTGCGGATATGTGGTGGTGGACTGTACGCGCACCGTTACCGCGCCAGCTCTCCGCTTGGCGGAGCAGACCGGCGCCCAGGACTGAACCAGTTCAGCAACCCTTCGGTGTACTGCGCAGATCTCAAAGCCCTGATCCGCCAGGCGACAACGGAAACGAGACCTCGCGGTGACCGGGCACCCCGGCGCGCGGACGTGCATTCGGCTTCCTTTCACTTCAGCGACCGGCCCAGGCACCAGCTCCCGGCGGGTGCTTTCGACCGGCTGGCCGCTGGCCCAGGCGACGCTGAGGCCGTCGGCGCGCTGGCCACGATGCGGCTCTCCCAGGCGCGCTCGCTCGTCGCCAGGGTGGCACAACAGGACCACGGCTGGCAGGACGCCAGCCTGCGTACCGCAGCGGCGGAGGGATGGGCCCTGCTCTGCGCACTGGATCACGAGCACCATGACGCGGTGCAGAAGATCTTCATCCAGCCTTACACGTACGCGTGGGCAGTCCGCTGCCTCCAGCCTCCGGTCGGTGCGGACACCGATCTGGACCGGGCTCACCTCGCCGGTCTCGCGGCCGCGGCGGCCCGAAGGGCTGGGGTACCGGCCGAGCTTCCGCTCCCCGTACGGGATGGCATGCTGCACGTGCCGCTGACCGGCGCGCTGGCCGTGACGGCCGGGGAGAGCCGCACCGAGGTCGTGACGATCGGACCGGGCCGGAGATTGGCCGCACGTGCGGGCGGTGTCTGGCAGGAGACGCGTTCGGTGACCGGACCGCTATTCTCCAGGCTCGCCGTGGAAGATCTTGACCCATTCCGCGATTGCCAGCAATGGCCCGCGGCCGACCGGCTGACGGAGCCAGAATGGCTATCGTGGCAGCGTGGCCTTCTGGCAGCCGGACAGCATCTCAGTCAGCTCGTCCCCGCATATGCGTGCTCCATCGGCGTGGGGCTCCGTGCTGTGGTCCCGCTGCGTCCTCCCGCCGCCGGCCGCCGCAGCGCCACCGCGCAGCGGGCGTTCGGAGCGGTCGCAGTTGCCCTGCCTCGCGAGTCCGCGCCTCCCGGCGAACTGGCAGAACTGCTGCTGCACGAGTTTCAGCACGTGAAGCTCAATGCCCTGCTGGATCTGCACGTGTTGTTCGACGCGATGTCGCCGCTGCGGATGTCGGTCCCCTGGCGAGACGATGCACGGCCGCTGGGAGGCGCCTTGCAGGGCGCCTACGCCTACCTGGCTATTGCCCATCTGCGCCGGTCCGAGGGCACGGCGGCACGCGCGCACTACCTGCAATATCGATCCTGGGTATGCCGGGTAACGGACGCCCTGATGGCCACCGGTGCACTGACGCAACTCGGCGAACGCTTCGTCGCGGGCATGGCCGCCGCGGCGCAGGAAGCCGGGTAGCAATCCATGTACGACAAGGCTGGATGGCCCAATGACCCAGCTCGTCGAGTTCCTGCCGCCCCCGCCGCTGTTTTTTCTCAGCTATGCGCGCTCCGGCCGCGGCACCGCCAACGTCCCCGCTCATGAACTGAATCGGCAGGTACTCACGTTCTTCAGCGATCTTTCTGAAAATCTCTCCGGACTGGTCGCCCGCAGGGCGGGCGCCGACCCGGGCTTCATGGACCGTGCCATCTCCGCCACCAGCCGTTGGTCGCCCGAATTGCTGCAGGCCCTGGGCACATGCCAGGCGTTCGTGCCATTGCTGTCCGGGCCTTACACCACCAGCGGCTGGTGCGCCAAAGAGTGGCACGCCTTCTCACGCCGCAAGGTAACCGGGCCCGCTTCGAGCAACCTGACGGGAATCTTCCCCGTCATCTGGGCTCCGTATCCCGAGGCCCGAACCCCGGCGGCCATTCGCACCGTTCAGCGGTTCTCCCCCGACGGTCTGCCCAATGTCGACATCCTGGCCGAATACGAAGAGTACGGAGTCTCCGGACTGATGTGGATGAGACGTGATATCGCATACCGAGGCGTAGTGTGGCGACTGGCCCAGAGCATTGCCGAATTCGGGCACAGTCATTATGTGGAACCGCACATACTTCGCCGGGCGGAGCTGCGCAATATCTTCCGGGAGCGTGCGTCGTGAATAGCACTACGGGGGGGCGGGAAGGCGCGAGCACCCGCGGCAGCTACTTCTTCCTCAGCTACGCGCACTCCTCACCGCTGGCCGGGGCGCTCCGCGAGAAGCTGCCGGGTGGGCCGGGCAAGTGGGTTCGGGATTTCTACCTCGATCTCACCAGGGCCGTGCGAGCCCGGGCCGCACGTGGCTCCGGTCTTATCGCCGGATTCTACGATCAGGAGATCCCCATCGGCTCGGACTGGAAGGCGACGCTGTCGGCTGCGCTGAGCACAGCCGAGACTTTCGTCCCCCTTTACTGTCCGGAATACTTTTCCAAGTCCTGGCCAGGCCGCGAGTGGGCATGCTATGAGCAGCGACTGACCACGGCCAACGTGTCAGACCCCCTGCAGCGGTTCGCGCCGGTACTGTGGATACCCCTTCCCGCTGGACAGGAGCCGCGCGGATTGCAGGAAGCAAAATCCCTGGTACCCGGCTCCGCAGGTGACGATTACCGGAAGAACGGGCTCCGGGCCCTCGGGGCGCTCACCCCCTATCGGAGTTCTTACCTGCTGGTCGTCGACCAGTTGGCCGAGCAGATTGTTCAGCTGGCTGAGAAATCCCCGATCAGGCCATCGGCGGTCCCGGATATCGACCAGGTGGAAAGCGCGTTCAACCCGGCCGCCAGCGCGGCGGTCTTCGCCGTCGTGGTCGCCGCCCCGGTTCGCTACAGTGCGCCCGTGGGAAGCGATCCGTCTGCGTACGGCTCGACCGGGAGCGCATGGCGACCGTTCGCGCGCGAGCAAGAGCTCTCCCTGGCGGAATACGCCCGGCTGCTGGCCGAGCAGCAGGATTCCGCGGTCCTGATCACCGAAATCGATAAAGCGGGAGACATGCTGAGCCGCATGCCGGGGGTCATCTTGATTGACCCCTGGTACCTCGATAGCGAAGAGGGATCGAGCCGCTTCCGCGAGTTCGCGGGCGGGCTGCCCTCCTGGGTTCTCCCCATCATCATTCCGGCCCCAGGTGCAGAGCGGCTGACCAGCCAGGTGCAGACCATCCTCGGCGAGACGCGGGGTTCTGCAGCCAAGTTCCGGGAAATTCGCAATTCCGATCCCGACCCGGCTCTCAGGGCCCTCGCTGGCGTCAGGTCGCTGCGCGATTTCGTGACGCTTATGCCGCACCTGGTGGCGCAGGCGGAGCGCGTGTATCTTCGGCACGGAGGGCCTGTCCAGCGTCCTACGGCCCGGTTGGGTTCCCGGCCCCAGTCGATTCGTACCGGGTGGGCCGCACGCCGGACTGCGGCAGAAGAATTTAACCCGAAAATCGTGCCCGGAGACACCGGGCGGGGAGAGTCTTGATGACCGAAAAGTCGCCAGCGGTAGCGCGTAACGGCCGTATCGTCACCTTCTATTCGTACAAGGGTGGTACGGGCCGGACAATGGCGCTTGCGAACATCGCCTGGATCCTGGCGGCCAATGGGTATCGTGTGCTCGCCGCCGATTGGGATCTCGAGTCGCCCGGGCTGCACCGGTTCCTGTATCCATTTCTGGAGCAAGTGGTGAAGGACGCACCCGGCGTTATCGACCTCATACGTGACTACGAAAGAGTCGCCGCTGAAAAAAGCAAGGAAACTCGCCTGGAAACGCTCATACCTGAGCATGCGAATATTCAGCGTTATGCATTTTCGGTGAACTGGAAATTTCCCGCCGATGGCACACTCGATTTCCTTTCCCCGGGAAAGCAGAACCATTTTTATTCGGCCACGCTATCCGGGCTTGACTGGGAAAATTTTCACAGGAATCTCAACGGCGGCGAATTTATCGATGCAGTCCGCGAGGACATGAAGCGGCATTACGACTACGTGTTCATTGACAGCCGCACCGGCCTGAGCGACGTTGCGGACATCTGCACGGTTCAACTGCCAGACATTCTCGTGGACTGCTTTACCTTGTCCACCCAGGGCGCCGAAGGCGCCGAACAGGTGGCGCGCCTTATTGAGGAGCAGTACGAATGGCGGTCCATCCGCGTACTGCCGGTCCCCATGCGGGTTGACCAAAATGAGAAGGAGATGGTCCAGGCGAGTCGGATTTTCGCCACCCGCCTCTTCGAAGGCTTGCCCGCGGGAATGACAGATGGAGAGCGGCGTGCCTACTGGGCGAGTGTTGAAGTCCCATACCGTGCTTATTATGCTTTCGAGGAGACACTGGCGGTCTTCAGTGATACTCCTGGATATCCAGACTCCATGCTGGCATCCTTTGAGCGGATCGCGAGTTATATAACAGACGGTGCCGTGACCGGGTTGCCAGGCATGAACGAAGATCTGCGTAACACCACCAGGCTCAGATTCGTGCGCAGACCGCCCATGGAAAGTAATCAGATAACCGTCGAGTTCCTGCCCCAGGACCAGGTCTGGGCCGAGTGGATCGGGGCGGTGCTCGGCGAAAGCGGGGTCACGGTGCGGGAGCGGCGCATCGAAGACCGCGAAGGGGGACCGAAACCGCAAGGAGCCTCGCCCCAGATCCTCACCGTGGTATCAGACGCTTACGTCGCCTGGCTTCATAGCCAGTCCGCTGAGCGGCTTGACCAGGGCATCGACGCCGCCCACAGCAGGCTGCCCGACGCGCCCGAGCGATCCGTCCACCCTGGCTTCGGTGCATACGTCACCGTGGCCCGGTTGCCCGAGATTCCGCCTGCGTCCTCGATATATCTAACCGGCACCCGGGAAGAGGACGCCATCGACGGCTTGCAGGATCTGCTCAAGCTTCCGGGTGGCTCCGGTGTGCAGCACGCACATCAGAACCGCTTTCCGGGCGCCGAACCGAAAATCATCCGCGTCAGCGCCCGGAATGACAATTTCACCGGGCGCGAGAAGGACCTGCGAGGACTGCGGGAGCAACTGCGGAGTTTTTCGCCGCACGTGGCCCGCCCCGTCGTCCTGCACGGTACCGGGGGAGTCGGCAAGACACAGATCGCCCTGGAGTACGTTCACCGCTTCAAGAACACCTATGACTTGGTGTGGTGGGTAGATTGCGGTCAGCCGGAGTCAATCGATCTGAGGATGGCCGACCTGGCGCCGCTGCTCCGGGAGCGGTTCGGCGTCACCCTGCCTGCCGCCGCAACAGTCCAGGAGCAGGCCCAGACCGTGTCCGAGGTGCTGAGCCGGGGCGAGGTGGTTCCCCGCTGGATCGTCGTCTATGACAACGCCGAGGACATCGAGGCGGTGAAGCAGTATCTGCCAGACGGCGGCGGGCACATCCTGATCACGTCGCAGAACGCTGCCTGGGCAGACCAAGGAGCCCGCTCGCTGCCGATCGAATTGTTCCAGCGCGAGGAAAGTATCTCGTATCTACGACGGGTCGTGCCATTCCTCAGTGTGCAGGAAGCGCACGAGATCGCTGTCGCCCTAGGTGATCTGCCGCTGGCGGTGACCGCTGCGGCGGCGTACCTCAAGGACTCTTACTATCCGGTCAGTGAGTACCTGAACAGGCTGCAGAGCGAGGCCTCCACCGCATTGTCGATCAGCGAGGTCTCCGACTATCCGCGGGGAGTGGCGGCGGCCTGGGACTCGTCGCTCAAGCTGCTGGAGGAACGCTCCGACGCAGCCGCACGGCTGCTGGAGCTGTGTGCCGTGATGGCGCCCGAGGTCGCGCTGGCCCTTGTGTACAGCCCGGCCATGGCCCGGACCCTTGAACCATACGACCCATCGCTGTCCGAGCCGATGATCATGGGCCGCGTGGTGCAGGAAATTAGCAAGCTGGCTCTGCTCAAGCTTGAACCCAACGCCAGCCAAATTCAGATCCACCGGCTGGTCCAAGATGTGGTGCGCGGTAGGATGTCAAAGGAGAAATTGACAGAAACCCAGCGCGCCGTCCAGCATATTCTGGTCGCCGGCCGACCGCGCCGGGAAGTAGACAATCCGGCGACCTGGAGCCGTTACCGGCTGCTGTGGCCTCATCTGCAGTCGGCCGATGTCGTCCATTCCGACGAAGAGCAGGTCCGCCAGTTGATCGTGGACCGGATTCGGTACATCTGGGTCTTCAGTGACTTCGAGCGTGGCGTTGACGAAGCACGGGCGGCTGAGCAGACGTGGGTCGAGATGCTGGCCGCCGGATACGAGGCGAAAAAGGCTCTGCGTATTCAGTTGCTACAATTGCGCTTCAATCTCAGCAACATTCTGCGCTCCTTGTCGCGATTCCGGGAAGCCAGGGAGTTGGACCAGCGCGTCCTTGAAGAGCAGACGCAACTGCTGGGTCCAGATCACCTGCATACTCTGATGACCGCCGGCGGCCTGGCCGCGGACCTGCGCGCCCTCGGGCACTATCACCAGGCGCTGGAGATGGACACGCGAACCCATCGGTCCTGGACCGAGCTGTATGGCCAGGATCATCGCCGCACCCTGTCGGCCGCGAACAATCTGGCTGTCTCGCTGCGGCTCACCGGGGCAGTCGCAGAGGCTCTGCAGATAGACAACGCCACCTACGACCGCTTCCGGGCCACGCTCGGCCCGCAGAATCCGCTCACCCTCGACACCTCCCGCAACGTCGTTCGTGACCTGCTCGAGACAGGGCACTACTTCGAGGCGGTTTCGCGCATTGACGATGTGTGGCAGTCGTCGGTGGCGACCCTCGGCGCGTCTTCTCCGGCCGCGTTGACCGGCCAAATGCTCTTGGGGATCGCGCTTCGCAGTGCTGGCCGCCCGGAGGAAGCGGCGGTGCCGTTCAATGATGCCTTGCACGGGCTCAGTGAGAGGTTCGGCAGCGCGAGCAGTGAGGTACTCGCCTGCCGCCTCAGCCGGGCCGCCAACCTGTTGTCACTCGACGAGTTCGAGTCGGCGGAAGCCGACATCCGCGCGGTGCTGGCGGAGTACGAGCAACGCCTGGGTCCCCGGCACCCCTACGTGCTGGTCTGCCGGGTCAATCTTGCTTCGGCACTACGGCTCCGTGGGCTGACACAGGAGGCCATGGGCGAAATCACCACGGCACTGGATGGTCTCGAGCAGGCGCTGGGTACGGAGCACCCTTCCACGCTGGCCGCGGCCATGGACATGGGGTGCCTCCTCGCCGACCGCGGTGACCTGGAAGAGGCCGAAGAGATCGAGGCGAGGACGGCGAGTTCGCTGTCCAGCACACTCGGGCCCACCCACCCCGACGCGCTGCGCAGCCGGGCGAATATGTTGCTGACCCAGCAGCAGCGCGGTGAGCGCACTGTCCAGGCCGAGCTTGAGGCGGTGATCACACAGTTGGAAGCATTGATTGGTAGTGAGCACTTCACGATCAAGGCGCTGCGAGCAGGGCGCAAGCTCGTTCGGGTTCTCGACCCGCAGCCGTTCTAGGCGTAAGCCGACTTCATCCTGGCCAGCAGCCTGGGCAATACCGGCAACGCATCGAAATGAGCCGCGCCGGGTTCCACCTCGACTTGCGCGCACGGGATCTGCGCCGCCAGATAACGAGTGTGGCTGACGGGGGAGAAAACGTCGTCTTCACCGTGCCAAAGCAGAACCGGCAGCTGAATTTTCTTCAGGTCGAATCCCCACGGGCGACGGAACGCCAGCACATCATCGACCCAGCCGTACGGTCCATTGCACAGCGCTTCACGATAGGTTTCGATCAATTGCGCCCGGATGCCGACGTCACCGACGACCCGTTTGTCGGATGTCGTCAGCTCCGGATTCAGCTGGTAGAGCAGGCTCTCCGGGTCCTTGTGTATCCGGTCCGCCCGTTCGGTCAGGTCGGCCACGACCTCATCGATCCCCGCCTGCATAAGTTCGTACTCGGTGACGTTGGAGTTCGTCATCCCGTCGAGCCAGTCGAGATTTTCGGCGTTGGACGGTGCGATGCTGACCAGGACCGCTACGCTCCGCAACCGATTCTCCGGCAGGTAGGCCGCGCACGCGAGCGCGTGCGGGCCGCCGCCCGAACGGCCGATCACACCGAACTCTTTCAGCCCGAACGTATCAGCGATGGCGAGCACATCCCATGCGGCGTCCGCGACGCTCCGGCCTTCATGCCGGTCGGATCCTCCGTAGCCCGGCCGGTCGTACGAGATGAGCCTTATTCCCAGCCGGTACAGCTTACTCGCACGCGGCACGGGACCGATACGGCTGCCCGGGGTGCCATGCAGAAGGAAGACGGGGAAGCCACCGCCTGCACCGATGCAGTCAACGGTGAGGTGTCGGCCGGCGGAAACTTCCACAGACTCAGTCACCACAGCCTCCTTGAGCCTGCCTGGACTCCTCAGCCACGGCAGCTCATCCTAAGGCACACCAGGAAGACACGTACTGCATTCCCCCATTCAACGGTAAACCCCGTTCGGCTCACCGCCTAGCCCCGGATTTTGCGGCTCCAGCCGATGAGACCTTTCCGGGCTGCTATCCCCCCGCTATGCCCTATTGCAATTTGACCCTCTATGAAGTCCTACAGCTCGATCTTTCAGAGCCTGAAAGGCCAGCGTTTGTGTCCTTCCTGGTAGTAGATCAGCAAGAGTGGCGGTTATCTGAGTTGCGCCGGCCTGCTGAGCTCGGCGAGCGGCTGGTGACCCAGCTCAGGCAAGCACCTGAGCTGCCTGCCAGCCGGCCGATCTTGCACCGGCTCGGCTTGAAGCCGGTTGCCGCCACGACCCCTGCCTCAGGACGCCATCAGGCCAGTAGGTGAGCTGGCGCTCCCGCATGGCAGGCGGATGCCACTCAACATGAGGGACACGGCCCCCTCCCGCAGCGGCCGGGCGGGATGATTCACAATGGGCGCGTGAGCCTGAGCCTTGATGAGATCCGCGCCGTGCCGAAGGTCCTGCTGCACGACCACCTGGACGGCGGCCTGAGAACCTCGACGATCGTGGAGCTGGCCGAGGGAATCGGCTACGACGAGCTGCCGAGCTACGACCCGGAGGTGCTGGCCGCCTCGATGACCGGCGCCGCGCGGCGCGGTCACCTGGAGCTGTACCTGGAGCCGTTCAAGTACACGGTGGCGGTCATGCAGACCCGGGACGCGCTGACCCGGGTCGCCGCCGAATGCGCCGAGGACCTGGCCGCCGACGGCATCGTCTACGCCGAGGTCCGGTTCGCGCCCGAACTGCACCTGGACGGGGGGCTGCAGCTCGACGAGGTCGTCGAGGCGGTGCTGGAGGGGTTCCGCCTGGGCAGCGCGGCGTCCGGGATCATCGTCCGTGGGCTGCTCACCGCCATGCGAACCACGGCCCGGTCGCTGGAGATCGCCGAGCTGGCCGTCCGCTACCGCGACCTGGGCGTGGTCGGGTTCGACATCGCGGGCGCCGAGGCCGGCTGGCCGCCCAGCCGTCACCTGGACGCCTTCGAGTACGTGCAGCGGGAGAACTTCCATATCACGATCCACGCGGGGGAGGCGTTCGGCCTGCCGTCGATCTGGGAGGCCGTCCAGTTCTGCGGCGCGGAACGGCTCGGGCACGGGGTGCGGCTGGTCGACGACATCAAGACCGATCCGGACGGCACGGCGTCCCTGGGCCGGCTCGCCTCCTACGTCCGGGACCGCCGGATCCCGCTGGAGATGTGCCCGACCTCCAATATCCAGACCGGCGTCGCCGACTCGATCGTGCATCACCCGATTGGCCTGCTCCGTGACCTGTCGTTCCGCGTCACGGTCAACACCGACAACCGGCTGATGAGCGGGGTGACCCTCTCCTCGGAGCTGCACGCACTGTGCGAGGCGTTCGGCTACGGCTGGGCCGACATCGAGTGGCTCACGATCAACGCGATGAAGAGCGCGTTCCTGCACTTCGACGAGCGCCTAGAGATCATCAACACCATCATCAAGCCCGCCTTCGCGGTCCGCGAGGAGGAAGGCCCGGGCCTCCCCTAAGCGGCGTCAGTCGGCCGGGGTCAGGGCCTGGGCGAACTGGGCCTGGTACAGGCGTGCGTACGCACCGTCCGCGGCCAGCAGCTCAGTGTGCGTGCCCTGCTCGACGATCTGCCCGTCCTCCATGACCAGGATGAGGTCGGCGTCGCGGATGGTAGACAGCCGGTGCGCGATGACGAAGCTGGTCCGGCCCTGCCGCAGCGACGCCATCGCCCGCTGGATCAGGACCTCGGTCCGGGTGTCCACCGAGCTGGTCGCCTCGTCCAGGATCAGGATGGCCGGCCGGGCCAGGAACGCCCGGGCGATGGTGATGAGCTGTTTTTCCCCGGTACTCACGTTGGCGCCCTCGTCATCGAGGACCGTCTCGTACCCGTCCGGCAGCGTCCGGACGAACCGGTCGACGTAGGTGGCCTGGGCGGCCTCCTCGATCTGCGCGGGAGTGGCGCCGGCTGACCCGTAGCCGATGTTGTCCGCGATCGTGCCGCCGAACAGCCACGCGTCCTGCAGGACCATCCCGGTCAGCGACCGCAGCTCATCGCGGCTCATCGAGGCGATATCGGTCCCGTCCACAGTGATCCGCCCCGCGCTGACCTCGTAGAACCGCATCAGCAGGTTGACCAGCGTGGTCTTGCCGGCCCCGGTCGGCCCGACGATCGCCACGGTCTGGCCGGGCTGCACCGTGAGCGACAGGTCCTCGATCAGCGGCCGGTCCGGCGTGTACCGGAACGACACGTGCTCGAACTGGACCCGGCCGTGCACCTGCGCGGGCCGGGCCGGCTGGGCGGCATCCGGTTCCTGTTCGTCCGCGTCCAGCAGCGCGAACACCCGCTCGGCGGACGCGACGCCGGACTGCAGCAGGTTGGCCATGCTGGCCACCTGCGTCAGCGGCTGGCTGAACTGCCGTGAGTACTGGATGAACGCCTGCACACCGCCCAGGGACAGCGCGCCGGCGGCCACGCGCAGCGCGCCGACCACGGCGACGAGCACGTAGTTGAGGTTGCCGACGAACATCATGACCGGCTGGATGGTGCCGGAGATGAACTGAGCCCGGTAACTGGCCTGGTACAGCCGCTCGTTCTGCTCGGTGAAGGTCCGCATCGCCTCGTCGCGCTGTCCGAAGACCGTGACCAGCGAGTGGCCGGTGTACATCTCCTCGATGTGCCCGTTGAGCTTGCCGGTCGTCGACCACTGCTTGATGAACTGCGGCTGCGCGCGCTTGCCGATCCGGGCCACCGCGAAAATCGAGACGGGCACGGTGACCAGCGCGATCAGGGCCAGCAGCCACGAGATGAGGAACATCGCCGTGAGCACGCCCACGATGGTCAGCAGCGAGATGACGAGCTGGCTCAGCGTCTGCTGCAGCGACTGGGCCAGGTTGTCGATGTCGTTGGTGACCCGGCTGAGGATCTCGCCGCGCGGCTGCCGGTCGAAGTAGCTCAGCGGCAGCCGGGACAGCTTGGCCTGGACCTGCTCCCGCAGCCGGAAGACCACCCGCTGCACGACCGTCGCCGTGATCCGGCCCTGCATGAGCATGCCGGCCGAGGAGCCGAGGTAGACCAGCAGGACCAGCAGCAGCACCTGGCCGACGTGCCCGAAGTCGATGCCCTGGCCGGGGACCACGTGCATTGCCGACAGCATGTCGGCCTGCGTGCCGTGGCCCTCCTGGCGCAGCCGCGCGATCATCTGGGCCTGGCTGACCCCGGCCGGGATCTGCTTGCCGACGACGCCGGCGAAGATGAGGTTGGTGGCGTCGCCGAGCAGCCGGGGCCCGAGCACCGACAGCGTGACGCTGACCGCCGCGAGCAGCAGCCCGGTGATGACCAGCAGCCGGTGCGGGGCCAGGGTGCCCAGCAGCCGCCGGCTGGAGCCGCGGAAGTCGAGGGACTTCTCCGTCGACATGCCGCCCATGAACGCGGCGGGGCCACGTCCGGGGCCGATCCCGCCGGCCGGGCCCGGTCCCCGCTTGGGCGTCGCCCGCTCTCCGGCCCCGTTCGCGGCGGGCCTCGCTCGGCTGACCGCCCGGCCGTTACTTCCGTTACTTCCGTTACTTCCGTTATTTGCCGTTGACCGGCCCGCTCACGCTGCCGCCTCCTGTTCGGTCAGCTGGGACAGCACGATCTCCCGGTAGGTCTCGTCCGTGCGCATCAGCTCGTCGTGGGTACCGGCGGCCACGATCCGCCCGGCGTCCAGCACGATGATGCGGTCGGCGTGCCGGATCGTGGCGACGCGCTGGGCCACGATGACCACCGTGGCCTGCGCCGTCTCCGCCGCCAGCGCGGCCCGCAGCCGCGCATCCGTGGCGTAGTCGACGGCGGAGAACGAATCGTCGAACAGGTAGATCTCGGGCCGGTGCACCAGGGCCCGCGCGATGGCCAGCCGCTGCCGCTGCCCGCCGGACACGTTGGTGCCGCCCTGCGCGATCGGCGCGTCCAGCCCGCCGGGCATCTGCTCGACGAAGTCCCGGGCCTGCGCGACGTCCAGGGCGTGCCAGAGATCGTCGTCGGTGGCCGCCTGGTTGCCGTAGCGCAGGTTGCTGGCCACGGTCCCGGAGAACAGGTAGGGCCGCTGCGGGACCAGCCCGATCAGGTCCGACAGCAGGGCCGGGCTGAGCTCGCGGACGTCGATCCCGTCGATGAGCACCGCTCCGCCGGTGACATCCATGAGCCGGGGGATGAGGCTCAGCAGCGTGGTCTTCCCGCTGCCGGTGCCGCCGATGACCGCCGTGACCTCGCCAGGCCGGGCGCCGAAGCTGATGCCGGACAGCACCGGCTTCTCGGCCCCGGGATAGCGGAACTCCGCGTCCCGCAGCTCCAGGTACCCGTGGCTGTCCAGCTCGAGCACGGGGCGGGCCGGCGGCAGCATGTCAGGATCGGTTTCCAGGACCTCTACGATCCGCTCGGCGCACACCTCCGCCCGCGGCACCATCATGAACACGAAGGTGGCCATCATGATCGACATCAGGATCTGCAGCAGGTAACTGAGGAACGCGGTCAGCGCGCCGATCTGCAGGCCACCGCTGGCCACGAGGTGGCCGCCGAACCACAGCACCGCGATGCTGGACAGGTTGAGGATCAGCATCACGGACGGGAACATCAGCGCGATCAGGCGGCCGACGCCCAGCGAGACGTCGAAGAGCCCGTCGTTCGCGGTGCTGAACCGGTCGCGTTCCTGGGGATCACGGACGAACGCCCGGATCACCCGCACGCCGGTGATCTGCTCGCGCAGCACCCGGTTGATGGTGTCGAGGCGCGTCTGCATCAGCCGGAACAACGGCCGCATCCGCCTGATGATCAGGCCCACGATGATGGCCAGCGCCGGAACCGCCACGAGCAGCAGCGAGGACAGCGGCACGTTCAGGTGCAGGGCCAGGATGATGCCGCCGACGCACATGATCGGGGCCGACACCAGCAGCGTGAAGGTTAGCAGCGCGAGCATCTGGACCTGCTGCACGTCGTTCGTCGTCCGGGTGATCAGCGACGGCGTGCCGAACCGCCCGACCTCGCGGGCGGAAAACGCCTGGACCCGGTGGAAGACCCCGTACCGGATGTCGCGGCCCAGCGCCATCGCGGTCCTGGCCCCGAAGTACACCGCGCCGATCGCACAGGCGATCTGCACCAGGCTGATCGCCAGCATGATCCCGCCGATGCGCATGATGTAGCGGGTGTCCCCGGTGATCACGCCGTTGTCGATGATGTCGGCGTTCAGCGTCGGCAGGTAGAGGGTCGCCAGCGTCTGCACCAGCTGCAGCAGGACGATGGCAGTGATCGCTTTGCGGTACGGGCGCAGGTAGATGCGCAGAAGCCGGATGAGCATCAGCATCTCTTCTGGGATCGGTGGGCGGGACGGCGCCGGGGCAGGCCGACGGGCGGAGGCGGGCAACGGCGGAGGCCGGTCAGGTGGCGGGGTCCGCCGGTTACGCTAGCCCGGGGCGGCCCCGGCAGGCACATCATTTTCCGGCTGCCCGGCCGCTGGCTGCCCGGCCGCTGACTGCGCGGCCGGTGGCAGGACGGCGAGCATGCCATCGGCCAGTTCGCGCAGGGCGTCCTCGATGATGGGCGTGAGCGCGACCGGCGGATCGGTGTACAGCCAGCGCTCGGCCGCCGCCTGGATCACGGCCGTCACCGCGCCGGCGAAGGCGCGGGCGAAGAACGAGCCGGCTGCCGTGCCGGTGCGATCGGTAATGGCCTCCGCCAGCTCGTACTGCATCATGGCCAGGGCCTTCAGGTACTCGCCGCGCAGCACCGGGGAACAGGTGACCAGCCGCACGCCGGCGATCCGCTCCGGGTCGGGGACCGTGCTGGCCGGGGCGTACACCGTCAGCACCGCGTTCCTGATAGCGGTCCAGAGGCTCTCGCTGGCGGGCCGTTCGCGCAGGGCGTCGCCAATCCGGGCCGACCGGTCCAGCGCCAGCGCGCAGATCGCCTCGTACTTGCTGCCGAAATAATTGTTGAACGTCCGCGGCGAGACGTCCGCCGCCGCCGCGATGTCCTCGACGAGCACGTTCTCCAGGCCCCGCTCGATGGCCAGGCGCATGGCGGCCGCGCCCAGGGCCTGCCGGGTGGCGCGCTTCTTGCGCTCGCGCAGGCCGCACTGCTCCGCCGTAGCCGCCGTGTCCATGCGACCAGCATACGGATAATTGCGGATCACGCAAATTTGCCGCTCGCGAAGATAAACGCGCCCGCCCCGACGCTCCGGCCCGCCGTCCCCGCGCTCCGGCCCGTTCCGTCCCCGCGCTCCGGCCCGTTCCGTCCCCGCGCTCCGGCCCGTTCCGTCCCCGCGCTCCGGCCCGTTCCGTCCTCGCGCTCCGGCCCGTTCCGTCCTCGCGCTCCGGCCCGTTCCGTCCCCGCGCTCCGGCCCGTTCCGTCCCCGCGCTCCGGCCCGTTCCGTCCCCGCGCTCCGGCCCGTTCCGTCCCCGCGCTCCGTCCCAACGGTTACGGGCAGACTTTTGGTGAGCCCGGCACATACTGCCCAAAACTCTGCCCGTAGGCGGGGATGGCTATGGGGAGATCTTTCGGGATTCTTAACCGGCGAACCGGCGCCCCGCCGTGTGCGTGCCCCCAGTGACGGCCCGATCGGCCGTGGGGCGAGCCTTCCGGCTCAACAGCATGAAGCGGGGACTACCTTGAAGAACTTCACGCCACTGATTCTTGCGCTGGGTGTGGTCGGTGTTGCTGCGACCGCCTGCACTCCCAGCGCCGCCACGTCCGCCGGCCAGGGGCCGTCCGGGATGGGCACCGCAACGTCGGGGGCCGGGCCTGCGGCCACCCCATCCAGCATGGGATCCGGCGCCGCGCGGGAGGCCGGGACGGGCAGCGCCGGCATCAGCACCGGGCACGGCGGCTACCCGCTGCAGGCGATGCCGGCCGGCACGGTGTCGATCGCCCGCGGCGCCCAGGGGCACCTGCTGGCGCACGTGAACATGTTCGGGCTGACTCCGGGTTCCGCGCACACCATGGTCATCGAGGCGGCCGGGCAGGTGGACCCGTTCCCCGGGCTGACCGCCGATGCGGCCGGCGACGCCGACGTCACCCTCGCCTCGGCGGGCCGCATCGGCCAGCTGCGCGCGGGCAGCCGGGCCGTCATCGACCTGGGCAACGCCGAAAGCGGCAGCCTGGCCGCGGAGCCGATCGCCGAGACCGGCGCCCTGCACCTGGGCCCCGCCGTAGCCTTCCACGCCGTCACCGCCGACCCGGCCGGTGCCAGCCAGGACGGCGCCAGCCAGGACGGCGCCAGCCAGGACGGTGCCAGCCTGGCGACGCCCAGGGGCCGGGCGGACCTTACCTTCAACGCCGCCGCCCAGACCCTCACCGTGACCGTCACCGCGTCCGGCCTGACCCCCGGCCCGCACGCCGCCCACATCCATCTGGGCAGCTGCCGGCAGCAGGGCGCGGTCAAATACATGATGGCCGACTTTGACGCCGACGCCCGCGGCAACATCGTCAACCAGTCCCGGATCATCACCGGCGTCACCAGCGTTCCCGGCCCGGGCGCCTGGTACCTGAACCTGCATCAGGGCGGCATGAACCAGATCCTGGCCAACGGGGTACCGACGATCTACTTCCGGCCCATGCTGTGCGCCGATCTTTCCACCTTTGCCACGGCAGGGACGGCCACCGCCGGCCAGCCCATGCAGGCCGCCACACCGACCATGGGCGCTACCGCTCCGGCCATGCCGGCCGCGGCCCCGTCCATGCCGGCGATGCCCATGCCCGCGATGCCCGCCATGCCCACCAGTGTGCCGGCCACCACCCCGGTCAGCGCACCGTCCGTTATCCCGACCGGAGTGCCCACCCATTACTGAACCCTGAAGACGGGCAGAGTTCCCCACGGGACCCGCGGGGGAACTCTGCCCAACCCGGCATTGAGGCTGGATTCGGATGGTGGCCCGAGACGGGGACCGAGTTGGGGGCATGGCTATTTCTGCTGGTTTCAGAATCCGATGGCCTCGCGGAGCAGCAGGACGATGCCGCGCCCGGGGCGGGGTTCGGCGTTGAGGATGAGCAGGCGGTTGATGGCGCTTGGCCGCCCGTAGGCCGCCTGGGCGCGGGCGCTTTCCAGCGGGAGGGCGTGGTTTTCGACGCGGCGCAGCGCGGTGCTCAGATCGGGGACCACCTTCTGCGCCCCGACGATCCAGATCGCGTGGGCGGCGCCGCCGGCGTAGCCGGGTAGCTGGCTTCCGCTGGCCGAGGCGATCACCAGGGAACCGGTTTCGGTGAGCGCGGCGACGCTGCCCACGATGAAATCGGGGCTGGCGAGCAGCCGCCGGATGCTGCCTGCGCCGGTGGCGCGGTCCATGGCCAGGACCCGGGGTCTGATGGCCTGGTACCGCCCGCTGGTGTTGATGTCCTCCTCGATGCCCGACAGGCGGAGGGTCTCGCTGGACGCGGTGAGCACGTTGGCGCCCTCCGGGAGCAGATCTTTGATGCGAATACGCGCGGCGGCAGCGTCGCCGAGGATTTCGGCGGTGAAACCGTGTGCCGTCAGCGCGGCGGCCGCCCCCTCCAGGCGCTGCGCGGGTGCCGGGTCGGTAAACAAGGCCGCCGGAACCGGCGTCGTCATGGTGCCTCCTGAGCTGATCGTGGTGTGCCGGGTCGTAAGGCCCACGTACTGGTTCTGGTGTGCTGAACCGGCACTGCCTGTCCTGATCGGGCGCAGCGAAGGCGTGCTCCCGGCCGACGCCTCAGCGGGCGCCGCGCTGCTGCGCGGGCGCTGAGCCCGTCAGCGGCGTGGTATCGAGGTACCTGACCTCGTAGACGCGCTCGGTGAACTTCCAGCCGTCCGGGGTGCGCTGGTAGCGGTCGTGGTAGATGGCGTAGTTCAGCCCTTGGCGGCCGTCGCGGGTGCGCACGAGCTCCTGGATGTACGCACGGCCAGTCGCGGTGTCGCCGTCAAGCTGAATCGTGCCTGGGTGCGTGGTCTGCACGAAGAAGTCCCACTGAGCCTGCAGCCGCTCGCGCCCGGCGCGGATCTCCTCCCGGCTATGGAACTCGGCGGGGATATTGGGCATCCGCAGCGCGCCGTCCTCGGCGAACAGCGACGCGAGGCGGTCCCCGTCGCGCATCATTGCCGCGTCGGTGAACTCGCCGCGCAGCGCCTCGATCTCCACGCGGTCAGCGATGGCCTGAAAATCACTCATCGGCCTCCTCCATGATGTCCCGCTCGCTGGACGATGTGTTCTCAGCCATACGACGGCACAACCCACCGGAATGTGATTCGGTGTCTCCAGTCAGCCCGCGGTGTGGTGGTCGCGGTCCATCAGGCATAGGGCCGTCACCGCGGACGGGTACCTGTTGTGGGGACTGGGTACTGGCTGTTCTGGGAGCCGCAGGGTGATCCCAGTAATCTGGGCGCCTTCGGGGGCCGTCTCGGATAACGCCCGACCCTCTCGCCCGAGTTCTTTGCGGCTCGAAACTCCCGAAGCGCAAAGTAACTGCTGAACGGCCGAGTTAAGCCCGGCGATTGAAGAGAGGACCCGGCGATTGAAGAGAGGATCTGTGAACTCTTTCCCTGGGCGAGGTGGCTTCCTGCTTGGAGCGGCCCTTACCCGGGCCGGCCTGCGCCGGGCCATCGACGAGGAGTGCCGGTCATCGTTGATCCCTGGCGCCCTGGCCATCGAGGGCCGTACGGCGAGTGCGCGCCGCGCCGATAGTCCGTCTTTTCGCGCTGAGTAGCTCTCCATGGGCGCAGACACCTTCGGTAGAGTGCCGTGGCCGGGGCAAAGATCAGTTCCGCGGCCGGGCAGTGAACCGCTCGCGCAGGACTCAGGACGCTAGCCGATGGAGTCAACCGCACCACGATTCGAGACCATACGCCTTCTTTGCTCTGGTCAGTGCGAATGGTTACGCCCTACATCAGTTTCCGGCCTGGCAGCGAGCGGACGATGCGGGCTGTTTCGGTGCTGACGGCGACGACCCGGGCGAGCAGGTCGAGAATGTAGCGGGGGAGGCGAAGGCGATGTGCCCCTCGCCGTGGGCAATTGTCGGCCCGGCAGCGACGTACCGCACAGAGCAGGACGCCCGGCAGCGGACGTCGATGGTGCGGGCGCCCCCCTCGGAGGCGACGAGAAGATCACCGGCCCGGATTCCGGCCTTGGCCAGGTCCGCCGCGGCCAGCCGCAAAATGGCGTTGTCGCCGGGGTGCTTGTTGGGCGCGGAGTAGCGGTCGGCCAGGTAGGCGGCGGTGGCCTGTGGGGGGACGAAGCCGGCGGACTCCACACCGATGTCGCCGCCGGTCGGCAGACCCGACTGGGCCAGGGTGACGACCGTGCCGCCCGGGTCCACAGCGTAGACCCGGCCGCTCTTCTCGTCGGGGCCGATGAGGTCGCCACCGAACCGGCCGAACGTCGCTGGCGCCACGGTGATCCCGCCCTCCATGGCCGGGGCGCGGGCGATGACGGCCGCTGGCCGGCCGTCGCAGCCGATGGCGAACACGGTGGTCCGGCCGCCGGATTCGGCGGTGACCAGCAACCGGTGCCCGAACCGCCCGGTGGCATCGAACGCGATCCCGGACAGGCCCAGCCCCGGCGGCAGGCTGGCGAACAGCCGGGCCCGGCCTTGCGGGCTGATCGTGATGACCGCCGGCCGCGGCCCCGGCCTGATGGCGTAGGCCGCGTCGTTCCCTGACGGGCAGTGGGTGCCCGCCACGCTGCTCGTCAGCACGAGATACGGTTCCGCTCCGGCCGCCGTCTGGTAGCCGCCCGCGCCACGGGCGAACGGGCTCAGCGTGCCGTCGCGTCCCAGGATGAAGAGGCGTCCGGCCGCGGCCACCAGGAACGAGCCGTCGACCCGCGGCCCGGCCAGATCCACCACGCCCGGCAGATGCCGGAACAGCGCCCAGGTCACTGGCGGCGGGCCAGCCTGGCCCGGGCCGCTCCCGCATGCCGCCACAGTGATGGCCGCGAGAGCCAGGACCAGACTCCGGGACCAGCGCCTGGACACCCGACCTCCGCCCGCATCTGGCCATGCGCCACGGCCGGGACGGGTGGCCCCGTTGCCTTTCAGCCGCGCGCCGCCGAACCGTGTGCCGTTGGGCTGCAGCATCAAAGCGGTCATCGTGGCCCCCCAACTTGAGCACACCGACGCCCCAGGGACTGGAGACGAAGATCTCGGCGGCGGGTGGAGCTAATGGCGGGGTAACTGTTCGCGCGGGACGGATGGGCGGGTGACCGGGGCAAGGCGAATGAGGGTGTCCAGGCCGGTGAAGTCGTCGGCGTTGGTTTGACCAGGCTCATGTAAATTGCCGGGATTAGCTCGGGGCCAGCTGGCAAAGCGTTCCCGCAGCCGGGCCACGTCCTCGGGGCGCAAACCGTACCGGGCGAACAGCTGATCGGCCATCCGGTCCAGCTGCCGGCCCGCGTCGGCGAAGTCACGGTCCTCCAGGCCGGGATCCAGCCGCTTGGCCAGGGTAATCAGCTCATCAACGGTGTAATGCCCCAGGGCGGCCGCGGTATCGACGTAATCGCGCGGCTCGACCCGGCTGGCCAGTGCGCAGATCTTCGACCCGATCACGTCCTCCAGATGCAGCACCGGAAGGTCCGGCACCGGGCCGACGTCCATCGTCACCGGGCGGCGGCCCCGGTCAAAGTAGGCCATTTGCAGCATCATCTGCGCGCCGCCGGGAGCGGTGACGACCCATTCCGCCAGGCTGTCGCCCATGCCGTCGAACACGTCGGCGAGGCCGCCGGTCAGGTCCCGGCGTTCCACCGCGTAGCCGGCTTCCTGCAACGCGTCCCCGACCGCCCCGGCGGCCGCCTTCACGCCGTCGTCCTCGTTGGTGAACAGGTCCACGTCCTCGGTGGGCCGGCTGACGATCCCGTGCGCGATCAGCGCGTTGCCGCCGCCCAGCGCGAAGCCGTGCTTGCCGGCCGCGCGCAGCGCGATGACGGCGACGTCACGGTGGAAGTCATCGACCGGCATGCAGGCGCCGGGCGGCTACGCGGCGGGGCTGGCGGCCGTGGCCGAGGTGGCGCACAGGACCGGGTAGCGCTCCTCCCACGCCTGCCGGACACCCCTCGGCAGGAACAGTTCCGGCCATACCGCGACCAGCGTGTCCCCGTTCAGGTACGCGGCCAGATCCTCCGGGCGGGAGGCTTCCCGCAGCACGGTCTGGTACATCCAGCGCAGCATGGCCGGATCATCCAGGTCGAACGTGCGGTCGGGGCACCAGAACAGCCAGAGCGGCAGCTCAACCAGCCCGGACACGGGTCCTTGCAGCTCGGCCAGCTCCCCGGCGACCAGCACGGAACGCCCCGGGCGCGCCTGGTACGGCGCCGGGATCGGCGTCATCGTCAGGACCGGTTCGGTCGCCGTGGTCACGGGGGTCATGGGTACAGGATAACCGTTCCGCCCGGCAATCTGAAGCCCACCTCGAAATTATGATCGACAGGCCATAGGGGCGGCAGGTCACCGGGCTGCCGGGGAGAGGTCACCGGTCAGGGTCTGCGTGCCCTCGACGACACGCCAGCCGTCGTGGCCGAGTACCTCAGCCAGATGGCGTTCCATCACCGGCAGCGCGTCGGCGACCGTGATCCGCCGGCCCGCCTCCGCGGACAGCGTGGTCACGCCCGCGTCGCTGATCCCGCACGGCACGATACGGCCGAACCAGGACAGATCGCAGTCGCAGTTCAGCGCGAAGCCGTGCATGGTCACGCCGCGCGCCACCCGCGCCCCGATCGCCCCGATCTTGCGATCCTGCCCGCCGCCGGAGCCGCCGAGGCTGCCGCCAGAGGCACCCCGCCAGCCGCCCGGGCCGCCCTGCCCGCCGCCGGGCCCACCTGGGTTGCCGCCGGGCCCATCCGGGCTGCCGCCGGGCCCACCTGGGCTGGCCCCGAAGCCACCCGGGGCGGCGCCGGTGATCCACGCGCCGCTGCGCCCGGCGACCTGCTGGGCGGTCACCCCGAATTCGGCACAGGTCCTGATCAGCGCCTCCTCCAAGGAGCGGATGTAGCCGACCACGTCCATCGGTTCGCGGAGCTTGATGATCGGGTAGCCGACGAGCTGCCCGGGGCCGTGCCAGGTGATCTTGCCGCCCCGGTCCACCTCGACCACGGGCGCGCCCGGGTCGCCCAGCGGTCGGTCGGCCGGCCTGGTCCGCTTGCCCGCCGTGTAGACGGGCTCGTGCTCGAGCATCAGGCACACGTCGGCGATCTCGCCGCCGGCCCGGCGCTGGTGCACGGCCCGCTGCAGGTCCCAGCCGGCCAGATAGGGGACCGCGTCCGCGCCGAAGCCGGCATGCGCATAGACCAGCTCATCGTTCACCCTGTCAGCGTACGACGCCCGGACCGGCGCCGGCTCCGAAGCTGCACCCAGGCGGTCCACGGGAAAGCCCAGGAAATCTCTGAGGAATATTTAAAGCAGACAATCTTTAATAAGAAGTGTGGTACACGAGGACGATCTGCGGCGGATGAGCCAGGAAGAGCGGCGGCGCCTGGCGCAGCTGCTCGCCGCCATCGACGAGCCGCACATGCTCCGGGACCCGCGGTTCGCGTGGCGGAGGCGGCTCTCCCTGATGATTGTCATCGGCGGCTGCGTGGTGCTGGCGGCCTGGATCGCCGTCCTCATGCTGACGCTGCCCCGGCACTACACGGCCGGCCACTGGCGCGGGGCCTGGGTCGGCTTCGACTTCGCCCTGCTCGCGGCGTTCGCGGCCACCGCGTGGGCGTCGCTGCGCGAGCGGCAGGTGCTGATCATCTGCCTGACCATCACCGGGGCGCTGCTGATCTGCGACGCCTGGTTCGACGTGATCCTCGACCTGGGCACCAGGGATATCTGGATGAGCGTGGCGTCCGCGGTCTTCGCCGAGCTGCCGCTGGCGTTCATGATGCTCACCGCCGCGCGCCGGCTCGTGCGGATGAGCGTCGGCGTGGTCATGCAATTGGAGGGCATCGAGGGCCCGGTCCCGTCACTGTGGCGGATCCCGCTGTTCGCCGAGGGGCTGCAGGCGGCTCTGCCCTCCCGATACCGGCAGGCCGACACCCAGCGGGCCACGGAACCGGTCCGGTAACGGGCGCGGCTGTCACACCGGCGCGGGCTGTGTCGTCTTAACGGCGGAGAAACCGCGAACGGAAGGAAGCCATCATGCGCGTGTTCGTCGCCGGCGGGACCGGGGTCATCGGGCGCAGCCTCATCCCCCTGCTGATCGCCGCCGGTCACCAGGTCACCGCCACCACCCGCTCCCCGGCCAAGGCCGGGCTGCTGATGTCACTGGGAGCCGATCCGGCCGTCGCCGACGGGCTGGACCGCGGCGCCGTGCACGAGGCCGTCACCCGGGCCCGGCCGGACGTCATCATCCACCAGATGACCGGGCTGAGCGGGCTGACCGGGGCCGCCGACCTGCGCCACTTCGACCGGACGTTCGCCGTCACCAACGCGCTGCGCACGGTGGGCACCGACTACCTGCTGGAAGCCGCGCGCGCCAACGGCACCCGGCGGTTCATCGCGCAGAGCTTCACCGGCTGGCCGAACGCCCGCACCGGCGGCCCGGTCGCGACCGAGGGCGGCTCGCTGGACCCGGCGCCGCCCGCGCAGATGCGGGAGTCGATGGCCGCGATCCGGCACCTGGAGGCGGCCGTGCCCAGCCAGGTGCCGGAGGGCATCGTGCTGCGCTACGGCGGCCTGTACGGGCCCGGCGCCTCCGACGACCTCGTCGCGCAGGTGCGCAAGGGGCGCATGCCGGTCATCGGCGACGGGGCCGGCGTCTGGTCGTTCACGCACGTCGCGGACGCGGTCACCGCGACCGCCCTGGCCACGGGACGGGGCCGCCCGGGGATCTACAACGTCGTCGACGACGACCCGGCGCCGGTCGCCGAATGGCTGCCGTACCTGGCCGGGACGCTCGGCGCGCGCCGGCCGTGGCGCGTCCCGGTCTGGGCCGGGCGGCTGCTGGCCGGTGAAACGGTGGTATCGATGATGACCCAGATCCGCGGCTCGTCCAACGCCAAAGCCCGCCGCGAGTTCGGCTGGACGCCGCGGTACGCAAGCTGGCGGTCCGGATTCGCGACCGGCCTTAGCGATGATCTGGATGCCGAACGGGACCAGTCGGGAGCCCGCGCCGGGGGAGGGGCCTGACACCGTGGACGCCAAGGACCCAAAGCCCGCCGGCCAGGCGAGCGAGGCCAGCCGGGCCAGCGAGGCCAGCCGGGCCAGCGAGGCCAGCCGGGCCAGCGAGGCCAGCCGGGCCGGTGGGGCCAGTGAGGCTAGTGAGGCCAGCCGGGCCGGTGAGGCCAGCTACGACGAGCTCCGGCCCCTGATGTTCTCGATCGCCTACCGGATGACCGGCAGCGTCGGCGACGCCGAGGACATCGTCCAGGAGGCGTTCATCCGCGCCCACCGGGCCGTCGGCGCCGGGATCCTGGTCGAGTCGCCCCAGGCGTTCCTGACCACCACGACCACCCGGCTGGCCATCGACCACCTGCGCTCGGCGCGGGTCCGGCGCGAGTCCTACGTGGGAACGTGGCTGCCGGAGCCGCTGGTCGCCGAGCCCGGCCCGGCCGAACGCGCCGAGATGGCCGACTCCCTGTCGCTGGCGTTCCTGGTGCTGCTGGAGAGCCTGTCGCCGGTGGAGCGGGCCGTGTTCCTGCTGCGTGAGGTGTTCGGCTACGGGTACGACGAGATCGCCAGGACCGTGGGCAAGAGCGAGGCCAACTGCCGGCAGATCTTCGGCCGGGCCCGCCGCCGTATCGATGAGGGCCGCCCGCGCTTCGAAGCCTCCCGGCGTCAGGGCGCCGAACTGACCAGCCGTTTCCTCGCCGCGGCGGGCGGCGGCGACATGGAGCCGTTCATCGAGATGCTCGCGCCAGACGTGGTGTTCTACGGCGACGGCGGCGGCAAGGGCCCGGCCATCACGGCGCCCATCTACGGCCGGGAGCGGGTGGCGCGGCTGCTGCGCGGTCTCGCCCGGCGGGCCCAGCCGGTCGCCGCGTCGGCGCGCTCCGTGCAGGTCAACGGGCAGCCGGGGGTCATCGCCTACGACGCGGATGGGAACCTCTTCGGTGTGCTGGCCTTCGACGTCCTCGACGGGCAGGTGCACGCGATCCGCTCGGTGGTCAACCCGGACAAGCTGCAGCACCTCGGCGCGACGTCCGACGTCTTTCTCGGGCCGGACCGCTAGCCGCGGGCCATGCCGCGCTTATGGGCAGAGTTTTGGGCAATGGGCAGATACTGCCGTGCGAGTCTGCCCATCAGTGGTGGTGTCACTGCGGGGACGCCGCGCAGGCGTGAAGATCCCGGGATTTCCGGGTTAGTTGAGGTGTCGCTGACGAGGCGCGCCTCGGAACACGGCCTGGCCGGATCGTCCGCCGCGCCGGTCGATCGGTAGCCTTCGGGCATGGCAGGAGATTTCACCGAGGAAACCGCGGCGGACGCCGTCATCGAGAGCTTCGTCGGCACCCCGGGCGAGCGGCTCCGCACGGTGCTGGACAGCCTGGTCCGGCACCTGCACGGCTTCGTCAGGGACGTCGAGCCCACCATCGCCGAGTGGCAGCAGGCGATCGCCTTCCTCACCGCTACCGGGCAGAAGTGCTCCGACGTGCGGCAGGAGTTCATCCTTCTGTCCGACGTGCTCGGCGTCTCGATGCTGGTGGAGACGATGAACGAGCGCAGCGGGGACGGGGCGACCCAGTCCACCGTGCTCGGCCCGTTCCACGTGGTCGAATCACCGCCCCGGGAGCTGGGCGACACGATCGACCTGGTGGGCGACAGTGAGCCGTGCGTGGTGACGGGCCGGGTGGTCTCGGTGGACGGCACGCCGCTGCCCGGCGCGGTGCTGGACGTGTGGCAGGCCGACGACAAGGGCTTCTACGACGTGCAGGTGCCGGAGGCGCAGCCGCCCGGCAACGGCCGCGGGCTGTTCACCGCGGACGCCGAGGGCCGGTTCTGGTTCCGCACGATCGTCCCCAGTTACTACCCGATCCCGACGGACGGGCCGGTCGGCGCGCTGCTGCTCGCCACCCGGCGGCACCCCTACCGGCCCGCGCACATCCATTTCATCGTCACGGCCGACGGCTACCGCCCGCTGACCACGCACATCTTCGTGGCCGGCAGCGAGTACATCGACTCCGACGCGGTGTTCGCGGTGAAGAAGTCGCTGATCGTAGACTTCGCCGAGGTCGACGACCCCGCCGGAGCGCAACGGTACGGCCTCACCGGCCCGTTCCGGCGCGCCGACGTCCAGATCGCGCTGCAGCCCGCCTGATCGAATCCCACCCGCTGTGATGCTCCCGCCCCGGCGGCGCCGCCCGATCGGCCGCGCCTGCGCGATCGTCGTCTGCCTGCTCACGGTGGCGGCCTGCGCGGGCGGCTCCGGGCCGGCGCCGCCCGCGGGCCCGTCGCCGGTGACGTCGAACTACGAGCGGGTCTCCGGGAACACGATCCCGCGGGACTGCGGCTACAGCAGCCCGCTGCCCGGCCGGGCCGGCTGGAGCCTCTGGCTGTTCTGCGACACCGCCGTGGCCAGCGCGCGGGACGGGAAGATCGAGAACCTCATCCTGGGCACGGACACGGCGGCGGCCTGCCCGTACCAGGCGGGCCGCGCGTCGGCCAGGCTCAGTGAGATCCCCACCCCGCCGGCGCCGCTGACCCTGCCCGGCAACAGCGCGCCGCAGCCGTTCCTGCCCGTGCCGCAGGGCCTGCTGCTGCCCGGCGGCACGCTGCCGTGCAGCGGCCCGGGCGCCTACCCCGCCTCGTGGATCACCGGGGTGACCCGGGCGCCCGGCGGCGCGGCGTCCTCCAACCTGCTCATCAGCTACGACGATTACTGCGTGACCGACAACTTCGGCTCGCTGACCGCGGAGGGGTTCGGCCTGGTCGAGTACGACCCGGCGCACAACCTGCTCGGGCCGACGGGCCGGGTGTTCGGCAGCGTCATCGGGCTGCCGGCCGCGCAGGTCCTCGGCTCACCGGTCGTCGGCGGCGACGGCTACCTCTACCTGTTCGGGTTCTGCGCCGCGACGCTGACCTACGGCTGCGGCGCGGGCGGCGTGTACCTGGCCCGGACCCCGGCCCGCCCGGCCGACTGGCAGAACCCGCTCACCTACCAATACTGGGACGGCAGCGGATGGTCGCCGTACGAGACCGCCGCCGCCCCGGTGGGCTCGGTGACCGCCGCCACCCGGCCGCTCGGCATCTCGGTGGGGGCCTACGCCGGCCGCGGGCTGGTCATGGTCGAGCAGACCAGCCTGGCCGGGGCCTTCGAGCTGTGGCAGGCCCGGTCGCCGGCCGGGCCGTGGCGGCCGGTCCGCACCGGGAAGGTGCCGTGCGGCTCGAGCCGCCAGAACGGGGCGGACGCCCTGTGCCGCGCCCTGATCGGCCATCCGGAACTCAGCACCCGCAGCCAGGTGCTCATCTCCTATTTCAATCCGGGAAACGACCACGTCGATCTGTCTGCCTTTTCGTGGTTATGTCCCGTACCCTCTACTTACCAGTTGGTAACTTTCTGGGCCTGGAGCCGCACCGGCCCCGCGCCGGCCAATGCGCACCGGAGGAGGACCTGCGTTGACGCTCGCATCACGCCTCAGCGCCCGGCTGCCGGACCGGCTGCTGGTCTCGCTGATCAGCCTGGTATACGGGCAGTTCGAGCCGGAGATCCGGCACCTCGACGAGGTATGCGGCCACGGCGGCACGATGGTGGACGTCGGCGGCTGGTACGGGCCATGGACGCGGCGGCTGCTGGGCCGGGCCAGCCGCGTGGTGGTGATCGAGCCGACGCCACTGCACCAGGTGCTGCGCCGGACGCTGCCGCCCGCGGCGGAGGTCGTCGCGGCCGCCGCGTCCGACCACTGCGGGGAGGCCGAACTGTGGCTGCCGTCCGCGGGCGGTGCCGTACGCGGCGTCTCCTCGCTGCACCGCCGGGACATCCACGGCACGTCGATCACGGTGCCGCTCGTGACCGTGGACGGGCTCGGCCTGGTCGGCGTGACGTTCATGAAGATCGACGTGGACGGGCACGAGATCTCGGTGCTGCGCGGCGCGGAAGACACGATCAAGCGGGACCAGCCCCGGCTGCTCATCGAGGTGGAGCAACGAATCCAGCCGATCACCGACGTGACGGGCCTGCTGGAATCGTGGGGCTACCGGGGCTGGGTCCGACCCCGCAGCGGGTGGATTCCGGTGGACACGTTCCCGCTCGCCGCGCACCAGGCCAGCACCTCCCGGGTGTCCGAACGTGGCCTGCTGGCCCGGGCCCTGTACCCCTTCCCCCGTTACATCAATTCGGTTTTGTTCCTGCCGGAGACCCAGAGTCCCGGCTGAGCCTGCCCGCTGGCCCTCGCCCGCTGGTCTGCCCGATGCGCCTGGCCCGCTGGCCTGGCCCGCTGGCCTGGCCCGCTGGCCTGGCCCGCTGGCCTGGCCCGATGCGCCTGGCCCGATACGGCGCCCCGGTGACGGCCCGGCTGAAGAACGCGACTCGCGCGGCCCGCGCGGAGCACCCGGGACGGCACGGGCGTCACCCCGGCCCGCATCGCCGCACCGGTGAACAGGAGGCAGGCCACCCGTGGTGGCAGGTCGTCTGCCTGACCGGCGTGGACTACTTCTCCACGATCGGCTGGCGCGGCCGCCGTGACGCTGTCCGCGCGCCGCCGGGGCGACCGGATGGCCTGGGCGTACGCGCTGATCACGCTGATCTTCGCGATCACCACGCCGCGATCTGCCTGGCCATGCGCGACGAGTTCGGGCTCATACCGCACGTCTACTTCGACTGGACCGAGGGCAGCCCGTTGCTGCACTTCCTCCGGTTCATCCTGTGGGGCTCCGGCGAGGTCGCCTCCGTCACCCGGGAGGTGCTGCGCCGCGCCGAGCCGGACCGCTCCCGCCGCCCGCACGTGCACGTCGGCTGACCGGCTTTACCTGCCTGTACTACGCTGGCGGAAACTGGCGGGCGATGGTCCCGCCCGGCGTGGGCTCGCTGCTGGCCGCGGGCGGTGCGCGGTCCGCGCCCCGGGGCAGGGCCCGTTCCCGGCGGGCGGCCTGGTCCCGGCGCTCAAGCCGCTGTACGACGACAACTGGGTGGTGGGGTTCGCGGTGGCACAGGTGCTTTACTACGCGCTGACGATGGTCCCGGCACCGACGGCCCGGACGGCCGGCTCGGCCCGGACGGCCGGCTCGGCCCGGTCGGCCGGCTCGGCCCGGTCGGTCCGGCACGCGGCCCGGCCAGCGGGGCTGACCCGCTGACGCGCCAGCCAGCCGGCGAACTGCGGGCCGCGGTGCGGTCGTGGATCGCGGACGATCCGGACCCGGCGGACCGGGCCGAGCTCAGCGCCCTGCTGGAGGCGGATGACCTCGCCGCCCTCGCGGAACGGTTCGCCGACCCGCTGACGTTCGGCACCGCAGGGATCCGGGGCCCGCTGGGCGCCGGCCCGGCCCGGATGAACCGGGCCGCGGTCCGCCGCGTGGCGGCCGGCCTGGCCGGTTACCTGCGGACCGCCGTGCCGGAGGCCGCGGCCCGTTTGGTCGTCATCGGCTTCGACGCGCGCCGCGGCTCCGGGCCGTTCGCGGCCGAGGCCTCCGCCGTGCTGACCGGCGCCGGCCTGCGCGTGCTGTCGTTCGGCGGCCCGGTCCCGACCCCCGTGCTGGCCTTCGCCGTCCGCCACCTGCGCGCGGCGGCCGGGGTGATGATCACGGCCAGCCACAACCCGCGCGAGGACAACGGGGTCAAGGTCTACTGGTCGGACGGGGCCCAGATCATCGCGCCTGTCGACGCGGGCATCGCCGCGGCCGCGGCACAGGCCGGCCCGCTGCGCGACGTGCCGCTCGGCGGTCCGGGCCAGCCAGGCCCGGACCTGATCGACGCCTACCTCGACGCCGTTGTCCCGGCCGCGCTGCCCGCCGGCCGGCCGCCGGGCAGCGCCGCGCAGGGCGGTGCAGCGCCGGGACCCCAGCGCGGCGCGGGGGCCCCAGCCGATACGGACGCGGGCCGCCGCGCGCTCCGCGTCGCCTACACGCCCCTGCATGGCGTCGGCCTGGCCACCTTGCGGCATGCCTTCGCCCGGGCCGGGTTCGCCGAGCCGGCCGTGGTGGCCGCGCAGGCCGAGCCGGATGGGACGTTTCCGACTCTGCCGAAGCCCAACCCCGAGGAACCCGGCGTCCTGGACCTGCTGATGGCCGAGGGCCACGGCGCGGACCTGCTGCTGGCCAATGACCCGGACGCGGACCGGCTCGCCGCCGTCATCCCCGGCGCCGCGGGCTGGCGGGTGCTGACGGGCGACGAGATCGGCGCGCTGCTCGCCGATCACCTGCTCCGCCACGAGCCGCACCCGGAGCGCCGCCTGCTCGTCACCACGGTGGTCTCCGCCGACCTGCTCGGCCGGATGGCGGCCGCGGCCGGGGCCGGGTTCGCCGAGACGCTGACCGGCTTCAAGTGGATCATGCGGGCCGCGGACGTGGATCCGGGCCGGCGGTTCCGGTTCGGCTACGAGGAGGCCCTCGGCTACGCGGTGACCGGCCTGGTCCGGGACAAGGACGGGATCTCCGCCGCCGTGACGCTGGCCGATGCGGCCGCCGAAGCCCGGCACGAGGGCGGCTCGCTGGCCACCCGGCTCGATGACCTGGCCCGCCGCTTCGGCCTGTTCGCCACCGGGCAGTTCTCTGTAGGGCTGGCGGGCGGCCCGGCGGTTGGCCTGGCGGGCGGCCCGGCGGGCGGCTTGACCCGCGGTGCGGGCGGCCCGGCAGGCGGCTTGGCCGCCGGTGCGGCCGCGGGCGCGGCACTGCTGGAGGCGGCGCGGGCCAAGCCGCCCATCTCCCTGCTCGGCGAGCCGGTCGCCGTCATCGACGATCTGGGGCTGGGCCTGCGGTCCCGCGAGGACGGTGCCAAAGACCCCCTCGCGCTGCCCCGGTCCGATGTGATCATCTGGCGTTGTGCCGACGGGACCAGGGTGGCGCTGCGGCCCAGCGGCACCGAGCCTAAGGTGAAGATCTACCTGCAAGTGGTGCTGCCCGCCGAGGGCCGCGACGACCTGGCGCCGCTACGGGCCCAGGCCGCCCGGCTGCTGGCAGAACTGCGCGATGAGGTAACGGAGGTGCTGAGCCTGTGACCGCGTCCCTGACCAGGAGCGAACTGGCCGCCATGATCGACCACACCCTGCTGGCTCCCGAGGCGACCCCGAAAGACATCGGCGCCCTGTGCGCCGAGGCGAAGAGCCTCGGGACCTACGCCGTGTGCGTGTCCCCGACGCTGACCGCGGTGGCCGCGCGCGACGTGGCCGGCAGTACCCTCCGGGTCGCTGCGGTGGCCGGGTTCCCGTCCGGCGCGCACATCGCCGGGCTGAAGGCCGACGAGGCCGGCGAGGCCGCCGCGACCGGCGCCCAGGAGGTCGACATGGTCATCAACCTGGGCCTGGCCCGCGCCGGGCGGTGGAAAGAGGTGGAAGAAGAGATCGCCGCGGTCCGCGGGGCGGTGCCCAGCCCCACCCTGCTGAAGGTGATCATTGAGTCAGCCGTCCTCGACGAGGAGGGCATCGTGACGGCCTGCCGGACCGCCGAATCGGCGGGCGCGGACTTCGTGAAGACCTCGACCGGCTTCCACCCGGCCGGCGGGGCGACCACCGCCGCGGTCGCTCTGATGGCGCGGACCGTGGCTCCCCGCCTGGGGGTGAAGGCCTCGGGCGGGATCCGGTCCGCCGCCGACGCCCTCGCGATGGTGGCGGCCGGCGCCACCCGGCTCGGCCTGTCCCGCAGCGCCGCCATTCTCGCCGAACTGCCTGATTAACCGTTACCGAGCCGAACTGCCCGCCTGACCCGTTACCGAGAGGGGATCGCGATGGCGACCGTACGCGCCGCGCTCGTCCAGCAGAAATGGACCGGCGAGAAGGATTCGATGATCAAGAACGCCGTCTCCGCGCTGGGGGACGCGGCGGGCCAGGGCGCGCAGGTCGCGTGCCTGCAGGAACTGTTCTACGGCCCGTACTTCTGCCAGGTCCAGGACCCGCAGTGGTACGCATGGACCGAGGAGGTGCCAGACGGGCCGACCGTGCGGCTGATGCAGGACGTCGCGCGCGAGCACCACATGGTCCTCATCGTCCCGGTCTACGAGCGGGAGCAGGAGGGCGTCTACTACAACACGGCCGCGGTCATCGACGCCGACGGCACCTTCCTCGGCAAGCACCGCAAGAACCACATCCCGCAGGTCACCGGGTTCTGGGAGAAGTTCTACTTCCGGCCCGGCAACCTCGGCTACCCGGTGTTCGACACCGCCGTGGGCCGGATCGGCGTCTACATCTGCTACGAGCGGCACTTCCCGGAGGGCTGGCGGGCGCTCGGCCTGGCCGGCGCGAAGATCGTGTTTAACCCGTCCGCGACCAGCCGCGGGCTGTCGGAGTACCTGTGGAAGCTGGAACAGCCCGCCGCCGCGGTGGCCAACGAGTACTTCGTCGGCGCCATCAACCGCGTCGGCATCGAGCCCCTGGGCGACGACGACTTCTACGGGCAGTCTTACTTCGCCGACCCGCGCGGGCAGATCATCGGCGGCGCGGCGTCCGGCAGCCAGGAGGAGGTACTGGTCCGCGACCTGGACATGGACCTGCTGGAGGAGGTCCGGCACCAGTGGCAGTTCTACCGCGACCGGCGTCCGGATTCCTACGGTTCCCTGACCGAGCCCTAAGGGAGGCAGCGTGCGCACACTCATCCGCGGTGGCACGGTGGTCACCGCGACCGGGGCGTTCCCCGCGGACGTGCTCGTCGACGGCGAGACCGTGGCCGCCGTCCTCGATCCCGCGCACACCGACGCGCTGACCGGCGCGGTGGACCACACGCTGGACGCGGCCGGCCAGTACGTCATGCCGGGCGGCATCGACGTGCACACCCACCTGGAGATGCCGTTCGGCGGCACGTTCTCCGCCGATGACTTCGAGACCGGCACCCGCGCGGCCGCGTGGGGCGGCACCACGACGATCGTCGACTTCGCCGTGCAGAAGAAGGGCTCCTCGCTGCAGGAGACCCTGGACACCTGGCATGGCAAGGCGGCCGGCAAGGCCAGCATCGACTACGGCTTCCACATGATCGTTTCGGACGTCAATGCCCGGACGCTCAAGGAGATGGACGTCCTGGTCGGTGAGGGCGTGACCAGTTTCAAGATGTTCATGGCCTACCCGGGCGTCTTCTACGCCACCGACGGGGAGATCCTGCAGGCCATGCAGAAGGCGGCCGGCAACGGCGCCACGGTCATGATGCACGCGGAGAACGGCATCGCGATCGACGCGCTCGTCGCGCAGGCGCTGGAGGCCGGGCACACCGACCCCGGCTGGCACGGCCGCACCCGGCCGCCCGAACTCGAAGGCGAGGCGACGTCCCGCGCGATCCGCCTGGCCCAGGTGGCGGGCGCGCCGCTGTACATCGTGCACCTGTCCGCCCGGCAGGCCCTAGACGCGGTCACCGAGGCCCGCGACCGCGGCGCGGCGGTATTCGCCGAGACCTGCCCGCAGTACCTGTACCTGTCCCAGGACGACCTGGACGCGCCAGGGTTCGAGGGTGCCAAGTACGTCGCCTCGCCGCCGGTCCGCAGCAAGGATCACTGGCAGCACATGTGGCGGGGCCTGCGCACCAACGACCTGTCCGTGGTGTCCACCGATCATTGCCCGTTCTGCTTCAAGGAACAGAAGGAGCTGGGCCGCGGCGACTTCTCCAAGATCCCGAACGGCATCCCGGGCATCGAGCACCGCATCGACCTGCTGCACCAGGGCGTCGTCGACGGCGAGCTGCCGCTGGCCCGGTGGGTGGAGGTCAACGCGACGACCCCGGCCCGGATGTTCGGCCTGTACCCGCGCAAGGGCACGATCGCCCCCGGCTCGGACGCTGACATCGTGCTATACGACCCGTCCGCGCGGCACGTGCTGTCCGCGACGTCGCACCACATGGCGGTGGACTACTCGGCCTACGAGGGCCGTGAGGTGCAGGGCCAGGTCACCACGGTGATGTCCCGCGGCGAGATCATCCTGTCCGGCGGCGAGTGGCGGGGGCAGGCCGGCCGCGGCCGGTTCCTGCCCCGCGGCATCTGCCAGTACCTGGGGTAGGGGCGATGGACATCGGGCTCGTCCTGCAGAACGACCCGCCGGCGCAGCGCGTCATCGAGCTGGCGCGCCGCGCCGACGCCAGCGGCTACAGCCACGTGTGGACGTTCGACTCGCACGTGCTGTGGCAGGAGCCGTTCGTCATCTACGCACAGATCCTGGCGCAGACCTCCCGGGTCGTGGTCGGGCCGCTGGTCACGAATCCGCTGACCCGCGACCCGTCGGTGACCGCGTTGCTGTTCGCCACGCTCAACGACACGTTCGGGAACCGGACGGTCTGCGGCATCGGCCGTGGCGACTCCGCGCTGCGGGTGCTGGGCCGGCACCCGGCCTCGCTGGCGGTCCTGTCCCGGGCCATGCGCGAAATCCGGGACCTGGCCGAGGGCCGTTCGGTCGACGTCGACGGCACCCCGGTGCGCATCCCGTGGGTGCGCGATGGCCGGCTCGAGATCTGGATGGCCGGGTACGGGCCGAAGGCGCTGCGGATGTGCGGCGCGGAGGCCGACGGCTTCATCCTGCAGTGCGCCGACCCGGACATCGCCCGCTGGACGATCGGCTCGGTCCGCGCGGCCGCGGCCGAGGCGGGCCGCGACCCCGACGACGTGACCATCTGCATCGCCGCGCCCGCCTACGTCGGCACGGACCTGCCCCACATGCGGGAGCAGACCCGCTGGTTCGGCGGCATGGTCGGCAACCACGTCGCGGACCTGGTCGCCCGGTACGGCGACTCCGGAGAGACGATCCCGTACGCGCTGACCGACTACATCAAGGCCCGCCAGGGGTACGACTACGCCCACCACGGCAAGGCCGGTAACCCGTCCACCTCGTTCGTCCCGGACGAGGTGGTCGATCGGTTCTGCCTGCTCGGCCCGCCCGAAGCGCACGTCGACCGGCTGCAGGAGCTCCGCGAGATCGGCGCCGCCAACTTCAGCGTCTACCTGATGCACGACGCCCCCGACGCCACCCTCGAGTCCTACGCCAAACGCGTCATCGGCTCCGTCTGACCCCGCCCGCGCCCGCCCTGGTTGGCTGGACTCTTCCTCAAAAACTGATATCATAATGCTAGATAGATAGTATCAGTCACGTCACGTGGAGGTGGGTCGGATGGCTTCGGACGTATCGATCGCGGGCACCGGCGGGCACACGGTCGCGCCGGTCACCGGGCGCGCAACCGTAGCCGAGCGCGAAGCCCGGACATTCCCGGGGCTGCGCATGCTGGCGCTGGGCATCGTCGTGCTGGCCGCCGGGATCGTGGTGCTCTGGCGCGCGAGTCAGTACCACGGCGATACCAAGACCGCCCTGGTGTGGGCCGGCATTCTGGTCCTGGCGGCGGCCATCCTCGTGCTGGCCGGCCTGACTCCCGTCACGCCCGGGCGGGCGCGAGTCATCCAGCTATTCGGCAAGTACCGCGGCACGGTACGCGAGTCCGGCCTGCAATGGGTGAATCCGTTCACCCGCCGGATCGCTGTCTCGACCCGAATCCGCAACCAGGAGTCCGCGCAGGCTAAGGTCAACGACGCCGACGGCAACCCGATCGAGATCGCCGCCGTGATCGTCTGGCAGGTCAGGGACACCGCGAAGGCCACCTACGCTGTGGACGAGTACACGCATTTCGTCGCCATACAGACCGAGACCGCCGTCCGGCACATCGCGTCCAGCTACCCCTACGACAGCCGGGGCAGCGGCAAGCTGTCGCTGCGCGACAACGCGGACGAGATCACCCAGCGGCTGTCCGCCGAGCTGACCGACCGGGTCCTGCCCGCGGGCGTGCAGATCATCGAGTCCCGCCTGACCCGGCTGTCCTATGCACCGGAGATCGCACAGGCCATGCTGCGCCAGCAGCAGGCCAGCGCGGTCGTCGGCGCGCGGCAGCGCATCGTCGAAGGGGCCGTCGGCATGGTTCAGCTGGCCCTGCAGCGACTGGAGGAAGAGGGCGTCGTCGAGCTGGATGAGGAGCGCAAGGCTGCCATGGTCTCCAACCTGCTGGTCGTGCTGTGCAGCGAGCAGGCCACTCAGCAGGTCGTCAACACCGGCTCCCTGTACCAGTGACGGCGGGCGCGGTATCACGGTGAGCGAACGTAAGGGCGTGCTGCTCCGGCTCGATCCGGCTGTGCACGACGCACTGGCCCGCTGGGCGAACGACGAGCTGCGCAGCACGAACGCCCAGATCGAGTTCCTGCTGCGCCGCGCGCTGGCCGACGCGGGACGGCTGCCCCGCGACGCCCGCCAGATGCGCGGCCCCGGCCGCCCCCGCGGCAGCGGCTCCGCGACGGGCTCCGCGACGGGCTCCGCGACGGGCTCCGCAGCGGCTAGAGGCGAAGGCTGAGGGCGGCTGCCTTCGGCTCGGTGAAGCCGAGGGACCGGTACAGCGGCGCCCCGTCGGGCGTCGCGTGCAGGTCGATGACGTCGATGCCCGCCGCGCGCATCCAGTCCAGCAGCGGGGTCAGGGCGGCCCGGCCGAAGCCCCGCCCGCGGTACTCCACGTCCGTGCACATGTTGGCGATGTAGCCGCGCCGCCCGCTGAGGTTACGGAGGCCGATGAGGTGCGGGTTCAGCCAGCCCGCCGCGCAGGCGGCCAGGCCCGCGCCGCCCGGCTTTCCGACCACGAACGCCGCGAAGCTCTCGGTGTCCCGCAGCCGTTCCCGGAAATGCCCGGCGGTCCGCTGCCGCCACGCCTCGTCCGCCGCGCTGATATCGAAGCCCATGGCCTCGAACATCACGACCCGCAGCCGGGTCAGCTCCGCCGCGTCATCTGGGTTCGCCCGCCGGGCCGTCACCACCATGCCGCCGAGTATCCCGCCCCGCCCTTGCCCCGGACCCGCCTCGCCCGGCTTCGCCCCCGCCCGCCTCGCCCGCCTCGCCCGGCTTCGCCCCCGCCCGCCTCGCCCGCCTCGCCCGGCTTCGCCCCCGCCCGCCTCGCCCGGCTTCGCCCCGCCCTTCCCTTCCACGCAGAGGTGCCTTTACGTACAGTGGGGTCGCGGCAGAGGCGCCTGTGCGTACAGCGGGGTCGCGGCAGAGGCGCCGTTGCGTACAGCGGGGTCGCGGCAGAGGCGCCTTTACGTACAACGGGGTCGGGGTATTCGGGGAAAACTGTTTAACGGGCGCCGTAGGGCGACGCCCGGCCGCTCGTGTGCGCGGCCGGGCGTGTACCGGTACGCGCCTTAGAGGCCGAGCTCGGCTTCGAAGCTGCCTTCTTCCAGCCGCTCCTTGACCGTGGTCAGGAAACGGGCGGCGTCCGCGCCGTCGACGATCCGGTGGTCGTAGGTCAGGGCCAGGTAGACCATCGAGCGCACGGCGATGACCTCGCCGAGGGCGGCGTCCTCGACGACGACGGGGCGCTTGACGACGGTCCCGGTGCCGAGGATGGCCACTTGCGGCTGGTTGATGATCGGGGTGTCGAACAGCGCGCCCCGGCTGCCGGTGTTGGTCAGGGTGAACGTGCCGCCGGACAGCTCGTCGACGCTGACCTGGCCGGACCGAGTCCGCGCCGCGAGGTCGGCGATCTTGCGGGCCACGCCGCCGAGGTTCAGGTCGCCGGCGTTGTGGATGACCGGGACGGTGAGGCCGCGCTCGGTGTCCACGGCGATGCCGAGGTGCTCGGCGTCGTGGTAGGTCACCTGGCTGCTGGCCGTGTCGATGACCGCGTTGACCATCGGGTAGATCTTCAGCGCCTCCACCGCGGCGAGCGCGAAGAAGGGCAGGAAGGTCAGCTTGACGCCCTCGCGGGCTTCGAAGTCCGCCCGGGCCCGCGCGCGGAGCCGCGCGATGGCGGTCACATCTACCTCGACTACCGTGGTGAGCTGCGCGGACGTCTGCAGCGACTGGACCATCCGCTGGGCGATGACCTGACGCGCGCGGGACATCCGCTGGGTGGTGCCGCGCAGCGCGGACGGGACGATCGCGGGGCGGGCCGGGGCCGGCCGGGCTGCAGCCCCGGCCGCCGCCTGCACGGGGGCGGGCGCGCCGACCGCGGGAGCGGCCGCGGGCGCGGCGGGAGCGGGTGGGGTGGCCGGCGCCGGCGGCCGGGCCGCCTCCGCCTCACGGCGGGTGCGGGCGGCGTCGAGCACGTCCTGCTTGCGGATCCGGCCCCCGACGCCGGTACCGGACACCGAGTCGAGTTCCACGCCGTGCTCGGCGGCCAGCTTGCGGACCAGCGGGGTCACGTAGGGCCCGTCGCCTCCGGTAGGGAGCGGGGTGAGCGTCTCGTACTGGCCGTCCTGGTCGGCTGCGGCGGGGGCCTGTGCCGGCTGCGGTGCCTGCGCGGCGGCGGGCTGGGGGGGCGCGTACTGCGGTGGTGACGTGTACTGCGGCTGCGGCGGGGCGGTCGGGGCCGGGGGAGCGGGCGGTGACCAGGCCGGCGCGGACGGGGCCTGGTAACCGCCCGGCTGGCTGGCGGCTGTCCCGTTGGTGCCCGGATCGCCGTACCCGCCGGGGCCCCCCGCCGCGGCACCCGCGGCCGCGGCACCCGCGGCCGCGGCGTCGGCGCCCGGAGCACTGGCCGCCGCGGCCGGGGCCTGCCCGGAGTCCGCAGACCCAGACGGCGCGGACCCAGACGGCGCGCCGGATCGCCCGGCGTCCGCGCCCTCCTCGATCTCCGCGAGCTGCGCGCCGACCTCTACGGTCTCGTCCTCGCCGACGGCGATGTTGCGCAGCACGCCCGTCGCCGGGGAAGGGATCTCGGTGTCGACCTTGTCCGTCGACACCTCAAGAAGCGGCTCATCCGCCTCCACACGCTCGCCTTCCTTCTTCAGCCAGCGTGTGACGGTGCCCTCGGTGACGCTCTCGCCGAGCTGGGGCATGGATACCGAGACCGACATTGTTCCCGCGACTCCTTTGTTGTCCGCCGCTTACGTGTTCGCGCGGTGGGGTGATACGTGATTACGCGTGTACATGCAGGGGCTTGCCGGCGAGCGCCATCATCGCCTCGCCCATGATCTCCGACTGGGTGGGGTGCGGGTGGACGAGCTGCGCCACGTCGGAAGGCTCAGCGTCCCAGTTGTAGATGAGCTGGCCCTCGGCGATCAGCTCGCCGACCCGGGTGCCGACCAGGTGGATGCCGACGACCTCACCGGGCGTGCCGTCGTCCTTCACCGCCGCGATCACCTTGGCGGCCCCCTGCGTCTGCAGGATCACGCTCCGGCCGTTGCCGCCGAGCGGGTAGGAGAATTCGGTGACCTGCAGGCGCCGCTCCGCGGCCTGCGCCGAGGTGATCCCGACCGACGCCACTTCCGGCTCGGAATAGGTGATGCGCGGCACCCCGTCGTAGTCGATCGGGGTGACCGCCAGCTCGCTGATCCGCTCGGCGACCATGATGCCCTCGGCGAAGCCGACGTGCGCCAGCTGCGGCGTGGCGATGAGGTCCCCGACCGCCGAGATGGTCGGCACGCTGGTCCGGCAGTACTCGTCCACCTTGACGTAGCCGCGCTCCATCGCGACGCCAGCCTCCTCGTAGCCGAGCCCGGCCGACACCGGGCCGCGGCCGACCGCGACCAGCAGCAGCTCCGCGTCGAGCGTCTTGCCTCCGGCCAGCGTCACGGTCACGCCGGTCTCGGTGTGCTTCACGCGCTCGAAGCGCGCGCCCAGCTCGAACCCGATGCCGCGGCGGCGGAACGCCCGCTGCAGCAGCTTGGCGCTGCCCTCGTCCTCCAGCGGCAGCAGCTGCGGCATCATCTCCACGACCGTGACCTCGGCGCCGAATGACCGCCAGACGCTCGCGAACTCGACCCCGATGACGCCGCCGCCCAGGATGATCACCGAACCCGGCACCCGCTCGTAACGCAGAGCGTCATCGCTGGAGATAACCCGCTCGCCGTCGATATCCAGCCCCGGCAGGCTGCGTGGCTCCGACCCGGTGGCCAGCACGATGTGTTCCGCCTCGTAGACCCTGCCGCCCACCTGGACCTGGGTCGGCGAGATGAGCCGGCCGTCACCCTCGATGGTCTCGATCTTCCGGCTGGCGATCGTGGACTGCAGGCCCTTCCAGAGCCGGTCGACAACCTTGTCCTTGTAGGCGTGCACGCCGGCGATGTCGATGCCCTCGAAACTGGACCGGACGCCGAACGATTCGCTCTCCCGCGCCTGGTCGGCGACCTCGGCCGAGTGCAGCAGGGCCTTGGTGGGGATACATCCCTTGTGCAGGCAGGTCCCGCCGACCTTGTCTCGCTCGATCAGTGCCACGCGCTTGCCCAGCTCGGCGGCGCGCAGCGCGCAGGCGTAACCTCCGCTGCCGCCGCCCAGCACGACAATGTCGTAGGCACCGCTGCCCTCTGCCACGGAACGCTCCCTATCTGTCATTCACAGTTGCTTCCATCATTCCATCCCGGCGGACCTGGCCAGGGCGGCTTTCCCGCACGTGATCAGGCTCCTCCGGAGTCAGTCTGCCCACCTTGGGTGGGCTTACCCCGTCTTTACGCCGCGCCGAACGCGCCGTCCGCGACGTCCTCCGCGATCTGCACGAGGGCCCGGGCGGCCGCGCCGGTACCGCCCCGCGGGGTGTAACCGAACGGCTCGGATTCGTTAAAGGACGGCCCGGCGATGTCGACGTGCGCCCAGGGGACGCCGGCGGGCACGAACTCGCGCAGGAACAGCCCGGCCACCAGCATGCCGCCGCTCCGGTCGCCGGACACGTTGGCCAGGTCGGCGACGGTGGAGTCCAGGCCCTTGCGCAGCTCGGCCGGCAGCGGCATCGCCCAGGCCGGCTCGCCCGCCCGCGAGGACGCGGCGGCGACCTCGGCGGCGAGCCGGTCGCTGGTGGCCATCACCCCGGCCACCCGCGAGCCGAGCGCGACGAGCTGCGCCCCGGTCAGCGTGGCGACATCGATGAGCAGGTCGGGGGAGTCGTCCGCCGATCGCACCAGCGCGTCGGCGAGCACCAGCCGCCCTTCGGCGTCGGTGTTCAGCACCTCGACGGTGGTGCCGCCGCGGATGGTGATCACGTCGGACGGGCGCTGCGCGGTCCCGCTCGGCATGTTCTCCGCCAGCGGCAGGTAGCCGATGACGTTCACGGCTGGCCGGAGCGCCGCGATCGCCTGCAGCGCGCCCAGCACCGCGGCGGCGCCGCCCATGTCGGATTTCATCCATTCCATCGACTTCGGCGGCTTGAGCGACAGGCCGCCGGAATCGAACGTGATGCCCTTGCCCGCCAGCACCAGCGTGCGGGTGGCCTCCGGGTGGGTGTATTCGAGCCGGACCAGCCGCGGCGGGTGCACCGAGCCCTGGCCGACGCCGAGGATGCCGCCGTACCCGCCGGCCGCGAGCGCGTTGGCGTCCAGCACCTCGACGGCCAGCCCGCAGGCGGCGGCGACGCGCTCCGCCTCGGCCGCGAACATGGCGGGGACCAGATCGGACGGGCCGGTGTTGACCAGGTCACGCACCAGCGTGACGGCGTCGGCGAGGATCTGCGCGCGGTCCGCGGCGGCCTGAGCATCCGGCCCGGTGACGCCGGTGAGCACGGTCAGCGCGGCCTCGATGGTGGTGCCCGAGGTCCGGTAGCGCCGGAACGCATAGCCGCCCAGCAGCCCGCCCAGCGCGACGGCCCCGATCTCGCCGGTGTCGCGGGCCGGCAGGGCCAGCGCGATGTGCCGTTTCACGTTGCCCAGCCCGGTATGGCCTGGCCCGCTGTGGCCCGGGCCGCTGTCGTCGCGGGCCGCCGGGCGGCCGGCGGTCAGCGCCCGCACGGCGGCACCCGCCGCGCGCCGCAGCGTCTCCGGGTCGAATCGCACGTCGTCGCCGGGGCCGGCCTCGCCCGCGCCCAGCCCGACCGCGACGATGACCGGCACCGGCAGCCGCCCCGCGGCCGGGATCTTCGTGATCTCCTCGGCCCGGCCGGTCGCGTCCAGCGCGATCAGCAGGTCGGTGAGGACGCCACCCAGCGCGTCATCGGCGTCGCGGGCTCCGGGAGCGGGCCGGGGCCCGTCGGGCCCCTCGACCACACCGACGATGAGGGCGTCCGCCTCAAGCGCGCGAGCCGACGTCTCGCTGGTATGAATCATCATCGTCACCCTGCCGATGCTAGTGCCTGACCGGTGCGCGCCCGCCATGTCCGCTCCGGCGTTATGCCTGCTCCAGCGGCGCAAACGCCTGTGACGGGGCGCCCGCGGCGGAACGGCAGAACGGGGCTAGCGGGCCGCCTGGGCTGGCCGGGTACCAGGTACCGGGACGGGGTGCCTGGAACCAGCGGACGACTGGCGCATTGCTCGACATCGACCCTATTTCACGCGGACCCGTGGAATCCAAGCAGGCGCACGAATATGCACACCGATCGACGGAAACTAAACGGCTTCGGTTTGCCGCTGCCGCCGGGCACCGCCCAGACTGGAGTCATGACGTCCTCGTTCGCTGCGGCGCAGCCGGTCATCGTCGACGATGTGCGCCAGGCGGCCGCCCGGCTCGCCTCGCGCGCCCGCCGGACCCCCGTGTTCACGGTCCGCGTCGACGGCCGCCCGGTGACCTTGAAACTGGAGTTTATGCAGGTGACCGGGGCCTTCAAGTTCCGCGGCGCGCTCAACGCGATCGCCACGGCGGCCGGCGCCGCCCAGGTCATCACGGCGTCCGGCGGCAATCATGGCCTGGCCGTGGCCGCCGCCGCCCGCGTGCAGGGCATCCCGGCCACGGTGTACGTCCCGCACGGCACGCCCGAGGTGAAGCGCCGCTGGATCGCCGCGGCCGGCGCCACCATGGTTACCCATGGCCGGCGCTACGCCGAGGCCGAGACCGCGGCCCGCGCCGCCGCGGCGCGGTCGGGCACGCCGTATCTGCACGCCTACAACGATCCGGCCGTCATCGCCGGGCAGGGCACCGTCGGCCTGGAGATCACCGAGCAGGCCCCGGAAACGGACGCGGTGGTGGTGGCGGTGGGCGGCGGCGGGCTCGCGGCCGGCGTCGGTGCCGCCATCGGTACCGGGCGCGCCCTGGTCGCCGTCGAACCGGAGCACTGCGACTGCCTGCACGTGGCGTTCGAGGCGGGTACCCCGGCCGACGCGCCCGCCGAATCGGTCGCGGCGTCCGCGCTGGGCGCCACCCGGATCGGCGACCTGCCCTTCACCATGCTCCGGCAGCGCCCCGTGGACCTAGTGCACGTGACCGACGGGGAGATTCTCGCCGCCCGGGACCGGCTCTGGGAGGAACTGCGGATCGCGGTGGAGCCGGCGGCCGCGGCCCCGTTCGCGGCGTGGCTGGCGGGCCGCGTCCCCGGCCGCCGCCCCTGCCTGGTCCTCTGCGGTGCCAATGACGCCTGGCGCGTCGAGGACGTGGCACCCGCCGGGCTCCAGCCGTAGCGCGGCGTTCTCCCCGCGCGCGGCGCGGCCGAACCGCCCGCGGCCCGGGTGGAGCCGTCGCCGCGATGTCACCCAGGTGGCCAGCAGGTTAAGCGCTGGCCGCAATCTGAACCTAACCGAAGTTCGTTAAGTGATTTAACGACTGTTACTATTACAGCGTCATGAGCGTTCATGAACGATCTCGGCGGGCCTCACTGGCCTTCCGCCTCTTCCGCGTACACCCGGGCGGCGTAGGCCTCCAGCGACTGCTCGCATTCGTCCAGCGCCTTCTCGCATCCGGGGCGGCCTTCCGCGCCGAACACGTCCCGGTCCCGGACCTTCGCGAACCAGTTGCGCAGCTTGACCAGGTCGACTTCGTTCTCCTCCAGTTCGGCGTAGGTGAAGTGGCTCGCCGCGTACTCCTTCTTCACCTGTCCAAGGAAGTCCTCGCACTTGTCGACGATCTCCTCGTACTCGTCGTTCCGCGCCGCCTGGAATGCCGCCCGCACCTCCTGCTCCCCGGCCAGCACGTCGCACGACATCAGCACCGCGGTGCCGGACATGTCGAGGATCTCCCGCCGCAGCTTGCGCAGGGCCCGCTCGGCGCTCCCGGTCGCGGGCAGCGCCGCGCAGGAGTTCTGCAGGTACATGGCGCCCAGGCTCTTGATCCGGCGCCACACCGTGGAACGCAGCCGGGTCGGTTCGGACGGCACCCGGTAGATCAGCACCAGCCAGCCCGCGGGCGGCGCCGCGTCGGCCGCGGCGCGGGTGTCATCGGTCACGCGGCCATTGTCTACCCGCCGGCGCGTAACGTCGGTAGCGCCCGTACCTGCCTGGAGGTCCCGTGAACGAGTTCGCCCTCGCGCTCACCGTCTTCGTGGCGTGCGCGGTGGAGGCCGTCGAGGCCCTGACCATCGTGCTCGCCGCCGGCCTGACCCGGGAGTGGCGGTCCACCTTCCAGGGCATGGCCGCGGCGCTCGTCGTGCTCGCGATCGTGGTCGCCGCGCTCGGGCCGGCCCTCACCCTGGTCCCGCTGGGCGCGCTCCGGCTGGTCGTCGGGGCGCTGCTCGCCATCTTCGGCCTGCAGTGGCTGCGCAAGGCGATCCTGCGCGCCACCGGGTACAAGGCCCTGCACGACGAGGCGAGCGCCTACCTGCGCGAGGTGGCCGCGGCCAGCAGCGCCGCACGCCAGTCCCGGCGCGGCGTCCGCGACTGGTACGCGTTCACCCTGTCGTTCAAGGGCGTGCTGCTGGAGGGCCTGGAGGTCGTCTTCATCGTGCTCACGTTCGGCACCAACCAGGGCAACATCGGCCTGGCCGTGATCGGCGCCGCCGCCGCGGTGCTCGTCATCGCCGGCGTCGGGGTGGCCGCCCGCGCCCCGCTGGCCCGGGTGCCGGAGAACGCGATGAAGTTCGCCGTCGGCATCATGCTCACCTCGTTCGGCATCTTCTGGGGCGCCGAGGGCACCGGGGTGAACTGGCCGGGCCACGACGCCGCCCTGCTCGGGGTCATCCCGGCGGTCGCGCTGGTATCGCTCGGCTACACCGCCCTGCTCCGCCGCGGCCGGCCCGCCCCGGCCGCCGTTCCGCGGCCGTCCGCCGTCCCTTCCGGCAAGGAGTAGGACCGTGCGCAGACTCCGTTCCATCTGGGATTTTGCCTACGACTTCGTGGTCGGTGACGACTGGCGCGGCGCGGCCGTCGTCGTCGCGGCCCTCATCGCCACGGCCCTGCTCGTGCACGTGGCCCACCTGAACGCCTGGTGGCTGCTGCCGCTGTGCGTGTTCGCCGCGCTCGGCTGGTCGCTGCGCCGCGCCACCGCGGACCGCCCCTTACCGGCGGACCGCCCCTTACCGGCGGACCGCCCCTTACCGGGCCCGCAGGCCTATAGAGCGGATCGCCCCTGACCGGCTCGCAGGCTTATCAATAGGCCCTATCTGGCGGTTCTCCCGTCATTACCGGAAATGCGATAACTTACGGGCCATGTTCGGCAGGGGGGCTGCGGGCGGTTCGGCTCGTGACGCCAGCGTGGCATCCGCGCGCTCGTGGGGCGCCTACGGCGACATGGCCGGCATTCTCGGCCGCCTGAGGTGGTCAGCGACCACGGCCCTGCTGATATCGCCGGTCGGCATTCTGCTGATTTCTGTCGTCCGGCTGCTGATCATCTCGGACTTCAATTCAGCCACCGCGTCGGCCATCGCCTCGTCCGGTGGATACGTCGATACGGTCCTGGGCACCGTGATCCCGCTGGTGCCGATTCTGGTGCCGTATCTCGCGCTGGTCCTGCTGCTGTTCAACCGCGTAGTGCTCGGGATCCTGACCCTTCTCGCGGTCGCCTGCGTGATACCCATCACGGTCAGCAGGCAGGCGGCCTGGCAGCTCGCTCAGCAAGACTGGCGGCACGTCGTGGCGTTTATGTCCCAGCCCGCCGGAATTCTGGCGCTGGTCGTTCTGGGTGCACCGCTCGCCGTCATGCTGATTTTTGAGCTGGCCGGGCTGGGGGTCGCCACGTTCATGAGAACGGTGGCCGCGATGGCGTGTATCGCGCTACTGCCATTTATTTCCCGGCTGTATCCATTTCCGCTGTCTAATCAGTTTTATACCCAGATGCTCAGGCAGCCGTGGCTGCCCGCCGAGGTGATCACGCTGACGTCCGGCCGGACGGTGGTCGGCTACAGCCTCTCCGACGACGGCAACTGGATCGTGGTCCTGCAGGACAGCAACCGGGCCATCACCTACTACCGCGCCAGCGACGTGGCACATCGGCAGATCTGCCAGATGGGGGAGGCAGCCCCCATGCCGCCGCTGATACCGCTTTTCACCGCCGAGCCGGCCACCGGGCACACGCCCGCGTGCCCGAAACCGCCGGGTGCGACATGAGGCTGAGCGTCCCGGATGTGGAGTTCCCCGTTGCGCACAATGTCGGCAGGTACCTGCTGCCGCGCGAGAAGATATTCGTCACGGTTCGTCAGCATCCCGCTCTGCTGCTGCCGCCGCTGGCCTCGGCGGTTGGCGTCTTGCTGACCGCCATCGCGGTCAGCGGGATACCGCACGTCGCCCAGTCCGTGCGGATCGCGATATGGATCCTCACGCTCGCCTTTGCCGTCCGCTTCGCGGTGACGCTGTTCGACTGGTTCATCCGCCTCATCGTGGTCACCGACCAGCGATTCATGCTGATCGCCGGGCTGGCCACGACCACCGTGCAGACGATCTCGTTCCCGAATCTGGCGGACATGACGTTCCAGCGTGCGCCGGCCGGCCGCATCTTTGGCTTCGGGACGTTCACCATTGAGTCGGCCGGGAACACCCATGCGGTCATCAACTACGTGCCGTACCCGGAGCAGATCTACCTGGAAATCTTCGGTGCCCTCTTTCCCGGGTCGGCCGTGCTTGCCGACCCGGCTGAGGCCGCGCCGCCACCCGGCCCGGAGGCGGCTGGCCCGGAGGCGGCTGGCCCGGAGGCGGACGGCCCGGAAACGGACGGCCCGGCCGGGGACGCTACGCTTCCGCCATCGCGGTGATCACGGGGACGCGGGCCGCGCGGCGGGCCGGGCGGACCGCGGCGAGCAGCGCCGCGGCCACCCCGAGGACCACGAACACGGTGATCTGCCCGTACGGGATCGACACCACGCCGCCGGCCGAGGTGATGAACCCGTGCACCATGACCGCGCCGAAGGTGGCGCCCAGGCCGGTGCCCAGCGCGACGGCCAGCAGCGCCATCAGCAGCGCCTCGGTAAGCAGCATCCGGCGCAGCTGACCTCGGGTCAGGCCGAGCGCGCGCAGCAGCGCCGATTCGCGGGTCCGCTCGATCACCGACAGGGACAGCGTGTTGGAAATGCCGACCAGCGCGATCAGGATGGCCAGCCCCAGCAGCACGCCGAACAAGGCCAGGATCTGGCTGACTTGGCCCGCCAGGTTGGCCTTGTAGTCGGCCACCGTGAGCACCTGGAGCAGTGGGTCGCTGGCGGTCGCGGCGTCTACCGCGGCGCGGGCCGTTTCGGTGGGCACGCCGTGCGCCGCGTTGATGAACACGGCCTGCGCGCCAGTCGGCCGGAACCCGCGCAGGCAGTCGGGCACCGACAGCAGGACGTCCGGCGTGGCCCTTGCCCGCTCCAGCCGGGCAGCCCGTTCCTCCAGGGCGCGGTAGTACCCGCGCCGGTACCGCATGGAGTCGCCCAGTACCCAGGCCAGCGCGATCGGCACGGTGAAAACGAGCAGCACCTGGACCAGCGTGGGCGCCTGGCCGGGAAATCCGCCAATTCCGCGCCTGCGCGGCCTCCCCGCACGGATACCAAGACAAAAGACTACGGGCAGACTTTTGGGCACATACTGCCGAAAAGTCTGCCCGTAACTGGGAATTTGGGTGCCCGGGGGCGTCAGCCCATGGCGGTGACCAGCAGGCAGGCGGCGGTGGCCGTCTCCACCAGCGCGCCCAGCACGTCGCCGGTGATCCCACCCAGCCGCCGGACCGCGTGCCAGGCTACGGCCAGCGAGACGAGCAGCCCGGCCGCCTCGGCGACCGGCAGGATCCATTCCACCGGCACCGCGGCGACGGCGGCGGCCAGGTAGATCCCGCCGATGGTGATGGCCAGCACCCCGGCCGTGATCAGGGCCGGCACGACCGGCGGCAGCGTGCTGGCCACCAGCGCGCCCAGCCCGTCGGCCCGCGCGGCGGGCACTCCGCGGCGGCACGCCCAGGTGAGCGCGAGCCGGCCGGTCACCGCCGCGACGATCACCGCGGCCGGCCCGCGTCCCGCCGCGTCCGCCTGGGTGAGCCCGGCCACCTGGAGCAGCAGTGTCAGCGTGAGCGTGACCACCCCGAACGGGCCGATGTCGGAGCGCCGCATGATGGTGAGCGCCTCGGCGGCGGGCTTCCGGCTGCCCAGGCCGTCGGCCAGGTCGGCGAGGCCGTCCAGGTGCAGAGCCCGGGTGAGCACCGCCAGTGCGGTGACCGCCAGCGCGGCCGCCACCAGCGACCCAGTGTGCAGCAGGTGGTCGCACACCCACAGCACGGCGGCGGCCAGCACCCCGAGCAGCAGCCCGACCGCCGGCGCCCACGCCATGGCCTCACCCGCGGTCTCCCGGCGGGGGCCGGGAGCGGGTCCGGGAGCGGGCCCGGCGGGAGCGAAGCCAGGTCCGGGAGCGGGTGCGGCGGGAGCGAGCGCAGGTCCTGGCGGGGGAGCGGGTGCGGCCGCTGGCGGGGGAGGGGAGGCCTCGGCGGCGGCCTCCCACGGCGGGGCAGGCTGCGCGTTCTTCCCGTTAAATATCCCTTCGTCCGTGCCGGCCGGGCGGCTGGGGCCGGCCGCGGGCAGCACGCTGAGCAGGGTGATCGAGAGCCTGATGGCATCGCGGCGCATGGCGGTTCAGATTAAGCGCCGCAGCCGGGCTGGGCAGGCCCTTCCGTGCCTCGTAACAAACACGTACTATCTCAATCATGGCGGAATGGTGGTCAATCGAGGTCTTCCATGCCGACCTTTCGGCCCGGCGGTGGAAGGATTCCTACGAGGGCGCGCTGATCGAGGCGGCCCTCTCCAACGGTGCCCTGGACTGGGCCTGGCACGAGCACCGGACGGGCGTCGTGCTGGAAGTATCGTTCCGCGATGACGCCGCGTGGGAGGCGTTCCGCGCCCTGCCGGCCGTGCGCGCGGCCCTGGACGCGGCGCCCGACCCGGTGAACGGGCTGATCGTCTACCGCGGCCGAGGCGGCACGTCCGGTGCCCGCTGGCCGCGCCGCCGCGGGCCCAGGCCGAGTGCCGGGGCGATGGCCATGGAGGAGCCGGCCGAGCAGCGCCGGCTCGACGTCACCGAGGCCGGGCCGGCGGACATGGTTCCCACGGGGGCCCCGGCGTCACCCGGATTGTGACCAGGCCGAGGCACAGTGTTTCCCGCACGGGGCGAATGCACCGGCCCATACAGTGCAGGATGGAAGACATGAGGGAAACACGCGTCTCGGCGGACGACCTGCGTGCCGCGATCGAGCGCACCGGCTACTACCCCGGGCTGGTTACCGATGCCGTCTGGTCGGCGCTCGGCACCGAGCCCGTGAAGGCGTACGTGGTTCAGCACGACGCGATCTTCGATCCTGGCATGGAGGTGAGGCGGCACATAACCGTACTGGCGCTCACGCCGACCCGGCTGATTTACTCGCACACCGACGAGCATCCGGCCGAGGAGCCTGAGAGCCGCCCGCAGGCGGAGACCAGCACCGAGGCCGTCCGGTTCTCCCGGGTCTCCTCGGTTGCGGTGACCCGGGTTGTGCCGGATCCCGGCGCGTACGTGCCCGGCGTGACGATGCCAACCGAGGTCGTGCTGACCATCGGCTGGAACGTTCTGTCGCACGTGGAGCTGGAGCCCGCACACTGCGGCGACGAGAACTGTGAAGCCGACCACGGCTACATGGGCACGATCACCGCCGACGACCTTGCGCTGCGGGTCAGTGAGGCGGCCGACGGCGAGGACGGCATCCGCCAGGTGCTGGCGTTCGCGGCGTCGCTGGCCGACGCGACGGCCGGTGCCAACCACTAACGCCTTCGGGTGTCGCGCACATAAGGCATATAGAGTCACATAAGTGCCTATATGGCACGCGCGCCGCGTTGCCGGAACGCCCCGGTGGGTGACAGGATGTGGCGCCAGGACAAGCCGGGTGCACAGGCGATCGGCTGGCCCGGATACCGACAGCAGGCAAAGGACCGCCCCCGGATGACGCCCGAGCCGAGACATCGCCCCCTCGTGCCGTCGTACGGTACCCGGACGCTGGCTGAGCTGGCCGCGTCCATCCTGTCCTCCGTCGGCGGTTCCGGCACCAACGTGCTGAGGCTGCCCGAGGTGCGCCGGGTCTGCCTGCTCATCGTGGACGGCCTGGGCTGGGAGCTGCTGCGCGGTCATCCGGCGGCGGCGCCGTTCCTGTCCGAACTGGGGATGAACGCCCAGCCGCTGGCCGCCGGTTTCCCCGCCACCACGGTGACCAGCCTGACCACTTTGGGCACCGGCGTCCCGCCCGGCCAGCACGGCATGCTCGGTTACCAGGTCCTCGCCCCCAGCGAAAACTTTCTGCTGAACGGGCTGCGCTGGGACGAGCGGATCGACCCGGTGCGATGGCAGCCGCGGCCCACCATCTACGAGCGTGCCGTCGCCGCCGACATCGCCGCCTACCACGTGGCGTCGCGGGCGTTCCGCCGGTCCGGGCTGACCCGCGCGGCGATGCGCGGCGCCGCATACCGGCCGGCCGACAGCATGGGCGCCCTGGCGGCGGAGACCGTGGCCGCGCTTCATGAGTCCGACAACGCGATCGTGACCGCCTACCACGGCGACCTCGACGCCACCGGGCATGCGTTCGGCGTCGCTTCCGAGGCGTGGTACTACCAGCTGGCCCACGTGGACAAGCTGGCCGAGCAGATCGCCGGGACGCTGCCCCCCGATACCGCCTTCTACGTGACGGCCGATCACGGGATGGTCGACGTGCCCCCCGAGGATCGGATCGACGTTGACGCCATGACGGAGCTGCGCGAGGGGGTCGCGCTGCTAGGCGGCGAGGGCCGCGCCCGGCACGTCTACGCGCACGCCGGCGCCGCGGCCGACGTCCTGGCGACCTGGCGCGAGGTCCTCGGCGACCGCGCGTGGGTGCACTCCCGCGACGAGGCCATCAAGGAAGGCTGGTTCGGCCCGGTCGATCCGGGCGTGGCGGCCCGGATCGGCGACGTGGTCGCCGCGCCGGCCGGGTTCTGGGCCATCGTGGCCAGCCAGGTCGAGCCGAGAGAATCGGCCCTCGTCGGCATGCACGGCTCGCTGGCTCCCGCCGACCAGCTCGTCCCCATGCTCACCCTCCCGCTGTAGCTGCTCGCGTCCGTGCCCGGCGCCTTCGTCTGGGCTGTCGCGGCGACTCCCGGGCATCCGGCTGGTCTATATCAGCAGCCGCCAGCAACCGGTGTGCGGAACCCGCAGGACCCAGGGAGGATCGCCATGGAGTCATCCCCGGCCGTATCGCCGGACGATTACAACACCAGGATCATTGAGGAGTTCCGGGCCAACGACGGACGTGTCGGCGGGCCCTGGACGGGCACCACGCTGATTCTCATCCACCACATCGGCGCCAGGTCCGGGATCGAGCACATCACGCCGCTGGGCTGCTCTCCCCGCGGTGATGGCCATTTCGCGATCATCGCATCCAACGGCGGATCGCCCACCCACCCTGCCTGGTATTACAACCTCAAGGCCAATCCCCGTATCCAGGTAGAGGTGGGTGCCCAGACGTTCACGGCCCTGGCGGAGGAACTAGGCGGTACCGCCCGCGCCGAGCTGTGGCCGAAGCTGGTCGCGGAGTTTCCCACGGTCGGCGAGTACCAGGGCAAGACCGCGCGGCAGATTCCGGTGTTCATGCTGACCCGCGCCTGACCGGCGCCGAGCTACGCCGCCCCCGCGCCCCAACGCCTCCCGCGCCGGGGCGCCTTCCGGCAGGGCTTCTTTCCCCGGGCCGGGGCGCTTCCCCAGGCCGGGCTCGTTCCCCGGGCCGCCTTCCCCGGCCGGGCTCTTTCCCCGGAGCGGGTTCCTTCCCCGGCGGGGCTCTTTCCCGGGACCGGCTTCCTTCCCCGGGCCGCGGGCTCAGCGGGGTGGGCGGCGGGGGGCGAGTTCGCGGCGGCCGGTGCGGATCAGCCAGGTAAGAGCACCGGTCACCAGCGCGAAGCTGGCGGGCTGCGGCCCGGCCACAGCCAGCGCGCTGGCGCTCACCGCGGCGGCCACGGCCGCGCGCAGGGCCAGGACGCCCGGGCGGCTCTGCCGCTCGTGGCCGCCGCGCCGCAGGTAGCCATCGTGCCGCGGGCGGCCGCCGAGCCGCGGGCGGCCACCGAGGCGCAGGCGGCCGGGGCGTGGGGCGGCCAGGTCGGCGTAAGCTTCGCCGCGCCCGGTCGCGGTCCGCAGCGTGGTGTAGGCGTCGGCGGCCTCGGCGTACCGGGCGGGGTCACCGCCGTCGGCGCGGTCGGGGTGGGTGGCGGCGGCCATCCGGCGCCACGCCGCGCGGATATCATCCCCAGTCAGGTCGGGCCGGGCCGGCAGCCCGAGGACGGCGAACGGGTCCGTCATGGCGCATCCCGGCCGAACGCCTCGTCCAGGAACGCCCCCACCTCGGCCAGCGGCCGGCTCGCCAGGGCAGGGCCCACGGCGGGTAGCGGAATCGTGTCGCCGGTCCCCGGCCGCGCGGTCCCCGGCCGCCCTCCCGCCTCGTGGCCCTCTCCCGTCTCGTAGTCTCCTCTCACCCCGTAGTCCCCTCCCGCCCCGCGATCCCCTCCCGTCTCACGGATCCCGTACGCCTCGTGGGCCCCGACCGCCTCTCGGACCCCGCCAGGTCGGCGGGCCGGGTCGGCCCAGTCAGCGGCCGCGGGCACGCGGGCCAGCGCAGCGGGCGCGGCAACTAGCCGTTTCACCTGGACGTAGGTCACCCCGCCCTGATGCACGTAGGCGGCCTGCCCCACCCCGAGCGCGCGGACCAGGTCCGGGTCGACGACCGGCATCTGCCGCACCCGGGAGTTGCCCTCCGCGCTCCACTGTGCGCTCCACGGGGCCGCGGTCATCGGGGGAGCGGCCATCAGACGCCGCGTGCTGTCGACATATCGCCTCGACCCGGCGAGCGCGACCACGGGATCGGGGTGCGGCGTGCGCAACAGCCAGATGCCGCCCTCGGCGGTCGCCGCGATCCGGTACCGCTCGTCCTCGTCGGCGGCCAGTCCCGGCCAGGACTGCGCGGAGACCTGCACGGCCAGCCCGAGGGACCGGGCCCGCTCGTACAGCGCCCAGATCGGCAGCCGCCGGGAAACCGCGCTGAACTCGTCGACGGCCAGCAGCACGTCCGCGTCCGCCCCGGGGCCGCTGATGTAACTGGCCAGCATGTCCACGAGCGCCCGGGCCTGGGCTTCGGCCACTGACGTCTCCGCCGTTCCCTCCAGGATGCAGTACCAGGCGTCCGCGTCGGCGAAGCTGCCCGCAGGCTCGAAGCCGGTGCCAAGACGGCGCCACAGGCTGCGGAACCGCAGCGCCACGTCGGGGATCAGCCGGGCGCCGGAACGCAGCGCGGCGAGCGCGTCCCCGTCGCCAGTCCCGTCGTCAGCCCCGGTTCCGGCCCCGCCGCCGGAGGCGTAAGCGGCCGTCAGCCAGTCCGCGTCCAGCCGGGCCAGGAACTCTGCCGCACCGGCCGGCGGGGCGGGCGGAGCGTGCACCGCCAAGGCCACGATCGCCTCCATCACGTCGGCGTAGTACGCGGCCGCCCCGTGCCCGTGCTCGATCAGGTCGAGCAGCGTGGTGATCAGCCGGGCCGGCGGAAGGTCCCACAGCGACAGGCTGGCGTCGTCCGGCCAGATCGCGGTGGCCCGGGCGCCCGCGTCCCGCAGTACCCGGCGGGCCCGGTCGGCGATGCGGCGTGAGTCGGCGCCGCCCTTGCAATCGAGCACCACCAGCAGCGGGCGGCGCCCGGTCCCCGCCGCCTGCCGGCTCAGCGCGGTCGCCATGAACCCGGCCCACAGCCGCAACAGCAGGGTTGTCTTGCCTACTCCCGGTTTGACCACTGCCTAACTTTGGCTCGCACAGGGCAGGGCGGTACCAGGAACATGAGCAACGAGACGCGACCGCGCGAAGCGGACATCTACCTGCGGCTATCAGACAAGACGCGACCGCGCAGGGCGGTCATCTACGTGCGGCTATCTGATGCACGCAACGGGGATTCTATCGAGGACCAGGAGGCTCGGTGCCGCAAGCGCGCCGCCGAGCTCGGCTGGGAAGTGGTCCGGGTATTCGTGGAGAACGACCAGGCCAAGGACGGCCGGTCGCTGGCGTCGGCCTTCAAACGGCGGAAAATCGCGGTGCCCGGCAGGGACAAGCCGGTGCTGCGGGTGGTCCGGCCCGCCTGGCGGGACATGCTCGCCTGCCTGGACGGTGGCCAGGCGGACGCGCTGATCGCACTGGACCTGGACCGGGCCGCACGCGACCCGCGCGACCTGGAAGACCTGATCGACGTGGTGGAGGCGTCCAGCCCTCGGCTGCCCGTCGAGTCGGTCACCGGCAGCCTGCGGCTCGCCAACGACGCGGACGTGACCATGGCCCGGGTCATGGTGGCAGTCGGCAACAAATCGAGCAGGGACACCGCCCGCCGGGTCGCCGCCGCCCGCGAGCGGGACGCGGGGAAAGGGAAGTACGGCGGCGGCCGCCGGCCGTTCGGCTATGAAGCGGACGGGGTGACCATCCGCGAGCCCGAGGCCGCCGAGGTGCGCAAGGCCGCCGGGGCCATCCTGTCGCAGGTGAGCCTGCGCGAGATCACCGCCTCGCTGCGCGAGCGCGGCGTGCCGACCGTCACCGGGGCACCGTGGGGCACCGGGACGGTACGGGACATCCTGCTGCGCCCCAGGAACGCCGGGCTCGCCGTCTACCGGGGCACGGTGGTCAGCCAGGACGCCTGGCCGCCCATCCTGGACGAGGCCACCTGGCGCGGGGTGTGCGCGGTCCTGGACGACCCGGCCAGGCGCACCACGCCGGGCAACGCGCCGCGCTGGCTCGGCAGCCTCATCTACCAGTGCGGCGCCTGCGATGACGGCACCACGGTCGCCATCGGGCTCGGCTCGCGCCGCACCAGCGGGCCGAGGTACGCCTGCAAGGCGGCCAGCCATCTGTCCCGCTCGGCCATCCCCACCGACGAGCTGGTCTCCCGCACCATCATTCACCGGCTGGCCAGGCCGGACGCGGCGGACCTGCTGGCGGCCCCGCCCGCCACCGGGGCGGACATCGCGGGCCTGCAGCGGCAGGCGAGCGCGCTGCGGGCACGCAAAACAGGGCTGGCGCGGATGTATGCCGCCGGGGCCATTGACGACGCTCAGCTCACCGCCGGCTCGGCGGAACTGGGCCGCGAGCTGAGCAAGGCTGAGGCGGACCTGCACGCGGTCTCCGCACATGACCCGCTCGCCGGCCTGGCCGGGCGGCGGGACGCGGCGGAAGTGTGGGCCGGCCTGCCGCTCGGGACCAGGCGGGCCATCGTCCGGCTGCTGGCCGACGTGACGCTGCTGGCCGGCAGCAAAGGCGGCCGGCTCCCCGGCGGCGGCTACTTCGACCCGCGCTCGGTGCGCATCGAATGGCGGGGGGCAGCGGCATGACCGGCGAGAACCCTTACCCAGACGATGCGGCCGTCCTGGTGAAGTACCCGCGGGACAAGGCAGAGGAGATGGCCGGCCGCGAGTCGTGGCCGTGGCTGCCGGGCACCATCGTGCAGCGGTGCGGGCCGGACGAGTGGCAGGTGTGCGTGGAGGCCGGCGAGGTGGCCATGCTCGAGTACCGCACCCGGCCACCGGAGGATGTGCCCGACGATGAGCGGCTGTTCCCGTGCTGCTTCCGCGACAGCTCGGAGCTGAGGACGGTCAGCGGCCACCGGTGAGCGCCTTCCGGTGCTGCGGGATGACGCAATGGGAACCCCGCTGGTCTGACGGGACTGCGGGGCCGGGCCGTTCACGGTGTAGCGCAGCCTGCGGCGCAGACGCCGCGAGGGGAAATCGAGTGAGCGAGCTGTTGCAGTTTGGTCATTCAGTAGCAAATTCGCTACGGGAAGTGCTGATACTGCCAGGGTAAGCCCTCGACAGAGAACGTGAGGCGGCGATGGCGGGAACGCGGGGCCGATCATGGGGCACGACTTGGGCGGTTGCGACCTGGGCACGCGGACATCTGGCATTGTGGATCTTGGCTGCCGGAGCGATCGACACGGCCCTGCTGGCTCTGGTTGCCGTGCTGATTGCGCTGCCAGGCCAATCTGGCAAGGTGATCAGCGGCTTGCTCGCGGCTTTCATAGTGTTGCTGGTGCTGTCTGTCGCGTTCCCGGTGGCAGGCCGGATGGTAGACCAGCGGGACGGGGTGGCCGAGCAGGAATGGAAACGACGCAACGACGCAGACCATCTGCTGGTTCGGGGCTCGACTAAGCGACTGCCGCGCTTGTCGGATCTGCCCGATGACGCGCTGGGAGTCACCCCGACCCGGTACAGCATCGAGGGTGATGCGCCATACGTCGCACGGCCCGAGGCTGACGAGAAGATCCGCAGTCTGCTTTCTGCGCCAGGGCCGCCCTACCCGTTCGTGATCATGTGGGGAACCACCAAGGCGGGGAAGTCCCGGACACTCGCTGAGGCGCTGCGCGCGGCGTTCACGCACGACCCGGCAGTCGTGGTGCCACGCGACGGGCAGGCCCTCGCTGTCTTCGCCCGCCTGGAAATGGATCGCCTCCTCGATCATCAACCCGCCGTGGTGGTGCTAGATGACCTTGATCCTGCCGGACTGGAGATGCTGACCGCCGACGTACTTGCCGAGGTTCGCAGCTGGGCAGTGATCGCCGCGACGATGACCGCGCAACGACGTGCGGATGTGCTCGCTTCCGGAGGTGAGGCCGGGGCGGTAGGCCGCGCCGCGCTGGCGAGCTCGTCCGGAGAGTATGAGCTACCGTCCGATCCACCGACCGGAGCCGAGAAAGACGAGGCTAAGCGCCTCTACCCGGCAGAGGTCTTCGACGGCAGCATCGCCGAGACCCTGGTCGGCGCACGGGAACTTATCGCTCGGTATAAGGCGAGCTACGACACCAACCCAGCAGGGTGCGCGGTGCTGCGAGCCGCGATCGACGTCCGCAGAGCGGGCTTGTCCCGGCCTGTGACGGACTCTGAGCTGCGGCGGCTGTTCCCCCTCTACCTGCGTTGCGTGCGGATCGGCCTCGCTCCCACTGACGAGCTGTTCGCTGCGGGCATTGAATGGGCAACCCGCCCGGTCGCGTCTCAGGTCGCGCTACTGCGGCTCGCCAGTCCCGGCCGGAAGCCGAACGCCTGGACCGTCTTCGATCACGCTGTGACGGCTGACGAAGGGCACAATGGACACCAACGCCCTATCCCGGCGGAGACCTGGGCCGCACTCATCGAGATGCTCCCGACATTTGAGGTGCTTGGGGTTGGGTTCACCGCAGGCATAGTCGGCAACCAGGCATCCGCCAATATTGCCCTCCGCAAGGCAGTCGCCTCCGGCGTCCTCACCCAGATCCCCATGTTGGCGCTCTCCGCCGGGATGGTGCTCAAGCGGCAGAGCGATATGGAAGGCGCACGAGCCGCCTTTCAACAAGCCATCGAATCCGGCCACGCCTCCGCCGGTCCTATCGCAAATCTCGACCTCGGCGATCTGCTCAGGCAGCAGGGCGACATGGACGGCGCACTTGCTGCCTTTCAACGGGCCATCGATTCTGGTAACGCCGACGTCGTTCCCCTCGCAAAGATCGACCTCGGGGACCTGCTCAGGCAGCGGGGTGACATTGACGGCGCACGAGCCGCTTACCAGCAGGTCATCGACTCAAGAGATGCCAGATACGCTTCCGGAGCCGTAGTCAGGCTGGGGAAGCTGCCCAAGCGGCACGACGTGGATGACTCAGGGTGCGCGTGATGCCGGCGGCCGAGTCTTGACGCTATCTCTCCCCCCGCTGGCTGCCCGGTTCGGTCCATGAGCAGTGCGGCCCGGACGAATGGCAGGTCTGCGTGGAGGCGCCGGAACTGGCCAAAGAGGAGGACGGGGGAGGTCATGTACCCGGTGTGCTACCCGGACGCCTCAGAGCTGAGACCAGCGCCGGACGGGCAGTAGGCGCACTGAGGGGCGCCCGCACGCACGCGAGCGCCCCTCGGGCCTATCCAGGGTCAGCGGCCGTCTGCCGCCGTCCTGACGCTGCGGGTGAACTCCTGCCAGCTCTCCGGGCTGAACGCCAGCGCCGGGCCTGCCGGGTCCTTGGTGTCGCGGACGGCAACGGTGCGGGGGGCGCTGGCGACCTCGATGCAATCGCCGCCGTTTCCGCTGCTGTAGCTGGCCTTGCGCCAGCTCAGGGCTCCTGTCGTCTCCATTGGCCTGCTGCTTCCTCTACCAGGGCTAGGGAGGCGCCCCGGGGCAGCGCCTCCGATTTGAGCGTATCCCAGGTGGCCGCCAGGGACCGGATACCGTCCGCAGACTCCACGATTTGCCCCGCCACTGCGGTGTCCACGTACCCCACGGCCGGGCCGTCGTCCTCGGCAAAGTCAGCGATGACGAAGGCGCCGCCGTTGAGTCCCTGGTGCGCGCCGGTGGCGGCCGGGATCACCTGCAGGACGATACTCGGGCGCTGGGCGGCCTTGGCCAGGTGGCGGAGCTGCTCGCCCATCACCGCGGGGCCGCCGACCGGGCGGCGCAGGACGCCCTCGTCCAGAATGACCCAGAGCGTCGGTGGCTTGCCGCGGTCCAGGATGGCCTGCCGGTCCAGGCGCGCGGCCACCATCTCCTCAACCTCCGCGTCGGTGTCCCCGACCCGTGTCCGCAGAACCGCGCGGGCGTAGTCCTCGGTCTGGAGCAGGCCGGGCACTAGCAGCGGCTGGAAGCTGCGCAAGGTCGCGGCCTGGGCCTCCTTGCGGGGCCAGTCCGCGAACCAGCCGGGGTAGGCGCGCTGCTGGAGGTAGTCCCGCAGCTGCTCGCGCAGTTCGCGCAGCGCCCCGTTCGCTTCCAGCTCCGGGACGTCCTCGCAGGCGGTAATGAACTGGTCAGTGGGCGCGCGGTCGCCCTTCTCGATCTTGCCGATCATGTCGGCGGACAGGTAGACCCGGCGCCTAGCTGCTCCTGGCTCAGGCCGGCCCGGGCCCGGTAGTACTTCAGCATCCCGCCGAACACCCGGCGCGGGCTGCTCCCGTTCTCCTCGTCCTTGCCCGCCATACCGCCTCCCACCCGACACGTGCCGACACAAACCGCCGCTGACGGGACCACTGCGGGCGGCCCCATACTGCCCCGGACGCGGCGCCGTTCTGTCTTCCCGACCGTAGTCCTGCCGGGACAGGCTGTCAGCAGCGAAACGGGAACTTATCGGACGACGGGATGCGGCGGATTCAGATGATGACGGGCACGCGCGACGCGCTGGCAGATCTCCAGTGGAACTGGGGCTCGGCGTACTTGATCACCGGGATGGCCGGGCACTGGCTTGCCCAGCGCCGGGACGACGGGCGGACGCTCTCTGCCAGCGGCCCGGAAGAGCTGCGCGAGCTGATCATCGAGGACTACAGGGCCCGCCCGGTGCCACGCGAGGCCGCGCCATGACAGGCTGGCCCACCCCGCCCTCACCGGCCGCGCATGTTCAGGTCGCCGCGCTGCGGACAGCCTTCCCTGGCTACACGTTCAATCTGATCCGGCACTGGGACGAGAAGCCGCGCTTTGAGGCACTGAGCCGGGACGGCGGCAGCCCCTACTGCCTGATCAGCGAAGACGCCACCGAGATATGGCGCGAGCTGCGGAAGCGCTGACCGTCCCTCACAAGCACCGCGCGGGCGGCTGCTCCGCCGCTCGCGCGGGCCAGGCGCAGGTGCCGGGCACCGGGGCACGCGGCGGACGGCCGCCGTCGCGTGTGGCCCGGCACCTGCCTGTAGGCCACGGGAAGTCGTAGCCACCGCGAACCACCTGCGCGAGGTTCTGGACGACCGCTACGGGACCGGCCGTGAGAGTGCGTTGGCGGGCACGCAAGGCACCCCGTCACGCCGGCCGCGTAGTCATGCGGCGGGCGGGCACCAGAGAGCAGGCAGACCTCTTAGCGGACGCCTTCCGGGCCGTCTTGCTGGACCTGATGGCCGCTGAGGACGTGCGCGTGGACGTGGAGCAGCGCCCGCGCCGGAGCGGCTTCGCAGTATGGGTTTACTACAGCCCTCCGGCCTGCACACGACGCTGAGTGTCCTTACCAAGAACCCTTCCGCCGGAGACTGAGATGCGCTGCGCTCCTGGCGGGCACGGTTGACTGGTGGGTCAAGAACGACCGTCATCGTTCGCGCGGACAACCGTGTATCCGCCTCTGCCGTCCGGCCCGAGGCACCAGCCCGTTGGCCAGACATGTTCAGCGCCGGGTGACAGGACGCATGATCGCTCGAAAGAACTTACCGTCACGGCTGAAGGTCGCCCTCCGAACACGGCGCGGCCGCTGAAGGTCGCGTTGCCGAAGCTAACATTTACAGTGTTGAAGGTCGCCCACTCGAACCGGGCGCTGCCGCTGAAGGTCGCCCAGCCGAACCAGGCGTGCCGCCGAAGGTCGCCATGACGAACACGGCGTCGCCGCTGAAGGCCGCCTCCGAACTGGGCGGCGCCGCTGAAGGTCGCCCAATGAACGCGGCGTCGCCGCTGAAGGTCGCCCCGCCGAACTCGGGCCTGCCGCTGAAGGTCGCCCCGCCGAACAAGGCGTCGCCGCTGAAGGTCGCCGCGCCGAAGTCGGCGTCGGCCATTACGCCGTTTCCGAGATCGAAGTCGATGAGGGTGGCACCGGCGAGATCGAGGTGGATGCCAGGCCAAAAACGTGCGCTCGGAGGATCGGTGGAGCGCTGATCTTTGTCCCTGTCGCCCCGCAGATGCTCGGCAAGAATACGTTGCGCGGTAAGACGCACCTGTCTTTCTTGCTGCCATGTGTCGCGCCGCAGTCCCTCTTCAGCCATCGTGCTCTCCTGGTCTTCGGTTGCCCCGGGCTCCGGCCTGCTGGTTGGCGCCGTAGGGGAAAACGGCATGCGCAAGTAGGCGCAAACGACGTTGACGATCGTCTGGCGGTGTGCAGGGTTGTCCTGGGCGAGCCGTTCGAGCGCGTACAGGCCGCCGAGCCGGACCGGGGCCTTGTCGTTGCCGAGCTGCTCGACTGCCTTGGTGTACAGCTCGGTGATCCGCCGCTCGGTCGCGTCACGGTCGCTCAAATCGGTGGCGATCTCCTGGTGGTGCTGGCGGCGGAAGGCGAGCATCAGCCCGACCGCCGCCCCAGCGCCAGCGCCCGCCGCGAGCCCGGTGCGCACCGCGTCCAGCCGGGCGTTGGCGCGGTCGGTACCAGGCTTGGCGTGGTTGGCGATGGTCAGCAGCCATATGGTCACCACGAAAGCGGTGATCACGACGGCGGCGGCTGCGGCAAGCATCCACCGCCAGGCCGGGATCGGTTGCCACGCTGGCCTGGCACCCTCATGTGCCCGTCCGCCGTTGGGGAGCTTCATGGCGGACATCATCTCGCGGCGATAATGTCCATTGCGGGCATTCAGGCTGGACATGCCTCCGCAGCGGCTCTAGCGCCACCCCCGTGCCGCCCGCGCTCCCGTCGCCCGCACCACTAGCTCCATGCAGTCAGTTTCGCAGGCAAGGCGTTCAGATCCCCGCCCCGGACCGTGTCGGCGCTGATGCCCGGGTGCGTCCGCAGCCGGTCCTCGAACCGGGCGGCTGCGCCGGCGGCTCCTGATGATCGCGCGGGCCGTCGTCCACCGGGTCCTCTTCACCCTTCGGGAAGTCTTAGCGGCGGCCCGCCCGTGTCCTGGAGAGCGGGCCGCCACGTCCTCAGCGTCCGGCTGCCGTCCGGGCCTACCTCGTAATCCTGTTCTGCGGCGCCCGCCGCCCGGCCCGTAGGTCTCCTCCAGGTGACGCTGGGCCGGGGTCTTCGGGGCGTAGCTGGTGCTGCCGCTGCGGGGCGCCCTCCCTGCCCTTCCCGTCCGTGAACAGGTGGGGGTTGGCCTCCATGTACCGGCGCACCGGCGTGCACGGTGCCGCCCTGGGCAGCCTGATCGGTGTCGGACGGGTCATCGTCCAGATCAGAGCTGTGCGCCCCCGGTTCCTGCCCTTGGTGGTCATCAGCTTCCCGGACCTGGCCGGGTGGGCCAGGCCGATAATCCGCTCGCTCTCGGCCTCCGGTCAGCTCCAGCGTGCCCGGGTCATCCACCCCGCCGAGCTCGCTGGACATGCCGATCAGCTGGGCGGCAATCGCCTCCGGCTCGTTCACGGTCTGCTCGTCAGCCTGAACCGCACCCTGACGGGCCCCGGTCATGACGTGGGTCGGCTGACCGGCGCCGGCACGCGCGGCCAGCTCGGGACGGGCGGACAGCTGCAGGGCGAACGCCGTGCAGACCTCCCCATCCGTCCGCTGCACCCGGTCATCCGGCAGGGCGGCGCGCAGGGCCTCCACGGCCGTCAGCCGGGCCGGCTCCGCCCCAGGCGCAGCTCGGCCTCAAGCGTGACGTGATCGTAGGACGGCCGGCTGGGCAGGCCCATGCTCACCCGCTGCGCTTCCAGGCCGAGGCGTGCGGCCTCGTCCCTCAGGTAGTCCTCGTCCACCGCCGGGCCTCCGTAGTCGCGGTAATCAGGGAGATCATCCTGGTAATCGGGGTCAGGCTCGGGATCAGCGAGCATGACCGGGGCATGGATCTCGCTCTGGCACAGCATCAATGCCGTGGGCGGCAGCGCAGACCCGTCCTCCAGCGTGGTCCAGGCCGGGCCGCAGGCGGCCACCACCGGCTCATACGGGGCCAGATCCACCAGCGCCGGCCTGTTAGTCCCGGCCACGTGCAATAGGGCCACACCAGTGCGCTCACCGCTCCGCGCGTCCCGGCTGTCCAGGTGCAGGAACGCACTGGCCCCCAGCAGCGTCTTGTTCGCGATCTTCTCCGCCACCGCCGGGTCGCGCACGTCGATGACAGCGAACACCGCATCGCCGTCGCGCTCCAGGTCCACGCACTGCCCGGCGTTGCGCTCGGGCGCCTCACTGTGGGAGTTGCGCTCGTCGGCCACCGGGAAACTCACGTAGTCCGTGACCCGGCGGCCGTCGAAGTTGGCCTTCATCTGGGTCCAGGCGTCTTCACCCAGCGTGATGGGCTTCCCGCTTTTCGGGTGGATGAACTGCCGGTTCAGGTGCAGAATCTGCTTTCGCACCAGCGTTCCCTGCGCGGAGGTGCCCAGCTCCAGGTACGGGCCATCCGGTGACGGGACGATCCCGAGCTCAGCCATCTACCACCGCTCCGAGCCGAGCTGGGGACATCCGTGTGGACGCTGCTCGTCTGCTGCGGCGCGCCACCCGGCCCCGTGGACACGCCCAGGGCGACGGGCATCTGATCACGGCCGTAGTACGCGGCCTCGCGCTGGGCTTTCTGCACGGCGCGCTGTGGTACTCCTGCGCGACCTGCTGCCGGATTCCCGCCAGCTCGGCGTCGCTGGCACCGTGGGTGAGAGCGTGCGTCACCCGCGGATCATGATCAGGCCCCCAGTCGCCCAGCGACGTGGACGCCTGCCGCGGCACGTCGGCCGGCAGCCGCCGGCCCGCAACCTCGCCGGCGTCCATCCCCGCGCCCTCCAGCACCGCCAGCGCATCCCCGGGGCCAGTCAGCGCGCGCAGCGCGTCGGGGGCGGGCAGCCCGGTCGGGCGCGCCGCGGCGGCGGCCACCACCGCATGGCCGCCGGTGCTGCACCTGGTAACCGGCCACCAGCGCGGCCTGCTCCGCAAGCTTGCGCGCGTAATCCCGCTGCTGCACGCACGGCGGGCAGCGGCAATCTGACCGGTGCGTCTTGTTGCCCCGGGACTCGCGGAACTCTGAGTCAGGCACCGGCCAGCACCGCCTTCCGGTGCACCCGCCGCGAGACCGGCTCACCTCGACGCTCAGCGGGCGGATGTCGCGGTACACCCGGGCGCCGGTCCGGCTCGGCCGCTGTACTGCAGCGAGACACCCTGCCGGGCCAGCCACTCCGGCGCGCACCAGAACAGGAAGCCCAAAGTCCTGCCCTCCTTGACGTTGACCACCTCGAACACCTCACCGCCCCGCACGTCGTCCAGCACCCTGCCGACCGTGCGGTGCAGCGCCCACACCGTCACCCGCACCGGATCACTGCCCGGCGGCGCCTCCGCGGCGAACCAGCCGCGGTGCCGGCCGGTCTGAATCTGCACCAGGTGCACAATCGCGCCGGAATCGAGCTCGCGGGCCAGCCCCGGGGTGTCGTGCTGCAGCGCCGTCCCGCCTCTGGTGATCACGGCGGGCAGGTGATCGCGTTCCATGCGTGGCATATCGGAAGTTGTGCCGTTTAAGGCAGGCTGCCCGGCGGCCACCTTCGCCGGGCACGGGCAATGAGGAACCCGGCCCAGTTGAGCAGGAATGGCATCGAGAGCCGCAAGAAGCCCCGGCCCTGCCGGGCAGCCTGGCTTACCGCCGCCGGACCCGGCCACGGCGCCGGCCGTACTGCGGTCCCCGCGGCCGCCGGGCAGGACGGGCCGGGGCGGCTGCCGCCTGCGGCGCCATCGGGATGTCCCCGGCGCCCCCGGTCCTGGCCTCCAGCACCGCCCTGAGGCTCTCAGGGACGCCCTCAGGCGGGATCTCCCGGTCACCCTGGCCACCGTCGCCCGGGGCCTGCCCGGCGCCCTGCTGGCCGCTGGCGGCGTTGCTGTACGCGCTCTGCCCGGTCCCGTGCCCGTACAGGCCGGGCGCCTGCGGGCCGAGCAGATGCGTATGGTGCCGCGGGTTGCGGAGAGTATGACTCCAGGGCGAGGCCGCCCACGCATCGGCGTAAAACCGGTTCGGGCCGGGATGCCAGCCGCCGGCGGTATCCCATGCGCCGTACTGCGTGGCCTGCCAGCCGGGCAGAATCTCGTGCTCGTGCTCATGCTGGGGCTGGCTCTCGGGCTCCGGGGGCGGGGCGGGCAGCCGGGCCGCGTCCGCCTCATCCTGGCGCCGGGCCAGATCCATCAGCTCCGGCGGCACCTTGGACGGGTCCAGCGGGTAACGCCGCTCGCGCCGCGCGATACACGCCCGCTCGTCGGAGCAGAAATGGTCGGCCTTATCGCCCAGGAACTCCCTGTCCGGGCCCGGGACCAGCTTCCCGGCGGTGCCGCCGCAATATGCACAATGCGGCCGGCCGGGCCGGTCCGTGGTAGCCAGATCATGGTTATCCGCAAGATCACGCTGCCGCGGGGTCAGCTCGCGCGGCCGCCGCGGCGGGCCGGGCAGGCCGGCGGTCAGCTCCATGGCGCGGGCCATCGAGATGGATTCGATGATGTCGGCGGCCACGCCGGCCAGCGCCAGCTCGGCCTCGTCCGCTGTCTCGCTCATGATCGCGTAATCGCCTCCGGCACCAGGCGCTCATCGCCCAGGACCGCCAGAGCTCCGGCGTGACATCGCCCTCATCCGCCGCCTCGATGAGCAATTTCAGCGCGGCGATGAGCATGTCCGCCGCGTCCCCGTGCCGCAGGATGAGGTCCAGGTCAGCCTTCCGGTCCTCCCGGGCGGCCTGCACCGCGGCGAGCACATCGAGGATGCCGTCCTCGGGCTCAAACGCGGTCACCCGGTCACCTCCTCCATCTCCACGGAATCCGCCGCCAGGGCCTCCTCGGCCGGAACCATCCAGCCGCACCGGCCGCTCTGGCCGCCGAACCCGGTCACCGGGCGCGGGGCGAACGGGGTGGAACTCAGCAGGACAATGTGAGCGCGGCACAGATGACCGGTCCGCAGGGCGCCGCCCGGCATGGCCACCTCCGCCAGCACCGCCCCGTCCTGCCCGCAGACGCGGAACTGCAGGCGGGATTCGAGCCCGGCGCACTGCTCCTGCAGCTCCGCAATCTGCGCCTCCAGCTCCGCGATCCGCGCCTGCAGGGCGGCGCACGGCTCAGAATCAGGAACGGTCACGCCACCCTCCTCGACAGCAGCTCGTCCCTGGCCGACGCCCTGGCAAAGCACCGATCGCAGATGAACCTGCCCGTCTGCTCCTCACCGTCGTACAGGAACGGCGTCCCCGGCCGCCCGCAGTTCTGGTTGGCGCACGGACCAGAAGGCCCCTGGCCGCCACCACCGGCTGAATCTGCGGCCTCCGTCTCCGTCAGCGAGTCAGCGTCCAGGCCGTCCCGCTCAGCGGCGCTCAGCGCGTCTGCGAGCTCCGCCTTCAGGCCGGCAACCTCGCCCCGCAGCGCGTCCCGCTGCGCGGTGAGCACCTTGATCTCCTCAGCCTGCACCACGTCCGGGTGCGCCGCCTTCAGCCGCGCAATCTCCTGCTCCGCCGCAGTCAGCTTCACCGTCAGGCCCGCGCTCTCAGCCGCCAGCCTCGCGTTCTCCGCCTTCAGCTCCGCCAGTCCCGGTACCCGCGGCTCCGGATCGCGCCCGGCGGGCGGCTTGCGGGCAGCCGGGCCAGGGTCAGTTGCCACAAAGGGTGATACCGGCCCGGCGGGCTCCGCGCCTGGCCGGGACGCCCTGGCCAGATCCGCGTTCCTCAGCGACGGCTGCGGAGACTGCGGAGACCGCGGCGGCTTCCGGGGACGGCCACGACCGCGCTTGCCCGCCGGCGAAGTTTCCAATGTTCTGGATTTCTCGCGGGCGGCCAGCTCCCGCTCCGCGACGAACGCCCTGGCCTCCGCCACCGTCCACGGCTCCTCGCGGCTGACCAGCGCTTTCCTGTCATCCAGGGCGATGAAGGCCAGCGCCACGCCAGCCGGGCAATTTGGAGCTCCAAATTCCGCCTCCGGGAACGCCTTGTCCAGCGCCCGGTAATTCAGCACCGTGGCGTGCGCCATGCCAGTGTCCTCCGCCACCCGGCGCAGCGTCTCCCTGCCGTACCTGTGAGATGCCCCAAACTTTCCGGACAGGGGTCCAATAGGATTCTTATCTGGAAAGGAACGGGATCGAGTGCCGGGAAAATTTAAAAGATACACTCCTGAGTTTAAGGAGCAGGCCGCCAGGAAGGTGGTCGATAACTCACTGCCCATTGCCCAGGTCGCTCGGGAACTTGAAGTGAATGATACGACTCTGGGCTTCTGGGTGAAGGCGTACAAGAAAGAGATCGCCGGGCAGCCGATCCCGGAGGGCACGCCGGATGACGAGCGAGTCCGGGAACTCGAGCGCCGTAACCGCGAGCTTGAAATGGAAGTAGCCTTCCTCAGAAAAGCTGCGGCGTACTTCGCGAAGGAGCAACGGTGAGCGAGAAGTACGCGTTCGCCGATGCGGAATGCGCCACCCTGGCCGGGGATGAGGCATGCGCTCCCACTGTCACCCAGGCATGCGAATGGCTGGGAGTCTCGAAATCCGGGTACTACGATTGGAGGTCGCGGCCGCAAAGTGCGGCCGCAAAAAGACGCGAGCTGCTGAAAATCAAGATCGAGGCGCTTTTCAAGGCTAACAACGAGGAATACGGCTACCGCCGCATGCACGCCGCGCTGGTCCGCGGCGGCGAGCAGTGCAGCCCCGAGCTCGTACGCTCCGCCATGCGCGAGCTGGGACTCGAGCCCTGCCAGCCGAAGCCGTGGCGGCACTCGCTGACCGAGCAGGACGGCCAGGCCGGGCCGATCCCGGATCTCGTCCGCCGCGACTTCACCGCGGAAAAGCCAGGCCAGAAGATGGTCGGCGATATTACTTACATCTGGACCTGGGAAGGGTGGATTTACCTCGCGACAGTCATCGACTGCGCGACCCGTAAGATCGTCGGCTGGGCGATGGACGATAATTACAAGACGCCGCTCATCAAGGACGCGATCCGGATGGCCGCCCGGAACATCGACCTTCCGGAAGGTGCCGTATTCCACAGCGACCGCGGAAGTAACTACACCTCAGGCGAGTTCGCGAAGGAACTGAAAGAACTGAATGTGCGCCAGTCCGTGGGCCGCACCGGGATATGCTATGACAATGCGCTGGCCGAGAGCCTGAACGGGACGCTCAAGAACGAGCTCGTCTACCGTACCGTTTACCCGACCCGGGAAAAGGCCCGAAACGATATTGCGCGGTGGATCGAGCTTCGCTATAATCGTACTCGTCTCCACTCGGGCCTCGGATACAGGACACCGCAAGAGGTTCTTGACGAGTACCTGAACGCGCAGGAAGCCGCGTGAATTAACCGCAAACTCCCTGTCCGGAAAATGCGGGGCAGCTCACTGGCTTCGATCGCGCCGATGACGCGCACCTTCAGCCAGGCGCTGCGGCTGTCGATCTCCAGCAGCACCCGCACGAAATCGTGGTAAGACCACTCCTCCTGGCCGCTGCCGGAGAGGGTCACGCTGGCACGCGGGCCCCACGGCACGACCTCGCCCTGCCTGATGCCTGAATCTGCGGCCATAGCCGCTCACCTCCGAAGGTTCTGCGGTGAGGCCGGGCCGGAACCTTCGGAGAAACGACCCGGCCTCACCACGTTCGTACGCCCTGCAAATCGGTATGGGGATCAGCCGCACCAGCAGAGCGCTCAGGGGTGATACGCGCTACCCGCCCGCAGGCACAAGCAAGAGCCCCGGCTGCCCCCCATCACAAGGGCAGCCGGGGCCCGTGCCCAGGCAATCGGGTCAGCGCGCCGGCACCGGGGGCTCCAGATGCACGCTGACCGCCAGCTCGTCAGCCACGCACTCACCGCACAGCACGGCATCCGCAGCCCGCTGTCCCGGGTACACCGCCGGGTGCTCCCCGCACCGGCAGCAGCGGGGCGGGCCTGATGCCCGGGAACGGGGCGCCGGGATGACAGCGGCTGACATGATGCTCATGCCCTGTGAATCGGCGCTCACCTGCGGCGCAGCGTTACGGGTACCGGGTACCGGCTATGCGCGGCGTTCAGGCACCGGGCCGACCTCGGACCATGAACACATGGGACATTCGCGGGCCGGCTGGCCGCCGGGCAGCGTGGCTGCCCAGGTCCAGCGGTGCCCGCAGGCCGGGCAGGGCATATGTGCCTGCGTAATCATGCCTCTCAGCTCGCCTTCTGCTGAGCAGCCTCGCGCCGCTTGCCGTCCTCCCAGGAAGCGACATAGCCCTTGCGGGACCGCTTCTTCTTGTCCTTGCTGCCCGCCTGCCGGCCGACCGGCAGGCCCTCCGCGCGCCGGCGCTCCAGCCCGGCCCTGATCCGCTCGCTGCGCTTGCGCGACTCCTCGGCGGCCATCCAGCCGGCGAACGCCACCAGCACGTCCTGCACCTCCGGGCTGCCGTTCAGCCAGGACTCATGCACGGAGACGAGGATGCAGCCGCGCTCGCGGAACATCCGGATCAGCCGCAGCGCCTCCTCGGCGCCGTTACGGCAGATCCGGTCCAGCCGCCACACAACCAGCACGGAGAACCGGCCCGCGTGCGCGTCATCGAGCGCCTGCTGCAGGGTCTTCTTGTACTCCGGCCCGCCGCCATCCTTCCATGCCGTGTCGGACACGGTGTAGGTCGTGGCCAGGGCGTAGCCATGGTGGCTGGTGAACTGCTCCACGTCGGGAATCTGGTTGTCGCTGTCCTGGTGGCCGGTGCTGACCCGGTACCACGCTGCCGCTTTCACCTGCTTGATGCTCATGAATAGACTCTACCATGTTCTAGCGGTATACCGCTAGGGTTGGTATAGAGTCTGCGCAGGTCAGCACTGTGTACCGAGAGTAGTCGGTACTATTTTGGCGGGGGTAGTTAGTTCACTCGGTACCGCGCGGCACGATCCGGTAGCCCTCCTGCAGCAGCCCGGTCAGCTTCTCCGCCTGCCCCGCCAGCTGCTCCACCGCATCCGCCAGCCGGTTCGCGCGAGCGAGCTCGGCGGCCTGCAGGCCCAGCCTGATCAGGTCGGGGATGCTCTGGCCGGACGCGCGGATGGCCTCCGCCAGGTCGTCACTGAGGTAGACGCTGGTCTTCTTGCCCATACCGACAATTCTAGGTACAGCACTCATGCCCGTGATACGCGCTAATCATGTGCCACTGCACGGGGAAAGGACTTTGGTCCCTGGCCGGCTGGCCTGCGCATGCCCTGGCCTGCGGGACGTTTGCCCTGATCCCGTTATTGCCGGGCATCCTCAAGCTGGGCCAGGGTTACCAGGACGGCGGCAGGGCAGCCAATCATGTCGCTGATCACGGCACACGGCCACATCGGGCGGCATCATCCGGTACCCGGTTCACCGTTCCCGGCGGGATGCCTGCCGGCTGGCGGTCCTGGCCGCTATCGCGCCACCGGGGCGCCCTGCCGTGACGCTCTCCTGGCGCGGTAGGCGGCCGCGCGGCAGTTCGGGCCGCAGTACGTGCTGTGCGGCCGCTGCGGACGGTACGGCTTACCGCAGGCTGCGCAGTGCTGCAGGGGCAGTTTCCCCGGGGCCTCGCAATCAGGGCTGTTCTCCAGCCTGCGTTCTGCCTTCTCCGCCGCGCCCTGGCCGATCTTCGCCAGCCGGGACTGCTCGCCCCGATCGCGGACGGCGGTCAGCACCGCCTTCAGCGTGTCCCTGGCCAGCAGGGCGGGCATCCGGGTCACCGGCTGCGTGGTTTCCCACGGCATCACATCCGGGCTCAGTTCCGCGGCCAGCTCCAGCCCGGCGAGGTACGCCTGCCACATCGCGGCCCGGTCGGCGGGCAGCGCGGCGCGGATGACGGCCTGGGCTATGCCCTCGACCACGGATACCGGGTAGCTGCCCGGGTCCATATCAGGCTCAGCGGGCTTGCCGGTGCTCTTGCCGGTCGTCATGTTCCCTGCATTCGGTGAGAGGCGCTCAGGCCTGCCCGTACGCCTCTCAGCGGCAAATCTGCGGCCTCCCGGGCCGGGAGCGGGTGCGTGCATGGGGCGGGCGGCTCAGGGGCTCAGGGCATGACAATTCCCGCGCTGCCGCGTCAGCGGTTATCGCTTAGTCAGGGTGCCGCGGCTCCTTGCTCATCCGCACCGCCAGGATCGAGGTGACGGGGCCGAACATGATGCAGCCGGTCACGGCGTCGCGGAACTCAAAGCCCCTGTCACCGACCCCGCTCGTCCCGCCGAAGGTCTCCCACTGGACTTCGGCGGCATCCGTGTACTCGTAGGCGCCGATGCACAGCGCGCTGTCTTCGGCGACGTCGTGCCAGCCGTCCGCGAGCAGGATGGCCTCAACGTCGTCCCAGTGGATGCACAGGGTCACCATGTTCTTGTTTCCTCCTTTGCCAGTGACGAACGTCGCTGCCGTCTGGGAATCAGGCACAAGATAAGCGCGGGCCGGCCACCACACGCAATCGGGGGCCCCCTGCTCACCCGCCGCCTTAATCAGGGACACGAAAGCCCTGGCTGCGTGGCTGGCAGCCAGGGCCTCCGGGCTGCCCATGACACCGCGCCGAGCACCACCTCGCGCGGGGCCGGCCGGTTATCGCCGGCCGAGGGCACGCTCCAGCGTCTCGCCGCCGAGCAATCGCACGTGACGCGCGCTGCGGACCATGACGGCAATCTGCCGCCAGCTCATGTGCGGATAGAGAACCTTGATCACGGCCATGTCCGCCTGGCGCCGCTCGCGGGCGAGACGGCGGCTCTCACGCCGCGCGGTCACGGCCGGCACCTCCTGGCCGCGCCCAGGCGCAGCGCCGTCCAGGCAGCCGAGCAGGCCGCGCCGAGCAGGCACCGGGCGCACTGATCGTAGACGAGGCGGCACAGCGGGAACGGCCGCCCGCACCCCTCGCAGCGCGCCCACATGTCAGGCCCGGCCGCGGGGGCCCCGGCGGTCATGCCGGGCACCCGAGCGCCGCCAGCACGGCCTCATCGCGGGCGGACAGCGGCTCGGGGCAGACCCAGCCGAGGCCGGACAGCACCGTCTCGGTGACATCCAGGATGGCGTCCAGGCCGCCGGCGTGCTCAGCCGGGACTCGGCCCTCGAGCTGGCGCAGCTCCTCGCGGACAGCCGACAGCTGCCGGCGGAACAGGGAATCAGAGAGGCAGACAGATAGCCTTGGCATGGCCGGACCTCGTTTCCGGTCAAGGCCCCGGATAACGGTGTTCGAGCACCGCCGGGGCCGCTTTCTTGAATTGCCGCCCACGGTACTCCCGGGCCGGCCATTGTCAACGGGTCATCGTGAGAACCGGCTGACAATGGTTGACATTAGTCAACGTTTATGCGGCGAGAATTACCGGCGCGACGTGCGGGAATGCCAGGGATGGCTACCGTGAAATTGAACCGGGGCAATTAGGGGGCATTTCCCGTCCGGTGAATCAGACGCGACAGCGGGAATCAGGCCAGCGTCCTACCGGCGGCGGTGTGCCCGGTCGCGGGCCGCGTTCAGCTCAGCCAGCTGCTGCCGGCACCGCGAGCACGTCCGGCGGCCGGGCCGCATCACCCAGCACCGCGGCGTCGGTGATACGGTCCTCGTCGGCCAGGTGCTTGCCCGTGCGATCCTCATAAGCCGTCCAGGCGCAATCCAGGCACCCGCACATTTCCAGCTCCTGCGGTGCAGGCTTCTCCTTCTGGCCCTCGTGCAGGCAGTACACCGACCCGAAGGTAAACAGCTCCTCCCGGGTACGCGAGTCGAGGATCGCACCGGGCCGGCTGGCATCCAGCGCAGGCACGGTTATGACGATCCGGTACCCGGCGGCCCTCCAGCGCCGCTCCTCGGCCTCGCACGCGGCTTCCTCCGCGGCGGCATCGATCTCGTACTCCCCGCCCGCAAAGCTCCCGGTCACGACTGCACCTGCCTCCTGGTCCTGGTCTTGCCCGCCGCAGGCTGATACCTCAGGCAGCCAGCCGGGCTCCGCCTCCGGGAAGTAATCAAGCCCGCTCCCGGGCTCCGGAGCCTCCTGCTGCGGCGAATCAGGCACCCGCCCGCGCATGTTCGCCCGCGGCAGCTTCACCGCCGGGCCGCCGCGTGCCTCAATGAACCGGGCGATCTCGGCAACCAGCTCGTGATGCTTTATCTCCTGCACCCGGGCAATCTGCAGCAGCGTGATCGTGTACTTCACCACCGCCCTGTCCAGGTCGGTCAGCTCCGGGAGGCTGCTCCCTGCCAACCGAACTATGCCCGCGCGCGCGGGCATAGTTCGGTTCTGCTGCAGCTGCTCCCGCAAGCCATCAGGCAGCAGATCGTAAACGGTGGCCCTGGCCAGCTTGCCCTCGGTCCACTCCTCACCGATCTCGGCATCCATGAGCCCCGCGGCGATGAGCGGCTTGCGCGCGTCAGTGATGGTGGACTTGGACGGGCACCAGCCGGTGCGCGACATGAACAGCGCGATCACCAGCGTGTGACACGCCAGCACCCGGGGACCGGCGGGCAGGCCGCCGGGCTTAACCTCCCCGGACATGGCCGAGATGATCTCGTACAGCAGCCTGGACGACCGGGGCATGCCCTGCCACTCCGGCGTGCCCGTCACATGCTGCCAGGCAGTGTCCAGCAGCCCCCCGTCGCCGTCGGCAAGGTACTGGAAAGCGTCCTCCGCCAGCGCGCCCGCCCGCTCCGGTGCGTGGCTGCCGTACCGCTCGCCGAGGTACCGCCTGATCTCCCGGCCGCCCAGCCACCCGCGGACCACGGCGTCGTGCGCGGTGTCCCCGCCCGGGCAGGCGGCCAGCCAGGACCGGAACCCCGGATGCTGGCGGGTGACGCGGATCGTGGAGCGCATCGCCCCGCTGCGGTTCCCTGCGTGCTCCAGGTCGCGCTCGAAGTCATCAGCCAATTGAGTTTCGCCTCCAGTGGTAAATGGAGGGGGCCGGGCGTTACCACGCGCCCGGCCCCGCCGCGGGGCATGACTCCCGCGGTTCGCTCGGTTCCCACACTAGCAATCGTCAGCGCGCCGGTTGCCAGTCAGTACCCGCCCCCGTTCACGCCGTCAGCGTTCGCCCTGGTGGCGCGGCCTCTTCCGGCGGGCAATCGTCAGGCTGCACCCTCATCCGCCGACGCGCCCTCCGCCGCCGTCGCCTGGTCCGCGCTGATCACGTACCACGGGTTCCAGGTCACCCCGATCCGCTCGGACACCGGTCCCTGGCCGCGGCCGGCGTGCTTAGCCGGGTACAGCCGGATGGACTCGGCCAGGATCCGCAGCACCGACCGCTGGCCGTCCAGGGGCAGCCCGCGCCAGACCTGGGCAATCATCTCCCGGTCGTCCCCGCAGCCAGCGAACGGCCGCAGCGCCGGGTGCAGCGACAGCCGCTCCACCTCGGTCTCCAGCTGGCCGATCCCGGCCTCCACCGCGACAGCGGCAGCGCGGAAGCTGTTCACCATGGTCTGGCTGCCGCCCGCACCCTGGGCCAGCTTCACCAGCTCGGCCGTGGTCTGCTCCTGCAGCCAGCCAAGCTTCGCCTGGTGCTCCTCCAGCTCGGCGCGGGCGCGGTATAGCTCCTCGCTGCCCTGCCCGGCCGACCATCGCGCCGCGGCCAGCTCGGCCAGCTTGTCCGCCACGAGCGCGCTCACGTGCTGGTCGGCGGCGGGCTCGGGCACGTTCACGTCCAGCTTCCTCGCGCAGCGGTAGTACCGGGTGACCTTAGCTTCCCTGATCGTGCCCTCCGGCAGCGGCTGGAATCCCTTCCGGCCTTTCACCACGTTGGCGCCCGGCCGGGCAGCCGGGCCCGCCGCCGACTTATAGACGCGGTTACCGGGGGTGATGGACCCGCCGCACTCACCGCACTCCGCGATGTGCGTGAGCAGATGACGGGCCGCGCCGCGCTCCACCTCGACATGCGGGTTGAACGACCGGCGCGGCTTGTCCTGCAGGTTGACCGCGGCGCGGTAGAACGTCTCGTCATCGGTGATCCGCGGGTACTGCGGGGCGTCCACCAGCTCGGCCGGGCTGAGGTTGCGGCCCATGGTGGCGGTGAACCTGCGGTTGCCCGGGCCGGTGTACCACCAGGCGGGCTCACGGGTGATCTTCTGGATGTAGCACGGGTTGCAGCAGATGCCGAGCACCGTGGACGCAGCCCAGCCGTGCTTATTCTCGCGCTTGCCGGGCCTGGTCGGCGGGGGAACGTCCCGCTTGTTGAGCCGCCGCGCCATGTTGGCGGCCGACCCGCCGGCGGCCACGTAGGCGATGATCTCCCGGATGATCTCCGCCTCGGCTCCGACCACGACGTGCCGGAGAAACTCCCTGGTCTGCGGGTCGTATTCGCGGACGTAGCCGAACGGGCAGATGCCGTGCTGCCGTCCCTTGCTGCGGTTGCTGTGCTGGCCGCGGGTCACCCGCCCCTGGATCTTGTCCGACTCGTCCTCGGCCTTGTCGAACTCCTTGCGCAGGGCGCTGCGGTCCTTCGGGTTCTCCAGCAGGTAGAGCTGGCCGAAGCCCTCGGACACGAAGATGCCGGTAACGCCGTACTCGCGGCACTCCCGCATGAACGCCTGGCCCTCCTCGGACACGCGGCTCAGCCTGGACACCTCCCACACGGCCACGATGTCGTACTTGCCGGTCCTGACCAGCGTGCGGAGTCGGCCCCAATCCGGGCGCTCCTTGCCGGTCTTGTCAGAGGCGGACAGGTCATTGTCGGTGAGGACGAGCACGACCGTCCACAGCGGGTAGAGCTCGGTGACGGCCGCCCTGATGGCGGCCTCCTGGTCACTGACCGACTTGCGCCTGCCGGTCTCATCCGAGCTCACCCGGAGATAGATGATCACGAGCAGGGGCCGGTTCAGGTCCGGCAGGGTCTTCTTGCCCCGGCCGCGCCGGGGGCGCGGGGGCACTACTGAAATGGTCATGCCCGTGATACCGGCTAAATGCGGTACCCCGCAAGCTAAGACTTTAGTCTTCGCTCGTTAGGTACCAGATACCGCTGGGCCAGGGACAACGCAGCGCGCTTACCCCCAGTGTTGCCCTCTGGCTATCGTCACGCCGCCCTGGCTGCGTACCGGCGCTGCCTGGCCCGGTCGCACGAACCGCAGTAGGGCACCCGCAGGTTGCGCTGACGCTTCCTGAAACTGAACTCGGCCAGCGGCAGCACCCGCCCGCACGGCCCGCTGCACCTCTTGGCCGGCACCGGCTCCGCTGCGCGCTCAGCCGCCTGACAGCAATCCGCCGACCGGATCCGGACGGGAGGCAGTGACGGGGCCGGCCGACGCGGCCCGGTGCCCTCCGCCTGGACGGCCAACAGGAGCTCGTTATGGATGGCCAGGACGCCAGCGTCATGCAGTTCGCTGACCCGCTCCCCGGATGTGCGCAGCTCCCTGGCGACCACCGCGGGCTCGAGCCCGGCGTGGTACCACAGTGCCAGCACCACCTGTGTCTCGGCGTCCAGCGAATCCATGGCCGACACCAGCGTGGCCAGCGTCTCCCGCACCCCGGCCTGGCTCTCGACATCCGCGCCGCCGTCCGCCAGGGCCTGATGGCCGAAATCGGCGCTGGGCGCGTTGTCGTCCAGGGAGACCGGTTTCACCCGCTCCGCGGCCAGCGCCTCGCGGATCCGCTCCGCGGTGAGCCCGGTCGCGGCGGCCAGCTCGGCCTCCGTCCGCGCCCCGGCCTCCTGCGCGACCGCAATCGCCTTAAGCCTCCCGCGGGTTGACCGGGACACCCAGTCCTGTTTCCGGCAATGGTCCATGATCATTCCGGAAACTCTCTTGCTGACGAACCCGGGCCAGTGTTTTTCCGGCCGGCCAGGGTCGTCCTCGTCCCACGGATTAAAGCCGTTGCGGGCGCAGTAATCGATCCACCGGGCCGAACATTGGCAGAGAGCCTCATAGGCGAGAGACAGGATCTCGTCAGCCTCCACGCCGGGCAGCCGCTTGATGTATCTCCAGGCAACCGACTCCGCCAGAGTTTTCTGATCAAGGACGGCGCGCTGCAGGCGCGGGTCGGCGGCAAGCGTCACGCCTTCCCGCCATCGGCAGCGTCAGGCGGTGCGGCGGAGCAGTACCTCCAGCCCGGCCCGCTCCTCCGGGGTCAGCGGCGGCGCGGCTTCCGCCAGCTCCCGCGCCCGCTGCTCAATCGCCGTCTCCTGCTGCGTGTCCTTCATACCGGGTGATACGCGGCACGCCCACCCGGGCACCAGGTTGACTACGGTCAACCTAGCCATATGCTAATCAGGGTTGTCTTGCCGGTGCCGGTCGTGCCGATGACGACCTGGTGCGAGCGCAGCCGGGCGTAGGGGAGCACCGTGATGGCCCGCGCGGGGTGCCGGATGGCCCGGATCATGCCGCCGATCACCACGTCCCCGTTCCGTAGCGTGAGCGGGACCGCCCCGGGCGCGGCGATCCGCGCGCGGGCGCTGCGCGCCTGGCGTCGCCACTGCCTCCGGTCGAAGCTGACCGCCGAGCCGGGGGACAGGCCGCCGGCGCCCGTTTCCATCTGGTAGATCCGCACCGCCCAGGCCAGGCCGCCGGCGAGCAGGCCGAGCGGGATCGCCGCGGGTGCGATGACCACTGCCGCCGCGGCGGGATGCCCGGTCGCGGCCAGCCGCCACATGTCGACCCAGGCGCGGTACGGCGCGCCGGCCACGCGCCAGGCGGGCGGCCCGGCAGCGGACAGCCCGGCGGCGGTCAGCCACACCGCCAGCATCGGCAGGCACCACAGCGCCGCGCCGTAGAGCCGGCGTGGCGGCCAGCCGCACATCCAGGCGGTTACCGCCGCGGCCGCGGCGACGGCCGACACGGGGGCGGCCGCGACGATCACCGCGGCGGCCGCGGACACCCTGATCAGCCGCCACACCGCGCGGCCTGCGGCCCGCAGCAGGATGAGGGCGAGGTACTGCCGGATCAGCACGGCCGCTCCGCGCCGTCCACGCCCGGCTGGCCGTGGCCTGGCAGCGCCGGGAGGCCGTGGCCGGCCGATGGGCCGGTGCCTTCCATCGCCGAATCCGCCGGCAGGTCCCGTACCTCCAGTCGCGCCGCCAGCGGGCCGAGCGCCGCCCGGGCCCGCAGCACGGTGGGCCGCGCGCCCGGCGAGCACACGTACAGCGCCCGCGCGTGCCGCGGTGGCCGGCCGGGAACGGAGGCCTCCGCCGCGGCGCAGCCGTAATCGCCGGTCCGGGTCAGCAGTTCGCGCATGATCGCGGTGGTACGGCTGACGGTCTTACGGGTCAGTTCGGCTTCGATGGCCCAGCATTCGCCCGCCCAGGGCACCGGGGCGCTGTCCGGCCAGTGCACCTCGCCGTCCGGCAGGTGCTCGCGCAGCCCCGGCCGGCCCGGGCGCGCAGCCGCCGTTCGCCCCGCCAGAAGGCGCCGGCCTGCTGATAGGTCCCGGTGCCCGCTAAAGCCAGCCGGACCGCGGTGACCGCACGGATATGGGCCAGGCGGGACAGCGCGGGCGGGATGGGGGCGTACCTGAGGCCGCAGGCGGCCAGCCCGGCGCGGGTCAGCCAGACCCAGGACGCGCCTGGGCCCAGCCGACCCGAATCCGCGTACCCGAGCCGCCGCCAGCGGGTCGCGGCGGCGCGGGCACGCGGAACGGTGCCGCCGAGAACGGCGGCGAGCAGGTCCAGCTGGACCCCGTACATCTCGGCGGTGAAGAGCATGCCGCTGATGTCCCGCTCGCCGAGGCCGCCCTGGCTCGCGTTCGCGGGACGTCCTGGCCGCTCGCGCACCGTCATAGATGAAGCTCATGGTGGACCCGATTCACGCGGGCCGTCCCGCGCCCGGCCGCCACGTTCGTTATCCGTAAGAATTTCCGTGTGGCCGGGGCCGTCCCGTACCGCCGGGGCGACGCCCGGGCGGGGCGCTCGGTGGCCGTCAGAGCGGCCGTGACCAGTTCTGGCCGATCAGGTCGTGGCCGAAGCTCCGGTGCGGCGCCTCGTCCCGAAGCTCGAAGCCGGCCCGCTGGTAGATCCGGCGGGCCTCGGCCAGCACGCTGTTGGTCCACAGCATGATCTCGGTATAACCGGCCGCCCGCGCGAAGCGGAGGCACTCCTCCACCAGCCGGCTGCCGATCCCCAGCCCGCGCGCGGCGGAATCCACGTACAGCAGCCGCAACTGGGCGACCCGGTCATCCTTGCGGACGCAGAACACCGAACCCGCCGGTTCCCCGTCCACCTCGGCGATCCAGGCCGCCTCCCGCTCCGGATCGCGATGGTCCACGAAGTCGGCCACGATCCGGGCCACCAGGGCCTCGTAGGTGCCGTCCCAGCCGTACTGCCGGGTGTACCCCGCGGCCTGGGACTGGACCACCCAGCCGAGATCGCCCGGCCGGGGCGGACGCAGCAGGTAGGACCGGGGGCGGGGCGCGTCGCTGAGCACGCTGGTGATCTCCTGCACCCCCCGGACCAGCCGCCGCCGGGCCGGCTCGCTCAGGCTGGCCAGCAGCGCGCCGATCTGCTCGGCGGCCTGCGCGTCCAGCCCGGCCTGCGCGGCCCGGCCTGCGCCGGTGAGCGCGATGACCTGGCGGCGGGCGTCGGTGCCGGACCGTTCCCTGGTGATGAGGCGGTCGGCCTCGAACCGGGCCAGGATCCGGCTCAGGTAGCCCGCGTCGATGTCCAGGCCCCGCCGCAGGTCGGCGACCTCGGTCACCTCACGCTGGCCCAGCTCGAAGATCAGCCGCGCCTCGGTCAGCGAATACGGCATGCCCAGGTATCCGCCCCGCAGCACACCGATCACGTTGGTGTACAGCCGGTTGAAGGCCCGCACGGTGGCCACTCCGTCCTCACCGGCCTGGGTGGTTACCGCCGCGTGCGTCCCCATCACGCTGGCCTCCGATCGTGATTCTTAACGAAAGATTGATAAAGTCAACGATATTGATGACTTCGGCAACTGGTCAACGTCTTATCGTTACCTGCGGAATTCGCGCGGAGGAGCCACGGAGCGCAGAATTTCCCTATGCGACTGCCCTCGCTACCCCGGTCCGCACGCCAGCCGGCGCGCTACGGGGCGCTGGTGGCCGGGGCGTTGCCCCTGCTGGCCTTCCCCGGCCTCAACTTGTGGCCGCTGGCGTGGTTCGGGCTGGTGCCCGGGCTGCTGCTGATCCACCGGGCGCCGTCCGCGCGGGAGGCGGCGATCCGGGGCTGGTGGCTCGGCGGCGGGTATTTCGCCGCCGCGATGTACTGGCTGTTCCCGGAGATCGGCCCCGCGGTGCTGCTCGTCGCGATCGTGTTCGGCCTGCTGCTGGGGCCGTTCGGCCTGATGATCTGGCTACTGCTGCGCCCGCCGGTCACCGTGCTGCGGGCCCTGGCCGCGCTCCTGGTGGTGCCGTCCTACTGGCTGGTGACCGAGTGGATCCGTTCCTGGCAGGCGCTGGGCGGCCCGTGGGCGGTGCTGGGGGCGAGCCAGTGGCAGCACCCGGCCGTGCTCGCCCTGGCCTCGGTGGGCGGGGTGTGGCTGGTCAGCTTCGTGCTGGTCGCGGCCAACGTGGCCATCCTGATCGCGATCGTGGCCGGGCGCCTGGCGGCCTGGGTCGTGTCCGCCGCCGCGCTCGCCGCCGTGATCGCGGCGGGCCCGGTGGCCTTCGCGCTGACCCCGCCGGCCCCGGCGGCCGGCGCCACCACGATCGCGCTGGTACAGCCCGGAGTGGTCAACAATCCGGTGCTCCAGGTGGACGCCAGCCAGCGGCTCACCGCCAGCCGTAGCCGGAACGGCCGCCTGAGCGGGGGACGGCCGGATCTGATCGTCTGGGGCGAGAGCAGCATCGCCGTCCAGCTGGAGACCCACCAGGGCCTGCTGCGCGAGATCGAGCAACTGGCCGCCGCGGACAACGCGCCGATCCTCGTCAACCAGGACTCGGTGTCTGACGGCAAGCACAGCAAGGTCGCGGTGCTGGTCGGGCGCGACGGGATCGCCGGTACGTACACCAAGACCCGGCTGGTCCCGTTCGGCGAGTACATTCCGTTCCGCTCGGCATTGTCCTGGCTGACCAGCATCAGCCGTGCCGCGTCGGTCAACATGGTGCCCGGCGACGGCGCCCACCCGCTGCGCGTCACCGGGGCCGGCGGCCGGGTGCTGACGATCGGGCCGCTGATCTGCTTCGAGTCGGCGTTCCCTGACATGGCGCGGGTCGACACCGACGAGGGCGCCCAGGTCATCGTCTACCAGACGGCCGACACAACGTTCCAGGGCACCTGGGCGCTGGCCCAGCACGCGTCGCTGGGCGCGCTGCGCGCCGCCGAGACGGGCCGCCCGGTCGTGCAGGCCGCGCTGACCGGCGATTCGGCCGCCTTCGACGCCCGGGGGCGGCTGGTGACCTGGATGGGGGCCTCCCAGCGTGGGGTTACGGACGTCCGGCTGACGCCGCCGGCGGCCACCTCCCGGACCGTGTACGACCGCCTGGGTGACTACGTTCCGTGGGCCGCGGTCGCCATCGTCGCGGTGTTCGTTTTGACTCTGCTGGCTGTGCGGATTCGCCGCCGCAGGGATTATCGGGGCAAGGGTGGTACGGCCGGCGGCGATGGGGCACAATATGATGCAGGCACCGGGTTGCACGTTCCCGGATAGTTCTTCTGGCCAGGCGTGAGGACGCAGGGGAAGGCGAACCTCGTCGTCTGCCAGGAGGAACGGTGTCTGCACAAGGCGTGTTGCATATTCATTCAGCGCCCCCTGCGCTGTGCCCGCATATCGAGTGGGCCGTCGGGGGTGTCCTTGGCGTGCCCGTGGATCTGCCGTGGGTCAGCCAGCCCGCGGCGCCCGGAACGTTGCGCGCCGAACTCACGTGGGAAGGCCGCCCGGGCACAGCCGGGGCGATGGCCTCGGCGCTGGCCGGGTGGGACCGGCTTCGTTTTGAGGTCACCGAGGACGCCAGCGACGGGTGTGACGGGGTGCGCCACAGTTACACGCCGACACTCGGCGCGTTTACCGCGGTGACCGGCGGCAACGGGGACGTTCTGGTACCAGAGGGACGGCTGCGTACTGCCCTGGCGATGGCCCAGACGGACTCCGCGCTCCGCGCTGAGCTGGACCGACTGCTCGGCCGCGCTTGGGACGAAGAACTGGATGTGTTCCGCTGCGGCGGCGATGGCGCGCCCGTACGCTGGCTGCACGCCACCGGCTGACCCGGCCCTTGCTCGGCGACGAGAACGGCCCTCAGCGACGAGGCTGCCAGGGGCGGGGACCGGCCGGACGATCCCGGCATTGCGCGCGTGCTAGCCGACGCGTGATGATGGGGCGCCGGCGCGAAAGAGAAAAATTCATCCGAACGTAGTAGCGACTGACTCAATGCCCTATGCGAACATAGTATCGATGGGCCACCAGGGGATAGGCTCGGTTTGTTGCACAGCGTGATCCCCCCATCACGGAGGATGAGCAAGTTCACGTGGAGAGTTAGATGATCAAGGTATCGAAGCCAGTCCGCGACGGTTCCGTCCGGGTCACCTTCACCCTGCCCGCCAACGAGCCCCCCGGGCCCGTGTCCGTGGTCGGCGACTTCAACAACTGGGATCCCCTGGCCCACCCGTTGCGGAAGCGCTCGAACGGTACCCGGAGCACCGTGGTCAATGCGCCGACCGGAAGCACGCTGCGCTTCCGCTACCTGGCCGAAGGCGGCCACTGGTTCGATGATGACGGTGCCAACGTCATAGACGGGCAGGGCGCCACCATCTCCGTCTGACCGCGCCCCAGGATCCGGGCGGCGTCTCCGGTGCCTAGTCATCGAGGCCGCGGCCCGGATCCCGGGGCTCACGGGGGGCCGCGTGTTCCCGGCGGCCGGGGTGTTCGTGCACGCCTGGCCCGGGCGATCCGCGCGGTGCCCCGGACGTTACGGTCACCTAGGCGCTGCGGGCGTTCCAGCTGCTCCGGCCCAGGCGGGCCCGGCGTTTCCGGGTTCCGGTCGGCCCAGGCGTTCCGGATGGTGGCCCGAGCGTTACGGGTCACACAGACGCTGCGGGGTTCCAGGCGCTCCGGCCCAGGCGGCTCCGGCGTTTCCGGGTTCCGGTCGGCCCAGGCGTTCCGGATGGTGGCCCGGGCGTTCCGTCTGGGACGGCCGTCTTCGGTCCTAGTAAACATGCGCCGCTTCGCGGCGGTCCCGTGGGGACGAAACTGGGGCCGCCGCGCGCCCGGCGGAGGCCCAGTTTCGTGTCAGCGGGCCGGGCCGTCCGCGGGAGGCCAGCGGGTGATCGAGGCGTTGCCGACCAGCGTCCGGGCCATGGGCCGGCCGGGGGAAGGCGGCGCTGCGGTCGCAACCCGGACCGGGCCGCCGTGGGTCACGATAATCAGCCCCGCTCCGGGCTGGGAAGCGGTGATCCGGCCCAGCGCACGGTGGACGCGCGCGTACATGTCGGCCACGCTTTCCCCGCCGAGCGGCCGCTGCAATGGCCGCCGCCAGAGCTCGTCGAGAGCATCCTCGTCCCCAAAGGCTGCCGAGGGTGCCCCGGTAATCTCCGCGGCCGCGGGCGAGGCCGCGATGAGCCCCTCCAGGACGCCGAGCCCCTGCTCGCGCAGATCCGGGTCGTACTCGACCGGGAGCCCGAGGACGGTGCCGATGATGTCCGCGGTTTCGGCGGCCCGCGCCAGGTCGCTGGCCATGATCAGGCTGGCCCGGGGTGCGCGGCACCCGAGGCCCCGGGCCGCGACGGCGGCCTGCTCGCGGCCGACGGCGGTAAGCCCGGGAGCAGCCGGGGACTGGCCCTGGATCCGGCCGGACACGTTCCAGCCGCTCTGCCCGTGCCGGACCAGCCACAGGGGGCCGATCACCTCCGGTTCGGGGGTGCCGCCCGATCCAGGAGTGGCGTCTGGTTCGAGGGTGCTGTCCGGTTCAGAGGTGACGCCTGGTGCGAGCGTGCCGCTCGGCCCGGAGGTCCTGCCCGGTTCAGGGGTGACGCCTGGTGCGAGCGTGCCGCTCGGCCCGGAGGTCCTGCCCGGTTCAGGGGTGACGCCTGGTGCGGGGGCGCTGCCCGGCCCGGTCAGCTTCTTGCCGTGTTCCGGCGCGTCGGCGGTGCCCGGTTCCGGCAATGCTCCCCCCACCTCCGGCCGGCCCACGCTAGGCCAGGTTTCATGAGTCACGCCTCTGCCGTCTCCGGTTACGGGCAGAGTTTTGGGTCGTATTTGTCCGGCGCCAAATGTCTGCCCGTAAGCGCCAGACACTAGTACTGCAGCCGCGGGTCGTCGTAGTTCTTGAACTCGATCACGTTGCTGGACGGGTCGGCCAGGAAAATCGTCCGGTGCTGCTCCGCCGTGCCCTCGAACCGCAAGGCCGGTCCGGACAATACCCGCAGCTTGCGGCACTCCACGAGGCGGAGCAGCCGGTCGAAGTCCTCGGCCGCGGCGAAACTGACCCCAAAGTGCCGCGGGTAGGCGACCGGCTCGTCGGGCACGTCGGTGTGCAGGTGGCAAACAAGCTGATCGCCGAAGAAGTCGAGGGTGATCCGGTCGGCGTACCGGCGGGCCAGCTTGGCCCCCAGGCCGAAGACGTAGAAGTCCATCGCCTCGTCCAGATCGCGCGCGGGGATCGCGATGTGACAGGCATCGTGCGGGTTACGCATGAGTCTTTCCTCGTTTCAGGTCCGTGGTGTTTGTGGGCGCGGGCGGCGTTCCGAGCGCCGGGTGCTGTCTCGGGGTTTCCGCGGTGTCTCGGTGACGGGCGGTGTCCCAGGTAACGGTGTGGTATTAGCGGCGGAATCTGTCTAAAGAGTCGGAGGGCATCTCAGGGGGCGGGCGGTGCGTCGGGTGGGCGGTGCGTCGGGCGGGCGGTGCGTCGGGCGGGCGGTGCGTCGGGTGGGCGGTGCGTCGGGTGGGCGGTGCGTCAGGCGGGCGGTGCGTCAGGCGGCGGACGGCGTGGAGTCGGCGACCGTCGCGGGGCGCGCGGGGCGCGCGGCGTGGGCGGAGTGGGCGGAGTGGGCGGTGCGCAGCGGGCCGCCGGTGGTCAGATCCAGCAGGGTGTCGCCGCGCAGCCCGCGGCGCAGGGTCTCCACCCCGATCACGTCGGCGGCGGCCACGTTGCCCAGGTTCACCCCCGGGCCGACCGCCCGGATCATCTCGACCTGCAGGTCCTTGGTCGGGGCCTCGAACATGATCACCGCCGGGTCGATGGCCCGCAGGACGGCCGACAGCACGTCCGTCCGCATGTGCCCGTCGGCGCGGGCGATGCCGCTGCGGCCGCTTTCCCGCGCCTCGGTGATTACCATGCAGGCACCCGCGTCCAGGTCCTGCGCGAGCGCATCCACCCAGTCGGACGGCGTCAGCAGCGCCGAACGGTCCGCGTCCTTGTATCCGACCTCGGACAGGACCGGCCGCACGCTGGCCAGCCGGCGCACGTAGCTGGCCTTGGCGTTCTGGTCCAGCGGGATCGTCCCGTTTGACACCTCAATGCGCGTCGCCCCGCTGCGCTCCACCAGAGTCAGGTAGTCGGCCAGCCGGCCGCTCCACACGAAGTGCTCGAACAGGGTGCCGCCGAAGTAGAAGCCGACGCCCGCGTCCTTCAGTGCGGCGGTCTTCCGGTCCAGATCCTTGGTGACCAGCGCGGTGCCCCAGCCGAACTTCACCAGGTCGATGTGCTCGCCGTGGCTCTCGATCAGATCGGTGAACGCGGCGGTGGGCAGCCCCGTGTCGATAACCATGGTGATCCCGTGCTGGGTCATGAGAAGCCTCCTGTGCGGTCGGTGCCGGTGGTGCTCCGGACACGCCTTATCTTCGGCACCACTGGTGGGGACACCATCCGCCCCGGATGTGAACCTGGTGAACGTCCTGACCAGGCAGATTCGGCGGCCCGGATTTCTTAAGCGGTGCTCAGGGAATGCCCAGCATCCGTCCCGCAAACCGGCACAAACCGGCCAGCCAATGGTCGCCGCGGCCGGCGCCCGCCCCCGGCCCCCCCGGTGCCCACCTCGCTCTGCGCCGGGATCCCTGCCTCAGCCACGTCAGGGGGCCTCCTCCAGGAGGGCGCGGAGCGATGACATCCCCCTCGTGGTGTGGCTCTTAACCGCACCTTTGCTGATCCCCATCATTTCCGCGATCTGTTCCTCCGACAGGTCGGCGTAGTACCGCAGCACGAGCGCCTGCCGTTCCTGGTCCGGAAGATCGCGCAGCGCACTGACGATCGCGCTGCGCTCCAGCAGCGAGATCGCTCCCTGCTCAGCGCTCGCCATGTCCGGCGCCGGTTTCTGAGCGTTACGTTCGATGACGCTGCGGTGCCGCAGTACCGACCGGGACCGGTTCACCACCGCCTGCTTCAGGTAGGAAAGCGCCTTTTCCTGGTCCCGCAGCCGGTGCCAGCCGTCGTGCATGGCGATGAAGCACTCCTGCACCACTTCTTCGGCGGTCGGCTCGTCCCGCACCAGCAGCACCGCCAGCCGGACCAGCGAACGGTAATGGCTGCTGTACAGCTCGGTGACCGCTTCATCGGCCAGCGTCTCAGGCTTCACCTCGGTGGCATTGCCCGTGACCACGAGGAGCTCAGCGACCGAGGTCCGCCCCCGGACGTTACCCGCTGCGGACGCCGATTCGGCCCGGCCGGGATCAGCGACGTTGTGCTCGTTCAACCAGTCACCAAATCGCGCAAGGCCCGCATCTAGGGCGTACGTCTTGGCGTAGTGGTCCGCTTGGCAGACGGTGACCTGCCGGTAGACGCGCGCGATGAGTTCTTCCTCGCGACTGTTTCCGGTGTCGTTCCCGGCGGTCGTCATGAAAGCGGTCCTTCCTCGTCATCGCCGAATGGATCGAACGGCCCGAGACTTGCTCTCAATTTGGCCCTGACGGCGAACACGTGCGCGGCGACGGTGCCGCTGGCGATGCCGAGTTCGTCGACGATCTCGCGGTTCTTCATGCCGAAAAGCCAGCGCATCACCGCGACCGCGTGCTGCTGTGGCGGGAGGGTCAGCATGGTCTGCCAGCATCGCTCCAGCGCGGCAGCCGACAGCGCTTCCGCCGGGGTATCCACCACGGGGGGCTGGCACTCTGCTTCCAGCCTCGGCAGCCGGTCGCGGAAGGCGGCATTCTTGCGGAACGCGCTGATCGCCAAGTTGCCGATAGTGGTGCGCAGCCAGCACAGGCGCTGCGGATCATGGAGACCGCGGACCGTTGACCAGTTCATGGTCGCGGCCACGAATGTGGACTGAACGAGGTCTTCCGCCAGTGCGCGGTCGCCGCGGGTCAGGACGTAGGCGTACCCGAACAAGCCCTCGGCGTGGGCCACGAAACAGTCGGCCAGTTCTCCGACCTGATCCGCCGGGATCTTGTGACCGGTCATCTGGGCCTCCGGCCGGGGGCTCGTGTGGGTGGGCCCTCTCCCCGTATACGGGCAGGGACCCATCCTGAAATTAACCTCACATCGCTAGGTCGCGCGAGGGCGGGAAACTGTTTAGCCGGTCCGTTCGTTTCCGCCGGCGGTGTGCTCCGCGTGAGGACGCGGAACCGTCCTACCTGGGCTGACTAAGACGTTTCCCTCCAGAACCGCGCGGAGTGATGTCATCCCCCTCACGGTGTGGCTCTTGACCGCACTCTTGCTGATCCCGAGCATTCCCGCGATCTGCGTTTGCGACAGGTCGGCGTAATACCGCAGCACGAGCACTTGGCGCTGCCGGTCCGGCAGCCCCCGCAGCGCGGTGATGACCGCGCTGCGCTCCATCAGCGAAATCGCTTCCCGCTCGGCGCTGGGCATGTCCGGCGCCGGTCCGGGGGCCTTGCGTTCGATGACGCCGCGGTGCCGCAGTACCGACCGGGACCGGTTCACCACCGCCTGCTTCAGGTAGGAAAGCGCCTTTTCCTGGTCCCGCAGCCGGTGCCAGCCGTCGTGCATGGCGATGAAGCACTCCTGCACCACTTCTTCGGCGGTCGGCTCGTCCCGCACCAGCAGCACCGCCAGCCGGACCAGCGAACGGTAATGGCTGCTGTACAGCTCGGTGACCGCTTCATCGGCCAGCGTCTCAGGCTTCACCTCGGTGGCGTTGCCCGTGACCACGAGGAGCTCAGCGACCGAGGTCCGCCCGCGGACGTTACCGGGCCCGGACGTGGCCCCTTCCTCGTCATCGCCGGATGGGTCGCGGGGCCCGAGACTTGCTCTCAATGCGGCCCGTACGGCGGATACGTGCGCAGCGACGGTACCGTCGGCTATGCCGAGCTTGTCGACGATCTCGCTATTCATCTCAATCTCCAGGTCATCAGCAGCGCACTTGGTGATGTCTGCCAGACTGTCGGCCGCTCCGACCCCTGACGGTTCCCGCAACGTTGCGGTCCGGTAGCAGCGGCACGCCTTGGAGGTAGCCAAGAACCCGGCCCCCGGGATGACCACGGCGCGGGCCGCCCAGTCACTCCTGCACCCAGCCCTGCTTACGGGCAGAGTTTTGGCAGTATGTGCCGAAAAGTCTGCCATCAGTCGTGGTGTCCCTGCGGGGACGCCGCGCAGGCGTGAAGATCCCGGGATTTCCGGGTCGGCGCGAACGTCTGAGCGGGAACGCACGGGAGGACCGCCGCGCCAGGGCCGGATAGCCTGCTGATCACCGGATAGCCTGCTGATCATGAGCAGTGACCTGGCCTCCCTGACCGGTATCGACGTTCCCACTGGCCTGCTGATCGGCGGTGAGTGGACCCATGGCCACGGCGGCCGCATCGAGGTGATCGACCCGGCCACCGAAGCTCCGCTGACGGACGTCGCGGACGCCACCGAGGACGACGCCCGCGACGCGGTCAGCGCGGCGCACGCGGCCCTGCCCGGGTGGGCGGCCACCCCGCCCCGGCAGCGCGCCGAATGCCTGCGCCGCGCGTTCGGCCTGATGACGGAGCGGGGCGAGCAGATCGCCCGGCTGATGTCCGCGGAAAACGGCAAGTCGCTGCGGGATGCCCGCGCCGAGCTCACGTACGCGGCGGAGTTCTTCCGCTGGTACGCCGAGGAGGCCGTGCGGATCGACGGGAACCTGGCTGTCGCGCCCGCCGGGGCCAACAAGATGCTCGTCATCCGGCAGCCGATCGGGGTCTCGGTGCTCGTCACCCCGTGGAACTTCCCGGCCGCGATGGCCACCAGGAAGCTCGGCCCGGCGCTCGCCGCCGGGTGCACGGTGGTGCTGAAGCCGGCCAGCGAGACCCCGCTGACCGCGCTGGCCATGGCCGGGCTGCTGGAAGAGGCGGGTGTGCCGGCCGGTGTCGTCAACGTCCTGCCGACGTCCCGGTCCGGCCCGGTCGTCGCCACGATGATGGCCGACCCGCGGGTCCGCAAGCTGTCCTTCACCGGGTCCACCGAGGTGGGCCGGATCCTGCTCCGGCAGGCCGCCGACACGGTGCTGTCCTGCTCGATGGAGCTGGGCGGTAACGCGCCCTTCATCATTTTCGACGACGCCGACCTGGACGCCGCGGTCGCCGGCGCGCTGATCGCGAAGATGCGGAACGGCGGCGAGGCGTGCACCGCGGCCAACCGCTTCTACGCGCACGAGGCGGTCGCGGATGAGTTCACCTCGCGGCTGGCCGGCGCGTTCGGCAAGCTCACGGTGGGCCCGGGCCTGGACGAGGGCACCGACGTGGGGCCGCTGGTCAACTCAGACACCCGCAGCAAGGTCTCCGGGCTGGTCGAAGGGGCCGCCGGGGACGGCGGGCGGGTGATACTCGGCGGCCGGGCGCCGGCCCGGCGCGGGTACTTCTACGAGCCGACCGTCATCGACCAGGTGCCGGCGTCCGCGCGGATCGTCGGCACCGAGATCTTCGGGCCGGTCGCGCCGATCGTCCGGTTCTCCGACGAGCCGCAGGTCGTGCACTGGGCCAACGCCAGCGAATACGGCCTGGTCTGCTACGTCTACACCCGTGACCTGCGGCGCGGGCTGCGGGTCAGCGAGGCGCTGGAGACCGGGATGGTCGGCCTCAACCGGGGCCTGGTCTCCGACCCGGCCGCCCCGTTCGGCGGCGTCAAGCAGTCCGGCCTGGGCCGCGAGGGCGGCCACGACGGGCTGCTGGAGTTCATGGAGACGAAGTACATCGCCGCCGAATGGTGACCGGGCGGATAGGGCAACGTAACGGGCCGGCTGGGGCCCGCAGGCGATCGGGATCCGGCCGGCGATGACGGGCCCGGCCGCCGGGTCCCGCCAAGGCCCGGGCGCGTCCCGTGTCGCCAGCGCCGCCGCGGGCACGTAGCCTGACCCTGTGGACCGGCGCATCTTCGGGCTTGAGAACGAATACGGCGTGACCTGTACCTTCCGCGGGCAGCGGCGGCTGTCCCCGGATGAGGTGGCGCGCTACCTGTTCCGCCGCGTGGTGTCGTGGGGCAGGAGCAGCAACGTGTTCCTGCGCAACGGCGCCCGGCTCTACCTGGACGTGGGCAGTCACCCCGAGTACGCCACGCCCGAGTGCGACAGCGTGACCGACCTCATCGCGCACGACAAGGCCGGGGAGCGGATCCTGGAGGGGCTGCTGGTCGACGCGGACAAGCGGCTCCGCGAGGAAGGCATCGCGGGGGACATCTACCTGTTCAAGAACAACACCGACTCGGCCGGGAACTCCTACGGCTGCCACGAGAACTACCTGGTCGGCCGGCACGGCGAGTTCGGCCGGCTGGCCGACATCCTGATCCCGTTCCTGGTGACCCGGCAGGTCATCTGCGGTGCCGGGAAGGTCCTGCAGACGCCGCGCGGCGCCGTGTACTGCGTCAGCCAGCGGGCCGAGCACATCTGGGAGGGCGTGTCGTCGGCCACGACCCGGTCCCGCCCGATCATCAACACCCGGGACGAGCCGCACGCCGACGCCGAGCGGTTCCGCCGGCTGCACGTCATCGTGGGCGACTCGAACATGAGCGAGACGACCATGCTGCTCAAGGTCGGTTCGACGGACCTGGTGCTGCGGATGATCGAGGCCGGCACGGTGATGCGCGACCTCACCCTGGACAACCCGATCCGGGCCATCCGCGAGGTCAGCCACGACATGACCGGGCGCAGCCGGGTGCGGCTGGCCAACGGCCGGGAGATGAGCGCGCTGGAGATCCAGCGTGAATACCTCACCAAGGCGCAGGACTTCACCAGCCGGAACGGCGCCGACGCCACCACCCAGCAGGTGCTGACCATGTGGGAGCGGGCGCTGGACTCGATCGAGACCGGGAACCTGGACAAGGTGGCCAGGGAAATCGACTGGGTCACCAAGTATCAGCTCATCGAGCGCTACCGGGCCCGGCACGACCTGCCGCTGTCCTCGCCGCGGGTCGCCCAGCTCGACCTGGCGTACCACGACGTGCACCGCGGCCGCGGCCTGTACTACCTGCTGCAGCGCAACGGCGCCGTCGACCGCGTCACCCGTGACCTCGACATCTTCGAGGCCAAATCCGTCCCCCCGCAGACCACCCGCGCCCGGCTGCGCGGTGAGTTCATCCGGCGGGCGCAGGAGCGCCGCCGCGACTTCACCGTGGACTGGGTGCATCTGAAGCTCAACGACCAGGCGCAGCGGACGGTGCTGTGCAAGGACCCGTTCCGCTCGGTCGACGAACGGGTCGAGAAGCTGATCGCCGGGATGTGATCCGGCGCCACCCCGGCGCAGGGCATAATCGGCCGCAAAGCGCAAAGGCCGCATAGCTCGTGAATGCATCGAGGCTGTAACGGAATCCCGCTCCATGCGCGCCACCGCCTGACGGCAGATCGGGGGCCGGTATATTCGGCCCAGCCTGCACTGGACGGAAGGAACATACGCGGTGACCGAATCGGTGCCAGAAGGCACGTTCGCGCTCGACGCCGTGGTCATTGGCGGCTGCGGCCACGTCGGCCTGCCGCTCGCGATCGCCCTGGCCACACGGGGAGCGCGGGTCGGCATCTACGACGTGAGCCAGGCGGCTGTGGAAACGGTCAACGCCGCGCGGCTCCCGTTCGCCGAGCCCGGGGCGGCCGGGCCGCTGCGCGAGGCACGCGCCACCGGGCGGCTGGAAGCGTCCGCCGACCCGGCCATCGTGGGCACCGCCGAGCACGTGATCGTGGTCATCGGCACCCCGGTGGACGAGCACCTCAACCCGGACCAGGCCGCCATCCCGAACGCCCTCGGCGGCTGCGCCAACTTCCTGCGGGATGGGCAGATCCTCATCCTGCGCAGCACCGTCTACCCCGGGGTGACGGCGCTGGTGGAAAAGACCGTCGCCGCGCTCGGCATCGACATCGACGTGGCCTTCTGCCCGGAGCGCATCGCCGAGGGCAAGGCGATGACGGAGCTGTTCGAGCTGCCGCAGATCGTCTCGGCCCGGACCGCGCGCGGCGCGGACCGCGCCAGCGCGCTGTTCCGCCGGCTCACCAGCCAGCTCGTCATGCTGACCCCGGAAGAGGCCGAGCTGGCCAAGCTGTTCACCAACGTGTGGCGGTACATCAAGTTCGCGACCGCCAACCAGCTGTACATGATGGCGAACGACAGCGGCCTCGACTTCGAGCGGATCCGGCAGGGGCTGGGCCAGGACTACCCGCGGGCCGCCGACATGCCGGCCGCGGGCCTCGCCGCCGGGCCGTGCCTGTTCAAGGACACCATGCAGCTCGCGGCGTTCAACAACAACAACTTCGCCCTCGGCCACACCGCGATGACGATCAACGAGGGCATGCCGCTGTACCTGGTGCACCGCCTGGAGCAGCGCTTCGACCTGAAGTCCCTGACGGTCGGCGTCCTCGGCATGGCCTTCAAGGGCGGGTCGGACGACACCCGGTCGAGCCTGTCCTACAAGCTCAAGCGGATCCTGGCCTTCAAGGCCGGCGGGGTGCTGTGCACCGACCCGTACGTGACCACCGACCCGGCCCTGCACTCGCTGCCGGACGTCATCGCGAAGTCGGACCTGCTGGTCATCGCCGCGCCGCATCCCGACTACCGCGAGCTGGTCACGGACAAGCCGGTCGCGGACATCTGGAACATCCTGGGTCAGGGCGTACGGATATGAGTGCCGAGCGCCCCCGCGTGACGGTCGTCATCCCCGCCTACAACGAGGACGACCAGATCATCGGTGTCCTGGACCGCCTCTTCGAGTCCGTGCGGCTGTCGTGCGAGGTGCTGGTCGTGGTGGACAGCCGGGACGACACGACGATCCCGGTGGTCGAGGAGTACGGGCAGAAGGAGCCCCGGCTGCGTTACCTGGTCAACACCTACGGCCGCGGGCCGGCCAACGCGATCCGGTTCGGCATCGACGCCGCGGCGGCCCCGGTCACCGTGGTGACCATGGCCGACGGCTGCGACGACGCGCGGCAGATCGACGAGCTGGCCCGGCTGGTCGAACGCGGCGTGGCCGTCGCCGCCGCGTCCCGCTACATGGCCGGCGGCCAGCAGGTGGGCGGGCCCGTGCTCAAGGGCACGCTGTCCCGGATGGCCGGGCGGTCGCTGCGTGTCCTGGCCCACGTCGGAACGAGGGACGCCACGAACTCGTTCAAGGCGTACGCGACCGACTTCGTGCGGGAGGTCGGCATCGACTCCCGCGACGGCTTCGAGATCGGCATCGAGCTCACCGCCAAGGCCAAGCGGCTCGGCCTGCCCGTGGCCGAGATCCCGACGATCTGGCTGGACCGCCAGGCCGGGGTCTCGAACTTCAAGGTCGCCAAGTGGATCCCCAGCTACCTGCGCTGGTACCGGTTCGCGTTCGGGCCGAAGATGACCCTGGACCAGATACGCGCCGAGGCTGGCGAGACCGCCAGTGACCCCGATAAGAAAAGGAACTAACGGTAGTGATGGAGAAAGTTCTGGTCAGCGGCTCGGCCGGCTTCATCGGCGGGTACGTCGTCGACGAACTGCTGCGGCGCGGCTACGCCGTCGTGGGGGTGGACAACTTCTCCAAGTACGGCAAGGTGAAGAAGTCCTACGACGACCACCCGCATTACCGGCTGATCGAGGGCGACGCCCGCGACGTGGACCTGATGACCGGCCTGCTGGCCGACTGCGATCACTTCATCGCCGGGGCCGCGCTGATCGGCGGCATCTCCTACTTCCACACCTATCCCTATGACCTGCTCGCGGCGAACGAGCGGATCATCGCCGCGTCCTGCGACGCCGCGATCGCGGCGCACCGGGACGGCCGGCTGCGCAAGGTCACCTACATGTCCTCCTCGATGGTGTTCGAGAGCGCCAGCGACTGGCCGTCACAGGAAGGCCAGCAGCGCGAGATCCCGCCGCCGCTGTCGTCCTACGGGTTCCAGAAACTGGCCGTGGAGTACTTCGCGCAGGCCGCGTGGGACCAGTATCAGCTGCCGTTCACGATCGCCCGCCCGTTCAACTGCGTCGGGATCGGCGAGAGCCGCGCGCTGGGGGACGAGGAGATCCTGTCAGGCAACGTCCGCCTGGCCATGAGCCACGTGGTGCCCGACCTGGTGCAGAAGGTGCTCAAGGGCCAGGACCCGCTGCACGTTCTCGGCTCCGGCGACCAGGTACGGCACTACACCTACGGGGGCGACCTCGCGACCGGCATCGTGACCGCGATGGCGCACCCGGACGGATGCGGCGAGGACTTCAACCTGTCCACCGCGCAGAGCACGTCGGTGCGCGAGCTGGCCGAGGTGATCTGGCGCAAGATCAAGGGTGACGGCGTGCCGCTGCGCATCGTCAACGACGACCCGTTCACCCACGACGTACAGCGGCGGATCCCGGACGTCGGGAAGGCCAAGCGGATTCTCGGCTTCGAGGCGACCACGAGCCTGGACCAGATGCTGGACGAGGTCATCCCGTGGATCGCCAGCGCGGTCGAAGCCGGCACTATCTGACCGTGTCCGGCGGGGTAGCGGTCGTCTCGCCGCCCGGCCAGTCCGAGGAGGCCCCGGCCGCCGCGGGCCGCTGGCTCTGGGCGGCCGGGCTCACGGCCGCCGGGGTGGCGCTGTTCCTCGTGTACCTGCGCCTGACCAACACCTACCCGGAAGACTCCGACCAGGCCAACCTCGGGCTGCAGGCCTGGGACATGCTGCACGGCAACGCGGCGCTGCACGGCTGGGTGCTGTCGGACGTGTCGTTCTACACCACCGAGCTGCCGCAGTACATGCTGCTCGAGCTGATCGGCGGGCTGAACACCGGCACGTTCCACGCGGCCGCGGCGATGACCTACACGCTGGCGGTGCTGCTCGCGGCGATGCTGGCTAAGGGCCGGGCGTCCGGTCGCCGGGGGGTGGCGCGGGCGCTGATCGCGGGCGGGATCATGCTCGCCCCGCAGCTCGGTTTCGGCGTGTTCATCCTGCTGCTGACCGTGGGGCACATCGGCACCTCGGTCCCGCTGCTGGTCACCTGGCTGGTGCTGGACCGGGGCCGCCCCCGGTGGCAGCTCGCGGTCATCGTCGGGGTCCTGCTCACCTGGGGCGCGATCGCCGACTCGCTGGTGCTCGCAGTGGGGGCGCTTCCGGTCGCCCTGGTCTGCGCGCTCCGCGTCCTCCAGGGCCTGTTCAGCGCCCCCAGTGACCCCACCAGCCCCGCCAGCCTCAGCAGCCCCGCCAGCCCCGCCAGCCCCGCCAGCCCCGCCAGCCCCACCATCCGCGTCCGGCGCGCGCTGGGCACCCGCCGGTTCGAGGTGTACCTCGGGGCCGCGGCGGTGGCGTCGGCGGTGGTGGCGCAGGCCCTGGTCCGGCTGATCCACGCGCTCGGCGGGTACACGCTGCACGCGGTCACGTTCACTTTCGAGCCGGCCAGCAAATGGCCCAGCCAGGTGGTCAGCACCTGGCGGGGGCTGCTGGTGCTGTTCGGCGCCAGCTACACCGGGCTGGCCGGGCACGACCGGGACCTCGCGCTGCTGCACCTGGTGGGCCTGGCCCTGGCCGCCGCCGGGCTCATCCTCGTCACCTGGCGTTTCTTCACCACGGCCACGCTCGTCGATCAGGTGCTGGCCGCGGCCATCGCGGTCAACCTGGTCCTCTACGTGGTCAGCAACATGCCCTCGCTCAACGCGCACGAGATGGCCGTCGTGCTGCCCTGCGCCGCCGCGCTGGCGGGGCGGATGCTGGTACGGGCCGAGGCGCCTGCTGCCAGGCGGCGGCGGGGCACGGCGGTGGCGGCCACGGCCGGCGCGGTCGTGCTGGCCGGATACCTCGGCGGGCTGGCCCGGGAGGCCCGCCATCCGGCGGCGCCCGCGCAGAACCTCCCGCTCGCGACCTGGCTGGCCGCGCACCACCTGCGCTACGGGCTCGGCGGCTACTGGCTGAGCAGCATCATCACGGTAGAGACCGGCGGCCAGGTCAAGGTCCGTGCGCTGATGCAGTTCACCATGCAGCGTGACCTTTGGGAATCCGCGTACGCCTGGTACACGCCGCGCGGGCAGTACGCCAACTTCATCGTGTTCGAGAACCTGCCCGGCTTCTACTACCACTGGGAGCCGCGGGCGCTGGTGCACACATACTTCGGCGACCCGGCTCATACCTACAACATCGGGCCGTGGACGGTGATGGAGTGGAACCGGAACCTGCTGCCTGAGATCCCCGGGAACCCGTCGTGAGCATCCGCGGCGACCGCGCGGCCCCGGCGGCGGCGGCCCCGGCCGGGGCCACGCCGGAGCCCGGCGCCGGCCGCCGGCCCTGGTGGATCTGGGCCGCGCCGTTCGCGGTCCTGCTCACGCTGCTGCTCGTGCGCAACCGGTTCCTGCTCACCCAGCGGTTCTACGAGCAGGGCGACGCCGCCGCGAACTCCATCCGGATCCAGCAGGCGATGCACTTCACCCTGCTGGTCGGGAACTACTCCCGGGAGGGCTTCAGCCATCCGGGACCGGCCTACATGTACGCGCAGGCCTTCGGGCAGTGGATCTTCCTGTCCGGCCTGCACGTGGCGCCGACGGCGTGGAACGCGCACCTGCTGGCCGTGTTCGTGCTCAACAGCGCGCTGCTGGCCCTGGCTGTGCTGATCGTCTACGGCTGGACCCGGTTGGTGCGCGGTGCGGCCGCGTGCCTCGCGGTGATCGGGGTCTTCGGCGCCGTGCACCCGCCCGCGATCAACTCGGACTGGATGCCCTACCTGTACGTCGTTATGTTCTGCGTGTTCCTGATCGCCGCGGCGTCGGTCGCGGCCGGGCACGTCCGCGACGCCTGGATCGCCGCGCTCACCGGCTGGTTCCTCATCCACGGGCACGCCTGCTTCCTGTTCATCGTGCCCGTCATCACCGCGGCCGCCGCCGCGGCGGGCGTCTGGGAGCATCGGCGCACGCCGGCCGCCTCGGTGCGGCGGTTCCTGCGCCGCGAGCGCGGGACCTGGATCGCGGTCCTGGCCATCAGCGCGCTGTTCGTGCTGCCGATCGCGGTCAACCTGGCCCTGCACTGGCCCGGTGACTTCGGCAAGTACTTCGCCTACAGCAACTCCGGCCAGGCCGGCGGGCACAGCCCCGCGCAGATCGCCCGCTACGCGCTGTGGTTCTGGTGGCCGGGCCGGGCCGCCTGGCTGGCGCCGCTGCTGCTGTACGCGGCCGCGCTCGGCGTCTCGCTCGGCCTCTGCCGCGGAGCGCTGCGCCGGTTCCTGCTCACGCTGCTCGCCCTCAACCTCGTGTCGTCGGTGGCGGTCGGTGTGTACGCGGCGGCCGGCATCGATTTCCTGAACCAGTACTACATCGCCTACTTCTACTGGTCGGCGCCGCTGGTGGCGCTGCTGGCCATCGCGGCCGGCGTCAGCCAGGCGCTGCCCGCGCGGACCGGTACGGCCGTCGCCGCGGCCGGCGCGGCCGCGGCCCTGGTCGCGTTCGCGCTGGTCCCCGGGATGCGGACCAGCACCGAGGACACCGACGCGGGCCTCCCGCACGCGGTGGCCGCGCTCGCCGCGCGGGCGCCCGGCCGGGAGATCGTGCTGTCCATCACGCACCCGGCCTGGATCGACACCACCGGCTTCTTCGTCCAGGCCGAACGGGTCCACGTCCGTGCCTGCCTGGACTCGCCGTACTGGACGTTCATGATGACCAGGCAGTTCATCTGCACCCCGGAGCAGGCGGCGCACGGCGCGGCGTACCGCTTCGACTCGCCCGCGGCGCCGCCGTCCACCCCCGTCATCCTGCGTTTCGGCCAAACCGACGTCGTGGCGGGGCCCAAGTGACCGGGAGCAGCGTGATCGGCAGCGACGCCGCCGCGGAGCCGCGATGACCGCGCACGGCAAGGTGACGCCGCCCGGGGACCCCGCCCTGGCGGCCGCGGACCGGCCCGCGGCCGGCCGGGCGCCGCGGCGGCGTGGGCCGGCGGGATCGTGCTGGCCGCGGCCGCGCTGTTCCTCGGCTACCTCCGCGAGTCGCGGCAGGTCGCGGCCGGGTCCGACGGTGGCTCGATCGCGCTGCAGGCCTGGGACATGCTGCACGGCAACGCGGCGCTGACGCACTGGACCGTGTCGGATGTGTCGTTCTACCTCACCGAGCTGCCGCAGTACGCGCTGATCGAGGCGGCGCGCGGGCTGATCCCCGACGTGGTGCACATCGCCGGGGCGATGACCTACACGCTGACCGTGCTGCTCGCCGCGTACCTGGCCAAGGGCCGGGCCACCGGCCGGGACGGCCTCATCCGGGCCGCCGTGGTGGCCGTCATCATGCTGGCGCCGGCCCCGGACGTGATCCCCACCCTGCTGCTGAGCCCCGATCACTACGGCAGCGCGGTGCCCGTCCTGGTGACCTGGCTGGCCGTGGACCGGCTGCCCCGCGGCCGCTGGTACGTGCCGGCCGCCGTGGCCATCCTGCTGGCGTGGGGGCAGCTATCCGACGGGCTGATCCTGATCACCGGCGCGGCGCCGCTGGCCATCGTGAGCGGCGTCCGCGCCTGCGTCCGGCTCCGCCGCCGCGAGGGCGCGGGGCCGGAGATCTGGCTGGCCGCCGCGGCGATCGCCTCCGCCGGGCTCGCGCGCGCCGCGCAGGCGCTGATCCACGCCCGCGGCGGGTACGCGCTGCAGCCGGTGAGCACGGCGTTCGCCGGCCTGTCCACGCTGCCGCATCACCTCAAGCTCACCGCGGACGGGCTGCTGGCCCTGTTCGGCGCCGGTTTCGCCGGGTCGCCGTCGCGCGTGGACGTGGCGTTCGCCGCGGCGCACCTGATCGCGGTGGCCGCGGTGGGCGTGGCCTTCGTCATCGCGCTGGGCCGGCTCGGCCGCAGCGACGAACTGGCCGTCCCGGGGCTGGCCGTCGCGATCGTGCTCAACGTGGCGGCGTACCTGCCGAGCCAGTTCGTGCAGGACCTGCGCAGCACGCGGGAGATCTCGGCGGTGCTGCCGTTCGCCGCGGTCCTGGCCGGACGGCTGCTGGCCGGCCCGCTGCGCCGGGCCCGGCTCGGCGCCGCGCTGGCGGCCCTGGGGCTCGTGGCCGCGGCCGGCCTGGCCTACAACGCCGCCCAGCCGGCGCAGCCCGCGCAGAACCAGTCCCTGGCGACCTGGCTGGCCAGCAAGCACCTGACCGCCGGCCTGTCCGTGGACTACGGCGTGGCCAACAGCACGACGCTGGACAGCGGCGGCCAGATCACGGTCCGGCAGATCGCGCTGAGCAACGGGGCCCTCGCCCGGCCCGCGCCCCGGGAGCTGAAGTCCACCTGGTATGACCCGGCGAGCCAGTACGCGAGCTTCATCGTCGCGAGCAACGCGAAACCGGGCGACTGGAGCGGCCAGTGGGCCGCCGCGGTGCGGGCCTTCGGGCCGCCGGCCCAGGTGCTGCACCCGGCTGGCTACACGGTCCTGGTGTGGCAGCGGAACCTGCTGGCCGGGCTCCGCTGACCGGCCGGCTCCACGCGTGCGCCCGGAACGGGCTGATAACAGCAAGAAGCGGGACTGCCAGGGGTACTTGGCCGCGCTCCGGTAACCGGCCCGGCGGCGCGGCGGTTTGCCGCCCGCTGCGGCAAATGCCCCGCAATGGGGTTACTTTCTGCGACCAAACAACTCCAATTTGCGTCGCGGTGCGCCGCTGGGCCGTTATCGTCTTCGTCTTGATGGCAGAAGACCAGGTGACACGGTACGGCGGGGGGCTGCCTCCGGCCAGCGCCGTGCGCGCACCGACGGCGACGCCGGCCGTCCCCGGTACCGGGCGCCCCGGCGCGCGCCGGGGCGGTAAGCGGCGGGCGCAGCGGGGTCAGCCAGCCCGGCGGCGTCAGCGGACGGCCCGGGCGTCCTGGGCGGCCGGCCTCACGGCCGCCGTGGTGCTGCTCTTCCTGGCCTACCTGCGGCAGTCCCAGCAGGTGCCGGTGCGCTCCGACGGCGGGTCGATCGCGCTGCAGGCGTGGGACATGCTGCACGGCAACCCGCTGCTGCACGGCTGGACGATGTCCGACGTGTCGTTCTGGTCCACCGAGCTCGTGCAGTACACGCTGCTGGAAGCGGTGCACGGGCTCGGCCCGGGCGTGATCCACCTCGGCGGGGCGATGACCTACACGCTGCTGGTCGTGCTGGCCGCCTGGCTGGCCCGGGGCCGCGCCACCGGCCGGGAAGGCGTGGCCCGGGCCGGCCTCGCGGTGGTCATCATGCTGGCCCCGGCGCCGGCCGCGAGCCGCACCCTGCTGTTCACCCCCGACCACCTCGGCAGCGCCGTCCCGGTGCTGCTGGCCTGGCTGGCGGCCGAACGCCTGCTGGCCCGGCGGTCCCGCGTGACGCCCGCGGCTGGATGCCTGCCGGCCCGGCGGGGCCACGTGACGCCCGCGGCCGCACGCCTGCCGGCCCGGCGGGGCCGCGTGACGCCCGCGGCCGGGGTGGCCGGGGCGGCCGGGGTGGCCCTGCTGCTGGCCTGGGGCCAGGTCGCCGACGGCCTGATCCTGCTCACCGGGGCCGCCCCGATGGCCATCGCGTGCGGGGCCCGCGCCGCGGTCACCTGGCGGCACCGGGCGCGGGGGGCTTCGCCCGCGCCGGACCTGCTGCTGGTGGCGGCGGCCGTGGCCTCCACCGGGCTCGCCCGGGCCGCCGAGGCCGTCATCCGGGTCAGCGGCGGCTTCGTGCTCAAGCCGGTCGCGACGCAGTTCGCCGGGCTGCCCGCGTTGCCGCAGCACGTGAAGCTCACCGCCGAGGGGCTGCTGGTCCTCTTCGGGCCCGGCCTGCCGGTCCCGCATTCCGGCGCGGGCCTGGCCCTCACGGCGCTGCACCTGGCCCTGGCGGCCGCGGCCGCCGTGGCGTTCCTGGTCGCGGTGAGCCGCCTCGGCCGCGGCGCCGAGCCCGCCACGGGCGCGCTGGCCCTGGCGATCGTCTTCAACATCGCCGCGTACGTGACCACGGACTACGTGCAGAACCTGCTCAGCGCGCGGGAGATCAGCGCGGTGCTGCCGTTCGGGGCGGTGCTGGCCGGCCGGGTCCTCGGCGGCCCGGCCGTCCGGGCCCGGCTGGCGCCCGTGCTGGCGGCGGCCGCCGTGGCGTGCGCGGTCACGCTCGGGTACCACGCCACCCGGCCGCCTGCGCCCGCCGCGAATCAGCCGCTGGCCTCCTGGCTCGCCGCGCGGCACCTGACCGCCGGGCTGTCGGCCGACTACTGGGTGGCCAATAGCACGACGCTGGACGCCGGCGGCCGGATCACCGTGCGGCAGATCTCACTGAGCCACGGGACCCTGGTCCGCCCGCTGTCCTGGGGTTTCCAGGCCGGCTGGTACGACCCGGCCGCGCACCAGGCGGTCTTCCTGGTCGGCACCGACACCACCCGGCGTGACTGGCAGGGCGCCGCGGCGCGGGCCTTCGGGCCACCGGCGCAGGTGCTGCGCCCGCCGGGCTACACCGTGCTGGTGTGGCACAAGAATCTCCTGGGTGACATTCGGTAGTGCCGGCGCCCCAGTAGGCTGGCGGCGCTCTCATTGTCCATCCTGAGGTCCTTACACATGCGACGCATCGTTGCGCTTTCCGTCATTCCGCTGCTCGCCGGGCTGGCCCTGGCTGGCTGCGGGTCGTCCGCCCCGGCGTCGCCGAACGCCACCGTTACCGCTAAAGGCACGTTCGACGCCTCGCCGTCGGTCACGATCCCGAAGGAAACGCCCACCGCCGCCCTGGCGGTCAAGACGCTGATCCAGGGCAACGGGGCGGCGATCAAGAAGTCGGATCTGTTCCTTTCCAACTTCACCATCTACGTCTGGAACGGCAAGACGAACAAACTGCTCGACTCGACGTACTCCAGCTCGCCGCAGGTCCTGCCGGCGACGCTGCTGCCCGGCATCCAGAGCGCCATCACCGGCAAGAAGCTCGGCAGCCGGGTGCTCGCGGTCATCCCGCCGAAACAGGGTTACGGCACCAGCGGGAATTCCCAGCTCGGCGTGACCGGGAGCGATACCCTCGTCTTTGTCATGGATCTCCTCCAGAAGTACTCCTCTGGGACGGTTTCGGCGTCCGGATCCCAGGTGTCCAGCGGCGGCGGCAGCCTCCCGTCGGTCAGCGCGGCCACCGGGAGCGCCCCCACGGTGACGATCCCCAAGGGCGTCACCCCGCCGAAGACGCTGGTGACCAAGACGCTGATCAAGGGGTCCGGGCCGATCGTGACCAAGGGCCAGGACGTCGTGGCCCAGTACGTCGGCGTCAACTGGCGCACCGGCAAGCCCTTCGACTCCTCCTGGCAGCGCAGCCTGCCCTACAGCTTCAAGATCGGGGCGAGCCCCAGCCAGGTGATATCGGGCTGGGACAAGGGCCTGGTGGGCCAGACCGTGGGCAGCCGCGTGCTGCTGGTCATCCCGCCCAGCGACGCGTACGGCAGCGCCGGCCAGTCGCAGGCCGGCATCAAGGGCACCGACACGCTCGTCTTCGTCGTGGACATCATCAGTGCGGTGACCCCCAGCGCGGCGGGCTAACCCATGGCGGGACCGGCGCAGGGGGTGGCGGGGGCCGCCGCAGTGCCGGACCCGGACCTCACCGGCCGGGCGGGCGCGGTTACCCCGCGTTCCGCCCGGCGCGCCCGGTGGGCGTGGGCGGCGGTTTTCACCGCCGCCGCGATCGGGCTGTTCGCGGCGTACATCCGGCTGTCCGCCACGTACCCGGTGAACTCGGACGGCGCGAACATCATCCTCATGTCGTGGGACATGCTGCACGGCAACGTGGCCCTGCACGGGTGGTGGATGTCGGACGTGTCCTTCTACACGACCGAGCTGCCCGAGTACGTGCTGCTCGACGCGATCCGCGGGCTCAGCCCGGACGTGACGCACATCGCGGCCGCGCTCACCTACACGCTGGCGCTGGTGCTCGCGGCCCTGCTGGCCCAGGGTGGGCGTGGGGGTAGCAAGCAGGGTGGGCGTGGGGGCAGCAAGCAGGGTGGGCGTGGGGGCAGCAAGCAGGGCCGCGCCACGGCCGCCGACGGCGTGGCCCGGGCGGCGATCACGGCCGGGATCATGCTGGCGCCGCAGCTGGGCGCGGGCATCTTCATCCTGCTGCTGTCGGTCGGGCACATCGGCACCGCGGTGCCGATCCTGGCCGTCTGGCTGCTGCTGGACCGGGCCCGGTCCCGCTGGTACGTGCCGGTCATCGCCGGGGTGATGCTGGCCTGGGCCATGGTCGCCGACTCCCTCGTGCTGGTGGTCGCCATCGCGCCGCTCATCATCGTGGCGACGGCCCGGGCGGTGCGGCTGGTGGCCGGCGGAACCGCGCTGCGGGACGCCTGGTACGAGATGTCCCTGGCCGCGGCGGCCGCCGCGGCCATCGGCGCCGCCTGGCTCGGGCAGCAGGCCATCCGCGCGGCCGGCGGGTACACGCTGCACCCGGTCCCGTTCAGCCTGGCCCCCGCGGCGCAGCTGGGGCGGCACGCCGTGAACGTGGGGGACAGCCTGCTGACGCTGTTCGGCGCCAACTTCGGTCACCTGCATACCGCCGCGGCCATCGCGTTCGCGGTCGTGCACCTGGCCGGCCTGGCCCTGGTGGCCTGGGCGCTGTGCCGCGTGCTGCGCCGGCCGTCCGCCGCCGGCCTGGTCGACCAGGTCCTGGTGGCCGCGATCCTCGTCAACGTGGCGGTGTACCTGTTCAGCTCCTTCTCCAACGGGGTGCTGAACGGCCGGGAGATCGCGCTCGTCCTGCCGTTCGGGGCCGCGCTGGCCGGCCGCTCGCTCGGGCCCCGGGTGCGGGGCACCCGGCTGGTTCCGGTGCTGCTGGCCGCGCTCGCCGCGTACACGGCCGCCCTGGGGTACCAGCTGGCCCAGCCGGTGTCCCCGCCGGCCAACGCGCGGCTCGCGGTGTGGCTGGAGCAGCATCACCTCATCCACGGGCTGAGCGGGTACTGGCAGGGCAGCGTGGTCACGGCCGGCAGCGGGGGCGCGGTCACGATCCGCGCGCTGACCACCTCGGCCGGCGCTCGTGCCCTACCAGTGGGAGGCCAAGCGCTCCTGGTATGACCCGGGCACCCAGGACGCCAGCTTCGTCGTGCTGCAGGACCAGCCCGGCTTCTTCAACTACTGGGAGCCCGTCAGCCAGGTCGCCGCGACGTTCGGGCGGCCCGCCCAGACGTACCACACCGGCCCGTACACCGTGCTGGTCTGGCCGGGGCGGAACCTGCTGCAGAGCCTGGGCCGGTAACCGTAACAGTAACGAGATCCGCGCCGGTAACGAGATCCGCGTCCGGTAGACGGCGACCAGGATAACCAGCGGTGCCGCGCACGCCGCCAGCGGCAGGAGCAGGGCCAGCCGCCGCCGCGGCACGCCGAGCAGCATGAGCACGGCCAGCAGGTACACCTCGATGAACGCCCGCAGGTCGGCGTACCCGTCCCAGTTGGTCGGGGCCAGGCTGAGCATCCCGACGACGTAGAACACGAACGCGAGCCGTTCGTAGACCGGGGCCGTGGTGGCGCGCAGCGAGAGGAACGCCGCGACCGCGAACAGCACCAGGACCGCGAACTCGACGTCCCAGATGATCACCGCGCCGGGGGCACCCGGGACCGGCGTCGCGGGGTGCGCGTAGTTGTGCACCACCGCGTGCAGCGCGGCGGAGAACGGCAGGCCCGCGTTCTTCCCGCTGTCGGACAGGATCGGGAAGCTGCCGGTCGCGGCCTTCACCACGACCTCCCACGCGGCGAAGACCGCGATCGGGACGAGCCAGGCCGCGTCGTCGGCGGAGGGCCGCTCGGCGCGCCGCGCGATCTGGACGAGCCGGACGACCCCGAGCGCGATCGGCAGCAGCAGCACCGTTTCCCGGGTCAGCACGCCGTAGCCGAACGCCGCGGCGGCCAGCAGCGGGTGCCGCTTGCGGTACGCATAGATGCCGGCGATCAGGCACAGCGCGCCCAGCGGCTCGGTCAGGTCACGGGCCAGGCTGTCCATCACGCCGAAATAGCAGGACAGCAGCAGTCCCCATAGCGCGTGCCGGCCCGCCTGCTGCGCGATCAGGCCGCCCAGGTAGCCGAGGGCGCCGAGCGCCGCGACGTTGATCGCGACCAGCGCGTACGGCACCGCCGCGTGCTGCCCGGCCGACAGCGCCCAGGCCAGCGCGGAGTATCCGATCCGCATAAACCGGTACGGCGCGTCCATGGTGATGCCGAACGCGGTCTTGTGCAGGTTGGCCGGATCTAGCGCCATCCGGTAGTAGAACTGCCCGTCATAGCCGGTCGAACCGGAGAAGAGCCACACCCCGTGCGGTACCTGAGCCGGGTTGCCGTAGACCGTGCCGATCCGGAGCAGCTTGGTGATGTTGCGGCCGTCCAGCAGGACCAGCCGGCCCTCGATCGTGGCCAGCGCGGCCAGGAAGGTGAGGATCCCGGGCAGCGGGGCCCAGTCCAGCCGGCGGGAGGCCGTTCGCCGGCCCGGCTCGGTCGCATCGCCGGCCGTGGCTGACGCCAGCTGCACGGCGACCTCCCTATCCGTTTCATGCGGAGGCGGACCCGTGGCCGGGCCGCCGGAAGACGACGACAGCGTACCGGACCAGCCTGGCCGGAAGAGGCTCAGTCTTGGTCAGTCCGGGTCAGTCAGCCGGGTTCGTTCAGCAGGGCCGCCGCGTGCCGCCCGGCCGCGGCGGCGGCCAGGAAGTACGCGCCGTCCTCCGCCAGCCCACGCCCCATCGTCGACAGCGGTGCCGGGGACCGGCCCAGCGCCTCGGCCAGGCCGTCCACGCCCACCCGGACGAGCGCGTGCCGGGCGCCCAGCGGCCCGGCCTCCGCGGCCACCCGCGCGCCGAACTCACCCGGCAGGTCGGGCACCACCACGTCCGCGCGCGCCAGCGCCACCCGCCCGTAGGCGGTCAGGCTGTGGTGCGACACCCCCCGGTGCCGCTCCCGCGGGTCCGCGTCGCTGACCCGCAGCGCGGCTACCGGCCGCCCCGCCAGCGCCGCCGCCGCGTTGACCGCCTCACCGGCCGCCACCCCGGAAAAGCCCCACCGCGTCCCGGTGCCGAGGTTGCCCGGTCCCTGCGCCACCACGGCCACGTCCGCGCCGAGCACGTGCCGCGCCGCGAGCAGGCCGGTGTGCAGCGTCACCGCCTCCAGGTCGCCGCCGAAGGCCTGCCCCACGGTGACCGTGCCGGTCAGCCAGCCCGCCTCCTGCAGCGTCGCGCAGGTACGGGAGAACCAGGCCGGCAGCGCCCCGCCATCGGTCATCACATACACCGCGCGCAGCCCGCCGGGGGGTGCCGGGGGGCCGCCCCCCGGGCCGGCACCACCGCACGCAGACCGCCGGGGGGTGCCGGCGAGTCCTCCGCCCGGGCGGGCGGGGCCGCCCGCCGCGCGCCGGGGTCTTCCGGGGCGTCGTCCGGCCCGGCCGGCAGCGCCGCGGCCGGGCGATGATCCGCGGCCCGTTCCATCGCGTCGTACAGGCCAGCCAGGACGGGGGCGAGCGCGGAATGCAGGTCGGCCACCACCACCGGCATCCCGCCGATGTCCTCGGCGTCCCGCAGCACGGCGTGATACGGCGAGCCCTGCTCGTCGGCGCCTTGCACCACCGCCTGCAGCGGCGTGTACCGGGCCTTGACCAGATGACCGGGACCGGAACGGTCCGTCGGCAGCCGGTCCGGTATCGCGGCCACCAGCGCGTAGCCGCCGGTGCCCAGCCGCAGGTCCAGCGCGGTGGTGTTGAGCAGCACGCGTTCGCCCGGCTCGGGCCGCCCGGTCAGCGCCGGGTACGCCAGCGCCCTGACCTGGACCGGCGCCGTGCCGTCCGCGGCGCTGACCGTTACCTCAAGCTCGATCGCCCCCGGCCATTCCCGCCGCAGCCGGGACACCGTGCCGTTCCGCCACGTGATCACCCCGGCAGGGTAGCGTCGCCCGCCGGGCCTGGTGGGCTGGCGGGCCGGACCGGCGCTGAGAATAGGCGCCCACACCGGCTCCGGTGGGCGAGAATGTAGGCGAACAGGGGAGAGGGGTACCGATGTCACGGCGGAAGACCGAGCGGCTGCTGAGCCTGGTGGTCTGCCTGCTGTCCACCCGGCGGTACCTCACCGCGGAGCAGATCCGCCAGGCGGTGGCCGGTTACCCGGACCAGTCCGAGGCGTTCAAGCGGATGTTCGAGCGGGACAAGGAGGAGCTCCGCGAACTCGGCATCCCGCTGGAGACCGGATCGCTGAGCCAGGACGGGGACGACATCGGCTACCGGGTCCAGCGGCAGGCCTACGAGCTGCCCGAACTGCGGCTGGAGCCGGACGAGGCGGCCGTGCTCGGCCTGGCCGCCCGGGTGTGGCAGCACGCGGAGCTGGCCGGGGCGGCCGCCGGCGCGTTGCTCAAGCTCCGCGCGGCCGGCATCGACACCGACGAGCGGGACTCCGGGGCCAGCGCCCGGCAGGGGATCGAGCCGCGGCTGGCCACCACCGAGCCGGCGTTCGGGCCGCTGTGGGAGGCGGTCCGCGACCGCCGCCCGGTGACCTTCGCCTACCGTGCCGCCGGCCGCAGCGAGCCGCAGGCCCGCGAACTGGAGCCGTGGGGGGTGGTCAACCGGCACGGCCGCTGGTACGTGGCCGGGCGGGACCGCGGCCGGGACGCGGTCCGGGTGTTCCGGCTGAGCCGGATCGAGGGCGCGGTCCGCTTTTCCGGGCCGCCGGGCAGCATGACCGTCCCGGCCGGCACCGACGTGCGCGAGGTCGTCCGCACCTGGGACTCGGCGCCGCCGAGGGAGAACACGGCCGTGCTGCGGGTGCGCCCCGGCGCCGGCTACGGGCTGCGCCGGTACGCGACCAGCCCCCCGGTACCGGCGCCGGACGGCTGGGAGACGATCAGCGTGCCGTTCTCGGAGACCGGGTGGTTCGCCGACCACGTCGCCTCGTTCGGGGCCGACGTGGTGGTGGCCGAGCCGCCGGACCTGCGGGACGCCGTGATACGCCGGCTTAAGGGAGTCCTCACGTGAGCGAGCGACGCGGCGCCGCGCCGGGACGCAGTGTTACGCCGGGTCGCGGTGGCGCGCCGGGTCGCGGTGGTGCGCCGGGTCGCGGCGCCGCGACCTCCGCGGAACGCCTGCAGCGGCTGCTGGCGCTGGTGCCCTACGTGGTCAGCCGGAAGGCGGCCGGCCTGGCCGAGACCGCGGCGGCGTTCGGGCTGAGCGAGCGCGAGCTGGTCGATGACCTCAACCTGCTCTGGTGCGTGGAGCTGCGCGACCCCGATCCGTACTGCCCGATCGATCTGTCCTACGAGGGCGGGGAGATCGTGGTCAGCCAGGCCGAGTCCATCGCCCGCCCGCTGCGGCTGGCCGTCGACGAGGCCAGCGCGCTGCTCGTCGCGCTGCGGATGCTCGCGGACGTGCCCGGCCTGGAGGACCGTTCCGCGCTGAGCCGGCTGATCGCGAAGCTCGAGGCGGCGGCGGGGGAGGCGGCCGCGCCCAGCACGCAGGTGGCCGTGCAGGTCGACAAGCCCACCGGGGACGCGGCGATCGAGCGGATCCGGGACGCGCTGGCCCGCCGGCGCCGGGTGCACCTGCGCTATTACGTGCCGGGCCGGGACGAGGCGACCGAACGTGACGTGGACCCGATGCGGCTGCTCGTCGTGGACGGCCGCGCCTACCTGGAGGGCTGGTGCCGCCGCGCCGAGGGGGTGCGGCTGTTCCGGCTGGACCGGGTCCTCGGCCTCGAGGTGCTCGGCGTACCCGCCGCGGTGCCGGAGGACGCGCAGCCGCGGGACGTGGACCGGGGGCTGTTCCGGCCGTCCGCCGACGACGTGCACGTCACGCTCGAGGTGTCACCGGGCGGGCGATGGGTGGCGGAGTACTACCCGTGCGAATCGGCCGAGGAGCTCGCCGACGGGTGGCTCCGGATCCGGTTGCGCACCCCGGACACCGCCTGGGTCCGGCGGCTGGCGCTGCGGCTGGGCGAGGACGGCCGGGTCATCGCGCCGGACGATCTGCGCACCCGGGTCCGCGACGATGCCACCGCCGCGCTGGCCGCGTACGCGAGCGGCTGAGCCCAGGGCGCCCCGGCGCCCGGACGATGATCCGCCCCAGTCTGCGCGGGTACTGCGCTTGCGTCCGCCGGGCCGGGTCCGCGCCCGCCGTCGTGGAGACGTTCCGCTGTGGTCGTACCGCACCTCCCGCGCTGGGGCCCAGACTAAATGTCTCGATTATCCCCATACAGTGCCGCCGCGCCCGGCCGCTTCACCGCGCCCGCGGCCCGGGCCGCAGGCCGGAACGGTGATCGTTCCGTATCCGGCGCGCGGGCGGTGAGGTCTCCTGCGTCAGCGGTCTGACGTGTACACTCGGCGGAGAAAAGCCCCGACTGCGGGGGGGCTTCATCCCCGCCACAGAGGACGGAAATGAACTTCGGCGACCTATTCGACAGCCCCTTGAAGATCTTGATTGTCGCCATCGTGATCATCGTGCTCTTCGGATCGGCGAAGCTGCCGGTGGCGGCCAGGTCGCTCGGACGGTCGATGCGTATTCTCAAGTCCGAGGTCTCTGGGCTGCACGATGACGACGAGGAGCGCGCCGCGCAGGCGACGGCCCAGCCGGCCGCCGCACCGCAGCAGATCACCGCGCCGGCCGTGGCCCCGGTGCCGCCCGTGCAGCCGACGGTCCAGCCGGCCGATCAGGTGACCACTCAGGCACAGATCGACAGCCTCCAGCAGCAGATCCATCAGCTGAAGGAGAAGGAAACCGCCTCGGTGCCGGCGGACCAGAAGCCAGTCTGAGCGGGACATTCCAGGGACGGACATGCCAAAGCTGGCTGACACGGTGACGGGTGCCCGCATCGTCGGCGGCCGTATGCTCCAGGCGTCCCGGCGGCACGACCCCGAAGGCCGGATGCCACTCATGGAGCACATCCGTGAGCTGCGCAACCGGGTGGTCAAGGCGGCCCTCGCCATCATCCTCGGGATGGTCGTGGGCTTCGTCTTCTTCCACCCGATCTGGAACTTCATCAGCCACCCGTTCTACAAGGCTGAAACCCGCGCCCATCTCATCGTGACCGGCGTGTTCGACCCGTTCATGCTGCGGGTCAAGATCGCGTTCTTCGTCGGCCTGATCCTCGCCTCGCCGGTCTGGCTCTACCAGATCTGGGCGTTCATCGCCCCCGGCCTGTACCGGCGGGAGAAGCGGTGGGCGTATCTGTTCGTGGCGGCTGCCGCACCGCTGTTCGCCGCCGGGGCCGCGCTGGCCTACGAGGTGATGAGCCGGGGCCTGCACTACCTGCTCGCTATGACGCCCAACGGCGTAGTCAACCTGCCCAGCGTCAACACTTACCTCGGCTATTTCCAGGGCATGATCCTTGGCTTCGGGCTGGCGTTCGAGCTGCCGCTCGCGCTGGTGCTGCTCAACCTGGCGCACGTCCTGACCCACGAACGATTCCGCAAGTGGCGGCGGCTGCTGCTCTTTGCCGCCTTCCTGTTCGCGGGCATCGCCAACCCCAGCCCGGACCCGCTCAGCATGCTGTTGCTGGCCATCCCGTGCGTCCTGCTGGTCGAGGTGGCCGAGGTGATCATCTGGGTCAACGACCGGCGCCGGTCCCGCATCCCCGACCCATACGCGGGCCTCTCCGACGATGAGGTGTCCCCGCTGGAGATGACCGACACCGCGCCCGGCCCCGACCACAGCCACCTGAACTAAGCCCCGCCCCTCTCTGGTTACGGGCAGCCCCACACCGCCCCGCCGCCACTACGGGCAGAGTTTTGGGCAGTATGTGCGAAAAGTCTGCCCGTAAGTCGGGGTGTCGCCCGGCGACGGGTCTTCCCTTCGGGGCGGGGGGATGGCTCGCCGGGGCTACGCTGTGACCATGGCCCCTGCGCTCGATCGGGGAGACGACGACTCCGCGGCACCTCACGCAAGGACCCCCGCGGAGCGTTACGCGGAGTTCCGTGACCGGCAGGCCCACCCCGAGCTGGCCAGCTTCCGCGCGCTGTACGGCTTCGAGTTCGACGACTTCCAGATCCGGGCGTGCACCGCGCTGAACGCCGGCCACGGAGTCCTGGTCGCCGCGCCGACCGGCTCCGGTAAGACCGTGGTCGGGGAGTTCGCCGTGCATCTCGCCCTGGAACGCGGGCTCAAGTGCTTCTACACCACCCCGATCAAGGCGCTGTCCAACCAGAAGTACGCCGACCTGGTCCGCCGTTACGACAGCCGCACGGTCGGGCTGCTCACCGGGGATAACAGCGTCAACGGCGAGGCGCCCATCGTGGTGATGACCACCGAGGTGCTCCGGAACATGCTCTATGCCGGATCGGCCACCCTCAAGGGCCTCGGCTACGTGGTCCTGGACGAGGTGCACTACCTGGCCGACCGGTCCCGCGGCGCGGTGTGGGAAGAGGTCATCATCCACCTGCCGGAGTCGGTGCGCGTGGTGGCCCTGTCGGCCACGGTCAGCAACGCCGAGGAGTTCGGCGACTGGCTGGACGACCTGCGCGGCGGCGTCACGGTCATCGTGGACGAGCACCGGCCGGTGCCGCTGTGGCAGCACATGATGGCCGGGAGCCGGCTGTATGACCTGTTCACCGACCCGGCCGGGACCCGCGTGAACCCCGAGCTGATGCGGATGGCGCAACGCGACCGGTGGGCCCAGACGCAGGTCGCGACCACCGGCCGCAGCCGCCCGGCGCGCGGCGGGCGGCGTGGTCACCCGGGTGGCCGCCCGGGCCGCAGCGGCGGCGGACCGCCCGCGTCGCGGCCCGGCCGGGCCCGGCCGCCGTACCGGCCCGAGGTCGTCGCCCGGCTCGACGGGGCCGGCCTGCTGCCGGCCATCGAGTTCATCTTCAGCCGGGCCGGCTGCGACGCGGCCGTGCAGCAGTGCCTGGCCGCCGGGCTGCGGCTCACCCAGCCCGATGAGGTGGCCACGATCACCGAGTTCGTGGAGCGCCGTACCGCGGACCTCCCCGACGAAGACCTCGCCGTGCTCGGCTACGGCGAGTGGCTCACCGGCCTGCAACGGGGCATCGCCGCCCACCACGCTGGGATGCTCCCCACCTTCAAGGAGGTGGTCGAGGAGCTGTTCTCGGCCGGCCTGGTCCGCGTGGTGTTCGCGACCGAGACGCTGGCCTTGGGCATCAACATGCCGGCCCGGACCGTCGTCATCGAGAAACTGGACAAGTGGAACGGCGAGACGCACGCCGAGCTGACCCCGGGGGAGTACACCCAGCTGACCGGGCGGGCCGGGCGGCGCGGCATCGACGTCGAGGGGCACGCCGTGGTGCTGTGGCAGCCCGGGATCGACCCCGACGCCGTGGGCGGCCTGGCCGGCACCCGGACCTACCCGCTGAACTCCAGCTTCCGGCCGTCCTACAACATGGCCGTCAACCTGACCGGGCAGGTCGGCCGCGACCGCGCCGCGGCGCTGCTGGAATCGTCGTTCGCCCAGTTCCAGGCGGACCGGGGCGTGCTGGACCTGACCCGGCAGGTCCGCAGGAACCGGGCCGCGATGGCCGACCTGGCCAGGAAGATGGCCTGCGACCGGGGCGATTTCGCGGAGTACGCCGCGCTCCGCCGCGAGCTGTCCGACCAGGAGGGCGACCTGTCCCGGCGCCGCGCCGTGGCCCGGCGCACCGAGGCAGCCCGTTCGCTGGAGGTGCTGCGCCGCGGCGACATCATCCGCGTGCCGGGCGGCCGCCGATCCGGGATGGCCGTCGTCCTTGAGCCGGGACCCGGCCCCTACCGCGCACCCGACCGGGACGGTCGGGGCGAAAGGGACAGCCGGGGCGAAAGGGACAGCCGGGGCGAAAAGGACAGCCGGGACCAGCGCGGCGGGTGGAGCGACCGGGGCGACCGGGACGGGCGCGGCGGACGCGGCGGGCGGGGCCCCGCGCCGCGCGGCCGGGGTGGCCCCAACCTCGCGCCGCCCGCGGGCGGCTTCGCCGGTGAGACGTCGCGGATGGCGGCCATGGCCGGGCACGGTCCGCTCGTGCTCACCGCCAACCGCCAGGTCAAGCGGCTGTCTCTGGCCGATTTCCCGGTGCCGGTCGAAGCCGTCGACCGGATCCGGATTCCCACGTCGTTCAGCGTCCGGTCCCCCCAGCACCGCCGGGATCTCGCCGCCACCGTCCGCAACCGGCTCGCCGACCGCGACATCGGCGCCCCCCAGCGCGCCGCCGACTGGGACGACGACCGCGCGCCGGAACGGGCGGCCGGCCACGGGCGATCCGGGCCCCGCGACGCGTCCGGGCCCCGCGACGCGCCCGGGCAGGAGATCGCCGCGCTGCGGCGTCGGCTGCGCCAGCACCCCAGCCATGGCTGCCCGGACCGGGAGGAACACGCCCGCTACGCCGAGCGGTACACGCGGCTGAATCGGGAGACCGAGGCCGTGGAACGCAAGGTGGCCAGCCGCTCGCACGTCATCGCGCGCACCTTCGACCGGGTCTGCGCGGTGCTGGAAAACCTCGGCTACCTCACCGGGGACACGGTCACCCCCGAGGGGCGGCTGCTCGGTGGCCTGTACACCGAGCTGGACCTGCTCGCGGCCGAATGCCTGCGCCGCGGCTACTGGGACGGCCTCGACACCCAGGAGCTCACGGCGTGCGTCTCGGCGCTGTCCTTCGAATCCCGCCAGAGCGATGACATGGCCACGCCGCGGCTGCCGTCCGCCAAGGTCCGTGACGTGCTGGGCCGGATGGTCCGGGCCTGGAGCAAGCTCGATGAGCTGGAGAAGGAGAACGGGGTCTCGTTCCTGCGCCAGCCCGACCTCGGGTTCGCCACGTCCGCCTTCCAGTGGGCGGGGGGCGCCCGCCTGGAGGACGTGCTGGAGGACTCCGACCTGACCCCCGGCGACTTCGTCCGGGCCGTCAAGCAGCTCATCGACCTGCTCGACCAGATCGGCTCCGCGCCCGTGCCCGGCGCCGCCGGCCAGCACCTGCGCGCCACCGCCCGCGCCGCGATCGACGCCCTCCGCCGCGGCGTCGTCGCCTACACGGCGGTGTAGCCCGGGGGATCGCTGGGCCGGTAACGAGCGTCTCGCCGTCACGTCGATGGCTACCGCGTCGGCCGGCGGGACGGTGATCGTGGCCTGGCCGGACGCGCCAACCGTCACCGCGAGGCCGCTGCACGCGCCGGCCGCGGCGGTGCCGCTGATCACGTCGCAGTAGACGCCGGCGGGCAGTCCGGTCGTGAACGTCTCGCTGACCGGGGCCGGTCCGTCGTTGATGGCCACGAAGGCGCTCGCTCCGCGGCTGAAGGCGATCGCGTTGCTGCCGTCGCTCCACCAGTTCTGCACCGGGGCGCCGCCGGCCACGTTCCGCCAGCCGGTCATGCCCGCGATCGCCGGCCACCGCTGCTCACACTGCCAGCCGCCGGTCCCGCAGGTCACCGCGGCGATGGCGTTGCCGCCCGCGCTGGGCGGCCCCTGGTCGAAGCCGGCAAAGGTGTAGTCGGACAGCACTTCCGGAATGCCGTAGTCCCAGGCCAGCATGAACACGTTGGCCAGGGTGTAGGCGCCCCGTCGGCATAGTCAAGCATCGACCCGTCCCGTTCGGTGTCCTGATTGTCGACGAAGACGACCGCATCGTCGCTGGGTACCATCCCATTGGCGTTGAACGACGGGCCGAAGTCCGCCAGGCTGGCCAAGTCGCCGCCGGCGAAGACGCCGTGCAGGTCCCAGCCGTAGCGGAATTCCATGACGTCGCCCGTCGGCTCGTAAAGATCCGGGGTCACCGGCTGCCCCGCGCCCCACGGCACTTCCTGGTAGCTGAAGACCGGCGCGGACAGCCGCGACTCGATGCCCGCGATGTCGGACGGGTCCATTTCCTTGGCCGCGTCCCAGCGGAAGCCGTCGACCCCGAGCGAGATCAGCGTGTTGAGGTAACCCGCCTCCTGAGCCTGCACGGTGGCCGAGCCGGTGTCCAGGTCGGCCAGCCCGTCCAGCTGGCAGTTCCACACCTGGCTCTCGTCGTCCCAGTTGCTGATCGAGGTCTGGCAGGTGTGAAAGTCGCCGGCCGTGTACAGCGGCGGATAGTCGTACTTGTCAGGGAAGGTGCTGCCGTCATCGCCGGTGCCGCCGCCGCCCTGGCCGGTCATGTGGTTCAGCACCACGTCCGCGTAGACCTTGACCCCGGCCGTGTGGCAGGCCTGGATCATGGCGGCCAGCTGGGCCCGCGTGCCGAAGCGGGACCCGAGCTGATAGCTGACCGGCTGGTAGGCCTGCCACCACGGGTAACCGGCCGACGGCAGCACGACGGCTTCCTCCGGCGGTGAGATCTGGACCGCGGCGTACCCGTCGGGGCCGAGTACGTTCGTGCACTCCGGGCCGATGCTGGCCCAGGGCCAGCCGAACATCTGCACGATCACGTCGTGCCCAGGCGTGCCGGCGGCCACCCGCGCCCCCGCCACGCGGGACCGGGCCGGATGAGCCCCGGCCCCACGCGCCCCGGCCGGGTCGGCCCCGGTCCGGTGGGCCTGGACGGCGCGGCCGGTCTGCGCCGCGAGGTGCGCCGGCGACCTCGCTAACGGCGCGGCCACGGCGATGAGCGGCAGCAGCGCGGCCACGGCCAGCGCCGCCGCGGGGCGAACGAACATCTGGGGCATGCCGGAAGCGTGAGGCGTGAGCGGATATGTGTCAACCGTGTGACCGGCGGATCTCCTCCACGTTTCGAAATTTTTAACGCGCCGAGAGCAAATTTCTCTGAATTAGCTCTGGCGGCGGCCGGGATCTCGAAGTTACGGTCCGGTACACAGCGCTTCCGATCACGGTGAGCGGGCACCAGAGACAGCCCGTGACAGCGCTGCTCATCCGTCAGGAGGACCGGCCATGGATGGGAAAAGGATCGCCGCACTGCTTGCCGCCGGGGCGCTCGCGCTGGTGCCCGGATTGATCCGGGTGGTTCCGGCGGCGGCCGCCGGCTCGGCCCCGGGCGCGCCCGGGGCGAACGCCACCTGGGATGAATCCCAGGTCACTGGGTTCGCCGACTCGCTTGGTGCCGCCTCCAAGGTCTGGTACACCCTCGGGAACGGCGAGCTGGAGAACGTCTTCTACCCGGAGACCGACACCCCGGACACGTTCGGCCTGCAGTACGTGGTAACGAACGGTTCCAGCTTCGCCAGCACCGAGACGACGGGCACCAGCCACACGATCACGCTCGCCGACCCGAACGCGCTGGTCTGGCAGCAGGTCAACAAGGCCACCAACGGGGACTTCACCATCACCAAGACCTACATCGCCGACCCCTCCCGGTCAGTGGTGCTGGTCCAGACCACCTTCGACAACCTCACCTCCGCGCCGCTGCAGCTCTACGCCGACTACCATCCGCAGCTCGACAACGACGGCATGGGCAATACCGGCGGCACCGACTCCACCAGCGGCGACCTCGTGGCCAGCAACAGTTCGGTGTCCAGCGCGCTGGCCGCGTCCACCGGCTTCAGCCAGACCAGCACCGGATACGCCGGCTCCTCCAGCGACGGCGAGACCGCGCTGACGTCGCAGTACAGCCTGGGCACCACGTACAGCTCGGCGTCCAGCGGCGGGCACATCGATCAGGTCGCGCAGGTTCCGGTCGCCTCGGCCGGATCAACGACGTTCACGCTCGCACTCGCCTTCGACTCCAGCCAGTCCGCCGCGATCTCCGACGCGTCGGCGTCGCTGGCGGCCGGGTTCTCCTCGCTGGAGAGCTCGTTCGAGTCCGGCTGGCACTCCTGGCTCGGCGGCCTGCACAGCCCGCCCGCCTCCGTCACCGGCAGCACCGCCCTGCAGGCGCAGTACAACGTCTCGCTCATGGAGGTGAAGGCGGACGAGGACAAGACGTACGTGGGCGCCTTCGTCGCCGCGCCGAACGTCCCGTGGGGCGCGTCGGTCAGCGCGGACACCGGCACCGGCACGTCCGGGGCGCACGGTTATCACGCGGTCTGGACGCGCGACGAGTACGAGATGGCCTCGACGTTGCTCGCGGCCGGCGACACCGCCGACGCGCAGGCGGCGCTGAGCTACATCCTCAGCTACGAGGCCGAGCCCAACGGCGCGGTCAAGCAGAACACCTGGCTGAACGGCACGGCCGTGTTCGGCTCGCTGCAGATGGACGAGGTCGCCGACCCGATCATCCTCGCCTACGAGCTGGGTGACACCGGCTCCAGCTCCTTCACCTCGGTGAAGGAACTGGCCGGCTACCTGGTCGCGAACGGCCCGGCCACGCCGGAGGAACGGTGGGAGGAGGCCGGGGGCTACTCACCGGCCACGATGGCGGCGGAGATCGCCGGCCTGCTGTGCGCCGCGTCCATCGCCACCGCGAACGGCGACACCGCCGACGCGGCCACCTACCAGTCGACCGCGCAATCCTGGGCGTCCGAGCTCGACAGCCTGACCTACACGAGCACCGGGCCGTACGCGAACGGCCATTACTTCCTGCGGATCACGCCGGACGGCAAGCCGGACGCGGGCACGTATATCGGCATCGCCAACGGCGGCGGCAGCCACGACGACCGCACCGTGGTCGACCCGAGCTTCCTGGAGCTGGTGCGGCTCGGGATCAAGTCGCCAACCGCCACCGACATCACCAACTCGCTTACCGCGATCGATGACGAGATCGAGGTCAGCACGCCCGAGGGTCCCATCTGGCACCGGTACAACTTCGACGGTTACGGCGAGACCGCGTCCGGCGGCGACTACACCGGCGCCGGAACCGGCAACCCCTGGCCGGTCCTGTCCGGTGAGCGCGGCGAGTACGACGTCGCCGGCGGCAACACCTCCGGCGCGCAGTCCCTGCTGCAGACGATGGCGGGTGCGGCGAACGCCGGCAACCAGATTCCCGAGCAGGTCTGGGCCGGTTCGACCGGCACCGGCGGCTTCACCTTCGGCCAGCCGGACAACTCCTCGACCCCCCTGATGTGGGCGATGGCGCAGTTCGTCCGGCTCGCCGTCGACATTTCTGCCGGGCACGACGTGGACACCCCGGCGGTGGTCACCAGCTGCCTGCAGCAGGGCAGCTGCCCGGTCAGCGGGTCGGTCAAAGAAACCGTTAACGTCACCGTCCCGGTCAATACCGACGCCTCCGGGGACACGGTCTACCTGGCCGGCAACCTGTCCGCGCTCGGCCTCGGCCAGCCCGACTGGGCCGCTAACGGCATCGCGATGACCCGGGTCAGCGCCACCAAGTGGACCGCCACCGTCAACGCGGCGGCCGCCGCCACCCTGTCGTACAAGTACGTCCTGGGCGGCAGCTGGAACAACGTGGAGAAGAACGGGTCCTGCGCGGACATCGGTAACCGGAGCATGAGCGTCAACGGCGGCACCGTGACCGACGCCGTGGCCAACTGGGGCGGCCCAGCCGCCTGCGGCGATTCCGGCGCCGTCATCAACGTGACCGTGCCGTCCAGCACCCCCAGTGGCGATACCGTCTACCTGTCCGGCAACTACGACGTCCTCGGCACCGGGATCCCGGCCTCCGACGATTGGGTCGCGGCCGACTACCCGATGACCCAGACCGGCCCGGACACCTGGTCACTGACCCTGACCGGGGTGCCGGTGGCCGCCTTCCAGTACAAGTTCACCCTCGGCAGCTGGAACAACGTGGAGGAGACGGGGAGCTGCGGCTCGGTCGCGAACCGTTCCTTCGGCTTCAACACCCCCGACGCCACGTATACCGCCAGTGACACCGTGGCCGCCTGGGCCGGCGTCGGTTCCTGCTGACGGCCATGGCGAGAGGGTCCCACGGGGCCGCGCGGGGCCGTTGTACGTAGAGGTGCCTTTGCCGCGACCGGGGTGCACGCAAAGGCACCTCTACGTACAAAGGGGGCGGGAAGGGAGGCGGGAGTATTAGCTGTTTCTATGGGTTTGGTAGGAATCCGGCATCACTGTTATGAGTAAGTGCGGGTACGTAGCTCTCATCAGCCTCGCCGTTGGGAGGAACCGCGCCCGTGACCAGCAGAAAAGCCGATGCTATCGATCCGGTTGCCCAGGCGGGCCGCTCTGCCTGCCCGGCCGGGCTCACCGCTGCCGTGCGCCGTGCCGTCCGTCGTGGCGGAGACAGCCAGCCAGCCGCCGATCGGGTAGCGAGCGCGCTGCGCCGTCGGCTGCCCAGGCCCGGCATCCTCAGCCCGGCACAGCTTGAAGGCGACGCGGCCGAGTACCAGACCCACCTGCTGCACGCCGAGCCGGACGGCTCGTTCTCGATCGCGGCCATGGTGTGGCGGCCCGGCCAGGTGACGCCCATCCACGATCACGTGTCCTGGTGCGTCACCGGCGTACTTCAGGGCACCGAGTACGAGGAGATCTTCACGCCCACCGGGGCGTTCCTGACCCAGGTCGCCCGGCGGGAGAACGCGCCCGGCACGGTCGCCGGTTTCGCGCCTCCCGGGGACATCCATCGCGTCCGCAACAGCGGCACCGGCATCGCGGTCTCCCTGCACATCTACGGCGCCGACCTGTCCCGCCTCGGCTCCAGCATCCGCCGCGTCTACGACCTCCCCGTCCGCTAGCCCCGCTCGCCCGCGCGCCCGCCCCGCGGGGCACGTAGGGCAGCGGTGACACTCCGTTGTCGCTATAGCGACAACGGAGGTACCAGCGTGGCTCTCCCACCTCCTTGCGCCCCCGCCCGGTAGCCCCGAGGTCCGCTCGCCGCATGGCGCTAAGTCTCCGCGTCCGGGCCCCCGTTCCTGCGGGCCTGCTCCCGGCGGGCACCGCTCTCAGCAAGCCGGGTTGAGGCACTTGCTTTCGGAACACTATCGATATATCGTTGACCTAGCTAGACAGTAACAAGGATATCTAGATGGTCCGCAGACATGACGGATCAGTCCCCTGTCTGGCGCTTGCGTACACGAACAACGAAGGAGTACACGCAATGCATGAAGAGGAATGGGCCCGCAGAGGCGGGCACCGGGGCCGCGGACGCGGCCCGCGTAGGGGCGGCGGCTGGGGTGGCCCACCGCCAGAGTTTGTGATGAGGGGCGGCCCGTTCGGCGGCGGCCCGAAGTTCGCGGGCCGCGGCCCGCGGGTGCGCCGGGGCGATGTCCGGGCGGCGGCGCTGTCGCTGCTGGCCGAGGGCCCGCGCAACGGCTATCAGATCATCCAGGAGATCAGCGAGCGTACCGACGGCGTCTGGCGCCCGAGTCCCGGATCGGTGTACCCGGCGCTCCAGCAGCTGGAGGACGAGGGCCTGATCCAGGCCGAGACCGGTGAGAGCGGCCGGAAGGCATTCGTGCTGACCGACGAGGGCCGCACGTACACCGAGGCGCACGCCGATGACCTCGCGGCGTCCTGGGACGCGGTGACCGGCAGCGTCGACGACGCTGAGGTCGAGCTGCGTGGCCTGGTCCGCCAGGTCATCATGGCCTTCACCCAGGTCATGCAGGCTGGCTCGGCGGCGCAGGTCAGGGAGGCCGCCAAGGTCCTCACCGACGCGCGCCGCTCGCTGTACCGGATCCTCGCTTCCGACGGCGAGGACGAGGCTGGCAGTTCCGGCCAGTGAGGCCTAGCGCGGTCAGTCCAGCGCGCCGCGCCGCTTACCGGCGGCGCGGCCGCGGCCGGGATGCGCACGCCGCGGCCCGCGCCCGTCATCGGGTGCGGGCCGTGCCGCGAGCCTGAGCAGCCGCCGGGGGACCGGCGGCGCTGTGGTTAGGCTCGGAACACAGTCCGCGGAGGGAGGCACAGCACGTGGCGGTACAGACCGGGGCGGATGCCAGCGGCTCTGCCCAGAAGGTCCCGCAGGTCCCGTTCCAGCGCGAGATGAATGGCGCTACGGCGGCGTTATGCGCGGACGTCTCATCTCTTGGGGGATCCCGGGACGGCATCGGCTGCGGCGCGGAGCTAGCCAGGTGCCTGCTGGCTGGAGTCGATCGCGCGCTGATAGCGCCTTGTCAGCTTGCGCAGTGCGTCCACCAGCTCTGGTGAGTCCACGATGCTGAAGTCCGCGTCCAGCATTCCCAGGTAGAGGGCGAGCATCTCCGGATGGTCTGAGCCCGGCTCGAACGCGCACTGGTCCTCGCCCAGGGACTCTACCGGCATGGGGATCGGCAGCCGGCCCTGCACGTACGCCGCGGGCGCGTGCACGATCACCCGCGCTCGGTACCGCCACGTCGCCTCGGCGACTCCGCGTGCCACCTGCGCTGCGATCTCCGGGTCGGGCGGTAGCGCACGGGGCGTGAAGCGCGGCCCTGCGGGCGTCCGCGGCTCGATCCGGTCGACCCGGAAGGTGCGCCAGGCGTCCCGGTCGGTGTCCCAGGCCACCAGGTACCAGCGTCGCCGGTCGTTGACCAGGCGGTACGGCTCCACCGAGCGCCGGCTGGCCGCCCCGGAATGCGCCTGGTAGTCAAACCGCAGCCGCTCATGGTCCCGGCACGCGCTCGCGATCACGGTCAGCACGTCCGGATCCGCCTGCGGGCCGCCCGATGGCACCGGCAGCGCGTAGGACTGGAAGGCGCTGACCTTGCGGCGCAGCCGCGATGGAAGCACCTGCTGCAGCTTCGCCAGCGCGCGCACCGAGGTCTCCTCGATGCCCGCGATCGAGCCGTTCGCGGCAGTACGCAATCCGATCGCGACCGCGACCGCCTCATCGTCGTCGAGAAGCAGCGGCGGCAGGGCACCGCCCGCGCCGAGCCGGTACCCGCCGGCCACGCCAGGCCGCGCGTCGACCGGATAGCCGAGTCCCCGCAGCCGGTCCACGTCATTGCGGATGGTGCGGGTGGTGACGCCGAGCCGGGTAGCCAGCTCGGCGCTGGTCCAGTCACGCCGGGCCTGAAGCAGGGACAGCAGGCGCAGCAGCCGCGCCGAGGTTTCCAGCATTGTCCGATCCTGACGATGATCTAGGAATAGTTCTTTCCGCTATTGTCCCTAGTCTTCTCTGCGCGAGCACAAGAGCCCTGGCTGAGCGCCCGGCAGTAGCTGCCCCGTGGACAAGGAGAAGCCCGATGAGCGACAGCATGCAGCCCTTCCGCATCGAGATCCCCCAGGCCGACGTCGAGTACCTGCGCGACCGGCTGGCCAATGCCCGCTGGCCTGGCGAGCTGCCCGGCGTGGAGTGGACCCGCGGCGTACCGCTGGGCTACCTGAGGGAGCTCGCCGGGTACTGGCGCACGCAGTACGACTGGCGCGCCGCCGAAGCGCGGCTCAACCAGTACCCGCAGTTCACCACCGAGATCGACGGCCAGCGCATCCACTTCCTGCACGTCAGGTCCGGCCAGCCCGGCGCCAAGCCGCTGCTGATCACGCACGGCTTCCCGAGTTCCGTCGCCGAATTCCTGCACCTGATCGAGCCGCTGGTCAACCCGGCCGCGGGCCAGGCCTTCCACGTCGTCGCGCCGTCCCTGCCCGGGTACGCCTTCTCCACCCCGCTGGGCGCGACCGGCTGGGCGATGGGCCGCACCGCACGCGCCTGGGCCGAGCTGATGCGTCGGCTTGGCTACGAGCGGTACGGCCTGCACGGCGGCGATGTTGGCGCCGGCGTGTCCGGCATGGTCGCCGGCCTCGACGGCGACCATGTGACCGGCGTGCACGTGGTGACCGATCCGCTGACCGCCGCGAACGTCGCCACCTTCTTCCCCGGGATGGCCGGCCGGCTCGACGGCAGCGACCCAGTCGACAAGCTCATCCTGGACCGGATGGACGCGTTCACGAAGGAAGGCTCCGGCTACCTGGCGATCCAGAACAGCCGGCCCCAGACCATCGGCTACGGCCTGGCCGACTCACCGCTGCTGCAGCTCGCCTGGATCGCGGAGAAGGTCCACGAGTGGACCGACCTGCCGGTCGACCGCGACCAGCTGCTCACCACGGTCAGCCTGTACTGGTTCACCGGCTCCGGCGCCAGCGCCGCGCACACCCTCTACGAGCAGGCGCACTCCTCCGACTGGGGCGCCCCGCCGGCCGTACCGCAGGGCTTCGCGGTCTTCGGCGCCGACGAGACGGTCCGCAGGCTCGTCCCCGCGCCGGCCGGCGCGCACTGGAGCGAGTTCCCGCGCGGCATGCACTTCCCCGCAATGGAGGCCCCGGCCCAGCTGGGGGCGGACCTGCAGGCGTTCTTCGGGCCGCTGCAGTGACCGATGTGCTGAGCCAGCGTGGTCTCAACCGGGCCACGCTGGCTCGCCAGCACCTGCTGGAACGCGCGCCGGCGCCGGCAACCCCGTTACCGGATTGAGACATTCTTGTCGCTGGACGCGAGCAGTGAATGAGCGGCTGTGTGTCTGGGACAACCGGCATGCGGTGATGAGCGACGCCGCACTGCTCAGCTACGAGAGCCTGTCCGCGAGCGCTCGCCTCACCAAGCCCCTCCTGCTCATCCACGGCGACAACTGCGCGCTGCCCGGCCAAGCCAAGCGTCACTTCGCGGTCGTCCCCACCCAGGACAAGCTGCACCTGCGCCCGGACACCCCGCACCTGGATTTCTACGACAATCCCGCCGCCATCGACTCTGCTGTCACCAGCGTCACCGACTGGTTCGCCCGCCACCTGGGTCCAGGACCAGGAACTGACGGCAAGGCGATCCCGTGGCACGGTTAACGACCGGGTGGTAGATGTCCGCGCGGGGTCGGTATCGAGCACTTCGACGACGTGGGCCTGTTCGTCGATGCGGTAGACGACGCGGTATGTTCCACGCCGCGCGCCGTGACAGCCACTCAGCGGACCGAAGAGCGGCTGAACGGCCTGCCCGCCTGGCTGACCGTGCTGACCCGGATCGATCCGCTCACCTACGTCGTGGACCCGATGCGCCGCGCCGTCTTCAGCCACCTGACCATCAGCCCGGCCGCGCTGCACGCGCTCGCGCCGGGGGTCTCCTGGGGCGGCTGCGTGGTTCCCCTCGGCCTCTCGCTCGGGATCGTGGCGCTCATGGGGATCGCGATGGCGGCCGTCGCCATTCTCGAGTTCAGTAAGACTGAGTAAGACCGATACTGGCCAAACCTCTACGGGCAGTACCCTCCGCCCCAAAAGGGTCCGAAATCCCCATTACCCCCACCCGTTAATAAACTCACGGCCAAGCTCCCCCAAAATCTCCGCAAACGCGACCCGCCGATGCGCAAACAAATCACTGACCGAAACCAATTACGGACAGCCCCCAGGCCAATTACGGACAGTGCCCGGCCTACAAACGGCAACTGCAATCACAGAGTGTGCCACACCGGGGGGGTCCGGGGGGTCGCCCCCCGGGATAACACTGCGAGCCCCCGGCGAGGAGTCTGAAAGACTCCGAGCATGGCGCGACGCCGGGTGGCTACGGGGGCAAACCACCCGGCGTCGCATTCATCGGCGTTTCGACGGGGGCCCGAAACGCCGGTAGCGGTGCTCCGACGGGGGACCAGAGCACCGATATGAATGCTACACGGAAACCCCCCCGTACGTGTCAAGACCCAATCACGAGTACATCTCGGGAGAAGTGCCCAGTGTGGTGGCGAAGGGGCCGCGCCTTAGCCGCGTGCGGACGTGCCACGAACGCCGTGTTATCCCTGGCTGGAGCGCGTAGGGCCCGGAGTGGCCGACGGGCCGGACGCATCCGAAGGGTCAGCTAGGCCGGATTGGCCAGGCAAAATGCGCCGTTCTGCCGGTTTTGGCCGATACTCCAGGAATCCGCGAACGTTGTCAGGCTCGCGGCCGCCGTTGGCAAAGACGACCGCAACGTACGGAACGAAGATCGCGAAGACCGCCGGTATGGCGGCGAGCCAGCCCAGATGGTTCACGAACAGCAGAATGGTGATCCCAAAGCAGATAGCCCGGAAAGACATCATGATGAGGTATCTGCGCTGCCGGTAGGCGATGTCCTCCGACATCGGCCGCCGGGCCTGCGTCACCATGTGCACATCCTGGTTGCGGGCGCGGCTGCCAATCCTCATCTCTCCACGGTATCCCCGCCTTGCGCGGGCTCGCGCCCCGGGCTAACATGCGCGCTCCGCTGTGAGCGAAGTCCGTGCCCGCCGCTGCCGCGCGTGCTGGGCACCGGCCGCCGCCTGGGTGTTCAGCGGATTCAGGCCGGGGTCCAGGCCGTGGTCCACGCCGGGGTCCAGGTGCCGCCGTCGTGGTGCCGGGGCGGGGCGGAGCCAAGGTAACCGCGGAGGGCGCCGAGCGCGGGGTGCGGGTTGTCGCTGCGCCAGATCAGCGCGTGCGGGTAGACGGGCACCGGGTCGTGCACGGCCACCCGCCGCAGGTCGTAGTCGGCGGGCCAGACGAGCCGGGTCTGCTCGCCGACGAAGGTCGCCAGGTCCGGGGAGCCGGCGATCGTGTCGATCAGCGGCTCGGTGCCGAAGGTGGGGCCCACCACGTCGATGGTGAACCCGAAAGAGGCGGCGAGCTCGTCGTAATACGCGGCCCACTCGGTGCCGGTGACGATGCCGGGCATCCAGATCCGGTGCCCGGCCAGCTGGGCGGGCGTGACCGCGCGGGCGGCGGCGAACTGGTGGCCCGGCCCGGTCAGGAGCTGGACGGGCTCATCGAGGACGCGGACGGCCACGATGCCGTCGGGGAGGAGCCGCGCGGGCCGGGTGAGGGCGCGGAACGACGCGTCGAGCGTGCCGGACCGGACCGCGGCGATGGCCGCGCCGGCGTCCAGCAGGTGCGTCACGACGTCGAGTTCGGTCCCGGGATGGGCGCGGTGGAAGTCGCGCAGCAGGCCGGCCGGGGCGAGCTGCCGGCCGACCACGTCGACGCGCAGGGGCCGGCGGCCGGGCCGGACGGAGGCGGCGGCCCGCTCTTCGGCGAGCAGCAGGTCGCGGGCGTGCGGCAGGAACGCCTGCCCGTCGATGGTGAGCTGGGCTCCGCGCGCCGTGCGGGCGAACAGCCGCACCCCGAGGTCCTTTTCCAGCGCGGCGACGCGCTTGGAGACGGCCTGCTGGGTGACCGACAGATCGGCGGCGGCCTCGGAGAACTGGCCCGCGTCCGCGACCGCGACGAACGTGCGCACGGCATCGAGATCCATGCCGATCGACCCTAGCCGCACAACGCCTGGTTGTGGCTCGCCGGGAGAGCGGTTGTTTGCTCCACCGCCGGGCGGCCCGCTTTGATCGCGGTAGCCAGCGTCAGCGGATGCGGGCAAGGCGGCCAGACAGCGAGGCGGGCGTAGTGGGCAGGCGGTCACTGGGGCGGCAGTTCGGGTGGCTCTGGGCGGCGTACGCGGTCAGCGCGTACGGCACGGGGCTCGGGTTCGGCGCGTTTCCGCTGATCGCGGTCATCGTGCTGCACGCCGGGCCGGCCGAGGTGTCGGCGCTGGCCGCCGCGGGGCTGGCGGTGGGGGCGGTGGTCGCGGTGCCGCTCGGCCCGTGGGTGGAGTTCCGCCGCAAACGGCCGGTCATGGTGGCGATGGACCTGACCCGGTTCGCGGCGATGGCCAGCGTCCCCGCCGCGTTCGCGCTCGGCTGGCTCAGCTTCGCCCAGCTGCTGGTGGTGTCGGTCATCGTGGCCGCCGCCAGGATTGCCTTTAACGCGGCCAGCGGAGCCTGCCTGAAGGCGCTCGTGCGGCCGGAGGATTTGCTCGTCGCGAACGGGCGATTTGAATCAACGACCTGGACCGCCACCGTGCTCGGCCCGCCGCTCGGCGGCGCCGCGATCGGGGTGTTCGGGCCGGTAGCGACGGTGCTGGCCGATGCGGTCAGTTACCTGCTCTCGGCCGCGGGGATCGCCGCGATCGGCGGCCGGGAGCCGCGCCCGGAGCGAACCGACCACCCGGGATTGCGCGCTCGTGACCTGGCCGGCGGATGGCGCTGCATCCTGGCCCACCCGGTGCTGCGCCTGCTGTTCGTTAATTCGATTCTGGTCAATGGCCTGATTATGGTGTCCGCGCCGCTGATGGCGGTCCTCATGCTCAGCCGGCTCGGGTTCCGGCCATGGCAGTTCGGCCTCGCCTTCGCCGCGCCCTGCGTGGGCGGCCTGATCGGCGCACGGCTGGCCCGCCGGCTCGTGGCGCGGTTCGGGCAGCGCCAGGTCCTCCGCACCGCCGGGGCGCTGCGCGCGTGCTGGCCGCTGGGGCTGGCCTTCGTCCGGCCCGGCGCGGCCGGCCTGGTCCTCGTCATCGCCGTCCAGTTCGGCCTGGTCACCTGCTGCGGCGTGTTCAACCCGGTGCTCGCCACCTACCGGCTGGAGCAGATCGCGACGGACCGGGTCGCCCGCACCCTGTCCGCGTGGTCGGTCAGCAGCAGCCTGGCCATCGCGGCCCTGACCGCCGTGTGGGGGCTGCTGGCCAGCCTGACCAGCCTGCGCGCCGCGATCGCGGCCGCCGGCGTGCTGCTGCTGGCCACCCCGGTCCTGCTGCCCCGGCGGGGCCGGGCGCCCCAGCGCGAGCCGGAACTGGCCCGGAGCGGTTAGCTGGCCTGGCTGACCGAGGACATGTTGAAGCCCTCGACCCGGACCGGCGGCATCGCCGCCCGGCTGAAGTAGTCGCCCCACTCGCGCGGCAGCGCGGGCACGCTCGCGCCGACCTCGGCCAGGCGGCTCAGCATGGCGACCGGGCTCTCGTTGAACCGGAAGTTGTTGACCGCCCCGGTGACCTCGCCGTGTTCCACCAGGTACACGCCGTCCCGGGTCAGCCCGGTGAGCAGCAGCGTCTGCGGGTCGACCTCACGGATGTACCAGAGGCAGGTGAGCAGCAGGCCGCGCTCGGTGCGCGCGATCATGTCCGGCAGCCCCGGCGCGCCGGGCGCGTCCGTTTCGAAGATCAGGTTGTCGATGGCGGGGGTGGCCGGCAGCCCGGACAGCCGCGCCGAATGCCGGGTCTGGGTGAGCGCGGCCAGCTCGCCGCGCCGGATCCATTCCGTCGGCCCGAGCGGCCGCCCGTTATCGAACACCGAAGAGTCCCGGCCGGACGCGTGCGCAACGACGAACGGGGCGCACTCCAGGCCGGGATAACGGGGATCACTACGCAGCGTTACCGGGAGGCCGGTGAGCGACTCGCCGACCCGGGTGCCGCCGCCGGGCTTGCTGAACACGGTCCGGCCGTCGATGGCGTCCTTGGCCCCGGCCGACCAGTACAGGTAGGTCAGCAGGTCCGCGGTGGCGGTGGGCGGAAGCAGCGTCTCGTACCGCCCGGCGGGCAGCTCGACCCGCCGCCGGGCCCACTCCAGCCGCTCGGCCAGCCCCCCGTCCAGGGCGGCCACGTCCACGTCGGTGAAGTCCCTGGTCGCCTCGCCCGCCCACGCCGACCGGCTCAGGTCGGCCGATTTCGCGTTGAGCTCGACCTTCCCCGACGGCTGGTCATGCCGCAGCCGCAGGCCCGCCGACGTGCCCAGGAACGTGGAGGTCAGCTCGTGCTCGGCGAAGCCGTACAGCTTCCGCCCGCTGGCGCCGGCCGCGCGGAGTGTGTCGCCCAGCTGCCCGGCGAAGCCCTCCAGCACGCCGATGCCGGTCCGCTCCGGCGGATCCTCCCAGCCGGGGCCCGTTCCGCCGGGGCCCGTTCCGCCGGGCCGGGCGGTGTCGCCCGGCTCGATCAGCGGCGCCGCGTCCTCGGCCAGCGATCCCTCGGCGGCTTCCTTCTCGGCCGCCCGGACCACGCTTTCCACCTCTTCGTCGCGCACCCCGGACCGCGACACCACGCCGACCGCGGCCCCGGCCGCCCGCCGGTCGATGGCGATCACGGTGAGCCGGCGGGAACGCGCCACGCCGTTCGTGGTGAGCGTGTTCCCCGCCCAGCGGAGGTTCGCGGTGGACGTCTCGTCCGCGATGACCACGCAGTCGCTGCTGGCCGAGACGGAAAGGGCCTGTTCGACGACGTCCTGCGGTCGCTGGCTCATGCCGCTTCCTCTACCGTGTTGAGTATCCGGATGCCGCGCATGAGCACCGAGGGGGCGCCGTGGCTGACCGGGGCCACCTGCCCGGGCTGGCCCTTGCCGCAGTTGAACGCGCCGCCCAGCACGTAGGTCTGCGGGCCCCCGATGGCCTCCATGGCGTTCCAGAAGTCGGTCGTGGTCGCCTGGTAGGCGACGTCGCGGAGCTGCCCGGCCAGCCGCCCGCCGGTGATCTTGTAAAACCGCTGCGCGGTGAACTGGAAGTTGTACCGCTGCATGTCGATCGACCAGCTCTTGTCCCCGGCGATGAAGATCCCGTCCTCGACCCCGGCGATCAGCTCGCTGGTGGACGGGCCGCCCTCGGCGGGCTGCAGGGAAACGTTGGCCATCCGCTGCAACGGCATATGGCCGGGGGAGTCGGCGAACGCGCAGCCGTTGGACCGGTCGCGGCCGGTCAGGGCCGCCATCCGGCGGTCGAGCTGGTACCCGGACAGCACGCCGCCGGTGATCAGGTCCCACGACTGGCCGGCCACCCCCTCGTCGTCGTAGCCGACGGTGGCCAGGCCGTGCGGGGCGGTCCGGTCCCCGGTGACGCGCATGTGCGGCGAGCCGTACTGCAGCGTGCCCAGCTTGTCCGGGGTGGCGAACGAGGTGCCGGCGTAGGCCGCCTCGTAACCGAGGGCCCGGTCCAGCTCGGTCGCATGGCCGATCGATTCGTGGATGGTCAGCCACAGGTTGGACGGGTCGATCACCAGGTCGTAGCGCCCGGGGTGGACCGACGGCGCGGCTAGCTTCTCCGCCAGCAGCGCCGGGAGCTGCTCCAGTTCGGCCTGGAAGTCCCACCCCGTGCCGTGCAGGTACTCATACCCGCGCCCGGCGGGCGGCGCCAGCGTGCGCATGGTCTCGAACCGGCCGTCCTTCTCCACGGCCACGGCGGTGAGCGCGGGATGCAGCCGTACCCGCTGCTGGGTGGCGGTGGTGGCGCCGTCGGCGTAGAACTTGCACTCCCTGACCTGCAGCAGGTGCGCGTCCACGTGGTCGACGCCGTCCCGGGCCAGCAACTGCTTGCTCCAGTCGGCCAGCAGCGCCGCCTTGTCGGCCGCGCTCACGTCGAACGGGTCGACGTCGTAGGCGGACACCCAGGTGACGTCGCCGTGGGCCGGTTCGGGGGCTAGCTCGATCCGTTCCGTGTTCATGGCCGCCGCGACCCGGGCCACCTCCACCGCCTCGCGCGCCGCCTGCGCCGCGGCGTCGGAGGTGAGGTCCACGGCCGAGGCGAAACCCCAGGTGCCATCGACGACGACGCGGACGGCCAGGCCGATGTCGCTGGCGTCGAACAGCGTCTCCAGGTTGCCGTCCGACAGCCCGATCGTCTGGCTGCGGATCCGCTCGGCCCGGAAATCCGCGTGCCCGGCGCCCAGATCGGCCGCCTGCTGCATCGCCGCGTCGGCGAGCGCCCGCAACGGGAGCGCGGTGAACTGGGGATCTATCTCATGCTGGCCACCGTGAGTCACGCCAGCAACTTACCGCACCCCCCGGGCGTGCCCCAGGGATATAACCGGCAGCCTGCGATGCGGACGAACGGGGGCCGCGACCGATACGCTCGCCACGGTTGCCCGCGCGACCGGCACAACCGGCGCGCCCGACGTGGAGGTGGAACGGCCCATGGCACGCAGCGTCCTGGTGACGGGGGGAAACCGGGGGATCGGGCTGGCCATCGCGCGCCGGCTCGCTGAGGACGGGGAGAGCGTCACCGTCACCTCGCGGTCTGGGGATCCCGTGGAAGGGCTGGCCGTCGTCCCGTGCGATGTGCTGGACACCGCGTCCGTGGACGCCGCGTTCAAGCAGGTCGAGGCCGCCCACGGCCCGGTGGAGGTGCTGGTGGCCAACGCCGGCATCACCCACGACCAGCTGCTCGCGCTGATGAGCGAGGACGACTTCACCAGCGTGCTGGACACCAACCTGACCGGGGCCTTCCGGGTCGCCAAGCGGGCGGTGCGCGGGATGGTCCGGGCCCGCCGCGGCCGGCTGATCTTCATCTCCTCGGTGGTGGGCCTGTACGGCTCGCCGGGCCAGGCCAACTACGCGGCGTCCAAGGCTGGCCTGGTCGGCCTCGCGCGCTCGCTGGCCCGGGAGCTGGGATCGCGCGGCATCACCGCCAACGTGATCGCGCCGGGCTTCGTGGAGAGCGACATGACCGCGGCGCTGCCGGAGGACCGGAAGGCGGTCATCCTTGGCGCGGTCCCGCTGGGCCGGTACGCCGCCCCGCATGAGGTCGCCGGGGCGGTGTCGTTCCTGGCCGGGGACGATGCGGCCTACATCACCGGGGCGGTCATCCCGGTGGACGGCGGTTTGGGCATGGGACACTGACCGGCATGGGAATTCTGGCGGGCAAGCGCATCCTGATCACCGGCGTGCTGACCGACTCCTCGATCGCGTTCCACGTCGCGAAGGTCGCGCAAGAGGAAGGCGCGACCGTGGTGCTGACCGGTTACGGCCGGCTGAGCCTGGTCGAGCGGATCGCCAAGCGGCTGCCGGATCCGCCGCCGGTGCTGGAGCTCGACGTGACCGACCCCGACCACCTGGACTCGCTGACGGAACGGGTCTCGGCCCACGTCGACCGGCTGGACGGCCTGGTGCACGCGGTCGCGTTCGCGCCCCAGGATGCGATGGGCGGCAACTTCCTGAACACGACCTGGGACGACGTGGCGACCGCGGTGCAGGTATCCACCTACTCGCTGAAGTCCCTGGCCGTGGCGGCGCTGCCGCTGATGACCGGCGGCGGCTCGATCGTCGGGCTGGACTTCGACGCCAGCGTGGCCTGGCCCGGCTACGACTGGATGGGCGTGGCCAAGGCCGGGCTGGAGTCCTGCTCGCGTTACCTGGCCCGCGACCTCGGCGGCAAGGGCATCCGGGTCAACCTGGTATCGGCAGGCCCGCTGCGCACGATGGCGTTCCGCAGCATCCCCGGCTCGGAAAAGTTCGAGGGCGTGTGGGCCGAGCGCGCCCCGCTCGGCTGGGACATCACCGACCCAGGCCCCGCCGCGCGCGGCTGCGTGGCGCTGCTGTCCGACTGGTTCCCCGCCACCACCGGCGAGATCGTCCACGTCGACGGCGGCGCCCACGCCATGGGTGCCTGAATTCGCCCCGCCCTCGCGCCTACGCCCAGAGATCTGGGCAGCGCTCTCGGCGGAAAGGTGAGGCAGAATCAGGGCGCCGCCGGGGTGGACGGGGTGTCCATCGACGGCTTCGAGGCCGATCTGAAGAACAACTTGTACCGGATCTGGAATCGGATGTCGTCGGGGACCTGGTTCCCCGCCGGTGCGCGCAGTGGAGATCCCGAAACCGCATGGCGGCGGCACCAGGATGCTCGGCATCGCGACCGTCGCGGACAGGGTCGCTCAGACCGTTGCTGCCGGCGTCTGGAGGCTCTGGTGGAACCGGCGTTCCTTTGGATACCGGCCTGGACGGTCTGCCCAGGACGGCAAGAGGCGTGGCTCGTACGAACACACCTCCTTCACCTTCCTCGGCTTCACGTTCCGGGCGCGCTCGGCGCGGCGCAAGAACGGCAGCAAGTTCTCGTCGTTCCTGCCCGCGATCAGCAAGGATGCCCTGAAGAGATCAGCGGCGCAGTCCGCACCTGGCGGCTGCACCGCCGCACCACCCTCACCCTCGCCGAACTCGCCAAGGCCATCAATCCGGTCGTGGCGGGATGGATGCGGTACTACGGGGCGTTCTACCGCTCCGCGCTGTATCCCCTCCTGGCGCGCATCAACGCCTACCTGGTGCGATGGATCCGCAAGAAATACCGACGACTTCAAGGACCCAAGATCGCCTATCGCAAGCTGCTGGAGATCATCAAGAGATATCCCAGCATGTTCACGCAATGGCAATGGGTTCCCTGGGCCGCCAGATGACCAGAACGACAGGAGCCGTATAAACCGAGAGGTTTACGTACGGATCTGTGGGGGCCGGGAGGGGAAGTTCCTCCCGGCTACCCGACCCCGGTAGCAGGCGCCGTCGCTGACCTCGCCGAGGCCGTCGATGTGCACGTCGCGGCTCATCCATTCCGACGCCGCGAGCTTCGATGACGGCGCGAGCGTCCGGTTCGCGGCCAGCCCGAACAGTACCCGCTCCGCCGCGGCCGCGTCCCGCGGCCGACCCCGGCCGGAGGACGCCAGCCCGGCCAGGATCGCCCCGATCCCGAGGCGCTGCCACAGCCGGTCCAGGGCATAGGCGCCGCCGTAGGGCCGCGACCCGGCGAACTCCAGGCCCTCGCCGGGGGCGGCGGGCACCTCGCCGGGCTCCAGCAGCCGCGAAAGCGACGCGGCCAGGCGGCGGACGGCCTCCTTATCGAGCTGGTCCTCGCGGCCGAACCCGTAGATCACCTTCGGCACCGACCGGCCCTTGGCCGCGTCCCACTCGTTATGGGCGAGCTGCAGGTACCGCACTTCGCCGGTCCTGGTCTTCCGCGCCGAGGTCTTCACGTACATTGCTCTAGGAGGCTACACGATCCACTGGTACTACCAGAAGTATCTGAACGAATCGTGTCTCTGGGGATTTTCGGTCGTGTCACCAGGCCCGGCACGCTGACCTGCCGTTTCATCCGGCGCATGCCTCCAGAATCCCCGAATTACGCGGAACGCGGGCGACACGGCACCTGTCAGAAGGACGGGGGGAAGCAGATCTCATCGCCTGGATACCTAGGTGGTCATCCCGTTTGGGGTAGTTCCACTACGTAGATCGTGGTGCCTTGGCAGATCCTCTTCGGGTCTGGGCGGCCACTAGCACCGAGTGACCCATCCTCACGAAGGTACTGGTGGACGACCGCAACCTCCCTGCCTTCCTCCAGGTCCACATAGTGGACCGTCTGGCTTCGCGTACAGTACGGCTGGTTAGCCCTGGGTGGACATGGATGGTGGTTGTAGCCCACCTCTTCGACCAACTCGCCCGCTTGGGCGCGTTCGTAATACCTGCCCTCATTGAACATCGCTCGAAGCTGGCCAGGCGTTACCCTGATCTTTCGTCGGCTAGGCACCTAGCGCCACCCGCCTAGCGAACTCCGAGGTTGACGAGTTACTTTGGTAGACGTGCCAGACAGTCCAGTAACTGAGCTTGCCCTACGGTTGTGTCTGCTTAGTCTCCTCCAGGAACGCGTCTCACTGGTCGAGTTCGAAGACTGGTTTATTGACTCGACATGGGATGAGACCCTTGTGTCTCTTGATGCCCTGGAGCTTGCCCGCAACATCGAGCTACTGCTCGCGGAGTACACCAGCGGCGCATGGAGCTGGCCTGAGCTGCGCAGCCACCTCTCAGACCTTGCCCAGGAGGCAACAGTGACGTGGGGCACTGAGCGCGTATCCCGTGTCACGAGCGGATCAACCGGATCGGTCATTCGGGAGCTGTTCCTTGCGATCCCGGCCGCAGTGGGGCGTACTCGACTCGCAGGGGAATTCGGGTAAGAAGGTGGCCGTCTAGCAGAATTTCGAACCAGTACTGACCTTCGGTTGCCGTGACAAAGGCGAGGTTGACGACGAGGTTGACGCCGTCGCCTGGAACATCCGAGAACGATACTGGCACCTCGGTCTCTGGAGGCGATGGAGTCGGCGCGGGAGCTTGCGGACGGATTGTGATCGTATGGGTGCCGGACGTCTCACCTGCCCGCAGCATGATCACTAGACTCAGGTTGACGGGGAGAGCCGGTATCTGTTCGGGTGCGTCAGGGCCGACCGCAGTGCTCGTAAGCTTGTCAACCACACGAATGAGGCTGATCACGCCATCCTTCTCTTGAAGGGCTTTGTCACATAGAGCAGCAACCGTGAGATAAGGACCTTGCTCAAAGACCATGGGCATGGGACGAAGCCTACTAATCCCAGGAGTCTCGAGCGCGGACAAGGGAAACCGGATAACCGACGGATGTCGTGTTGCCCGGTGGAGGCGTGCCACGTCCGTGCCAGATCGGGCGGAAAACTGCGGTCATCGGCGGTCTCCCACGGGCAACGCGAACGGCCACCGACCCCCTGCGCGAAACGAACTTCTAAGCAGCCAGTCGCATGTTCGAATCCTGCCAGGCGCGCCAGCCAGCCCGAAAGGCCCAGGTCAAGCCGCTTCATTATCCTCAATACGTTTTTGTTTACCGTCACGCTAGTATTTGCGGCGGCGCACTTCCGCGAATGAACAAGTGAATGAGACCATGAACAGTCATGGTAAAGATATGCTCTGCGGTTCCTGGCGTCACTACGTCAGTGACAATCAGAAGCCCGCGCGGCCGGTCACGCTGGCCGCGCTAGGGGTTGTTGGCCTACAGGTCGGCTGTCCACTCGATGACGAGCCGACGGCCGCTCCTTTTTTCGGTTTCTCCGCGCACCGGGATCCCTGCCCAGCCCGGCCGGCTCGCCACCTGGTCATCGAGTGGACGGCTCAACCCGAACGCACGAGGCGGACGCGGGCAGCGTGACCGGCCACCCAAGCTGAGGAAGACAGGGCACCACACAGGACACACCGCGCGGGCCGGGCACGGAACAGCAGCGGCAGGGAAGGGCGTCGTCGGGCCTGCCGGGGCCGTTTCGGCGTGCCTGGCGGACGAGATCGACATGGCCTTCGGGCTCCTTGAGGCCGGGATCGGCAATAGCTACCGCAAGGAGGCGACGTGACGTTGCACGTCCGCGGCGTCCATTACGATGTGGGGCACCATTACGACACGGGGCAGGGCACCGGGACCACGCGCCCGCACTTCGGAAAAGTCGGCGTGCAGGCCGACATGGCGATGATCGCCGGCCCGTTGCACGCGAACGCGGTCCGTGTCACAGGGACAGACCTGTCCCGGGTCGCGGCCGCGGCCGGCCTGGCGCTGGAGGCCGGGCTGGCCGTCTGGTTCTCGCCGCACCCCGGCGACCTCGCCGGCGACGGCATCGTCTGCTACCTCGCCGAGGCCGCGCGCGCGGCCGAGGAACTGCGTTCGGCCGCTGGACCGGTGGTGATGGTGGCCGGCTGCGAGCTGAGCCTGTTCTGCGCCGGCTACTTTCCCGGCGCGACGCTCGGCGACCGCCTGGACGCGCTCACCGGCGCCGTTCCCGCAGGCGCGGCGGACGCCGGCGGCGCGGGATTTATGATCTTTGACCGCGACACGCAGCCCCGGGGAGCCGAAGCTGAAGGTCGCCGGCCTGCAGCGAAGTGAAGCTGAGCAGTCGCGGTACCTGAGGGAGCTGCTGGCCATCTTCGGCGAAGAAGGCATCCACGGCGCCTTCTGGCATACCTTTGCCGGCTGGAGGTCCGCTACCCGCGCAGCAGGCCAGAAGAGCTGGGTGAGCGGCGCGTGTGGCCGTGGCTGTCGGGTTCAATTCTAAGCCAGTGCGGACCGGACGAGTGGTACGTGTGCGTGGAGGTCCGGGAGCTGGCCACGCTGTATGACGGCAGACCGGCCCCGGCCGGGACGGCGGACGGGGATCTGCTCTTCCCGTGCTATTTCCGGGACGCCAGCGAGATCCGCCGCGTCACCGATGGGGAGCAGCGGTGATCCCCGCGGCGGTGGCGGACAGCCCGCTGGCTAGCGATCATCGGCGGGCTGGCCGCCGTCTACATCCTGCCCAGGTTGGCATCGCCCGCCAGGTGCACTGGCGTGATGCCGACCACGGCGCCGTGGCGTGATGACCGGAGGCCATGACCGGATGAGGACGCGGGATGCCAGCAGGTGACCTGGCCGTTCGGGAAACCTGGAGGGTCGGTGCGCGTGCCGGGTAGGGTCGGGGCATGCCCGAAGGCCTGGCGGCTCGGCTGACTGTCGTGTCGTTGAACACGCGGGGCGTCCCCGTGATCGGGTCCCGCCTGGCCGGCCGGTATGCGGTGATCGGTGCGGCGCTTGAGGCGGGGGATGCGGATGTTGCCTGTTTCCAGGAGGTACTCACCTGGTGGCATCTGCGGCTGCTGGCCCGGCGGATGCGCTCGTTCCGGTATATAAGCTGGCGGGCTTCGCCGGCTGGGCCGGCCGGGGGGCTGGTGACCTTCTCGCGGCTGCCGATTTCCAGCACTGTCTACCGCGGGTTCGGTCTCCCGCCCCGGGCGCCGGGCATCTCCGGGGCGGCACGATGGCGGGCAGCGCTGAAGGGTGTTCTGGTGACCCGGCTGGCACGCCCTGAGTTCTGCGTCTTCAACACGCATCCGGTGGCCAACCGGGACGGTGACTGGTCGCGGGCGGGCCGGTTCTACCCGCTGCACCGCGCCCAGCTCTCCGGGCTCGCCGCCGTGGTGCACGGGGCCTGCGGCGCCCCGGCCGTGGCGTGCGGGGACTTCAACATCGACCGCGGCAGCTCCCTGTTCAGCGGCTTCGTGATGGAGACCGGGCTGGACGATGCGTTTGAGGGCAGCTGCCCGCCCACGTTCCGGGCCGAGTACCTTCCTGCGGGCGAGATGCCGCACTGCATTGATTTCATCCTGACCGCTGGCGGGGTCAAGGCGGAATCGGCCGCCGTGGTGTTCGCCGGCGAGGAAATGCTGCCCGGCGGCCCGGGTTATGTCTCAGACCACGTTGGTCTGCGTGCCAGCCTGTTCCTGGCAGCGCCGTGACCGGTGTCCCCGATGGCGGCTGAGCATCCGGAAGGTCGCGTTGGCGCGTCGCTGCACGTGGCGGTTGAGCGCTTGCGAGGCGCCGGGCGGCAGCGCGTCGAGGAGGACCACCCAGGCGTATTTCGCGGCGAAGAAAACGGGATACCGGCGCCTGCGCGCGGTCGCGAAGCAGGTAAACGTTTGGCAGTCCTGATTGGTGAACCGGCTGGCCAGGGCTCCTGAGGCGAGAGCGTCTGCTAGGAGGGCGCTGAAAAAACCAGTTCCCGGGGCTCTGCGTGGCTGCCGAGTGCCCGGTCCGGTACCTGTGGCCAGCCCGTCTGCGCTTGAGATCCGGCCCTCCCCGGTAGCCTTTCGTGTCTGGGACATGGCGAGCCATCGAGCCGGATCCGTTTTAAGGGCATGCCGTGCGGGCCTGGCCGCCTGGTCAGGTGGCCAGCGCCCAGGCGCCGTCCCGGCGGGCCAGCCCCCTCCCGGTCAGGTTGCGCAGGTTCAGCGCGGCGGTACGGCGCTTGAGCCAGGCGTGGTTTTTCGCGGTGCCGCGGTAGCGGAGCTTCAGCAGGCGTCCCCGCCAGGTGGCGACCTGGGCGACGGCGCGTTCCACGTTGGGCCGGCGGGCCATGTAGTCCTTGCGCAGCCCAGTGCCGGCGGCCCAGTCCCGGCGGGCGGCACGCAGCAGGTCATCACGCTGGTGCAGGACGAGCTTGCGGCCGGTCTTGCAGGTGGTGCATTGTGCCCGCAGCGGGCAGCCGCGGCACAGAACGCCGAAGGTAGCGACGCGGGTGCGGCTCAAGCCGACGGTGTGCCCGGCCGGGCAGGTGACCATGCCGGCCTGCTCGTCCACGGTGAAGTCGTCGACGGTGAACCCGCCCTCGACAGCGGGGCGCAGCGGCCTGGGCTTGATCACCGCCTGGTGCCCGGCCTTCTCGATCGCATCACGCAGGTCACCGGTGCCGTAAGCGGAGTCGCCGTACCAGGCCAGCGGGTCACCGCCGCCGCCGTTGTCACCGCCACTGCCGCTGCTGGCACCGGGGGTTGCGCCGGCACCGGCGGCCAGGAACTCCTCCGCCACCGCCGGGTCGGAGTTCTCCTGCCCGGCAGCCCGGGTTAACTTCTCATCGGTGATGATCCCGGTCTCGGGGTCGGCGGCCAGGTGCGCCCGGTAGCCGTCCCTGCGGGCCTCGGGCGACTTGCGGGTGTGCCGGGCCTCAGGGTCCACGGTGGAAATGATCCGGTCTTCGGCGACCTTGCGGGCGATCCGCCACCGCCCGTCCCGGCCATCAGAGCCTTCCGCGGGCTCGACATCCTGACCGGCGACCAGGGCCAGCAGCGCCAGCGCGCAGGCGGCCCGCTCATCCAGGCGACGGCCTTCCAGCGCAGCCACCAGGGTGTTCGCGTCGTTGACCAGCGCGGACACCAGTGCCTCCTTCGCCCGGGGATCATCCCAGTCGATCTTCGGCTTGCCGGGCTCAGCGTAGTCGTGGCCCGTGCACACCTGCGCGATCTGGTCCGCCGCGCCGGGCACCTCCCGGGCCACCTTGCGGATGGCGGAGACCAGCTGGGTGACGGTGTCCTGGGTGGCCACCGCATCGGCCAGGATCGTGGAGTCCACCGCCCGCCAGCGCCGGCCCCTCAGCACCCCGGTCTCCTCGATCACCTTCCTGACCGCGTCGTTCACCCGGTGCGGCCGCTTCGACTTCGCGATCCGGTTCCGCCAGTACACCAGCGACGACGGGTCGAACCCCGCATCGGCCAGCGACAACCCGGTCGCCACCTTCCACCGCACATCGAACCGGACCGCCTCGGCGGTCTCCCGGTCCGAGAAATCATGCAGCACCTGCAGGGTCAGCACCGCCGCCATCTGGGTGGCCGGCAGCGACGGCAGGCCCACCCCCGGCGCGGCGAACAGGTCCGCGTAATCAGCGTCCGGGAACATCTCGGCCCGGTGCGCGGCCAGGAACGCGAACATGCTGCCCGCCGGGACCAGGTGCCCGGCCAGCGCCGCAGCGTCCAGTAACTCCCCGCCTGCCCGCTCGAAGCCCTGCATGACTGAATCATCCCAGATACTGGAACACCGGCCAAGCACGCCAAATGAGCGGCCCGGGCTTTTCAGCAGGCTCCTAGCGCAGCGATCCTTGGCACGTCCTTGCGCCTGGCCACGCCCACGGCGCCGTACATGTGCAGCAGTGTGCACGGGTCGAGCGCGGCGACCTGCTGGCCGAGCAAGGGCGCGGCGGAGGGCGTGAACAGCCTGGTCGGCACAAGGATCCGCACCTCGCGGTGCGTCAGGTAGGAGAACGGCGATCCCGGCCGGAAGTCGATCCAGCATTCAGACCAGAACGTGTCGATGCTGACAGGGAACCCACCGCGGCGGGCCACGCGGGCGTAACCGTCGACGCTAGCCAGGCTGTTACGGGGCACTATCAGATCGATGTCTGGTATGCGCTCGGATGGGTGGCGGGCTCCCGGGCGGTCGAAGTCGAGTGACACGCCGCGGTCGGTCCAGGCGGCAGCGGCCACGCTGCAAAAGACCGCGTAAGGAATCTGCTGGCTGGCAAGCCAGTGTTCTAGCTGCGCCAGGCAGGCCAGGAACGACTGGCGCCGGTCCACGGAACGTCCCTCCTGATAGACAGGGCTGGCATAGACGTCTCACGGCCTTTCTTAGTCTGTTGGTCTGTTTACACAATCAATGGAACACAAAACGAGGAGTCTGTAAACAGACCGACAGTGCCCGGCTAAGGTGATCCTCATGAGCGAAGTGACGGACGGCAGGTCGCGGCAGCTCCGCATCGCCGACGCCCTCCGCGCGCGCATCCAGTCCGGCGACTATCCGTCCGGCAGCAAGCTGCCCAGCCTTCCCGAATTCGCGGCAGAGTTCGGGGTGAGCCTTGTGACGGTCAGGCTGGCGCTTACCCGGCTCAAGCAGGAAGGATTCGTCGTGTCACAGCAGGGAGCCGGCAATTTCGTGCGGACCCGCCCGCCGCTGCGGCGGTACGGGATCGCCCGCTACAGCCGCTCGGTATGGGCAGGAAACAGCCCACAGCCGTTGCTCATCGCTGAGGGCGGCCGCCAGGGCGCTGCAGTGGACCAGGAGACCAGCACCGAGCAGGTCCCGGCGCCCGCTTTCGTCGCCGGGCGGCTCCCTGGCGTAGCTGAAGGCGACCTCGTGTACGTGCGCCGCCGCACCACCTCTATCGACGGGGTGATCAACCAGGCGGCCGACAGCTACTTCACCCTCGCCGCGGCGGAACGAAACCCCGGCCTGGTCACCGGGACAGGCGCGGGCGGCCACATCGCCCGCATCAACGCGATCTCACCGGTTCTTGAGATCCAGGAAGAGATCACCGCGCGGATGCCCACCAGCCCGGAAGCATCCCGCCTGCAGATCCCGGAAGGCACTGCCGTCTTCGAGGTCATCCGCACGTACCACACAGCGGACGGGCCGCTCGACGTGGCCAGGTTTGTGATCCGCGCCGATATGGCGGTCTTCGACTACCGGTTTCCGGTGCCCGACTAACGCGACCTCGCACGAGCGACACTATCCAGGCCGTGCCGCTGCGGAATCTGTCAACCTCGATGAGGCACCGTTTGGTGGGTCTTACTGAGTGGCGGCTTCTTTCTCCTGGGGCGGGTTGATCCAGGATGCGCCCGGCAGGTCTGGCGGGGCGGGGGCCTTGCGGACGAAGCGCTCAGGGTGAGCGCGATAGGCGGCGGTGAGGACCTGGGCTCGCCCGGCCTGGATGGCGGTGGCGTGCCCGTGGTGGACGTCGGCCGCTGTGTGCAGGCCCAGGCCACCATGACGATGCTCGTCGTTGTACCAGCGGAAGAATTCCTGGCAGTGCGCCCGGGCGTGCTCGATCGAGGTGAACCGGGCCGGGAAGTACGGCCGGTACTTCAGGGTCTTGAACTGCGCCTCTGAGAACGGGTTGTCATTCGATACGTGCGGGCGGCTGTGGGACTGGGTGATGCCGAGGTCGGCGAGCAGGAACGCGACCGGCCGGGAGGTCATCGAGGAGCCGCGGTCGGCGTGGAGGGTGAGCTGGTCCCGGCCGATGCCCTGCTTGGCGCAGGTCGCGGCGATGAGCTTCTCCGCCAGGGCGGCGGACTCGCAGGTGGCGACCATCCAGCCCACGGCATACCGGCTGAAGATGTCCAGGATCACGTACAGGTGGTAGTACGTCCATTTCTCCGGGCCGTGCAGCTTGGTGATGTCCCAGGAGTACACCTGGTTCGGGCCGGTCGCGGCGAGCTCGGGTTTGACGGCGGCGGGGTGGGTGGCGTGGCGGCGGCGCTCGCGGGTCTCGCCGGCGGCGCGCAGCAGCCGGTAGAACGTGGACTGCGAGCCCAGGTAGGTGCCCTCGTCCAGCAGGATGGCCCAGACCTCGGCGGGGGCCAGGTCAGCGAACCGCGGGCAGTGCAGCGCGTCCAGGATCGCCGCCCGCTCCGCCAGGGACAGTGCCCGCGGCTGGGGCCGGTTACGGTGCGGTACGGGCGCCGGGCGGGGTGCCGCCGGGGCAGTCCGGTGCCGCCGGTACCAGCTGGCCTGCGCTACCCCGGCGGCCCGGCATGCCGCCCGGGTGCCGATCCGCGGCGCCATGGCGGTGATGGCCTGGTCCGTCACGAGGTCGGCCCGGGCTCGGTGTCCGCGCCCTCGGAGATCGTCTCCAAGAGCGCCTGCAGTTTTGACTGGACATCCACCACGAAGCGGGCCTTAGCCAGCTCCTGCTCCAGCTGGGCCTTCTCCTTCTGCAGCCGCGCGATCTGCGCGTCCCGCGGATCAGCCGCCGGCCGGCCCCGCGGCTGCGTCAGCCCTGCCAGCGCCCCGGCATCCCGGGCCCGCCGCCACTCGGTAATGAGGCTGGAATACAGGCCCTCCCGGCGCAAGATCGCGCCCTTCTCACCATCGGGGGCCGCCTCATAGGCGGCCAGGACCTCCTGCTTGTAGGCGGCGGTGAACGTCCGTCGGCGGGCCCGCTCGGGCACCTCCGGATCCGGGCGTCCCTGCCGCTCGCCGGTCACCCGTTCAGCATCGCCGGCCACCAGGGCAGGGTCGAGCACGGTCATCGTCATCTCGGGAAGTTGTCTCCATCCCCGCCCTCAGGGAGTCAGTAGTTACTGGAGGGGCGGGTGCCTCACGACAGCTTGGCAGAGAGGGCGGCCGCGGCCGGCCTGGCGCTGGAGGCCGGGCTGGCCGTCTGGTTCTCGCCGCACCCCGGCGACCTCGCCGGCGACGGCATCGTCTGCTACCTCGCCGAGGCCGCGCGCGCGGCCGAGGAACTGCGTTCGGCCGCTGGACCGGTGGTGATGGTGGCCGGCTGCGAGCTGAGCCTGTTCTGCGCCGGCTACTTTCCCGGCGCGACGCTCGGCGACCGCCTGGACGCGCTCACCGGCGCCGTTCCCGCACCCGGCCTGCAAGCGAGCATCAGTGAGCTGCCGCGCGCTCTCAACGCCACGCTCAGCAAGAGCGCCGCCGCGATCAAAGACCACTTCCACGGCCCCGTCACCTACGCGTCAGCACCCTGGGAGGCAGTCGACTGGTCGCTGTTCGACCTGGTGTCGGCCGACCTGTACCGGGACAGCTCCAACGCGGCCGGGTACCGGGATGTGCTGCGCAGCTACGCGGGTTCCGGCAAGCCGGTGGTGGTCAGCGAGTTCGGCTGCTGCACCTACGAAGGCGCGGCGGACGCCGGCGGCGCGGGATTTATGATCTTTGACCGCGACACGCAGCCCGAGGAGCCGAAGCTGAAGGTCGCCGGCCTGCGGCGAAGTGAAGCTGAGCAGTCGCGGTACCTGAGGGAGCTACTGGCCATCTTCGGCGAAGAAGGCATCCACGGCGCCTTCTGGCATACCTTTGCCGGCTGGACGTTCCCGCACCGGCCCGATCCTCACGCGGACCTGGATCTTGGATCATTCGGGCTGGTCAAAGTCATCGAGGCGCCGTCTGCGCACAAGCAGGCGTTCGTCCTCGAGCCCAAGGAGGCGTTCTGGGCACTGGCCGCTGCTTACCGGCAGGCGGGCTGACGGTGAAGCGTATGCGCCGTTTCCTCGCCTGGCTCGCGATCTGGCCTCTGACGGGTGCGGCTTGCCTGAAAGAGCCGCTGGCCTGCGGAGTTAGTGATCGGACTGTTGCCGGCGGTTCTTGCCTCTTACTGTTCCGGGCAGCAGGAAGGAGGCATCTGATGGGTTCGCTGATCGATGAACGGCAGCGCAGGGAGCGGCGGCCCGTGCGGAGGCGGAAGAGCTGCGCGGGCGGATCACGCAGCTGGCTGAGCGTCTGGCCGGGCTTTACGCCTTGTCCGCGTCCTTGATCGTGGCAGCGAACCGCCGCCAGGCATCCGGGCCGTACGTCAGCGCCGCGCCCGCCCGGTCCTTGGTGTCGCGCACCAGGACCACGGGGGCGGAGCCGCCAACTTCTACGCAGTTGCCGCCGTTGTCGCCGCTGTGGGTGGACGTGCGCCAGGTGCCGACCTCAACGCAGTCACTACCGTTGCCGCCGCTGTAGGTGGACTTGCGCCAGGTGCCGACCTCAACGCAGTTGCTGCCGTTGCTGCCGCTGTAGGTGGACGTGCGCCACGTCGTCAGGGCGTGATCTGTTCCTTCCATCGCTGTATCGCTTCCTCAAAGAGCTTCCGGGAAGCGCTGCCGGTTAGCGCCTCCATCCGGAGCGTAAGCAGCGGAAAGCAAAAAAGCCACCCCCGAAGGGGTGGCTCTCGTTCGTTCTGGCAGCCCCTGCTAAGCGCCCGGTCGGGCTTTACGCCTTGTCCGCGCCCTTGATCGTGGCAGCGAACCGCCGCCAGGCATCGGGACCGAACGTCAGTGCCGCGCCCGCCCGGTCCTTGGTGTCGCGCACCATGACCGCCGGGCCGTCCGCGCCGACCTCGACACAGTCCCCGCCGTTGCCGCCGCTGTAGGTGGACTTGCGCCAGGTGCCGACCTCAACGCAGTTGCTCCCGTTGCTGCCGCTGTAGGTGGACGTGCGCCACGTCGTCAGGGCGTGCTCTGTTCCTTCCATCGCTGTGCCGCTTCCTTCATCTTGTCAAGGGAAGCGCTGCCGGTAAGCGCCTCCATCTGGAGCGCGCGGAACACCACGTCGATCGCCTCCGCCTTGGCGGCCGACTCCACGACCTGGCCGTCCAGCGCGTTCTCCATGTACACGATAGCCGGAGGCTGGTCGTTCTCCGCAACGACAAAAGCCCCGAGCAGCCCGGCATGCGGCCTGTCGGCGGGTATTACCTGGATGCTGATCCTCGGCATCATGGCCAGTTCGACCAGGTGCTCCATCTGCTGAGCCATCGCGGCGGGACCGCCGACGTTCCGGTACAGCACCTGCTCATCGAGGATCGCGTGCACGCGGGGCGGAGGAGGGTCCTCCCGGAACAGGATCGCCTGACGCTCCATCCGTCCGTCTACCCGTTCCTTCGCAACCTCCGCAGTTGTCTCGGGATACGTCTCGGTAATCGCCTCTGCATACGGCCTGGTCTGGAACAGGCCAGGGACCAGCGAATGCTGGAAGGTCCTGAGCAGCCGTGCTGCGGCCTCGTGCGGCTGGAACGGGCGGAACCCGACGGAGAACGGGATGCCGCGCATCCGCCGCTCGTGCCGCTGGAACGTCGCCGGAGTCCCGAACACCTCATCGGCCTTGATCGCCTGAGCCGGTGTCGGAGCGCGGTACCCCGATTCGATGTTCGCGATCGTCGAGGTGCTGACGAGCATCCGCGCGGCGAGTTCCTCCTGCGTCCACCCGCGCTGGTTCCGCATCGCGATCATTTCCTCCGCGAACATGCTCCGCTCGTCATCTTCACCGCGTCCGTTGGTCATTTCACGCCTCCTCACGTCCCGCCCTTGATCCTCACGCCGGCAGGCCCGCCCCCAAACCTGCCCCGCCTGCCTCAAAAGCACCTGTGACCTAGTGCGAACGGTATGCCACGCATTGCACGCTTGTCCTCGCGTCCCAGGGAACGCCGGTACTAGTTCCCTGGGGCGCCCGGCTCGCCGTAACTGAAGGACTAGGCGCAGTGAGAATGACCGTTGAGGACCGTGACCAGTGGGAATGCCTGCTGGCTGACTGGTCGGCCGCGTATGACATCACCCGCAGCGACGACGAAGCCGACGAACGGCCGTTCAAGGCCGTTCCGCACGCCGACCGGGAAGCGCGCTTGGAAGCGGCCAGCCCGCGCCTGCTGCGCGCGATGGTCCGCGAGGACCACGCCCGTCGCACCGCCGCAGCGGCCCCCCGGGACACGCCGTGACGACCGCCGCCGGCCCTGCCACGGCAGGAGGCATGAACAGCGGTGACATTAACGATGACCGGACAGCCGCTATCGAGAAGGAAGCCATGGCGAGTCGAAGTAATGAGCCGGTACCCACGTTGCGTCAGGTAGCGGGCCAGCCCCCTGCGGGCGGCGCTCACACCGCTGGATACGGGCTCGGCGCCTGGCACGATGCGGCGGCACGCCTCGCCGTGCCCGGGCCTGCCCCGGTGGCGATTCCGCCTTCCCATCACGGCCACGACCTTGAGCGCTGGCCGCTGCGCGACACGCTCACCCTCGCAGCGATCGAGAGTGCGGTGCCGATGGCTCGCACTCACCTGCGGCAGCTTCTGTCGGGCTGGGGCCAGGCAGAGGCAGGCCCGGATGCGGGCGTGGTGATCTCCGAGCTGGTGACCAACAGCGTCGCGGCGTCGGCCGGGCTACGGCCGGCGGCGGCGCCGGTCGTGGTCTGGCTCGGATCAGACAGCCACTGCCTTCTCCTTGCCGTGGCGGACGCGAGCCCCCGGCCTCCGGTACGGCTGAACCTAACGCCAGACGCCGAGCGGGGCAGGGGGCTGGCGCTGGCAGAAGCGTTCAGCAGCCGGTGGGGATGGCATCGAGCCCGCGTTACCGGGCTGAGGAAAGTTGTCTGGGCGGAATGGCACCTGCCAGCTACCGGCCTGCCGGACCGCCGCCATGCAGTCTGACCAGCGCGAGCAGCGGTCACCTCTGGGCCTGGGGCCACTGGAGCGCCATCCACCGTGACGCGATGCAGGTACAGCCAGTACCCGTAAAGCGCTGATTGATAGCGCGAAGGCCCGGCGCACCGGCAAGTGATCGTCCGGGCCTTCGCCTTCCCAGCTTGGAGAAGTGATCACATTATGCCTTGTGTACCGGCCCAGCGCCTTCGTGCGCCGTTAATCGGCTCGCGCCGGGCGCCTGCCTGGCGCAGCGCGTGCATCGGTGCTGTCTGCCCGGGTTCTTGCGCGGCCGGGTGTCCTGGCCCGGGCAGGGCATGCCATGCATGAGCGGCAGGCCTCGCGCCCGGCCGGCCGCTATGGGTACCCGGGCCCGCTGGATGCGGGGCTGAGCGGCACCGGGCTGGTGGCGGACGACTTGTACCTGCTGGCCCACGACGAACGCACGGGCAGGCCGCTGCTGCCGCCGCGCCCGCTGGGCACCGGGCTGGCGGGCGCGCTGCTGGCCGAGCTGATGCTGGCCTGCTGCATCGGCTTGGGTTCCGGCACCGCGGTCGTGATCGGCCCGGACGTGCCTCCGGCGGTGGTGGAGGGGCACTTGCTGCTGAGGCAGATCGCCGGCGAGCCTGGCCCGCTGCCGGTGCGGGCGTGGCTGGGGTTCCTGGGCCGCACCGCGGCGCGGGAGGTGGCGGTGCGGCTGGAGCAGGCCGGGTACCTGGCGGCCGTGCGCAGCCGGGTGCCGGGACGGGCGGGCCGGATGGTGCCGGTGGACCCGGACTGGGCGTTCGCGCCGATGCTGCGGGTCCGTTCGGCCCTGGACCGCTCCCGGCCGCTCACCCCGCACGGGGCGGCCCTGACCGGGCTGGCCGCCGCCTGCGGGCTGGGCTTCCGGCTGGAGGACTACCAGGCCCGGGGCGGCCGCAGCGCCGCCGGCGCCGTCGCGCACCTGCCCCCGGACCTGCGGCAGCTGATCACCCAGACCCAGATCACCGTCTGTTCCGCGGTGCTGTCGCACCGCACCTGAAACCCCAACAAGCCGTTACACGAGCAACCTGGAGGCTCATTCATGTCCATGCACGCGGCTCCCGCCCGGGGCAGCACGGTGTCCCGGGCCCTGGCCCGGGACAAGCTCGGCATGTTCGCCGTGCTGGCGTTCATCCTGGCCTCGATAGCGCCGATGACGGTGGCGGCCGGAGTGATCCCGACCGCGTACGCGGTCACCGGCCTGACCGGCATCCCGGCCGCCTTTCTCATCGTGGCCGTTGTCCTGGCCGTGTTCTGCCCCGGGTACGTGGCGATGAGCCGTAAGATCCCGCACGCGGGGGCGTTCTACGCGTTCGTGTCCGCCGGGCTGGGCAGGGTGACCGGGGTGGCCGCCGCGCTGATGGCGCTGGTCGCCTACGAGTCGTTCCAGGTCGCGGCGTATGGGGCGCTCGGCCCGGCCGCCGCCGCCGAGGCCGCCGCCCACCTGGGCCTGAACTGGCCGTGGTGGGTGTGGGCGCTGCTGATCTGGGCGCTGGTGGCCGGGCTGGGCCTGGCCCGGGTGGAGATCGCCGGCAAGGTGCTGGCCGTGCTGACCGCGGCCGAGATCGTCATCGTCGTGGCCGAGACCATCGGCGGGCTGTCCTCCCCGGCCGGCGGGCACCTGGACGTCGGGGCGCTGTCCCCCTCGGCGCTGACCGCCTCCGGTGCCGGGGCGATCGGGGCGCTCGCGGTGATCGCCGGGCTGGCCTTTGTCGGGTTCGAGCAGTCCCCCGTCCTGAGTGAGGAGGCGAGAAACCCGAAGCGGACGATTCCCGCCGCCACGTACACCGCGCTGGCCGCGATCGGGGTGCTGTACGCGAGCGCGGCGTGGGCGATGCAGGCCCACGCCGGGCGGGCGCACGTGGCCGCCGCCGCGACGGCGCAAGGACCGGGGCTGCTCTACGGCCTGGCCTCCAGCGGCGCCTTGGCGCAGGCGGCCCAGGCGCTGTTCATCACCAGCTTGTTCGCTGCCGCGCTCAGCTACCACAACGTTACCTGGCGGTACGTTTTTGCTTTGTCGCGGGAGGGTGTCCTGCCGGCCGCGCTGTCCCGGACCAGCCGCGCCAGCATCCCCCGGGCCGCGTCGGTCACCCAGAGCGTCAGCGCCCTGGCGATCATCGTGATCTTCGCCGCCGCCGGGTGGCCGGCGATGAACGGGCTGTTCTTCGGCGGCGGCGCCATGGGCGGGCTGGGGGTGATGATCCTGCTCGCGCTCACCTCCACCGCCGTGATCCGCTACTTCAGCCGCCAGCCTGGCCGGGAGAGCGTGTGTGCGCGGCGGGCCGCCCCCGCCCTGTCCGCTGTGCTGCTGGCCGGGGCCATCGTGCTGGCCATCTGGCATTTCGGCGCCCTGCTGGGCACCGGCCCCGGCAACCCCGCCGGGTGGCTGCTGCCCGCGGCGTTCGGCGTGGCCGCAGCGGGCGGGCTGTGCTGGGGCGCGTACCTGCGCGCCCGCCGCCCCGGTGTGTACGCCACCATCGGGCTCGGCGCCCACGCCGCCGGCCAGGCCACCCCCGCCAGCGGAAGGACGCGGTCATGACCACCCATGGCACGCAGCCGGGCAGCGCCCGCCATCAGATCATCCGCGCCGGCCAAGCCGACATCGGCGTGCTCGCCCAGGTCATCGCCGACGCGTTCTTCGGCCTGGCCGTGTGCCGGTGGCTGATCCCCGATGAGGCGGCCCGCCGCGCCGCCTTCCCGGGCTACTTCCAGCTCTACGCCGAGCACGCAATCGCCGACGGCCTGGCCGAGACGACCCCGGACCGTGCCGCCGCCGCGCTGTGGATCCCCGGAACCGGGCCGGGCGCACCGCCCAGCGGCTACACCGAACGGCTGGCTGCCATCACCGGCCAGCAGCTTGGCAACTTCCTGGCCTTCGATGAGCAGCTCGACCGTCACCACCCGGCCGGTACCTTCCATCACTACCTGGCCATCCTCGCGGTCCGCCCGGACCGGCAGGGCCAGGGCACCGGCACCGCGCTGCTGCACGCCCACCACGCCAGTCTCGACGCCGGCGGCACGCCCGCCTACCTGGCGGCATCGGATCTGCGCACCCGTGGCCTGTACCTGCGGCACGGCTACGCCGACGGGGGCGGCCCGATCGACTTTGCCGACGGGGCACGGATGTACCCGATGTGGCGCGAGCCGCGCACCGCCGATCGTGCCGGATAACAGCGCGCGCGGGGAAGGGCCAGCGCGCCCGCCGGCCGCGTCAGCCTGCAGGCGGCCCCAGCCGCCGCCAGCCGGACGCGCGGGCTGCCCCTGGCCCGCCACCGGCTGGCGGTCAACGGCGGCGGCGCGGGAACACCCGCCCGCGCCGCCGCCAGCCAAGCCAGATGGAAAGAGCACCGACTGCGATACCCCAGAGCGCCGGCAAGCGACGACGACCAGGAGCAGCCCGGGGGCAAGCCGCCCGGCCCGCCCGGCCGGTATCGCGCTGCCCGCCAGCCCGAGGAAAGGTGACCTCCGCATGCCTGTCACGTTCCCGCCCGTGCCACGCCCCACCGCCCGTGGGGGCCGGTTATGGGCTGGGCTTCCGCCGTCCCCGCTCATCACCCCGGCCTGCCGGGAAGGGAGGTAGTCATGCCGTTCGATGCGGGCAAGCCGAACATCGCCCGCGCCTACGGCTACATCCTGGGCGGTAAAGATCATTTCGCCCCGGACCGGGCGCTGGCCGAACGCATCCTGGCGATCTACCCGGGCGCCCGGCAGATGGCCTTCGAAAACCGCCGGTTCCTGGGCCGCGCCCTGGACTATGTGCTCGTCCAGGGCATCAGCCAGTATGTGGACCTGGGCGCCGGGCTGCCCACCAGCCCGGCCGTGCACCAGATCGTCCGCCGCCACAGCGCCCGCGCCGCGGTCGCCTACGTCGACAACGATCCCGTCGTGCTCACCCACCTGCACGCCCTGGCCGCCAGGTCCTGGCCGGGGTGGGCAGGAAGCCGTGACCGAGCCGCGCCGTCCTGCCCCCGGCACCCCGGGCCCCGGGCCGGGGCATTTCCCGGTTCCCAACCCGGCCATCCCCGATCCGATCCTCCTCGACTGCGCGGCCTGCGGCACGCCGTTCATCTGCCACGCGGCCTCTCAGGCCGCCCGGGACGGCACGTGCAGCACCTGCGCCATCCCCGGGCCTCGGTACGATTCGGATTCGTTAGCCGTCGGTGAGGAGGGCGGCGAGGCGGGTTTCGCGGGGGCGTTCGCCGATGGTGCGGACGGCGCGGGCCAGGGCGGGGCCGGCGCCATGCACGACGGACAGGTGCAGCTGGGCCCGGGTCAGCGCGGTGTAGACGAGCGGGCGGGACAGCATGCCGGTGGCCTCGGCCGGGAACACCGCGACGACGGCCGGCCACTCCGAGCCCTGGGCCCGGTGCACGGTGAGCGCCCAGCCGTGCCGCAGGTCGCCGAGCAGCTTGAAGGGCACGGTGACCGGGACGCCGCTGAACGACACGGTCAGGCCGTCGTCGGCGGCGCCGGCCACCGTGCCGACCTCGCCGTTGGCGAAGCCCTCGTCGGCGTGGTTGGCGATGGCCACGACGCGGTCGCCCGGGTCGAAGCCGCGGTGCGCGCCCGGCCCCGGGTTGACCTTCTCCTTGAGCGCGCGGTTCAGCTCGATCGTCCCGGCCGGCCCCTTGTGGACCGGCGTGACCACCTGGATGTCGGCGGTGGCGATGCCCAGCGCCCGGGGGATGGAGTCGGTAACGAGCTGAACGACCCGGTGCCCGGCTTCCGCGCTGCCGCGCGCGGTCACGACCACCACCTCGTGCTCGGGGGAGTGCACCGCGGCCAGCTCGCCGCCCCGGACCGCGGTGGCCAGTTTCGCGATGACGCCGCCGTCGCGCTGCCGGTACAGCGTGGTCAGCTCGGTAACCGGCACGGCCCCGGAGTCGATGATGTCGGCGAGCACCCGGCCCGGCCCGATCGACGGCAGCTGCGCGGGGTCGCCCACGAGCAGCAGACGGGTGCCGTCGGCGCAGGCTTCCACCAGCGCGGCGGCCAGCTCGACGTCGAGCATGGAGCTCTCGTCCACCACCACCAGGTCGGCGTCCAGCGGCCATTCCTCGCCCCGGGCGAACACCCAGCTGCCCTCGCGGCCGGCGCCGTCACCCGGTGCGCCGGGACCGCCGCTGCCCGGGAACCCAGCGCCCCCGGCGCCGCCCGCCTCGCCCGCGCCCGCGGCGCCCGTGAACAGGCCGTCGGCGCCGTCGGCCGCCCCGGAGCGGGGCACACCCCGGCCCTGCGCGCCCAGCAGCCGGTGCAGCGTGGTCGCGGGCGCGCCCGCGAGCTCTTCCAGCCGTTTCGCGGCCCGGCCGGTCGGCGCGGCCAGGGCCACCCGCAGGCCGGCCGCGGCGGCCAGTGAGACGACGGCCGCGACCGTCCGGCTCTTGCCGGTGCCCGGGCCGCCGGTGAGGACCGACACCCCATGCTCGGCGACCGCCACCACGGCCGCGCGCTGGCGGTCGTCGAGCTCGGCGTCGCCGGCGTCGCTCCCGGCTGATGCGTCCCGTTCCCCGGGCAGCGGCTCGGCGGTCGCGGCGAGCCGCTGCAGCCCCTCGGCCACCGACTCCTCGGCGATCGCGTACTGGGCCAGCGCGAGCAGCGTCCCCGGCGCGCCGCCGCCCGTCCCGGAGCCGCCCACGTCGGCGGCGGCGGTTTCCTCGGCCCCGCCGTGCCGCGCGCTGCCGCCGGGCTCCCCGGGCCCGCCAGGCTCCTCGTCCCCGCTGAAGCCGGCTTCGGCGGGCTCGAACGGCAGGACCGTGCCATCATCGACCGCCGCGACCACCGCGGCGCCGGGATCATCGATCCCGAACCGGCTGAGCGCGGACAGCACCGCATCGGCGGGCACCGCGGTATGCCCGTCCCGGGACGCCTTCACCAGCAGGTGCACAACGAGGGCGCGGCCGCGGCGCGGATCCTGCCGGTCGGCCTGATCCTCCAGCAGCATGCGGGCGAACCAGTCGGCCTGGTCGGGGCGGATCTGCGCGAGCAGCAGCAGCTTCCAGGGATCGTCGCGCAGCTGCCGGGCGGCGGACGGGCCAAGCAGCGTGACCGCCGACCCCGCGTACCGGGCCGGGACCCGGCACTGGATCAGCAGCTCGGCGGTCTCGTACGCGGGCTGCGCGCGGGCGAAGGACGCGGCCAGCCTGGCCGCCCGCTTCGGCCCGATGCCCTCGACCAGCTCCAGGCGGCTGGCCGTCACGCTGGCGGGTTCGGTGATCCCGGCCGCGCGCAGCTTGTCCACCAGGGCGCGGCCCACGCCGGGCCACAGCCCGGCGAGGCAGAATTCACCGAACAGCCCGGCGGCTGTCTGGTCACTCGTGGTCGACATCCGGGTCAGCGTAACCCAGCCGGGTGACGTTCTCGCCGACCCCCGCCCGGAGCCGCCCCTGGCTGAGGGTCGTGCGGGGGTGCCCGGACGCATCTGTCCGCTTTGCTTGCCGCGCGTGGGATCCGGCGCGGATACTCCTGTTATGGGAGGCTCGTCGGCGGAGGCGCCGACTACACCCGATAGCATCCGCGCGTCCGACGAGGAGCGCGACGAGGCGGTCAGCGAACTGCGTGAGCAGTTCGCCGAGGGACGGCTGTCGCAAGAGACGTTCATGCACCGGATGGATGAGGCCCTCGGAGCCCGCAGCCGGCGCCAGCTGGACGGGCTGTTCACCGACCTGCCGCGCCGTCGGCCCGGCGCGGGCGCGCTGGCCGCGCTGCGCGCCAGCGTCAGCGGCGCGGCCCGGCGGGGGCGCGCCGCGCTCGCCGAGGAGAAGGCGGCGCTGGCCGCTTCGGTACGCGACAGCTTCCGGCCCCGGCCGCCCGCCGTGCCCCCGCCTGTGGTCCCGGCCGGCCCGCCTGCCGACCTGTTCTTCCCGCCGGCCGCGGGCGGAATCGGAATCCGTTACACCATCGGCCGGGACAGCCGCTGCGACCTGCTCATCGAGGACACGTCGGTGTCGCGGTGGCACGCCCGGCTGGAACGGGCGGTCGGCCGCTGGATACTCACCGACCTCGGTTCCACCAACGGCACCAGGCTGAACGGCTGGCGGGTGCACGACCCGGTGCCCGTCCAGCCGGGTGACCAGGTGTCCTTCGGGTCGGCCCGGTTCGTGTTCCGCGCCGACCGGCAGGGCGGCGCCTGGCCCGTCCCACCGGGCGAGGCCGCTTCGGGGCTCGCCGCGCCGGGCCAGGCCGCGCCGGGCCAGGCCGCGCCGGGCCAGGCCGCGCCGCGCGAGGCTCCGCCGGGCCGGGTCCCGCCGGGCGAGGCCCCGCCGGGCCAGCCTGGCGCCGGGTCCGGCTAAAGTCGGGCCAGTGACGACCGTTCTGCTGGTCCGCCACGGTCTGACCGCGGCCACCGGCCACTCGCTGTCGGGCTGGACGCCGGGCATACCGCTGGACGACCGGGGGCGTGCTCAGGCGCGGGCACTCGGGGCCCGGCTGGCCCGGCTGCCGCTCGACGCGATCGTCACCAGCCCGCTCGATCGCTGCCGGCAGACCGCCGAGATGGTCGCGGCCGCGCGGGACGGCCAGGGCCCGCAGATCCGGCCCGACGAGCGGCTCGGCGAGTGCCGGTATGGCGACTGGACCGGCAAGCCGCTGAGGAAACTGGCCAAGGAGCCGCTATGGCGGGTCGTTCAGGCGCACCCCAGCGCCGTCCGTTTCCCGGGCCCCGACGGGGAATCCATGCTCGACACGCAACACCGCGCGGTGGCCGCGGTGCGCGAGTGGAACGCCACCCTGGGCCCCACGGCGACGTACCTGATCTGCTCGCACGGTGACGTGATCAAGGGCATCGTCGCCGACTGCCTGGGGCTGCACCTCGATCTGAGCCAGCGGATCCAGGCCGACCCCTGCTCGCTGACCGTGATCCGCTATACGCCGCTGCGCCCGTTCCTGCTGCGGATGAACGATACCGGCGGGGGGATCGAGGACCTGATGCCGCGGCCGCCGCAGGCGAAAGGCCACGGTGCTGGGAAGGATCTGCGTGACGAGAGTGACGCCCTGGTAGGCGGCGGGGCCGGGGCGATGCCGGGCAGCCATGCGGAACACGTCCAGACCGGGGCACCTGCCGTTCGCGAACCGTCAGCGGACGCGCGAGGATAGGGAACATGCCGGTCTATATGTACGATCCGCCGGAGAGGTTCGTGGCCGGGTCCGTCGGGCAGCCGGGGGACCGGACGTTCTACCTGCAGGCCATGTCGCGCGGCCGCGTTACGAGCGTTTCGCTGGAGAAGTTCCAGGTCAGCTTGCTGGCGGAGCGTCTGGACGAGCTGCTCGACGAAGTGCTGCGGCGCACCGGCGGATCGCCCGAGGTCCCGGCCGCGCCGCCGGTCAGCTTGCAGGACGACGGCCCCCTCGACATGCCGGTGATGGAGGATTTCCGGGTCGGCGCGATCGCGCTGGCCTGGGACGGCGAAGACGGCCGGGTGGTCATCGAGGCCCAGGAGGCGAGCGAGGAACCCGTCGAGCCGCTGGCCGAGGAGGTTCCGGCCGACGGGCCGGGCGTGCTGCGGGTGCGGATCACGCCCGGCGAAGCCCGGGCGTTCGCCCAGCGCGCGCTGCGGATCGTGGCCGCAGGCCGGCCGCCGTGCCCGCTGTGCGGTCTCCCGCTCAACGCGGACGGGCACATCTGCCCGCGGCAGAACGGGCACCGCGCCGGTGCTTGACGGGTTCGCGGGTCCGCCGCCGCGCCGGCCGCCAGGACCGGGCCGCCGTGCCGGGGCCCGGCGCCGCGACCGGGGCGCCCGCGACCGGGGTGGCGCCGACCGGGGCGCCCCCGACCGGGGCGGCCACCCCGAGGCCAGCGGGAACGGCAGCGGCCCCGCGTCACCGCTGGGCGACGACGCGGCCCTGAACCTGTTGCGCCAGGGCAGCCTGGAGGTGCTGGGACGGCTGATCGAGGCGTCTAACGAGACCTGGTACTGCGCGATCCGCGAGGGCGGCGCCGAGGCCGCGTGTGTCTATAAGCCGGTCGCGGGGGAGCGCCCGCTGTGGGACTTCCCGACCGGCACGCTGGCCGGGCGCGAGGTGGCCGCGTACGTGGTCTCCCGCGCGGCCAGCTGGGACGTGGTGCCGCCGACGGTGATGCGCGACGGGCCGTACGGGCCGGGCATGTGCCAGCTGTGGATCGACGTCGACCCGCAGGTCGACCTCATCGAGCTGGCCGGCCGCAGCGACCACGCCGGGCTGCGTGATCTGGCGGTGTTCGACGCGGTCGTGAACAACGCCGACCGCAAGATCGGGCACCTGCTGCCGATCACCGGCGGCCACCTGTTCGGCTGCGACCACGGCGTCTGCTTCGCGGAGGACTACAAGCTGCGGACGGTGCTGTGGCAGTGGCGCGGCCGGAGCCTGCCGCAGCGCGCGGTGGAGGCGCTGCGGCGGCTGTACGCGCTGCTGGAAAGCGGTGAGCTGGCCGCTGAGCTGACCCAGTGGCTGAGCCCGGGGGAACTGTCCGCAATGAGCATCCGGGTGGAGAAGCTGCTCAAGCACCGGGTGCACCCGTACCCGCCAGAAGACTGGCCCGCGATCCCCTGGCCGCCGTACTGATCGACCATCGCAATTCTGCCCCAGCCCGCCTGACCAGCGACGCCGCACCGATTATGGTCTTCAGCAGGCGGAAACAGGCGGAAAGCGGCATGCGTGCCGCTGTGCCCGCAGTGGACCTATATGGTTACCGTCGAGTCACGATTTAACAGTTTGTAATTATGGCTGTTCACAAGATGTAGGTGCCCTTCTACGATATTGCGACGGCCTGCCGAGGCTGGCGTGTTTCACGCTCGGGAGGCTGATCCGGCCCCCGGTCACCCTCCGTGGACAACTTCACGGGGAAGCATGAAATTGAGAGGAGAGTGTCGATGCGGAAACGCTCCCAAGCGTTTGCTTCCGGCGTCGGCCTAATCGCGGCGGCGTCCCTCGTCGCCGCTTGCGGCGGAAGCTCGTCTGGTGGTTCCAGTGGATCGGGCTCATCAGTATCGCTGTCATCCGGTACCCAGGGGCTCAACCCTGGCACGGGGACACCGAAGAGCGGCGGCACCCTGAACATGCTCGGCACGGGTGACGTCGACTACATGGACCCGAACATCAGCTACTTCACGATCGGCTACCTGGGCCAGCGGCCGTGGATCCGCGGCCTGTACGCCTACCCGGCTATCGACGGCAAGACCACGTTGCCGGCGCCGGACCTGGCCACGGCTCCGCCGGTGATCAGCAACGGCGGCAAGACCTACACGATCACCCTCCGCACCGGGGCGATGTGGAATACCTCGCCGGCCCGCGAGGTCACCGCGGCCGATGCGATCCTCGGGCTCAAGCGGTCGTGCAACCCGGTGCAGCCCTTCGGCGGCCTGCCCGACTTCGAGTCGCTGATCAGCGGGTACGCGAGCTTCTGCAGCGGCTTCGCCAAAGCGGGCAACACCGCGGCCGCGATCAAGTCGTACATCGACGGCCACCAGATCTCCGGCGTCACGGCCTCCGGGCAGACCCTCACCTATAACCTGGTCCACCCGGCATCCTACTTCTCCTACATGCTGACGCTGCCGGCGTTCAACCCGGCGCCGGTCGAGTCGCTGCAGTACGTGCCGGCCAGTGCGCAGTCCCAGCAGCACCCCATCGCCGACGGCCCGTACACCGTGCAGAGCTACACCCCGGCCCGGACTATCACCTACGTGCGGAACCCGGTGTGGAAGGCGAGCACGGACCCGATCCGCAAGGCGTACGTCGACAAGATCGTGGTCACCGAGACGGGCACCCAGCAGACCAACCAGCAGCAGCTGCAGACCAACACGGCCGCCGCGAGCATGGAGTTCGACTCGTTCCCGCCCATCGCGGCGGTACCGGGGCTGGTCTCGCAGATGCAGGCGGGCGCGAACCACAACTTCAGCATCGGCCCGCAGTACTCGTCGAACCCGCAGATCTGGTTCAACTCGGTCTCGCCCAACAACGGCAGCGCGCTATCCAAGGTCGCCGTGCGGCAGGCGCTGAGCTACGGGCTCAACCGGGCGCACCTGACCCAGGTCATCAACCCCACGGTCTACCCGCCGCTGACGCACGTGCTGCCCGATGGCATCAACGGCGCCCAGGATGTCCCGAAGGGCTACGACCCGTACCCGTACAACGTGTCCAAGGCCAAGTCGATGCTGGCCTCGGCCGGTTACCCGAATGGCCTGTCGCTGACGCTGCTCTACACGGCCTCGTCGTCGGTCCGCAGCGCGATCGCGCAGGCGGCGCAGTCCGACCTGGCCAAGATCGGCGTCACGGTGAAGCTGCTCGGCGTGCCGAGCGCGGACTTCTACACCAAGTACCTGGAGGTGCCGAGCGTCGCCAAGCGGGGCGTGTGGGACATCGCGGTGTCGGGCTGGGGTCCGGACTGGTACGGCGACGCCGCCCTGTCTTTCTTCGGTCCCGAGTTCAGCGGCCCGGCCTCTTACCCGCCGGTCGGCAGCAACTTCGGGTTCTACAACAACCCGTCGGTCACGGCGCTGATCGGCCAGGCCGCCACCTCCGCCAGTGCTTCGTCGGCCGCGACGGTCTGGGCGCAGGCGGACCAGAAGGTCATGCAGGACGCGCCGTTCTACCCGATCACCGAGGCGCTGCAGCCGCTGTATCACGCCAGCTACGTGCACAACGCCGTGTACGTGCCGGCCATCCAGCAGTTCGACCCGACCAATGTCTGGCTGAGCTCGCCGGGCGCCTGACCGGCTCCTCCCGACCAGGGTGGGTACCCGCAGACTCTGCGGGTACCCACCCTGGCATGGATCTGGCCCCGCCGGGGACCGCGGATTACCGTGGGAAAACGTAGGGGTCTAACATTCAGCGGCAGCGATATGCGCACTGCGCACCGGCAGTGCCTGGCGGCAAGGATAGGGAGGGCGCGTGGCGCTCCTTGAGGTCTCTGACCTCCGTGTCTCATTCCGTACGCCGGACGGCATCGTGCAGGCCGTCCGGGGTATCTCGTTCGATGTTGATGCCGGGCAGACCCTCGGCATCGTCGGCGAATCGGGCTCCGGCAAGAGCGTGTCGACCCAGACGATCATGGGTATCACGCGGGGAGCCCGGGTCAGCGGCACCGCCTTGTTCGAAGGCAAAGATCTGCTGACCATGCCCAGCCAGGACCTTCAGCAGATCCGTGGCGCGAAGGTCGGGATGATCTTCCAGGACCCGCTGTCCAGCCTGCATCCGTACTACAAGGTCGGGTGGCAGATCAGCGAGATGATCCGGCTGCACGACCATGCCATGTCGAAGGCCCAGGCCCGGGCCCGGTCCGTGGATCTGCTCCGGATGGTTGGCATCCCGCAGCCGGACCGGCGGGTGGATGACTTCCCGCACCAGTTCTCCGGCGGTATGCGGCAGCGGGCCATGATCGCGATGGCGATGGCGCTGAATCCGGCGCTGCTCATCGCCGACGAGCCCACCACCGCGCTCGACGTCACCGTGCAAGCACAGGTCCTGCAGGTCATGAAGACGCTGCAGGACGAGTTCGGCACGGCGATCATCATGATCACCCACGACCTCGGCGTCATCGCGGATCTCGCCGATCAGGTCATCGTGATGTACGCCGGCGCCGTCATGGAGCGCGCCGACCGGCGGACGATCTTCTTCGCCAACCACCATCCGTACACCGAGGGCCTGCTGGAGTCGTTGCCGGCCTACGGCGGGGACCGGGAACGGCTGCGGCCGATCCCCGGGCAGCCGCCCAGCCTGATCAACCTGCCGTCGGGCTGCCCGTTCCACCCGCGGTGTCCCTACGTGATGGACCGCTGCCGAACCGAGGTACCGGACCTCGACCCGGTGAGCGGTGACCCCGCTCACCTGTCCGCGTGCTGGCTGCCACACGATATGTCCGCGCGTAACGCCCGGCGCAGGGACGTCCTCGGCCAGGCCCTGCCGAGGCCGGCCGAACGGGCGGCCGCGGCGGCCGAAGCCCTCGCGGCGCAGGCCGAAACGACCGGGAGCCCCTCATGAGCCACGAGCCCGTCGTCAGCCCGCCGGGCGACGACGTCCTGCTGCGCGTCGAGAACGTCGTCAAGTACTTCCCGGTGGGCTCCAGCCAGCTTTTCCAGCGGCAGCGCTACTTCGTGCACGCCGTGGAGGGAGTCAGCCTCGAGGTCCGCCGGGGGCAGACCCTCGGCCTGGTCGGCGAGACCGGCTGCGGCAAGTCCACCCTGGCCCGCTGCATCATGCGGCTGTACGACCTCACCTCCGGGAAGATCACGTTCGACGGCCACGACATCAGCACGCTGTCCCGCCGCAGCATGCGCCCGTTCCGCCGGGACATGCAAATGATTTTCCAGGACCCCTACGGATCCCTCAACCCACGGCGGCGGGTCGGGTCGATCATCGGCGACCCCTTTGCGATCCACGGCATGGCCAGCGGCCAGGACCGCAAGAGGCAGGTCCAGGAGATCATGGAACTCGTCGGGCTCAACCCGGAGCACTACAACCGGTTCCCGGCCGAATTCTCCGGCGGCCAGCGCCAGCGCATCGGCGTGGCGCGCGCGCTCGCGTTCCGGCCCAAGCTGGTCATCTGCGACGAGCCGGTGTCCGCGCTCGACGTCTCCATTCAGGCGCAGATCATCAATCTGCTCGCCGACCTGCAGAAGGAGTTCGGGCTCACCTACGTCTTCATCGCCCACGACCTGTCCGTGGTCCGCCACGTCAGCGACACCGTCGCGGTCATGTACCTGGGCCAGATCTCCGAGATCGCGCCCACCAGCCAGCTGTGGGAGCACCCCCGTCATCCCTACACGGACGCGCTGCTGTCCGCGGTGCCGGTGCCGGATCCGGACCACGCCGACCAGCGGGAACGGATCATCCTCGTCGGGGACGTGCCGTCCCCGGTGGCGCCGCCGTCCGGCTGCCGGTTCCACCCGCGCTGCCCCAAGGCGGCGCCCCTCTGTGTCGAGCAGGAGCCGGTCCTGGAGCCCCGCCTCGGCGACGGCCCGGAGCACCGTGCGAAATGCCACTTTCCGGTGGCGGACGGGGAAGACATCTCGCTGGCCCGGCCCACCATCAGCGCCGAGGAACGCATCACGGAAACGGGGATCCTGGCCGACCCCGGCGCCAGCCTGACCGGCCTGGGCTCGAAGGAGGAGTCATGAGCCAGAGCATCGTCGGCGCCGCACCGCCGCCCACCGAACCGCCCGCCACCCCCGTCGCCGAAGGCACCGCCGCCCGCAAGATCGAAGGGCGCAGTCCCTGGCGGCTCGGTATGGAGCGGCTGGTGCGGGACCGCGCGGCGATGATCTCCCTGGGCGTGATCATCCTCATCGTCCTGCTGGCCATCTTCGCCCCGGTGATCGCCGCCCTCACCGGCCACGGCCCCAACGAGCAGTTCCAGGCGACCGGGCTGACGGCCATCGGCCAGCCGAAGCCGCCGAATTCGGAGTTCCTGCTCGGGACCGACAACCTGGGCCGCGACGTCCTGGTCCGGATCGCCTACGGGGCCCGGATTTCGCTGATCGTCGGGGTCGTGGCCACCGCCCTCACCGTCATCATCGGTGCGGCCGCCGGCCTGATATCCGGTTACTTCGGCGGCTTGACCGACTCGGTGATCGCCCGGATCATCGACTGGCTGCTGGCCATCCCGTTTTTGCTGTTCGCCCTCTCCCTGGTGTCGGTCATCGGGCCCAGCTTGACGGTCGTCATCATCGTCATCGGCTTCTTCGGCTGGGCGTCGGTCGGCCGTATCGTCCGCGGCCAGGTCCTGTCGATCAAGGAGAAGGAGTACGTCGAGGCGGCGCGGGCGCTGGGGGCCAGCCCGTGGCGGATCATGTTCTTCGACATCCTGCCGAACGTGATAGCGCCGATCATCGTCTACGCGACGCTGCTGATCCCGCTGGCCATCGTGATCGAGGCGTCGCTGTCCTACCTCGGCGTCGGCGTGCCGGCGCCCACGGCCGACTGGGGCCAGATGATCAGCGACGCGCAGGGCGTCTACCAGTACGGCGCGTGGTGGTTCCTGGTGTTCCCGAGCCTCGCGCTGCTGGTGACGACGCTCGCCTTTAACATCCTCGGGGACGGCGTCCGGGACGCGTTCGACCCGCGCGGCGACCAGCTATTCGTCTAGGAGCTTCCCATGGTCCGCTTTCTTATCCGCCGGATCCTCCAGGGCATCCTGGTCATGTGGCTGGTGACCGTCAGCGTCTTCCTCATCTTCTACGTCGGCCCGGGGCCCGGCTCGGTGGCCCGGGCCCTGGCCGGCAAGGCCGCGACGCCGCAGGTGGTCGCGCAAGTGTCGCACCGGCTGCTGCTCGACCGGCCGCTCTACGTCCAGTACGGCCACTTCCTGTGGCTGCTCCTGCACGGCGACCTGGGCTATTCCTTCTACCACAGCCAATCGGTGAACTCGATCATCAAGGCGGCGTTCCCCATCACGCTGTCGCTCGTGATCGGGGCGTCCATCCTGTGGCTCATCATGGGCGTGCTGACCGGCGTGCTGTCCGCGGTGCGCGCCCGGTCGGTGATGGACCGCACGTTCACCTTCCTGGCGCTGTTCTTCTACTCGATGCCGACCTTCGTCCTCGGCCTGCTGCTGCTGCTGGTGTTCTACTACGAGTTCACCCTGCACGGCATCCACCTGTTCCCCGGATCCGGTTACACGTCGTTCACGACCAGCCCGGGGCAATGGTTCCGCGGGCTTGTGCTGCCCTGGCTCACGCTCTCGCTCGTCCAGGCCGCCATCTACACCCGGCTGACCCGCGGTTCGATGCTCGACGTCATGGGCGAGGACTACATCAGGACGGCACGGGCCAAGGGCATGCCGGAACGGCGGGTGATCTTCCGGCACGAGCTGCGGGCGGCGCTGACGCCGATCGTCACGCAGTTTGGCATCGACGTCGGCGTGCTGCTCGGCGGCGCCGTCATCACCGAGACCGTCTTTGGCATGCCGGGCCTGGGCTACACCGCGGTGCACTCGATCCAGCAGGACGACCTGCCCGTGGTCATCGGCGTGGTGATCGTGGCCGCGGCCGCCGTCGTGGTCGCGAACATCATCGTCGATGCGCTGTACGCGGTCCTGGACCCGAGGGTGCGCCTGCACTGAGTTCTCTACTGGGCCCTCGACCGGGCCCGGGCACCGATGAGGCGCGGAACACGAGGCAGCAGAACACTCTGACCGTCACCATCACTAGGCAGACGCCGGGATGAGTCAGCTGAAAGCCCTGGCGCGAGGGCTGGTCCACCGGGGCGGGTCGTCGCTGCTCATCCTCGTCGTCGCCCTCGTGGCGGTGGCGGCCGTCGCGGCCGGGCCCGCGTACTACGACGCGGCCCGGGCGTCCATCCTGCAGGACACGGTGGGCGGCTCGGTCATGATCGGGCGCGGTTTCGAGGCCAACGAGACCGGGCCGCTCGATTCCACCTTGCCGCAGCTCCAGTCGGCGGTTCAGGGCCAGCTCGACCAGGCCCTCGGCACCCACGCGGCCGGGCGGCTGTTCGCGCCGCCGACCGACTCGATCGAGGGCACCGGGGTGTACCTGCCGTTCGGCAACGAGTTCGGGCTCGCCTGGCGCACCGGCGCCTGCGCGCACCTGTGGATCCGGGGTGCCTGCCCCGCCGCCGCCTACCAGGTGATCGTCAGCCAGTCGGTGGCGGCGCGTACGGGGCTGCGGATCGGCCAGCGGATCACTGGCACCGGCTGGCCGGCCCCGCTGACCGTGACCGGCATCTACCAGGTCCCCGACTTCAGCACCGACTACTGGGTGCTGCGCGCAACGACCTACTTCCCGATAGAGGACCCCGTACGGGGCGGCCGGTCCGCCAGCGACTTCCAGCTGGACGCCATGTTCACCCCGCTCGCGACGATGCTCGCCGCCGGGCCCGCCCAGCAGGGCACCTGTGTGGTTGACGACCAGCTGAACACCGGTGCGCTGCGGGCCGCCGACGTGCCGCTGCTGGAGTCCGGGATGGGCTCGTTCGTGGCCAACGTGCCGCTGCAGAACATCATCGTGGCCTCCGACATCCCCGGCACGATGACCGCGGTCCAGTCGAGCTGGCGGACGGTCGCCGTCCCCGTGTTCCTCGTCACCGTGACCCTGCTCGCGCTGAGCTGGCTGCTGCTGTACATGGCGGTCACCGACGCGGTGGACGCGCGGGGCCCCGAGGTGGCCCTGGCCCGGCTGCGCGGCCACGGGCGCTGGCGCACGCTGGCCTTCGGGTTGTCCGAGCCGGCCGCCCTGCTGGCCATCGCGTTCCCGGTCGGTGCCCTGGCCGGCTGGGCGGCGGCGGCGGGGCTGGATGACGTGCTGCTCCGGCCCGGGATCCCGACCGGGATGCCCGGGCTCGGGTGGGTGGCGGCGGCGGTGGCCACGGTGGGCGGGCTGGCCGCGATCAGCCTGGCCGCGCGGCGGACGCTGCGCCGCGGGGTCGTGGAGGAGTTCCGGCGCTCCGCGCGCCGGCCCGCCGACCGCGGCTGGGTGACCGACGCGGTGCTGCTCACCGGCGCGGTCGCCGGGCTGCTCGACCTGCTGTTCACCGGCGAGATCGGCTCGGCCGGCCGGGGCGTCCTCAGCCTGCTGGTCCCCGCGCTGCTCGGGCTGGCCGTCGCGGTCGTGGCCTCCCGGCTGCTGCCGCTGGCCTGCCGGGCCGTGTACGGCTACACCAGCCGGCGTGGCGGGCTGGCCGGGTTTCTGGCCGCACGGCAGATCGCCCGCCGTCCCGGCGGCGTGCGCACCACGATCGTCCTCACCACGTCCTTCGCGCTGGCCGCCTTCGCGATCGTGGCCTGGTCGGTGGGCCAGGCCAACTACCGGCTCGTCGCGGGCACCCAGGTGGGGGCCGCGACGGTGGCCGTTGTCACCACGCCGGCGGGCGCCAGCCTCGGCGCGATCGTCGACCGGGCCGACCCCAGCGGCCGCCAGGCCACGGTCGTCGACCGGTACGTCAGCCTGGGCAGCGGGACCACCGGCGACGAGACACTCGCGGTGGACCCGCAACGGTTCGCGCGCATCGCCTTCTGGCCGCCGGGTTTCTCGCCTCAGCCGCTCGCCGCGCTGACCGCGCGCCTGGCGCCGCCCGCCCCGCCGCCGATCCGGCTGTCCGGCGACGGGATCCGGGTCACGGTGCGCGTCGCGTCGCTGTCGGTCCCCGGCGAACAGGTCTCCGCCAACGTCACCACCGGATCGAGCCCCGTCAGCCTGGGCGCGCTGCCGCAACACGGCACGGCGACCCTCACCGGGTCGCTGGTCGGCTGCCCGTGCGTGCTGCAGAGCCTCGAACTTGCGCTGTCCGGTCAGGAGCTGACCCGCCAGCCCGCGCCCGCCGTCGCCGGGAACCTCACGATCACGGGGATCGGCGTGCACGACCACGGCCGCTGGCAGGCCGTCGCGGGCACCGCACTCGGGTCTGCGGGCGATTGGCGGGAAGCGGCACCGGCCGGCCACCCGCCCGACACCATCCTGGCCGGCCCCGCCGGTTCCGCGGCACCCGCGGCGCCCGCAGGCCTGCACTGGCAGTTCAGCGGGATCCCGCCGACCGAGGATCCGACGCTGCAGTCTGTCAACACGCCCGCCGTGCTCCCGGCGCTGATCCCGGCCGCCCTGACCGCCGGCCGCCAGGGCAGCTTTTCCGGGGTCGGCCTGGACGGCAGCGCGCTGCCGGTCCGGCCGGTGGCCCCGGTCAGCGCGATCCCCGGCGCCCCGGCCGACGGGATCATCGTGGACCGCCAGTACGCCGAGCTGGCGGCGGGGCAGAACCTCAACCAGGTGAGGCAGGAGGTGTGGATGGCCGCCGGGGCGTCCGGCCCGGTCGAGGCCCGGCTGCGTGCCGCGGGAGTGCACATCGTCAGCCAGCGATCCGCGGCCGCGGCCGCGTCGGCGCTGGAACGGCAGGGACCGGCCCTGGCCAGCGTGCTGTTCCTGGCCGACGGGGCGGCCGCCGCCGTCCTCGCCGCCGGGGCGGCGATCCTCGGTGTGTACCTGTCCGCGCGGCGGCGCCGGTACGAGTACGCGGCGCTGGAGGCGTCCGGGCTGCGCCGGCGGACCCTGGGCCGCGCGGTGCTGGCCGAGCTGACCGTGGTCGTGGGCTTCGGTGCGGTGGTCGGCACGATCACGGGGATCGGCGCGGCGGCCGCCGTGCTGCGCAGCGTGCCGGAGTTCACCACCAGCCCGTCGGCCCCGGCCCTGTCCTACGTGCCGCCCGCCGGGCCGCTCGCCGCCTGGCTCGGCGGCGCGATCACTCTGCTGGTCATCGCGTCGATCGGGACGGGCGTCACGCTGATCCGCAGCATCCGGCTCGACCAGTTGCGGGAGGCGCCGGCGTGACCGCGACGATCGTGCGCTGCGAGAGCCTCGTGCAGGTATACGGGGAGCTGGGCCAGGAAGTCACCGCGCTGCGCGGCGTCGACCTGACGGTGGCCGAGGGCGAGAGCGTCGCCCTGCTGGGGCCGTCCGGGGCCGGCAAGTCGACCCTGCTGTGGCTGTTCGCCGGGCTGCTGCGGCCGACGGCCGGCCTGGTCGAGGTCTGCGGCCGGCGGCTCGGCGACCTGAAGCCGAAGGCCGCGGCGACAATGCGGCTGTCCGACGTCGGCCTGGTCATGCAGACGCCGGGCCGTAATCTCCTTCCGTACGAGACCGCCGCAGGCAACGTGATGTTCGCGCAGGCACCGGCCCGGGTGAGCCACGCGGCCAAGCGCCGCCGGGCCGCCACACTGCTGGAGACGGTCGGCCTCGGGCAGGTGGCGCGCCGGCCGGCCGGGCGGCTGTCCGGCGGCGAGCAGCAGCGGCTGGCGGTCGCGGTCGCGCTGGCCAACGGGCCCCGGCTGCTGCTGGCCGACGAGCCGACCAGCCAGCTCGATCAGGTCTCCGCGGCGGCGGTCACCGGGCTGCTGCGGTCGGCCCGCCAGGAGCACGGGACCACCGTGATCGTGGTGACGCACGATCCAGACCTCGGCGCCGCCTTCGGCCGCACGGTGACGATCCGGGACGGCAAGGTCGGAGCGGAAGGGCACGCGGGGGAGGACTACCTGGTCGTGGGGCGGGACGGCTCCGTGCAGCTCCCGCCGGACGTGCTGGACGTGCTGCCCCCGGGGACGCTGGCCCGCGCGATCCGCACCGAGCACGGGGTGGAGTTGCGAGCCCGGATGGACACCGACTGACCATGCTGAAGGCGCGCGGGCTCGGCTACGAGCGGGACGGCCGGCGGATCTTCGCCGGTCTCGACCTGGCCGTGGAGGCCGGCGAAAGCCTCGCCGTGACCGGCCCGTCCGGATCGGGCAAGACGAGCCTGCTGGCGATCCTGTCCGGGCTGACCCAGCCGACGTCCGGCCAGGTGCACATCGACGGCGCGCTGCTCACCGGTCCCGCCGGGCCCGCGCTGGGCGTGAGCGTGGTGCTCCAGGGCTACGGGCTGGTGTCGCTGCTCAGCGCGGCGGAGAACATCGAGGTCGTGCTGCGCGCGGCCGGGCGCCCGCCCGCCGAGGCCGCTCGGGCCGCTCGTCAGGCGCTGGCCCGGCTCGGCCTGGAGGCGCAAGCGGACCAGTTCGTGGAGGAGCTGTCCGGCGGGCAGCAGCAGCGGACGGCGGTGGCCCGGGCCCTGGCGCTCGAGCCGCGCCTGCTGGTCGCCGACGAGCCGACGGCCGAGCTCGACCCGGTCGCCCGGGGGGTGGCGCTAGCCCAGATGTTCGCCGTGGTGGCGAACGGGGGAGCGCTGGTCCTCGCGACCCACGACCCGGAAGTGGCCGCGCGGTGCGACCGCACCGTCAGCCTCCGCGTGGCCTCCGGCTGAGCACGGTCCCTGAGCACGGTCCCTGAGCACGGAGGCCCGGGTCAGATTCCGCCCGGCTCGCCACGGCGCCCGCGCCGGCGCAGGTAGCGCTCGAACTCGCGCGCGATCGCGTCCCCGCTGGCCTGCGGCAGGTCGGTCGCGTCCTTCGCCTCTTCGAGGGTGCGGACGTACTCGGCCACCTCGGAATCCTGCTGCGCCAGCTCGTCCACGCCGCGTTCCCAGGCCCTGGCCTCATCGGCCAGGTCGGCCAGCGGCAGCGGCACGTCCAGGATGTCCTCGACGCCGCGCAGCAGCGCCAGCGTGGCCTTGGGGTTAGGCGGCGTCGCCACGTAGTGCGGCACCGATGCCCACAGCGAGACGGCCGGGATGCCCGCCCCCGACAGCGCGTGCTGGACCACGCCGAGGATGCCCGTCGGTCCCTTGTAGTCGGAAAAGGGCGCGGTCAGCGAGGCCGACAGCTTCGGGTCCGACGCGCCGACCGAGACCGGCACCGGTCGCGTGTGCGGCGCGTCCGCCAGCAGCGCGCCGAGCAGGATCACGGACTCGACGCCGAGGTCGGTCAGGCCCTGGAGGAGCTCGCTGGTGAACGAGCGCCAGCGCATGTTCGGCTCGATCCCGTGCACCAGGATGATGTCCTTATCCAGCCCCGTCCCGCCCGGTGCGGTTTCGCCGTCCTCGTCGCCGGCGTCCTGCCTGGCGGCATGCTCCACGGCGGCCGCGGGCTCGGCGCCGTCCCCGTCGCTGGCCCGGGCGCCCGCACGGGCCACCGACAGGCGCGTCGTCGGCCAGACGAGCCGCTCGATCTGGCCGCCCGTGATCTCGACGACCGGCCGCGTCACCTGGAAGTCGTAGAAGTCCTCGGGTTCGATAGCGGCGATCGGCTGCGCCTGCCAGGCGATACCCAGATGGCTGATGACGCCGCTGGCGGCCTCCCCGGCGTCATTCCAGCCTTCGAAGGCGGCGATCGCGACGGGTGAGGTGAGCGTACCCAGTCGATCGAACTCGATGTCTCCCCCCTCCTCCCTGAACGTGACGCGCGCGGTCACCGAGCGCGGTCGTGGCTCCCAGCCTACGTTGTCGGCGGAGCTGCGGGCATCATCCGCCCCAACCCGCGGTACCCGTGTTGCCATCGATTGTGCCGCGACGGGGGGTGCGTAGACTTGCCGCGATGAGCGGGCCTCGGACGGATGCCATGAAATCACATGGGGGCAGCGCCTTGCGGTCGGCTCTGGCCGGCCGGGTGCCGGTCGCCGACGGGGCCATGGGCACGATGCTGCAGGCCAGCGCCGCGCTCGTGGCCGATCACCCCGAGGCGAAATACTTCTCCACATGACCGGCGCGCACCCCGCGGCGATGCCTGCCGCGCAGGCACCCGGCGCCGGGATGGCGGGCGTGCTGTTCGACATGGATGGGCTGCTCATCGACTCCGAGCCGCTCTGGTTCCAGGTCGAGACCTCTGTCATGACCCGGCTCGGCGGCCAGTGGTCCGAGGCCGATCAGCAGGAACTGCTCGGCACCTCGCTGGACAACGCGGTCCGTTACTTCCTGGCGCGGGCCGTCGTCCCCCCCGACCCGGCCGCGGTGGCGGAGTGGATCATGGGCGGGATCGTCGACCAGATCCGCGAGCGCGGCGTCGCCGTGATGCCGGGGGCAGCCAGCCTGGTGGCCGAGGTGGCGGCGTCCGGCCTGCCGTACGCGCTGGTGACGTCCTCGCAGCGCCGGTTCGTTGACGCGGTGCTGGCCCGGACCGGCCTGCGGTTCCCGGTCGTGGTGTGCGGCAGCGACGTCACCCGCGGCAAGCCCGACCCCGAGCCGTACCTGCTCGCGGCGCGCCGGCTGGGTGTGCCGACGGCGCGGTGCCTGGCGCTGGAAGATTCCCCGGCGGGGGTGAGCGCGGCCGAGGGGGCCGGCTGCGCCGTGGTCGCGGTGCCCACGTTGCGGCCCATCGAGCCAGGTCCGGACCGCCTAGTGCTGCCGTCGCTGCGCGGCGTCAGCCTCAGCCGGCTGCGGTCCGCCTGGGCGGCCATCCGGTTACCTGGTGAAGTACCAGGTCTCCGGGTTGATGTAGAGCGTCGGGGACTGGGGAATCACGCCGTGCAGGTTGTCGGCGACCTCCGTCAGCTCGTACACCCCATTCGGCTGCCACATTTCCGGCAGCTGCGTCTGCAGGTAGTCCTGCCACTGGTACAGCGGCTGCAGCGAGGAGGCGGTCAGCGACCGGCTGATGAGGGTGTCGTTCAGGCTGCTGGTGTACCCGGAGGAGTTCGCCGCCGAGCCGCTGGTGAACAGCGTCTCGCCGGTTGGCTGGTAGTCGGGCGTGAACGCCCAGCCGCCGCCCCAGTAGGCGAAATCCCAGGCGCAGGACGAGCCGACGACCACGCAGTTGCCGCCGCCGATCGCGGTGACCTGGTTGAACGGCTTGGGCTGCAGGATGAGCTGGATGCCGGCCTGCCGCGCGTCCGATTTGAACTGGGTCATCGCGGCGTCGATCCCTGGGGTGCCGGTGGCGTACGGCAGGGTGAACGAGGCGGCCTGGCCCCGCGTGACCCCCTGGCCGCACAGGCCCGGGTTCTGGCAGGTACTGGTGCCGTTCGGGACCACCGCCCAGCCGTGGCTGGCCAGCAGCTGCCTCGCCTTGGCCACGTTGTAGGGGAACGGGTCACCCTGCGTGCCCTGGGCGGACAGGTATCGCGTTGGCGGGTAGTTGGCGACGGGGCCCACAGTCGGGAAGCCGTAGCCGTGCAGCGGGCCGGCGATGGCCGCCTGCTGGTTCACCAGGTACTCCAGTGCCTGCCGGAAGTACAGCTCCTTGAGCACCTTGCCCTCGGGCGTGCTGGAGTTCATGTTAGGCACGAGGTAATTGATGCTCCACGAGTACAGCGGGTCGAGCGTGTAGCCCGGCACCGGGTTGGCGCCGACCCTGACCCCCGGCGGCTTCTTCGGTGCGTCGTTGACCGGCAGGTAGCCGACGTCGATCTTCTGGCCGCCGTGCCCCGAGCGGAGCTCGTTGTACTCGGCCGCCTCCGTGCTGAACGGCACTTCCCTGAACGCCGACAGGGTTGGCTTGACCGGGCCGGAGTAGGACGTGTTCGGCACGAAGGTGGCGTTACCGTCCGGGCTGAAGCTCTTCAGCCTGAACGGCCCGTCGACGATGCTCCATAGCGGTGAGCTCGCCCAGCGCGACACGGCCTTGGACTGGCCGTCGAGGTAGCCGAAGACGGCCTTGCAGTCCGCGACGTTATCGGTGCAGTCGCTCGGGCCGGAAACGGTCCGGTCCCACGCCTTCGGCATCGGGGTGATCTGGCTCAGCTCGTTGTCGGTGAACCAGGCCGGCGAGTACGCCTTGTTCATCGTCATCGTGAGCGTCGTCGCGCTGGCCGCCTTGACGTCGGTGACGTTGGCCGGGAAGCCGCCCGGGGTGAAGGCGCCCCACTCGGTCTGCCCGACCGCCTGCAGCATGTGGATCCAGAACGCCGCGTTCTCCGCGGTGACCGGCGTGCCGTCCGACCACAGGTCGTTCTTCATCGTGATCGTGACCTTCGTGCCGCGGTACGTTGGCTGGTCCGCCAGGCTGAGCGACGCGTTCAGCGTGGGCTGGCTGCCCTGGCCGAACCAGTACAGCGGGCGGTACAGGAAGTACTGCAGGTGCGCGACGTTCGCGACGTTGAAGTACGTGCTGCTGGCCATCGGGAAGATGTAGTTCGGCGGCGGCGACGGCGGGAGCGCGTAGACCGCCGTGCCGCCATGCACCTTCGTGCCGCCCGGCACCTTCGTGCCGCTTGCGGACGGGCTGTCACTGTTGGTGCAGGCGGTCACCAGCACAGCGATCGCCGCGACGCCGCAGCCCGCGATCCTGGCCACCCGGGCGCGCCGTGCGCCGCCGGACGTGTCCCGGCGGCCGGCCACGCGCCGGCGTGCCCTGACGCGAGCCGATGTGCTCAGTATCACGATGTGAACCGTAACCCCCCAAACGTCAGCCCGGATCGCTCCACCCTGCTCGTGATGCCTGTGTCATGGCGATACCGCCTGTGCAGCGAATATGTTTCAGTTCGCCGATAATTCGTTACATTTCCCCAGCACATCGGCGGGGCGGCCGCGCGGGGCGGCGGATGTGTTACGCCAGGATCGTCACGATCAGCAGCAGCGCCGGGATCACGACGGCCAGCACGGCGGGCCAGGTCCACGCCGAGACCGGGCGCGCCGGCCATTCCGCGGTATGCGGCCCGTTCGCCCCTCTGGCCCCGTTCGCCCCTCCGGCCTTGTTGGCCCCTCCGGCCTCGTTCGCCCCTCCGGCCTCGTTCGCCCCTCCGGCCTCGTTCGCCCCTCCGGCCTTGTTGGCCCCTCCGGCCTCGTTCGCCCCTCCGGCCTCGTTCGCCTCACCAGTACCGATCATCCCAGGCCGGTCCGCCTCGGCCGCCCGGGCGCGTTCCTGGCGGGCGCGTTCGGCGAGTACCGTGGCGATCCGCTCGGTTTGCCGGCGGAGCGCCGCGCTCGGCGGTTCCGTGTCCCCGGCTTGGCCGCCGGCGGACCGCCGGGCCGGGGAACCGCGGCCGATGGCGGCCCGCCGCCTGGCCGCCGCCCCGGCCCGGCGCGATGACGGGAGCGCCCACACCTCGATCACCCGGGTACGCTGCCCCGGTTCGGGCCGGGAACCTGCCGATTCGGCATGACCCTTACGGGGATCAGCGGCCTCCTGCCATGCGCAGTGCACCCGCAGCAGGTCACGCAGCTCCACGTCGGTGACCGTGCGCCAGGCCACCCGGTGTTCCCGCAGCGGGTTACGGATCACGATTCCCTCGGCCGCCGCGATGATCCGCGGGTGCAGCGCTACGACGTACACGATCGCCGTGATCGTCAGTACCGCCGCCGCCGCCTCCACCGAGAAGCGCCCGTCGTCTTGCACCGCGATGTCGATGAGGATGGCCACCGCGCACGCGAGCCACATCCACCAGGCCAGCACGGCCAGCGGTGACCGGTACGCCGGGTGCCGTCCGCCGGCTCGCGGGCCGCCGGCTCGCGGGCCGCCGGCTCGCGGGCCGTCCGTTCCACCGTTCGCGGGTGTGGTTGGCTTGCGCATGTCGGACCCAGAATATTTGACGGATACGGCTGTTTCCCGGAATAACCACGGTGGCCGACGCCCGTCACGGACATGTTTCCGACGTGACGGTCCGATTCTGGTTACGTCACGATTGAGGCACGACAGGCGGCGGGGACTGGCGTTCGCACAGCAAGTCGCGGAACCTCGTTCTAGTAGTACTTTGTTAGGTCGGTGTGAGGGCGGCGGCGAGCCGGTCGAGGGTGACGGGCTGGCGGCACAGGGGGCAGGCGCCGAGGATGAGGGCCAGGACGACCTGCAGTTCACGCAGGACCTGGTAAAGGCTCATCCCGGCGCAGGCACTTTTGGGTCTGACCGGAGCAAGGTGCAGAACGCCTGGGCGAGGGCGGCGAGGGTGACGTGGCGGTGCCAGCCGGTGAATGAGCGGCCTTCGAAGTGGTCCAGGCCCAGGCCGGTCTTCAGCTCGCGGTAGTCGTGCTCGACCCGCCATCTGATCTTGGCCAGCCGGACGAGTTCTTCGATGGGGGTGTCTTTGGGGAGGCTGGACAGCCAGTAATCGGTGGGCTCGTCTGCTTCGGGGGGCCATTCGGCCAGCAGCCAGCAGTCCGGCAGCCTGCCGTCGGGGCCGCGGGGGATGTCCCGGTTGGCGGGGCGGACCCGGATGGCCAGGAAGTGACTGGTCATGGCGGCGTCCGGGTTGCCTGTGGTGGCCCTGGTGCCCCGCCGCCAGGTGACCGGGGCGATGGTGTCCGCGTGGGCGAGGGCGAGCTGCCGCAGGTTTACTGCCGGGCCAGGGTAGGCGGGCCCGGGCGGGCGGCCGGGCCCGCCGCGCCCGGTGCGGGTCACCGGCCGGGCATCTGCCGGGTACGCGCTGGTGGTGCCCTTGACCGCCAGCACGTACTGCCAGTGGCGGTTCCCCAGTTCCAGCCGGAAGGTCGTGTTGTCGCCATAACCAGCATCGGCCACGGCCACCGGCCGGGCGTGCCCGGCCGCGGTGATCTGCTCCAGGACGCCCCACCCGCCGGGCCCGGTCATCTCATCGATCATCTCCAGCGCCAGCCGCCACTTTTCGGTATGCCGGACATCGTCCGGGATCCCGGCGCGCTGGCGGCGGCGCCGGATCGCCGCCGCGGCCACCTCATCGGCCGCGGCGTCATCATCCCAGCTGGCCGGGCAGAACAGCCGCCAGTCCGCCGCGCACGAGGCGTGCTCGTTCACCAGGTGCACGCTGACCCCGACCTGGCAGTTCGCGGTCTTGCCCAGCGTGCCGGAGTACTGCCGGGCCACGCACGGCGACGCGGTCCCGTCCTTGGGGAAGCCGGTGTCGTCGATCACCAGCGCCTCCACCGGGAAGCTGGCCGCGAACCACCGCGCCACGTTCCGCCGCACCGCGACGTAATCCCAGGTCGAGGACGTGATGAACTGCTGCAGCCGCTGATGATCGATCCCCAGCCGGGCCGCCATCGGCTCCATCGACTTGCGCTGCCCGCCGGTCAGCAGCCCACGCACGTACAGCTCCCCGGCCGCCCGCTGGTCCTTGCGCGCCAGCCCGCCGAGCATCTCCGCGGTGAAATCCACCAGCCGGGGCCGGACCTCGGCGATCTCCTCAAGAGTCATACCGGGATAACACCGCGGAACCCCGCAACCATACCCGACCTAACAAAGCACTACTAGGAGCCTGCTGAAAAAGGCTCCTAGGCCTGGCGTGGTTGCCGGCTTTGTGTTCGATGAGCTGGGATAATCGTCTCATGCAGGGTTTCGAGCGGATGGACCGTGAGTTCACCGACGCTGAGCTGCTGGCCGGGCACCTGGTCCCGGCGGGGAGCATGTTCGCGTTCCTGGCCGCGCACCGGGCGGAGGTGTTCCCGGACGCTGATTACGCGGACCTGTTCGCCGCGTTCGGCCGGCCCTCGCTGCCGGCCACCCGGATGGCCGCGGTGCTGGCGCTGCAGGCGCTGCATGACTACTCCGACCGGGAGACCGCCGAGGCGGTCCGGTTCGACGTGCGGTGGAAGGTGGCGTGCGGGCTGGCGATCGATGACCAGGGCTTTGATCCTTCCTCGCTGGTGTACTGGCGGGGCCGGATCGCCAGGTCGGAGCGGCCGCACCGGGTCAACGAGGCGATCCGGCTGATCGTGGAGCAGACCGGGGTGCTGAAGGGCCGGCGGCGCCGGGCGGTGGACTCCACGATCTTGGCCGATGCGGTGGCCACCCAGGACACCATCACCCAGCTGGTCTCCGCGATCCGGCGGGTGGCGCGGGAGGTGCCCGGAGCGGCGGAGCAGATCGCGCAGGTGTGCACCGGCCATGATTACTCGGTGCCGGTCAAGCCGAAGATCGACTGGGATGACCCGGCCGCGAAGGACGCGCTGGTCTCCGCCCTGGTCAGCGACGCGAACGCGGTGGTGGCCGCGTTCGGGGACGCGAAGCTGGATGAGGCAGCCGCGTCCGCGGTGGCGCTGCTGGCCCTGGTCGCCGGGCAGGACGTGGAGCCCGCCGAGGGCTCTGACGGCACCGACGGGCGGTGGCGGATTGCCCGCAAGGTCGCCGGGGACCGCGTGATCAGCACCGCCGACCCGGATGCCCGGCACACCCGCAAGTCGCCGGAGGCCCGCCGCGACGGCTACCGTGCTCACCTCGCTGCGGACCCGGAGACGGGGATCATCACCGATGAGAAGCTGACCAGGGCCAGCGGGACCGAGAACTCCGATCCGGCGGTCGCGGAGCAGCCCCCGGCCGCCGGTGAGGACGATGACAGCGGCGCCGGGCAGCACGGTGATGACGGCACCGAGGGGGAGCCGCTGGCCTGGTACGGCGATTCCGCCTACGGCACCGGGGACCTGCGCGGCGCGATCGGCGACGCGGGCCATGCCGCGGTGATCAAGCCCAAGCCGCTGCAGGCCCCGGTCGTCGGCGGGTTCACCGTTGACGATTTCACCGTCGATGAGCAGGCCGGCACTGTGACGTGCCCGGCCGGGAACACTGTCACCCTCAGCCGGACCCGGATCGCCACCTTCGGCGTGGCCTGCCGGGACTGCCCGCTGCGCGAGCGGTGCACTACCTGCAAGACCGGCCGCAAGCTCGTCCTGCACCCCCGCGATGACCTGCTCCGGGCCGCCCGCGCGGACTGGGCCGCCGATCCCGGGCTGCGCGAGGACTACATGGCGCAGCGGCCGAATGTGGAACGCGCCGTCGCCCAGGTGGCGACCTGCCGGGGCCGGCGGGTCAAGCTCCGCTACCGCGGGGTAGCCAGGAACCACGCCTGGCTCAAGCGGCGCACCGCCGCGCTGAACCTGCGCAACCTACTCGGCAAGGGCCTGACCTGCCGGGACGGCGCCTGGGTCCTGGCCACCTGACCCGGCAGCCAGCCAGGGCTGCCGGGCCGGCCAGGCCCCGGCCAGGCAGGCCGGCCGCAGGTCAGGCCCGGCCAGCGGCCGGCTCGGCGGGCAGCGGCACGAACGGCCCGGCCCGGCAAGGCGTTACGGGCCACCGTGGCGCTCTGCGGACGGCCCGCAGAAAGGCCTATTTCAGCAGGCTCCTAGCGCAGATAACGCGCCAAAACTCGCGGACCACAGGAGAGTGGCTGACGGCCGGCGCGGCCGGGGACGCCCGTCGGCACGGCCACGAACGCCAGTCCGTGGACACAACAGGAGTCAGGTTTGCCATGGCAGTGCCCGTAGACGTCCCCCCGGGGCCGGGCGAGCCACTCCCTGATCCGGTCGTCCCCGGCGCGGCCGGCCAGGCCATAGAGGGGCGCTCACCGAGCCAGATCGCCTGGGCCCGGCTCCGGCATGACAAGGTTGCCATCGCCGGCGGCATCGTGGTCGGCCTGCTCCTCCTCACCGCGATCATCGGGCCGTTCCTGGTCCAGAACCCGAACACGTATCACGCCGACCTGATCAACCCGACCTTCAGCCGGCCGAACGGGCCGCTGGGCGGGATCAGCCTGGCGCACCCGCTGGGCGTCGAGCCGGTGACCGGCCGCGACATGCTGAGCCGGGTCGTCAACGGCGCGCGTTACTCGTTGCTGATCGGCTTTGGCGCGACCGCCCTGGCCGTCGGGATCGGCGTCGTGATGGGGATCATCGCGGGGTATTTCGGCGGCTGGATAGATTCGGTCATCGCCCGCGCGATGGACGTGTTCCTCGCGTTCCCGCTGCTTGTTTTCGCGATCGCGCTGGTCGGCGTCATCCCGAACACGGCCTTCGGGCTTTCCGGCAATAGCCTGCGGGTCGTGCTGCTGATCTTCACCATCGGGTTCTTCGCGTGGCCGTACATGGGCCGGATCATCCGCGGCCAGATACTGTCCCTGCGCGAACGGGAGTTCGTGGACGCGGCGCGGAGCCTGGGGGCGCGCTCGCCGTACATCCTGTCCCACGAGCTGCTGCCGAATCTGATCGCGCCCATCCTGGTCTACGCGACGCTGCTGATCCCGACGAACATCCTGTTCGAGGCGGCGCTCGACTACCTGGGCGTCGGCCTGATCCCGCCCACCCCCAGCTGGGGCGGGATGCTGTCGGACGCGGTGACCAACGGTTTCTACTCGGTCGATCCGATGTACATGATCATCCCCGGCGTGGCGATCTTCCTTACCGTCATGGCCTTCAACCTGTTCGGCGACGGGCTGCGCGACGCGCTGGATCCGAGAGGCCGGTAGCCGGCGTACCTGCATGTTTCATCAATAACTAACGGAGGCGGCTCAGCAGTGAAGAGACCAATAACCATTGGGCTCGCCGCGTTGAGTGCCGCGGTGGCGCTCACGATGGCGGCCTGCGGCAGCAGCGGCGGATCGTCGTCGGGAGGCTCCACCTCGACTGCCGGGTACAACGCGGCGGTGAGCGCGGTGGTCAACCCGTCCACGCACACGGGCGGCACCATCACGTATGCGGAAAGCAGCATTCCCGATTCCTTCGACCCCGGTAACACCTATTACGCCTGGGTCCTCAACTTCAACCGGCTGTACGCCACGCCGCTGGTCACCTACAAGTCCTGCCCCGGCAGCTGCGGGGACCAGATCGTGCCCGGCCTGGCCACCTCCCTCGGGCAGGTCAGCGACAACGGCCTGACCTGGACCTACCACCTCAAGCAGGGGGTCACGTTCCAGGACGGCACGCCGGTCACCGCACAGGACGTCAAGTACGCGGTCGAGCGGACGTTTGACCGGTCGGTGCTGCCCAACGGGCCCAGCTATTTCAGCGTGCTGCTCAAGAACGCCAGCAGCTACCCGGGGCCCTACAAGGACCGGTCCAAGAACCTGATGGGCCTGAGCGCGGTCACCACGCCGGACAACTCCACGGTCCAGTTCCACCTGGCGCAGCCGTTCCCGGACTTCAACTACGTGGTCGCGTTCTCGAACACCGCCCCGGTGCCGCCGTCCAAGGACACCGGGACGAACTACCAGCTGAACGTCCAGTCCACCGGCCCCTACATGTTCCAGAGCTACTCGCTGAACAAGCAGGCCGTGCTGGTGCCCAACCCCAAGTGGAAGCCGTCCTGGGACACCGAGGCCAAGCAGCTCGCCAGCAAGATCGTCATCGACCTGAACGTCAACGCGAACGACCTTGATAACCGGCTGCTGGCCGGCGACATCAACGTGGACGCGCAGGGCACCGGCGTGCAGGCCCCGGTCCGGGCCAAGATCCTGGGCAGCAACTCGCTCAAGCAGCAGTCCGACGACCCGCTGGCCGGGTTCCTGTGGTTCGTGTACCTCAGCACCCAGGTCGCGCCGCTGAACAACGTCAACTGCCGGCAGGCGGTGGAGTACGCGGCGAACAAGACCGAGCTGCAGACCGCCTACGGCGGCCCGGTGGCCGGTGGCGACATCGCCAGCACGGTCATGATCCCCGACCAGGTCGGCTACAAGAAGTTTGACCTGTACGAGGCCACGACCAAGCCGGCCGGTGACCTGACCAAGGCCAAGGCGGCGCTCAAGGCCTGCGGTCAGCCGAACGGCTTCACCACCGGCATGGCCTACCGCAGCGACCGGCCGAAGGAAGTCCAGCCGGCCCAGGCCCTGCAGTCGTCGCTCAGCCAGGTCGGCATCAAGCTGCAGCTGCACGGGTACCCGTCCGGCAACTACTACAGCGACTTCGCCGGCGTGCCGAAGTTCGTGCACCAGCACGACCTCGGCCTGGACATCGGCGGCTGGGCGGCGGACTGGCCCAACGGCTTCGGCATGCTGGACGAGCTCAGCGCCGGCAACACCATCGTCTCGGCGGGCAACACCAACATCTCCGAGCTCAACGACTCGGTGATCAACAACATGTTCACCGCGACGAACACGATGAGCCAGGCTGACCGCTCCGCGACCTGGAGCAAGATCGACCACCAGATCATGTCGGACGCGGCCATCCTGCCGGAGGTGTACGCCAAGTCGCTGCTGTACCGCAGCCCGACCCTGACCAACGTCTACGTCCAGCCCCAGTGGGGCATGTACAACTACGCCGTGCTCGGCACCAAGTAGCACGGACGCAGCGACAGTGAGGTCACGGGGGCCCGGCCGCCATCCGGCCGGGCACCCGTGCCCCGGGGAACTGACGCTGCCCTCAACTGGGTGAGGCTCAGTGATCGCATTCATCATCCGGCGGCTGTTCACCGCGATCTTCCTGCTCCTGGTGGTCAGCCTGATCACGTTCGGCATTTTCTTTCTCATCCCGCGGCTGGCCGGGCAGAACGCCTACGAGCTGGCCGCCCAGTACGTGGGCCGCAACCCGACGCGCGCGGCCATCCTCCAGGTCGAGCAGAAGCTGGGCCTGAACGCGCCGCTGTTCCTCCAGTACGGCCGGTTCGTCAAGGCGATCGTGGTCGGCACGCACTACAACTCCGGCACCAGCGTGACCTACTGCCCGCCGCCGTGCTTCGGCTACTCGTTCCGCAGCCAGCAGCCGGTCTGGCCGCAGATGGTCAGCGCGCTGCCGGTGACCGTGTTGCTGGCCATCGGGGCCTCCGTGCTGTGGCTGGTCGGGGGCGTCACGATCGGCGTGATCTCGGCGCTGCGGCGCGGCACCTTCTTCGACCGGTTCTCGATGGCGGTCGCGCTGGCCGGCGTCTCGCTGCCGATCTTCTTCACCGGGCTGCTGGCGCTGGAGCTGTTCAGCTACAAGTGGCCGCTGTTCCCGAACGTGCAGTACGTCCCGTTCACCCAGAACCCGCTGGAGTGGGCGCGGAACCTGGTGCTGCCGTGGGTCGTTCTCGCGTTCCTGTACGCAGCGCTCTACGCCCGGCTGACCAGGGCCGGAATGCTGGAGACGATGGGCGAGGACTACATCCGCACGGCCCGCGCCAAGGGCCTGCCGGAGCGCACGGTGATCATCAAGCACGGGCTGCGCGCGGCGCTGACCCCGATCGTCACGATCTTCGGCATCGACCTCGGCCTGCTGATCGGCGGCGCGATCATCACCGAGGTCACGTTCTCCCTGCACGGCCTGGGCCTGTTCACCTACGAGGCCATCCAGAACCAGGACTTCCCGGAAATCATGGGGGTTGTCCTGCTCTGCTCGTTCTTTATCGTGATTGCTAACCTGGTCGTCGATATCTTGTACGCCGTGATCGACCCGAGAGTGCGGTACTGATGCCGGGCAGCGACCTGCTGGAAGTCCGCGATCTGCGGGTCCATTTCCCGACCGACGACGGCCTGGTCAAGGCGGTCGATGGAGTGTCATACAGCCTTGACCGGCGGCGGACCCTGGGCATCGTGGGCGAGTCCGGATCGGGCAAGACCGTCTCCAGCCTCACCATCATGGGCCTGCAGGGGACGAACGCCCAGATCAGCGGGGAGATCTGGCTCGACGGTGAGCAGCTGGTGGGCGCGGCGCCCGACCGCATACGCGCGCTGCGCGGCAGCAAGGTGGCCATGATCTTTCAGGACCCGCTGTCGTCGCTGCACCCCTACTACACCGTGGGCCACCAGATCATCGAGGCCTACCGGGTGCACAACGACGTGCCGAAGAAGGCAGCCCGGCAGCACGCGATCGACCTGCTGGGGCGGGTCGGGATCCCGCAGGCGTCCACCCGGGTGGACGACTACCCGCACCAGTTCTCCGGCGGGATGCGGCAGCGCGCAATGATCGCGATGGCGCTGTCCTGTAACCCGGAGCTGCTCATCGCGGACGAGCCCACCACCGCGCTCGACGTGACCGTGCAGGCGCAGATCCTCGACTTGATCCTGGACCTGCAGGACGAGTTCGGCTCGGCGGTGATCATCATCACGCACGACCTGGGCGTGGTCGCGGAACTGGCCGACGACATCCTGGTCATGTACGTCGGCAAGGCGGTGGAATACGGCAGCGCCGAGGACGTCTTCGACCGGCCCGCCCATCCCTACAGCTGGGGCCTGCTGGCCTCGATGCCGCGTATTGACGAGCAGCGCGCGGAGCGGCTGGTACCTATCCCCGGCACGCCGCCCAGCCTGATCGCCGTGCCGGACGGCTGCGCGTTCCATCCGCGCTGCCCGTACGCGCGGGAGACCGGCGGCCGGTCGGAGAGCGAGGTGCCGCCGCTGCGCGAGATCGAGCCCGGCCACCTGTCCGCCTGCCATCTGACCGCCGGCCAGCGGCACCAGGCCTGGGACCGCCTGCAGGCGGAAAAGGCCGGGGTGACGGCGTGAGGAGGCCCCGATGACCTCGCAGCCGACGGCCGCGCCCGCCTCGGGCGCGGCCGGGGCGGCCAGCGCGGACGACCTGCTGACCGTGACCGGCCTGACCCGGCATTTCCCGGTCACCCGGGGTGTCGTCTTCCGGCACAAGGTCGGGGCCGTGCAGGCCGTCGACGGGATCGACTTCACCGTGGCCAAGGGGCAGACCCTCGGCCTGGTCGGTGAATCCGGCTGTGGCAAGACGACGACCGGCCGGCTGCTCACCCGGCTGGACGAGCCGACCGCGGGCCGGATCGTGTTCGACGGCACGGACATCACGCATCTGGGGCCGGGCGCGATGCGGCCGCTGCGCCGTGAGATTCAGATGATCTTCCAGGATCCCTACTCGTCGCTGAACCCGCGGCACACCGTCGGCTCGATCGTCGGGGCCCCGTTCGAGCTGCAGCACGTGAAAACCGATCAGCCGGTCAAGCGCCAGGTCCAGGACCTGCTCAAGCTGGTCGGGCTGAGCCCCGAGCACTACAACCGCTACCCGCACGAGTTCTCCGGCGGGCAGCGGCAGCGGATCGGCATCGCCCGCACGCTTGCGCTGCGGCCCAAGCTGATCGTCGCCGACGAGCCGGTGTCCGCGCTGGACGTGTCCATCCAGGCCCAGGTGATCAACCTGCTCGAGGACCTCCAGGACGAGCTGGGCCTGACCTACGTGGTCATCGCGCACGACCTGTCGGTCGTCCGGCACATCAGCGATCAGGTGGCCGTGATGTACCTCGGCAAGCTCGTCGAGATGGCCGCCCGGGACGAGCTGTACGCGCGGCCGCGGCACCCGTATACCGTGGCGCTGCTGTCCGCGGTGCCCGTTCCCGAGCCCACGCGCGGCGAGGGCAAGCGGGGCGACCGGCGGCGCCGGATCCGGCTGACCGGCGACGTGCCCAGCCCGCTGCATCCGCCGGCCGCCTGCCGTTTCCACACCCGCTGCTGGAAGGCGCAGGAAATATGCGCAACGGAAGAGCCGCTGCTGACCGAGCTGATCCCCGGCCACCGGGTCGCCTGTCATTTCCCTGAGCCAGTGCCCGCCGCCGGAACGGACACCCCGCCACCGGTTCCGCCCGCCCCCGAGAACCCCGCGCCTGCCTAGCCGCCCCGCGCCGCCCCGCGCCGCCGCCGCCACGCGCTCCCGCGGCGCCCGCCCCGCTTAGGGCGCGTCCCTGGCCAGTGCCCGCCTCCCGGGAGCGCCGCCCCCCGCCTGCGCCGCCCCCCGCCTGCGCCCGCTCCCGCTCCCGCTTACGGGCAGAGTTTGCGGGGCGGGGCAGTATTTGCCCAAAACTCTGCCCGTAAGTCGTGGTATCCCTGCGGGGACGCCGCACGCGTACGACGAGGCGGGCCGGGCTAGGTGATCCCGTGCTTGCGCAGGATGTCTTCCACCCCGGCCAGGTCGTCGTCATCGTCCGGGGCGCCCTTCCCGCCACGCCCGCCGCGCGCGGGCCGGGTGGCCAGTTCCTTGCGCTCGGGCGCCTTCCCGGGCGCCTTTCCGTTCTGGGTGGCGGCTCCGTCGGCGGCCGCGAGCCCGGCTGGCTCGTCGTCCGCGGCCTTCACGCGGGCCCGCTTGCGGCGGCGCTTGCCCGCCCCGGACACCACGAACAGCGCGGCGGCCAGCGCCGCGACCCCGACCCCTGACCACACCTGGGGGGAGAAGACGAAGGAGGTGGCGAAGTCGCCGATGGCCGAGCCGATCTTCCAGAACATCTTGATCGAGCCGGTCAGATAGGCGGCCAGCGGCAGCAGTGACCACGCCACGCCGCGGAGCCCGGCCGCCAGCCCGCGCCTTCGCATCGCGAACCAGCTCGCCACCAGTCCGATGCCCGTCAGCCCGGCGCACAGTGGCAACCAGGCGATCGCGTTGTACGTTGACATCTCTTACCTCGGCTGCGCTCGCCCCAAAGATGTTTCCGGGGGACGGCCCCCTCCCATCGTTACACAGCCGACCCGATGGATGAACCAGTCGGCGCGCCGGGCCGGGGCAGCGGCGGCGGCGTGCCGCCGAACTCCGGGCACAGCGGCTTGTGCGCGCACCACTCGCACAGCCGGCCGGGCCGCGGCCGCCAGTCGCCGGCCTCCCGGGCCCGCTCGATGGCCTGCCACAGTGCCTGCACCTTCCGCTCGGTGGCGCGCAGGTCCGCCTCGTCGGGCGCGTACCGGACCACCTGGCCGTCGCCCAGGTACATGAGCTGGAGCAGGCGCGGCAGCTGGCCGCGGGCCCGCCACAGCACCAGCGCGTAGAACTTCATCTGGAACAGCGCCCGCGCCTCGAAGTCCGGCGGCGGCGCCTTGCCGGTCTTGTAGTCGACCACCCGGATGTCGCCGGCCGGGGCGATGTCCAGCCGGTCGATGTAGCCGCGGAGCCGGAGCCCGGACTCCAGTTCGGCCTCCACGTAGAGTTCGCGGTCCGCGGGTTCCAGGCGGCGCGGGTCCTCCAGCCGGAAGTAGCTGTCGATCGCCGCGGCGGCGTCGCGGATCCACGTGTCCCGCTCGGCCTGGCTCGCGAACAAGGCGGCCAGGTCCGGCTCCGCCGCCGACAGCCGTTCCCATTCGGGCTGGACCAGTGCCTGCGCCGCGGCCGGGGTCCGCATCGCCGCGGTGAGGTCGAACAGCCGCTCCAGCACCGCGTGCACCAGCGTGCCGCGGGCCGCCGCGGCGGTCGGCGGCTCGGGCAGCTTGTCGATCACCCGGAACCGGTAGAGCAGCGGGCAGGTCATGAAATCAGCGGCGCGGGACGGCGACAGGGCCGGCCCGCGGGGCGCGCCCGAGCCCTCCTCCGGCGGTACTGGATCGGCGATCTCCACCGCGACGAGTTCATCCACGCCATGAGCGTAGGGGAGGGCACCGACACTCGGGCGGGGTTTGCGGCTGTGTGGCGGCCGCGCCGTAGCCCGCCGTAGCCCGCCGCAGCCCGCCGCCACAGCCCGCCGGAGCTCGCCACAGCCCGCCGCGGCGGCCCGCCGGAGCCTGTCGCGGCCAATTGCCGCAGCCCGCCGCAGCCCGTCGCGGCGGCCCGCCGGAGCTTGTCGCGGCCAATTGCCGCAGCCCGCCGGAGTCTGTCGCCGCAGCCTGCTCACAATCCGTCGCGGCGGCCCACTGCGGCCCATACTGGCGGGGCCTCCCGGCCTTTCGGCGGCCGGCCGGGGCCTTTCGGCGGCTGGAAGGCCCCCGATGGCACGTAGCATCAGTCATGTGGCAGGCATGACGCCCGACCGGCGAGACCAGCGGCCGCCGAAGCAGACGGGATCCGGGATCGTGATCGCGCGCCCGTTCGGCATCCCGGTGATCATCTCGCCCTACTGGTTCGCGATCGCCGGCGTCTTCATCATCATCTACGCCAATGACCTGGCCGGGAGGTTCAGCGGCAGCACCCGCTACGTGGTGGCCGCCGCCTTCGTGGTGCTGCTGTACCTGTCCGTCCTGGTGCACGAGCTCAGCCACTCGCTCGTCGCCCGCGGCTACGGCCTGCCGGTCCGGCGCATCCTGCTCTATCCGCTCGGCGGGCTCTCCGAGATCGAGCGCGAGCCGCAGACACCGGGCCGGGAGTTCGCCGTCTCCGCGGCCGGCCCCGCGCTCTCGCTGGTGCTGGCGGCCGTCGGCTACGGGCTGACGAAAGCGATCCCGGACGGCATACCCGGGGTCATCGTCAGCCAGCTGTGCTGGGCCAACCTGGTCGTCGGGCTCTTCAACCTGCTCCCGGGCCTGCCGCTGGACGGCGGCCGGATGCTGCGGGCCATCGTCTGGAAGGTCACCGGGCGGCCGGGCACGGCCACCATCGTGGCCGCGTGGGCGGGCCGGGTGCTGGCCGTGGCGCTGGTCATCGTGCCGGCCACCTACGCGATGGCCAACGGCCGCAGCGAGGACCTGATGAGCGGGCTGTGGCTGCTGTTCATCGCCGGGTTCATGTGGGTCGGCGCCGGCCAGTCGATCAAGGCGACCCGGCTGCGGGAGCGGCTGCCGGGCATCCAGGCGCGGCGGCTGGCCCGCAAGGCGATCCCCATCCCGGCCAGCCTCCCGCTGGCCGAGGCGATCCGGCGGGCCGAAGAGACCAACGCGCGCGCCCTGGTCGTAGTGGACCCCGACAACACCCCGATCGCCATCGTTAACGAGTCCGCAGCGATGGCCACGCCACCGCAGCGGCGGCCGTGGATCGAGGCCGGCACCCTGGCCCGCAAGCTCGATCCTGGCCTCGTGCTGCCCGCGGACCTGAGCGGGATGGCGCTGATCGACGCGGTCCGCAAGGCGCCCGCCAGCGAGTACCTCGTCGTCGAGCCCTCCGGCCAGGTCTACGGGGTGCTGGCCGCCAGCGACCTGGACGGCGCGTTCGCCGGCGTATGACCCCGCGGTCGCCGATAGCCTGTCCGGCATGATTCGCCACCCCCGGGGGCCGTTCGCCAAGGGCGACCACGTTCAGCTCACCGATCCCAAGGGCCGTCGGCACACCGTGGTGCTGGAACCGGGCAAGACCTTTTTCACCCACCGCGGGTCGCTCAGCCACGATGACCTGATCGGCCGGCCGGACGGGAGCGTGGTCACGTCCTCGGTGGGCACGCCGTACGTCGCGTTGCGCCCTCTGCTGGCCGACTTCACGCTGAGCATGAAACGCGGCGCGGCGGTCGTCTACCCCAAGGACGCCGCGCAGATCGTTGCGATGGCCGACGTCTTCCCGGGCGCGCGGGTGGTCGAGGCGGGCGCCGGGTCGGGCGCGCTGACGTGCTGGCTGCTGCGCGCGGCCGGCGAGGACGGGTCGGTGACCTCATTCGAGCGCCGTGCGGACTTCGCCGAGATCGCCCGGCGCAACGTCGAGGCCTTCTTCGGTGCCGTGCCCGCCCACTGGCACCTGATCGTCGGTGACTTCACCGCCCCGCCGGTTGCTGGCGCGGCCCCGCCGGTTGCTGGCGCGGCCCCGCCGGTTGCGGGCGCGGCCCCGCCGGTTGCTGGCGCGGCCCCGCCGGTTGCGGGCGCGGCCCCGCCGGTTGCTGGCGCGGCCCCGCCGGTTGCGGGCGCGGCCCCGCCGGTTGCCGGCGCGGCCCCGCCGGACGCGGCCGGTGAGACTGCGCCGCCGTATATGGCCGTTGATACTGAACGGGCTGAAGGTGCTCCTGCGGCCAGCGGGACGGGCCAGCCCGGGTGTCCGCCAGGAGCGGACTACGCGGACCGCGTAATCCTGGACCTGCTGGCGCCGTGGGACTGCGTGCCGGCCGCCGCGCGGGTCCTGGTGCCGGGCGGCGTCATCTGCTGTTACGTGGCGACGACCACGCAACTGTCCCGCACGGTCGAGGCGCTGCGCGGGTACGGCCAGTTCAACGAGCCCGCGGCGTGGGAGTCGCTGGTACGCGGCTGGCACGTGGACGGCCTGGCGGTGCGGCCGGACCAGCGGATGGTCGGCCACACCGGGTTCCTGGTCACCGCGCGGCGGCTCGCCGATGGCGTCACGCCGCCGCCGCGCCGGCGCGGCGGCCAAGGGAGCGCACCCGAATGAGGAAGGATGAGGAAGAAGGGACACCGGCCCGCCCCTGAGGAGCAAGTGGCTGTAGCGCCGTACGCTAACAAAAAGTGTCTAAACCGTAACGATCAGCCGTGGAGCCCGCTTCGAAAGGCGCGCGGCGGGGCATTAATCCGCTGTCGGATGTGCTCCTA
>CAWGPP010000032.1:0-105311 GCA_963824545.1 uncultured Actinomycetes bacterium | reverse complement strand
CCAGCGCGGGGACCACGCGGCGGGCGATGAACCGCAGGTTGGTGCGCACCGTGCGGCGCGCCGAGCCGGACAGGCCCGGCGCGGACGCCGCGAACCGCTCGATCACCGACGGGTGCAGCAGCACCTCCGGCACCGGGTCCAGGCCGAGCGGGACGGCGAACGCGGCCAGCCGGGCCGCCGCCCACAGCAGCGCGTTCGCCCGCGCCCGGGTCGGCGGCGCCGCCGCGGCCGCCACCTGCCGGGCAAAGCGCGCCGCCTGCGGCGGCACCGACACCGGTTGCCAGCACGCGATGTACACGGCCACATCAGCAGCGGCCATACAACTTCTCCACTGGAGGGAATGCGTGAGATGGGGGACCCCGGCTGCGGAAATAGGAGCGTGTCGCCGATCACCCCGCCCAGCAGGCCCGCGCCGCCCGCATCGCGGCTGGACTCGCCGCCGTCGGCTTCGCGCTGCCCGGCACCCTCACCGAGCGGATACCCGCTGCGGGCACCCCACCTGCCGCTGCCACGCCGACCCGCCCCGGCGCACGGCCCCTACCACCAGTGGACCCGCAAGAAAGACGGCAAGACCGTCACCCGCATCCTGACCGACGACCAGCTCGCCGACTACCAGCCCTGGTTCGACAACCAACGGCGCTCCGCGCGCTGGTCGCCGAGCTGGAAACCCTCAGCCAGGAAATCGCCGACAACGACCCCCGATGGGACCGCTAACCGATTCAGCCGCCCACGCCGTGTGGGCGCAGCCCGCTTAACCTGTGGGCGGCACACCCATCGCCCCGCGTCCGCCCAGCTCACGCCCAAACGTGAGGACCTCGCCATCGCTCTACACCGATGGGCTGGTCGAGCGGCGCCGGCGGTCGCTGACCGCCGACATCGCGGCGGCCGGAGCGGTGGTCCGGGCCGGGCGGTCGGCACCGGTCCAGGCGCTGGCCGGCCAGATAATGGCGGAGCTGGCCCCGCCCGGCGGTTTCGAGGACGACGTTGTCCTCGTCCTATACCGGCATCCCGCGGCGGACGCGGCCGTGCCGCCGCGCGCATGAGGTGGAGCGGGCGGGGCGTTACTTCCGTGGCACGACCGGCGTCCGGGTGGCGGCCGGGCTTGGCGTGTTCTTTTTGGCTTTCGCCTTGGCCCTCGCGCGCTCACTCGCGGCGAGCGCCTTGTCCGCCAGCTCAGCCTGATGGGCCAGTTGCGGGGTCATCCAGCTGAACATCGGGCGCAAGGCGCCTCGCCACGCGGTCGCGTCATGCGAGGCGTTGGGCACCTGGACCAGCGGGACGTTGGCCTGGTAAAGCTGCAGTTCCTGCCGGAAGCTCTGCGCCGCCTGCAGGTCCTGCGCGTCCTGCTGCCCGACCGCCAGGAAGAACTGCGGGATCAGCGTGCCCGCGGGCAGGTGGGTGATGTAAATGTCCGGGGTGTTCTTCTCCCGCAGCGCGGTATGGCCGGGGAACGGCGGCCGGTAGACGGCCGGGGCTCCCGGCTTGTTGCCGATCGGGACCAGGTTGTCGGTGGGCGCGAAGTACCCGCTGATGACGCCCGCGTAACCATACCGCGCCGGGTACTGCAGGGCGAGGTTGGCGGCACAGTAGCCGCCCTCCGACAGGCCGGCGACGCCCCAGGCCTTGCCGGGAGGCTGGACGCGGTAGTTGGCCGCGACGAAGTTCGGCACGTCCACCGCTACGTACGTGGCGTCCGGCACGCCGCCGATGGCGTTGAGGCACTGCAGCGAATACTTCTCACTGCCATCGGTGTCCGGCATCACGAGGACCGCCGGATCGGCCTGGCGCGTGGCGATCATGTCGTCCAGGGTCGGCAGGACGTTCATCGGATCGACCCACTGCTCGGGGTTGCCGGGCGAGCCGTGCAGCAACTCGATGACCGGGAAACGGTACGAGTCGTAGCGGGCCAGGAAATACTCCGGCGGGAGATAGATGTACACGATCCGCGATATCCGGCTCTGCCGGCCCTTCACCATGGTCTCGAAAAGGTAGCCGGTCTGGGAGGCCTCGGCGCGGGCCGCCGGGGAAAGCCCGAGCTTGTCGATCCCCCCGGCCTTGCTGGCCAGGTGCGGAACCTGGGGCACCGTCGCGACCCCCTGATTGGTGAAGTCGGCAACGACGGAGCCCCACGTCTGGTAATAGTCGTAATACCGGTTTACCGCGGCGACGCCGAAGAGCATGGCCGGGATAAACGCGAGGCACGCGGCCAGCACGCGGAACACTATGTGCCGGGCAATGACCGCCCACGCGAGCAGGCCGGCAAAGACCACCATCAGGATCAGGAAAAACGCGGTGCCCTGCGGTTCCAGCATTTGGCTCACCTCGCAGGATCGGCTCCGAATTCCCCCATCGCGGCGATCAGATGGACACCAGGCGCGCCCATGGCTGCGCCATTGGCGCGTATTCCTGCCAGCGGTGGAGGTGGGATTTGAACCCACGGAGGGGTTGCCCCCTCACACGCTTTCGAGGCGTGCGCCCTCGGCCACTAGGCGACTCCACCGCGGGTGAGCTTACCCGACCAGGACGGCTCGCCGCACATGGCCGCCCGTGCGCAGGCTGGCGCTATCTGCGGTCCGCGAAGAACTGGCGCAGCAGCGCGGCACACTCGGGGGCGAGCACCCCGCCGATCACTTCGGGGCGATGCGCAAGGCGGCGGTCCCGCACCACGTCCCAGAGCGAGCCCACCGCTCCTGCCTTTGGATCTTCGGCGCCGTAGACCAGGCGGCCGATGCGGGCCATGGTCACGGCGCCCGCGCACATGGTGCACGGCTCCAGGGTCACGACGAGCGTGCAGCCCGTCAGCCGCCACTGACCGGTGATGCGCGCCGCTTCCCGGATGGCCAGCATTTCGGCGTGCGCGGTCGGATCGCCGTCCGCCTCGCGCCGGTTCCGCGCGCGTGCGACGACAGCGCCACCGGCGTCCAGCATGACCGCCCCGACCGGCACGTCCGCTCCGGTGGGATCGGCGCCGTCCACCCCGGCCGCCGCGGCCGCCGCCAGCGCCAGGCGCATGGTCGGTGCGAACGTGGCCTCATACCCGGTGGTCATCGCCGGCGGATCACGGGCCGAGCGTGGCTTCCAGCGCCCGTTCCATCGCATCGCGGAATTTCAGGCGCCCGGCGATGCTGGCCACCGCCTCATCAGGGAACAGATCGAGGTCGCCGGCGATCGCGCACAGCTCCCACTCCTCCAGGCCCAGGTCAGCGAAGATCGATAGGTCCCCGGCGGGCAGCACCTGATCGAGATCGTCGTCGTCCGGCACGGGTATGTCGAGGAAGTCGAGGACCTGCATAGCCAGCGGCCAGTCCGCGGCCGCGGTGACGTCGGACAGGAAGATGGAAACCTCCCCGCCGGTCAGCCGGACCGCGATAAAAAAATCATCGCCGACGCCGACAAAGCCGAAGGTCCCGGCCACGCTGGGCTGCTGCCGCAGCGCCTGAATAAGGCCGCTGAGATCAGCCGTCAGCACGTCGGGCAGGACTTCGGCTTCCCACCGGTCATCCTCCCGGTAGGCGATGACAGCAAAATCGGCGGCGCTCACGTCGGTCATCGTCATTCTGCAAACATCCTGTGCACGGGGGGAATGCTGCCAGATGGCAGGTGCGGGGGCGGGCAAACTGGCAATTCAGCATAAGCGCAGGTTCCGCCGGCGGGATCATCCGCGCGGCTCGCGCTCGTCGCGGGGGTGGCCGCCCGGCCCCCCGGGCGCCGTCACGCTACGCCACGCCGGCCGGGCCGGTATCCACCCGAACCGCCCGGACTCTGGCAAAATGGTGCTGCCGCTCCGCGGGGCCCGGCCTGTCGCGGCGCCCGGGCAACCAGTAGGGTTACTTTCGGTAATCATTGGTAAGCGCCGCACCGTAGGTTAAGCTATGGTGGCGATAAAAAGTGGACTGGGCCCGGGTCCAGGGAGGCACCGTGAAGCTGAAGACGATCCTCGGTTATGCAGCCGTCGCTCTCGTCCTATTTTTCGTGATCAAGAACCCGGCGGGTGCCGCGCACATTGTCAACAATATCGGCAACTTCCTCGCCTCCGCGGCGCAAGGATTCTCCGCCTTCTTTACCTCGCTATGAGCCGTTCTGCACCTGACGTTCAGGAAGCGCCATGAGGCTCGTACCGGGAACCGATACGGTCCCCAACGCCGTTAATAAATACCTATTGCCGCACGAGCACCAGGTAATTACGGTCCGCAAGCACCCGGCCGTGCTGATCAGACCGATCGCGGTCAGTCTCGCGGGCTTGGTGATCGCTGCCGTCATCAGCACCACCGTCGCGCGGCATAACGCCGGTGTCGTCGGTTTCGTGTGGATCGCGTGGGCGATCCTGCTGGTGTGGCTCATTTATAAGGTCTTCGAGTGGTCACAGGATTATTTCATCGTGACCTCCCGGCGGATGCTGCTGGCCACCGGCATCATCACCCGCAAGGTGGCCATGATGCCGCTGGTGAAGGTCACCGATATGAGCTTCCAGCGCTCGTCCCTCGGCCGCCTGCTCGGGTATGGTGAGTTCATCCTGGAATCGGCCGGCCAGGACCAGGCACTGCGCGTGGTGGACCATCTTCCCTACCCCGAGCAGCTATACCTCGAAGTCTGCGGGCTGATCTTCCCAGGCAGGAAAGACGACGGCGACGATTGACCGCCGGGCCGTCCGGTTACCCCTTCCCCGGGGTTCGTGCGGCCGGATGAACCTGCTGATGCATCCGGCCGCACGAGTCCGCGCCGTCACGGTCACTCATCGCGTTCACCTGGTGACCAGAATTAGGCCCGCCCCGGCGAGGACCAGGCCAATCCGCTGAACCAGGCGCATTCTTTCGCCGAGCACAAACCGCGCGAGGAGGACGGTCATCCCCGGGTAGAGCGCGGTGACGACGACCGCGATCCCGAACAGGCCGCTGCGCGTCGCGAGCACGTAACAGACGTTGGCGGACGCATCGACCACGCCGGACGCGAGCGCCAGCGGGAGCGCGGCGCGGTCCGTCCCTGACCAGGCGGGGCGAATCCGTACCGCCAGGCACGCACCGATCGCGACCACCGTCCCCACCAGCCGCGCCACGGCCACCGGCCAGAGCACGCCAGCGGTGCCGGCGGACCTGAAGAACAGGAAGAACAGGCCGAACATGATGCCCGAGGCCAGCCCGTAGCCGAGCCCCCGCAGACGGTCCGCAGCCGAGCGCGCTCCGGCTTTTGGCTCCAGGCTGACCAGGGCGACGGCGGCCAGGCAGATCACGCCGCCCGTGATCACCGCGGGGCTGAGCGGCTCGCCCTGGGCGACGGCCACGCCCAGCGGGAGCAACGCGGAAGCCAGGGCCGATATGGGCGCCACCACGCTCATCGGCGCCACGGAGAAACCCGTGTAGAACGTCAGGAGGCCGACCGCACCGACGACCCCCGCGGCCGCGCCCCAGGCCACGCCGGTAAGGCCGGCCGATCCGCCCAGCCCGGCCGTTGCGTGGCCACCGAGACCGGTCGCGCTGGCCACCACGGCCGCCACTACCATGACGACCGCGCCAGCCGGCGCCGTGATGGCCAGGACGGCGAGCGGCCGCGCGCGCCGGGAGGCCGCGCCGCCCAGAAAATCGGCCGAGCCGTACAGCATGGCAGCGGCCAGTGCCAGGATCGTGCCCGTGGTGTCATCTCCTCCCGGCACGGCGACCGGTACGCGCACGGCCGGTACACGCGATTCCCAGCCGGTCGGAATACTTAGCTGTATAGTTCATTGTAACGACCGATTGGCGCCCCGGGACAACCGGCTATGACGGAACCAGCAGAGATCACGGTCGCGGTGGCACGGACCCTGCAGGCGCTTCGCGCGGATCGTGGCTGGTCACTCGACCAGCTGGCGGCGCGATCGGGGGTGAGCAAGGGCGTACTCGTCGCCCTGGAACAGGGACGGTCGAATCCGAACCTGGCCACCCTGGCCAAGATCGGTGATGCGTTCGGCGTGCCCGTCACCCGGCTGGTCGACGTGAGCGGCGAGCCCGCGGTGCAGATCTCCGATCCGGGCGGCCGACTGCTCTGGCGCGGCCCATCGGGCGGGACGGGCACGATCCTCGGCGCGACCGACCCGCCGTGGGCGGTTGAACTGTGGCGCTGGGACCTGCAGCCGGGAGAATCGTTCGGCGGCGACGCGCACGCCCCGGCAACGAGGGAGATGGTGTGGGTCGAGACGGGCACGCTCACCCTGTCGGTCGCGGGCGAGCGGCACGAGGTGGCAGCCGGCCAGTGCGCGCGGTTCCCGGCCGCCCGCCCGCACCGCTACAGCAATGAAGGCGCCGTGCCCGTCCGCCTGACCATGGTCGTGGTCATCCCGCCCAGCCAGTCCTTAACCACGGAGCAGCCAGTCGCGGGCCGCCACGGCCGAGCCGCGCGCCCCGGCCATGTCGAGGTCCGGCACCAGCGCGAACCGGGCCACCCGGGCCTGCTCGGCGCGCAGCGTGGAGTGGTCCCTGACGCGGCCGAGGAACCAGTCGCGGAAATGCGGGGCGGCCTCGACCACGCCGCCGCCGACAAAGTAGGTGCCAGGATCGGTGAAATTGGCTGCGATCGTGAACAGCCGGCCGAGAGCCATCGCCTGCTGCTCGAAGATCTTCAGCGCCAGTTTGTCCGCGTCCTCACCATAGCGCCGCACCAGCTTGGCGGCCTTACCGGGCGGCACGCCCTGGCCCAGTTCGTGCCCCTCGAACCGGGTCAGCCAGTACGGCAGCAGGTTCTTCTCGATGCCGGTCAGTGACGCCACGCTCTCCACGTCGCCCAGCTGGCCGCAGTTGCACGCGGGGACCGGCTGCCCGTCCTCGAGCAGGCCTTCCATCGGGATCGGCACGTGCCCAAGCTCGCCGGCCATCCCGGCCGCGCCGCTGATGACGCGCCCGCCCTCAACGACCCCGCCGCCCAGGCCCGTCCCGACGATGGCCGCGACGGAGCTGTGCTGGCCCGACTCGGTGCCGTACTGCGTGTGGTGCGCATACAGCGCGGCCGCGTTGCCGTCGTTGTTGTAGACGACCGGCAGTCCCAGCCGGTCTTCCAGGGCGGTGCGGATGTCGTAGCCCCACCACTCCGGGTTGGCAAAGTTGGTGGCGCCGCGGGAGGACAGGACCCCGGCCGCGGTGGCCGGCCCCGGCGTGTCCAGGCCCACCGCGCGGACCGCGGACCGGGGAAGATCGACGAGCCCCAGCGCGTGCTCGACCGAATCGACCAGCGCCTGCACCGCCTTGTCCGGACCCTCGCGCACGAAGCTGGGGATCTCGGCCATGCGGTCGATGAGGAAGTGCCCCTCGGCGTCGAGGACGGTGCCGTTGTTGGCGGTGCCGCCGTTGTCCACGCCGACGACGACCCATCCGTCCTGACCCGGCATCCGGTCCTCCTCATCACGGTATTTGCGTATTGTAAAGCCGCGCATACCGAGCCAGGCAGCGTGCGAATCGGCCGTGCCAGTGCGGCCGGTTCAGTGCGACCGGACCAGTGCGACCGGTTCAGTGCGACCGGTTCAGTGCGACCGGGTCAGGGCGCTGCGCGCGGTGCGTACTTCTTGAGCTCGGCCCGGGCCAGCGAATTCTTGTGTACCTCGTCGGGACCGTCGGCGAAACGCAGCGTGCGGACACCGCTGAACTGGGCGGCGAGCGGGAAATCCTGGGACAGGCCGCCGGCGCCGTGCACCTGGATCGCCTTGTCCAGAATCCACTCCACCGCAGCCGGCGTGGCAATCTTAATGGCCTGGATCTCGGTGTGCGCGCCCTTGTTTCCCACCGTGTCCATCAGCCAGGCGGTCTTCAGCACGAGCAGCCGGAGCTGCTCGATCCGTACCCGCGCCTCGGCGATCCAGCTCCGGATGACGCCCTGCTCGGCGAGCGGCTTGCCGAACGCGTTCCGCTCCAGTGCGCGCCGGCACATGAGCTCGACGGCCTGCTCCGCCACGCCGATCGAGCGCATGCAGTGGTGGATCCGCCCGGGACCCAGCCGGGCCTGCGCGATGGCGAAGCCATCGCCTTCCGCGCCGATCAGGTTGGCCGCCGGTACCCGCACGTCGGTGAACTCGAGCTCGGCATGGCCGCCGTGCGCGTGGTCGTCGTAGCCGAACACCTGCATGCCGCGGCACACCGTCACCCCCGGTGTTTCACGGGGAACCAGGATCATCGACTGCTGGCGATGGCGCTGCTCGCCCGGGTCGGTCTTTCCCATCACGATGAAGATCCGGGCATCCGGGTTCATGGCGCCGGTGATCCACCATTTCCGGCCGTTGATCACATAGCGGTCACCATTGCGCTCGATGCGGGTGGCAATGTTCGTCGCGTCGGACGACGCCACGTCCGGCTCGGTCATCGCGAAGGCCGACCGGATCTCGCCGTCCAGGAGCGGCTGGAGCCACATTTTGCGCTGCTCCTCGGACCCGAACATGGCCAGGACTTCCATGTTGCCGGTGTCGGGCGCGGCGCAGTTCAGCGCCGCGGGGGCCAGCCCCAGACTGCGCCCGGTGATCTCGGCCAGCGGCGCGTACTGCAGGTTGGTGAGCCCGGCGCCGTGCTCGCCCGGCAGGAACAGGTTCCACAGGCCGCGCGCGCGAGCCTCAGCCTGCAGTTCGGCGAGGATGGGTACGCTGGTCCATGCCCAGCGGTCATTGAGCGAGGCCAGCTGGTCGGCGAAGACCGGCTCCGCCGGGTAGACCTTCTCGTCCATGAAGGCGAGCAGCGTGTCGCGCAGCTTCTCTGTGGTGGCATCGAAGCGGAAATCCATCAGGAGTGCTCCTTCATAATGGCCAGCCCGGCCTGGATCAGGGGTCCAGGGGCGGCGCCGATGTCGCCGAATCCCTCGCCGAGGGTCTGGCCGTGCGAGTAGCGGTAGTAGATCCCCTCGCAGATCACGGCAATCTTGAAGTAGCCCAGGCCAAGGTGGAAGCCCAGATTGGACAGGTCCCGCCCGCTGAGCTTGGCGTAGGACGCCGTGATCTCCTCCGCGTCGGGGAAGCCGGGGGCGGTAGCGGCGTCCGCGACCGCGTATCCGGTCTCCAGGTGCGCCAGCGCCTGGTAGGCGAGCAGCAGTGCGACGTCGGCCAGGGGGTCACCGAGCGTCGCCATCTCCCAGTCCAGAACGGCCGTGACCCGGTTGTCGTCGCCGATCAGGAGGTTGTCCAGCCGGTAGTCGCCGTGCACGATCGCGACATCGGATTCGGCGGGTATCCGGGCTTCGAGCGCCTCGTACAGCGCGTCCGCGCCGGGCAGGTCCCGGCTGCGGGACGCGTCGAGCTGCTTCTTCCAGCGGCGCACCTGGCGGCCCAGGAAACCCTGCGGCCGGCCGAAGTCGGTGAGCCCGGCCGGACCGGGATCGACGGCGTGCAGATCGGCGAGCGTCCCCATCATCCGGGTCGCGATCGCCCGGGTCCGCGCGGCCCCGATCGTTTCGAGCTGCGCGGCGGACCGGTATGCCGTCCCGGCCACCTTCTCCATCACATAGAAGGGGGCCCCGATCACGGCCGGGTCCGTGCACAGCAGGTAGGTGGCCGGCACCGGCACCTTGGTGCCGGCCAGCGCGCTGATCACACGGTATTCACGAGCCATGTCGTGCGCGGTAGCGAGGACGTGGCCGAGCGGGGGGCGGCGGACGACCCAGCGGCGGTGGCCGTCGGTCACCTCGTAGGTGATGTTGGACTTCCCGCCCGCGAGCACACTGGCGCGCAGCGGGCCGCTGATGATGCCCGGATTCGCGGCCGCGACGTACGCACCGAGGGCCGCCAGGTCAAGTCCGGGGACGTCCTGGCGGTCCGCGGCTCCGGCCGGCTGGCCCGCTCCTGTCTCCGTCATGTCACTCTCCGCCTTCGTCGCGTCCTCACGGCAGGAAGGTCAGCCTGCCGATCGTGTGACCGCTGGCCAGCCGCTCGAGGCCGTCCACCACATCCGCCAGGGTCAGCCGCTCGCTCACCAGGGGCTTGATGACACCGTCCGCGGCCAGCTTGAGAAGCTGCTCGTGGCAGTCGCTCAGCGCCCTGGGCTCCTTGCGCCCGTACAAACCCCAGTGAAGCCGGTGACCCCGGGGCCGAGCGCGACCACTTCACCGCACAGCTCGACGCCGGGCGTGAACGGCAACGGCGGCTTGACCTGGTACGTGCCCTGGCACATCAGGACGTCGGGAAAGTTGGCCGGCGCGGCCAGCACTCGCACGACGATCTGCCCCGGACCGGGCTCCGGGTCCGGTACGCCGGTCAGTGTCATCGCGTCCCGCAGGGCGCCGAACTGATGAACCTGCCATGCCCTCACCCGATGCCTCCGCTTCTCGCGCTCACTGATCATCCTCATCGATGCGTCGCTGCAGCCGCCCCATGCCGCGCAGCCACCGGTCCGTGTCGCCGGCCCGCAGCGCGTAGTAACCGGCCACCTCGGGGTGCGGCAGGATAAGGAACCGGCCGTCGGTCATGCCGTCCCAGAGCGCGTTGGCCACCAATTCCGGCTCGATCGCCGCCTCCTGCAAGACCACGTTCCCGGCGCGGCCCGAGGCGGCCAGCATGCCGGTCCGCACTCCTTGCGGGCATATGCAGTGCACCTGGAGGCCGCGGTACCCGTAGCTGGCGGCGAGCCATTCGGCGAACCCGACCGCCGCGTGCTTCGTCACGGAGTACGGCGCCGTGCCGAGCATCGTCAGCAGTCCGGCCGCCGACGCGGTGACGACGAAGCGGCCCCGGCCCCGCGCGAGCCAGCCGGGCAGCAGCTCACGCGCCGCCCACACGTGGGCCATCACGTTGACGTCCCACGATTGCTGCCACACGGCGTCCGGGCTGTCCGCACCGGTCCCGGCGGCGACACCGGCGTTTGAGCAGTAGATGTCGATCTCGCCGAGATGATCGCGCGCCGCCCAGATCAGGCTGCGGACGCCGTCCGCGCCCGACACGTCGGCCGGCGCGGCAAAGCCGCCGGTCTCGGCGGCGACGGCCTCGGCCGCAGCCGGATCGCGGTCGTTGACGACCACCTGGGCCCCAGCCGCCGCGAGCCGGCGCGCAAGGGCACGCCCGATCCCGCTGCCGCCGCCGGTGACCACGACACCCGATCCACGCACGTTCACGTCGTCTCCTCTGCGGACGTACCCGGCTCGATTCCGAGGGTCTGCAGGTACAGGCGCACCAGGTGGCGCATGATCTGCGGGCGGCCCGCCGGGCTGGCCGCGATCAGCGGCGCGAACCGGATGGCCATGCCGGACGCGGCGGTGGCCACCAGTTCCGGCGGTGCCACCGGATGCGCAGCCCCTTGCTGTACCAGCTTGCGGACGAAGCGCGTCATCCGCTTCAGCAGCCGTTCCCGTATGCCCTGCCAGACGGCACGCACTTCCTCGTCGGTCAGGGCCTGGTGCTCCAGCACGGTGATGAACGCCAGATTGCGCGCGTAGACATCGACGAAACTCGTGACCGACGCGGCGGCCACCGCGGCCGGGTCGTCCTGGTGGGCGCCGTGCGCCTCCTGCGCGTCCAGGAAGGCGTCCCGCAGCTGCTCGGTCAGCACCCGGAACACATCGTCCTTGGACGCGAAGTACACGTAGAACGTGGCCCGGGAGACCTCCGCCCGCTCCGTGATGTCCGCGACCGTCGTGCGGGCGTATCCCAGCTCGGAAAAGGTCAGCTTCGCGGCGGCGATCAGGGTCGCGCGGGTTTGGCTGTCGAGCCGGTCCCGGCCGGTCCGCACCGACCACAGTGTCGCGGGCATGGCGCCCATTCTCCCAGCATTGACATTGACGTCAATGCCAGCCAGCGTCCGCAATGCCGGCCCGCCCCGGCATCGGGCAATGCCCGCGAGCGCGGCGCCGCACCGGTCCCGCGCCGCGCGGGACGGGCGAGTCGCAGCGTAGCGTGCCTGATCGTAAGCAACTGGTCATATCAGTTGATATATGGCAGGGTGGTGTGCTGTGCTTGGCCAAACTAGCTGCAATACCCCGTTGTGGCGGTGGGGGTAGTAAGTATGCGCAAAGACGACCGTGGCCTGGTGCCGCACGGCGGGATTCTCGTGGATGACGCGGCAGATCGCGCAGCCACGGGCGCCGTGCCGGGGCAGCCGGGCCAGTCGCGGGCGTCAGCGCCAGACCATCCGGCAGAACCAGACCAGCCGGCAGCGCCGGACAGCCCGGCGCCCGGCGGGGCAGAGGCCGTCGCGCCCGGGCGCGTGGGCGGCGGGAACGGGACCCCCGGTGCCGGCCAGCCGCAGCCCGGCGGGGAGCGCGCGCAGGCCGCGGCCTCGCCGGCGGATGGCACGCAGCCATCATCGGTCGCGGTCCGGCCGTCCGGAAATGTCGCGCGGCCCGCCGCGGACACGTCTGAACCGTCCTGGGGCCGGGTTCTGGCCACCACGATCAGCCTGTGGGTGAGCCGCCGGCTGCGCCGGATCGGCCTTGGCCGCCAGACACCCAAGCGAGGGAACGGCCGCCCCGACAGCGAGCAGGCCGCGCGCGGCAAGCCGCGCAGCGGATGGCGCTGGCCCCTGGTCGCACTGGTCCTGGCGTTGGCCGTCGTGGGCCTGGTCGCCCTGCAGCTATCCGGCGCGCTGAGCACGTCCGGTTCCGCGGGACGCGGTTCCGGCACAACCGGCACGTCATCGTTGTCGGCCGCCGTCACCGCGCGGAACCAGGCCGCCGCCTGGGCCGCACAGCAGGTCAGCAGCGGCGACATCATCGCGTGCGACCCGGCGATGTGCTCGGCGCTGCAGGCACGGGGCCTGCCGGCCGGGCGCCTGCTCCCGTTGCAGCCGGCCGGGGCGGACCCCTTCGGCGCCGATGTGATCGTGGCCTCGCCGTCGGTCCGTAACGAGTTCGGCAGCCAGCTGACCGAGGTGTTCGCGCCCGCGCTGATCGCGACCTTCGGCTCCGGCGCGACCCGGGTCGACATCCGGGCCATCGCCAGCCTGGGCGGCGCCGCCTACCGCGCGGCCGAGCCGGCGGATCTGGCCGCTCGCAAGGCGGCTGGGGCTCAGTTGCTGCGTAATCAGCGCTTCCACGCCTCAGCGCAGGCCGCCCGGCAGATCACGGCCGGACAGGTGGACTCGCGCGTGCTGGTCTCGCTGGCGGCGCTGGTGTCACAGCGGCCCGTCAGCGTGACCTCGTTCGGTGACACCGGCCCCGGGGTCGCCCCGTCGTTCCGGCAGGTCATCATCGCCCGCTCCGGTGGCCAGGTTGCTGACCTGACCGCCGATCTCAGCCAGGTACAGGCGCAACGCACGCCGTACCTGCCCGCGAGCGCAACCATTGTCCACCTGGGGGGTCAGACGGCTCTGCGCATCGAGTTCGGTGCGCCGAGCCTGCAGGGACTACTGTCCGGCGCAAATTCCTCATAACGCACAGTGCCCCCGCGGTGAACGAGTTCACCGTCATGGGCGTCTCTCCTCTGGGCGGGCATTTCATAAAATGAGAGGTGAGTACCAATGAGAGCGTTTTGGCGACTTTTTAAGCTTTCTACCCTACTGGCGCTGTCCGGGGGATTTGTTGCCCTTTTTGCTGCTATTTCTCCCGCAGCGTCCGCTTCCGTCGGCGCTCCCGCAGCGGCACAAGTTGGCTGGGTGCGATGCGCCCACCTGTCGCCGAACACCCCGGCCGTCGACGTTTACATGTATCCGTTCGGCAATGACAGCAACCCTACCGTGCTGAAGCACGTCTCCTACGGGAATGTCTCGGATTACATGGCCGTGGCCGCCGGCCAGTACACGGTCGCGATGCGGCAGGCCGGCGCCCCCGCGTCGAGCGCCCCGGTGCTTTCCACGAGCTTTTCTGTGACCGCCGGCGACTCCTACACGGTCGCAGGCGTCGGGCCCGCTTCCGGGCTGAAGCTGCAGGTCCTCAGGGACGAGCTTTCCGCGCCGACAGGTAAGACGCTGGTCCGCGTCATCCAGGCGTCGCTCAAGGAGCACCAGGTCACCGTCAGCTACGGGTCCGACGTTCTCGCGAACAAGCTTGCGTTCGGCTCGGCCACCTCGTACACGGCTCTTCAGCCGGGTGCGGGCACCGTGACGTTCACCGCTTCTGGCGGTGGTACCTCATTGCCGGTCACCCTCAGCGCCGACACGGTGCACACGATCGTCGTGCTGGATGGCTCGTCCGGCCTGAAGGTCGACAACCTGACCGACGCCGCGGGCAGCAAGACGATGCCGATGGGCGGTGCCGCCACCGGCTTTGGCGGGATGGCGTCCGGTGGTTCCGGCTCGGGGTCCGCGCCGTGGCTGCTGACCCTGGGGGTGGGCTCGCTGCTGGCCGCGGCCGGCCTGACCGGCCTGCGCCGGACCCGGGGCGTCCGTGCCGGAGCCCATCAGTGAGGAGGCCGCATACGCGGCTGCTGTCCATAGCGGCGCTCACGGCAGGATTGCTGGCCGTGGGCGCCGCGGCGGCGGGCCTCGTCGCGGGTGGTCAGCCGCATCCTGCGGCGCTGCACCTGGTGGGCAAGCCGGCGATCGTTCCCGTGCCCCGTCAGACGGCGCAGGCGCCGGGCGGCCTGGCCGCCGCGGATGCGCCCGCCGCGCCGGTCAAGCTGACCATACCGGCCATCGGTGTCCGCAACTCGGTGGTCAATCTCGGCCTGCAGCCCAACGGCTCACTGCAGGTGCCGCTGAGCACCGGTGTGGTCGGCTGGTACACCGGCAGCCCCCGGCCCGGGGCCGTTGGTTCCTCGGTGCTGGCCGGCCACGTGGACTCCACGAGCGGCCCCGGCGTGTTTTACTGGCTGTCAACGCTGCGGCCCGGCGACCGGGTCTACGTCAGCCGCGCCGACGGCACCATGGCGGTGTTCAACGTCACGAAGGTGCAGACCTATCCAAAGGATGCGTTCCCGACGTCCGCGGTGTACGGCCCGACGCCGGACGCGGAGCTGCGCCTGATCACCTGCGGCGGTGCCTTCGACTCAACCTCCGGCCACTACCTGAACAACGTAGTGGCCTACGCGACCCTGGTTCGGTAACGGGCGTGGCCCAGACCCGGGGGACGGCGGCCGGGATGTGGGGTTTGGCCCCTTATCTAGGGTAGACGTGTCATGTGCCCACGGATGAGGATGGCCCGAACCCGGCCCAGCCGGCGCCGCGTCCTGCGTGGCGCGGGCGTTCCGGCCACGCGCCGGCCAGGCGGCGGCCAGGATGGCGCGGCTGGCTGCCGCTGATCGCCAAGCCGCTGCGGCGCGGCGTGCTCATCTTCATCATCCTGCTGATCATCGAATACCTGGTGGTGCCGGAGCTGACCGGCGCGAGCAAGGACCTGAACCTGCTCGGCCGCGTGAACGGCTACTGGCTGGCCGCCGGCGTGATCCTCGAAAGCCTGTCGCTGTTCTGCTATGGCCTTCTGACCAGGGCGCTCTTGCAGCCCGAGGGGCGGCCGAGCCTGTCGCGGCTGTTCCGCATCGACCTGGCCGCCGCCGCGGTGGCGCACGTCATCCCGGCCGGCACCCTGGGCAGCGCGGGCATCGGCTACCGGCTGTTCACCGCCGAGGGAATCTCTGGGGTGGAATCCGGCGTGATGATGGCGGCCAAGGGCCTGGGCTCCACACTGGTGCTCAACGTGCTGCTGTGGATCTCGCTGGTCATCTCGATTCCGCTGGCCGGGTTTCACCCGATCTACGTAACGGTCGCCATCCTGGGTGCGGTGGTGCTGCTAGGGGTGGGGCTCCTGGTGCTCGGGGTAACGCGTGGGACCGAACGCGCCTCCCGCATCATGGGCGCGCTCGGCCGCCGCATTCCCGGCCTGGGCGACCGGCTGGAGCAGGTGATAAGGGACGCCAGCGCCAATCTGTCGGCCATCGGCCGGGATCGGCGGGTGCTCACCGACTCGGTGGTCTGGGCGTCGCTGAACTGGATGCTGGACGCCGCCTCGCTGTGGTGCTTCGTGGCCGCGTTCGGCCACCTGGCCAATCCGGTCGAGCTGTTTGCCGCCTACGGCATCGCCAACGTGGCGGGCGCGCTCCCGGTCACCCCGGCCGGCCTCGGGGTCGTGGACTCGGTCACGCCGCTGCTGCTGGTGAGCTTCGGGGTGACCCGGAATATTGCCACCCTGGGTGTGCTGGGCTGGCGTCTGGTGAACTTCTGGATGCCGATCCCGGCCGGCGCCATCGCGTACGGGTCCCTCAAGGTGCCGCGGGGAGCGGGCCTGGGCGCCATGCGGCAGGCCGTGTCCGGCATGATGAGCCGCGGGGACGGAGCCGCCGCGGCGCACAGCGCGCCGGGCCGGCCGAGCGGCCCCGCCGGGCCGGCCGCCAGCGGCACGCCGGGGGGCGGGGCCGCCACCTGGGCGGCCGGCACCACGACCAGAGCGGGCGCGAATCCCGCGCAGGCGGACGGTAGCAGCGCGGCCGGGGCGGGCGGCACCACGGCAGGGGCAGACCGGCACACCGCGCAGGCGGACGGTAGCAGCGCGGCCGCGGCGGACGGCACCACGGCAGGGGCAGACCGGCACACCGCGCAGGCGGACGGGCACACCGCGCGGGCGGACGGGGCCGTGGCCCGCGCGGATGGCGCGATCGCCTCGCCGGACGGCGCTCCGGCACAGCCCCCAACAACCAGCGACACAGCCGGTGGTCCGGCAAAAGGAGATTCCGTGTGGGGTGATGCACCGTGAGCGCGGACCGGCCTGGCCGCGCCACTGGCACCCGGGGCGCTGACACGCGCGCCGCCGAGCAGGAGGCCGCGAACCTCGGCGAGTCGGCCGCGGGCGCCGCGAACCGGCCGGGTACGGCGACGGACGAGGCCGAGAGCCGCGTCCAGGAGGCGGTCGACGCGGCCAACGAGGTCGCGGAAAAGACGGGCGGCATGGGTGAGCCAGGCCCCCGGATGAACCGCCGGTCGCCCTTCTACGTCGGGCTGGCCGGCGCGGCCGGCGTCGCGGTGACCTACGGGCTGGTGGGAGCTGCTCGTGCGGTCGCGCTCCATCCTGATCATCATCGGGCTGGGGCTGTTCATCGCGGTCGGGCTGGACCCGGTGGTCAGCTGGCTGACGCGGCGGAACGTGCCGCGCTGGGCCGCAGTCCTGATCGTCCTGATCGGCCTGGTCGGGGTGATCGCGATCTTCTTCGCGACCGCGATCCCGCCCCTCACCTCGCAGACCACAGCCCTGGCCAAGCAGGTCCCGACCTACGTTCACCAGCTTCAGGACCACAACTCGGAGCTGGGCAAGCTGAACGTCAAGTACCACATCCAGCAGAGGGTCACCAGCCTGCTGAGCAGCAAGGGCTCGTCGCTGATCGGCGGTGTCGTCGGCGCGGGCGAACTCGTGCTCAGCACCGCGTCGTCGATCCTCGCGGTGATCGTGCTGACGATCTACTTCCTGGCTGGGCTGCCCGCGATCAAGCTCTTCGCGTACCGGATGGTCCCGCACTCCCGCCGGCCCCGGGTCATCCTGATCACGGACCAGATCATGGTCAAGGTGGGCGGCTACGTGCTGGGAAACTTCCTCACGTCGGTGATCGCCGGTGCGGGCGCCTTCCTGTGGATGCTCGCGTTCGGCATCCCTTACCCGGTGCTGCTCGGCCTGCTGGTGGCGATCCTCGACCTCATACCCGTGATCGGCTCGACCATCGGCGGGATTATCGTAACGCTGGTGGCGCTGACCGTGTCCCTGCCCACCGCCGTGGCCACGCTCATCTTCTACGTCGCCTACCGGCTGGCCGAGGACTACCTGATCGTGCCGCGCATCATGGGCCGGACAGTTGAGGTACCCGCCGTCGTCAGCCTGGTAGCCGTGCTGATCGGCGGCGTTCTGCTCGGCATTGTCGGGGCGCTGGTCGCGATCCCGGTGGCGGCGGCGATCCGGCTGATCCTGCACGAGGTGGCGTTCCCGCGGATGGACAAGAGCTAGCCGGCCTGGTGCCCCCGGCCCCGCTAGCCCACGTGCTCAATCACCGGCGCGAAGGCCGTCATGTACGGCTCGTGCACGGTGACGGAGCTGAACCCGAATCGCTCGCGGTGCTCCCGCAGCTGAGCCGCGATCTCGGCGGCCGTGCCGAGAAGCAGGTAGGGGCTCTGCAGCACGTCGTCCTGACCGAGGCTGCCGCCGAAATCGGCGACCAGCTTCGCCGCCGCCGCGCGCCGGTCGGGCGTCACCACCACCATCTGGACGAGCACGTTCAGCTCCAGAGCGGCGGCCCGGTCGCCGGCCTGAGAGCGGATGAACTGGATGCGCTCATCAGTCTGGGACGCGTTCAGCAACTGGAACGTGCCAGGCGGCCGGCCAGGCGCCTGCATCAGGCCGCCCACCGCCACCGTGTCCGCGCGCCGGGCGGCGAGCGCCAGGATGCGGTCACCGGTACCGCCGATGATCACCGGCGGCCCGGTCCCGCTGAGGCCGCGTCGCTGGGCCGGGCGCGACACGGCCAGCTCGCCCGGGGCGGCACGCCCGCGCCGCTCCGCGTAGCCATCTCCGGCGAAGAGGTGCTCGAGCTCATCGAGGGCCGACTCGACCGCCGCGACGCGTTCGCGGTGCGGCGTCCATGCGATCCCGGCCGCGTCGAACTCCCATTTCATATGGCCCGCGCCGAGCCCTAGGTCGAGGCGGCCGCCGGTCAGCACATCCACCGTCGCCACCTCACGCGCCAGCAGGTGCGCGTTCCAGAACGGCACGTTCAGGACCAGGGTGCCGACGCGGAGGCGCGTCGTGGCCTCGGCGGCCAGCACCAGCGGCGGGAACGGGGCGGGCGCGCCGAGGTGGTCGGCGGTGAAGACGGTGTGGTACCCGTAGCGCTCGGCGTCCTGGCAGTAGCGCACGAACTCATCCCGGGACCGGACCGCCCGCACGTTGCAGCTGAACCGGAAGTCACCCATGTGCTCACCCTCCCGCGTACGGAGCAGCAGCCGCTAGCCGGCTCTGCTGACAGCAGAGGAAGCACCCAGGGCCGGTCAGGTGGATTGCCGGACGACGAGCTCGGGCTCGAAGATGACCGAGGTTGGGGCATGACCCGGATCATCGATGAGCGTCAGCAGCAGCCGCGCCATCTCGGCGGCCATGTCTTCGACCGGCCGCCGCACGGTGGTAAGCGGCGGGCGGCAGGCCAGGGCCACGCTGCTGTCGTCGAAGCCCACCACGGCGACGTCACCCGGGACGTGCCGGCCGAGCTCCTCGAGAACCAGCAGGGCTCCCTGAGCCATCAGATCGTTGGCCGCGAAGATCCCGTCCACCGCCGGATCGACGGTCAGCAGCTGGCGGGTGGCGCGCACGCCGCCGGCCAGCGTGAAATCGCCTTCGGCGCTGGGCACCCGACGATGGCCACGGCGCGCCATGGCATCACGGAAACCCGCAAGCCGGTCGTGGCCAGCGGGCAGATGGGCGGGACCGGCGACGGTCGCGACGTTGCGGCAGCCGCGAGCCAGCAGATGGCCGGCCGCCAGCTCCGCACCGCGCCGGTGCGCGACGTCGACGAAGCTGACCGGCACTTGGCCCTCCGCCCGGGTGAACAGGACGGCCGGGAGGCCGGAATCGGCAAGCAGTTGCGGGAGCGGATCGTCCGGCCAAACCGAGACCAGGGCGACCCCGTCCGTCTCACCCTGCCGCAGCCGGGCGAGCAGCTCATTCCGGGCGGCGGCCGAGTCGATCTGGATCAGCACGGGATGCACATGCCGGGGGCCGAGCACACTCAGGATCCCGCTGACGATACGGCCGAAGAACGGATCGCCATAGACGTGGCCGACGAGCGGGCCGTCCGCCGCCTGGTGGCGCGGTTCGGAAACCACCAGGCCGATCGAACCGGACCGCCCGGTCACCAGCGACCGGGCCGCCCGGTTCGGCACATAACCGGTCGCCGTGATGGCCTGCTCGACCGCGCTCTGGATGCCCGGGTCGACGCTCTCGACTCCGTTGACCACCCGGGAGACTGTGGCGCGCGAGACGCCGGCGGCCTTCGCCACCTGCTCGAGCGTCGGGCGGGCCGGGGAACGGGGCGTGCCGGTCATCCCGTCGGAAGAGCCATCATGAGAGCGCTCTCCTCTCACCGGCACGGGCGCGCACAGGCAGCGATCCTAACCGATCCGCCCGGCCACACTCCGGCCGGAGGCCGCCCGCGGAGTCGGGGTACCGCGGCCGCAGGCGACCTGACCTGGGCCGGAAGGGCCGGCATCGGCCCCCCGGCCAGAAATTATCCGTCCAGCGGAATGACGTTAAGTCGAACGGGTGTTCCCATATCATGAGGATACGACAATCTCGTTGCGGCAATCGTCGTACCTATGTTCTAATTACCTGCATGAGGGAGGCGCAACGTATGCAAGAGCCGAGGTCACAGGCGTCTTCCGGGCGTCAGCCGGCCGCCGCCGGCGCTGTCCAGTGTGCGCCCTTTGATCCGCTGTTGGCTAGGTTCACCGGGCGGCGCACGGGTTGTACGCCAGCTCCGTCCCGGGCGGCCGGCGCGCCCCTGTGCTCCCCCGTTACGGCCGGCGCGCGCTCCCCCGGTGCCGCTCCGGCCACGGCACCGTCGAGGTGGTCGTCATGAAGAGCCTGAGGGATCTGGAGCGTAAGCTCGCCTACTCGGTGCTGGCGCGAGACGATGCGGCCGGCCCTGGCCGGGACGCGGGCTACGCGGTCCTCGGCGACCTGGACCGCGTGCCGGGCCGGCGGGCGCCCGCGTTCCACACGGTGCCGGAGCAGGCGGTGCCGGGACCGTCCGACGACGGCAGTGCGGACCTCAGCGAAGGCGACGGTGGTGGGGGCTGGCAGGGCGGCGACCCGTGGCTCCCGGACGACCGCACATCGATGCTCGTCAACCGCGGCCGGGGCAGCGCCTATCACCCGGCGTTCTTCCGCAGGCGGCCGGTGCTGTATGTCACGGCGGCGACCGTCGCAGCCCTGGTCATCAGCCTGATCATCGTTATGCTCACGGGCGGGGCTTCGTGGCCGTCCAGCGTCGGGACCATGCAGGGCGAGATAACGACGGCGTGCCAGAACCCCGACGTGGTCTCCGAACCGGGCCAGATCGACTTCGCCTGCGCCAAGGGAACCCAGCAGATCCTCTGGGTGTTCGCGCTGCTGGCCAGCTCCGGCAGTCCGCAGTTCGCCGATTCGAAGAGCGGCCGGATCGGGCTCGAGCCGATCGCGCCGGCTCAGGGCGCCGAGGTGGCCTGGTCGCTGAACCTGCACCACCCGTACAACCCGGTGAACCCGATCGACAGCCTCCAGGTCGCGGCGCGCGCCATCAACAACATCATCGGCGGCGCGTCCGCGATCGGCGCCAATGGCCGTCCGTCGGTTCAGCCGGGGCTCGAGAGCGACCCCTCGAACTGCCTCCGGTACACCGGCTCCGCCGCTCTCAGCACCCGCGCGGGTTTCCCCAGCGTGTGCAGCCAGCCCATCACGACCACCGCACAGCAGGCGGCCCTCGTCACCGACGTCTACAAGAAGTGGGCGGGCGGCCCCACCGACCAGGCGGCGCAGGACGCCGCCGTGCTGTTCGAAAACGCCGGTAATCCCGGCGACCCGAGGGTGCAGGCCATCCTCAAGAACCTGCCCGAGACCAACCTGTGAGCGGGCCGGTGACCGGCCGTTGACGACGGCGGCACCGTCGCAGCTGCGCACCCCAACTCAATCGCGGAAGAAGGTGATTCTGTGAACTCCCCTCGCAAGCCGTGGTGGCAACAGGCGACCGCGCTCGTCAGCCTCGGCGCGGGCGGGGCGATTACAGGCCTCGCCTTCGTCCCGGGAACAGCCGACCAGATCGCATCACCCGCGAGCATTCCGGTCACCCTGACGGCCCTGGATCACGCCACCCAGGCCACCGCGCCGAACGATACGGCCGTGCGCTCGGCCATCGTTGGCGTCGCGAACTACTACCTCCGAATGGCGCAGGACAAGACGCCGGCCGAGGTGGAGGCGCTCATCTGGCAGCAGGACAGCGTGGATGGCGCCGATCACGGCGAGTCGTGCGCGGCGTTCGCGAGCATGACGCTCGAACTTGGCGCACAGCTCGTGGGCCGGCAGAGCTGGGTAACGGGCGGCTCGACCTATCCCTGGCCCCTGCATGACTGGGCCGACGTGCGTGTCGACGCCAATCCGGCCTCCCTCGGCATCACGTCGATTCTGCAAGATGCGCATGCGCATCAGCGCTGGCATCCGCTGGGCGATGGCTATGAGCCGCAACCCGGTGACTGGGTTCTCTTTGACGGCCACGTGGAGGTCGTGACGAAGTACTCCGGCGATGTTCTCTCCACCGTTGGCGGCGACTCGCTGCCCAACTTTTCTGTCAATGCTCACCAGTACCCTGGGCCGCTTGCTGCGCAGGGCGTGGTGGGTTTCGTCAGCAACGGCAATCTTCCGGCGGCGGCGAGCACCGCGCCGAGCACGGCAGCGAGCGCCCAGCATGCCCAGGGCGGGCGCACCGGGAGCACGCTGGGCGCGAGCGCCGCAGCCACCCGCACAGCGGCGTCCGGAACAGCGACGGGCGACCTGGCGGCCATTCCCGGCACCGGCGCCGCAGCAACCGGGGCAGCCGACGGCAGCGATACGGTGGCGGGTTCCGGCACGGCCGGTACCGAGGCCACAGCGTCGGGTACCGCGACGGCGACCCTCACCGCGGACGGCCCGGCGATCCCGGGGATGCCGGGCGCTGCCGCCAGCGGCGGCCTGACCGCCCCGCGGATTCCGGCCGCCACCCAGCGGCCGCGCCCGGCCGGGCAGAGCAAATCTGGCGCGCAGTCGGGTGCGGTCACGCGCGCGGGAAGCCCATCGTCCACCGCCGCGGCGCTGACCGCAGCGGCAGAGGTCACGATTCCCGGGATGCCCCCCGCCACATCGGCCGGTCAGCCGGCCGCGCCTGCGGTGCGCTACCGGAGAAGCCAGCCAACCCCGTCCGCGGCCAGCTCCGCGGCACCCGGAACGACTTCGCAGCAGGCGTTCATCAATCAGGTCGCCCCCGGTGCGGTCGCCGCGCAGCACACGTACGGCGTCCCGGCCGCCGTGACCATCGCCCAGGCCATCGACGAATCGGCGTGGGGCCAGAGCACCCTCGCGACCAGGGACAACAACCTTTTCGGGATCAAGGGAAGCGGGCCGGCGGGCAGCGACTCCCTGCCCACGCAGGAGTTCCAGAACGGGCAGTGGGTGACGACCACCGCGCCGTTCCGCGTCTACGACAACATCGCGGAGAGCATCGACGACCACGGCAAGCTGCTCGCCGCCAGCGGCTCCTACACGGCGGCGATGGCGGCCAGCAACGCCCCGAACGGTTTCGCGCAGGCCCTGACCGGCGTGTACGCAACCGACCCGAACTACGGCGCCAACCTGATCAGCCTGATGCGCCGTTACAACCTCTACCGGTTCGACCCGGCGGCACAGTCCGCCCGGGCGCAGGCCGCCGCGGCGGCCCACTCCCCGGCCACTCAGGCTCCGGCCACTCAGGCTCCGGCCGCCCAGGCGCCCGCACCACAGTCGCCCGCCACCTCTTCCGCCACCGCTCCGTCACCGGCCGCCCAGCCGCCAACCGCGACCGGCGGCACGTCCACCGCACAGCCGCCGGCTCGGCCCGCGGCGCCGGCCCGCGCGAGGACGCCGCGCCCGGCGGCCAGTCCCGCATCGAGTACCCCCCCGACGCCCGCACCCGCCTCGCCCGCAGCGGCCCCGCGCACGTCCACGCCGACGGCCCCCGCGCCCGTGCGGCCTCGGGCCAGCCAGCCGGTATCCGCACCCGCGCAGCCTCCGGCCAGCCAGCCGCCGAGCGCGGCGACCCAGCGGCCCGCGACGCCGGTTCCGACCTCCCCGGCGCAGCCGAGCCCAACGGCCCCAGCGGCCCCCACTGCCGCCCCGTCGTCCAGCGTGCCGCATCCGTTCGCGACACCGCAGCCGGTCGGATCGTCGGCGGTCCCGGGCACCGCGTCCGGCGCCTCCGGGGCCGCGGCGGCGACCCCGGGCCAAGCGGCCATCCCCGGCGTTCAGGCGCTGCCCGCGAGCACGTCCGCGCATACATCCGCTCGGCTCCGGTCGTCGTCAGATACCCGGGTCGTCACCGAGCTGGCGGCCGTCTTCTGGCCCATGGCGCCCGCGCACCGGCAGGCCAGCGCGGCGACGGCTCACGAGCCGGCCGGTACGGGCCCGGTTCACGAGCAGGCCGGACCCGCCATGGTCCACGAGCAGGCCCCCACCGCGTCCGCTGACGAGCTGGCTCTGACCGGGTCCGCCGATCAGCTCGGGCGCCCGGCCACCGCCGACCAGGACGCCGGCCGAGCGTCCGCCGGCCTGCGCAGCCTCGCAACGTCCGGTAGCCGGCCAGCCCGCGGGACCGCCGCCCCGAAGAAGGCGGCCAAGCGGAAGGCCGGGGCGGGCAAGACCCGCAAGCCGGCGCCTCGGTATCTGCCGCAGATGCCGCCCGCGGTCAAGAACGCGTTTCTCGCCTCGGCGAGGAAGCCGCTGGCCCACGCGGAGCTTGTCTACCGCGACGTCGCCGGTACCTGCGGTATCTCGTGGAAGCTGCTCGCCGCGTGCGACTGGATGCAGTGCGAGGCCCATCCGCGCTATTCACCGGTCCAGGGCGAGAAGCTGGGCACGGTCAACAAGGACGGCACCGTGTTCCGGACCAAGTCCGAGGCACTGACGCAGTGCGCCCGGGACCTGATCACGGTCTCGGACACCGTGTACCAGATCGATCTCACCGTGCCGATCGAGCTGTCCGTAGTGGAACTGGCGAGGGTTTTCGCGGCGTTCCGCTGGGGCGGTCTGCTCAGGCTGCATAACACCTCGGCCATGGAGTTTCCATACTCGGTCCAGGGCCTCACCGAACAGCACACCAACATGCGCTGGCCCCGCATCGACGAGCCGGGCGCCCCGGACAAGCCGGGCGCCAGGTTCCGGCGGCCGTTCGGCGCGGTGCCGGTCGTGCTGAGCCTCGACTACCCGGCCACCGCCTAGCACGCTGGAAAGAGGGACACGATGATCAGGTTGCTGATCCTGCTGCTCGGCGCGTTCAGGTCCCGGCGGCTGGCGGCGCCCAGCCGGCCTGGGCCGGCCCGGGCCGCTTCCGCCGGACCGGCCCGGAGCTGCGTTATGAGGGCGCCGGGGACGGGTTCCGCCCGACGGAGGTACTGCCCCCCCGGTCCGCGCCGCCGCGAGGCGAGCAGGGTGCGGGGGAGGCGTGGGGCACGCCGGCCGGTCCGCGCCGCCCGGCGGGCCCGCCGCCGCGCAGACGCTGGATCCCGCGGTGGGTCAAGTGGAGCGCGGCGGCGCTGGTGGTGGGCTTGATTTTCCGCCGCGCGATCAGTTCGGTCGTGCTGATGGCGCTGTCCGCGTCGTTGCACGTCCTGGGGATCAACGTGCACCTGCCGCATGTAACGTTCGCGTGGCCCTGGCAGGTCATCAGCGCCGGGACCACCAGCGATGCCCAGATCGGGCCGTGGGTCCTGCAGAAGATCGAGGGCATCTCCAAACCGGCGCTCGGCACGGAGAACTTCAACTTCGTGTTCACCCACAAGGTGTCCAAGAACATTGGGCCGTGGCCGTGCTGGTACTCCAGCACGTTCTACGCAGTCGGCCACGCGTCGGCAACCGTCGACCTCAACCCGGGTCCTAGCTGGTGGGCGTCGGCCGCGGGGCACTATCAGCTGCGGATGCTGGCGCGTCCGGAGGCCGGCGCGCCGGGCCGCGTGGCAGTGTCCGTGGTTCTTCCGCCGCCGCAGCTCCCGCAGAACGCGCACGACGTGACGATCGACAACACCCTGTCCAAGCCGCTCGACAGCGAGCACAGCTGGACGTATCCCGGTCTGGGCTGCGGCGCACTGATCCGGCCGCAGTTCGCTGAGTCGGTCCTGTACGCCAAGGCGCAGAGCATCGCCTTTTACCGGGTCAACCACGTGTCGCAGGTCACCCAGCCGCTGATCAACGCCGCCGAGGCGGAGGCCGCTCAGCTGATCCGCAACAACTTCATCCAGCCCACGGTCAACGCGTTCGGCTACACGCTGGACAGCTTCACCCTGCACTGGGCGGCGGCCCCGTGACGGCGGCAACGGAGCCCGGAGCCGGTGCCGCGAACGGCCGGTGGCCGGCCGCGGATCAATGTGCAGCAGCGGCTTACCCGGAACGCTTGATCGGGTGAGCCGCTGCTCAGCAGCGGAGGCTCGGGGATTTGAACCCCGGATGGGCGGTAAACCCAAACCGCATTAGCAGTGCGGCGCCATAGACCGGACTAGGCGAAGCCTCCATGGGGCTGGACGGTGCGTCAGCCTACCGCATTCCTGCCCTGACGAGGGTCAAGCGTATCCGGTGAGCCCGCCTCATCCAACCAGGATTACTTTGTACTCGCCCTGCGCGTACGCCTCCCGCATCGTGCGCTTGGAGAACTTGCCCACGCTGGTCTTCGGAACCTCGTCGATGTACGCCCAGCGTTCGGGTAGCTGCCAGCGCGGCACGCTGGCGGCGAGGTGGTCGCGCAGATGCTCGGCGGAAATGTCCGCGCCGTCGCGGACGACGACCGCCGCGAAGGGCCGCCCCCCACTTGTCGTCGGGTACGCCGATGACCGCGGCCTCCAGCACGGCGGGATGCGCCATCAGGGCATTCTCGAGCTCGACCGAGGAAATCCACTCACCGCCGGACTTGATGACGTCCTTGCTCCGGTCGCTGATCCGGATGAAGCTGGCCTCGTCGATGCTGCCGACGTCGCCGGTGCGGAGCCATCCATCGTGAGCGGGACATCCGTCATCGTGCTGCGCACGGACCACCGCCTTGTGGTTTCGCCCGCCGTCCCGGCGCACGGCGCGCGATCGGAATCGTCTGGGCTGATATTCCCACAGGCCGGCCACGTACACCACGGCCAGGACTCAGTGGCCGACAGGCTCGGTCCCGCCCGGCACGTGCCCGGCCAGCTCGGCGTCGATCCTCAGTTTGGCCACCGCCCGCGACACCGTGCTCTTGACCGTGCCGCGGCTCACGCCGAGGGCGTCGGCGATCTCTGGTTCGCTCATGTCCTCGTAGTAACGGAGGACGACGGCCGCGCGCATCCGCTGCGGCAGCCGGTCCAGGGCGCGGCGCATCGTGTCCTGGAGCTCGCTCGGCGGGAGGTGGTCGGCGGCGGCCCGTTCCGGGATGTCTTCCGTCGGGAACTCCTCGACGCGCCGGCGCCGCCACCAGGAGATCTGGGTATTGACCATGGCGCGCTTGACGTACGCGTCGAGGGCGGCCCGATCGTGGATCTTGTCCCAGGCCAGGTAGGTCTTGGCCAGCGCGGCCTGCAGCAGGTCCTCGGCGTCCGCGCGATTGCCGGTCAGCACCAGCGCGATCCGCAGCAACGCGGCGCCGCGGGCGGTGACGTAGTCGCCGAAGGCGCCCTCACCGCTCAGGTCACCATCGTCCCCGTCGGCGATGCCGGGCAGCACCCACGGGGGGTCATCGCCGTCCGGGCGCACCCGCTCACCTGCGCGGCCGGTCCGGGTGCTCATACGCTTACGCTACCCAAAGTGACCGGATGTGCACCATCATCCAGAGGGTGTCGGCCCGCAACGTCACATCGATACCGGTCGCCTGTCAGGTTCGGACAGGATTTCGACGAACACGGAATGTGTCTCTGAGTGAACGTTCCGGAAAGGTTGCGGATCCGCTTGACGCGGGCCACTGATAGTAAGCATCGTCAAGGGACAGGCATGCAATCCCATGGGGGGCAAGTGCGCCGTCTGCACGACCATAGCCCGTCCAGTGATGTTCTCACGGACGCTATTAGTCCCGCACGCTGGGCCCGCCGCCGGCTACTGAAGTCCGCTCTCTTCGGGCCCGGAAACGGTCGTGATGAGCTTCCGCCTACGCAATCTGGCAACCTTTTGAACAGCGAAGCAACACACGCAGTCATCGGAACTGTGCTTGATGTTAGCCCGCACGTGCTCGTTCTGCAGACCGCCGCCGGCGAGGAACGGCTGACGCTCGCCGCATCGACCGCCGCCTGGCGCGGCGGTGCCGTCCGGCCGGCCGCGCTGAGGCAAGGCGATAGGGCAATTGTGAAGCGCAATTATACGCGCGCCACGGTCGCTGACCGTATCTGGGCCGAGATCGGCCGGGTCACCGGAACCATCGTGGAACGGGACGCTGGCACCCTGCTGGTCGACGAGGGAACCGAGAAGGGCCGGAAGATCCTGGTCATCCCGCCGTACGCGACGGGCCGCATCCAGGTGCGCTTTCCCCGGCTGCAGCCCGGGTACCTGATCGACGTCATCGGGCTGCGCCGTCCCGGATTCGTGGAAGGCCTGATTCCCGCGACGTCCCAGCCGCCGTACCGTGCCGATCACCCGCCGAACCCGCCCATGGTCAGCGGGCATATACCCGCCTCCATCAGCGGTACCGCCACCTGGCATGAGGCCGGCGAAGAACCAGAGGACCTGCTGGGCGTGGCCTATCCGGCGCTTGACCCGGAAACCGGGTGTGAAGGGCACGGCCGCGCCCGGCCGGGTGATCCCGCCGCATCCCCGGCCGGGGCGGCCTGCGGGAACGGCGGGCGGCACAGCCGTGCGGCCGGCGGCGCGCCCGTTTCCGGCGTGCACGGTGAAGCGCCGTACGTGGCGGCCGCCTCTGGTCATCACGCGGGCCACTGTCCCGGCGACCTACGGGACGCGGAACGTTACGCGGTTGACCCGCATCTGGCCGGCCCGGGCTGTGTCCGCCTGCCTTACCTGTCGCTCGGCAGCGTCCTGCGGGTCAGGAACGACTGCGGGCAGCGTGCGCGGGACCTCCCGATCACCGGCTGCGGCGCCGCCGCCCGGCTGTTCTGCGACCGCTGCGTCACCTGCGGCACGTCCCCGCGCGGCCGGGTGGCCGACCTGACCATGTCCGCGTTCGTCGACCTCGGTGGCGACCTGGACCGCGGCTGCTTCAACGCGACGATCATGATTGGCGGCTGACGATGCTCGGTGCCATCAGGGAGGTGCAGATCCCCCTCCTCGCCGCCATGCTGCTCGGCGGATGCGGGGCCAAGGCGTTCCGCGTGCTGCGGGCGCGGGCGATAACGGCTGCCTTCGGGCCGACCGCCCTCATGCCGCTGCGCCTGCGCCTGCCGATCGCGATCGGCGTGTGCGCGGCTGAGTTCGCGTTCGGCATCGCGCTCGTCGTAACGGCCGGGTGGCGGGGCGCGGGCCTGCTTGCGGCCCTGGCCCGTGTCGGCACCGCCCTGCTGTTCCTGACCGCCGTGGGTGCCCTGGTCGAACTGCGTGAGCGGCGCCCGGGAGCGGGATGCGGATGCTTTGGGGACCTGAGCGTCACGCCGGTGGGAGCGCGCGCGATCGGCCGCGCCGCGCTGCTTTCCGCCGCGGCCATCGCCACGATCGGCCTGCCTCCCCTGCACATGCCGGCGTCCGGTTCTGCGGCCGGCCTCCGGATCGGGCTGTTCGCCGCCGAACTCGCGCTGATCGCGGCGTTGTCGCCGGAGATCGGCGAGGCAATGATTCGTCTCGGGTACTCCGAGCCGTGCGAGATCAGGCGGATAAGCGTCGAGCGCACGCTCGCCACCCTGGCCGGCGCCGCGCCGTGGCGCCGGTACGCGGGCCTGATCACCTCGGCCGCTCCAGCGGACATCTGGCGCGAGGGATGCTGGCGTTATGTGCTCTATACCGGCGAGACGGGCGGCCGCAGCGTCGAGATCGTCTTCGCTGTCTACCTCCGGGCCCGGCGGCCGCAGATCCGCGCCGCCGTCCTGGACGCCGCCACCGACGAGGTGCTCGCCGACCCCCAGGCCCACCCGGGCGGAGCCGCGGAGCCGCGGCACCTGCGGCGGCTCGTGACCGAACCGGCCCCATGCGGGGACGTGCCCGGGCTGGACGTCACACGGCCGCTGCGGGCGCCGCCAGCGGACGTCCCCCAGCCAATGGACGTGGGCCTTTCTGGTGCCGCGGGCCGTCCACACGCCGGCCTGGGCACCCACGCCCAGGAGGCGAGGGCTGGCGTGCTGGCCCGGCACGCCCGGCACCGCAGTTCTGCCACCTTCTAAACAAATATTGGAGTGAGGGTAGACGGCTTTATATATGCCGAGAAGACGCTTCCGTAGTTCCCGGCCATGGCGTCAGGCCGGCTGGGAGCGCAGGAATTTGCCGAAATGCGGCACGGTAAAGGCGATCAGGCCACGTTCCGAGCTGTAGATCAGCCCCTTCTTGATCAGGCCGTCACGGGCGGGCGACAGGCTGGACGGCTTGCGGCTCAGCTCCTCAGCGACCGCCGACGTCGGGACAGGGTCATCCCCCAGAGTCGCCATGGCCCGCATATATTCGCGCTCCGCGGGGGTGGCGCGCTCGTACCGGCTGCCGAAGAAGCCCACCGCAAGCTCACCCTCGGCCTCCGGTGCCGCGACGCCGACATCCTTCGCCGTCACCGGGCTCGCCGCCGCCACGTCCCAGGTCACCTTGCCGTAGGCCTGCACGAAGTAGGGGTAGCCGTCGGCCGCCTCGTAGAGGGCGTCGAGGGCACCGCGGTCAAAGCTGACGTCCTCCCGCTGGGCCGGGGCGATCAGCGCCAGATCGGCGGCAGGCCGTTCCAGCCGGTCGATCCGGACGTAGCGGAAGAGCCGCTCCGAGTAGCTCTTGCTCGCCGACAGGACCGACGGCAGGTGCGGCAGGCCGGCCCCGACGACGATGAGCGGGCCACCGTTCTGGGACAGCTCGTGGCAGGCGGCGCACAACGCCGAGATGTCGGGCGCCGGCACATCCTGCATCTCGTCGATGAACAGGGCGATCCCGACGCTCAGGTCGGCGGCGACCGAAGCGGCGTCGGTGAACAGCTCGGTCAGATCGATTTCGAGATCCCCCGAATCGGCACGGCCGCGCGCGGCGGGCACGTCAATACCCAGCTGCGTGGTCACCGAGGTGCCCTTGGGCGCTTTCGGATCGCGCAGGGCGAACGCCTTGAGCACCGCGAGAAACTGCTCGATCCGGTCGGGGGCGCGGTGCCGCGGGGCGAGCTCACGCACCGCCATGTGCAGCGCCGCCGCGACCGGCCGCCGGATCGACTGCTCGGGCCGCGCTTCGATCTTCCCGGTGCCCCACAGCCGCTGCATCGCCATCGACCGGAACGTGTTGAGCAGCACGGTTTTGCCGACCCCGCGCAGGCCCGTCAGCACCATGCTGCGCTCGGGCCGTCCCCGGGCCACCCGTTCCAGTACGACTTCGAACTGACTGATCTCGCGGTCCCGTCCGGCGAGCTCGGGCGGCCGCTGGCCGGCGCCAGGGGCATAAGGATTCCGTACCGGGTCCACAGCATCGGACTCTATGACGGGATCTAGCGCGATCCTTAGATTTCCGTAGATATAGCTACCGGCGTGTCGCGCCGCCGAGATCGCGGGTTATGACGGGGGCTGGTGGGCGCCCTGGTTGATCCGGGCCAGGAAGGCGTTGTACGCGGCGAGCTGCTCGTCGTCCTCGTCGATGCCCGACGGGGCCGACCGCGCCGCGACAGCGGGCCTGGCCGTGGCGTCAACGGGCCCGCTCCCGGCGGCGGCCGCGGTGTCCGCGCCGGTCAGCTGGTCGAGGTTGTCCCGGCGGGCGGCTTCGAGCCAGCCCCGGCCGTCGGCGCGCTGGCCCTGCCGGGTCCAGGCCAGGAACGTCACCATGATCAGGACGAACATGATGGCGGAGCCGCCCACCCACATGACGGCGCCGCCGATATGCACGTCGTCCAGGGGGCTCGGCCCCCAGGTCCGGTGCCGCATGCCCGACGTCACCGGGAACGGGTCGCTGTAGGAGGAGCCCAGCGCAAGCCCAGTGAAGGCGTCCACGGGCATGGCGATGAACAGGAAGATCAGCCGGACCGGGTAGGAAAGCCGCCACCTGATCGGCTCACTGCCGATCAGCGGCAGCAGGTACAGGTAGCCGACGACGATGAAGAGCGCGTGCTCGGCGTTGTGCGCCAGCTCGTTCGTCAGGACCAGGTTCATGAAGCTGGTGAGATGCGTGCCCGCGATCGTCGCCGCGTACGCCACGACACCGAACGCCGGCCAGGTCAGCGCCGCCGCGGCCCGGGAGCGCACGATCCGTTTCGTCCACGTGTGCAGGGGGTTGCGGCTGGCGTGCAGCAGCAGGGTCACCGGCCGACCGGTGATCAGCAAGGCCGGCGCGACCATGACCAGCAGCAGGTGCTGGATCATGTGGTCCCAGAACAGCACGTCATCGTAGCTGCCGATTCCGCTCTCGGAGGCCAGCACGATGACAAACAGCCCGCCGAGGAACATCCCGGTCCGCCAGTACGGCCACGGCCGGGCCGGATGGCGGCGCGCCACCCGGAGCACCCCCCACAGGTAGGCGGCGGCCGCCACGACGGCGATGACCGTGACGACCGGGGCCCATTGCCACTGGCTGAGTGCCGCGGACACGCTGAACGGCGGGAGCATCTCGCTTCCCATACCGGCGAGACTACTCGTCCGGCGGCGGCAGCCCGTGCGGGGCTGCCGCCGCGGCGGCTACCGGGCGGCGAAGGTGGCGGTAGCCAGGACGGTGCCGTCCAAGGACGTCAGCCGGGCCCCGGTCACGTTGCCCGCGTCCAGCGGGTCCGGGCTGCCCCAGGAGCCGTAGCCGCCATTCAGCTGGAACGACCCGACCGTGATGATCCGCCCGTCCCGGCCTTCCAGCTGGCAGATGACCGTCCCGCTCCCGGCGCCCGCGTCCACCGCCATGTAAAGCCACCGCGGATTGCCGTTGTAGAGGAAGATCTTGCCGGCCGTCTGGTGGTTCGCCGTCAGTAGCGCGGCGGACCGCAACGGTGCCTGCGCGGTGGTGCCGCCACCCGGCGACGGCGACGAGAACGCGCCGCGCAAGCCCCAGCCACCCAGGCCGCAGGCCACGGCGACGAGGGCCGCCGCCGCCAGCGTCAGCAACCCGCGCGTCCACCGCGGGCGGCGGACCGCGGCCGTGTGCCCAAGCCGGCTCATTACCCGGCTCTCGAATCCGGCCGGCGGCTCATGACTGGGCAGCAGCCCCAGCATCTCCTCGCCCGTGAGCGAGAGCTGCCGGACATGCTCACGGCAGTCCTCGCACTGGTCGAGGTGCTCGATCGCCCGCGCCCGCTCCCGTCCGGTGAGGACACCGAGCGCCAGCTCAGCGGCCACGCCGCCGAACTCCTCGCAGCTCATCGCGTACAGCTCACTCATCGCCTACATCCTCCCGGAGGTAAGCCGAGCGCAGCTTCTCCATGCCGTCCCTGATACGAGTCTTCGCCGTGCCCAACGGGATACCCTCCGCCTCGGCGATCTGCCGCGCCGTCATGCCATAGATCCCGGCCATCGCCACGGCACGGGCCTGGCCGGCGGGCAGGGCCCGCAAGGCCCGGCGCAGCCCCGCGGCGCTGTCGCGCGCCACCGCGAGCCGCTCCGGGGTGTCCGTCATCGCGGTCAGCAAGGCCGGGAGCTCCTGCGGGTCAACGGGCGCCGAGGTGCGCGCCCGCACGACGTCTACCGCCAGGTTATGGGCAATTGTTGTCACCCAGGCCCGGACGGAGCCGCGCCGCGAGTCGTAGACCTGCGCGTGCCGCCAGGCCCGTTCGAAGGTCTGCTGCGCAACGTCCTCGGCCGTGGCCGGATCACCGATGACCGTCAGCGCGACACCGAAAACGATGCGCTGGAAACGCCGGACGAAGGCAAGCGACAGGTTGGCGTCAGCGGCGCCGAAACCGGCGAGCAGCGTGTCGTCCGGCAGCCGGTCCGCTGGGATCCCCATGCTCTGCACACTGTCCCTTACGGGCGTGCGGTTCCAATGGATTGCCTTTTCTCTTCCCGGCTTTTTCCCGCCACGGCCGGACCGGCCAGCGGGCACCTGGGCCGGAATCGCGATCCCGGCCCAGGTGCCCACCGCGTCGTCGCCGGGCATCGTCAGGCCTCCGGCGGCCACACGCGCCTGGTGTGCGCGGGCGGGCGCCGCCTCGGGCGGCAGGCCAGGACGATGGCGGCTGCGGCGGCCAGCAGGGCGGCTCCGGCGAACTCCACGACCAGGGACATACCCGCATACGGCACGGCCAGGCTTTCCTGGAACCCGAACAGCCCCACCTTCACACTGATCAGCAGGCCCACGGCCGTGGCCGCCAGCATCGCGCTGCCCGCCAGCATGAGGCCCAGCCGGCGGAATATCCCCAGGGCCACGGCCAGCAGGATGCCGGCCACCCCCTGGGCCAGGAACAGCGGCCCGATGACCGCGATCCCCTGGTAGCCGCCGTCTGCCCACAGCCGCAGATGAATGACCGCGGACGCCAGGACCAGGAGCGCGCCCGCCCAGGTCACACCGTTCACGATCCAGCGCACGCCGGCCCGGTCAACGTGGCCAGGACCCCAGGCCAGCGCCCGGGCCACGTGCCGCGGGAAGCGGGCCGCCGCGCCCGGAACGGCGGGGTGAGACACCCGGGCCGCATTGGTGCCGGTCATGCCGGGGGCTCCTCTCAACTGAGTCTTCATGGCTCAGTACCCGTAGCCGCCGCCGGCGGCGGACGAGGGCGAGCTGGCCGGCTGGGCGCTGCCGTGGCCGGTCACCGGGTTACCGGAGGCGTTCAGTACGTACCAGGTTCCGCCGAAGCTGGTCTGCCCCTGTCCGTGCGCCACGCCTGGGCCGGAATCCCCGACGAAGGTGTAGACCGGCCAGCCGTTGTAGGTGACCTCCAGGTTGCCGCTGGCGTCCTTGACCGTGCCGAGGAGGGAGGACTGGACGCCGGTGCCGGCGGTCGCGGCCGTCGTGCCCTTCGGGAGGGTGATCTCGGGCCAGAACTTCGTGCAGCCGGTGCTGGCCGTGCAGGTGACCTTGCCGCCCTTTTCCGAGGTGAGCAGGTACAGGGACTTTCCCTGCCCGTCGACGAGGACCGTCCCGACACCGGAGACGTTCCTGGCGCTCAGGGAAACAGCGGAGGAGGAGGATGTGCCCGCCGATCCTGTACTGCCTGGGCCGGGGCTCGACCCGGAGCCCGATCCGGTGGCCGCGGACGAGCCGCAGGCGGCCACGGTGATGGCCGCGCCGAGGAGCAGGCTGCCGCCCAGCAGCCGGTGCGCCGAGGGGCGGAGGTGAGGGCGGATGGTGATACTCACGGAAGGACTCTCCTAGTAGGGAAGCTCAGAGTGCTGCTTGTTTCCCATACCTACGTGGACCAGGCCAAATGGGATTGCCTTCCGGTGGCACCGGATGTTGTAAGCCTGCTGTTCCCCCGCCCCCGGCCGTCCCGCGGCAGCTGCGCCGGGCGCCGTCTGCTGATTACTCTGCGGTGATAGCCCGGTTTCAAATATTTCAGGCAAAATAAGGCGATGAAGTGCGCGATCACGCAGGTCAACGGGGACGGGACGATCCGCCGCGCGGTGGTGGACACGACCGGCCGACATGACGCTGCGCGCTGGGAGCGCCTCGCCGACCAGGCCAGGCTCGACCTGCCGCCGCCCTACCGGCCGCATCCGGGCGAGCCGGTGTACGAGATCTCGGCCGGTGATCGCGTTGCCCAGGTGGCCGAGGGCGATCTCGTCGGCCCCCTTCGCGAGCTGGTCCGCGCCGTCCTCACCGACGGCTGGCAAATTACCTGATCGCGGACCGCCTCGCACCCCGTGCCAAAGGCCACGTTGGTACCAACGTAGACGCCCCGGCATCCACGTTGGTACCAACGCTGCCCCAGCCACCCCGGTACCCGCTCAGCAGCCGCCAGGCGGGCCCGGCACCCCCGGGCCGGCCTCCGGATCATCGACAAGCCCGACGGCCGCCTCGCGCAACACCGCGCCGAAATGGACCACGTACCAGTCGCCCCGCCACGAGATGAGGGACGCAATGCCGATCGAGCGCTCCCGGCCATCCTGCCGGTAGACGAGGCGGGCACCTGGGACATGCCAGTAACCGATGTAGTTGGCACACGCCCCGGGGCTGACCCAGGCGGCGTAAGCGGCCGGGACGATGACCCGGGCGAACTGCGCCTGCTCGGCACCATCCTCGCGGAGCAGGCGATGCGCGGCCGCGACGTCCAGGGTGAAGTCCACCCACAGCCGGCGCCGCCAGTCCTCGGTGGGCTCGTAGAGGTCCTTGAGCTTCTGGTACGCGGCGAGCGGGAAGAAGGCGGGCAGCCCGTAGTCCGCGTGCCCAGTGGTGACGGCCAGCCACAGGTCGGCCATCGCGTTCTGGAAGGCGGCCGAATCCGTGGCGGGCAGGGCGCTGGTCTGCGGCAGCTGCCCAGCTCCCGGCGCGACCGGCAGGGCGCTGGGTGATGCGGGGGGACGGGGAGACGCAGACGTCGCCGGGGACGGTGTCGCGGCCGCCGGTGAGCCCGTCGCCGGCCGCCTCGTACCCGCTGTGGCGTGCGCCATTGCACTGGTCTTCCGGGGCGCCGCCTGACCGGCCGTGCCGCACCCCGCGAGCAGCAGGACCACGGCCACAGCGACGGCGGCCCAGACCCGGCGACGGGTCAGCACCATGCCTCTCTCCTGAGACAGCACACAGTGGCGCCCGAAGGCATTACGAAAGCCCGAAATGTGCGATTCACCAGACGAGCACGCACTCTAGCGGTTTTCCCGGCCCTGGAGGAGATGGACCCGTACTGCGGATCTACCCAGGCCCGCCTTCGGGGCCACCGTTCCGGCGCGCATGCGGCGCGATCAGGACCCGGTGTCCTCGCCGCGATCCTGGACCCCGGCCTACCATGGAGGCATGAGTGAACCAGCGGCCACTATCCGCGCCGAGGACGAGCCGTCCTGGGCCGAAGTTGTGCGCCGGGCTGAGCACGGCGAGTCTGTCTCGGTGATCGCCCACGGCGATCACGTCGCCGACGTCGTGCCCTCAGGGGAACTGGACCGGCTCCGTGAAACGATCGAAGTGTTGTCGGACACTGAGTTGGTGCGCGATCTGCGCGAGGGTCTGGCCGATACGCACGCCGGGCACCTGTTCTCCGCTGACCAGATCGCCGCCGATCTGGCCGCCCGCCGCGCCGCAGGCGAATGAGAGAGACGGCGCCTTACGCCGTCATATTCACCCCCGCCGCGCGCCGTCGGCTCGCCAAGCTTCCCCTCTCCGCTGCCGCTGCCCTTTACGAGCACCTGACCGGGCCCATCGCCCAGAATCCTTACCGGCTTGGCAAACCGCTGGACGAGCCCTATAACCAGGTCCGCTCGGCCCGGCGCGGCGAGTACCGTGCCCTGTACACCGTTGACGAGCCCGAGCACGTCGTCACAGTACTGGCGGTGGCCCACCGCCGTGACGCCTACCGGCCGCACAGATAAACGGCAGCGGCCCCGGTGGCACGAAAACACCGCGGACCTAACGAAGGTTCGCGGTGTCCTCGATCTCTTGCGAGATCACAGCGCGGAGGGCGTGGGATTCGAACCCACGATGAGTGTCACCACCCATAGCGGTTTTCAAGACCTATCCCGTTCATCGCGGCTGATAGCGGCCCGTCGCAACTAGTTGCATTTCCGCTGCTCAGCGACGGTTCAGCAGTAGCCGCCGGTCGCGGCTCGTCGCGCCTGGTCTCACGCCGTCTGTCCCCACGGCGTCCCCACATTTCAGGCTGGCCGGTCCGGCCGGGGCGGCATCTTCGCGCCCGGGCGCCGCAGCCACCACTGCGCCAGCTCGCGCAGCACCGTCGACCGGTCCGTGCCTGCGGCCTCGGCCGCGGCGCCGAGGTCGGCCCACGTCTCGTCGTCGATGCGGACGGCCCGGTTCGGTGTGGCTGGCTGGTTCGGCATGCCCTTGATCGTAGCAGCGGTGTATATGCAAAGCCAGCCTTAAACCCCTTGCGGGTGTATATGCACCTGAGTATTGTGGTGTACATGCACCAACAGGCGGCCCGGCCCGCAGCGGGAACTGCGAACCGGGCCTTGACCCCCAACCGAACCCAGCGGATGGAGACCCAAGATGCAAGTCAACACCAGCCCCGGCCAGATAGCCCCCCAGCCCACGCCGGTCCCCCGCTCCCCTGAGGTGCTCACCGAGTACCTGCGGGCCGAGGTGCCGTGCCCGCACTGCGAGGCCAGCCCCGGGACGTCCTGCAAGTGGCAGGGCCGCCGCGCCGTGCACCTGGGGCGGTGGGTCCGCGCGTACGCCGCGCACCAGATCACGCCACGCGAGCTGGAGGCCCTGGCCGGTCTCCTGCCGGTCGTGATCACCAGCGGCTCGATCATCCGGGCCGGTGCGAAGTGAGCGCCCCTCGCAAGCCGCAGCTGACGGAGCTGCAGCGGATCCGCGTCGAGCGGGCGCGCGAGATCGCCGCCGCCGACGCGAAGACGCTCGCCGCGGACTACGACCGCATCAGCCCGGGCGACCTGGACGCCGCGTACGCCTACAGCTTCGGCGTCGCCAAGTCGGTGATCGGCACGTTGCTGGAGATCATCGACCAGCTGACCGGCGGTGCGTCATGACCGGCCCGTTCGAGACTCAGCGGGAGGCCCTCGATCTGCCTGCCGTGAAGGCCATCTTCGAGGCGTTCCGCGCCGACCCGGGCGTGGGGCGGATGGCGCCGCACGCCCAGCGGATGCTTGAGGAGGCGTGCGCGGCTGCGGGCGTCGAGCTCGGCGCCTATGACCGGCGCGTGCTGGCCTGGTTCGCCGGGTGGGAACCGCAGATGTGCGCGGTGGTCGCTGGCCTGATCACCCGCGCGCACGATTCCGGGCGGCCCGCCGCTGACGCTCGCGTAACCGCAACCGTCGCCGCCTTTGACCGCGTGGCCGCCGTGCTCGCCGCGTTCGACTGGGAGACCGGCGACCGCCAGTACGCCCTGGAAGCCATCGAGCGCATCGTCGGCGGTGCCCAGTGAGCCCGCGCGGCCGCCACGAGGCTGGCGGGGAGCGCCCCGGCGACGGCTACGAGCAGTTCCGCCGCGACGTCTACCAGGAGTCCGCGATGACGGACGCCCTGGCCGAGGAGCTGCTCATCCAGATCGTCGCCCTGGAGGAGATCGTGGCGGCCCGGTGGCCGCGGTCGGTGATCCTCCGGGCCCGGCTGCGGCGGGACCTGCGCGCGTCGGTCCGGCACGTGGAGGGCCGCACGTTCACCGACAAGCGGATCAACACGCTGGGCACCGGATGGCTGGAGCGGCGGCCATGACCGCCGGGCAGGCGGGCACCGTCTACCTGCTGCACTTCGACCGCCCGTACAAGCACGCCCGGCACTACACCGGGTGGACCGATGACCTCGCCGCGAGGCTCGCCCGGCATGCCAGCGGCGACGGCGCGCGCCTCCTGGCCGTCGCCTACGCCGCCGGTATCCGGTGGCAGCTCGCGCGGACCTGGGATGGCCCGCGGGCTCGTGAGCGGCAGCTCAAGCGGCAAGGTGGCGCGTCCCGTCACTGCCCGATGTGCGGCGTCAGGCCGCGCCCGGCCCGCGCCGCGGCCACTATCCGGCCCGATGACGGCGGCGAGCAGTACACCCGCGCCCTGGCCGGGCTGGCCGCGGACATGTGGCGCCGGGTGAATGAGTCATACACCGCGCGGATGGCCGCGGCCGGGCCGGTGGCGCCATGAAGGCCGCCCTGGCCGTGCTCGCCGTGCTGTCGGCGGTGTGGCACGTGCACGTCCCTGTCCTGGCCGTCCCGGTGCCCGCGATGATCGCCGCCCTCGAGCTGGCCGCCCTGGCCGGGCTCGCCGTGCTGGCGGTCCGGGCGGCCCGCGGGTTCCGGTCCTGCCCTTGGCCGCGGCAGCCGCGGCCCACCCCTGGAGGTGCCGCATGACCGCCGCAGGCTGGCAGGACAGCATGGACCGCTACACGCGCGCCCTGGTCGCGTGGGGCGGCCGGGACCACGCCAATCCGGTGGCCGCCGACGCCGCGGCCGCCCGGGAGGCGCTCGCGGCCCTCGATGACCTCATGGGCATCCTGCGCGGCAATCGCGATCTCCTGGCCCGCGAGGTTGCGCTCCACGAGGCGATGAAGCGGGCGGCCCGGTGACCGGGGACCTGGCGGTGCGCAGGATGGCGGCGGCGGCTGTGCTGCTGGTCGCCGCGATCGCCGCCGTGATCTCGTTCGTCCACATCGAGCACCTGGCGCTCACGCACGGGCAGACTTCGCTGGCGGCGGCGCTGCTGCCGGTCTCCATCGACGGGACCGTGGCCGCGGCGTCCCTGGTGATGCTGCGGGCCGCCCGGGCCGGGCTCGGCACGCCGTGGCTGGCCCGGGTCATGCTCGGCCTGGCCGTGGTCGCCACCCTGGCCGCGAACGTCGCCAACGGCGCCCGCTACGGGCTGGCCGGGGCGCTGCTGTCCGGGTGGCCCGCGGTCGCGTTCATCGGCTCGGCCGAGATGGCCCTCGGCATGGTCCGGCGCGCCCGCCAGGCCACCCCCGAAGACGCCGGGGCGGCAGGCCAGGAAGCCCCTGCAGCGCCTGCCGCCCCGGCCCCTGACGCACTTCCGGCGCCCATCCCCACCGACGCCCAGAGCGCGGCGCTGATCGCGCTGCGCGCCACCCTCGCGGCCGGTAACCCGCTGTCCGGGCGGCAGCTTGAAACACGGTTCGGCCTGTCCCGGGCGGAGGTGACCAGAGTGCGCGAGCTGGCCGCCGCCGGGTCCAACGGGCACGCGCCCACCGAAGAACTAGCCGAATAGCAGCCTGCCCGGGGAGCCACCCGCCAAGACGACATCCCCGGGCCAGAACCGAACGGAGATCATTGTGTCGACTGATCCGACCGGCGGCCACCCAGACGACGAGACCGTGCTCGAGGGCGAGGTCATCCAGTTCCCCGGCACGCCCGCCCCGGCCGCTCCGCCGCCCCGTCCCGCCGCCGCACCCGGGCGGCCCGGCGAGCTGCGGGACATCATTCCCGGCCACCTGAAGACGATCGCCGGTATCCGCAAGGCGATCGGCTGGCGGTGGCACCGCGCCTGCCACATCACCGCCTGGCACCTGGTCCGGGTACCTAAGCGGGCCGTGCTCACGGTCGTGTGGGCGGCCGTGGGCATCGCCCGGATCGCGGTCGCGCTGCTGGCCTGGTGGTGGGTCAGTGAAGAGACGTACTTGCGGCACGAGGCGGTCGCCGCGAACGACCCGCGGACGTGGCTGACCTTGCACAAGCACGCCCGGGAGGCGCGCCTGACCCGCGGCATGGTGCTGCTGGCCGGGGCCGCCGTGATCGCGATCGTGGCCGCGGGCGTGACCGTGTACGCGGGGTGGGCGTGGGCGCTGATCGGCGCCGCGGCGGTCCCGGTGCTGGCCTGGACCGGCCGCCCGGCCAGTAAGCCGATCCTGACCTCGGCCGTGGTGCCGTCGCACCTCGAGCCGCTGACCGAGGGGGTGGTCCTGCGCGCGCTGGCCAACCTCGGGCACAGCGGAATCAACCAGGCCCTGACGAAAGACCCTGACCACGCGATCGCGCTCGTCGACCCGATCGCCCGGGACGGCCCCGGTTACCTGGCCCGGACTGACCTGCCGTACGGCGTGACCGCCGCGGAAGTCATGGATAAGCGGGAGAAGCTCGCGTCCGGCCTGCGCCGTTCGATCGGGTGCGTGTGGCCTGAGAACGAGCGGAAGCGCCACCCCGGGGCCCTCAGCCTGTGGGTGGGGGATGAGGACATGTCCACGGCTGCCCAGCCGCCGTGGAAGCTGGCCACCCGGGGCGCTGCGGACCTGTTCTCCCCGGTGCCGTTCGCCACCGACCAGCGCGGCCGGGTGATCACGATCCGGCTCATGTTCGTGAGCCTGATCATCGGCGCGGTGCCCCGGATGGGAAAGACGTTCCTGCTGCGCCTGCTGCTGCTGATCGCCGCCCTGGACGTGCGCGCCGAACTCCACGTCTTCGACTTCAAGGGCACCGGCGACCTGGCCCCGCTGCGGCCGGTGGCGCACCGGTACCGGGCCGGGGACGAGCCAGAGGACATGGAGTACGCGATCGCCGATTACCGGGCGCTGCGGACGGAGATGCGGCGCCGGACGAAGGTGATCCGGGAGATAGCCGAGGATCACCCGCAGCTGTGCCCGGAGAACAAGGTCACGCCGGAGCTGTCGTCCCGCAAGAGCTTCGGCCTGCATCCCATCGTGATCGGGGTCGACGAGTGCCAGGTCCCATTCGAGCACCCGAAGTACGGCGCGGAGTTTGAGGACATCGCCACCGACCTGGCCAAGCGCGGCCCGGCGCTCGGCATCGTGCAGATGCTGTCGACACAGCGCCCGGACGCCAAATCGATACCGACCGCAATCAGCGCCGCCGTCGTGGCCCGCATGTGCCTCAAGGTCATGGGCCACACGGAGAACGACATGGTGCTTGGCCAGTCCGCGCACAAGAACGGCTACCGGGCCACCATGTTCGACTTCGACGACAAAGGGATCTTCTACTTCGCTGGCGAGGGCAGCGCGCCGCGGATCTGCCGGGGCCACGAGGTCGACGGCCCGGCCGCGAAAGAGATCGCCGGGCGGGCCCGGATCATGCGGGAGCACGCCGGGCGGCTGACCGGGTACGCGCTCGGCCAGGACCACGACGAGGATGCCCGCAACTTCGCCGCCGACGTGCTGCTCATCTTCGGCGACGCGAGGAGCCTGTGGTCCGAGACGATCGCCGAACGGCTGGCCGCCTCAATCCCCGGCACGTACGCGGGTATCACCCCGGCCGCTGTGGGGAGCCAGCTCCGCGAGCTTGACATCAGGGTCACCACCGTCCGCGAGACCGGCAAGAGCGGCCGCACCGGCTGCTACCGGGCCGACGTGGAGGCCGCCGATGTGTAGGACCAGCCCCGGAATGTGTTGTGAAAGCTCAACACGCGCTGACCTGCGGAAACGTCACCGGGGCTCAACGGGCTCAACACTGCGCCGTGGCCCTGGCCTGGGATGTTGTGATGTTGGGGCCGCGGCGGCGAAGACGCTGAACGCCAGGCACATGGAGGTCGGCCGCGATGGCCTGGACGCCGCAACTCAACATCGTGTGCGGGCGCTGCGGGAAACCGCGCGGCCTGTCCCACACCTGCTTCTCGAACAGCACCCGCAAGGCCACGCCGAAAGCGGCGTGGTCGTTCGGCAAGTGCGAGCGGTGCAGGAAGCCGGTCACGAACCCGCTGACCCACGTCTGCGCCAGCAGCAAGGGCGACTTCGGCCGCCGCCGCAAGGCCCACGAGAAGGCCGAGAAGGCCGCGGCGCGGAAGGCCGCGGCGAAGAAACGGCAGGCCAGCGCTCACGACTACCGGGCGTGCAGCGACAAGGACTGTGCCCGGCCGCTGTGCGTGGCGTTCAAACGGGGCTACCAGCTCGGCGACCGCGAGGGATTCGACCGTGGCTACGAAATCGGCTTCCAGGCCGGTATCGCCGCCTGCCCGCGATCGCACCAGTGAGGAGAACACCATGACCGCCGTCCTGATGGCGCTGGCCATCCTCGCCGCCTACCTGCTGTACGCGGTGATCCGGCCGCAGAAGAGCTGCGGCCGGTGCAACGGCTGGGGAACACGCGGCAGGCGCCGGGCCTCGTGCCCGCGCTGCGGCGGCACCGGCACCCGGTTCCGGCCCGGCGCGGTGCTGGTGCACCGGGGCACGGCCCTGGCCATCCGGCACCTGCGCGAGCGGCGGGAGGCGCGGCGATGAGCAGATGCCCGGGCCCGCACTGCGAACGTGGTGCGGCGGGTGGCGCCTCGGCGCGGGCATCCTGCCGTCCGGAGCTACGGCAATCGCCGGAGTAGCCGCAGATCGCCGAGGAGATCCTGGCAGCTGACGCATCGCCGGGCTGTGGCGATCGTGGTGGCTCGCCCTGGTGGTGCTCAGCTATGGGTGAACGAGGAAGGAGACGACAATGACGATCGCGCTGATCGTGGTCTTGCTGGCGGCGAATATCGCCGCGTACAGGTCGGCCCGGAACCATATCCGGGCTATCCGGGAGGGCCGGAAGCCGCGCCAGAACGGATGGTGACCCTCCACGTCCACTTCCACGGCCTCGACGCCGCCCAGGCGGCCGAGGTCGTCAGGCGCCAGGCCATCGACTAAGCCCCCGCGCGGTCCGGGCGCTAGCGACTAGGGGGCGGCCCCCGGGCCGCGCGGGTACAGCGACAGCGGCCCGCCAGGGAATCCCTGGCGGGCCGTCGTCATGTACGCGCTCTGCTGCTTACGCCGGGTACCCGGCGTCCGAGCCGCCCAGATGCTTGCTCTCCGCGTCCGCGGTGGGCGGCAGGTCCATCGCCTTGGCGTGGTTGCTGACAGGGGCCTGCAGCTGGCTGACCGTCTCCGCCGCCTCGTCGGCCGCGTGCTGGTGGGCGGCCGTCTCCGCTGGCCGCTGGTCCGCGCTCACAGCGCACCCGGCCCGGCCACATTGAGCGCGAACTCCAGCCGGTCGGCCAGGCCGCCGAACCCGAGCCGCCGCATCGAGCAGGGCGTGCACACCGCCGGGGCGTCATCCTGGCCGAGCACCTCGGCATCGTCGAGGGCGCCCAGGTGCTCGGCGTCGGCCATGAACGCGGCCCCGGCGGCGATCACCCCGGCCGCATACCCGGCCCGGCGGTCGGTGGCGGACCGGCTGACCTCCCGCGTCACCGGTACGCCATGTCGTAGTCCCTCGCGGCCGTCTGCATGTCTCGCTCCGCGTCCATCCGGCGCCCGGCCGCGCACACCTCGCAGCCCGGCCCCGTGTGCTCATCTCCCGCGGCGCCACGGGAGACGGAGGCGAAAGGGCGCGGCGCCTGGTACCCGGCCTCCGCTGCGGCCATCTGCTGGCGGGTGACCTGGACGAAGACGTCATGCGCGGCCCGGGATGCCGCCTCCACGCCGTCCATCTGCCGGGGCCGGGGCGGGGCCGTGGCCTCGTGCGCCTCATCGATCTGCCGCCTCAGGGAATCCGCCCGGCGTTCAAGCCGCGACACCAGGCCCTCGTCGCCCTCGTCATCGCCGAGGAAGGCCGGGATGTCCCATGCGCGGATCTGCCCGCGCTCGTGCATCTCGCTGACCTGCCGTGCCCGCCGGGCGCCCTTCTCAAGCTTTTCCCGCTCACCCTCCAGCTCGGCCATCGTGTCACCGAGACGCCGCGCCAGATCGGAGATCATGCCGGGCATCACCCCGCGGTTGATCAGGTTCGCCGCGTACTCGTCAGGATCGGGCGCCGCGTCGGCCTCGGCCCGGCGCTCGCGGGCCTCAGTGGCCGCACTGCGCGCCGCGGCGAGCGCCAGCGCGTCACCCGGGCCGCGTTCCCGGCTGGCCGCCAGCCTGCTCGACAGCGGCATAGCCGGGGCGTTCTGTGCCGGTACCGGGTCGTCGCCGTCGTCGTACCAGGAAGTCATCGTCTCTCCTCGCGTCGCGGATTCAGGCCGGGTGGGCGGCGGCCCACCGAATCCGCGAGAAACGCGGGCCACCACCGCCACCGGCAGCCCCGATTATCCCACGAGTCAGGCGCGTTTCTCCTGCTCCCGCGCCTGCCGGTGCGCAGAGACGATCTCGCTGAACTCCTGCTCGGCCAGCGCCGGATTCTCCCGCCGGTAGACGTACCTGGCCTGCGACCAGCGGCGCTCAGCGTGGATCCGGTGCAGCTCGGGCGGCCACGGCATCCCCAGGTGCCCGGCCATCATCGACAGCTCGTGCCCGTCCGGGACGCCCCACGCCGCGGCGTCGAACGTCCGGTACCAGCTGGGCGGCTCGACGTGGACTGGCTCCCGCGCTTTGCGCCTCACCGGCCCTCCCGCGCGAACACCGCGAACAGCTCGCCTACCTCCGGGTCACCGCCAGCAAACCGCAGCATGGCCAGCCACGACCGGACCGCGGCCACGCGCTCAGCGTCGCCCGCGGCCACGGCCGCGCGCTCATAGGCCAGCAGCTCCCCCGCCGCGGAGTCACGGGGCGGGGCCTGCCGCTTGCGCCTCATGCCGCCCCGCCGTGGATCTGGTACACCCCGCGCACCCCGCGCCGCTGCCCGGAAGCCTGGCCGTCCTCCTGCTCACCGGCCGGAAGGCGCAGCGCCGCGGAGATCCGGGCCACCGCGATAGCCGACTGCCGGGCCTCGACGACCGCCGGGTGCATCTTGGTCGTCCCGTGGCCGGTCACCGTGAGACCCTCCGCCTCGATGAGGGCCTCCAGGGCGTCGAGGCGGTCGACCTGGCGGACCAGGGCGCACACGAGAGCGCGTTCGTGCTCGTCAAGGTCGAACTCGCCGAGGATGGCACGCCAGATACGGCGGCCGGACGGTCCTGCGCCCTTCGGCGGCCTCGGGATGGTCATACAGCAAGAGTGCCACGGCCCGGGCAGATCACGGAGGGTAGCCGTCTCCGGGGGGATTCGGGAGAGTTGTTGAAATCGCAATCGTTTCAGCCAGCGCGAACACGGACGGCGGCTGCGGAGTGGATAAAGTGCCTGGTCAGAGCAGGTGCGATCCACCCACGGTCACCTGTTGACCGCTGACCGTGATGGATGGCTGGGTGGTCACCGGTCACCGGGCGGGTGGTCGTGCCGGTCGTGGTGACTGCCTGCTATCGCCGTCCGTCTTGCCTTCGCCTGCCGTCCTTATGAGCGGCACGTCCGCGAGACCGTACTGCCGTGCCCTGACTATCGCGTCGTCGTCGTCCTGGCCGCCGTGCATTGGGCACGCGCGATCGGCGCCGGTCCTGAATCGCACTGGGCAGGCGCGCGTAGTGCAACGCGCTGAGGCTGGCGTCATGCCGTCAATCATGCTGGCCGGGTCGCCGTTCCCGGCCGCTCAGTCAACGGCCGTTGACGAAATGCGCCACGCGATGTGCGGGTTTCGTCAACGGCCGTTGACCGGGTGCGGCGTGCCAGGGCACGTTTATGCCTCTGCTGCGCCTGCTGCCTGCTTGACCCGAGTGAATCCCAGGACGCGCCTAGTTCCCGCGCGCGGATGGTCTCGTCGTCGATCAGTTCATCGAGCAGGCGGCGCAGCTTGATCAGCTCGCGCACGTTCTCTGCGTGCGGCTCGGCGTCGTCCCCGAACCACGCCATGCGGCGCTTGGCGATGTCCCGTACCCGGGTGCGGGCGGCCTTTACTTCGCGTTCCAGTCGCTGCCAGGCGTCCCCGCTCATGGTCGCTGTCCTCCGGTCGTGGTGGCTGGCCTGGCTGACGTGCCGGTCGGATGCCCGGCCGTGCGCGTGTGCCGCTCCGCTGCCCTGTCGACCTCGGCCCACTCGCCGGACACTGTCCAGTCGCACCGGAGACAAGACGCGGTGGCTGTGATCGTCACTGCTGGTCTTCCGTGCGTCGTTGCCGGTAGCACCCGGGGCACTTGCGGGCGTGCGCGGCCATCAGGGGCCGCCGTTCTTCGCCCCATCGCACGCGCAGGGTCTTGTCGTAGATCCCCATGTCGGTGTTGCAGGCCGTGCAGAGCAGGCCCCGCACGAACAGGTGCTTGTGGCAGTGGTCGAACATCAGCCGGGCCAGCCATGCTCTGCGCGGACATCCGTGCGTGCTGTAGTCGGTGGCGAGCTGGGCTGTGCCGCGCCCGCAGATCTCGCACGATCCGTTCCGCGGGTAGTGGCGGCCTATCTCCCTCTTCCAGAGGACCAGGCCGTGACGCTCGATGAACGTACTCGTCACTGCTGGGCCTCCGCGCCCGCGCTGTCTTCGGGCCAATCCGCGCCAAGGATGCCAACCGTGCCAACCTCGCCAGGGGAGGCAGGCTTGGCACTCTTGGCATGGTTGCCAACATTGCCACCACTGGCACTCTTGGCATCCTTCACTGTTTCCGCAGGTAGGTCATTCAGGTCACCCTCGTGAATCGGGCAGCGCCATCCACCAGGCGGTGCCAACTCTCCGCGCCGGGATCTTCAGCTTCTGGCGGGCACGGTCGAGGGTCCGCTTGGCGATGCCGCACGCCTCCTTGGCCTCCTCCTCGATCTCCTTGACCAGCTGCGGCCCTCCGGCGAGCGCCTTCTCCAGGAACTCCTCGGCACGGGCCCGCTCGGTCAGGCCGCCACCCTGGCCGATACTCGCCTGGGCGCTGAGGATGTCCTGCACGGTGCACTCGGCCGGTCCGTCCACCACGAGCCTGCCGACCCTGGCGTCACCCTTGGCGGTCGGCACGGTGGCCTCGATGATCCGGTAGGCCAGCGACGGCAGGTCGCTGTAGCCGAGGCTGTTCTTGGTCTGCGTGATGACCTGGGTCCCGTTCTCGGCGTCGGCCGCGAAGGCGAAGATGAACCGGGCTACGTCCTTGAACGCGCCAGAGGCGGTGATCAGCGACGAGGCGTCGGTGCCGATGGACTTGTTGAAGTGGGCGATCCCTCGCGAACACGGCGCCGGTCCGGTCGGCGATCCGGGCGAGGGGGTCAAGGGCCTGGCGGACCTGCCGGTTGACGTGGGTGTCGATGCCGTCGCCGATGGCGGACATGAGCGGATCGATCGCCACCATCGCTATGTCGTTGGTGGTGATGGCCTCCTCGAGGAGGCGGTTGTCCGCAGGCAGGCTGAGCGGACACAGTGTCTCCCTCGACGGCCTGAACCTCGGCCCGGTAGACGAGGTTCAGGTCAGCTCCGGCGGCCATGAGCCGGGGAACGATCGTGTACTTCCACGAGTCCTCGACGGCCACGTAGATCACGCCCCGGGTGCCCGGTGAAGGAACCGGGCAGCGTGCCCATGGTGATCCGGGCAGCCATCCAGATCAGGAACGAGGACTTCCCGGTGCCTTCCCGGCCCGCGGCCAGGCCGAGCGACCCGGCGGGTATCCGCCCGGCCCCGTCGTCCTCCCATGCCCAGACGACCGGCTCCGGCTCGATGTCGGACGCGCGGGTGAGGACCAGCTTCCGGCCGTGGTCCTCCCGGCTGGCAGCCGGGCCGGGCGTGACGTCGGCGGCCAGGGCGCGGACGTCGGCGATGTCCGCACCGGGGTTGCTCGCGGCCTGCTCCAGCCTCTTGGCGTGCTCGATCAGGCCGCGCCGCTCGGCCAGCTCGCGGACGATCCCGGCATAGTGCCCGGCCTGCGCGGCTGACGGGACGGCGGCGTAACAGGTGTGCAGGTAGTCGGCGCCGCGGATCTTGGTCAGCTGGCCACGGCGGCGCAGCTCGTCGGCGACCGCGATGGGCTCGGCAGGCTTGCCGTCCCCGCGGAGGGCCTCGATCGCCTCATAGATGAGCTGGTGCGCGGGCCGGTAGAAGTCGGCGCTGACGAGGCCGTCCGGCGCGGCGCCCATCATCAGGCAGCCGAGGAGGGCCTTCTCGGCCTCGACGTCGCTGGGCTGGGTCTTCACGCCGCCCTCGTCCATGGCAGTTCAACCGGGGCGGTTACCCGCATGCCGTGCTCGTCGTACAGCCGCCAGGAGATGTCCGCGGGCACGACCGGGGCGAGCCCGGCGGCCTGGAGGTGCCGGACAGCGCGGAGCCACGCCTCGAGCTGCACCTCTGGCGAGGGGGGTATCGTCATCGTGAAGCTTCCGTTCAGCGGCGGACTTCGGGTCAGGTGGCGCGGCCGGTCTCTTCGGGACCGGCCGCAGCTGTGTCCGGGGGACCGAGGCCGAGCAGGTCAAGGATCGGCTGCACTGGGACGACCAGGCGACGGCCGAGCTGCAGCACCGGGACGGGGAAATCGCCCCGCTTGACGGCGCGATACGCCTCATCGCGCCCCCATCCGACGAGGATCGCGCCCGCGGTCGGGACGTCGGTCCGGACACCGAGCGCCTCGACGGCCTTGCGGGTCCACACTTTGGCGGTCACGCTGGGCGCCGCTCGGGCTCGGCGCGCGATGCGATCCAGCTGTCAATATCGCTGCGGCGGAAGAACAGGCGCCGACCGATACGGTGCGCCCTGGGCGCTTTCCCGGCGTTGCGCCAGTTGTAGATCGTCTGAACTTCGACCTTGACCTCGGCGGCAAGATCCTCGACTGGCACCAGGGGGTCGTCCATGTTGGTCCTTCCGAGCAGCTTTCGATAGTTACTCGCGACCGACATTAGCTACCGGATACTTACCGCGCAAGTGTTTACGCTTACTCGATTCATCTGCTAAGTTACTCGCGTGGCTCACGACGATGACCGGCGAATGCGGATCAGCTACGGCAATGGCGGCTGGGTCCGGGTGGACTCAGAAACGCTGCCGGGCCCGCTTTACCTGCGCCTGGGCGAGGACGACGCGGGGCACTGGCACACGCGCGAGGTCTTCATCGAGGGCGAGGAGCGGCATATCGAGGCCGCCGACTTGCGGAGCATCCCGCTGCGGGCGCTTGAGACGGAGATCCTGGCCAATGGTGGCCTGGCGGCAATGACAGCCCGCGCCAAGGTTCCGGGGCCGGATCTGGCAACGCTCGCGTCCTACTACGCCACGACGTTCGGGCGCAGGGCGCGGCGGACGTGGGTTACTGACAGCTTCCGGGCTCAGCTGCCCGGTGGCGAGGAGGTCCGCGCCGAGCGGCAGCGCCCGGCGGCGCCGATCACGCACAAGCCGGTACCTCCGCTGAGCCCGCCAGATGAGGGCCTGACAGACGAATTCCTCACTCATGTGGCAGCTGCCTACCGGGCAGCCGTCGCCAGCCGAAAGCAGCCAGGGCCCGAACTAGCCGCCCAGGCGGGCGTGCCTGTGCGCACAGTGCACCGCTGGGTCTACATCGGCCGCCTGCGCGGGTTCATACCACCGGCAGCCAGGAACCGGTCCGCAGGCAAGCAGCGGCAGCCCGCGATCACGGAGCATGCCGCAACCCGTCCCATACCAGTGGAGGAAGCATTGGAGCAGCCTGTAGCCGCCGCCATCGTCACGTCCGGGCTCGGCGTCCTGGTCGGCAAGCGCAACGACGGCAAGCCGCCATGGACGTTCATCGCGGGCGAGGTCGAGCCCGGCGAGAGCCCGGCGGACACTGCCGTGCGCGAGGTCAAGGAGGAGACCACGCTGCGGATCGAGACCGGGGCCGTCATCGGCGAGCGGGTGCACCCGAAGACCGGCCGCACGATGATCTACATGGCCGCCCGGCCGACCCACGGCACGGAGATCTTCGTCGGCGACGCCGACGAGCTGGCCGAGGTCCGCTGGGTCAGCCTGGCCGAGGCTGACGAGCTGCTGCCCGGCATGTTCGAGCCGGTGCGCGAGCACCTGGTCCGCGAGCTGGGCGGCGAGCAGGCGTGAGCGCCCGGGCACCGAAGGGCAAGCGCTGCGGCTGCCGTGATCATGACGGCAAGCTGCTGGGCGGCCGGTGCCCGGACCTGCGCAAGCGCCATCACGGCAGCTACGAGGCGGCGCTGCGGATCGACACCGGCCAGGGCCGTCGGAAGCTGCACCGGTCCGGCTTCGCGAAGGCCGAGGATCGCGACGCCTTCGCCGATCAGGTCCGCGAGCTCGTGCGCCTGGCCGACGACGACGTGACCCGCGCCCGGATCGGTGACCTGATCTTCGAGCGCACCCGCTACGGCGGCCAGCTGCCATCCGTCGCCGACGTGCGCAGGCGCCTCGCGCTCGGCGCCGACCCGGCCGGGAGCGGGGAGACGTTCGGGGCGGCGTGGGAATCGTGGCTGGCCGGGAAGCGGCGGCTGCGGCCGTCGAGCCGCCGCCGCCTGGAGCAGATCGGCAGGCACTGGCTTCTGCCGGTCCTGCGGGACGTCCAGCTCGAGCGGCTGAACGGCGCGCACTGCGCGATGGTGTTCGAGCGGATCGAGGCCATCAACGAGGAGATCGAGACGGCCCGCGACGAGGACCGGGCGCCCGTCCTCGCCGATGACGTACGCACCCGGCCAAAGGTGATCGGCGTGGCCAGCCAGCACCGCGTCTACGCGGCGCTGAGGGAGGTTCTCAACCACGCCTGGAAACAGCGGCACGTCCTCACCCACAACCCGGTGTACGCCGTCGAGCTGGAGCCGGAGGAGACGCCCGAGGGCCAGCGGTGGAGCGCGGCGCAGGCCGCCCGGTTCCTGGCCGCGAGCAGGGATGACCCGCTGTACCTCATGTTCCGGCTGATCCTTCTGCGCGGCCTGCGCCGCGGCGAGGCGGTCGGGCTGCGGTGGTCCGGCGCCGATCTGGACGAGGGGTACCTCACCGTCGAGCGGCCCATCCTGCAGCTCGGCGGCGAGATCATCGGGAGCAAGCCGAAGAGCACCGCCGGGCCGGTGGCCGGAAAGCGCAGGGCGTGGCTCGACGCCACGTCGCTGGCGATGACCAGGGTCCACCGCAAGGAGCAGGTGGCCACGCGCCTCAGGGCGTCCACCGCGTGGCAGGACAATGATCTGATCTTCTGCCGTGAGGACGGGTCGCCCTGGCCGCCGGACTACGTCTCGCGCCGGTTCAAGGAGATCGCCAGGGCGGCCGGGCTGCCGGTGATCAAGCTGCACGAGGGCAGGCACTCGGCGGCCTCGCTCGCGCGGGACGCCGGGGTCGACGCGAAGATTCGCCAGGAGCAGCTAGGCCACGCCACCGGGGCGATGACGGACCACTACACGCACGTCCTGGCGGACGCTCACCTCGCGGCGGCCGAGGCGGTCGCCCGGCTCGTTGAGGAGGCGGGAGCATGACGGCCTGTCCCCACGATGTCCCCACATCTGGCCCGGCCGCCGGAGACCGCCGGAGCGGTCCCGGCCGGACCGGCGCTATCTGTGCTGGTGAGCGCGGAGGGCGTGGGATTCGAACCCACGGTGACTGCTCACGACGCCACAGCGGTTTTCAAGACCGCCGCCATCGGCCACTAGGCGAGCCCTCCTAGCTGCGGCAACGCCCGGATCGGGTCTGCCGTGCGGGCCCCGGTGGCCCGTGGCTGGACCGCAGCTTGATACCAGGCCCGCCGCAGCGGCCCAGCGTCGGCTCTTAGCCTCTCATATCCGCTCGCTGTTCAGCGCCGCGCCGCACGACGGGTCACGGATGCGTGGAAGCGGGCCGCCGCAGGGCACGGCGCGGCCAGGCGAACCCCTCGCCGACGGTGGCCGCGAGCCTCAGGTATGCCTCGGTCGTTGCTGGGCTGAGCTGTTCTAGCTCGACCTCGGCGCCCTCTTCCAGATGACCGTCGTACGGAATGCGGACGACGGCGCGGCAGCGGGCCGCGAAATGCTGCTCCAGGCGGTCCAGGTCCACGGTGCTCTTACTGCGCGGGCGGACCGTCGAGAGCACGACCACCGCGTTCCGGACCAGGTTGCCGTAACCGTGGGCGTCCAGCCAGTCCAGCGTCGCGCTGGCCGAGCGGGCCCCGTCCACGGACGGCGAGCTGACCAGGACGATCTGATCGGCCAGGCTGAGCACGCCGGTCATCGCAGAATGCAGCAGGCCGGTCCCGCAGTCCGTGATGCAGATCGAGTAATAGTGCTCCAGCACCCGGGCCACGTCGCAGTAGTCCGCGTCGCTGAACGCGACGGACACGCCGGGATCACGGTCGGACGCCAGCACTTCCAGCCGGCTGGACGCCTGGGAGGTAAAGGCGCGCACGTCCGCGTACCGGTGCACCTGCTGCCGTTCGTTCAGCAGATCCCGGACTGTGGCCGACGTCTCCAGCCGGACCTTGTCGGACAGAGTGCCCCGGTCGGGGTTCGCGTCCACGGCGATCACCCGGTCGCCGCGGAGGGTGGCGAGCGTCGCCCCCAGCCCGACGGTTGTCGTCGTCTTGCCGACCCCGCCCTTGAGGCTCATCACCGCGACCCGGTGGTGGCCGCCCGCGACCGGCGTCCGGGCGCGCCAGATAAGCTCGCGGCGGCGCTGTGAGCTAGCCGACTCACCGACCCGGACCAGGCCGCCGGTGGCCTTGAAGATGGTCCGCCGCCAGCCGGCGCCTGGGGCCGGGCGCTTGCCCTGAAGCAGCGCTTCGGCGGTCAGGCTGTCCGCCGTTTCGTGCTCCTGCATGCCCTCAGCGTCCGCCGCGTCCAGTGGCGGATAGTCCTCGTCGTCGCGGCCCGGCGCCATGCCCACCGGTGCACCGTGCTGCGCACTGGCTGGATGCGGGCGCCCCGGCTGTGCGGGCCCGAGGGGCCCGTCCGGCCCGGGGGGTGCAGCGGGCCCGCCCGGCCCGGAGGGCCCCGCAGGCACCGAGCCCAGAGGCCCCGTCGCGCCGGACGAGGCGGCGCCGGGCGGAGGATAACCACGGCCAGGCACCATCCGCCCCGGTGGCATCCCCAGGGGTGGGGGGGCGGCCGTGGGGGCCGGGCCGCGCAGGCCAGCGCTCCGTATACCGTTCTCCGCGGCCCCGGCCCGGTGCTGGCCCGCCGGGCCCTGGGTCCGGCGGTGCCCGCCGCCCGGCCGTTCACCGCCCGCCACAGAAGCCGCCGGCTGCTCGCGATCCTCCTGCCCGGGCGCCTCGTCCCGGTAGCCGGGCGGCTCGTAGGACTCGTACGGCTGGTACGGCCGACGCGGCTCGTTGCGGTAGCCCTGTTCGGGGATGCCCAGATCCGGCAGGGGCTCGACCGGCGGCGGCGGCGGCGCGAACCCGTACGCCTGCGGAGAGGGCAGCCCGTAGTCGGTCATCGCATCACCGGCGCCGTCGTCCTCCCCGGGGCCGTAAGGCCGGTAGACGGGATAGGGCGAAACGCCACCATGGCCGGGACCGGCGACGTCAGGCTCGTCGTCCGGAACGGGCGGATAGGGCGACACGGGCGTGTAGCCGTGCTCCGCGTGGCCGGCCTGCCCCGGCTCCCGGACGTCCGGGGACTGCCCGCCGGCGTCCGGGCCTGGACCCGGGGCCGCAGCACCCGAGGCCGCACGACCGGGGTCCGCAGGCCGGAGGCTGGCCGCTGCCTCAGGCTCACCGGGTTCGTTCGGGTAGCCTCCGTTGGCCGCCGGCCGGTAGGGCGGCGTCCCCTGCGGGTGGACCGAGGAGAACGGGTTGGGGCCGGGCGGCAGGAACGGCTCGAAGTCGTCGTCTGGACGTTCGTCCGCCCGCTCCACGGGGGCCGGTCCCGCGCTGGCATCGTTGTCGGCCCCAGGGGTGCCTGGGCCCAGGCCCTCCGGCACCGCCGGGCCCGCTCCCGGGCGCGCATCGGCGGGCGGGAATGGTTCCGCGGCCGCCTCCGCGTAGTCTGGGCTGCCGCTGTCCGCGCCGGGGTTTCCGTGATCCGCGTGCGTCGCCGGCGCCCCGGCAGGCATGTCCGCACGTGTGCCTTCGGCCGCCCCGGCAGGCGTGTCGCGGTCATCGGTCGCCACAGGTCGCTCCCCCGGTTCTCAGAGGTGGGAATATGTCAACCCTGTACGGCAGGGTCGGTTGCCTACAGCGGAAGCCTAGGCCAACGTCGTCGGTTGCCATAGGGCGTCGGTTGCCATAGAGCTAGGCGTTCATTACCCGCCGTTGCAACCTATACCGGAAAATTACACATAGGAGTGATATATGCGGGCGGTCCTTGTCACCGAGCCTGGTGGGCCAGAGGTACTGGAGTGGCAGGAGGTGCCAGATCCCGCGCCCGGTCCCGGTGAGGTCCTGATCGACGTGGCGGCCGCGGGTCTCAACCGGGCCGACTTGCTGCAGCGTCAGGGCCTGTACCCGCCGCCGGCGGGAGCGCCGCCCTACCCGGGCATGGAATGCTCCGGCCGCGTCGTGGCCACCGGCGCGGAGGTGACCGGGTGGAAGCCAGGCGACGAGGTGTGCGCGCTGATGGCGGGCGGCGGCTACGCGGAAAAGGCCGCCGTCCCGGCCGGGCAGCTGCTGCCCATCCCGGACGGGCTCAGCGTCGTGGATGCGGCGGCGCTGCCCGAAGCCGCCTGCACCGTGTACTCGAACGTGTTCCAGGTGGGCGGGCTCACCGCCGGTGAGACGTTCCTCGTGCACGGCGGCGCGAGCGGGATCGGCACCATGGCCATCCAGCTGGCCAAGGCGAACGGTGCCCGGGTGATCTGCACGGCCGGGACGGCGGAGAAGCTGGCCCGCTGCCGTGCGCTCGGCGCTGACGTCGCCATCTCTTACCGGAACGAGGATTTCGTCGAGGTCGTCAAGCACGCGACCGGAGGCGCCGGCGCGGACGTGATACTCGACATCATGGGCGCGAGTTACCTGGCCCGCAACCTGTCCGCCCTGGCGACCGGCGGCCGGCTGGTGATCATCGGCCGGCAGGGCGGAAATCGCGCCGAGCTCGACCTGGGCGTGCTGCAGAGCAAGCAGGGCGCCATCCACGCGACCACGCTGCGGGCCCGCCCGCTGGCGGAGAAGGCGGCCATCGTGTCGGCGGTAGGGGAAAATGTGTGGCCGCTCATCAGCGCGGGCACGGTCGTTCCCGTCATTGACCAGGCGCTCCCGATGCCCAGCGCCGCCGAGGCGCACCGGATCCTCGAGGGCGGCGGCCAGACCGGGAAGCTACTCCTGGTGAGATGAGAAGAGCCAGGACCGCAGCGGCCGCCGAGGCGGTCCCGCGGTCAGGATCGCGAATGACTGCGACAGACTAGAAGGATGAGCGACGGGATGAACGCAGACTCCGGAAACCGTCCCAACGTGGTGGTGGTCGGCCCCGACGGCATACCGGTCGGGGGTACCCCATTCGGCGAGGCCGATGAGGACGCCGAGCAGACGGGCAGCTCGGAGCGGCCGGTCACGGAAATGGTCGAGCAGCCGGCCAAGGTCATGCGGATCGGCAGCATGATCCGTCAGCTGCTGGAAGAGGTCAGGGCCGCCCCGCTGGACGAGAAGAGCCGGGCCAGGCTCAGGGAGATTCACGAGAGCTCCATCAAGGAACTGGAGGACGGGCTCGCGCCGGAACTCGTCGAAGAGCTGGAACGGCTGTCCCTGCCCTTCGCCGAGAACGAGCTGCCCAGCGAGGCCGAGCTGCGAGTGGCGCAGGCGCAGCTGGTGGGCTGGCTGGAAGGGCTGTTCCACGGCATCCAGACGACGCTGTTCGCCCAGCAGATGGCCGCGCGGGCACAGCTCGAGCAGATGCGGCGAGCGCTCCCGCCTGGCCTCTCCCAGGTGCCGGTCGACGACATCGGGCGGCCCGGGCCGCCCGGCGCTTCCGGGCCCTACCTGTAGCCTCTGGGGCGGCCGGGGCTCGCGGGCCGCCGGGCTCGCGTCAGCGGCCGCCCCGGAGGCGGGCCAGCCATTCCGCCGCGGCGGCGAACTCGGCGTCGGATGTTCCGCGCGGCATCTGTGTCTGGCCGCCGTCGCAGCGCGGGTAGCTGCCGAGGAACCGGACGTCGGCGCAGAGCCGCCGCAGGCCCATGAGGGCCTCACCGACGCGCGCATCCGCGACGTGGCCCTCACAGTCGATGAAGAAGTAATAGCGGCCGAGCCCGTCACCGGTGGGCCGTGACTGGATCGTGGTCAGATTGACGCCACGGACGACGAATTCGGTGAGGATCTCGGTCAGCGCCCCGGCATGATCGGTGGCGAGGAACGCGGCCAGGGATGTGCGATCAGAACCGGTCGCCGCGGGCAACTGGGCCGACGGGCCCACCACGACAAATCGCGTCACGGCATTGTGCCGGTCGTGGATGTCGTGGGCTAGCACCTCGAGCCCGTACCGGGCGGCGGCAAAGGCCCCGGCCAGGGCCGCGTCGATCTTCCCCTCGGAGGCCTGGCGCGCCGCTTCGGCGTTGGACGCGGCCGGCACCCACTCGGCGTGCGGAAGATGACTGGTCAGCCAGCGGCGGCACTGCGGCTGGGCCTGCGGATGCCCGCTTACCGTCCGGACGTCCGGCAGCCGAGTTCCTGGCCGGCCCAGGAGGGCGAAGGCAATGGGCAGCTGCAGCTCGGCCTGGATCAGCAGATCACCGCCGGTGGTCAGATCGTCGAGGGTCGCGGTGACGACGCCTTCCACCGAGCTCTCGATGGGGACGACGGCCCGGTCGGCCGCCCCGGCCCGGACCGCGGCCAGTGCGGCCTGGATCGTCGAGCAGGGCAGCGGCTCGGCATGCCCGGCGGCGTCCAGCGCACGGAAGGCCGCCTCGGTGAAGGTGCCCTCGGGTCCCAGATATGCGTAGCGCTCGGTCATAATCCCCTGATGCTAGCCCGCGGCCGCCGGAGCCCCGGTATGCATGCGTATACGGCTGTATAGGATTCGCGCTATCTAAGTCCTAGAGAGACCTAGAACCGCCAATGGGCGTGGCCTGCTGTCCTCCGGCCGCCCCAACCCCTCCGGGCGCCCCGGGGAGACCGGGCAGGCGGGGCAGGCCGGTACGGGCGGGCGCCGGGTAGGGCGATGCCGCCTGCGGCGCCTCCGGCAGGCCCGCTCCCAGCCGCGCGGAACGGACCGCCTGCTCCTCTTCCGGTGACAGCTCCTGCGTGCCGCTCCCGGCGAGGACGACCTTGGCGTACGTCCGCGTCTCCGTGCGCCCGTTAATGGAGCTGAGCACCACCCCGTCACCGGCCGCGTTGAGCAGTGCGACCGAGAACGAGAGCTGGCCGGACATCTCGTGCAGCGCGTCATAGCGGACGACGGCCAGGTCCCTGATCGCGCGCGGATCGGCCGTTCCCGGTGACCCGGTACGTCCGTTGATCAGCTCGGCGCACTCGGCCGCGGCCCGCGCGGCGTACCGCCGGGCGCTGACGGCCAGCAGAATCCCGCAGGACCCAGCGAGCATCCCCAGCACCACACACAGCTCCGTAATCACGTTCCGTACTCTATCGATTACTACCCGTCTAGGTGCTTACATCGGGCGACGGGTAGCGGTCGGCGCCGGTCTTCCGCATCCGCGCGATGACGACGATGAGCACCGCGGCCGCGATACCGAAGGCGTCCTCGACGATCCGGCTGAGCAGCCGGGGCACCCCCGGATCGGCCAGCAGCGAATGGCCCCACCAGGGAATGGTCAGCCAGAAGAAGACCGCGGTCCCGGCCGCCGTGGCCGCCCGCCGCGCCAGCCGCCCGTCCCCCGCGATGACGCCGATCGCGATGATCACCATCAGGAAGTAATGGATCCAGGCGACCGGCGAGATCAGCATCTCCAGCAGGGCGGTTACCGCGATCCCCGCCATCTCGTAGTGCTGCCGGGAGAGCCGCCGGGCGAGGGCGAAGCCCGGGATCGCCACCGCGACGGCCAGCACGACCCACACCGCCCCGGGCACGTGGCCGGGCAGGAAGAGCCTGAGCAGAAGCCCGCGCAGCGACTGGTTCTCGGTGCCCGCGTTGTTGCCCAGCCGCCCTGAATCGAAGATCGCACTCGTCCAGTAGGTCACCGAGTCGCGCGGAAGCAGCAGGTAAGCGCCCGCGGTCCAGGCCACCGCGGCCAGCGCGGCGGTGCGCGCGGCCCGGCGCCGGCCGCTGACCCAGAGGTAGATGATGAACACGCCGGGGATCAGCTTGATCGCCGTAGCCAGCCCGATCAGGGCACCCCGCGGCCAGGGCGGCCGCACCGCCGCGCAGTCGGCCACGACCATGGCCGCCAGCACCGCGTCAACCTGGCCGAACCGCATCTCGTCCCGCATCGGGAACAGGTACGCGGCGGCACAGAAGATCGCGGCGAACGCGACCGGCGCGAGAGGCCCGGCCCGGCGCAGCAGCGGGCGGAACGAGTAGCCGATGATGACCGCGAGCGGCACGTAGACCAACGCGATCCAGACCAGCTGGGCAGCCGGCCAGGACGCCACGGCGAGCGGGACGGCGAAGATCGCGGCTACCGGCGGGTAGGTGAACGGGAGCAGCTGGGGAGGCTGGGTGAGCACGCTGTAGAGCGGCTGGCCCCGCAGCACGGCGAGGCCGCCGGTCCGGTAGACGTCCAGATCAACCAGCCGCTGATCGGGCGGGCCGGTCAGGTAGCCGTGGACGATCGGCTCGACGGCGGCCAGCGCCGCGGCCCACGCCAGCACGGCCAGGAGCACCGTCGCCCACGGCGGCAGCCCCGCCACCCGCCCGGCCAGACGGCCCGGACGCGGGGCCGGCCCGGCGGCGGGTGGCGCCGCGGGAGCACTGGTCATCCGGCCCTTCCCCGCTCCGCGGCCGGCCGCCGCGCCGAGGGCGGCGACGGCGGCCCGGACGCGGCGGCACCGCCCGGCTCCGCATGCCCGCCGGGGCCAGGTGATGCCGCCCGGCCGCGCCGCATGCTCAGCACCACCCAGATGGTCACGACCGCGAGAACGGCCGGCGTCACTCCCGTCCGGACCACGGACTGAAGCCAGCCCAGGCCGGACGGTATGACGACCCCCGCGACCCGGGCCGGCAGGTAGCCGAAGGCGAGCGCCGCGGTGCGGGCCAGCAGCAGCCCGTCAAGGCTGGAGGCGGCCACCAGCGGCAGCAGCGCCCAGGCGAGCGCGTCGTACCAGGGCAGCACGTACGGCCACGCGAGCAGCCAGGCCAGCGCGAACGCGAGTGCCGCCCGCCCGGCCAGTCCCGCGGGCACCGCCGCCGGATCGGCCGCGGCCCGCGCCCCCGCATCGTCAGCGTCGCGGTCACCGTCGGCGCCGGACGGGATTTTGTAACGAACGCGTCCCCGCCAGGGGCCCCACGGCGGCGCGCCGGGCAGCCCGCGCAGCAGCAGGACGGCCAGCGCGGCCGCGAGCACCGCAGCCGCGATCTTGACCACGTCGTCGGCGGCCGCCTCGCCGACGCCCAGGTGCAGAAGAGTGCGGACGACCCGCCACGGTGAGCCGATGGAAACCATGCTGCTGGCCTGTACGGCCTGCCGGAAGCCGTCCCGGCCGCCGATGGCGAGCGCAGCCCCGGCGACGACCGCGAACCCCGCGGCCAGGCCGCCCGCGACCACGGCCAGGAAGCGCCACCGCGTGCCTCGCGGGCGTGGCTGGCAGGCCTGCACCGCCGCGACGGCCAGGCCCGCGCCCAGCAGCGCGATCGTCACCTTGACCGCGAACCCGAGACCGATCAGCGCTCCAGCAGCCGCCGCGCGCAGCGCCATCCAGGAGCCCACCCGGCGGGCGGCCCAGGTACCGGCGCGCGGCGCGGCGCTCACGACCGGGCTGAACACGGCGACCGCGGCCACGCCGAAGAACACGGCCTGGCCGTCGACGTGCGCACCGGCCACGAGTACCTGGAGCAATAGCGGGTTGCACGTCCACAGCAAGGCGGCGCGGATCTGGCGGCACCGGTCGCCGCGGCCCAGCCGGTGCAGAAGCAGGCCGGTGCCGCCGAAGGCGGCCAGATTGAGCAGCAACAGGACGAAAACGGTGAGCCGGGCCGACGTACCGCCGATGAGGGAAGCGAGAGCCTGGCCGCCGGTCGCCACGGTCCCGTAGTCCGAGGGGGTGGTGTACCAGTCCTGGACGGCACGGGCGACCGGGTCCCCGAGCCGGGCAAGTACATCGGGCCCGATCGCGTAAGGATTGTGCCCGGTCACCAGGATCCGGCCGTAGGCGGCGTAGCTGAGCGGGTCCGAGGAGCCGAACGGCGGGACCAAGGTCAGCGCCGCCGCCGCGACGAGCCCGGCCAGCAGGATGGACCGGGCGGGGATGACCCAACCGTGCCGCATCGCGCTCATCGTGAGCGCCAGCCCTACTGTCCCGGCCGCGATAGCGGCCCCGGCCAGCGCGACCGCCAGGTAGGGGGAAAGGTGAGCGCTGAAGGCCCAGGGCGGCTGGCCTGGCCGCCCCGGGTAGGGCGGCTCCATGATCGAGGTTCCGGCCACGGCGACCACGAACGTCAGCGCAATGCTGACGCCGGTGACCGCGAGACCGGCCCGCCCGGCGCGTTCCGGCCGCTGCCCGAAGGCCGGCCGCTGGCTCATCGCCGCGTTGCCAGCGCCCTCGCGACGTCGGCCAGCTGCCGGGCCCGGTGGAGCTGTGACCGCAGATCGGTGCCGGTCGCGCGGTGCGCCAGCGGGACCTCGACCTCGGTGATGCGCAGGCCCTTGCGCGCCAGGTCGATGGTGAGAGCGGTTTCCACGCCGAATCCCGCGGCCAGCGGGCGGGCCGCCTCGAAGGCGGCCCGGGTGAGGCAGCGCTGCCCGTTGAGCGGCTGGGCCGGCGCCCACCCGATGACCCGGCGGATACCGGCGGCGGACAGCCCGACCACCAGGCCGTGCCCGCCCAGCTTGACCGTGGAAGAGAAGGCAGCGATTGTCATGTCCGCATCCCCGGCGGTGACCGGTTCGGTCAGCGGGCCCGCGAACGCCGCGCTGGTACCCAGATCGGCGTCGAGGAACAGCAGATGGCGCGGGCTGGCGCGGCGCTCTCGCTGGTCGAGAAGGCGGATCGTCTCGGCCCCCGTCTCCATGGCGGCGGCTTTGCCCCGGGTGCGCGCGTGCCGCATGACGGTGGCGCCGGCCAGCTCCGCCGCCCGGGAGGTGCCGTCCCGTGAGCCGTCATCCACGACGAGGACCAGGCCGACGCCGGGCAGCCCGGAGGCCGCCGTGACGGTGTCCCGAATTCGGTCGGCCTCGTCCTTGGCGGGAATGACCACGGCGATATCGCCGACCGACCCTACGTCGCCCTTCGGCAGCATGCGCTAGATCCTAGGGCATGGGTCACGGCCTACTGGCCGGAAGCTGCGACGGACTCGTCCAGCACGGTGAAGACCGAGTCGAGGCCGGTCACCTGGAGGATCTTGCGGACCGCGGCCCGGGGGGCGGCGAGCTCGAGCTGGCCGCCCCGCTCACGGGCCCGCCGGAGCGAGGAGAGCAGGACATTCATCCCCGTGGAGTCGCAGAACGCCACGCCGGACATGTCAACGATCACATGCGCGGGCCGGTCGTCGGCTAGCACGTCGACGAGCTCACGGTGCAGCCGGGGCGCGGTATAAAGGTCAATTTCGCCCGATGCAATCACAATGGTGTGATCACCGTGAGACCGGCTCGAGACATTGAGTTCCACGAGCGAACCATACCGTCATCTGATGGCCTGGGCCACACGGTCGGGATGCGCTCATGCGGACGGCCAGCGGCTGCCTACCCCCCGCGGCGGCCAGGGCCGGGTAATGCGGCGGGAAAGCACTGATCTGTCACACGTCAGCAACGGACCGCTCGTTATCGCGGACCGAATCCGCGACCGGGATCACCGGCGGCGCGGTCGTCTCAGGGACATGCGGGGCGGCGAGGACCGCCCAGACGGTGGTCTCGCCGTCATCACGCAGCACGCCCCAGCGGGCGGACAGCGTCTCCACAATCCCGAGCCCGCGGCCCCCCGGCGCGGCCGGCGAAGCCTGGGTGACCCGGGGCATCGGGCCGCCGCCCGCGTCGCTGACCGCGACGCGCAGCGCGTCGTCGTTCAGCGTCCAGGCCACCCGTACCGTCGAGCCGGGCAGCGGCGCCGCGTGCCGGATCGCGTTGCTCAGCAGTTCGCTGATGACCAGCGCGGCGTCTCCCACAGCGGATTCGTAGATACCTGCCGTCGCCAGGTCGGCGGCCAGACGGCGCCGGGCCACCGCGACGCTGGACGGCGTATACGGAAGCAGTACGACCGCCGCTGCACTCACCTCCCTGTGACCCGTCCTGCCCCAGCGATCAACGAATCCGGTACGTGCGGGGAAATGCCCCACACGACAGCCCGGGAAACCGCAGCGGTCACATTTTGTAGCCGAAAAGCGGGCTGGCCTACGGTGTCTTCCTGACCGACGCAGATAAAGGCCACATATAGTAACGGCCGCTATTCGGATAGGCAGCGTGCCATCCCGAACGCGCCAGTCCCGGCCAGCCCGTAGGCTTGCCCATATCCCCAGGACGCGGAAGCGAGGTAAGCCGTGGCTGAGCAGCCGATGGTCGTCGTCGACGGTCTGCACATCGTGTACCGCGTCTACGGCGCGGGCGGCAGCAAGGGCACGGCGGCCACCGCGCTGATGCGGGTGATGCGCCGGCAGAACCGTCCCGGGCTCCGTGAGGTGCACGCCATCCGTGGCATCTCGTTCATCGCCAACCGCGGCGACGCCATCGGGATCATCGGGCGGAACGGCTCCGGCAAGTCGACGCTGCTGCGGGCCATCGCGGGGCTGCTGCCCCCGGAGAAAGGCGCCGTCTACACCACGGGCGAAGCGTCGCTGCTCGGGGTCAACGCCGCATTGCTCGACGATCTCACTGGCGAGAGGAATGTCGTCCTTGGCTGCCTGGCGATGGGAATGAGCCCGCAGGAGGTCAAGAGCCGCTACGACGAAATCGTTGAGTTTTCCGGGGTCGGTGATTTCATCGATCTTCCGATGCGCACCTATTCAAGCGGCATGGGGTCGCGGCTGCGCTTCGCGATCGCCTCGGCCAAGAGCCACGATGTCCTGCTCATCGACGAGGCGCTGGCCACCGGCGATGCCCCGTTCCGGGCCAAGAGCCACAAGCGCATCGAGGAACTCCGCCAGGAGGCCGGCACGGTCTTTCTGGTGGCTCACAACCTCGGCGAGGTCGAGGAGACGTGCAACCGGGTCATCTGGCTGGAGCGGGGCGAGATCATCATGGACGGCGACGACGTCCCGGGCATCATCGACGCCTACCTGGAGGCTTCCGGAGGCGACCGCCGGAGCCGTCAGCCCGTGTGACGGGCGTCGTGGAGCACGAGCCGCATCATCGTCCCGCCCCCGGGCCGTGACATCGCGCTGACCTGCCCGTCCTGGGCCACGGCGAGACGGCGGACAATATAGAGGCCGATTCCGATGCCGCCGAACCGGCGGCGGTCGCCGGCCTCGCCCTGGAAGAACCGCTCGAAGATACGCTCGTGGTCACCGTCGGCGATGCCGATGCCCCGGTCTTCCACGATCACCTCGACCTGCCCGTCCCCGGCCCGAGCCCGCACCGTGACCTGGCCTCCGTCCGGCGAGTACTTGAAGGCGTTTTCCAGCAGCTGGCCGACGATGATGTCGGTGGCCATCGTGTCGCCGTAGGCGAGCGGCAGGTCGTCCGGGATGTCGGCCACCAGCGTGTGCGTGTCCGACAGCGGCTGGAACGCGACCGCCGCGGCCCGCAGCAGCGCGCCCAGGTCGAACGCCCCGTTACGGACGGGCAGCTGATCAGCCCCGGCCCGCGAGCCCAGCAGCAGCTGCTCGACCAGCCGGCCGAGTGAGCCCGCCCGTTCGGCGATCGTCTGCACCGCGGAACGCCGGTCAGCGTCGGTCAGCTGGTCCCATCGCCGGGCCAGGGTGCTGGCGAACCCCTGGACCACGGTGATCGGGGTGCGTAGCTCATGGCTCGTGGTGGCGAGGAAGAGGTCTTTGGCCTCCTCCAGCTCCTTGGCCGCGGTCACGTCGCGGAAGTCGATGACCCGCTCGTCGCTGGCGGCCAGCGCGGTGCAGAGCACGTCCAGCCACCGGCCGTCCGCCAGCCGGTGGGTGAGCTTGGCTCCCGGTTCCGGCTGCGGGAACGGCGGCGGCTTGCCCATGGCGTCATCGGCCGCCACCCCGGTCAGCCGGTGCGCGGCCGGATTCCACTGCCGGACCATCCCGGCGCCGTCCAGCACGGCGATGCCGTCGGCGCTGCCGTCGATGACCGCCCGCTCGTGCTCTCGCTGCCGCAGCGCCTCCTCGAAGGCCATCGCGTTGGTCAGGGCGACGCCGGCGTGACCGGCGAGGAGCTCCAGCAGTTCCAGCTCCACGTGGCTGAGATTGCGCCGGCTGTAGAGGGCGTACAGCGCGCCGTAGGGACGATCACCCACGTGCGACAGGCTGAGGGCGATGGTGTGCAGGCCGGGGAGCGCGGACCAGATCAGGTCGCCGAAACCGCCGGCATCATCGGTGGTCATCATGACCGTCTTGCCGGACCGCATCAGCTCACCGACCAGGCTTGTGGACAGGACCGCGGTGCGCCCGCGCAGCCGGTCCGGCAGTCCTGAGGTGCTCACCAGCCGGAGCATGCGGTCCTCGATGAGGACGAATCCCCCGGCGTCGGCACCGGTCAGCTCGCGCAGGCTGGCCGCGATGCGGTCGAGTACCGCCTCCAGGTCCCGCTGGGCGTTCATATCGGCCACGACGTCGCCCAGCCTGCGCACCACGCGGGCTCGCTCCGCCATGTAGTGCCGCGCCACGTCGTCCTCGTCGGCCTGGTGGCAGACATTGACCCAGCCGGTGACCTCGCCGCCGGCGCCGAGCAGCGCGCTGGTGTCGATCCGGACGTCCAGCATGCTGCCGTCCTTGCGGATCCGGCGGGTCGCGAAGGAGATCTGCCCCCCGCCGCGGACCCGTTCCAGCACGGCATTGTGCTCGGCCTTGAGCTCTTCCGGGATGATCGGCGGCTCCATGCCGATCACCTCGGCCGCCGCCCAGCCGAACATCCGCTCCGCGGCCGGGTTCCACAGCAGCACGTCCTGGTCGGTACCGAACGCGACGATCGCGTCGGCCGCGCATTCAATGACGGCGCGGGCGGTGGCAGCGATCGTGTTCCGGCCCTCTGGCCGGCCGCCGGGCCGCCCTCCCGGCCCTGGCCGGGCCAGCGGGGGGTCGGCGGGCCGGCTCATCGTGTCCGCAGGCTCTGTCACCACCCTCATAGTGCCATCTGATCAGCACTGCGGGTCACCAAAAGCTCAGGTGCGGGGACCAGGGGGTTGAGCAGGTCAACGGCCAGGCGGAACGAGGACCAGGGAGCGGCGATCAACATACTTGTTTGTCTAAAACAAACTAACTGCAGGAATGGGCGGCTCAATACCGGGCATACGTACCGGTACCAAGCAGGTTGCCACGCGGAGTTACCCGCACTCGGCGGTGCGGCCCGCAAGGACGCGGACATTGGACCAGGCAGAGTCATATCCTCCTCCCGGCCAGCCTGAGCGGCGGCGCGGGCGGCCCAAAGACGGCCGCAAACGCCTGGAGCACCCGGTCGTCGTGGGCTACGACGCCTCACCGGCCAGCCGCAACGCGCTCGCCTACGCCGCAGGCGTAGCCCGGCGCCTGGGCCGTCCCCTGCTCGTGGTGCACATATCAACGGCGGGCATGTACTGCGAGCCGCTGACCGGCCAGGTGATCGGGTTGCCCGAGCACGCCGGTGACCTGGAAAAATGGCTGCTGTCCGAGCTTGACCAGGCAACCGATCCGACCGGCCTCGACGTGCATGTGCTCACGCGCCGGGGCAGCCCGGCGCGTGAGCTGGCCGCCGCCGCCGCCGAGCAGGACGCGGACGCGCTCGTCATCGGCGCACCGTCCCGGTCGTGGCGCCGCCTGGCCGGTTCCGTACCCGGCTGGCTCGCCCGGCACGCCCGCTATCCCGTCATCGTCGTCCCCTGATCCCGCGGCGCTGACCGCCGCGCGCGGCCAGGTCCCGGCGCGCCGGCGGCACCGGTCAGCGGAAGTCGCGGCTGGGCGGAGTGGCGGCGACCCGCAGCCGCCGGAGCCGGGTGGCGATCAGGTTGGTGGCACCCTCGGTACGCTCGACGCGGCCGTGGACGAGCAGCGCACCCGATTCCGCGCCCACCCGGCGATGGCGCTCCCACACCTGTGGCGGGCAGATGACGTTCGCCATCCCGGTCTCATCCTCCAGGCTGATGAACACCACGCCGCCGGCCGTGGGCGGCCGCTGCCGGTGGGTGACCAGGCCGCCCACCACGATGGCGCTGCCCGCGGGGACGGTGGCCAGGGCCGCCACGGCCGCCACCCCGCGGGCCGCCAGCGCCGGCCGGATGTGCCGGAGCGGATGCGTGCCGAAGACACCCGTGGCCCACAGATCGGCGACGGTCTCCTCGGCCGGTGTCATGGCCGGCAGTGCCGGGGCGGCCAGGCCGGGGGTGGTACCCGGAAGCTGAGCGGGCCGGATACCCGCGGCAGCACCCGCGCCCCACATCGCTTCCCGCCGGCCTACGCCGAAGCAGCCGAACGCGCCCGCGGCCGCGAGTGCCTCCAGGGCCGCCGCCGGGAGCCGGGTGCGGCGGGCGAAATCCTCCAGCCCGGCGTACGGCCGGCCGGCGGACACCGCCGCGGCGGTGTCCGCCCCGAGGTTGCGCACCCCCCGCAGCCCGAGCCTGATGGCCGGCTGACGCTGACCCGGCGCCGGTTGCCCCGCCGGGGAACGCGGAGCCTGCGGCGGCGTCCCCCCGGACTCCAGCGTGGCAAGGTCGCTGCTGGCGTTGACATCCACCTCGCGCACTTCCACCCCGTGCCGGCGGACGTCGCTGACCAGGCTGGCCGGCGAGTAGAAGCCCATGGGCTGGTTGCGGAGCAGCGCCGCGGTGAACGCCGCCGGATAGTAGTACTTCAGCCACGCGCTCGCGTAGACGAGGTAGGCGAAGCTGATCGCGTGCGACTCGGGGAACCCGTAACTGGAAAAGGCCAGGATCTTCTCGTAGACGTCCTCGGCGACCGGGCCGGGGATCTCCCGCTGGGCCATGCCGTCCAGGAGCCGCTGGCGGAGCTCCTCGATACGCTCCGGCGCCCGCTTGGAGCTCATCGCCTGCCGCAGTTTGTCCGCTTCGGCCGGAGTGAAACCCGCGCAGTCGATGGCCAGCTGCATCATCTGCTCCTGGAACAGCGGGACCCCGTACGTCTTGCCAAGCGCGGCCCGCATGGACTCGTGCGGGATCAGCCGTTCCTCGGTTCCGGCGCGGCGGCGCAGGTAGGGGTGGACCGACCCGCCCTGGATGGGGCCGGGCCTGATCAGCGCGACCTCCACGACGAGGTCGTAGAACTTCTCCGGGCGCAGCCGCGGCAAGGTGGACATCTGAGCCCGCGACTCGACCTGGAATACCCCCACGGTGTCCGCCGCCTGGAGCATCTCGTAGACGCCGGCGTCCTCCTGCGGGATCGAATTCAGGCTCCACTGATGACCGTAGTGGGTGTCGACGAGGTCGAAGCAGTCGTGCAGGGCCGACAGCATGCCCAGGCCGAGCAGGTCGAACTTGACCAGCCCGGCGTAGGCGCAGTCGTCCTTGTCCCACTGCAGCACGCTGCGGCCGGGCATCCGCGCCCACTCCACCGGGCACACCTCACCGACCGGCCGATCGCAGATGACCATCCCGCCGGAGTGGATCCCCAGATGCCGCGGCAGCCGCTGCATCTGCCCGGCCAGCTCCGCCACATCGCCGGGAACGTCCGCGTCCGGTCCCGCGGCCTCCCCAGGACCGGCCCGCCGGGACCATGCGTTCAGCTCCTCCGGAGGGTGACCGAGCGCCCGGCCCGCGTCCCGCAGCGCCATCCGCGGCCGGTAGGAGATCACGTTGGCGACCTGGGCGGCCCGGTCCCGGCCGTACGCCTCATAGACGTGCTGAATCACCTCCTCGCGGCGCCGGTGCTCGATGTCCAGGTCGATGTCGGGCGGCCCGTCCCGGCCCGTGGACAGGAAGCGCTCGAACAGCAGGCCGTGCCGGACGGCGTCCACACTGGTGATCCCGAGCGCGTAGCAGACCGCCGAATTCGCCGCAGAGCCCCGCCCCTGGCACAGGATGTTCCGGTTTTCGCAGAACCGCACGATGTCGTGGACGAGGAGGAAGTACCCGGGGAACCGGAGTTCCTCGATCACGCTGAGCTCGTGCTCGATCTGGCGGTAAGCCCCGGGCTCCCACTCCGCGCCCGGTGGCCCGTAGCGTTTCGGGGCCTGCTCGGCGACCAGCGTCCGCAACCAGGACATCTCGGTATAGCCCGCGGGAACGTCAAAGTCGGGCAGGCCCGGTGCCAGCACGCCGAAGTCGAACGCGCAGGAGCGGGCCAGTTCCACGGTCCGCTCCTGAACCCCGGGGAAACGCCGCAGGCGGTGGCTCATCTCGGCGCCGGACCGGATGTAGGCGGCACCGGACGCGGCCAGCCAGCCATCCATCTCGTCGAGGCTGCGGCGGGCGCGGACCGCCGCGAGGGCCTCCGCCAGCCGCGCCCGCGCCGGCGACGCGTAGTGCACGTTGCCGCTGGCCACCACGCCGATCCCCGCGACCTCGGCCAGCCCGGCCAGGGCCTCGTTCCTTTCGTCGTCACCGGGCTGATCATGGAAGGTCAGCTCGGCCATGACGTTGCCGGGACCGAACATGCCGGTCATCGCGCGCAGTTCGGCGAGCGCCGCCTCCGGGCCCCCGGCGGCGAGCGCGGCAGGGACGGCCCCCTTACGGCAGCCGGTCAGCACCACCCAGTGCCCGCTGTGCGCCTCCGCGAGCGCATCGCGATCGTAGACCGGACGGCCCTTTTCCCCGCCCGCGAGCTGAGCCGCGCTGATCACCGTGCACAATCGCCGGTACCCCTCCGGATCCCGCGCCAGCACCAGCAAATGCTCCCCACCCGGATCCGCTGTGCCGGCCCGGGGGGATATTACCGGCCCAGCGAGCCCGGGCCTCCGGCCCGGCGAGCGGCCGGTGCTACCGGCGCCATCCCGCAACGGGTTACGGCGAGACGCTCGTACCGGCCCAGCGAACCGGGCCTCGTGCCCGGTGAGTGGCCGGTGTCTCGGCGAAGTACCTCCGCGGGGCGCGGAGCGCATGCGGGGGGTTCCGGGGGGTCGCCCCCCCGGGCCAACACTGCCAAGGCTCAATTCGGCGCCGAAGATCGTTCCGAGTGCGGTGCCCGACTGTTCTTTCCAGCGGGCGGCGGCCTGGGCGAACTGGGCCACGCCGTACATGCCGTCGTGGTCGGTGATGGCCAGGGCCTGCACTCCCTGACGGCAGGCCTCGGCGACCAGTTCGGCGGGGCTGGACGCCCCGTCGAGGAAGCTGTAGGAGGAGTGGCAGTGCAGTTCCGCCCAGGGCATGGCGCCATCGCGGGTGTCGCGGGGCGCGAACCGGTGCAGATCCGTCACCGGGAGAGCACCGCCGGGGCGGCGGGACACGTTCCCGGACAGGCGCCGCTCAAGCTCTCGCCAGCTAATCGGCGGATTGTCCCACCCCATGATCGTCGCCTCCCGTGGTGACCGGCCGCCGCGGCCCTCAGTCGTATCTGGCCTCGATCTGCCAGCGGCCCCGCTCGATGGCGGCCAGCCAGGCGATGCCGTCCTCGGTGACCAGCTGGAACCGGGCTCGCCTGGTCGCGTGCCGCTCGTCCCACCACCGCTCGGTCACCGGCCACGGGCCGGCCCAGGCGGTGATGGCCAGCCACGGGCCGTTCCCCGCCGCCAGCGCATCGGGAGGGGCGGATACAGCGGCGCGGCCGGTGACCGTCACCGGTGTCCCGGCGGCGTCGATGACCTGGGCGGGCAGCGGGACCGGGTACACCGTGGCCGGGGCCGGCGGGGGGATACGCGCCGGCCACGGCCGGTCCGCCGGCAGGCGCGCGTCCCGCACGTCGCCGAACGGGACGAGTACGACCCGCTCGGCTGGCCCCCGGCCGCCCGCCAGCACCGGATGGGCCACCGACTCATGCCCGAGCATGGCCTGCAGCCGGACGGCCGCACGTTCCACCCGGTCGCTGACCAGCTCGTCACCCCACAAGCCGAGCTGGCGCCCCTCGTCGGGCACCAGCTGGTCGGGGACCAGGCGCAGTATGGCGACGCCGCCCGGGCTCTCATCCGCCGGGCCGCCGTCCTCCCCGGCCCCGGCCGGATGCCAGCCGTCCAGCTGCCAGCGCACCCGCTGCGCCACCGCCAGCGCGGACAGCAACCCGTCGTGACGCCACAGCCGGATGCTTTCGCGGCCGTCCGCACCGGTCACCTCGACCCGCACCCGGACACAGGACAGGCCGCGGGCCGCGAGCCCGGCGAGCATCTGCCCGGCGAGCCCTTTCGCCGCGAACACCACGGGCTCGGCGTGCGCCGGCGGTTCGAATTCGAGCGCGGCGGAAAAGCCGGCCGGTGGCGTGCCGGTGGCCAGCCGCCGGGCTTCCTGCCCCCGGGCCACCCGCTGTGCGGCCGTCCCCTCGGCCCCGAAACGGCTCGCCACGTCCCGGGCCGGAAGCGCGGCGAAGTCCCCCAGCGACCTGATGCCCAGGCGGGTGAGCTGCCCGGCCAGCCCGGCGCCCGCGAGGAGGTGCACCGGCCAGGGAGCGAGGAACTGCCGCGTGCCACCCACCGGGACCACGATCGCTGTGTGCTGCGGGCGAGCGGCCTGGGCCGCGAGGCAGGCGGCGAACTGGCCGTCGGCGACCCCGGTATAGCAGCCGAAGCCATGCGCGGAAACGGCTTCGGCGATCTTCCGTGCGAGCGCTTCCTCCCCGCCGAAATACCGGGCCGGCCCCCGGGCCCCGAGGACACACATCCCTGGCCGCAGCACCTCAACGACCGGGCAGAACTCTTCCACCGCCGTGACGACCCGGCCGAAGGCGCGCGTCTCGTTATGGCCAGCCGCCTCGTCCGGCCAGTCCGGGCACCAGACGGCCAGGATCCGGGCCGGGCGGCCCGCGTCCCCCGCGCTCACCGGGCGGCCGGTCCCGTGATGCCCATGACGGCGGCGCGCGGCGCGCGGCCCCCGGCGCGGGCCGCCGCTTCCCCGGCCGCACCGGGCAGGGCGGTAGCAGCCGTCTCATCGATGGTCACGCTGCCGTTGGGAGCGGGCAGCCACAGCCATCGCCGCCGCGGCCGGCCCGCCGCGCCCCGGCCCTCGGCCACCACCTCGGCGCGGCAGGCCCGCAGGCTCCCGTGCCCATGGCCGATCCCGCCCCAGAACCGTTGCGTCACCCGGAGCCTGACCGGCGCCCCTTCCCACTCGCCGACCGCGATCAGCACCCCGCCGCCCCGCCGCAGCACGCCCTCCAGCCTGCGACGGGCCTGAGCAGGCGGCCGGCCGGGCGGCCGCACCACCACGATCTCGCACGCCTCCAGCATCGACGCCACCACCTGCGGCCAGCCGGGGCCAGGGTCGGATACCAGCATCATCCGGGCGGGCTCCGCCCCCATGCCCGCCGCCGCGACCACGCCCAGATCGGGTACGCCGGCCACGCCACACCACACCCCGGCCGCCGATGCCGCCGCGATCAGCGCCAGGCACAGCAGCCCGGACCGGTCCACCGTCAGCACCGACCCCTCAGCCAGGCCACCCGCCGGGAGCAGTCCCGCCAGCGCGGGAAGCACCGGCAAGACCGCGGCGCGGGGAAGCGCCTGCTCTGCGGTAAACGCAGCGTTACCGATTCCGACGCCATGCACAGCCTGCGGGCGATCCGGGGACAGCTCCTGAAATAGCCCCGTGACCTGGGAAATCTGTGCCCGCATGATTAATCAGTATCGAATTTATATTCGATATGTCAAGAAGTCACCTGGCTACGATACGTAATTGGAATCCGGACGGACCGGAGTCGGCTGACGAGTCCGGCGGACGGCCCAGGACGGCGACGATCCGGTCGATCAGCGGCGCACCCGCGGGCGGGTTCTGCGCGCCCTCAATGTTCTTTCAGCAACAGAACGGGAAGAACCCAGCTAACTCACACAAAAGCACGAAAACCTTACGTGCTCCCGCCCTTCGTTCCTGCCTGTTCTGTTCCGAGAAAGCAACCGACGGTGATCACTCCACTACAGGCCCGTCCGGAAAGAAAGAAGACGGCGGCAGGAACGCGGCCACCGGCGGAAATCACATCCGGCCGCGCACCGCGAATGACGGCCCGCACGTGGCCTGTGCCGAGAGCCACATCCGGCCGCGCACCGCGAACGGCGGCCCGCACGTGGCCAGCGGCGAGAACCGGAACCAAAGAGTGCGCCACGCGGGGGGCTCCGGGGGGTCGCCCCCCGGAGCAGCACCGCGGCCAATCGGGAGGTGGTCGCAGACCACCGAACAGCACGAGCTATCGCGTGGGCGAGGAGGGATTTGAACCCTCACGTCCTTTCGGACACACGGACCTGAACCGTGCGCGTCTGCCGTTCCGCCACCCGCCCCGGGCAGGCAGTAAGGCTAGCACGACCCCGAGCGCACTCATACCCCGGATACGATCAGATGCGAGTAGCGAAGGGAGGTGCCACGGTGGGAGTTCTGCAGCGCTTCGAGCGACGGCTCGAGGGCATGGTCGAGGGCGCCTTCGCACGGGCCTTCAAGTCTGAGCTACAGCCGGTCGAAGTCGCCAGCGCCGTGCAGCGGGAGATGGACGACAGGGCGGCGATCGTGGCGCAGGGCCGGACACTGGTGCCGAACGACTTCGTGGTCGAGCTGGCCGAGAGTGACCACGAGCGTCTTGACGTGTACGCCGACAGCCTCGGCGTGGAGCTGGCCAACCTGGCCCGGGACTATGCGAAGGAGCAGGGCTACTCATTCGTCGGCCCGGTACGGATGCGCTTCGAGGGCGTGGACGACCTGACGACGGGCACGTTCCGTATCCGGTCCGGGGTGATCCGCGGGTCGACCGTCGAGGGTGGCGAGATCCGCCAGCCGGCCAGCGACCTGCCCCAGCCGAGGGGCAGCGACGTCGCGGGACGGCCCCGGCTGATCGTCTCAACGGGAGACCCGAACGGCGGCGGCCGGCAGCAGCGCAACTACGACCTCGTCACGGCAACCACCCTGCTGGGACGAGGGACCGACTGTGACCTACGGCTCGTTGATCCGGGCGTGTCGCGCCATCATGCGGAGTTGCGGGTTGAGGGGGGCGAAGTCATCCTCGTCGACCTAGGCTCTACCAATGGCACGTTCGTCAACGGGCAGCCCATCAAGCACGTGGTGCTCACCGATGGCATGCAGATCACCTTGGGCCGGACGACGCTGGTCTTCCGCAGGGACAGCAGTTACTGAAGCCAGAGGCGAGGAACATCTCACTGGGATGAACGAGCTCACCCTCACCCTTATCCGGGTGGCCTTCCTAGCCGTCCTGTGGCTATTCGTGATCGCAGCCATCGGCGTCGTTCGGACGGATCTCTCGGGCAGTGCCGGCACCCGGTCGCGGGCCGCGCGCCGGCAGCCGCAGGCACCCCGCACGGCGCGGGCGGCCAAGCCCGCCAAGCCGCAGCGAGCCCGGCGCGGGCAGCCTCATGTGCTTGTCGTGACGGCTGGTTCCCTGAAGGGAACGACCATTAATCTCAACGAGCAGCAAATTACGCTTGGCCGGGCAAACGACGCTACCCTCGTCCTCAATGACGACTACGCTTCAAGTCGGCACGCCCGGATTTTCCCGCAGGACGGGCAATGGATCGTTGAGGATCTCGGCTCAACCAACGGCACATATCTGGATCGTCAGAAAGTAACGCGGCCAACCCCCGTGCCGGCGGGCGTGCCGATCCGTATCGGCAAGACCGTTCTGGAACTGCGCAGATGACACTTGCACTCCGCTACGCGGTACGCTCCGACGTCGGTCTTCTCCGCGAAGGAAACGAAGACTCGGCGTACGCGAGCCCGCGCCTGCTCGCCGTCGCGGACGGTATGGGCGGCCATGCGGCCGGTGAGGTGGCAAGTGCCGTGGCCATCGCCTCGGTGGCCGCGCTCGACGGATCAACGGCGCCGAACGGCGACCTGCTCGGCGCGCTGAAGGAAGCGGTCCACTCGGCCAGCGACACGCTGCACCAGATGGCATCCGCCGACCCCGCCGTGGAGGGCATGGGGACCACCCTGACGGCCATGCTGTGGGCGGGCCAGGGGTACGCGCTGTGCCATATCGGCGACTCGCGCGGCTACATGCTGCGCGACGGCGAGCTGTATCAGATCACCCATGATCACTCCCTCGTGCAGTCGCTGGTTGACGAGGGCCGGCTCAGCCAGGAGGAGGCCGCCACCCATCCGCAGCGGTCGCTGATCCTGCGGGCGCTCGATGGGCGCGGCGAGGCGGAGCCGGACCTGTCCATGCGCAAGGCCATGCCCGGTGACCGGTACCTGCTCTGCTCCGACGGCCTGTCCGACGTGGTCAGCGCGGAGACGCTGCACCACGCGCTCAGCACGGTCCCTGAGCTGGACGACGTGACCGTGCAGCTCATCGAGCTGGCGATCCGTGGCGGCGGCCCGGACAACATCACGGTCATCGTGGCCGATGTGGTCGACACCGACACGACCACGCTGGCCCCCACGACGGCCCCGGTCATGGCGGGGGCAGCGTCGCACGGGACGGCCGGGGACCTGAGCCTGCTCGAACGGGCGGACAGCCCGGCCGGGCGGGCGCAGATGCTCGCCCACACCGCCCCGCAGCCCGCCGTCATGCTCGATGAGCCGCGCACGGCACCCGGCGGGTGGCCAGGGACAGAGTCCGGTCATCCCGACGACCGGGCCGGCTGGCCGCCGACCGCCACCCAGCCGCAGGTGCGGAACGGCCACCGCGCGCAGCGGCAGCGGCGGTCAGCGCGCTCCTCGCGCCGCCGCTGGCCCATCGTTACCATCGCGCTCGGGGTGCTGGCCGCGGTCATCATCGGCGGCGGCTACGGTGCCTGGTACTACACCCAGCACCAGTACTACGTCGGCACCAACAGCGGGCAGGTGACGATTTTCCGCGGTGTGAACCAGCGCGTCGCGGGGGTCAGCCTATCCAGCGTGTACGCCCGGACCGGCATCACCGAGCAGCAGGTCCCGCCGCAGGAACTGCAGATGATCCAGGGCACGATCACCGCGACCAGCCTGGCTGACGCGCAGCAGATCGTCGGCCACCTGCGCTCCCAGGACGCGCAGTGCAAGCAGTCGTACACCGCGCGCAATTCCTGGATCAGGCTGCAGGCCGCCCTCGCGGCGCGGAGCAAGGCCAACCCGAAGGCGCCCAAGCCCACGATGTCGCCCGAGCCCACCGTGGCGTCGGACTGCCCGGCCGGGACCGCCCTCGGGGTCACGCCCGTACCATCCGCTTCCCCCTCACCGTCACCCAGCCACAGCAGTGCAAGCCCGTCGCCGCGGAGCAGCCGGTGAGCAGCGTCGCGACGTCGGAGAACGCGGCCCTGGGCGGGATGCCCGACTCCCCGGTGCCGATGACCCGGGGGCGGCGGCGCACCGAAGTCGCGATGCTCGTCTTCGCGGTGGTGCTGGTCGCCTTCGCCTACGCCAACGTCGGCCTGGGCCTGAAGGGCTCGCTGCCGTCCGGCATGGCCGAGTACATGATCGCGTTCGTCGTGCTGCTCGCCGCCGCGCACCTCGCGGTCCGGCGGCTCGCCCCGTGGGCCGACCCGCTGCTGCTGCCGCTGGCCGCCACGCTGAACGGGCTGGGCATCGTGATGACGTACCGGCTCCAGGAGGTCGGGCGGGACGGCAATCCCGGCACCATGTCGGTGCCGCTGAGCTCGTCGGCCACCCTGGTCCAGATCGTGTACACGGCGATCGGGATCGGCTGCTTCGTTGCGGTGCTCGCGCTCGTCCGGGAGCCGCGCGTGCTGCAGCGCTATACCTACATCTTCGGCCTCGTCGGCATCATCCTGCTGGCCCTGCCGGCGCTGCTCCCGGCCAGCATCAGCGAGGTACAGGGCGCCAAGATCCAGATCAGCCTGGGCGGCTTCACCCTCCAGCCGGAGGAGTTCGCCAAGCTGGCCCTGGCCGTGTCGTTCGCCGGCTTTCTGGTGGCCAAGCGCGACGTGCTCTCGCTGGCCTGCCGCCGGCTGGTGGGTATCGACCTGCCGCGGGCCCGCGACCTCGGGCCGGTCCTGCTCGCCTGGGCGGCCAGCCTGCTGCTGCTGGTCTTCGAGAGCGACATCGGCACCTCGGCCCTGTTCATGGGGCTGTTCGTCGCGATGCTCTACATCGCGACCCAGCGAACCTCGTGGCTGCTGATCGGTTTCGTGTTGTTCGTCGCGGGTGCCTACTCGGCCAGCAAGCTGTTCGCGCACGTGGGCGAGCGGTTCCAGATCTGGCTGCACCCGTTCGCAGGCAACAACCCGTTCAACAACTCGTTTCAGCTGGTCCAGGGCCTCTACGGGATGGGCTCGGGCGGCATTCTCGGGAAGGGCCTCGGCGCCGGCCAGCCGTACCTGACGCCGCTCGCGCAGAGCGACTTCGTGGTCACCGCCTTCGGCGAGGAACTCGGCATGACCGGCCTGATGGCGATCCTGCTGCTGTACGGCCTGATCGTGCAGCGCGGGCTGGCCATCTCGGTCGCCGTCAAGGACCCGTTCTCCAAGATCCTGGCCGGCGGCCTCTCGTTCATGCTGGCCCTGCAGATCTTCGTCATCGTGGGCGGGGTGACGCGGCTGATCCCGCTGACCGGTATCACCACCCCGTTCCTGTCCCAGGGGGGTTCCTCGCTGGTCGCCAGCTGGATCATCATCGCGCTGCTGATGCGGCTCAGCGACACCGCACGGCGGCCGCCGCCGCAGCCGATACAGGATGAGGGCATGACCCAGGTGGTGAACCTCTCGTGAACCGCGCGCTGCGCCGTATCTCGATCGCCGTTCTGGTCATGTTCGTCCTGCTGCTCGCGAACGTGAACTACCTGCAGGCGTTCGAGGCAGGCAACCTGACCAACAAGCCGGGGAACGCGCGCGCCTTCGCCGCCCAGTTCCAGTACCAGCGCGGCGAGATCACCACCGCGGACGGCAAGGTCATCGCCCAGTCGAAGAACGTCGGCGGCGTGTACAAATATCAGCGGCAGTATCCCCTGGGCCCGGAGTACGCCCCCGCGACCGGCTACGACGCGCTCTACGGCGCTTCCGGTATCGAGCAGGCGGAGAACTCCTTCCTGACCGGCAACTCCTCCAAGCTGGCCGTCCGCAATGTGATCGACATGATCACGAACAAGCCGCGCAAGGGCGCCACCGTCCAGCTCACCCTGGATTCGAACGCGCAGAACGCGGCGTGGAACGCGCTGAAGGCACTCGGGAAGTCCGGCGCCGTGGTCGCGCTGAACCCGCAGACCGGCGCGATCCTCGCGATGGCCTCCTATCCCTCCTACGACCCGAACCAGCTCGCGGTGCTGGACGGCAACACGCTCAACGCCAACGACAAGAAGCTGCTGGCCGACCCCACCAACCCGTTGCTTAATCGCGCGACAAGCGCGACCTACCCGCCGGGGTCGACCTTCAAGATCGTCACCAGCTCGGCGGCGTTCTCGCAGGGTAACGACAACCCGCAGACGGTCGTGGACGCCCCGGTCAGCCTGCAGCTGCCGCAGAGCACGGCTCACCTGATCAACAACAACGGTGAGGTCTGTGGTCCCCTCGGCAACAACAAGGCCACGATCATCACCGCGTTCACCGAGTCCTGCAACACCGCCTTCGCCAACATCGGCATGCAGCTCGGCTCGGCCACGCTGAAGAACATGGCCGAGAAGTACGGGATGAACGACCCGAACCTGAAGCTCCCGACGCCGGTCGCGGCGAGCAACTTCCCGCTGGAGCCGGACAAGGCCACCACCGCGCTGTCGGCGATCGGCCAGAAGGACGACACGGTGACGCCGCTCCAGGAGGCCATGTTCTCCGCGGCCATCGCCAACAACGGCACCCTGATGAAGCCGCATCTGGTGCAGCAGGTCCAGGCGGCCGACCTGAGCATCGTCGACTCGGCGGCACCCACGGCGCTGGGCCAGCCGGTGAGCACGACGGTGGCCGGGCAGATCAGGCAGATGATGGTGAGCGTGGTCAACTCCCCGGACGGCACCGCGGCCGCGTTCAAGAACGCGATCCCCGGTGTGCAGATCGCCGGCAAGACGGGAACGGCCCAGAACGGCGTCAACAACAACGGCCTCAACGACGCCGTCTTCACTTGTTTCGCTTCTAGCGGCAACCGTTCCATGGCCGTCGGCGTCATCATTGCGGGCGGCGGTTACGGCGCCGCGGCGGCCGCTCCCATCGCTGTCGATGTCCTCAAGGCGTACCTGGAGAACGGGTGAACGGGTGAACGATCACCTGCTGGGCGGACGCTACCGGCTGAGCGGCCGGATAGCGGTTGGCGGCATGGGCGAAGTGTGGCGCGGCACCGACGAGCTGCTCGACCGGCCCGTCGCCGTGAAGCTGCTCTCCGCGGCGCACGCCGCCGATGAGGCGTTCCGCGCCCGGTTCCGTGCGGAGGCGCGGTATGCGGCGTCGCTGTCTCATCCGAACATTGCCCAGGTATTCGACTACGGTGAGACAACCGACGATGAGGAGGCACCCGCCGACCTGCCGTCCGGTGGCGCGTACCTGGTCATGGAGCTGGTGGTCGGCGAGCCCCTGTCGGCGCTGATCGCCCGGCAGGAGCGGCTGCCGGCGGCCGACACCCTGCGCATCGTCAGCCAGGCGGCCGACGCGCTGTCCGCGGCGCACGAGGCGGGCATCGTGCACCGCGACATCAAGCCGGGCAACCTGCTCGTCACCACGGACGGCACGACGAAGATCACTGACTTCGGGATCGCCCGTGCGATGTGGGCCGCGCAGGCGTCGCACCTGACCCAGACCGGGATGGTCATGGGCACAGCCAGCTACGTCTCGCCCGAGCAGGCCACCGGCGGCACGATCACATCCGCCTCAGACATCTATTCGCTCGGCGTCGTGGCGTACGAATGCCTTACCGGCACCCCGCCGTTCACCGCGGAAACCCCGGTCGCGATCGCGGTGGCGCATATGCACCGCCCGGTGCCGCCGCTGCCGGGCGATGTGCCGCCCGCGGTGGCGGAACTGGTCACCGGCATGCTGGGCAAGCAGCCGGAAGAGCGGCCGCAGAGTGCTCGCTGGGTCGCTGACCGCGCGCGTCAGCTGCGCAGCGAGCTGACGACGTTGCCGGACCTCGCCGCCGACGTCGTGGCGGGGGCTGCCGCCCTGGACGAGATGGATGGAAGGGGCTCACCGGAAGCCCTGACCGACCCGGCTCTCGGTGCCTCGATGACCAGGGCCGATCTGGGCGACGCGGCCGCCGCGGGCACGGGGCTGTCCGGCGGTCCGCCCGGCGCCGGGCCCGGGCCGGGTGACCGCAGGAACCGGCGGCGCTCCGCCTTCCTCGCGGCGGCGGTGAGCGTGGCGATCGCGGCGATCGGCGGCACGGTCGCCGCTTTTATGCTTTCCGGTCATCCGATGAGCACGACCAGCGACAACTCGCCGGTCAGCCCGGCTGCGACGTCTCCGGCCGGCTCGGCCAGCCGGGGCGCCTCGATGAGTCCAAGCCCCTCGGAGGTCCAGGTTCCGGCCGGCATCGTGGCCACTGCGCCTAACCTAGGGGTAGGAACGGTTGGCAACACCACGAGCGTGCCCGCCGTTAAACCAACGAAGAAGCCGGGACCGGTGAAAACAACGCCGGTCCAGCAACCGACAACAACTCCACCGACAACGGCACCGCCGACGACGGCCCCCCCGACGACGGCACCGCCAACAACGCCACCGCCGGCAAGCGGCACGAACTAATTGGCGCGGCAGTGACCAGGTCCAGCAAGGGCCAGTGATGCAACTACGCGGGATGGTTAGGCACAGTGCGAGATATGACACAGCCACGGCTGCTCGGTGAGCGCTACCAACTCGACGGCGTTGTCGGGCGTGGCGGCATGGCCGAGGTGTACCGCGCCCACGACATCCGGCTCGACCGCACCGTCGCCATCAAGACCCTCCGCACCGACCTGGCCCGCGACCACACGTTCCAGGCCCGTTTCCGCCGCGAGGCGCAGTCGGCGGCGTCGCTGAACCACCCGTCCATCGTCGCGGTCTACGACACCGGCGAGGACATGGCGACCGGCCTCCCGGTGCCCTACATCGTCATGGAGTACGTGGACGGCCGGACCGTCCGCGATCTGCTGCAGGCCGATCACCGGCTGCTGCCCGAGCGGGCGCTGGAGATCATCGACGGCGTGCTCGGCGCGCTGGATTACAGCCATCAGTCCGGCATCGTGCACCGCGACATCAAGCCCGGCAACGTCATGGTGACGCGCAACGGCGACATCAAGGTCATGGACTTCGGGATCGCCCGGTCGATGAGCGACAACCAGGCCACGATGACCCAGACCGCGCAGGTCATCGGCACCGCGCAGTACCTTTCGCCGGAACAGGCGCGGGGTGAGCGCGTCGATGCCCGCAGTGACCTGTACTCCACCGGCTGCCTGATGTACGAGCTGCTCACCGGGCGGCCGCCGTTCACCGGCGACTCCCCGGTCGCGATCGCCTACCAGCACGTCAGGGAGAACCCGGTGCCGCCGTCGCGGGTGGACCCCGAGATCCCCTCCTGGGCGGACGCCATCGTGCTGAAGGCCATGGCCAAGGACCCGGCCGACCGGTACCAGAGCGCGGCCGAGATGCGGATGGACATCCAGCGGGCCATGAACGGCATGGCCGTGGCCGCCCCCACCCGGCTGGACAGCTACGGGACGCAAGCGATGGGCGGCGCGGCCCTGATGGCCAGCCCGACCACGGCCGTCCCGCCCTACAACTACGGCCAGGACGAGACCGACGGAGGCCCACCGCGCCGCAGCCACCGGGCGCTGCTGTGGATCCTGGGCCTGCTCGTCGTCCTCGGCGCGGTCGGCGCGCTCGCGTACATGATGTTCGGCAGCAGCGGCAAGACGTACGCGGTGCCGCTGGTCCAGGGCCTGCCGGTGGCCAAGGCGGAACAGCAGATCACCGCCGCGCACCTGCGGTCCACCGTGGTCAACCGCCCCAGTACCAGTGTGGCCAAGAATGACGTGATCAGCACGAACCCCCCCCAGGGGAACAACGTCAAGGCCAACACCCTGGTCACGCTGTTCGTCTCCAGCGGACCGCAGGCCGTGTCGATGCCCAACGTGGTCGGCCAGCAGGTGAGCGCGGCTGCGACCACGCTGAGCAACCTGGGGCTGAACGTGAAACAGGTGGCGGACACGACGTCGACCGCGCCAAAGAACCAGGTCACGAGGCAAGTACCGGGTGGCCCAGCCAGCGTGCCCCCCGGCAGCACGGTCACCCTCTACTTCTCCGGCGGCGGGGTGACGGTGCAAAGCGTGATCGGTGACACGGCGGCTACCGCGACGTCGATTCTGCAGGGCCAGGGTTTGCAGGTCGTCACCAAGCAGGGGACGTCGACGGGCGCCACGCCGGGTGACGTCTTCGCCCAGACCCCGGCAGCCAACTCTTCGGTGGCGCAGGGCTCCACGGTGACGATCTACGTCCAGCAGGCGCCGCCTTCCCCGACGGCAAGCCCGACCCAGAGCGCGACGCCCACCGCCAGCCCGACGAATACGCCGACGACCGGTGGCGGCAACGGGAACGGAAGCGGTGGCGGCCCCGGGAACGGGACCGGGACCTAGATGTCAGGACGGACGCGGCGGCCGTGCCAAGGGCACGGCCGCCCCGATCATGGCCAGGATCTCGCCGAAGCCGCGGATGACAGTTCGCACTGCGTGCCCACATCAGATAGTGGATTACCGAACGTCGTTAAATAATAGCGTTTAGTAACGCTATTGGTCCCGCGAATCCCGGGGATGACGGACGGGGCAACGCGGGGGCACTTCCTCCGGGCAGGCGCGGTGGGCGTCTGCGCCGGAGGCTGTAACCAACTACGATTACGCCAGCAACCCGAGCCACGGCGCCGGTGCGCACGCGCCCCGCCCACCCCAGGAGATGACGGTGCCGAAGTCCCGCGTCCGCAAGAAAGCGGTGTACATCCCTCCGCCGAGGTCGGCGCGGTCCAGGGTCAGCCCCGCGTGGCTGGCTCCCACCATGGTGGCGTGCCTGGTGATCGGGCTGGCGTGGATCGCCGTGTTCTACATCACCAACGGCACTGTGGCCGGGATGTCCACGCTGGGCGACTGGAACATGGTGATCGGCTTCGTCCTGATCATCGGCGGCGTGGTGCTGGCGACCCGCTGGCGGTAGGCGCACCAGCCTGACCGGCCCGGCGCCCACCGCCACGCGCGGGTCAGAATCCGGCGACACCGATCTGGCCGTTGCGCACGACCACGGCGAGTACCAGCACGGCGAGTACCGCGACCGTGGCGGCGCCCTGGATGAGGAACCGGTGTGAGCGCGGCGCGTAGGCGTACGCGGCCGTGAGCAGCGTCCCGGTGATCAGCCCACCGATGTGGTCCTGCCAGGCGATACGCGGCACGACGAAGCCGAGCACCAGGTTGATGACGATCAGCCCGAGGATGGCGCGGCTGTCGAGACCCTGCCGTCGGGATATCACGAACCAGGCGCCGAAGAGGCCGAAGATTGCTCCGGAGGCCCCGAGCACGGGCTCATCGAGTGGCACCAGGTAGTACAGGAAGACCGCGCCGCCGAGCGCACTGATCAGGTAGACAGCCAGATAGCGGGCGGACCCCAGCATGCGCTCCAGTGGCGGGCCCACCACGATCAGGGCAAACATGTTGAACGCGATATCGGTGATGCCGAGGCCGCCGGTCGGGGCCACGAAGGCCGAGGTGATCAGGCGATACCACTGGCCCGCGCCCACCCCGATGGCGCCGCCCCGGCCGTTCGCGGCGTTATAGCCCACCATCTGGAGGTTGTTCGCAATGCTGGGCCGGGCCAGGACGGCCAGGTAAAGGAGAACGTTGATACCAACCAGGGTCCAGGTGACGACGGGCGCCGACACCTGACGGCCGCCGAACGCCGTTCTCGCCTGGCGTGGCCGGGGACCCGCTTCGGGGCTTTTCCCCCGGATGCAATCGACGCATTGCTGGCCCACCGGGGCGGACCGCAGGCAGTCCGGGCACGCGGGGCGCCCGCAGCGCGAGCAGGAGACGTACGTCTCCCGGCCGGGGTGCCGGAAGCACATCGGCACCCCTGGCCCGGGGGGCTCGCCCGTCGGGCTGCCCGATGTGCCGGAAGCGGAAGCGTCCAACTCGTTCCTGCCCTTATGCCCCTGTACCCGGCGTGCCGCCGTCGCGTTCGATCACCACGGAGTCGAGCACGACCTCCTGGGCCGGACGGTCCCGCCGGTCGGTCTTCGCCTGGCTGATCGCCTGCACGACATCGGCTCCCTCGATGACCTCACCGAAGATGGTGTGTTTCCCGGTGAGCCAGGGCGTGGGGGCCACCGTGATGAAGAACTGGGAGCCGTTGGTACCCGGGCCCGCGTTCGCCATGGCCAGCAGGTAAGGCCGGGTGAAGGCGAGATCCGGGTGAATTTCGTCACCAAACTTGTATCCCGGGCCACCGGTTCCGGTGCCGAGCGGGTCGCCGCCCTGAATCATGAAGTCGGGAATCACCCGGTGGAACACGGTCCCGTCGTACAGCCTGTCGCTGCTCTCGGCCCCGGTGCGGGGATCGGTCCACTTACGGGCGCCCTCGGCCAGTTCCACGAAGTTACGCACGGTCTGGGGTGCCTGATCAGGGAAAAGCCTGACCTTGATCGTGCCCTGGTTGGTGCTGAGCGTTGCGGTAAGCGTGTTTGTCATGCCGGGCATCCTCGCACAGCCGACGGCTCCGCCGGCTGACTGGGCAGCTATGTGTTCCGTACACTGCCACGGTACAAGCAATATCGCGAGGCCGGTGCGGTCATGCAATTGCGAGGGTTGAGAGCGCGGGTCACGGGAAGTGTTTGAGTCGAGATCATGCAGGAGGTCAACTGTGTCCCTTACCGAATCGAAGAAGGCCAGGGCCGCGCAGGCCCGGGCATCGGGGGCAGCTGCCGTCGGCGCGAACGCCGCCCGTGGCCGCGCGCAAGATGCCGCCAACGTCGCGCGGGCCCGTGCGCAGGACGCCGCCGATGTGGCCAAGAGCCGTGCGCAGGACGCCGCGGACGTGGCCCTCAGCGTCGCCCGCGACGCTGCCGATCTGGCCCTTGACCGGGCCAAGGATGCGGCCGCCCAGGTGGTTCCGCTGAGCAAGCGGGTGAGCGCGACGGCCGCGCAGAGCGTGGAACAGGGCGTCCACGACGCCCGCGGGTGGGCGGCACCACGTTTCGAGGACGCCGCCACCGCAGTCAGCGAGACGGTGGCACCCAAGGTGTCGGCGGCGCTCAAGGCGACCGCGAAGAAGGTCGACCCGACCCCGTCCAAGCCCCGGCGACTGCTGGGCTGGCCCGGTGCGGTCGGGCTCGCCGTCCTGCTGGCGGCGGGCGCGGCCGTGGCGGTCGTGCTGCGCAAGCGCCAGCCGGAGCCACCGCCGCCCTACCCGGGCGAGGAAGCCGAGGACGCGTCGGAGACAGCGCCGGCCGGCTGGACGCCGAGGCGAACGGCCGCGTACGCCAGTCCTGACCAGTGCCAGCCGCTGGAGGAGCGGAGACGGCGCATGGGGCGCCGCGGTGGCGTCGCCCCATGCGTCGTCGGTTCGCCGGAAGGTATGCGTCCGGCGAGCTGACGGCGCAGAACCGCCGCTATGACGGGAAACGTCACCGTGATCTGCGCCACACTGCGGCAGGGACAGCGGTCAGCTAAATCGCGCGGCGCCGCCGGTGTGCTGACATCGATTCCGTACTCGAGGACGACGCGGTCCGCGGGGATCACGATGTCCCGGCACACCTCCAGCACCGCGTCCCCGGATATGAGGCACCGGAGGATGGCAAAAACCGGCACTCCCTGCGCCATCCGCAGCGTCCGCGCTTCCGATTCGGCTGGCATCCGGGCCCTGACCGACTCCTCCACCCGCGACACGGGACGGCCGAGAAAGGCCAGCTGGGCGAAGGTCCCACCGGGCCACGGCTCCCGTGCGGGGTCGGACACGGGGGTCCCCGCCACCAGGTCTAGCGGCATGAAGCTGGTGCTGAGCTGCTCCGGCTCCCCGCGGGCGTAGAACACGAAGTGCCTGCGCAGCAGGGCCGTTCCCGATTCGGCGCCGAACAGCGCCGCGAGCTCCTCGTCCGCCGGGGTCTCGGAGTAACGGGCCGTCAGCTGGTATTCCTGCCACTCGATGCCGTGGTCTTCGCTGAACGACGTGCGAGGATCCGTAACCTGGCCGGCGCCGGCCGGGTACTGCTCGGCCGCCCGGCGCGCATCGGCGGAGTATCGTTCCATCGCCCGCCGGCTGACCTGCGGGCGCGCCCGGACCACGGTCCCGCCGCCGCGGCGCGTCTCCACCAGGCCCTCGAGCCGCAGCACCGACACCGCGTGCCTGATCACGATCTCCGATACGCCGTAGGCGCGGCGCAGCTCCTCCATGGTGGGCAGGCGTTCGCCCGGCGCATACCGGCCCGCCAGGATCTGCTCGCGTAGTTCATCGGCAACAACAAGATAAGCGGGACGTTGCTGCACGGGGACACCTCCGGGCCCAGACGTCCCCCCCGGAACATTATGCGTTCAGCTTGACACGATCCGCATCCCACCTCATTTTGTATACGTAAAGTCACGGATGGAAGCCGGCCGGCGGCGGGGCCGCGGATCACGGAGGGGATGACCCGCGCCGGCAGTTCCGCCGCCGGCCCTTCCCGGCCGGGCGTCATCTGTCCTGCCACATCCGGTAACTTTGGTGAGGACGCGCGCTGTCGGGCAGGCGGGCGACGCCCTGGGGAGAACCTGCCCGTGCCGGAGCCTGGCATGGAAGGCTGTTGCTGGCGATTGAGATTCGGCAGGCAGGCATGGAGAGCAGTTCGGGACGAGGCAGCGACCCCTCGCGTTCGGCTTATCCAGGCACCGATGGACCGGCCTCGCCCCAGCAGTTGTGGTCGGCCGCCAGCCAGGTCGGCGCCCCGCAGCATGCGAACAATGTCCCCCGGCAGCCTGCTGGCCAGCCCGGGCGGGCGGCGGCCGTAACCGAACGGCCACGTGACTGGCTCCGCCTCGTCGCGGCCTGGATCGCCGCGATCCTGATCGTCATCTCGGTCGGCATCATGATCGCGGCGCTCGTCGCCGGCCCCAGCATGGCCGTGATCCATATCCCCAGGCCCGCGTCCGGGCCGCCCTGGTGGCTCTCGCTGAATCCGTCGATTCCGCTGGTGACCTTTGCCTTGTGGGTGGCGGCCGGAACCGGCGGCCTCGGCATTTTCGCCGGCCTCTTCGCGGCGGCGCGCGGCGCGCGGCCCCCGCTGCGCGCCATCATCGTGTTCTCCTTCCTGATCATCGGGATCCTCACCGTCCTCCCGGCCGGGGGATCCACCGATGTCGTCAGCTACGCCGCCAACGGGCGGATGGCCGCGACCGGCCACAGCCCGTACGTCATGACCCCGCTGCAGCTCAAGGAATCCGGCGACCCGATCGGGCAGTGGATCCCGCCTTCGTGGCAAACCAGCGTGTCGGTTTACGGCCCGGTGGCGACGGCGGAGGAGTGGGTCGCGGCGGAACTGGGCGGGACGTCGGTGGCCCGGGTGACGTTCTGGCTCAAGCTGATGACCTCCATCGCGTTCGGCGCCGTGGCGCTGATGCTGGACCGCGTCCTGCGGCCGGACCCACGCCGCCGGCTCCGCGCGCACCTGCTGTGGACGGTCAATCCGCTGCTGCTCTGGGAGATCGTCGCCGGCGGCCATATCGACGGGTTCAGCGCCGCGTTCGGTCTGCTGGGGATCCTGGTCCTGACGACCGGCCCGAATGGGGAGCGGCCGGCGTTGCGCCGGTTCCTGCTCGCCGGCCTGTTCATTGGGGTCGCGGCGGCCATCAAGATCCCGTACGCTGCCTTCGCGCTCGGACTGCTGTGGGCCGCGCGTAAGTCGCCCAAGGCGCTGATCGCCTCCGTGGCCGGCTTCGCGGCGTTCTTCGTGCCGGTGTACGCGATCGCGGGCCGGCCCGCGATCGCGGTGCTGATCAGCCGTGGCCCAGGCACCACCTGGGACACCATGTACCAGATCTTCTACCGGCCGCTCGGCTACCAGACGTTCACCGCGTTCGTCATGCCGCCCAACCTGACGCTGGTCGCCGCCCTGGCCTTCGGTGCCGTCGCGATCCTGGCCTTTCTGCGCTTCCCGGACGCCACCCCCAGCCTGCCTGCGCTGAGCCCGGCGCTGGCGCTCAGCATCGCCTGGCTGTTCATGTGGTCCTACCAGCGGCCTTGGTACGACGCGATGGCCCTGTGCCTGCTGGCGGTTTATCCGGCGTCGCGGCTGGACTGGTTGGTCTTGGTGCGCCTGATCCTGACGGCACCGGTGTACTTCCCCGGCATCCCCGGCAACCCGCCGTCCTGGATCAACCACGTGGTCTCCGACGAAGGGATCTATTTCGCCGCGTACGGCCGTCTCGCGGTAGCCGTGGCGTTCGTCGTGCTGTGCCTGTTCCCGCGCTGGAGAGCGCTCTGGGGCTGGTGGCGCCCGCGACCGGGCCTTCCGGCCAGCGGAATCCCGCCCCTGAAGCCACTGATCTAGGCATCCCGGCGTCACGTCAGCGACACCCGACTTACGGGCAGACTTTTCGGGGCAGTATTTGCCCCAAAACTCTGCCCGTAAGGGCGCGCCTAAGCGTTCGCGGCGAGCCAGCGTGGGCGGCCGCGTCACATGTGCGGGCGGCACCTTTGCCCGGGTTCCGAACCGCGCGGCTAAGGTATCCGTGAAGTTGTACGAGTGCCGGATATAGCGGGCATTCGCCCCTGCCGTCCACGGGCCCGGGAGCGCCTGCACCTGATGGCTATCGAACGCCACGACAGTTACGGACCTGCCGTCGACAGCGGGGCCGCCCGAACCGAGGGCGGCGACCGCCCCGCCAGGCCACTCGGCGAGCGCAGTACGGGAGACCGCCCGGTCCCGGAAGAGCGGCGCAGCCGGAGTGAGCTGCACGCCGCCCTGCGTGCGACGGACACCGGAACCGATTGTGCGCCCCGTCCCACCCACCGCGATGCTCCCCGCACCACCCCCGACGGTGCCTGGGAATGGAAAGGCCTCCGCCTCGAACCCGACGCCAACCGCATCGCCGACCGGGAGCTGTCGGCCCGGCGCTCGGCCGAAGGACGTGATGCCGATGGGAAGTACGGCGATCACGGGATCACGCCCGCCATGCGGCGCGTCGAGGCGAAACTGGACCACGGAACCCTCGTCCCCGACACGGAAAAGTTCGCATTAAAAACCCCCGCCCGCTTCAAAGAAAAACTCAGCAAAATGATCAGCCGCTATCCGGACCGGACCCCGGATCAGCTCGCATCATGAGATTCATGATGGCATTCGGTACACGTTTCTCTTTGACACTCCGAGATATACCGATGGAGTCAGACAGGCCCGTTCATGAGCTCGCCACGGATAGGATACGAGCTTAGTCATGCTGCAGACCCGTGGGACGATGACGAGTATAAGGGCGATCAACAGCCGCTGGCTGGATCCAGGCTAGCAGTCTTCTCTTTGAAGTTCAGTTTCACACCCAGAGAGCTGGGGCGCCAAACAGACAGACTCACGACGCCTACGAGAAAATCGCATGATCCGAGAACACCCCGGTCAGCGACCAGTCGAACTCTCGCGCATATCAGCAGCGCACGATCAACAGCCAGAGTCAAAGTCCCCGGCCGGTGGCAGTGAGATCGATGACTACACGCGAAGGAACTGGGATGCATGAGGCATAACAACGAGACTACGTACTCGACGATCGGCCGATGGCCGATCAGATGATCCGAACCCTCCGGCCTGGTTCGCGCCGACATCTTGACCGGAAGGGCGGTCTCATGGACGAATCGCTCAGGCGAGATCTGACCTGGGGCGAAGCCAGATGAGCCTTATCGAGAATGGGAGACGGGGCGATGCTCGTCGGAGGAGCTTGTCGAGATTAGTGCGGGTGAGGCGGAGGCGCTGATGGAGCGGTTCCGGCAGAAGTGGGCTCAATAGCATGACCTTCCCGTGGCGGGAGCTGTGCGGGCTCGACGCGTACCAGATCACCGAAATCCCGCGCTGGCCGGATGGTGAGACGCCGGGTGCGTCAGGCCAGGGACAGGATCCGGGGCGCCCCGGGCGGATCGCCGCGCTGGTCGCCGCCTATCACGCCGGAGGCGCGGTGGCGTACGGGTGGATGCGCCTTCGGGCGGGCGGCCCGATACAGATCCTGGCCGCGGGCTCGGCCCTGGCGGGCAGCAACGGCGACGGCGACGTGGTGCTGGCTCTCCCGGGCGGGGCGCGGGCGCGCGCTCTGGGCCGCGGCGCGTTCGTGCCGGCCTTGTCCGCGCTGGCGTGCTGGCGGGCTATTGGGGGGATCAGCGACGGGTTGCTGATGTCGACCGGGGAACCACCGCCTGGCCGCCAGGAGGCGGCGCCCTCCCTGGAGGAGTGCCTGCTGCCGGCCTGGGCCGGGCCGTTTGGCTGGATCGTCGTGGCGGAACCGCTGCCTCCGCTGGACGTGGAGTGGCTCGCCGACGAGGCCGCGCGCCGGGAACGGCTGGCCATGGGGATGGCCGACCGCTTCCCGGAACGGGACGTGGAGGCGCGCCGGCTGCGGCACCGGCACACCGAACTGCGCCAGGGGCTGTCCACCGGCATCTGGCGTGTTCACCTGCTGGCGGGCAGCACCGACCCGGTGGCGGCCGCCCGGGTGGCGGGCCTGGTTTGCGCGTCGGCCGATCTCCGGGGGCTGCCCTATACGCTCGCGCCGGCCGGGCCGGCGCGGGTGCCCTCCGGGATCTGCTCGGCAGCCCCGCCGCGGCCACCACGACCGTCTCCGCCCGGCCCCTCGGGCGCGACACCGGCGACACCCGCGGGCGCGACACCCGGGAGGCCCCCCGACACGACACCGGAGAGGTCCCCGGGCGCGACACCGGAGAGGCTCCCTGGCGCGAGGAGGAGGAGGCTCCGGCAGGCGAACCGGCCGGTGGCACGGCCGGAACGGGCGCCGCGGACGCGGCAGGCGGCGGTGGGTGCCCTTTTCACGCCAGCACCGGGCTGCTCGCGGCGCTGGCCCGGGCCCCGGAAGCGGAGATACCCGGGATCCGGTTGGCCCTGCGCCCAGACTTCGACGTCACCCCGGAAACGCCCGCGACCGGCGCCGGCCCGGGGACCGCGCCGCAACTGGCGGCAGTGGCGCTGGGCCAGGTGCTCGACCGGCAGCGGAATCCAGCGGGGGCGCTGCGTGTCCCGCTGGACTCGCTGAACCGGCACGTGTTCGTGTGCGGGGCGACCGGCGGCGGGAAGTCCCAGACGGTCCGCGGGCTGCTCGAGGCCGCCAGCCGCGCCGGGGTGCCGTGGCTGGTCGTGGAGCCCGCCAAGGCTGAATACCGCCTGATGACGGCGCGGCTCGCAGGATCGGGAGCCAAGGTCGTGCGCATCCGGCCCGGTGAGGCGGATGCCGTCGCCGCCGGGCTGAACCCGCTGGAACCGGCGGCCGACGAGGAGGGGAACCGGTTCCCTCTGCAGACCCACGCCGACCTCGTCCGGGCCCTTTTCCTCGCCGCCTTCCAGTCCGAGGAGCCCTTCCCGCAGGTGCTCAGCGCGGCGCTGACCCGCGTGTACGAGGACGCTGGGTGGGACCTGGCCCTGGGTGAACCCCGGACCCCGGGCGTGGCGCCTGGCTACCCGGGCCTGGCCGATCTCCAGCGGACGGCCGGGCAGGTGGTCGGGGAGATCGGCTACAGCGAGGACGTCAAGGCCGACGTGCATGGCTTCGTCGCGGTGCGGCTGTCCAGCCTGCGCCTCGGCACGACCGGGCGGTTCCTGGAGGGCGGTCACCCGGTCGGGTTCGGCAAGCTGCTGCTGAGCAACGTGGTCCTGGAGATCGAAGACGTCGGGGACGACCGCGACAAGGCGTTCCTCATGGGCACCGTCCTGCTGCGCCTGGTGGAGCATCTGCGGCTGGCCCGGCGGCACGAAACGGGCGCTGAACCTGGGCTACGGCACCTGACCGTTTTCGAGGAGGCGCACCGGCTGCTCCGCCGGCCGGATCGGGATGGCGGCGCGGCCGCGCACGCGGTCGAGCTGTTCGCCGGGCTGCTGGCGGAGATCCGTGCCTACGGCGAGGGCATCGTGATCGCCGAGCAGATACCGGCCAAGCTCATCCCCGACGTCATCAAGAACACGGCCGTGAAGGTCGTCCATCGGCTGCCGGCAGCCGATGACCGCGAGGCGGTCGGCGGGACCATGAACCTGAGCCGGGCCCAGTCGCAGTACCTGGTCACGCTGACCCCCGGTCAGGCGGCCGTATCGGTCGACGGGATGGACCATCCGCTGCTCGTCATGATGCCGGACGGGACGGCACGGGAGGCCGCCGCCAGCGCCGACGGCACGGTGAGCCCGGCCACGGTCACCTCGGCGCGCAGCGGTACCTGCGGCGCCGATTGCATCGCGCGGCCATGCACCCTGCGGGACATGCGGACCGCCCAGCGCACCCTGGACGACCATCCCGGCATTGCCCTGTGGGCCGAGCTTGCCGTGCTGGCCCACTTGACCGGATGGCCGATGCCGATACCGGAGCCGCCGCTGCTGGAGGTACTGCGCGCCCAGCCGGCGCGGCTGCGGGACTGTGCGCTATCGCACGGCGTCGACGCGGCCGTCGGGTCGCGGGTCCCGCTGATCTGCGCGCGGGTCAGCCCGCCCGCCCTCGCCTCGCACGTCAGTACGGCGATGCGGGCCCGGGTGGCGCGGGGCATGTGGATGTGCCTGCCGGAAGAGCCGCAGTGGCTCGCGCCCGGTTACCAGGACGCCCACCGGGAGGAGACGGCGCGGCGGCCGGCCGACGTGGCGCCGCGGGATGCGGACACCGCGCGGCGGGTCGCGTTCGGCCTGGTCGCGCCTTCGGCCGTGGAACGCGCGATCGGCGCCCGGGCCGCGGACGATGATTTCGGGCTGCGGCTGGCCGATCACCTGGAGCAGTTCACGGAATGCCGATGGCCGCACCGGTACCTCACGCAGGCGGACGCCAGGCCCGCGGGCTGACCCGCGCCGCGGACGCCGGGCCCGCGGGCTAACCCTGACCCGCGGCCGCCCTGACCGGGCGGCCTGGTGCCGTGCCTCAGGCCGCGCTGATCCGGCGCATCCGGCGCCGGCGCTCGGCCGCGCGCTCTTCCTCGCTCAGGCCGCCCCAGGCGCCGTACTTCTCCGGCCGGGACAGCGCGTAGTTCAGGCAGTCCGCGCGGACCGGGCATGAGGCGCACACGGCCTTGGCCTTCCGCTCGCGGACCTCGCGTTCCGCCTGGCGCTCACCGTCGGGCCCGAAGAAGAGGATCAGATCCTCATTCCGGCACGCGGCAGCATCCTGCCAGCCCCAGTTGGGCCGGGGAAGCACGGCCGACGGCCGGCGTACCTGCGACATGGATCAATCACCTCAACCGGTATACCGACTTGAATGTCGGTGTCCAGAGCCCCGTGGCGGGCCGCCCGGCACCGCCTATCCAGAAATGCAACGCGCAGATCGCGCTGGGCGTTCCCGGCTGCATCCGGAATTTGCCGGGAAGTGCCTGCCGAAGCGAGCCCGCGCGGCGCGGCCCGGGCCGACCGCGCCCCGGCCCGGGCCCCTGTACGCTGTCGCCCGTACCGCACCCGGCCAGCGCCTTCCAGTGAGCAGATGAATCCCGACCGGCAGAACTCCCACCTTACGCACAAGGCGAACGCGGCAGCCGGGCGTCACGGCTGGCTCAGGCTCACGCCCGCGTACTCGGTACGGCTGGTCCGCGAACGAACCGCGCACCTGCCCGCGGGGGCGGTGGTCACGGACCCATTCTCCGGCAGCGGAACGACGGCCCTGGCCGCCGCAGAGCACGGCTGCGACGGCCACGCCGTCGACGTCAACCCTTTCCTGGTCTGGCTGGGCAACGCCAAGGCGGCCAGCTACCCGGCCGCCCTGCTGAGAGACACCCGCGAAACGGTCCCGGCGCTGACCGGGCGGGCCGGCCGGTGGGCCAGCAACGCAGCGGACCTGTGGGCTCCGAACCTGCACAACATCGGCCGGTGGTGGTCGCCCGGTTCCCTGGCGGCCCTAAAGGGCCTGCGCCGCGCGCTCGATCAGGCCGCTCTGCCGGCCGCCGCGCTGGACCTGCTCAGCATCGCTTTCTGCCGGACGGCCATCGCCGTCAGCAACGCGGCGTTCAACCATCAGAGCATGTCGTTCCGTGCCCTCGCGGAACGGCCAGGAACGAACCGCGCCGATGTCATCCGCCGTTTCGGCGATGAGGCCGCCGAGGTGCTGGCCAGCGCCGAAGCCAGCCTGCCCGGGTCGGGCCGGATCGTCCAGGGCGACGCGCGTGATCTCGGCTCCGGTGCGTTGCCGCCCTGCGATCTCCTGCTGACCTCCCCGCCGTACGTCAACCGGATGTCCTACATCCGGGAACTGCGGCCCTACATGTACTGGCTCCGTTTCCTTGACCGGGCCAGCGACGCGGGCGAACTCGACTGGACGGCGATCGGCGGGACGTGGGGGATCGCCACGTCACGGCTCAGCGACTGGTCCCCCACGGAGGGAGCCGGGCCGATCGAGAGCGAACTGCGCGCGGTGTGCGCGCTGATCACCCGCGACGGCGGCAAGAACGGCCCGCTGCTCGCGACGTACGTGACCAAGTACTTCCACGACATGCGGGTGCATTTCGCCGCCGCGTTCCGGCACGTCAGGAGCGGCGGGCAGGCCACCTACATCATCGGCAACTCCACCTTCTACGGGCACCTGGTCCCGGCGGAACGGTGGTACGCGACGTTGCTGGGGGCGGCGGGCTTCACCGACGTGCGGACCTCGGTGCTGCGGAAACGCAACAGCAACCTGGCCCTGTACGAGTACGAGGTGATGGCGAGACGGCCCTGAGCGGGACCGTTAGGACCCTTCGCGGGCCACCGCCAGCGAGCCGAAGCTCTGGGCGACCGGCATCATCTCGATGACGTTGATGTTCACGTGCGGCGGCAGGGACGCGGCCCAGTGCACGGCCTCGGCCACGTCGCCGGCTTCCAGCGGGTGGACGCCCTGGTAGACCTGGCCGGCCCGGTTCCGGTCGCCGCCGAACCGGACGACGGAAAACTCGGTACCGCCAGACAGGCCCGGCTCGACGCTGGTGACCCGGACGCCCGTGCCGTGCAGGTCACTGCGCAGATCAAGGCTGAACTGGTGAACGAATGCCTTGGTCGCGCCGTAGACGTTGCCGCCGGGATAGGGGTAGGTCCCGGCGATCGAGCCCAGGTTGATCACATGCCCCCGGTGCCGTTCCACCATCCCGGGCAGGATGGCCCGGGTGCAGTAAGTGAGGCCCTTGCAGTTGGTGTCGACCATCGCGTCCCAGTCGTCCAGATCGGCTTTGTAGGCCGGCTCGAGCCCCCGGGCCAGACCCGCGTTATTGACCAGGACGTCGATCTCGGCGAACTCGGGCGGCAGGCCGGCCACCGCGGCGGCGACCGCATCCCGGTCCCGCACGTCGAGGGTCACCGGCAGGACGTCGCCGCCGAGTTCCCTGGCGAGGTCCGCGATCTGGCCGGCGCGGCGCGCGGAGATCACCACGCGGGCACCGTCCGCCGCGAAACGCCGCGCGATGGCCGCGCCGAATCCGGCGCTGGCCCCGGTTACGAACACGGTTGGGCTGCCCATGCGGCGATGCTACTTGGCCGCCCATTCGGCCCCGTTCCGCGGCCTCCCCATGGCGAGGGCCGCCCCAGGCCACCGCTTTCGGGAGATTCTTACTTGAGCAGGCGGGACATGCGGCGGTCGGCGAGTGGCTTGCCGCCGGTCTGGCACGTGGCGCAGTACTGCAGCGCGGAGTCCGCGAACGAAACCTCGCGGATGGTGTCGCCGCACACCGGGCAGGGCTGCCCGGCCTTCCCGTGCACCCGCAGCCCAGTTTTCTTCTCGGCCTTGAGGTCGCCGGCGGCCAGTCCGGCGGCACGCCCGGACGCCTCGGTGAGGGTGGTCACGATCGCGTCGTACAGCGCGGCCACCTGGTCAGGGGTCAGGCTGGACGCCATCTTGAACGGTGACATGCGGGCCGCGTGCAGCACCTCATCGGAGTAGGCGTTGCCGATGCCCGCGATGATGTGCTGGTCGCGGAGCACGCCCTTGATCTGCATGCGCCGTCCGTCCAGCAGGCCAGCCAGCGTCTCCGCGGTGAACGAGGCATCCAGGGGGTCAGGGCCGAGGGAGACGATCCCGGGCACGTCCATCGGATCGCGGACCAGGTAGACGGCGAGCCGCTTCTGCGTGCCCGCCTCGGTCAGGTCGAAGCCCGATTCGTCGTCCAGGATGACCCGGAATGCGAGCGGCCCCTTCCCCGGCCTGGGCGGCTGCGACGGGATCTGCTCCCGCCAGCGCAGCCAGCCGGCCCGCGCCAGGTGGATGACGAGGTGCAGGGGGGCGGCACCGCCGTCGCCCGGTACCCCGAGGGAGATGTCGAGGAACTTCCCGTGCCTGCGCACGGCACCGACCACCTGGCCGGTCAGTGCCGTGGGCGGCGGGTCGTACGTCTTCAGCACCGAGATCGCGGCCGGGTAGGCGTGGGCCACGGCATGCCCCGTGGCCCGCTCGCGGAGAAACGCGGCGAGCGCCTCGACTTCGGGCAGCTCAGGCATCCCTCTGAGTCTGCCTGACGGCGGCGGATGCTGTGAACCTCGGTTCGAGGGGCATCGCGGGTACAATCAGGCCAAATAACCACACGGGAGCTCGGGCCGACCGGGCTGAGAGGGTGGCTGGCCGAATGGCTTGCGCGCCACCGACCGTTCGAACCTGACCGGGTAATGCCGGCGTAGGGAGAGAGCCGTGTCCGCTGCGATCAGACCCGCCGACGGAACCAGTGAATTCACCACCGTTCCGGGAGACCGGAGATCCGAGGCGCCCCTTACGCTCGCCGAACCGGTGCCCCGTGCCCTCAGCTTCGTCGACCAGCTCGGCCTGTGGGGCAACCTGGGGGTGAGCCTGCTCGGCTTCACCGGCGCACTGTTCGTGCTGCAGCCGGGAGGCACGGGCACGCCGGAGCTGTCGCTGGCGGCAGGCCTGTGCGCGATCGTCGTCGGCACGCTGCTCGGCACCCTCGGGGTCGCCGTGTCCGGGATCCCGGGGACCAGGACCGGGGCGCCCGCCATGGTGCTGCTGCGCGGCCTGTTCGGTGCCCGGCTGTCCTACCTGCCCACGGCGATCAACATGCTGCAGCTGCTCGGGTGGAGCATCTTCGAGCTGGTCACGATCGCGACCGCCGCACACATCGTGGCGCCGGCGCTGCCCCGGTGGGGCTACGTGCTCATCGCCGGAGTGATCACCGGCGTGTTCGCGATTCATCCCCTCGGCGCGATCCGGGTGCTGCGCCGGTACGCGACGGCGGCGGTCTTCGCCGTTCTCGTCTACCTGCTGATCCAGCTGGCCCGCCATCCGCTGCCGCCGTTCACCCGCGGCAGCTGGTCGGGTTACTGGGCCGCCACCGACACGGTTGTCGCGGTCGCCATCTCATTCGCGCCGCTAGCGGCCGACTACATGCGGCACGCGCGGTCGGAACGTTCGGCCTTCGCGGCCGCGATGATCGGCTACAGCGTCACCCAGATCCTGTGCTACGTGATCGGGCTGCTGGCCCTGGTCACGGTGGCCCGCACCCCGAACGACATCTACGGCGCCTTTATCGCGCTGCCGCTGGGGGCGGTGAGCTTCGCCGTCCTGGCGGCGCGCGAGCTGGACCAATCGTTCGCCGACGTGTACTCCACCGCGGTGTCGACCCAGAACCTGCGCCCGCTGTGGGACCGCCGCATTCTCGCCGCGGTGATCACCGGGTTCGTGACCGTGCTCGCGCTGTTCCTCAACATTAACGACTACGAGAACTTCCTCACCCTGCTCGGCTCGGTGTTCGTGCCGATGTTCGGGGTGCTGACGGTGGATTTCTTCCTGCTGTCCAAGGGACGGTGGGACCTGTCGGCGGACGCGCCCTCCCGCTGGCTGATGCTGCTGCCGTGGGCGGCCGGCTTCGTTACCTACCAGCTCATCAACCCCGGCTACGTCTCCTGGTGGGCCTCGGCGTGGACGAGGCTGGGCCACCTGATCGGCTTCACCCCGGCCAGCTGGATGTCCGCCTCGATATGCTCCTTCGCCGTCGCCGCCATCGTCACCCTGCTCGGCTTCCCGCTCGGCGTGCTGACCCGCCGGCTGCGTGCCCCCCACGCTGCGGAGCATCAGGCCGACGCCGAGTGAGCGCGGCCGCTACCGGCCCGGCCTGGCCCGCCCGGGCGGGCCAGCCGGATGCGACCGGGGCGACCGGGCTGGACGGTCTCGTGCACGGCATGGGAAAGGAGCCGGCCGAGCCGGACTGGCGGCCGCTCACCGCCGATGAGGTCGCTCCGGTGCTCGCGCAGTACGGCCTGCCGGGGGCGGGGCACGTCGCGGTGGGCACCGCGGTCACCTGGCGCAGCCCGCGGCCGATGTCGGCGGCCGGGCTGGTCCGCCAGGCCGGCGGCGAGGTGTTCGTGAAGCGGCATGATCCTCGGGTCCGCAGCGCCGCGCAGCTCGCCGCCGAGCACGCGTTCATCGCGCATCTGCGGGCCCGCGGCTTCCCGGTCCCGGCCGTCCGGCGCACTGCGGACGGCGTATCGGCGGTGCGCAGCGGAGGCCTCGTCTATGAGGTGCATGACCGGGCGGCAGGCACCGACCTGTACCGGGACGCGGTGTCCTGGTCAGCGTTCCGGTCCCTGAACCACGCCCGGGCGGCCGGGGCGGCGCTGGCCCGGCTGCACCAGGCCGCCGCGGGCTTCGCCCGGCCGGCCCGGCGGCAGGCGGTCCTGATCGGTTCGTGCGCGGTCGTCACCGCGCCGGACCCGGTCGCGGCGATCGGCCGGATGATCCGGCAGCGCCCCGGGCTGGGCCGTGCACTGCGATCGCGGCCGTGGCCGCAGGACGTCGAGCGGCATCTCGCCGCGCCGGTCGCGCGGGCCGCGCGGCTGCTGCGATCGCTGCCGCGCCAGTGGGGTCACGGTGACTGGCATCCGTCGAACCTCACCTGGACGGCGGCGTCCGCGCAGGCCGACGTGGCGGCGGCGTTCGACTTCGGCCTGGCCAACCGGGGCTTCGCGGTGCATGACCTGGCCACGGCGCTGGAGCGCAGCACGATAACGTGGCTCGACCTGGCTGAGTCCGGCCGGGCCGCCGCTGACGTGGACGCGGTCGACGCCCTGCTCGACGGGTACGAGAGCGTGCGCCCGCTCAGCCCGGCCGAGACCGCCGCGCTGGCCGGGGTACTGCCCGTCGTCCACGTCGAGTACGCCCTGTCGGAGCTCGAGTACTTCGCCGATGTGGTGGGCTCCGCCGCGAACGCGGACCTGGCTTACGAGGGGTACCTGCTGGGTCATGCCGGCTGGTTCGGCACCGCCGCGGGCACGGCGGTCGCCGCGCACCTGCGAGCTCGCCGCACGCGCCAGTTATGGCGGGCAAACCGGCCCGCGGCGGATGATGCGGCCGATCAGCGATAATCGGGGCATGCAGATCGACATACCACGGTCGACGGTTCCTGCTCACGGTGAGCTCAGCGCCGGGGGAGCGCCCGTCTGGCGCCGCGAAAGCATCACGCTTCCGCCGTTCTCAGCAGGCTGGGCTGGCTCCGATCAGCGATCGCCAGCGCGGGGAACTGGGGCCAGATGCCACCATCACGCTGGCCCAGGAGCGCAAGGCCGCCGGCATCGACGACATCCTGGCCGCCCTGGACCGCGAGCTGATCGGCCTGGTCGGCATCCTGCTCCAGGTCATGGAAAACGACCGCGACAAGCTCGTCGTGATCCTGGCCGGCTACAAGGACCGGATGGATCAGTTCTTCACCCCCAATCCGGGTATGCGTTCGCGGATCGCCCACCATCTCGACGTCGCCAACTATGACCTGGGCGAGCTGCTGTCCATCGGGCAGGTGATGCTGGACCAGTCCAGCTACTACCTCTCGGCCGAAGCGGAGGCGGCGCTGAGCGACTACCTGAAGCGCCGGATGCACGAGCCGCGGTTCGCCAACGCGCGCAGCGTCCGCAACGAGCTGGACCGGGCCCGGCTCCGGCACGCGCACCGGCTGGCGGCCGACCCGCACCGGAACTGGGGCCGGGACGACCTGATGCGCATCGAGCCGGAGGACATCCTCGGCACCGAGGTTCCCGGCGACGACGGCGGGTAGAACCCCATCAGCTCCAGGGAAGTGATGGCCATGCGGCGTTATCTGCTCGTCCTCGATATGGATCTGCTCGCCGCGGACGAAGAGTTCGACCTGGAGCCGATCAACTACTTCGTCGCCCAGCAGGATCGCGAAGCGTGCGCGGTCGAAGTCATGTCCCTGGTCAACAACGGCCCGGCGAAGCTGCCGTCCATGGAGCTGCTGCTGGGCGCCCGGGTGGGGAAGTTCCCGGTGGCGCCCCGGCCGGACCACGACATCAGCGCGGCCGCGGAGCACCGGATGAACCTGGCCGTGCGGCATCTGCGGGCCATCGGCTGCCAGGCCGACGGCATCATCAGCGACGAGGACGATCTGGTCAAGGCGGTGTCGGCCGAGACCAGTGCACACGACTACGCCAACGTGGTGCTGGCGATAGGGAGGCGACGCGGGTCCCGGCTGGCGCGGGCGATGCACCTGGATCCGGTGCACCGGCTGCTGCGGCGGCTCGGCCAGCGGCTGGTCGTGTTCCCGATCGGGCCGGACGCCCCGCACCCGGCGCTCTGACCCGCCCCGGATGCTGCTCGTGAACTATCTGAGGGCCCATCCAGGCCCATCCGGGCCGGGCGGCACAGCGGCCGCGAGCGGAACCCCGCTCGCGGCCGTCTCCGTCACGGTGACTGCGGCAGCTTGACCGATCCGCGACGGGGCGTGCTCCGCGACGGAGGCGGCACCACCGGCCCGATGTCACCGTCCGGTGCCTCGTCCAGGTCCACGATCACCGGGGCGTGATCGCTGGGACCGGTGCCCTTGCGGGCCTCCCGGTCCACCCACGCCGCCTTGACCCGGCCGGCCACGGGGGAACTGGCCAGCACCAGGTCGATCCGCATGCCGAGGTTCTGGTGGAACATGCCGGCCCGGTAGTCCCAGTAGGTGAACACGCGCTCGCCCGGCCAGCGATCCCGGACCACGTCGTGCAGGCCGAGCGCCTGCAATCCGGCCAGCGCGGCCCGTTCCGGCGGCGTGACGTGCGTCTGCCCCACGTACGCGGCCGGATCGAAGACATCCGCGTCGGCCGGCGCGATGTTCATGTCCCCGCACACCAGCACGGCCTCCGGGCCGGCCTTGACCGCGTCACGCAGCGCCGCCAGCCACGCGAGCTTGTAGTGATAGTGCTCGGAGTCCGGTGTGCGGCCGTTCGGGACGTACACCGAGTGCACCCGGATGCCGCCGCACATCGCGGAGACGGCCCGCGCCTCGGGATGGGGGAATCCCGGTGCCCCGGGGATCCCGGTCACCACGCCGTCCAGGCCGGCCCGGGAGAGGATGGCCACCCCGTTCCACCGCGGCTCGCCGTAGACGGCGACGGCGTACCCCCGGGCGTCGAGGTCGGGGCCCAGCAAGGCGGTGAACGCCTCGTCGGCCAGCTTGGTCTCCTGCAGGCAGACCACGTCCGGCTGGCGCTGGTCCAGCCACGGCAGCAGGCGCGGCATCCGCTGTTTGACCGAGTTCACGTTCCACGTCGCTACCCGCACGGGGCTTACAGTAGCCCAGCCGCCGACGGCGTAGGCTGGGCAGCACTCCACGGGGAGGAGCCATGTACGAGCCGTTCCCGGTTTCTGGTCCCGAAGCCGTTCCTCAGCGCCCGTCCCCTCCGCGCCCGGTGCGGAACGCGGTCTGGCTGATGTACGCCGGGGCAGCGCTGGAGGTCATCTCCTTCATCGTCGCCCTGCTGACCAGAAGCAGCCTCAAAACGGCCATCCTGGCCGCGCATCCGGGCTACACCGCCGTCCAGTTGCACCGCGCCGAGGTCGCCAGCACGGTTGTGCTGGCGATCAGCGCCGTGATCGCCATCGGCCTGTGGGTGTGGATGGCGCAGGCGAACGGCCGGGGCCTGAGCTGGGCCCGGGTCCTGTCGGCGGTGTTCTTCGGCATCAACACCCTCAGCCTGGCCGTGTCGCTCCTCGCGAGGCACACGACGGCCACCGTCGCGGGGCACGCGGTGGCCAGGATGATCGTCGGTGTCGCCATCTGGCTCGTCGGGCTGGCCGCGATCGTGCTCATCTTCAGCAAGGACTCTGCGCCGTTCTACGCTAAGCGCCCTCGCTACGGCTGAGAACGGCCCGTCTCTGCGGGGCGCCCTCGCTGCGGCGGAGGAGCGCCCGGCGGCCTGGCCGCCGGCGGGGGTGCAGTAGCGGAAGGCTGCTCATCGCGATGCCCGCGATGACGGCGGCGCCGCCCGCCGCCTGAACCGGCCCGGCCGGGTTCCCGAAGAGGGCCACCGCGGCGATCGCGCCCACGAGCGGCTCGAGGTTGACGAACGCCCCGGCGAGTTCCGCGGACACCCGGCTCTGCCCGTAGGCGAAGAGCGTGAAGGGCAGCAGCGTACCGCACCTGCCCGACGGTGAACGTGGCCGACAGCAGCAGCGACACGAGCACAGTGCGTCGCCGCCGGGTGATGCGCCGCCGCCCCGGCCGACGGTGATCAGGCCGACGCCAGCCAGCGATACCGCGAACCCGGCCCAGGCCACTGGGGGGCCATGCTGCGCTGCCAGACGGCCGCGATGACGGCGACGGGCACGGGCACGGCGCCCACCAGCAGGGCGGCGTGGGTTGACCTACCTGCGCCTGGCGGAGATCAAGCCACCATCCCGGCTGCCGCTGACCGTGACGGCGGCGGTCCCGGCGCTGCCGTCCCGCAAACGGCGTGGGCAGTCCCGGTCCTGACGGCCCGTACCGTACCGTTCCGGGCCAAGGGCCGCGCGATACTTGCGCTCACCGGTTTGCGGACAAATCGCAGCCCGGCCGCCCGTGCCGTCCACGGCCGCTCATCGCCCGCGGACAGCCTCTTCAGCGTCGAAGGATGGTTTCTATGGTGGGTTTCGCCCTCTTCGGATGCGGCCGGATCGGGAAGGTGCACGCCGAGTCGATCGCGGCCCATCCACGTGCCGGGCTGGTATGGATATGCGACCCGGTGAAGGCGGCCGCCCGTTCGCTGGCCGGGCAGTACGGCGCTTCGGCTGGCCGCGACGCCGAGGCGGTGCTGGCCGATCCGCGGGTGGAGGCGGTGGTAGTGGCTTCCCCGACGCCCACGCACGTCGATCTGCTGACCCGCGCCGTACGCGCCGGGAAGGCGGTGCTGTGCGAAAAGCCGATCGATCTTGATCTGGCCAAGGTAGACGCCTGCTGGCAGGAGATCGGCGGCTCCAGCCCGGTGGTGATGGTCGGATTCAACCGGCGATTCGACCCGTCCTTCCGCAGCATGCGCGAGCGGGTGCACGCCGGGGAACTGGGCCGGCTGGAACAGCTGAGCATCGTCAGCCGGGATCCGGCCCCCGCCCCCGCCGCGTACATCGCGACCTCCGGCGGCTTGTTCCGGGACATGACGATCCACGACTTCGACATGGCCCGCTACTTCCTCGGTGAAGTGACCGAAGTGCAGGCGATGGGAGCGAACCTGATCGCCGGCTACATCGCCGACGCGGGCGACATCGACGCCGCCGTGGTTGTGCTCCGCAGCGCCGGCGGCACACTGTGCCACATCACCAACAGCAGGCGCTGTGTCTTCGGCTACGACCAGCGCGTCGAGGCGTTCGGTGGGCGCGGCATGCTCACCGCGGAGAACCTGCGGCCGACGGGAGTCCGGTTCTCCGGCGCTGAGCGGACCGAGTCGGCGGACCCGTATCTGAACTTCTTCCTCGACCGGTACACGCCCGCGTACCGCGCGGAACTGGACCATTTCGTGACCGCGATCGAAAAGGGCACCAGCCCCGAGCCCGGTTTCGCCGACGGGCGGGCGGCGCTGGCGCTGGCCGAGGCGGCGGGCGAGAGCCTGCGCACCGGCCGTGCCGTGCGGCCCGCGGAGCCCGGGTAAGCACGCGGCGGCATCGAGCCGTTCCCGTACCGGCGGCTCCCTGACCGACCGCGACCGGAGCCGGGTTAACGTCCTCTCATGGACCGCACCGCACTGACCCGCATGCGTGAGTTCGCTGTCACGGAGCGCTCGGAACTCGACCGGCTCCTGGACGAGACGCTGATTGGGCACGTCGGCCTGCGCAATGGAGCCGGGGACGTCATGGTCGTCCCCACCGCGCTGGCGCGCGACGGCGATTCGGTGCTCGTCCACGGTTCCACCGGATCCGGCTGGATGCGGCGAGCGGCGAGCGGGCAGGCCGTCTGCGTCACCGTAACCGCCCTGGACGGGATCATCGTGGCCCGGTCGGCGTTCGAATCGTCGTTCCGCTATCGCAGCGCCGTCCTCTTCGGCGCGTTCACGCCGGTGCCCGAGTCCGGGAAGCGTCCCGCGCTGCAGACGATGACCGAGCAGATCCTTCCCGGGCGGTCCGCCGAGGTGCGCGAGCCGCTCGCTCGCGAAATCGCGGCCACGCTGGTGCTGAGGCTGCCGATCAGCGAGTGGTCGATGAAGGTTTCTGGCGGATGGCCGACCGATAACGCCGACGATGTCGCCGGACCCGCGTGGGCCGGCGTCATCCCGTTTGGCCGCCCGCCACGGGAGTCGCCCCTGCCCGCGCCGGACCTGCGGCCCGGAATCCCGTGTCCCCCATCCGTGACCGGGATGGCCGATCCCGACCGCTCCGATCCGGCCTGACCGCGGTCAGCCCTGGTGTCAACGGCCCGCTTCAGAGGTTGGTCCGGAACGTTTTGCCTGGTGAGGTCTTCACGTTTGGGCCTGAGCTGGGCGGATGGGGCGTTGTTTCGGGGGCTGCCCACAGGTTAAGGGGTCGCTGCCCACGAAATCGTTCCGTTGCTGCGGGTGTGCCGGTTAGCGGTTCCACGGGGCTCGTGCTTCGGCGATCCCGAGGCTGAGTTCCTCGAGTTCGGTGATCAGCGCGCGGAGGCTTGGCGGTGGTTGTCGAACCAGGGGCTGTAGTCGGCGAGCTGGTCGTCGGTCAGGATGCGGGTGACGGTCCTGCCGTCGTTCTTGCGGGTCCACTGGTGGTAAGGGCCGTGCCGCTGCGGGGGGTCGGCGTGGCAGCGGCAGTTGCGGGTATCCGCAGCGGGTCATCCGCGTCGGCGAGGGTGCCGGGCAGCGCGAAGCCGGTGGCGGCCAGTCCAGCGGCGATCCGGTCCCGGGCCGCCCGCTGCTGCGGGCTGGTTTCCATGCGACACATCGTCTCAGATCCCCGGTCGTGGCGGGTTCCCACAGTATATTCCTGTGGAGGGACGGAGGCGTCATGGCTGCGCCCGGGCGCGAGGTGGCCGGGTACATTGCGCGCTGGCAGCCGTCGTCGGTGCCGCCGCAGGCCGCATTGTTTGCGCGGCAGGTGGCGGCGCGGGCCGGCCCGGAAACCCGGGCGCGGGCGAATGCGCTGCTGTGGGCGGCGGCCCGGCTGGCGGCGTTCGCAGTCCCGCTGGGGCTGGACCCGGTGCCGGAGGTGCTGCTGCACCCGTCGGTGATCGAGCGGTTCGCGGTCAGCGCGCCGGGCCTGTCGCCGGTGGCGCGCCGGACGCTGCGCACCAACCTGCGGTTCATCGCCCGCCGCGTGGTCCCTGCGCTGG
>CAWGPP010000031.1:0-19515 GCA_963824545.1 uncultured Actinomycetes bacterium | reverse complement strand
TGGCCTCTGGCCTGGCCCTCGCCGTCAGGCCCGCTGGGTCGCCAGAGGCTCCGCGTGCAAGGGTGGGTCCTGAAGATCCTTTCTGCGGAGCGGTTAGAAAGGATCTTCGGGTGCCCTTGCGGGTGGAGGGGCCGGCCCGGACAATGCGCGGCGTTCCGCCCCGGTGACTGTGACCTTCCCGGCGATCGGCGCAACTCGCGCGAGGCTGACGGCCTGGTCCTCGCGGACGGGCGCGGTACCGGGCAGATACGGCGGGTACCGCATGCGGCCGGTCACCGGGGCCGCCGGGCGCGGCAGCTCGGCGCGCCGTAGGGCTTCCGCCCGAAGGGCGCGACGAAGCTGCCGCACCGCCTACGGCGCGTCCCCCGATCTGACCCCGGCCGCCTACGGCGGGCCACCCTGGCCGCTCATCTCTCCCCGATTGGCCGCGCCCGCTTCTCGTGCTCCACGTCCTGGCCGTCAGGCCCGGCGCGCCGAAGGTGCGCCCTTGATGACTGTGAAGAAAATCCTCACAGCAACGCCGCCGTGGGTCGCGGGACCGCTGTCTGGTTGCGACTACTCAGGCCAATCGAACCGTGCCCAGATAGTGCGGGCTGTTGCGATCACCCTCGACGCCCCAGCCATTGGCGAGGGCACGAACGATGTCCCAGCCATGGTGTCCGGTCGGATCGCTCATGTCTCCAGTCCATGGGCCGCCGTTGTCTTCGACTTCGATGCGGACGTAATAGCTGGGGATGACCGTGGCCCGGACGGTGAACGTCCCACCAGGCAAGCGCGAGCTGCTGTGCAGGGCGGCATTGGCTGCTAGTTCCGAGGCGCAGAGGATGACGTCGTCTGCCCTTGGGCAGTCGTGCAGTAATGCGCGCAGGTCGGCTCGGACCGCGCTGACGTGCTCGATGCTGCCTGGGTAGGTGACGCCGCTGGTGCGTAGGGCGAGTGCTCTGGCTGCTGACGTGTGCATGGGTCCTCGCTGAGCGCATGGTCCACGGTCTCTGCCGAAGCATGAGCGTACTCTGAATCACTGATACGTACTATAAGTACGTGTTACTTCACGTACTGGCCACGCATATTTAGTGCGAGCATGGCGTGACACGACTTGGAGGAGATCGATGTTCGGTCTGTGCGTGCGGTTCACGTGTAAGGACGAGGCCAGCGCCGAGGCTTACGACCGGCTGGTGGCCGAGACCGTGGAGGCCATCAAGGCCAACGAGCCGGGGACGCTCGTCTACGCCTCGCACATGGTGGAGGGGCAGCCGTTGCAGCGGATCTTCTACGAGCTGTACCGGGACAAGGCCGCCTTCGAGGCGCACGAGGCATCGCCGCACACCCGCCGCTACCTGGAGCAGCGGGACCAGTACCTCGCCAGCACCGAGGTTGACTGGCTGACCCTGCAGACCGGCAAGGGCACCGACGGGTGACGAGCCCGGACTACCAGAAGGCGCTCGGACGGCGGATCGCCGCCGAACGGCGACGGCGGGGCCTGTCTCAGCCCGAGCTGGCCCGGATGATCGACCGGTCGGTGGCCTGGGTCTCCCAGGTCGAGCGCGGCGTCCGCAAGGTTGACCGGATGTCGGTGCTGGAGACCGTCGCCACCGCGCTCGACATCCCGCTCGCTGAGCTGGCCGCCGAGGCACCCGTGGTCGCCGCGGTGACCGAGGAGCCACCGGGCGCGGGTGGGCTGCGGCTGGTCCTGTCCGGCGCGCACGCGCTGCGGGCCATGCTCGACGGACCCCGCGCCCCGGCGCTCCGCACGCTTCGGACGAGAACTCATCAGGCATGGGAGCTGACGCATGCCGGTCGTTACACCGAGCTGACCGACCTGCTGGGCGGCCTGGTCCCCGACCTGGAGACTTCCGCCCGGACGGTGCCCGAGAGCCAGCGGGCCGAAGCCTTCGAACTGCTGGCCACCGACGTACCAGGCGTGTTCGGCCGCGCTGGCCAAGATCGGCGAACCGGACGCGGCCTGGATCGCCGCTGACCGGGCGATGGCCGCCGCCGAACGAGCCGGCAACGCGATGCTGGTTGCCGCCGGGGCGTTCCGGCTGGTGTTCGTGTTCATCGCCGCCCGGCACTACGACCAGGCCGAGGAGACCGCCCGCACCGCGGCCGCCGCCCTGTGGCCGAAGGCCGACCAAGGCGACCCGCAGGCGATGTCCCTGTGGGGCGGCCTGACCTTGCAGCGCGCCATCATCGCGGCGCGGACCAACGACGCGGACACCGCCTATGGCGAGCTTGAGCGGGCCGGGCAGATCGCCGAACGGCTCGGGGACGGGCACAACGAGTTCAACACCGAGTTCGGGCCGGTCAACGTGCGGCTGTACGAGATCGCCGTCGCGGTCGAGCTGGGCGACGCGGGCCGGGCACTGCGCGCCGCCGCCACCGTGGACACCAGCGGGCTGTCGGCCGAGCGGCAGAGCCGGATGCTCATTGACGTCGCCCGCGCGCACGCTCAGCGCCGCCAGATCGGTGAGGCGGTCGCCGTACTCGTCCAGGCCGAGGACATCACGCCCGAACTGATCCGGGGACATGACCTGGCCCGCCAGACCGTGTCCGACCTGCTCACCATGCAGGACCCGCCCAGCCGAGAGCTACGCGACCTGGCGGAACGCCTCACCGTCAGATAATTGAGCTAGTATCGGTTTTATCAGGCACGTACTTTGGGTACGTGTTAGGCATCGAGGCCACGAGGCCTCCCCTCATCGAGGGATGACCGTGCAGAAGCCGGGCCGGTAAGTCACCGGATGCCGGGTCACGGTGCACCAGCCACACATGAAGCCCTGAGCGGCAGGCAATCCGAGCCAGGCTCCCATGCGGCACAGCACCGCTGATCCACGCGTCCCGACTCCCATCTGACCTGGCTGCGGTCTGCCTCCGCTCGTCCACCGCCCGCAAGGGCACGACGAGAGGAGTACCACCTTTGCCCACCGTCCCCATCCCGGCAGGCACGATCCGGCACGCCGGTGGCTGCCTGCAACCCGTGCTGCTGCGTGGCCGCGTCGATCACATCGACGGGTCCACCGGCGAGCTGATCCACCGCTACACGACCGTGCACGAGCCCGGCGGCCTCCTGCCGGTCGCCTGCAAGACGCGCCGCGCCTCCCGCTGCGCGCCCTGCGCCGAGGTCTACCGGGCCGACACCTACCAGCTCATCCGGGCCGGGCTGACCGGCGGCAAAGGCGTCCCCGCCGAGGTCGCCCACCATCCATGCGTGTTCGTCACCCTCACCGCACCGTCGTTCGGTCCGGTCCACGCCCGGCGCGTGCGGGGGGACCGGGTACTGGCCTGCCGTCCGCGCCGGAACGCCCGGACCTGCCCGCACGGCGTCACGTCTGTCCTGCAACGAGAAGCACGCCCGCGACGATGACCGGCTCGGCGAACCGCTGTGCCCCGACTGCTACGACTACGCCGGCGCGGTCCTGTTCAACGCGCACGCCCCTGAGCTGTGGCGCCGGTTCACCATCACGCTCCGCCGGACACTGGCCCGCCGCGCCGGGCTAACCGGCAAGGCGTTCGCCGCACAGGCCCGCCTCTCCTACGCCAAGGTCGCCGAGTACCAGCGGCGCGGCGTCGTCCACTTCCACGCCATCGTCCGCCTCGACGGCCCCGCCGGACCATCCACCGCCCCGCCTGCCTGGGCCACGCTCGGCCTGCTGACCGACGCCATCGGCCAGGCCGCCCGCGCCGTCCAGGTGCAGACTCCCGCCGCCCCGCGCGTCCCCTCCCGGACCCTCACCTGGGGCGGCCAGCTCGACATCCGGCCGGTCACGTCGGCCGGGGAACTGACCGACACCACAGTGGCGGGCTACGTCGCCAAGTACGCCACGAAGGCCGCCGAATGCACCGGCACCCTCGACCGCCGCGTCACGCCCGCCGACCGCCTGGACGAGTTGCCCGTCCGGGACCACGCCCGCCGTCACATCGCCGAATGCTTCCGCCTCGGCAGGTTTCCTCAGCTCGCCGACCTGCGGCTGGCCGCCTGGGCGCACATGCTCGGCTTCCGCGGCCACTTCTCCACCAAGAGCCACGCCTACTCGATCACCCTCGGCTCGCTGCGCGCCGACCGTGCCGCCTACCAGCGCGAGCGGGCCATCGCCGCCGGGCTACTGCCCGCCCTGGCCAGCGACACCACCCTCGTAATCGCTGACTGGCACTACGCCGGTCGCGGAGACCGGCCCCTCGCGGCCACCCTCGCCGCCGCCGCCGTCTCCCCGCCACTTCGCCGCCGGGAGGTGCGCCATGCCCCGGCTCCTGCTGACCGTGCCCGAGGCTGCCGAGGCCCTGGCCATCTCCCGCAGCAAGCTCTACGAGCTGCTGGCGGGTGGTGACGTCGCCTCCATCCGCATCGACGGATCACGCCGCATCCCGCTCACCGCGCTGGAGGAGTACGTCTCCAGGCTCCTCGCCGAAAGGACCGCCGCGTAATGCCCGATACCACCAACACAGCAAGCGACCAGACTCACCGCCGACGCAAGGCGGCCAGTAAGGACGCGCCCAGGCTTCGTCAGGGCGTCATGAAGCGCGGGAACACCTGGTCATACGTGATCCGGGTCAAGGACCCGGAGACCGGCGTCAGCAAGCCGCGCTGGGTGGGCGGCTTCGCCACCGAGGAAGCGGCCAAGGCCGCCCGCGACGAAAGCCGGGTGAAGGCCCGGCGGGGTGAGTACATCGACCGCAACCGGATCACCGTCGCCGCCTACCTCGATGACTGGATCGACTCGCACGCGATGGAGATCAAGCCGCGGACCCTGCAGGATTACCGGGCCTGCCTGCGGCTGTACGTCACGCCGCGCATCGGCCACCTGCAGGTCCAGGCCGTCCGGCCGTCCACGATCACCAAGCTCTACCGCGACCTGCTGACCAGCGGAGGCCGCGACGGCCAGCCGCTCGCCGTCGCCACCGTGACCCACCTGCACGCCGTGCTCCGCAAGGCGTTCCGCGACGCCGTGATCGTGGACGAGATCATCAACAGCAACCCGGTGGAGCGAGCCAAGCGGCCCCGAGCGCAGGCCCACGAGCCGGGCACTGTCTGGACCGTCACCCAGCTCCGGGCGTTCCTAGCCACGGCCAGGCAGCACCGGCTGTTCGCGTTCTTCCACGTCACCGCCTACACCGGAGCCCGGCGCGGCGAACTGCTCAACCTCCGCTGGACCGATGTCGACCTCGACGGCAGGAAGGTCACCATCACCGGCTCGACCGCCGTGATCGCGGGCGAGCGGGTCAACGGGACGACCAAGAGCGGCCGGACCCGCGTCGTCTCTATCGATGACGAGACCGTCTCCGTGCTCAGACAGCACAAGGCCGACCAGGCCGCCGACCAGCTCCACGCGGGCGACTCCTGGCGTGGCGTCAGGGATGGCTACGTGTTCACCACCGGCTGGGGCGAGCCCATCTACCCCGACACCGTGACCTCGCTGATGACCAAGCTCATCGCCGCGCACAACGAGCCGGACGACGGCCCCCGGTCCAAGAACCCGCTGCCGCACGCCCGGCTGCACGACCTGAGACATATCCACGCCACGACCCTGCTGCTGTCCGGCGTGCCAGTCCATGTGGTCGCGGCCCGGCTGGGTCACGCGGACCCGGCCATCACGCTCCGGGTCTACGCCCACGTGATACGTACCGCCGAGACCGCCGCCGCGGACATCTTCGCCCAGGCCGTCAAAGCCGCGTAAGCCAAGCCGCGCCCGCTGTTAGCAAGGCCGTTAGCAAAAGAGCCCCTTCCATGATCGGAAGAGGCCGCTGAGCTGGGAGCCGCCTATCGGAATCGAACCGATGACCTACGCATTACGAGTGCGTCGCTCTAACCGACTGAGCTAAGGCGGCGTGCCGCCGGGCTGGCCGACGACGCGGGCAAGTTTACCGGGTCCGGGGGACGCTCGCAGCGGGGCCGTCCGGCACGCCGGCGGCGAGCGAAGCGGCGCCGCTTCCGTTCGATTCACTGGCATCACCGCTGATCACAGACGTGATGTAGATCATGCCCCCCAGCTGGACTTTCAGCGCTCAGGAAACCGCAAAACGGGCACAGTGGAATTTCCCAGAATCTACCCGTGATCAAGGGACCGACCTGGCTACGGACCGTCGCGTACGTTGCGCCTGCGGTCAGGCCGACCCCGCAAGCCCATGAGGGCCCAGCCCTTGGCGGCAACGCTCCCCCGGTCCAGCCGTCCGGGACACCGCGGGCCGGGACCGCTCTCACCTGGGCGGCACGGCGCGTGGGCCGCGGCATCCGCCGGCACTGCGGGGCAGCGGGGCTACGATCCGGTCGGCTACAACCTGCTGCTGAAGCCGATTCTGTGGGCGGGGGAACCTGGCCACCATCGCCGCCGTGCAGCACGTGCTCGGCCTGGCCATGGCCGTCCTCCTGCTGGCGGGCGTGTTCGGTGCCATGGTCATCGCGCGCTGTTTCCGGCTGCGGCGGAGCGGCCGACCCGGGCCGGCGGCGATCGCTGAGCGGGAGACGGCCACCGCGGGCCAGTCAGCGCAGCCACCCGCATTAATTCCGCGCCGTGCCGCAACCGCGCACCAGCGGGCAGTCCCGTGTGCTGCCGAGGGAGAACCGAGCCCGCCGGGGCCGGGCCTGTCCGCGTTACTTCTTGCTGTGCGTCGCCTCGTAGGCCTGCCGGGAGCCGCAGACACTGGCCCGGGGGCACGCGCACGCGGAGCCGTCGGCGGACAGTTTGACGACGACCTTGTCCGCGGGCACGTTGTGGCCGATGACCGTGCCGGGTCCCTCCGGGGTCTCCACCGCCTGGCCGACCCGGGGTGTGTTCTTGCGGAAGTCCTGGTACAGCGGGTGCTCATACTTCAGGCAGCACATCAGGCGGCCGCACGCCCCGGCGATCCGCATCGGATTGACGGGCAGGTCCTGTTCCTTGGCCATCCGGACGGATACCGGCTCGAAGTCTTTAAGGAAGGTGGCGCAGCACAGGTCACGGCCGCAGGGCCCGATGCCGCCTTGCAGGCGCGCCTCGTCGCGCGGGCCCACCTGGCGCAGTTCCACCCGGGCGCGCATCTGGCCGGCCAGGTCGCGGACCAGGGCACGGAAGTCGACCCGGCTGGGGGCGCTGAAGTAGATCGTGAAGGCGTTCGCGGCGTGCACGTAGTCGACCGCGGTCACCTTCATGGGCAGCCCGTGGGTCCGGATGAAACGCTTGGCGGCGATCCGGCACTCGGCCCGCCTCCGGCGGCTGGTCTCGTCGCGCGTGAGGTCTTCCTCGGTCGCGATGCCCGCACACTGGGGGAGGCCGCCCACGTCGTCGGACATCCACTGCGGCGCCCAGACGCACTCGGCGACCTCGGGCCCGGAGTCGGTGGGCACCAGCACCTTGTCGCCGATGGCGGGCGAATACGGCCCGGGATCGAGGTAGTACAGCCGTCCGTGCCGCTCGAAGCTGACCGCCATCATCATGCCCATCACGTCAGCCTACGGCGCACACCGCGGGTGCGGCCTCCGGGTCCCGGACGGGCCGTGGCCGGGGCCAGGCCGGGGGCGGGGCCAGGCGGGGCCGGGTCAGACGCTCTCCCCCCAGATGAGGGTGGTGGGGAGGATTTCACCGCGATCGTCGCAGGTACCGGCGGCGTCACTGACGATGCGTTCGACAAGGCGCGTGGCGACCTCGGCGAGCGGCATGGCCACGGTGGTGAGCGTCGGGGTGAGGAGGCGTGAGATGGCGCTTCCGTCGAAGCCGGTGACGGCGAGGTCTACGCCGATACGCAATCCCGTCCGGCTGGCGGTGGCGTAACAGGCCGCCGCCAGCGCGTCGCTGCCGGCGATGACGGCCGTCGGCCGGTCCGGCGGCCGGAGCAGGGCCGCGATCGAGGTGTCAACATCCAGCGGGGCCATGCCGGTCCGGAGGACGGTCTCCGGGAGGCCCGCCGCGGTCATAGCGTCGCGGTACCCGGCCTCCCGCTCGAGATCCCATCCGCCCTGCGGGGTGTAGCCGAAATAGACGACGTTCGTGTGCCCGCGGGTGAGCACGAGCGCCGTGATGTCGCGGATCGCGGCGCGGTTGTCGATGTCCACCCAGTGCTGGGGCATGCCTGGGCTCGTGCGGCCGAAGCACGCGAACGGGATCTTGCGATCGGCCAGGAACGCGACCCGGGGGTCGTGGTCGGTCATCGTGGCCAGCACGAACCCGTCGACCGATCTCGTCCACACCAGATCCTCGATGGCCTCGAGGTTTCCGCCGCGACTGCCGGTGACCAGCACCTGGTGGTCCTGCAGCCGCGCCGCGGCCACCAGGAACTGGAGAAACTCCAGCATGATCACGTTATCGGGATGCAGTTCGGCATCGGGGATCGGATAGGCGATCCGGTAGGTCCGGCCCGAGCGCAAGCTGGCCGCTCCGGTGTGAGGTTTGTAGCCGAGTGAGTCGATCGCGGCGACGACCCGCTCCCGGGTGGCGCTGGCCAGGCGGCCGCGGCCGCGGACGACGTTGGAAACCGTCTGCCGCGAGACGCCTGCGGCCCGCGCGACGTCATCGATCGTCGCCCGGCGGCTGCTGGCGGGGCGTTCCGGCTGTCCGGGCCCACCGGGCCGTTCACAAATTGACATCCCCCTCATCTTGACAGATGCGCGAGCGGTCGTTGTGATCTATGTCACCCGCGATTGAACGCTCAATAATGACTGATCTGGTCAGCCGGCCATGAGCGTGATCGTCATCTCTTCCACGGCGAGCAACGGCGCGACGCTGGCGGCCAGGCGCTCACGGCAGCGCATGATGGCCTCGATCCGGTGCAGGGTCGCTTCCGGGCTGGAGGCGGACGCCAGTTCCCGCAGCTCGGCCTCGTGGTCGGCGTTGGCGATCTCAACCCCGGCGCCGGCCTGGATCATCAGCACATCCCGGTAGAAGCTGGCCAGGTCGAGCAGGGCGAGGTCCAGGCTGTCCCGCTTCAGCCGGGTGGCACGGGACTTCTGCCGGTCCTCCAGGTCCCGCAGCGCGCCGGCGGCCCCCCGGACCGCCTTGGCGACCCCCTTGCCCGTCGACCCCTCGCCGAACGCCTGGCGCAGCGCTTCACGCTCGGGCTCGTCGATCTCCTCGGTGACGGACTTCGCCTCGTCCTCGGCCGCCTTGACCAGCGTCGCGGCGGCGGACAGGGCACCCCCGAGTGAGGTGGCACGTTGCGGGACAGCGAGCACCTGCTCCCGCCGGCTGCGGGCGTCAGCGTCCAGCGCGAGCCTGCGCGCCCGGCCGATATGCCCCTGGGCCGCGCGGGCCGCGCCCAGAGCGCGTTCGGGATCAATCCCGTCGCGGGAGGTCAGCACGGCGGCCACCGCCGCGGACGACGGGACGCGCAGCGTGACCACCCGGCAGCGCGACCTGATCGTGGTCACCAGATCTTCCGCGGAGGGGGCGCAGAGCAGCCACACCGTCCGCGGGGCTGGTTCCTCGATGGCTTTGAGCAGCGCGTTTGCGGCCTGCTCGGTGCACCGGTCGGCGTCTTCGAACAGGACCACCCGCCAGCGGCCGCCGGAGGGCGCCCCGGCGGCCCGCAGCACCAGGCCCCGGGTCTGCTTGACCCCATAGGAGAGCCCGTCGGGGCGGACCACCATGAGGTCGGCGTGCGAGCCGGCCCGCACCTGACGGCATGCCGCGCAGTGCCCGCACCCGCCATCCGGGCACAGCAGAGCCGCGGCGAACGACCGCGCGGCCACCGAACGGCCCGATCCGGGCGGCCCGGTGAACAGCCAGGCGTGGGTCATCCCGCCCGCGGTGACCGCTTGCCCGGCCAGCACCCGCGACGCGGCCTGCGCCGCCTTGCGCAGTTGCGCGACGACCATGTCCTGCCCGGCCAGGTCGGCGAAGACGCCCTCACCCTTTGGGCCGGCTGGGGCCGCCGCGCCGGTATCCGCCGGTGCCGCGGCCATCAGCGGCCGTGGTCGGAGGTCGCGGGCACCGACTCATCGACGATGGCGGGAAACGACCCGGTGTCGGCCTCCGCGACGACGGGTACCGGGTCGGGCAGCATGTCGCGGATCCGTTCCTGGATCTCCTGGGTCAGCTCGGCCGCGGGCCGGGTCGCGTCGAGCACGAGGTAACGCGCGGGCTCGTTGCGGGCCAGGCTGAGGAACCCCGCCCGGACCCGCTCGTGGAACTCGGCCGGCTCGGCTTCGAGGCGGTCCGCGGAGCTGGCCCGCCGGCCCAGGCCTGCCTGCGGCGCCAGATCGAGCAGGATGGTCAGGTCGGGCGTCAGGCCGTCGGTGGCCCATTGGCTCAGCCAGGCGACGTCCTCGCTGCGCAGGCCCCGGGCCGCACCCTGGTAGGCGAGCGAGGAGTCGGTGTAACGGTCGGTGATGACGACCGCGCCGCGCTCCAGCGCCGGGTTGATGACCGAGGTCACGTGCTCGGCCCGGTCGGCGGCGTACATCAGGGCCTCGGCGCGGGGGGACATCCCCGCGTGCGCGGTGTCCAGCAGCAGCGCGCGCAGCCGCATGCCAACCTTGGTCGCCCCGGGCTCGCGGGTGGTGATCACGTCGAAGCCCTGCTCCCGCAGCCAGATCGCGAGCATCCTCGCCTGCGTCGTCTTGCCGGCTCCCTCGCCGCCCTCCAGCGCGATGAACAGGCCGGCATGCGTGGGCGGGAAGCTCCCGCTCGGCGAGCGGGCCGCGTCGGCTTCGGCCGGCTCGGGGGCCAGGGGCTCACCCCGGATCGCCGCGATCAGGTCCTCACGCAGCGGCACGCCCTGGCGGTCGTCCATCTGCCGGTAAGCGATCATCCCGCAGGCCGCCGCCACCAGCGCCCCGAGCAGCAGGACCACATTCTGCCCCGCCGAGGCGTAGACGACGTGGCCGACCGTCACGTTGCCGGAGCCGGTCAGGCTGGAGATCAGCTTCGTGAAACCGGTGGCGAGGAAGCCCGCGGCGGCGATCACCACAAAGAGGATGATCAGGGTGGACGACTGGAAGAACGCGAACGTCCGGCCCCGGGTGTCGTCGTCCACCTCCAGGCCGACGATCGTGAAGCCGGTCGCGTAGGCGACGCCCGCCAGCGCGCCGATGACCACGACCAGCAGGATGACGATGATGAGGTTCGGGATGAGGCCGATCAGGGCGAGCGGGACCGCCGCGCCGACGATCGCGATGCCGAACAGCCGCCGCCGGCTGAAGTCCTTCAGCAGCCGGGAAGCCGGGACCATGCCGGCCGCGAGCCCGACGAACAGCGCGGCGAAGACGAGGCCCCAGCCCGCGCTTCCGCCGTGCAGCGTGTTGGTGACGTAGGAGTAGCCGAGGCCGACCACGACGCCGGCGCCGGTAAACGCGCCGACCATCCCCAGGGAGAGGCCGCGCAGGACCGGGGTCTTGCCGATGAGCCGCCAGCCCTCCCAGATGGACTTGGCTGCGGACGGCACCGAGAGCTTGTCGCAGTGCTGCCGCTTCGGGATCTGGCGGATGACGAAGATGGTCATTGCGGAGACCGCGTAGGAGGCGGCGTTGATGTACAGCGCCAGGTCGACGTTGTTCGTCTTGAAGTACGGCGAGATCCTGCCGAGCGCCTCGCTGACCAGGGCCAGCACGCTGAACAGGCCGGCGGCGACCGGGGCGGTGCCGTAGGTGGTCAGCAGGCTGAGCTGGTTGGCGCGCTCCAGCTTGTCCTTGGGCACCAGGTTCGGTATCGACGCGGCCGTGGCCGGATTCCAGAACAGCGACGCACAGCCGGCCAGAATTTTAACGGTGTAGATCCAGATCAGGTTCGGGAAGAGCGGGATCGACAGGAACAGCAGCCCCCGGATCACGTCCCCGGTGATCATCGTCATGCGCCGGTCGAACCGGTCCGCGATCACCCCGGCGACCGGACCGAGCAGCAGCGCCGGCAGCAGCGTCGCGAGCCAGACCCCGGCGACGGCCGCGCTCTGCGCCGCCATCGCCCCCGCGGTGGACTGCCCCGCGGTGTGCTTTCCGGTGAGCTCAGCCGCGAGCACGGTCAGCGCGAGGATGCTCAGCCAGTCACCCAGGCTCGACAGGGACAGGGCGATCCATAGCCGCCGGAACGGCTTGATCGACAGCACACCGGACTTTTCCTGGGCCCTGTGCAATCGCCGCGCCCGGTGGCCGGCGCCGTCGTGTTTCGGCGGGGCGCGGAAGTTCACGGCGTTAGCGTATCGGCCCGGCGGCCTTGTGGCCTGGCCCGGGGGAGAATCGCGGCCTGGGCGCCGGTCCGGGAACCGGTCCGGCTGGGGTGCTGCCCCGGCCGCCGCCTCACGTGCTGCACCGCACCGTCCTTACTTGGGCTTCTTGGCCGTCGTCTTCTTGGCGGCCGGTTTCTTCGCGGCGGGTTTCTTCGCCGCCGTGCGCGCGGGAGCCCGGCGCGTGGTCCGGGCCGCCGGGCGGGACGGCGCGGTCGCACGCCGTTCGGCGAGCAGCTCGGCCGCACGCTGGACGGTGAGCGTGTCCACGTCGTCGCCCTTGCGCAGCGAGGCGTTGGTCTCCCCGTCGGTCACGTACGGGCCGAACCGGCCGTTCTTGACCACCATCGGCTTGCCGGTGCCCGGGTCGTCCCCGAGCTCGCGCAGCGGCGGCGCCGCGGCACGGGCCCGGCCGCGCGCCTTGGGCTGGGAGAACAGGTCCTTGGCCTCGGCCAGGGTGAAGGTGAACAGCTGCTCCTCGCTGTCCAGTGAGCGGCTGTCGGTCCCCTTCTTGACGTACGGCCCGTAGCGCCCGTTCTGCGCCGTGACCTGCTCGCCGTCCAGCTCGCCGATCACCCGGGGCAGGCTGAGCAGCTTGAGCGCGTCGTCCAGGGTCACCGTGTCCAGAGACATCGACTTCAGCAGCGACGCGGTGCGGGGCTTGGCCGACGCCGGCGCGTCCTCGGGGAGAAGCTCGGTCACGTACGGCCCGAACCGGCCGGATTTGGCGATGACCTGGAGGCCGGTGCCGGGATCGGTGCCGAGCACCACGTCCTCGTTCGGCTGGTTGAGCAACTCCTCAGCGCGTTCCGGCGTCAGCTCGTCCGGGGCCATGTCCTCGGGCACGTTGACCCGCTGGCCGTCACGCTCGAGGTAGGGGCCGTACCGGCCGACCCGGACCGTGATGTCCGTGCCTACCAGCGGGAACGAGCTGACTTCCCGCGGGTCGATGTCGTCGATGTCGCTGACGAGGGCTTTCAGGCCCGCTCCGCCGACGCTGGTCCGGTTCGGGGCGCCGCCGTTCGGGCCGGCCGCCACGGGCTGGTCCCCGCCGAAGTAGAACCGGCGCAGCCATGGGACGCGCGCCGCCTCCCCGTGCGCGATCTCGTCGAGCACCCCTTCCATCCGCGCGGTGAACTCGTAGTCCACCAGCTGGCCGAAGTGCCGCTCCAGCAGTGTGACCACGGCGAAGGCGAGGTAGGAGGGAACGAGCGCGGTGCCCTTCTTGAACACGTAGCCGCGGTCCAGGATCGTGCCGATGATCGACGCGTACGTCGACGGCCGGCCGATCTCCCGGTCCTCCAGCTCCTTGACCAGGGACGCCTCGGTGTAACGCGCGGGCGGCCGGGTGGCGTGCTCGGCGGCCTCCAGCCGAAGCACCGCCAGCGGGTCGCCGGTCGCCAGCGGCGGCAGCCGGCGCTCCCGGTCATCGCGATCGGCGTTCGGGTCGTCGGCGCCCTCGACGTAAGCCTTCAGGAAGCCGTAGAACTTGATCACGTTGCCCGAGGCGCCGAATTCGGCCTTCTCCCCGGCCGAGGACGTCCCGGCGACGCGCACCGAGACCGACTCACCGGTGGCGTCCTTCATCTGGGAGGCGACGGTACGCTTCCAGACCAGGTTGTAGAGCCGCTGCTCGTCCCGGGACAGGCCGTCGCGGGCAACCTGCTCCGGCGTACGGAAGTGGTCACCGGCCGGCCTGATCGCCTCGTGCGCCTCCTGCGCGTTCTTCACCTTGCTGGCGTAGACCCGCGGCTTGTCCGGGACGTAGGACTCGCCGTAGAGGTCGCGCGCCTGCCGCCGGGCGGCGTCGATCGCCGTCTGCGACAGCGTTGTCGAGTCGGTCCGCATATAGGTGATGTAGCCGTTCTCGTACAGCCGCTGCGCCACCGACATCGTCTGCTTGGCGGAGAAGCCCAGCTTCCGCGAGGCCTCCTGCTGCAAGGTGGTGGTACGGAACGGTGCATAGGGTGACCGCTTATATGGCTTGCGCTCTACCGAACGGACGCTGAAGTCGGAGTTCTGCAGCCGGCCGGCGAGGCCTGCGGCGGCCTCCCCGTCAAGATGCAGGATGCCGCTGCCGCGCAGTTCGCCGAGCGAGGTGAAGTCGCGGCCCTGCGCGACGCGCTGGCCGTCCACGGAGACCAGCGTCGCGCCGAACGAACCCGGCGTGCCGCCGTCCCCGCTGTGCGGCTGCTCATCGGGGGTCACGGTGGCGAAGTCCGCCTCGAGGTCCCAGTACTGGGCGGCGCGGAAGGCGATCCGTTCCCGCTCCCGGTCGACGACGAGGCGGGTGGCGACGGACTGCACCCGGCCGGCCGACAGCCGCGGCATGACCTTCTTCCACAGCACCGGCGAGACCTCGTACCCGTACAGCCGGTCGAGCACCCGCCGGGCCTGGTAGGCGTCGACGAGCGCCTGGTCGAGCTCGCGCGGGTTGGCCACAGCCTGCGCGATCGCCTCGGGAGTGATCTCGTGGAAGACCATCCGGTGGTACGGGACCTTCGGCTTCAGTTCCTCGAGCAGGTGCCAGGCGATGGCCTCGCCCTCGCGGTCCTCATCAGTGGCCAGGAGCAGTTCGTCGGCGTCCTTGAGCAGGTCCTTCAGCTTGGCGACCTGCTGGCGCTTGTCGTTGGGAACGACGTAGAGGGCCTCGAAGTTGTCGTCGACGTTGACCCCGAGGCGCGCCCACGGCTCCTTGCGGTACTTGGCCGGGATCTCGGCTGCCTTGTCGGGCATGTCCCTGATGTGGCCGACGCTGGATTCGACGACGTACCCATTGCCCAGGTAGCCCGCGATCGTGCGCGCCTTCGCCGGCGACTCGACGATGACCAGACGGGTACCGCCGCCTGCGGTCTTTTTCGCCGCCGCCGTGCTCCTGGTTGCACCTTTCCTTGCTGGCACGCTCTTTCCCAACCTCGCATCCACGCTACGGCCTGCCCGTGGGGCACCCGTAGGGGGCCGCGCTTCCCGGTCTCACCCGGGACGCCCGTCCCTGTCGTCACGTTCAACCCTTAACCCGGCCCTAGGTGTTCCCCGCCCGCGGCTGGCTCAGGCATCCGCCTGGTCAGGCCCCTGCCGGGGACCCGGCTGGCTCACGGCCGCGCACCTGGCGGATACACGACCGGACACCTGACCGTAGCGGTTTTCTCTCCGACGCCGATTGAATCATCGGTGACGACGAGCACAATAGGAGGTGATGGCCGAATATGCCTACCTAGTGGTCTACCTGCCGCGCGGAATGACCCGCGACGCCGCCCGGCGCGTCCTGACGGACCATGCTGAGTATGGCGAATGGGAACTGTCCCGTCTCCGCCTTTATGCCGATGGCAGCCGGAAGGTTACTCTCCGGCGCAAGATCATACGCGCCGTCCGTACTCTCTGACCTGGGCATATGCTCCCGGTGGGAGCACCGCAATCGCGTCCCCGAGCGGCTGGGCCGGCCCAAAAAAACTATCCGCCCGCCCCGGGGGGCCGGTGTCCGGGGCGGGCAGATTCGTCACGTTACCGACGGCACGCGGGCGCCGCCGGGCCAGGGAGATTCGTCACGGTTCCGTGGCATACCGGGCACCGCCGGAGGCGGACAATAATCTTCACGTTCTTAACGGTCCTGGCGGCCTACACGGTCCCGGCGGCCACACTGGGCACTGCCGGGACGGGCCGGGCCTTGCGGCCCGGCCACGCTCCTGCCGTCGTGCGGGCGGGTCAGTCGCGGCCGGCGACACCGCGGCGGCGGATCGCCACCATGGACACCGCGTCGGCGCCGATGGCACCCAGGCCGGCGACCAGCATGCCCGCCAGGTCAGCACCCGTGGTGGGCAGCAGGCCTCCGCTGCTGCTGCCCACCGAGGACGCGGTGGTCGTCTCCGCCGATCCGGCGGCCGCGAGGCCAAGGATCCCGGCTCCGTTACCGCCGATGCCCACGGGGGCGCTGACCGGCAGGTTGATCTGGTTGCCGCCCAGGATCGAGCCGTTGCCGGAGGTCGCCGAGATCGGACCGGCGGCCATGGCGGTTCCGGTCCCAGGAATCGCGAACGCCGCGCTGAAGATGGCGACCTTCATCGCCCCGATCGCCCATGGGGATATCGCCATTGTTACTCCTGAACTCGTCTTGATGACTGGTCTAGACCGACAGGGAGTGCCCGTTGCCGGGCTATTCCGTGCCGTGACCGCGCCCACGGCACGGCACGGGACACCGGTGAGATCGTTTCGACAGGCCATGCGGTCCCGGATGCCCGTCAGGGCCCAACCCGGGGTGGTCCTCAGGCTTTGTGGCCCCTGATGCGATGACCCCGGATACGCCGTCCCGCCCTCTTGAGCGCGACGGCCCCGGCCAGCAGGGCTCCGATGGCCAGGAAGTAGAAAGAGACGCTGCCCATGCCCGACGCCGAGTCGGCGGCCAGCGCATTCGCCGGTATCAGCTGCCCGTCCGCAGTGCCCCCAGCCACTGGTGCGCCGGCCGCAGCGGGGCCACCGAGGTCGGTGAGGCTGGAGGACGCCGGTTGCGGCAGCCCGCTCAGCGCCGAGGCCACCGGCAGGCCGTCGAGACCGGGCGGCAACGATCCCGCCCCGGCACCGCCCGCGCCAAGCTGAGCACCGGCGCCGTTAATTCCTCTCCCGCCGGCCCGCCCGCGGGAAGGGAGCCGCTCCCGGCGAACCGATGCGGTCCCCTCGCAGCCGGCCAGCGAATCGCCGAGCACGGCCGCCGCGTTCCCGCACACGTCGGCGGGGACGCTGACCGGCGCGACGGCCTGGTTGCCACCGCCCACCGAGCCGCTGCCGGAGGTGGCCGAGCCCGTGCCGTTGTGTGTACGGGACACCGGCGCCCCACCCTGGCACCCGGCCACGGCGTTGCCGACCCCGTTGCCGCAGACGCTGACCGGCACGCTGACCGGCACGCTGACCGGGTTGCCGCCGGCCGAGCCGTTACCCGAAGTGGCCGGGCTCATGCTGCCGCCGGCGCAGCCGGCTGAGGAGCCCGCCGCCGACGCGCCGCCCTGGCAGCCGCCAGGCCCCAGCCCCAGCACGGCGACCGCGCTCCCGCATACGTCCACGGGCGCACTGATCGGTGCGCTGGCCTGATGACCGCCGAGTACCGAGGCGAGGCCGGAGGTGCTGCCTCCGGCAACGGCCGATGCCGCGAAGGCCGCGCCCGGCAAAACCACGCCCGGCAAACCCGAGCCCGCTGCGGTGAAGGCCGCGGTCAGCATGACCGGCTTCGCTGTCCAGTGAGCCCATGTCCGCATGGCGGTGACTCCTTGTGTCACTCGGTGTCGTCCGTCCGGGCCTTCAGCGCTGGGCCGGCGGCCGCGACCACCGGCTGCGGAATGTACGCAAAGGCAACTAATAACTAAACGCGACATGACTCCTACTTTAAGTAGTTACAATTGTCCATGACGGGATCAGCCGGGACGGCTGCCGTCCGGCTCCTCACGTCATGACATCGGGGTGCACACGAGACCGGGGGCTTCGCCCAGCTATCACCCAGCTAGGGCTGCGGCACCCCGCGGGGGTGACCCATCTCCCCATCTCTGTGTACAATGCGTGACTTTATCAGCACGCAACGTATGTGAGCGAAGACTTCCGAACAATCTATCCCTGTTCTTATGCCATCTTTGGCCAACACACGCGGTGACCTGCGGTTGAGAGCTAACAATGGTCAAGAAATCGGTCGAGAACGCGCACACCGAACCGCAGGCCGTCCACCGGGACACGCTCGTCAATGCCGTGGAACATCCCGGAGAAGTCGAGATCCGCGGGCAGTCGCAGCGGCGCGAACCCGAAGCAGCGGATGCCGAGCAGGCTGAACGCCTTCGCGTCGGTTCCGCCGAACATCGTGTACGGGACGGCCCGCCCCTCTGGGTCCTCGGCCAGCAGGGCGCCGGTCATGGCCTCGTAGAGCGCGCCGTCCGCGCTCGTCTGCACGGCGATGTCGCGGTGGATGAACTCGCGTGTCACTCCCGGGCCCAGCAGCCTGTCGATCTCGGCGAAGAACTCCTCCTCCTGGCCGGGCAGATACCGCCCGTCGATCTCCGCGACCGCCTGCTGCGGGATGACGTTGACCTTGTACCCCGCCTTGAGACCGGTCGGGTTGACCGTGTTCCGCAGTACGGCGCGGATGATCCGGGAGATCGGCCCGAGCTTGTCGAGCAGGGCCTCGGGGTTCTGCGGGCTGAATTCGGTGCCGAGAGCGGCGCCCGCCTCCTCCAGGAAGGCGCGGACTGGCGGGGTGAGCAGCAGCGGCCACTCGTGACGGCCGAGCCGGGCCACGGCCTCGGCCAGCTCGCTGACCGCGTTGTCCGGGTGCACCATGGCCCCGTGCCCGGCGGTGCCCTGGGCGGTCAGGCGCAGCCATGCGATCCCCCGCTCCGCGGTCTGCATCAGGTAGAGCCGGCGCCCGCCGATCGTGACGCTGTACCCGCCGACCTCACCGATCGCCTCGGTGACACCCTCGAACAAGCCCGGGTGCTCGTCCACCAGCCAGTGCGCGCCCCACCTGCCGCCCGCCTCCTCGTCCGCGGTGAACACGAGCACCACATCACGCGGCGGCCGCCGCCCCTCCCGCAGCCGCTGCCGGACGACCGCCAGGATCATGGCATCCATGTCCTTCATGTCCACCGCGCCACGGCCCCAGATACAGCCGTCGGCGATCTCGCCGGAGAACGGATCGTGCCGCCAGTCGGCCGCGTTGGCAGGCACGACGTCAAGGTGACCGTGGATCAGCAGGGCCGGGCGGGAGGAGTCCTCCCCCGCGATCCGCGCTGTCACAGTGGCACGCCTTGGATGCGACTCCAGGATCAGCGGCTCAATCCCGGCATCGGCCAGGAGTCCCGCGACGTATTCGGCCGCCTTGCGCTCCCCCGGCCCCGAATGATCACCGGGGTTGCTGGTGTCGATCCTGATCAGGTCGCGGCAGATCGTGACAACCTCGTCGGCGGCCACGTTCGCTGAAGCTGGATTCTCCGTCACTCCTTTATCGTCGCACTCCACTGTCTCCTGGGCGCCGCTGTCGCCGGGCTGCCGCCGGGCTGTCGCCTGGAGCGTGCCCCGCCGCTGAGGGCGCGGCTGCCGCCGGGCCATTGCCTGGGGGCGTACCTGCCGACACGCGGTTGCCGCTCGGCCGGCGGCGGCGCGCCTGCCGGCGTGCCGACGGTGGCCGATGTGAGGGGCTGTGATTCCGGGTGATGGTCCTCTTCGCCGCAGGCCGGTAGACCGGGTGATGGTCCTCTTCGCCGCAGGCCGGTAGACCGGGTGATGGTCCTCTTCGCCGCAGGCCGGTAGATTTGCTATCGTGATCCGGCCAAGGCGGTAACGCCGCTGGCACACGTCCGGGTGGCGGAATAGGCAGACGCGCTAGCTTGAGGTGCTAGTGCCCGTTAAGGGCATGGGGGTTCA
>CAWGPP010000030.1:0-109297 GCA_963824545.1 uncultured Actinomycetes bacterium | reverse complement strand
TCAGGCCCGGCGAGTGGCCGGTGCTGCCGGCGAGTCACCACCGCGGGTTACGGCGAGTCGCTCGTTACCGGCCCAGCGAACCGGGCCTTGGCCCGGTGAGCGGCCGGTGTCTCGGCGAGTTACCACCGCGGGGCGCGGAGCGCATCGGGGGTCCGGGGGTCGCCCCCCGGGTATTACAGCAACTCGGGGCGGCGCCAGGGTTCGCCGAGGACGTGCTGGGCCAGGAAGGCGAACACGGTCTCGTACCAGACGGCGGCGTGGCCGGGGCGGAGGATCCAGTGGTTCTCGTCGGGGAAGTAGAGGAACTTCGCGTCGGCGCCGTGCCGGGACAGGTCCCACCACAGCCGCAGCGCCTCACCGACGGGCACCCGGTAGTCCTTGTTGCCGTGGATGACCAGCATCGGCGTACGGATGCTGGCGATGTGCCGGTGCGGCGAGTTCTCCTCGTAGCGCCCGGGCGAGGTCAGCGGGTCGCCGAACTGGGGGCGCCAGAACATCGGCAGGTCGGTGGTACCGAACATCTGATCCAGCACCCACAGGCTGGCGTGGCTGACGATCGCACGGAAGCGGCCGGTGTGCCCGGCCACCCAGTTCGCCATGTACCCGCCGTAGGAGCCGCCCATCATCGCGGTCCGCGACGCGTCGATGTCCGGGCGGGTCACGGCCGCGTCGGTGGCCGCCATCACATCGGCGAACGGCCGGGCGCCCCACTGGTGGTAGGCGCGGGCGATGAAGTCCTGCCCGTAGCCGGTCGACAGGGCCGGGTCGGGCAGTAGCACCGCGTAGCCACGCGCGGCCATCAGCCACGGGTTCCATCGCCAGGACCAGGAGTTCCAGCTCGACATGGGACCGCCGTGCACCCACAGCAGCAGCGGCGCGGGCGCCTCGGCGGACGCGGTCGCGGGCAGCACGAGCCAGCTGCGGATGCGGTCACCGTCGTCGGCGGTCGCCTCGATCTCCGCCAGCCGGCCGGGCAGCGTCAGCGGGCTTCCCGGGCTGGCGAGCCGCTCGGGTTTCTGCCCTTCGGCGGCCTCCAGCCGGACTGGCGTCGGCGGCTCGTCCACCGAAGAGCGCAGCGCGAACAGGGAGCGGCCGTCCGGCGAGGGGCACAGGTCGGTGTAGGCACCGTCGTCGGCGGTGATCCGGGTGACCTCACCGGTGCCGGTCTCGACCCGGAATACCGGGCAGCGGCCCTGGTCATCGGCGGTGAAGTACAACGAAAGGGAGTCCGGGGCCCAGGCCAGCTCAACGGGCCGCCGGTCATACCCCGCCAGCAGATCCCGCTCCCCCGCGGGCCCTACGGCGAGACGCTCGTTACCGGCTAGGAAGTCCGGGCCTTCAGGCCCGGCGAGCGCCGGTTGCTGTCGGCGAAGTACCTCCCCGGGCTCTACGGCGAAGCGCTCGTTACCGGCTAGCGAGTCCGGGCCTTCAGGCCCGGCGAGCGGCCGGTATGTCGGCGAGGTACCACCGGGCGGGCGCGAAGCGCATCCGGGGGGTTCCAGGCGGGTCGTCCCCCCGGGCCAGCACAGCGCGATCGTCACGTCGCCGGGCGCATCGGGCGCATGGTGCGCCGAGCGGATGCAGGCGACCTGCCGGCCGTCGGGTGAGATCGCCGGGTTCTCGTAGTCGGTGCCGGGGGCCGAAAGGACGGTTCGCCGGGCCGCGGTGGCCACGTCGATCACCGCCAGCTCGGCGCGTGCGTCGCCGTCGCCTTCCCAGGCCCACCAGCCGGTCGCGACCGTACGGCCGTCGGCCGAGACGCAGAACGACTGCCGGTCCAGGGCCCGCCCGGGGGCCGGTGTGAGGTCCCGCAGCCCGGCCGCCGCGCCGGGCCCGCCGGCCCCGCTGAGGCCGCCGGAACCGTCTTGGCCTCCCGCGGGGCCGCTCACCGCGAACAGGCGCAGCTCGGCGGGTCCCAGGTCGTGGTCCCAGTACCGGACCGGCACGGACTCGTGCAGGATCGCGGTGACACCGGCTTCCTTGCGGGCCTGCCGCAGCCGGGCGTCGTCGTCCGCCGTGCCGTCCGCTCCGGGCATCACCGCCGAGGCGAGCACGATCGCCTCATCCCGTTGGGCGGTTTCTGCGGCGCTCACGCCACCGGGCCGGACGGCCAGCAGGACGGCTTCCCCGCCTCCCGCCGGCAGCAGCCACAGCGCAGGCTGGTCGCCGCCCGCCGCATCCGTCCCGGCCCGCGGCCCGGGGCCGTCCCCGGCCTCGCCCGGGTGTTCATCAGCGGGCCCGTCCGGGCTCGCCGCCGGCTGGCCGGGCCGCTTCGAGATGAACAGCAGGGACCCATCCGGCAGGAAGCGCGGATTGCTCTCGCCGTCCGCCGACCGGGTCAGCCGGCGCGGGGTGTCCGAACTTCCCGGCCCGGCCGGGATCCGCCAGATGCCCGTGACGTACGTCTTCCGGTCCGCGGCGAGCGCCTGGACCGTCGCGGCCAGCCAGCTTCCGTCGGGTGACAGCCTCAGCCCAGTGACCCGCGGGATCGCCACGTAGCGGGCGAGCTCATGGAAGGGCGTCTCCCCGGCCGCCGCGCCAGCGCTCACCGGGTGTCAGTGATCATGGCAGCGCCGGCGGTGGCGTTGGTGGCCTCGTCGATGAGGATCATGCCGCCGGTCAGCCGGTTGCGGGTGTAGGGGTCGGAGAAGATGGGCTGGGTCAGGCGCAGGGTCACCCGGCCGACCTCGTTCAGCCCCAGCTGGCTGGCGCTTTCGTCCCGGTGCAGCGTGTTGACGTCGATCCGGTAGTGCAGGTCCTTGACGATCGCCTTGACCGTCCGTGAGGTGTGCTTGACGATGAGGCGGCTGCGCGGGGTAAGCGGCTTGTCGCTCACCATCCAGCAGACCATGGCCTCCACGTCCTGCGTGACCGACGGCCGGTTGTGCGGGCGGCAGATCATGTCGCCGCGGGAAATGTCGACGTCGTCGTCGAGCAGCAGGGTCACCGACATGGGCGGGAACGCCTCCGGCACCGGCTGGCCCGCGACCTCCACTCCCCGCACCGTGGTGGTGAACCCGGACGGCAGGTGCATCACCTCGTCACCCGGCCTGATCACGCCGCCCGCCACCTCGCCGGCGTACCCGCGGTAGTCGTGCAGACCGGGATCGGTGGCCTGGTGCGGGCGGATCACGTACTGGACCGGGAACCGCACATCGATGAGGTTGCGGTCGGAGGCGATGTGCACGTGCTCCAGGTGGTGCAACAGGGACGGCCCGTCGTACCACGGCATGTTGGCCGACCGCTGCACCACGTTGTCGCCCAGCAGGGCCGAGATCGGGATGAACGTCAGGTCACCGATGTCCAGCTTGGCGGCGAAGGCGGAGAACTCGGCGGCGATCTGCTCGAAGACCGCGGCGTCGTAGTTCACCAGGTCCATCTTGTTGACCGCCAGCACCAGGTGCGGGACCTGCAGCAACGTCGCGAGGAAGGCGTGCCGCCGGCTCTGCTCGGTCAGCCCGTTACGCGCGTCGACCAGCACGACCGCCAGATCGGCAGTGGACGCCCCGGTGACCATATTGCGGGTGTACTGGACGTGCCCGGGCGTGTCCGCGATGATGAACTTCCGGCGGGGGGTGGCGAAGTAGCGGTAGGCCACGTCGATGGTGATGCCCTGCTCCCGCTCGGCCCGCAGGCCGTCGGTCAGCAGCGCGAGGTTGGTGGATTCCTCGCCACGGTCCTTGCTCGTCCGCTCCACCGCCGCGAGCTGGTCCTCGAAGATCGCCTTCGAGTCGTACAGCAGCCGCCCGATGAGCGTGCTCTTGCCGTCGTCCACCGAGCCTGCCGTGGCGAACCGCAGAATGTCCATCAGAAGTAGCCCTCCCGCTTCCGGTCTTCCATGGCCGCCTCGCTGGTCCGGTCGTCCGCGCGGGTCTGGCCCCGCTCCGTGATCCGGGTCGCCGCCACCTCGGTGATGACCGCCGCGACGGTCTCCGCGGTCGATTCGACGGCTCCGGTGCACGTCATGTCGCCGACGGTCCGGTAGCGGACCGTGGCCTGGAACAGCTGTTCGTCGTCGCCGCGGGTCACGTACGGGCTGTCGGCCAGCAGGATTCCGTCCCGTTCGAACACGGTGCGGGCGTGCGCGAAGTACACCGACGGCAGTTCGAGCTCCTCGCGCTCGATGTATTCCCAGATGTCCAGCTCGGTCCAGTTGGATAGCGGGAAGACACGGATGTGCTCGCCGCGGCTGATCCGGGTGTTGTAGATGTTCCACAGCTCGGGGCGCTGATTCTTGGGGTCCCACTGGCCGAAGTCGTCGCGGAAGGAGAACACCCGCTCCTTGGCCCGGGCCTTCTCCTCGTCCCGCCGTGCCCCGCCGAACAGCGCGTCGAACCGGTGCTCCTCGATCGCATCGAGCAGCGTGATGGTCTGCAGCCGGTTCCGGCTCGCCCACCGGCCGGTCTCCTCGGCCACCCGGCCCGCGTCGATGGAGTCCTGCACGGAGGCGACGATGAGCCGGACGCCCAGCTCCGCGGCGCGCTGGTCCCGGAAGTCGATGACCTCGCGGAAGTTGTGCCCGGTGTCGACGTGCATCACGGGGAAGGGGATGCGGGCCGGGCGGAACGCCTTTTCCGCCAGGGCCAGCATCACCACGGAGTCCTTGCCGCCGGAGAACAGCAGCACGGGCCGCTCGAACTCCGCCGCGACCTCGCGGATCACGTGGATCGACTCGGCTTCGAGCACGTCGAGCTGAGAGAGCGTGTAATCGGTACGCATCAACGGCATCCAGGAAGCATCGGGGGCAGGGAACGTGTCCGGCAGGCTGTGCCAGCCGCTGGGGCCGTCACCGCTGACCGCCGCCGGTCTCGCCGTCCTCGCCGGACTGCGCGGACCGGATCGCATCCAGCAGCGGGCCGGCGAGTGCGGGCGGACACACCAGGATATCTGGCATCAGCAGGTCAGCCTGATTGTAGGAAAGCTCGCGGCCGTCGATCCGGGAGGCGTGGAATCCCCCGGCCCTGGCCACCGCGACGGGGGCGGCGGAGTCCCATTCGTACTGGCCGCCCGCGTGCACGTACGCGTCAGCGTGACCCTGCAGGACGGCGGCGACCTTGGCGCCCGCCGACCCCAGCGGGACGAGGTCGGCGGCGAGGAGCTCCGCCATCCGGGGCAGGAATGCCGCAGGCCGGGTGCGGCTGACGACGACCCGCAGCCTGCCGCGAGGCGGCCGGTCCGGGGCGCGCGGCGGGCCGACCGTGCTGAGCACCTCGTCCTGCGCCGGAAGCGCGACCGCGCCGGCCGTGAGATTCCCCGGCGCGGCCGGGCCGCTGGCCTGGCCGGGCCCGGCGCGTTCCCAGAGGGCGACGTGCACCGCCCAGTCCGTGCGGCCCGCGTCGCCGAACTCGCGGGTACCGTCCAGCGGGTCCACGATCCAGACCCGCCCGGCGGTGAGCCGGGACGGGTCGTCGGCCCCCTCTTCGGACAGCAGCCGGTCCGCGGGCCGCAGCCGGGCCAGCCCGGCGGCGAGGAACTCGTGCGACAGGCGGTCACCGGCCTTGCGGAGGTCATCCGGGTCGCCGCCGCGACGGCGCAGGCTCACCAGGCGGCGGCCCGCTTCCACGGCCAGGTCACGGGCGAGACGGTCGTCCTCCGTCGCCATCGGCGGGCTCCTCGGTGCTTCCCCGGAACGGGAAAGCCGGTTAGTGCGGTCGGGTTTGCCAACATAAGCGCCAGCGCACCGCCCAGTTCTTCCCGGGCGGCTCGACTGATAGTCCGTTACGGGACCGGGGGCCGACGGAACGCAGCCACCGCGGGCCGCCGCCGGGCCCCGGCCGGGAGCCTCAATCGCCGTGAAAGGTGTTCTGCGCGACGGCCAGCCCCTTAGACAGCAGTGTCTCCACCGCATCGGCACAGCGATCGATGAGGAGCGGCAGTTCCTTCCGTTCCGTGGCCGAAAAGTCGCGCAGCACGAACGTGGCGGCATCCATCCGGCCCGGCGGCCGGCCGATACCGAACCGGGCCCGGTTGTATTCGTTGGTGCCGAGCGCCTGGGTCACCGAACGGAGCCCGTTGTGGCCGTTGTCACCGCCGCCGCGCTTGAGCCGGATCGCCCCGAACGGGATGTCCAGCTCGTCGTGGACCACCACGATCCGCTCCGGAGGGACCTTGTAAAAGGCGGCGAGCGCCGCGACCGGCCCTCCGGACAGGTTCATGTACGTCCGCGGCTTGGCCAGCGTGACGGGCACCCCGGCGAGCCGCCCGTCGGCCACCTCGTTGCGGGTCCGGTGCGCCTTGAACCGGGCGCCCATCCGCTCCGCGAGCAGATCCGCCACCATCTGCCCGGCATTGTGCCGGTTCCCGGCGTACTCCGGGCCCGGGTTACCGAGCCCGGCGATCAGCCAGCGTTCCTCCGGCATCGCCGGGCTCAGATCCGACCGCACATCGAACCGATGGGTCAGCCCGCGTCGCTCTCGCCGGACGCCTCGGTCGCGATCTCACCAACCGGCTCCGGCACCTCAGCGGCCTCGGGACCACCGATCTCGGCTTCCATCTGCTCGGCGGTGGGCGCGGGCAGGACGTGCACGATCAGCGTCTCCGGGTCGACCCCGAGGGTCACGCCGCGCGGCAGCGTCAGGTCGCCCGCGTGAATCGAGCTGCCGACCTCCATGCCCGTGACATCGACGTCGATCCCGTCGGGGATGTTGGTCGCCTCAGCGTCGACCGTGAGCTGGACAACCTGCTGGTTCAGCAGCCCGTCGGGAGCGATGTCCCCACTGACCCGGACCGAGATGTCCACGGTGACCTTCTCACCGTGCCGGACCAGAATCAGGTCAGCGTGCTCGATGAAGCCCCTGATCGGGTCGCGCTGGACGGCCTTGGGCAGCACGAGGCCGGTCACCCCGGGCACGCCGTCGAGGCGGATCAGGACGTTCGGCGTCTTCAGCGCGAGCATCAGCTCGTGGCCGGGCAGCACGACGTGCCGCGTCTCTTCGCCGTGCCCGTACAGGACGGCGGGCACCAGGCCCTCGCGGCGCGTACGCCGGGCGGCGCCTTTGCCGAAATCAGTGCGCGGCTCGGCGGCGATGCGGACCTCAGGCACGGTCGTCACTCCTCATGCGGTGGGTACTTCTCTGCGGCAAGGTCACCCGGCTATCGCGGGGAGACGTTCATGCCGTCCCCTGGCGGTGGCCCGGACCAGGAGATTCCGTGCGGCCCGAAGAAGCTGCGCCACCGTCGGGCGGCGGCGCCAGCACGTAAGGCCGCCTCCGCAGTGTAGCCGAAGGCTCCCAGGGCCGCGTCCCGGGCGCACATGACGGCATTCTCTCACCCGTGTGGATGGTGCGGGCAGAGTAACTGCGAAGATCCCTGCCCGCACCATCGATTACCCAACGGACGTGGCCGCGATTAATCGGTTCTCGCGGCCAACCGGTATGGCAAGGATTACGCCTGGCCGCCGTCCTGCTGCATAGCCGGGTCCGCGTCCTGCTGCATAGCCGGGTCCGCGTCCTGCTGCATAGCCGGGTCCGCGTCCTGCTGCATAGCCGGGTCCGCGTCCTGCTGCATAGCCGGGTCCGCGTCCTGCTGCATAGCAGGGTCCGCGTCCTGCTGCATGGCCGGGTCCGCGTCCTGCTGCATGGCAGGCCTGAACTCCTCGCGATTTTCCATGATCGTCGCCCTTTCTTTTCCTGAGCCCCGTGTGCCAGGACGAACGAAATGCCCCTAACGTGGCAAAGAGTATCGAGGGCAGCGGAGATCCACGAGTAAGCCAGGGAATCAGTACGTAACCACGGGGTAATAATTTGCTGACCTAGCTCTCTGGAAATACTCGAACACAATTAGAAATGTATGCGAAAAGGCGCCAGGAATCGCTCAGCCGGCGGGGACACCGATGGACATGAGCTCGGCTCTGGTCTCCGCGACCCGTGCGTCGTCCCCCAGATCCTCGAATATCGCCTGGGCGTGGCCCAAGGATTGCCGGGCATCGTCGATCCTGCCGGTGCGGCGGTAGGCGCGGCCCAGGAACAGCAGCGTCATCGCCTGACCGTTCCGTTCACCCGCGGCCTGCCGGATGTCCAGCGCGCTACGGAAATCTCTGACCGCTTCGTCCGGGCGGCCCAGGTCCAGGCACGCCCGGCCGAGATTGTGGGCGGCGTAGCCCTCCCCGCGCAGCGTCTTGATTTCGACAAAGATGCTGCGGGCCTGCTTGATGCTGTCGATAGCATCCTCCGGGCGGCCCAGGTCCAGGTAGGCCTCGCCCAGGTTGTTCAGGGTGACCCCCTGGCCATAACGGTGCCCGACTTCGATCTGCAGAGTGAGGGTGCGCTTGAGCGGCTCCAGCGCGTCCTCGGGCCGCCCAAGGCGGATGTAGGCGTCGGCGAGGTTGTTGGCCGCCTGGGCCTCGCCGCGCCCGTCACCTATGTCACGGTATAGAGCCAGCGCCTGGTCGAAGTAATCGATCGCGTCGTCCATGCCCTGCTGGATGCAGACCATCCCGAGATTGTTCAGCACCCAGGCTTCGCCGTGCCGGTCATCGGTGCGCCGCGCGCTGACCAGCGCGACCTGATGAGAAGCGAGCCATTCCACGCGGTAACTGAGCGTGTTAAAGCACCCGAGTGCTGCCACCGGCAGTTTCCAGGCCATGTCGTGCAGGCCTTCGCTGGCCGCCTGCCTGGCCGCAACGACGATATTTGCCCGCTCCTGCTTGCACCAGTCCAGTGCGCCGCTGATGTCGCTGAAGGCCAGGGATGTGCAACCTGGCGGCAGCGGTCCCAACGGCACGGTATCCCGCTGAGGCGCCACGACCGCATTCGCGGCGCTGGCGGTGTACAGGTACCAGACCACGATCCGGTACAGAGCGTCATGCCTGGCGTCCGGTGGCTCCTCGGCAAAGGCTCTCTCGGCCGCGTAGACCCGCAGCAGGTCATGGAAGCTGTAGCAGTCTGGCGCGGGAGACTCCAGGAGGTGGGCGTCAACGAGGAACTCCAGCGTGTCCGCTACCTTGTCCCGGTCTTCGCCGAGCAGTGCGGCGGCGGCGCTCAGCCCGATGGACGGTCCCTGCCACAGACCGAGCATGCGGAAGGCTCTGGCCGGGGCCACCCCGCCGGGGGTCAGCGCGGCCGGCAGGCTGGCGAAGCTCACCTCGAAGCTCGCCCGGACGGCCAGGTCGCCGACCTTCAGCTCATCGAGCCGACGGTGTTCGTCGCAGAGCCGGTCCGCCAGGGAACGGATGGTCCATGTGCTGCGGGCCGCCAGCCGGGCGGCAGAGATGCGGATGGCCAGCGGAAGCCCGGCGCACGCTACGAGCAGCTCAGCGGTGGCGTCCGGCTCGGCGGCCGTTCGCACCGCCCCCACGATCCGGCTGAACAGCGTGAGCGCCTCATGGTCGTCGAGCACGTCCAGATGGACGAGGCCACCGCCGACCAGGTCCGGCAGGCGGCTTCGGCTGGTGACGATGACCGCGCTGGTTCCGCTGCCGGGCAGCAGCGGCCGGACCTGCGACGCGTCTCGTGCGTTGTCGAGCAGGACCAGCATCCGCCGCCCGTTCAGCCGGGTCCGGTACATGGCGGCACGCTCGTCCTCGTCTACCGGAATCTGTGCCCCCGGTACCCCAAGGTCCCTAAGCAACCGGGCCAGCACCTCCGCGGGGCTCAGTGGCCGGGAACTGGAGCCCAGCAGATCCACGTAGAGCTGCCCGTCCGGGTATTCGGCTTGCATCTGGTGCGCGGCATGGATCGCCAGGGTCGTCTTACCGAGGCCACCCGCGCCGGCCACGAGCGCGACGGGGACCGCCCCCGGACTCTCGCCAGGAACCAGCAGATCGCACAACTGCTCGACGTGCAGCTCGCGCCCGGTGAAGTCCCTGATGTCGGAAGGAAGCTGCATCGGCCTCGGACCGGCCGCCGGAGAGACGGGCGCAGGATCCGCGGAAGCCGCGCTCGCCTTGATCGCTCCGAGGGCAATGACACCCGGCACCTCCGTGTCGACGGGTGCTTCGACCGCGCCGGTCACGGCCGGAGCGGCCTCGCCCCCGGCCGCGACTCCCGCCCCCGCCGCCGATGAAGCCAGCCTGGGAGGAGACGTTCCGGCTGGGCTCTCCCCCGCTGGCGGCCGGGCCAGCTCAAGGTTGATCACCTGCGCATCGGCGGGGTCGCCGGAGGGAGCTGGCGTTCGCTTATCCCGCTTCGCCGGCCCGTTCGCCTGCTGGGTGCCGGCCGCGCCTTTTCCTCCGTGCCCGCGCGGGGCTGTGCGACCTCGCCGGAGAGCAATCGCTTGAATGCTTGCTGCATTTCGGGCCCGGGATCCACGCCGAGCTGGTCAGCGATGACGGTACGCGCCTGCTCGTAGGCGCCCAGAGCTTCAGCGTGCCAGGCCCGCCCCGTCGAGGGCTCGAATGAGCAGCAGCCACAGCTTTTCTTTGAGCGGCTGATCGGTGAGCAGCCTGCGCAGGTCGGGGATGGCGAGGCTGGCGCGATCGCAGCCAATGTCCGCCTCGATGCGCAGCTCCAGCGCGGCGAGACGCAGCTCGTCCAGACGCTCGGCCTCGGCATCGACAAAGGCCGAGGGCGGAACGTCGGCCAGCGCCTTGCCGCGCCACAGGGCGAGGGAGTCGGCGAGCAACTGGGCAGCCCGCGCGGGATCGCCGGCCGCTAGCGCCTCCCGGCCCTGGCTCATCAAGGTGGCGAAACGCTGCGTGTCCAGGTCGTCAGGGCCGAGCAGTAGCTGGTACCCCGGAGAGCGGGTCCTCAGCACCCGTCCCTCGCTGTCCCCGATCAGCCGTCGCAGACGGAGAACGTAGATGCTGATCAGGTTGCTGGCGCGGGCCGGAGGGTCATCTGCCCACAGTTCGTCGCTCAGGGTATCGGTGGACACGACCTGTCCCGGGTGGAGCAGCAGGCATGCGAGAACGGCCCGCCACTTGGCCGCGCCGATTGAGGTCCAGTCTGCTCCTGTGTTGACCTCGAGCGATCCCAGGATGCGGAACCGCATCATCCGGATCCACCGGGGTTCACGATCTCGTCTGCCTCCGGGATTTAGTTACGTCAGCAACCCGGCACCGCGAAATGTATCCGCGCCCCCGCCAACCCTCAGGATGCACCGCATCCCCAAGCCGTACAACAGGGTCACTTAATCACGGATCAACCGGGACGTAAATGACACCGTTGATCCTGGGGTTGTCGCAACCACCGCCGCGCGGCCGACAGCACGCCGCAGCCGCCTCGCAGGCACGCTGAACCGGCCTTAACCGGCTCAGCCGGAGATGTAATCGCCGCTCAATTACCAGACAACCGCACGCTGAGACGATCGGAATGATCCCAGATCGGGCCACTCAGGGTAAAGCCGGCCCCCTGGGATGGCCGGTCCGATCACCGGGGACCGCTGCAGGGGCGTGGTCCCCGGTGATCGGGTCCGGTCACGGACAGGAAGGGCAGGCCCTTCCCGCGCCTGCGTTTGCTCTCACGGGAAGGCGGGCACGGCGGTGGGATGCCACAGAAACGTCCCTTGGGGCCTCTCACAAGGGACGCCGGCCCGCTCGCGCGGATGGGGTAAGCGCGAGTGGGCCGCGAAGCGCAGGCTGGCGGGCCATCGCCGGGAGCGGCGGCGTGCCAGGTGGATGGGGTGCGGCCAGCAGTCGCCGCGCGCGGGGCGGGGCACGGCACAGCCACTGTGCCGTATGGGAAGGCTGCATCGTAGCGGCCAGACGGCACTGGCCGTTACGATGCAGCCGCCGGGGGCGGGGGGTCTGAGGCGTGACCGTCGTCTTTGTGGCGTCAACGGGGGCGGGACGGCGGTCACCCTTGGCTATCGCCGCGATAAGCGTCGCGCGGTAAGCGGTCGCGCGGTAAGACGGCCGGATCCGCGGCAGGGCTCAGCTCTGGCCGTCGAACAGGCTGGTGACCGAGCCGTCGCTGAAGACTTCGTTGATCGCACGGGCGATCAGCGGCGCGATCGAGAGCACGGTGAGCTTGTCGAACTGCCGGTCCGGATGGATCGGCAGCGTGTTCGTGATCACGACCTCGCTGATCCGCGAGTTCTTCAGGGTGTCCACGGCCGGACCGGACAGCACGCCGTGCGTGGCCACCACGAGTACGTTGGCCGCGCCCTGTTCGAACAGCGCCTCGGCGGCCTTCGTGATCGTCGAACCGGTGTCGATCATGTCGTCCACGACCATGCAGGTACGGCCCGCTACCTGGCCGACGACCTCGAACATCTTGACCTGGTTGGCCACGTCCGGATCACGGCGCTTGTGGATGATCGCCAGCGGGCACCCAAGCCGGTCCGTCCACCGCTCACACATCCGCACCCGGCCGGCGTCCGGCGCCACGACCGTGACCTGGCTCAGGTCCAGCTTGTCCTCGATGTAGTCGGCGAGGATGGGCAGTGCGAACAGGTGGTCCACGGGCCCGTCGAAGAAGCCCTGGATCTGCGCGGTGTGCAAGTCGACCGCCATCAGCCGGTGCGCCCCGGCCGTGGCGAACAGGTCGGCCATCAGCCGCGCCGAGATCGGTTCCCGGCCCCGGCTCTTCTTGTCCTGGCGGGCGTAGCCGAAGAACGGGGTGACCACCGTGATCCGCTTGGCCGACGCGCGCTTGAGCGCGTCCACCATGATCAGGTGCTCCATGATCCACTCATTGATCGGCGCGGTGTGGCTCTGCAACACGAACACGTCACAGCCACGCACGGAATCGAGGAAACGGACGAAGATCTCCCCGTTGGCGAAGTCGAAGAGCTTCGTCGGCGTGAGCTCGATGCCGAGGCAGGCGGCGACCTCCTCGGCCAGCCCGGGAAATGCCCGGCCCGAGACGAGCATCAGCTTCTTCTCGCTGGTGGCCATGATGCCGCTCACTCGGCCTCCTCTGCCTGGCTGGGTCCTGCTTCGTGTCCCGCTTCGGGCTGTTGCGCCGCCTCAGCGGCCGCGGCGGACGCGGTTCCCGGCCGGCACCGGCCCACCCATCCCGGCAGGTTGCGCTGCCGGGCGCGGCCGATGCCCAGCGCACCCGGCGGGACGTTGCCGGTAATAACGGATCCGGCGGCGGTGTAGGCGCCGTCCCCGATCTCGACCGGCGCGACAAGCATGGTGTCGCTCCCGATCCGGACCTGGTCCCCCACGCTGGTGCGGTGCTTGGCCACGCCGTCGTAGTTCACGAACACCGTGGCAGCCCCGATGTTCGAACCGGTACCGATGTCGGCGTCGCCCACGTAGGTCAGATGCGGCACCTTGGAGCCCTCACCGACGACCGCGTTCTTCATCTCCACGAAGCTGCCGGCCCGGGTGCCAGGGCCGAGCTTCGTCCCGGGCCGTAGCCGGGTGAAGGGACCGACGCTGGCCTCCGGCCCGATCTCGGCCGACTCGGAGACCACGTTGATCAGGTCCGCTCCTTCGCCGACCGCGGTGTCCCGGAGCACGCAGCCGGGGCCGACCCGTGCCCTGGACGCGATGGTGGTCCGGCCCTCCAGTTGCGTGGACGGGCCGATCTCGGCGTCTGGCTCGATGGTCACCTGTACGTCGAGCCAGGTCGTCGCGGGGTCGATGATCGTCACCCCGGCCCGCATCCAGCCCTCGAGAAGCCGGTCGTTGAAGATGCGGCGGGCCTGGGCCAGCTGGACCCGGTCGTTCACCCCCTGAATTTCGGTGGGGTCCGTGGCCAGGGCCGTACCGACCCGGTGGCCGTCGCCGCGCAGGATCGCCACGACGTCGGTGAGATACTCCTGGCCCAGCACCTTCGAGGTAGCGATCCGCTTGATGGCATCCGCCAGCAGGGTCCCGTCCAGGGCGTAACAGCCGGAGTTGACCTCGCTGATCAGGCGCTGCTCGTCGGTCGCCTCCGCCTCCTCGACGATCTCGCTGATGACGCCGGAGCGGTCGCGGACGATGCGGCCGTACCCGGCCGGCTGGGCCACGTCCGCGGTCAGCACGGTCACGGTGTTGCCCGCGTCGTCGTGGGCGCGGGACAGGCTGTCCAGGGTGGCCGGGCGGAGCAGCGGCATGTCGCCGTAGGTGACGATGATCTGGCCGGGGATGAGGCCGACGGCCTCGATCACGGTCCGCACGGCATGGCCGGTCCCGCCCTGGCGGTCCTGGATCACCACTTCCGCTTCCGGCGCTTCGCGGACGGCGTGCGCGGCCACCTCGTCGCCGCGATGGCCGACCACGACGATCAGCCGCTCCGGGCTGAGCTCCCGGGCGGCGGCAATCGCGTGGCCGAGCATGCTGCGGCCGCACAGCGGGTGCAGCACCTTGGGGATCGTTGATTTCATTCGCGTGCCCTCGCCTGCGGCGAGGATGATGACGGCGGCCGGGCGGCTGGGGCTCACTCCGCAGGGCTCCTCGGATCGCTGCCAATGTGCCAGAACGGGGACGTGCCTGTTCACGCATCCCTCACTGGGAGGATACCGCCCGGTCGCATTGCCGGCGGCCCGCTCGGGCAGCCGGGCTGCTGCGGCGGCTACCCTCGGTGCCCGATCATTCTCACACAAGCCACGACTGCCCGCGCCGCTCTCCGGGCCGGCCGCCTTCCGGACGGCTCAGCGGGGACCGCCTTCCGGGCGGCTCAGCGGGGACCGCCTTCCGGGCGGCTCAGCGGGGACCGCCTTCCGGGCGGCTCAGCGGGGACCGCCTTCCGGGCGGCTCAGCGGGGAACCGGCCCCACCATGCGGCTTGCCGTTCTCAGGCGGCGACCCGTTGCCATTCCCGGGGACCGGCCCGCTGGACGCCGGGCGCGGCGCTGCCGCGAACCGGGCCGCCCGGGAGCCGTCCGCCTCATCGGCGGCGGGCAGCACGAGCTCGCTCGGTTCCCACGAGCCTTCGCCCGCGACCGCGGCAAGCTCCTCGCCCACCGGCTCACCGCCGACGGAGCGTCGCCTGATCCGCCCGGTCAGCAGCGACGCGACCGCCGCGATCACGTTGGCGGCGATCGCGAACCAGAAGGCGATCCCCAGGCCGCTGTGGAACGGATGGGTGATCACGTTCGGGAAGAAGTCCCGGCCGGTCAGGTACGCGGCGTGCGGCGCGGAGACGTGCCCGAGCAGCGGGCCCAGCAGTTGCTTCATCGGGTTGTAGCCGAGGAAGGCCGCGAACAGCACGCCGATCGGCGGCAGATGAGCGATGGTGTGCGCGGCGCTAGCCGGGATGCCCTGCGAGACCAGGCCGCCGGACAGGGCCGACGGCAGCGTGCTCGACAGGCCGGTCACGATCAGCGAGAAGAAGATGCCGATCGACAGCACGAACGCCGCATTCTGGAAGGTCGCGATGGTGCCGCCCGCGGCGCCACGCTGGTTGGCCGGGACCGAGTTCATGATCTCGGCCCGGTTCGGCGAGGCGAACAGGCCGGAGCCGAACCCGTTGAGTACCAGGACCAGCGCGAACACTCCGTAGCTGAAGTTCACCGGCATGAGCATCAGGAACACGAAGCTCAGCGCGGTGAGCAGCGAGCCGCCCGCGGTGAAGGCGCGCGCGCCGAACCGGTCAGACAGCCAGCCCGACAGCGGAGCGGAAACCAGGAACCCGATGGTCAGCGGGATCATGTAGATGCCGGCCCACAGCGGCGTCTGCGAGAAGCTGTAGCCGTGCAGCGGCAGCCAGATGCCTTGCAACCAGATGATCAGGGTGAACTGCATCCCGCCCCGGCCCAGGGCGATCATCATGGACTCGCCGACCCAACGCCAAGGACAAGGTGCGCGCGGAAGCGAGGGCGGCGGCCTTCGTATCGACGTTCTCAGAAGCGGGGATCTGTACCGCCTGATCGAGGGAAGGGTCGGCGCCGCAACAGCCGCCGAGCCGACCGCCAGCTAGCGCGTTCGAAGGCGTTTCCGCAGCTCCCGGAGAAGGATTCGAACCTTCGTTCAGGGCTTCAAAGGCCCTTGTCCTGCCAGGCTAGACGATCCGGGACTGACCCACGATCACACTTTACCGGGCCTGCATCCGCGCCACGGATCGGTGAACGAGGGGCCGTGGGCGCCTGCGGCGGCGCGGCAAGGATAGTCCGGATATGCATACGGGCCACCCGCATGGCATCGAGGTCGCGCGAGGGTGACCGGCGCCGGATCACATCCAGGCCGCGCGGCCGCGCGCGGCGTGACCGAGGCAACTTCAAATACTTTCCCCAGAACCTTGCCCAACCTACGGTCTCGTAGGTTACGGTTACGTAAGCGTTATACGCGCCGTGCGCATCCTTTGTCGCGCAGGTCCCGACCACAGCCAGGAGCACGATGACTACTTCTGCCGAACGGGCCAAGGCTCCCGCCGAGGCCCCGACGATGCTCGCGCCCCCCGCCATGGCCTTCCCGGTCAAGGACGCTGAACAGAAGGCGTCCATCCGGACCGCCACCCGGACCGTGCGCTCCGACTACGAAGAGGATCAGGCCACTACCGCCCAGCGGATTCTCGTCGGGGTCTTCGTCGGCGTCCCGCTGCTGGCGCTGATCGCCGCGATTCCGCTGGCCTGGGGCTGGGGCCTCGGCTGGCACGACGTGATCATCGCCCTGGTCTTCTACTGGATTTCCGGGCTCGGCGTGACCGTCGGCTTCCACCGCTACTTCACGCACGGGTCGTTCAAGGCCAAGACCGGCCTGCGGGTGGCGCTCGCCGTGGCCGGGACCCTGGCCATCGAAGGCCCGGTGTTCAACTGGGTGGCCGACCACCGCCGGCACCACAAGTACAGCGACAAGGAAGGCGACCCGCATTCGCCGTGGCGCTACGGCGAGGACTGGAAGGCCCTTTCCAAGGGTCTCGCGTTCGCCCACATGGGCTGGCTCTTTGACCCGAACAAGACGTCGCAGGAAAAGTTCATCCCCGATCTGCTCGCTGATGCCCGGATCCGGCGCGTCCACCGGCTGTTCCCTGCTCTCGTCGCCGTGTCACTGCTCGCGCCCGCCCTCATCGGCGGCCTGTGGTCGATGTCGTGGCACGGCGCGATCACGGCGTTCTTCTGGGGCAGCCTGGTGCGGGTGGCGCTGCTGCACCACGTGACCTGGTCCATCAACTCGATCTGCCACACGTTCGGCAGCGAGGAGTTCGAGGTACGGGACAAGTCGCGGAACGTGGCCTGGCTGGCGATCGCCTCGTTCGGCGAGTCCTGGCACAACCTGCACCACGCCGACCCGACGTGTGCGCGGCACGGCGTGCTGAAGGGGCAGCTCGACCCGAGCGCCCGGGTGATCTGGGCTTTCGAGAAGCTCGGCTGGGCCCACGACGTCCGCTGGCCGGACGCGGAACGGCTGGATGCCAAGCGGCCCCCGACGGCCACCAGGAAGCTCGGTTCGATGACACGCCGCAAACTCGCACCAATCGCGTCACGGCCGTCGCGGATCAGTGACGAACCGGCCGGCTGAGCGCAATGATGAAGTGGTGAACGGCGATCCCTCCTTCAGATCCGGCCGCAGGCGGATGACCGGTAAAGAACGCCGCGAGCAGCTTCTCGACATCGGGCGGCGGCTGTTTGCCGAACGCGGCTTCGAGGGAACCTCGATCGAGGAGATCGCGGCGAAGGCGGGCGTCTCCAAACCCGTCGTCTACGAGCACTTCGGCGGCAAGGAAGGCCTCTACGCCGTCGTCGTGGACCGTGAGGTCGAACGGCTGCTCACCATGGCCACGACGTTGCTGGACGGCAGCGACACGATGCCGAAGTTCCAGGGCGCCGCGGTCAAGCTGCTGAAGTACATCGAGGACAACGCCGACGGTTTCCGCATCCTGGTCCGGGACTCACCACCCGGATCGGGAACCGGAACGTTCGGCACGCTGCTGGCCGACATCGCCGGGCAGGTGGAGTACATCGTGGGCGACTACTTGTCGTCGCGCGGGCAGGATCCGAAGCTCGCCCCGATGTACGCCCAGATGCTGGTGGGCATGGTCGCCTTCACCGGCCAGTGGTGGCTGGACGCGCACAAGCCGGAGCGCGAGGAGGTCGCGGCGCACCTGATCAACCTGGCCTGGAACGGGCTGGCCCGGCTCGATCCCGCGCCGCAGATCCCGCCGGAGATCATCGCCAGGCAGCGGGCTCAGGACGGCGGGGTCTAGCAGGCCCGCGCGGCCGAACCCGCTGACTCCGGCGGGCACGTGGGCAGCCCGTCGGCCGCCCACGCCACGAAGCCGCCGATCGCGGCGACTCGCTTGCTGTCTTTCCCCTCGGCGCACGCCTGGACGATCTTCGCCCGCGACGCCGGCACCTGCGTGGTCTTCGCCCGGCGTGCCTGCCGGGTCAGCTGATCATGCTCCGCGCCCGGCAGCACCAGCCCGGCCTTCGGCCGGCCCGGCCGGGCGACGTCCGCGAGCCCGCCCGGGCCGGACTCGGCGAACCGCGACCGCCACTTCCGCACCGTCTCACCGAAAGCCTCAGTTCAACGGCCACCGGAGTTGTTCGCCTGCGAGTCCGCGCACGCCAGCACGATCCGCGCACGCTCCGCCAGGCGCGGCGGCCCAAAATTGGAGCAGGCGCCCGAGCTCCTCCGGTCCTCACCCGACAGTGTGCCAGGGCGCGACAGGAAGCGACATGACAAGAGCCTACAAATTTATGTCGCTATCTCCAGCCGCAAGACATTAGCGGCGCGTTTCGGTATGTCAGCCTGCAGATTCACCGACTAGATCGCTGCATCAGCCGCGGAACCTAGTAGTACTTTGTTAGGTCTGGTAGGACTGGCGGGTTCTGCGGTGTTATGCCGGCATGACCCCTCAGGAGATCGCGGAGGTCCGGCCCCGGCTGCTGGATTTCACCGCGGAGATGCTCGGCGGGCTGCCGCGGAAGGATCAGCGCGCCAAGGGTGAGTTGTATGTGCGCGGGCTGCTGACCGATGGGCAGCGCAAGTCGATGCAGCCGATGGCGGCGCGGCTGGGCACAGATCATCAGCGGCTGCAGCAGTTCATCACGTCCTCGACCTGGGATTATGTGGCGGTGCGGCGGAACGTGGCGCGGTGGTTCGCGTCCAGTCAGCCGGTGGAGGCGCTGGTGATCGATGACACCGGGTTTCCCAAGGACGGCACGGCCTCGCCGTGCGTGGCCCGGCAGTATTCCGGCACGCTGGGCAAGGTCGCCAACTGCCAGATCGGGGTGAGCGTGCACCTGGTGAACGAGCATGCCTCGTGCGCGGCGGACTGGCGGCTGTTCTGCCCGGAAAGCTGGGATGACGCCGCGCTGGCCGACCCGGTCGCGGCGGCCGCGGCCGCCCGCCGCCGGGCGCGGGCGGGCATCCCCGATGCGGTGCGCCATACCGAGAAGTGGCGGCTGGCGCTGGAGATGATCGAGGAGATGACCGGCCCGGGCGGGTGGGGCGTGCTGGAAGAGATCACCGCCGCCGGCGGCGCCCGGCCGGTCGTGGTGACCGATGCGGGCTACGGGGACAACACCACCTTCCGGATGGAACTGGATGCCCGGGGCTGGCGGTACGCGGTCGCGGTCAAGGGCACCACCAGCGGCTACGCCGGCGACGCGCAGCCGGTGACGCGGACCCTGGGCGGCGGGCCCGGCCCCCGCCTACCCCGCCCCGCCGGCGACCCTGCGCCAGCTCGCGATCGCCAGCGCGGACCAGATCCGGCCGGTGACCTGTCGGCAGGGCACCAGGGCCACCAACGGCAACCCTGACGCCGCCATGACCAGCTGGTTTGTGGCGATCCGGGTCCGCCCCGCCAACCGGGACATCCCCCGCGCCCCCGACGGCAGCCTCCCGGAATGCTGGCTGCTGGCCGAATGGCCGCCCAAAGCCGACGAGCCCACCAATTACTGGCTGTCCACCCTGCCGGAGGACACCCCCGTCGCCGAGCTGGCCCGGCTGGCCAAGATCCGCTGGCGGATCGAGATGGTCTTTACGCAACTGGCAAAAAGGGCGGTGCGGCCCGTCCGGCGTGGTGGGCAGCACGTAGCGAATCTCGACCTGGTCCTCGGTGACGATCACGCGGTCGATGAGCAGTTCGGCGAGCTGCCTGCGCTGATCGAAGGTGGCGGTGGCCAGCCCGGCCCGGATGGTCTGGCAGAAGGCCTCGATCCCGTCGGCGACGGCGGAAAGCTCCAGCCGCTGCTGGGTGATCGCGTCTAGCTGGCGCTGCTGAGCCGCGAGTGTGGCCTCGCGGCGGTCCAGGTCCTGGCGTTTGCGTTCCAGCTCCGGCAGTGTGACCACCTCGGCCAGGTAGGCGTCCAGCAGCCGTTGCTGCTGGCGCTGCAGCTGGCCGAGGGCGCGGGTCACGGTCTGCTGGCGGGCCTGCAGTTCTTGGGGCAGCCAGGCCCCGCCCCGCGCCCGGGCCAGCGCGCGGGCGGTCTGGGCGGGGTCGGTCAGCAGCGCGCACAGATCAGCCCAGACCAGCTCGTCCAGCCGTCCGGCGGGGATGTAGCGGGCCGTGCAGCGCTGTCCCCGGGCCGCGCGCAGTGCGTCGGTGTGGCCGCGGCACAGGTAGTACCGGTAGCCTGCCGGGTTCTGCCGGGCCAGGCACCCCAGCCGGCAGGCTCCGCAGCTGACCAGGGCGCGCAGCAGGTACTCATGCCGGGTGTTGCGCGCCGCGGCCTGCTGGTTGGTATCCAGCTTGGCCTGCACCCGGGCGAAGGTCTCCTCAGAGACGATCGGCGGCACCGGGACTTCGATCCACTCCTCCGGCGGGCGTGGCGCGTGGCTTTCGCCCGGGCCGACCGGCCGCAGCGGGGAATGGCGCTGCCGGGCCGGGGTGACCCGGGTGCGATTGGTCTGCGCCCGGCCGGCATAGGCCGGGTTGCGCAAGATGCCGCGCACGCTGGCCACGTTCCAGCGCGGCTTGCCCGTCGGGGTGGCCACCCCCAGATCGGTCAGCCGCTTGGCGAGCTGATACAGGGTCACCTGCGGCTCGAGGTAAGAGCCGAACATCTGCGCGACCAGCGCCGCCTCTCCGGGCTCGACCCGCACCGCGGCCGGATCGCGCGGCCGCTCCGGGTCTAGCCGGTACCCGAACGGCGGCCGGGTCCATGGCAGCAGCACGCCCGCCCGCAGCTTGGCCAGACGGCCACGCCGCATCCGCTCGGCGATCAGCGTCCGTTCGTACTCCGCGACCGCCCCGCGGATCTGCAGCAGCAGCTGGTCGTGCGGGTCAGTACTCATCGGCCGGTCCAGGAACTCCGCCCGGCAGCCGTGCCGGGCAAGTTCCTCCAGCAAAAGCACCTGGTGCACGTAGTTGCGGGCCAGCCGGTCCGGCGCGGCCACCAGGACCACATCAAGATCGGCCAGTGCCGCATGATCGCGCAGCCGGTCCAGCCCCGGCCGGCCCAAACTGGCGCCGCTATACCCGTCATCCCGGTAAACGTGCTGGTCATCCAGCTCCCAGCCGCGCCCGGCAACCGCCGCACGCAACCGGTCAAGCTGCTGCTCGATGGTCTGCGCCTGCGCCTGGCGGGCCGTCGAGACCCGCGCATACACCGCGACACGCATCAGGCACCTCCTGCATGATCGGTGCCGCCGGGCAGATCTCGCCGGACTGCACGGCCGCCCAGCGCAGCAGCAGCTGGTAGGCCTGATCCCACCGGCGCTCGCCATCGTGGCAAGGGCTGGCCTGCCGGCGCACACTCCAGGTCAGAGTCCTCATGCGGCATACCTGCCCCGGTCCGGACACCCGGCCGCCGCAGCCGAAGCGGCAGACGCCACCAGGTCAAACTCAGCCGCACCCGCCGCACACAGCAGAACTTGCCATTTGTGATTAGACCATCGAGCACGACTACCGCGAGCTCAAGACCGGCCTGGGTCTGGACCACTTCGAGGGCCGCTCATTCACCGGCTGGCACCGCCACGTCACCCTCGCCGTCCTCGCCCAGGCCTTCATGACCATGATCCGCACCGACCCAAAAGATGACATGCATCGGCCCCGCTGAGGTCGTTAGCGGCTGAGCTGGCCGGGTGGCTGTTTCCCGCGCTGGGAGACCTCCCCAGCTCAGACGCGTCACGATTAACTGCGTAAGCATTCGCGTGCGGGGGTGCTGACGCGCCCCCGGGAGCTTGAGGAGGTCCCGATGCCCATCGTAGGCGGATTGGATATCCACCGGAAGCAGCTCACCTTCGACTACCTCGACACCGTGACCGGGGAGGTCCGGCGCGGCCAGATCGCCCCGGCCGACCGGGTGCACCTGCGCGCCTGGCTGCGGCAGTTCGCCGGCCGGGACGACGTTGCGTTCGCGCTGGAAGGGTGCACCGGGTGGCGGTATGTCGCGGAGGAGCTGGCCGCGGCCGGCGTCGCGGCGCACGTCGGCGAGCCGGCCGACACCGCCTTCGCCCGCGGCCGCAAGCGGCACGCCAAGACCGACAAGACCGACTCCCGGCACCTGCGGCAGCTGCTGGCCGACGGCCGGCTGCCGGAGTGCTGGATCCCGCCGGCGCAGATCCTGGAGTGCCGGGCCCTGCTGGAGACCTAGCACGATCTGCGCCGCGAGCACACCGCCTGGGTGGAGCGCATCCACGCGGTGTTCTTCCACCAGGGCGCGCCGCGGCTGGGCGAGGGCGCGCTGCGCACCGAACGCAGTCTGGCCGCGCTGCGGGCGGCCGCGGCCGCGCACCTGTCCCCGGCCGGGCAGCTGCAGATCGCCACCGCCCTGGACATGCTCGCCGTCGAAGCCCGGATGGACACGCTGCGCCAGGAGCTGCGTGAGGCCGCCCGCCGCCTCACCGGCGCCCGGGTGCTCGCGGACCGGCTGTATGGCGTCGGGCCGCTGACCGCGCTGGCGATGACCTGCTGGCTCGGCGGCGCCGGCCGGTTCTCCTCCAGCCGCAAGGCGGTCCGGTTCGCCGGGCTGGATGTCACCGTCTACTCCTCCGACGGCAAGCGCTCACCCGGGCACCTGTCCCGCCAGGGCCCGGAGATCCTGCGCTGGGTGGCCTATGAGGCCGGCAAGACCCACGCCCGCGCGCCGGCCCCCGGCCACCACTACTACGCGGCCGTCAAGGACCGGCAGGACGGCAAGATCGCCGCCTTGTCGCAGGCCCGCAAGCTCATCCGCGAGGCCTGCCACATCCTGGCCGAACTCGGCGACGACGCACTCACCGCCGCCTGACCCAGGCCGGCGCCAGCCGGTGACCATCATCCGTGACGCTGCCGGACCCGGGCCGGCAAGCCGCAGCCGCAGTCATCAGATGGGGCACAACCGCGGCCAGCTCCCGCAGCCGCTGTCAGGCTGCTCCCTGCCGCGCAGGGCACGCAGACGGCCTGAAAAGACTGAGCGGCCGCATCCCCGCAGGCGGGGACACCCGATCAATCATCATGTCGCCGGGCGCCGCCAGCGCCCGCGGGCCTAGGTAAGCCTGGCTGCCCCGCTTCGCCGCCCTCGGCCGCCACAGGCCGGTCACCCCGCTCGGACAAGGGAGGACCCCCGCCAAGCCCCCCAACCCCGCACTTCCCGCCTACCCGGATGCTCCTGCCCCCGCTGCCCCATGATCTGCTCCCGGGCGGCCGCGTCAAGGGCGCCTCCGGCGCCGCTCCGCGGGCGCTACGCGCCCCTCGACCCGCCCGTCCGCTCGCAAGACCTGGCAGCAATCAGGGGCAGGGAGCAGATCGGCGCATGCCCGCAACCCCTCGCTCAACCACTCAGACACCTCAGCCTGGACTCACTTGCGGTGCACAGCCGATACAGGTAAGTGGCTGCGCCGGGATGACCCTCTACCAGGCCCTGCGCGAACTGCAGATCGTCCTGGCCCTCATCCTCGGCGCCTGCCCCCTGTGCCGGCAGCCCGTCACACTCGACCGGCTCGCCGCCGCCCTCACCCCGACCTAACAAAGTACTACTAGGAGCCTGCTGAAATAGGCCTTTCTGCGGGCCGTCCGCATAGCGCCACGGTGGCCCGTAACGCCTTGCCGGGCCGGGCCGTTCGTGCCGCTGCCCGCCGAGCCGGCCGCCGGCCGGGCCTGACCTGCGGCCGGCCTGCCTGGCCGGGGCCTGGCCGGCCCGGCAGCCCTGGCTGGCTGCCGGGTCAGGTGGCCAGGACCCAGGCGCCGTCCCGGCAGGTCAGGCCCTTGCCGAGTAGGTTGCGCAGGTTCAGCGCGGCGGTGCGCCGCTTGAGCCAGGCGTGGTTCCTGGCTACCCCGCGGTAGCGGAGCTTGACCCGCCGGCCCCGGCAGGTCGCCACCTGGGCGACGGCGCGTTCCACATTCGGCCGCTGCGCCATGTAGTCCTCGCGCAGCCCGGGATCGGCGGCCCAGTCCGCGCGGGCGGCCCGGAGCAGGTCATCGCGGGGGTGCAGGACGAGCTTGCGGCCGGTCTTGCAGGTAGTGCACCGCTCGCGCAGCGGGCAGTCCCGGCAGGCCACGCCGAAGGTGGCGATCCGGGTCCGGCTGAGGGTGACAGTGTTCCCGGCCGGGCACGTCACAGTGCCGGCCTGCTCATCGACGGTGAAATCGTCAACGGTGAACCCGCCGGCGACCGGGGCCTGCAGCGGCTTGGGCTTGATCACCGCGGCATGGCCCGCGTCGCCGATCGCGCCGCGCAGGTCCCCGGTGCCGTAGGCGGAATCGCCGTACCAGGCCAGCGGCTCCCCCTCGGTGCCGTCATCACCGTGCTGCCCGGCGCCGCTGTCATCGTCCTCACCGGCGGCCGGGGGCTGCTCCGCGACCGCCGGGCCGGCCTCGCCCTGCCCGGCTTCGGCGGCCAGGAACTCCTCCGCGACCGCCGGATCGGAGTTCTCGGTCCCGCTGGCCCTGGTCAGCTTCTCATCGGTGATGATCCCCGTCTCCGGGTCCGCAGCGAGGTGAGCACGGTAGCCGTCGCGGCGGGCCTCCGGCGACTTGCGGGTGTGCCGGGCATCCGGGTCGGCGGTGCTGATCACGCGGTCCCCGGCGACCTTGCGGGCGATCCGCCACCGCCCGTCGGTGCCGTCAGAGCCCTCGGCGGGCTCCACGTCCTGCCCGGCGACCAGGGCCAGCAGCGCCACCGCGGACGCGGCTGCCTCATCCAGCTTCGCGTCCCCGAACGCGGCCACCACCGCGTTCGCGTCGCTGACCAGGGCGGAGACCAGCGCGTCCTTCGCGGCCGGGTCATCCCAGTCGATCTTCGGCTTGCCCGGCACCGAGTAATCATGGCCGGTGCACACCTGCGCGATCTGCTCCGCCGCTCCGGGCACCTCCCGCGCCACCCGCCGGATCGCGGAGACCAGCTGGGTGATGGTGTCCTGGGTGGCCACCGCGTCGGCCAAGATCGTGGAGTCCACCGCCCGGCGCCGCCGGCCCTTCAGCACCCCGGTCTGCTCCACGATCAGCCGGATCGCCTCGTTGACCCGGTGCGGCCGCTCCGATCTGGCGATCCGGCCCCGCCAGTACACCAGCGAGGAAGGATCAAAGCCCTGGTCATCGATCGCCAGCCCGCACGCCACCTTCCACCGCACGTCGAACCGGACCGCCTCGGCGGTCTCCCGGTCGGAGTAGTCATGCAGCGCCTGCAGCGCCAGCACCGCGGCCATCCGGGTGGCCGGCAGCGAGGGCCGGCCGAACGCGGCGAACAGGTCCGCGTAATCAGCGTCCGGGAACACCTCCGCCCGGTGCGCGGCCAGGAACGCGAACATGCTCCCCGCCGGGACCAGGTGCCCGGCCAGCAGCTCAGCGTCGGTGAACTCACGGTCCATCCGCTCGAAACCCTGCATGAGACGATTATCCCAGCTCATCGAACACAAAGCCGGCAACCACGCCAGGCCTAGGAGCCTTTTTCAGCAGGCTCCTAGCCCGAGTTTCCGGGATAAGTTGATCTTGGTTTTGTTTCCGCTGGTCAGCGGGTGCGCCAGGCGTGGTTGAGTGTATTACCCATGTCAGCGCCTGGGCGCGTAGCGGGCAAGGCCGAAGATCTCGCTGAGCTTGTCCTGGACGGGGGTGGTGCCGGTGAGCATGCGGTGGGCCCGGGGCCGGCCCCGCTCGGCCTGGTAAAGCAGGACGGTCTCGCCGATCCCGGCGAGCTCGCCGAGCAGCTCCCGGACCGAAAGATCCAGCCCGCCCCGGCGGGCCTTCAGGCGCATCAGGTGAGCGATCTGGAGGGCGAGCACGCAGGTGAACACGTGGACGCGGATGTTGTGCTCGGTCCAGTGGAACATCGGGGAGAACGACACTACGTGCGGGTCTTTCAGCTGCCGGAAGGAGAACTCGGCCTCGGACTGGGACCGGTACCCGGCGATCACCTCGGCGGCGGGCCAGTCGTCGTGGCTGGTGATCAGGACGCGCTTGCCGAAGATTTCTTCTTCCAGGGCGGCACGGGCGGCGGGGTCGATGCTCCAGGTCAGGCGCAGGTCTTTGGGCTGGCTGCCGGACAGCTGTCCGCGTACGACCTCGTGTGCAGGTCGGCGTACGACCTGGCGTGTAGGTGCTGCGGGGGCCTGGCGGGTTGATTATGGCACGGTTTCCTCTGCGGGAGCATCCGTGCCAGTGCCGGTTTTCTGGTTCTTCATCCTCCAGCTCGGGCCGTTGATGGTGATCACGTCGCAGTGGTGGAGGAAACGATCGAGGATGGCGGTGGCGAGGACCTCGTCGGTGAAGACCTGGCCCCATTCGCTGAAGGTCTTGTTGCTGGTGATGATGACGGAGCCTTTCTCGTAGCGGCGGGCGGTGACCTGGAAGACGAGGTTGGCGTCGCGGCGATCCAGGGGAAGGTAGCCGACTTCGTCGATGATCAGGATCGAGCTGCGCAGGTAGGTGCGCATCTGCCGGTTCAGCTCGCCGGCGGCGTCCGCGGTGCGGAGCTTGCGGACCATGTCGTCGAGGGTGGTGAAGTAGGCGGAGTGCCCGGCGGAGACCGCGGATACGGCAATTGCGCAGGCCAGGTGTGTTTTCCCCGTCCCCGGCGGGCCGAGGAACGCGATGTTGCCGGCGCGGGCGGTGAAGGTAAGGGCGGCGAGGTCGCGGACCTTGCGGGCGTCGAGGCCGGGCTGGAAGGCGAAGTCGAAGTCGTCGAGGGTCTTGTGGTGGGGCAGGCCAGCCTGGCGCAGGGCGCTGGCGAAGCGGCGGTCTTCCTTGGCGGCGGCTTCCTCGCCGAGGGCGAGGTCGAGGAAGTCGGCGTAGCCGAGCTGGGCGTCGCTGGCGCGCTGGATGAGCTCGGCGGCGTCCTCGGCGATGAGCCGGAGACCGAGCCTTCGGGCGTGCGCGGCGATCCGGTTAACGGTGAGCTCGCTCACGGGTTCCTCCTGGTTCCTGTTCCTGTTTTCCGGGGATGCCGGGCCGGCCGTGGCCGGCCCGGCGGGACTGGTCAGGCCGTCGGCGGCTTGCGGGCCGTCGTCCTGGGCGGGGCCAGCCGCTCGGCGAGCTGCCGCCGCTCCGCGCGGTCGGCGTCGGCGGCGGCCTCGGCCCGCTGCAGTTGCCCCCGGAGCGCGGTGAGGGCGGCCTCGAGCGTGCCGAGCTGGGCCTGATGCGCCCGGGCGAGGCTGCTGGCGTGCTGCCGGTGCTCCTCGCGGTCGCGGGCGGCTTCTTCCCGGGCGGCCTGCGCCGCGGCACTCGCCGCTGCTGCTTCCGCCGTGGCGGCGTCCCGCTCGCGGGCCGCGGCAGCGACCGCTGCCTGCGCTTCGCCGCGGACGCGTGCGGCCAGTACCTCGGCGTCACGCCGTGCCGCGTCCGTGCTGTCGCGGGCGACCGTGGCTGCTTTCTCTGCTGCCGCTGCCCTGGCCCCGGCTTCTTCCCGGGCGAGGGCGGCGGCTTCGGCCTCGGCCAGGGCCTGGACGGCGGCGTCGCGGGCCTCGGTCTCGGCTTCCCGTGCCTGGCGGGCGTCCTCGGCGTGCCGGGCGGCTTCGGCGCGGGCGGCGCCGGTGTCGGCCTCCGCCTGGGCACGGGCGGCCTCGGCCTGTGCCTCGGCGGCCTCGGGGGTGGCCGCCGACAGCTGCGCGGCGACCCCGGATAGCCGGGCGAGGACGGTCTCCAGCTGGGCGGCCAGCTGCCCGGCGGCGGCGACCGCGTCGTCGCGGATCGCTGCCGCCCGGGTGATCACCGCGGTGACCGGCCGGGTCTCGTCTCCGCCGCCGGCGCCGTCGAGCTCGCGGCGGCGGCGGAAGGCGGTCATCGCGGAGTGGACGACTATCCCGCCGTCCTCAGCGACGGCCTGACCGCAGTAGCGGGGCCGGGCCCCGGACTCCCCGTCCCGGGGCCGGGCCGGGTTGCCGCAGCCCGGGTAACGGCACGTGCCTGCCTGCGGCGGCACGGCCGGTGAAACTGGTTCCATTGCGTTCTCCGTGAATGAAACGCAATGCAACGCAACGGAATGAAACGCATCCCGCTGGTCCGCATTGCAGATAATGAGGGCATTTGCGCAGGTCGCAGGCCCGGCAGGGCAGCGCCGACTGCCAGGACGGGAACATGAGGGCCTGCTGGGCCCGCCGCCTGCGGTAAGGAGAAGGTCAGGGCCGGGTGCCGGGCTCGTAGTCGCTCAGCGGCCGGCGGGCCACCGGTGCCGCCGCGTCCGGGTGCGCGGCCAGGAGCATGCCCAGCCCGCCCGGGCCCGGGAGGCCGCACGGCCCCTGGGCGGGGGCCGGGCCGTCATGGCCGCCGGCGGTCACGGCGCGGGTATGCCCGTCGGGCAGCCCGTCCCAGTGCGCCTGGCCGGCCACGTAGCTGCCCCGCTTCCGGGCGCGGTCGTGGACGGCCAGCAGGCTGCCGCCGTCGGCGGGCAGCGCATGGATCGTGACCTGCGCGTCCCCGGCCCGGACGTGCACCCGCTGGAACGGGCGCACCAGCCGGGCCGGCACCGAGTACATGCTCGACTCGAACGAGATCAGGCAGTCCTTCCCGACCCTGCGCAGGTGCTGCTCGGCGACCAGGTACGGATGCTCCGGCAGCGGCCGCAGCGCCGCCCGGTCCGCTTCGGCACGGACGCCGATCACCTCGCCGTGGGTGCGGTGCACCTGCCGGGCCCGCAGCGGCGCCCAGTGCAGGAACGCCGCATCCATCTCCTGCAGGGAGTAAAACGCGCGGCCGTCCAGCACGTGCGACCGGACGATCTCCACTTGCCTTTCGACCCTGCCCTTCCCCGTCGGCCGGTACGCGGCCAGCACGTCGATCCCGAACCCGTAATGCCCGGCGAACGCGACCGCCTCCGGGTGCAAGGGCACCGCCTTCCCCGGCGCGACATGCCGCTTGACCACGGTCTTCGTCCGGTCATACACGATCGTCTCCGGGACGCCGCCGAAATACCCGAACGCCCGGATATGGCAGCCGAAGAACGCCGCGAGGTCCGTCCGGCCGGTATAGCAGCAGAACGTGTCGCGCGAGTACGACAGCGTCATGTGGAAGGAGTACGCGACCGGCGTGCCGATCAGCGGGCCGCGCTCCTCGCCCCAGTCGACCTGCGCCTGCGCCCCCGGCCGCACCTCGAACCGGCGGTGCAGCCCCCGCCCCGCGGGGTTGTCCTGCTGATCTTCCAGCTCCCGCCGGATCCGCGGCCGGGCCTCGGCCACATACATCTTGACCCGCTGGTAATTGCCGGTGAACCCGTGCCCGTCGGCGAGCCGCTCGTGGATCACCGACGCCTTCAGCCGGATGTCTGCCCGTAGCCACGCGTCGATCACCCCCGTAAACGGGTCGATCTTCCGCGGCTGCGTCCCCGCCCGCGGCGTTCCCGCTCCCGGCGGCGACACCGGCGCGTCCTCCGCCAGGTACTTCTTCACCGTCCGCCAGCCGAGACCGGTCTCGGCCGCGATATCGGCATACGTCACCGAGCCCGCCTCCAGCAGGCCCCGGTACTTCCTGATGTCCATCCAGTGCTCCGGATGCGTAATCATCGAAGAGGTCACCCTTCGCTTCATCGTCTTGGCAGTCGACAAAGCGAAGGGTGATCCCTCCTGAGGGACAACGACGGCAAAACCGCCAGAAACCCCGTTCACACCCAGATCACGACACCAACGGGAACCCGCCTGTCACGACCGACACATCAGGTCGTACGCGAACCGACACGTCAGGTCGTACGCGGACAACAGCTGCCAGGTGATGACGCGGCGCACCCAGGGCTTGCGGATGATCGCGGCGATCTCGGCTTCCACCTGGTCCCTGGCCCGGCGGGTCTTGCCGCGGGCCAAGGTGGCGGCCAGGTCATCGAGTTTCTTGCCGGCCTTGGCCAAGGTGGTGCCCTCGAAGCCGCGGGCCTGGGCGGCGTGCAGTTCTGGGGAGTGGGTCAAGATGGTGCGCCGCTGGGCCCCGTAGGTCTCGCGGCGGGTGCCGAACGCGGTCAGCCCGCCGAACCGCTGCTCATCAACGACGGTTCTGGCTGCGGCGGGCAAGGCAGTCAGGTCCGGGCAGTCGCTGGCGGGCACCGACCCGATGTAATGCAGCCCGGTGCCGGCGAGGTGGGCGAAGTTGCCCTCGGAGTTCTGCCCGGCGTCGAACACGACGGTCATGTCAGCGGCGGGCGCGGTTGCGGCGGCAGCGCAGATCGCCTCGTACTGGCCGCGCAGCTGATCGATCATGGCGGTGAACTGCGTGACATCGGGCCGGTCGCCGGGGTAGGCGTGCCAGGTCAGCGGGATCCCCCCGTCCCGGGTCACCACCAGGCCCAGCCCGACCAGCCGCAAGTCGGAGCGTTTCTGCTTGGCCTTGCCCCGCTGCGCTACGGGCGCCTTGCCGTTGCCGGAGTCGATGAAGGTGGCGAAGTTGGTCATGTCCAGCGCCACCGACGAGCAGTCCAGCCCGAACGCCCCGACGATCCGGAGCGCGACCTGCTGGCTGATCTCCTGCAGCTGCTCCGCCGTGACGACGTGCATGGCGTCCCAGAACCGCCGGTGGTCGCACACGGCCGTGGGGATCTTGGTGAACCGGGGTGCCGCCGTCCTGGTCCACCAGCCGGCGAAGCCTCGTTTGGAGCACGGGTCAGCCAGCCGGTTCAGCGCCGCCAGCACCAGGTAGGCGCCCACCGACGCACCCGCGTCAGACCGCCGCGCCCCGATCACGTCGTCGATGATGCCGGCCACGCCGAGATCCTCCAGCACGCCCCAGGCGGCGGCGACCGCACCGAAATCCTTGTGCTGGACCCGGTCCGGCAGCCCCAGGCCGCCGCCCCTCATCGCCGCGGCCAGCTCCTCCGCAGTCCCCAGGTACTCCTGAGACACGATCCTCGGCTTGCCGCCAACCCGGGCAGATTCCACCAGGTAGTAGTAGGTGGCCTCGCCACGCTTCTTCCCGACGATCGACGCCATATATGGGTAATACACCAGCAGACGCCCGGATACCAGCACTGACACACTGTTTGACCAGGCTGGCCTGCTGGCGCCTACTGCCTCAGCAGTTCAAGATCAACTTATCCAGGAAAGTCAGGCTAGGAGCCTGCTGAAAAGATCGCAGTCTAACGGGTATTTATCGGTTGGGTGTTCGAGTGAGATGATCGTCCCATGCAGGGTTTCGAGGGGACGGACCGGAAGCTGACCGACGCCGCGGCGGTGGCCGGGCGCCTGATCCCGGCGGGCAGCATGTTCGCGTTCCTGGCTGCGCACCGGGCCGAGGTGTTCCGCGACGCGGACTACGCGGACCTGTTCGCCCCGCCGGGGCTGGGCCGGCCGTCGATCCCGGCCACGCAGATGGCCGCGGTGCTGACCCTGCAGGCGCTGCACGATTACTCCGACCGGGAGGCCGCCGAGGCGGTCCGGTTCGACGTGCGGTGGAAGGCCGCCATCGGCGCGGCGCTGGATGATGCCGGGTTCGACCCCTCGACCCTGGTGTACTGGCGGAACCGGATCGCGAGGCCGGAGCGGCCGCACCGGGTCAGCGAGGCGGTCAGGACGGTGATCGCCGGGACCGGGGTGCTGAAGGGCCGGCGGCGCCGGGCGGTGGACTCCACGATCCTGGCTGACGCGGTGGCCGCCCAGGACACGGTCACCCAGCTGGTCTCGGCCATCCGCCGGGTGGCCCGGGAGGCGCCCGGCGCGGCGGAGCAGGTCGCGGCGGTGCGCACCGGGCACGACTACTCGCGGCCGGGCAAGCCGAAGATCGACTGGGACGACCCGGCCGCGAAGGACACGCTGGTGTCAGCGCTGGTGAACGACGCGAACGCGGTCGTGGCCGCGTTCAAGGACGCCGACCTGGACGAGACGGCCGCCTCGGCGCTGGCGCTGCTGGCCCTGGTCGCCGGGCAGGACGTGGAGCCCGCCGCGGGCAGTGACGGGACCGACGGGCGGTGGCGGATCGCGCAGAAGGTGGCCGCGGACCGGGTGGTCTCGACGGTGGATCCCGGTGCGCGGCACACCCGCAAGTCGCCCGAGGCCCGCCGGGACGGGTACCGCGCCCATGTCGCCGCGGACCCCGAGACCGGGATCATCACGGATGAGAAGCTGACCGGGGCCGCCGGCGAGGAGAACTCCGGCCCCGCGGTCGCGGAGGAGTTCGTGGCCGCCGAGGCCGGCCGGGGCGACCGCGCCCCGGCGCAGCCGCAAGCCGGCGGCCCGGGCGCCGCCGGCCACGGCAGCGATGACGGCGGCCGGGACGAGCCGCTGGCCTGGTACGGCGATTCCGCCTACGGCACCGGGGATCTGCGCGGCGCGGTCGCTGATGCCGGGAACCAGGCGGTGATCAAGCCCAAGCCGCTGCGGCCCCCGGTCGAGGGCGGGCTCACCGTGGACGACTTCACCGCCGGCGAGCAGGCCGGCACGGTGACCTGCCCGGCCGGGCACGCCGTCAAACTCAGCCGGACCCGCATCGCCACCTTCGGCGCCTTGTGCCGCCACTGCCCGCTCCGCCCCCGGTGCACCACCTGCAAGACCGGCCGCAAGCTCGTCCTGCACCCCCGCGACGACCTGCTGCGCGCCGCCCGCGCCGACTGGGCCGTCACCGGGCTGCGCAAGGACTACACCGCCTGGCGGCCCAACGTGGAACGCGCCATCGCCCAGGTCGCCACCTGGCGGGGCCGCCGCCTCAAGCTCCGCTACCGCGGCACCACCAGGAACCACGCCTGGCTCAAGCGCCGCACCGCCGCGCTGAACCTGCGCAACCTGGCCGGCAAGGGCCTGACCCGCCGCGGCGGCGCCTGGGTCCTGGCCACCTGGCCAGTACCCAGGACGGGGGCGCCGGCCATCAGCCCGCCATGACAGCCAGCCGCGCGCGGCCATGCCCGGCAACGCCGCCGCCCGGAACCCCGGACGACACCATCAACCCAGATCCCCGAACATCAAGCCGAAAATATGCCCTAACCTGCTAGCTTTTTCAGCAGGCTCCTAGGTGGTCCGAGCCGAGGCCAACTTCTAGAAGGGAGTGCTTGTCGAGTCCGACGAGGCCGAGATGAAGGACGCAGCGTGATCAATCAGGACACGCCGTCCACAACTCTGGACTATTCCTCAGGGTGTTGAGAACCTGCCTCCGCAGTCGGGTAGGCCTGGCCATCGACCGTGAGCCCTGTCGGCAACTGCAGCGCGCGGACTGCTTCCGCTCTTTCCGGATGTCCTGGCAAGCGCCACACTACTTTCAGGGACGGGTACTAGCTGACATGATCACCCGGGGAGGGACGCTGAGTTGGGAGATCGTCGCGGACTGCTGAAACGGAGGCATCCATGGCCACGTTCCATGCCCTGAACGGGCTCGTGAACCATACCGATCTGTTCCTCAATGAGTATTGGGGCCGTGCGCCACTGTGCGTCCCGGGCGCGGCACAGGACGGGTTTAATCACCTCCTCCGGCTCACCGACATCGAAAAGCTGCTGACGACAGTGCCGATCTCCGCCGACTTGGTCCGCGTCTACCGGAACGGCGAGGCTGAGCCATATGAACGCTACACCGATAAAGTTCGTACCGCGTCTCATGTTGAGCACAGATTCATTGCGGTCGATGCATTGTTCAGGTTGTACCGGGCAGGGGCGACTGTAGTTGTCTCCGCACTGGACAGGCTGTGGCCGCCAGTGCGCGACCTGTGCCGGGCACTCACAGATGAACTTTCTCATCCGGTTGACGCATACGCGTTCATAACGCCGGCTGGAAGCCCAGGGCTCCCGCCTCATATAGACCACGAGGCGACATTCCTTCTCCAACTCACCGGCACCAAATCCTGGACCCTTTTCCCTCAGGTCGCAAAGCACCCCGAGTTGACCCAGGTTGTGTCACTGAGTCTGGAGTCGGCGGGCGAGAGGGTGGAGATGCGTCCTGGGGACGTCCTGTACATACCTCCAGGCGTACCTCATGCTGGAGTGGCAGCTGATGAGGCTCCCTCGGCGCATCTGAACCTATCGGTCACGTTGGTCTCGTGGCGAAGGGCACTGCTGGATGCGGTTGCGGCACTGACTGATGATGAGTACTTCCGTGCTCCGCTGCCTCCTCGCTCCAGTCTGGACAGTGAAGAGCTCGATGCTGTCACCCGCAAGCGGATCGACAGGCTCAGCGCCGTCCTCGCCACGTTGCCAGCCACCATGCTGTACCGGGCATCGGAGGGGGAAAGGAGCAACGATCCTCCGTCAGACTCGTTTACGACTCTGACGGAGGCTTCTGGCGACCAGTGAACAAGTCCGCTGGAGTGGCCATCAACGCGAGAAAGCCAGAGCAATACGAGCATCGCCGCATCTTCCTTGGCACCGTACTGGGGTCAGGCGTCGCATTCCTCGACACGGCAACTGTCAACATTGCCCTGCCGTCCATCCAGGCGCACCTAGGCGGGGGTTTGGCGGGGATCCAGTGGATCATCAACGGATATTTGCTGACAGTTGGCTCGCTGTTGCTTTATGGTGGGGCACTTGGTGACATCTGGGGATGGGGCCGTGCCTTTCGCGCAGGGCTTGTGGTCTACAGCCTGGCATCGTTCCTCTGCGCGTTCTCACCCACCATCGGCGTTCTCATTGCGGCGCGTTCCGCTCAGGGGATTGGGGCAGCGTTGCTTCTTCCGAGCAGTCTGCCGCTTGCGACGGCCAATTTGCAGGGTAAGAGCCGGGACCGGGCCGTTGGTGCGTGGACGGGTCTGGTCGGGGTCGGCGCGGTGATCGGTCCTTTTGTAGGTGGCTGGCTGATCGACATCGTGTCCTGGCGAGCGATCTTCCTACTCAATCTGCCACTGACGGTGGCGGCGTTCCTGCTCGTTGGCGTCCAAGGCAAGGGCGAACGTGCGGTCCGGCACGAGCCGCCCACGTTGGTGGGCGGGCTACTGGTTGTGCTCGCCACGGGTGGGGTCAGCTACCTACTGATCGAGGGTCCTATCGTCGGCTGGGCCCGCGGGGATGTACTTGCTGCCGCGGGCCTTTGCGTGGTGGCATCCAGCGTGTTCACGATATGGCAACGACGTTCATCCAAACCGATTCTGCCGCCCGGCCTGATGCGGTCGGCTCAGTTCGTTTCGGTCAACCTCCTGACCCTGGCGTTGTACGGTGCCACCAACGTGCTGTTCTTTGTCACGCCCCTGTTCCTGCAAAGGGTCCGGCACGTCTCGGCGTTCGGCTCGGCTGCGATCATGGTGCCGATAGAGTTCATGCTGGTGATCGGCTCACCGTTGATGATCCGGGTTGCCAGTCGCACCGGGCCATGGCCGGCGCTGGTGATCGGCCCACTCGTTGGTGCGGCCGGATGCGGGGTTCTGGCCGGATTTAGCTGGCACGGTGGCATCCTGTCAGTACTGCTTGGGATAGTTGTGTTCGCGATTGGTTTTGCGATCAGTGTCGCACCGCTTAATTCAGTACTATTGCGTTCAATCCGGGACCAGGACAGGGGAGTGGGGTTCGGAGTGAACAACGCGGTCGCCCGGATTGGGGCGCTACTGTCAATCGCTCTTATCCCGACAGTAAGCCAGTCCATCTCGGGGGATGGTGCCGGACACAGCAACAACGTAACCCATCTCTTCAGCAGCGTTACCTGGTTCGCGGCTGCACTGTGCGTTGCCAGCGCGGCGAGCGGAGTCTGGGGACTCCGCAACTGGATGTCAAAAACCTGACTGACCTACGGCTGCTGCGCCGACCCACGCGCCTGGTCCAGGCGCTGAGAGAGCAACTCAGCCCGGATTGAGCCGGTCCTCTTGACCAGCTCATATCCGTACTCCCAGTCACGTGTCGCCGCCTCTGGTGAACCGCTCTGCCTGTAGGCGTCGCCGCGAGCCATCGATGCCCGTGCGGTCCACTCCAGGTCACCGAGCGGCTTGAGAACCGACAGCGCGGAGTTGAAGGAGACAAGGGCTGCCGCTAGGTCGCCCTTCTGAAGTGCAATCTCACCACGAACCTGCTCGACCGTTGCACTCCCCCTCCGGTCGCCAAGTTCATTGAAGACTGAAGCTGCCAGGTCCACCTGCTGGCCGGCCAGGGGCCAATCCTCCAAGAAAGCATAAAGCAGGGCCAGGCTTTGCCGTACATAAGCCGCGCCTCGCCGGTCGCCAAGTGCCTCAAACTCAGGGAGACAGTTTGACAGGTATTCGTCAGCTTTGTCGAGCTGTCCGCTGTCCCGGTATGCATCACCTAGTCCGTGGACGGAGTAGGCGGCGAGACGCGTATCGCCGAGTTGCCGAAAAACTGGAACAGTGCCAGACAAGAAGTTGATGGCATCTTCCGGACGACCCTTAGCCTGCGCAATGAACCCTAGGTCGGCCTCGGTAATTGCAGCCCACCGAGAATCCTTGAGCTCACGGAACATCGGCAGCGACTGGTTCATGAGGTGTTCTGCATCCTGCCACTTGCCTTGGTCACGGTAAACGTCGCCGAGATAGTGCAGGCTCACCGCAAGGCCGCAGTCATCGCACAGTTCACGGAACGTGGACGCGGCCTCCTTGAGGTGCTGTTCGGCCGTATCCCATTCGTACATGCCGCGGCTGACCAGCCCACGCTCGAGTTCGCAGAACGCAGCCCAGTGCCGGTCAGGATACCTGCGAAGCAGCGTGACGCACTTGTCTAGCTGGTGACACGCCGCCTCCCAGTTCCACTGGTCCCGAAAGCAGTTGGCGAGGTTGCAGGTTGTCGCGAGCACCGAGTGGCCCACACCAGCCCGCTGGCCGGCCTGGATGGCTATTTCATGTGTTCGCTGCCAATCATCCCACTGAGAGCGGACGTCATAGAATGCGCGGAGCCATCCGGCCAGTTCCCAGCAAATAATGTCCAGCCCCGCCTGGTACGCCTGTTCGACGGCATTAGTGAGGGCTGTCCGTTCCACAGTGAACCAGGCAAGCGTTGCTGATTCGCCTTGCAGGAGGGGAAGTGACTGACCTTGGTCCCAGCGCTGTACTGCGCCATCGCCGACGATTCGCCGACTGCCGGGCTCAAGACAGTGTGCCCCTCGCTTAGCAAGCGACAGATAGGCCCCCAGCAGCCGGGCCAGGGCCTCGTTCTGTTCCTCCTCGGATTCCTCTTCCCGCAGCCGCTCCCTGGCGAATGCCCGCACAAGATCGTGGAATCGGTACCGGTATGTGCCGACGATATCTTGGTCGGCTGGCTGGAGCAGTTGCATGCGGACCAGGCGTTCCATTGTCAGGTCACAGTCAATAGTCGCACAATTGAGCAGCGGGCCGATTACCCAGCTTGGGAACGTGGCGGCTGTCAACAACCCGAGGCGCCGGAAGGCCACCCTTTCATCGGTGGAGAGGCCTTCGTAGCTCAGCGCAAGACTGGCGTCGACCGCCAGGTCGCCCACGGACAGTTGGGACAGTAGCTGACGCTCATCGGTGAGTCCCTCGGCCACCCGTGCCAGCGAAAGATGGGGGGCCGTTGCAAGCTTTGCGCCGACAACGCGCAGGCCGAGCGGCAGGCACCCGACCAGATGAGCGACGCGCTGCGCATTCTCCGGATCATTAGCTATCCGGCTCTCACCAGCTATGCGGCTGAGCAGGCGAACAGCCACCTCTTCATTCATCATGTCCACCGACACGAATGTCGCACCCTCAATGGCAGCCAACTGGACCCGGCCATTGATCAGGACCGCGCACCCAGGGCTGTCTGGCAGCAATGGCCGGACTTGAGCCTCGTTCGCCGCGTTGTCGAGTACTATCAACACTCGCTTGCCGGCCAGCCGAGTCCGAAACAGCGCCGTCCGTTCATCCAGAGTGGCTGGGATCTGCGACCCGTCTATCCCTAGAGCGCGCAGAAAAGCGGCCAGCACTTTTGAGGCATCCAGAGCCTGCGTTTCGGTCCCCCGCAGGTTGACGAATAGCTGGCCGTCAGGATAATCATCCTTGATGAGGTGGGCAATGTGGATAGTCAGAGCCGTCTTGCCGACACCGCCGATCCCCCCGATGACAGCGAAGGGCACCACAGCCCGTTGCCGCAGTTCACAAATCACCCCGGTGAGCCGCCGGATTTCTGGCTCTCGGTTGGTGAAGTCAGCGATATCGGCCGGCAGGTGCACGGGCGCACTGGCGAGCGCACGGACCGGCTGTGGAGTCTCAGCTTTGTGTTTCTGGCTGCTAGCCAGGGAAGATCGTGTCTGCCCCCATACTAAGGCTCCAGATAGCAGCGACGCGGTGATGGCGAGACCGAGTTGCAGCCCGCTCGGTGGTTTCTGGTGTGGCAGGTACATCCCGACAGCGAGGCCGGTAAAGATGGCGAGAGCAGCGATCACGCCAGCGACCGCCGGAACTAGATGACGAGAGCGGCCAGGGCCCTCCGGTCCCGTCTTGAGGCTCGAGAGTTGCCGGGTACTCACCGTGTAGCTGACCCGTCGTCAGCGAGGGCCGTGGAATCCTGCGTGGCACAGGGAACGACGGGCTCTGTCCACACCAAAAACACGCCGCGGTGGGCGCGGCTCTTGGCCCGGTTCGCCCCTCCACGGCAGCGCAGGATCCTGTGGCCCTTGGCCCGCAACACGAACCCACGCTCCGACATGGCTCCCCCACACTTAACTCCGGTCCGCAAGATACGGCTCGCGATAATGGCCGTCTGTCCCGGAACCCTGTAAGCGAAGTTAACGTATCAGGCGCCGCTGCGGAAGGCGCCTACTACGGATGTGTGGGCGGTGATCGGCTGCAGAAGTCGCCGGGGTAACCGCGCTTTCTCCTGGATCCTTCCACAGGAGGTAGTCAAGCGGCTGCTCCGGGCTGACCCAGGGCTGACCCGGCTTTGCGTCACCGCATATGGCGGATGCGCTGACATCGCCGCTCAAATGCGATCTCCATTTGCATCGCTCTGGATCCCGGCTTGCCGCCGACATGCAGGCACCAGGGCGGGCCGTCTGCCAAAGGGAGATTAACAACTGCCCAGTGACGGTCAAGCTGCCGCGGGCTGAGCGCGGCGGGGATGATCGTGGTCATGCGGCGTCTCTCCTCGCGTCGTCCGTCCCGGCCGGTCCAGGGCGGTGATGCCGTGCTGTGTCGTGCGAGGCGGACACAGCGAGCTCGCCTGACGGCGGAGATCCACGTGGAGACCATGATGGCCACCGTGCACGGGTATCGATCATGCCAGTTATTACATACTAAAGAAATTCGCAAAGTAGGTTAGAGGCCGCGCGGATAGGTAGTCGGTCAGGGGCGTTTCGCCGGGCGGCCGTGCCACCGGTACAGGGTCCATGACTGGCGGATCATGCTACGTACGGTGATGATGGCGTCGGCGAGGTCGAAGAAGGCGTCGATGACGTCTTCCTTGCGCTCATAGCAGCGCTGCAGGCGGTTGAAGCCGTTGTGCCAGGAGTTGGTGCGCTCGACCTGCCAGCGCTGCCCGGCCTGGATGGGGGCCTTGTCTCCTTTATGGGCGATTTCGCCGGTCATGTTGCGCTCGCCGAGTTCGTCGCGGGTCTTCTGCGAGTCGTACCCGGCGTCCAGGTGGACGGTGATGTCATCCGGCAGCGGGCCGATCTCGCCGAGTTTGTCCAGCGTGGGTGCCAGCAGCGGGGAGTCGTGGCGGTTCGCCGGGGCCAGCACCCGGCCCAGCGGGATGCCGTAGCCCTCCACCAGCAGGGACCGCTTCATGCCCAGCTTGCGGCGGTCAACAGGGCTGGGGCCGGCGCACTCCCCGCCGCCGGGAGCTTTCGTGATGCAGCCGTCAACGGCGAGGTCCTCCAGGACGAGGCCGACCATGCGGTCGTAGGATTCCCGGCCGATCTTCTTCAGTTCCGCGAAGATCCCGGCTTTGATCCACTCGTTGCGGCGTTCCCGGATCGTGGTGGCGCCGCAGGTGCAGTCGGCGATCGACGCATAGGAGCAGCCGAACCGCAGGACCTGGATGAGTTTCTCGAAGATGATCCGGTCCGCGATCCGCGGCTTGTGGCAGCCCAGCGGGTGCGAGGGGTCATAGACGGCCCGGTCGGGCAGCAGCGCGGCGAACTGGTCCCAGAGGGGCTCCAGCAGCCATGATGGTATGGCAGGCACAGGACTCCCGTGATTACAGAGCGTAGAGAACTCCGATGATCACGGAACCTGTGCCTGTTTCACCTCACGACACGCTGAAGCCCCGCAGATCGCACCAATCCGCGCGAGCTCTTAATCGCCGCGGGCTGCTCCCGGGCCCCGGCCCACCCACCCGGGCATCGCCGGGCGGTCAGGCCGGGCGTTGCGCTACGACGAACACGCGCCGGAACGGCAGTACGGTCCCGAAGGAGCGCGGCGGGAACGCCCGCCGCATCCGGTCCCGGTACTCGGCCAGGAACTCGGCGGCCTGTACCTCATCCAGCGCGGCCAGCACCGGGCGCAGGGCAGTGCCCTTGACCCATTCGACCACGGGATCCTCGCCATCCAGGATGTGCAGGTAGGTCGTCTCCCAGGCGTCCACCCGGCACCCGGCGCCAGCCAGGACGCCGAGGTATTCCGCCGGGTCTCCGGCCTGCCGGGTGGACTCACAGCCACCGATCAGCGGGCGCCAGCGTGGTGAGTCGGCCATGTCCCGGATAGCCGTGTGCGGGGGCTGATCGAAATTGCCGGGGATCTGGAAGGCCAGCCAGCCACCGCGGGACAGCCAGGACACCCAGCGTGGCAGTATTCCGAGATGGCCGGGGACCCACTGCAGCACGGCGTTGGCCGTGACCACGTCCGCGGGAGCGGCCGGGCGCCAGTCCCGGAGGTCGGCCAGCGCGAACGACAGGCCCGGCGGCCCCTCCCACTTCCGGGCCGCCTCGATCATCTCTGGAGAGTTGTCGACGCCGAGCACCGTTGCCTCCGGCCAGCGGCGCGCGAGTCCCACGGTGAGATCGCCCGGCCCGCAGCCGAGGTCAACGACGGAACGCGGAAGGTCCGCCCCGATCCGGGCGAGCAGGTCGGCAAAGGGCCGCGCCCGCTCGCCGGGAAAAGTGCCGGTACTGGCCCGGGTCCCACATAACCGCTCCATTTCTCGACATCGAGATACTTTCTCTCTTTCCCTACCTGACCAGGCATCTTGACGTCAAGAGATACCCTGGAGCGATGCAGGATGGTGGCGAGCCCGGCGCCGGCACGCACGCCGCAGAGCGCGGCGCGCTGGCGCTCAAGGGCACCCCGGTCAAAGGCGCGCCGGCCGGCGGCGGCGGGCTGCGCGATGAGGTGGACGATCTGGTCGCCGCGTGGCGCGCACAGCGGCCCGACCTCGACGTGGAACCGCTCCAGGTGCTCAGCCGGGTGTCCCGGCTGGCGCGGCACCTCGATCTGGCCCGGCGCGCGTCGTTTGCCAGTCACGGGCTTGAGGCGTGGGAGTTTGACGTGCTGTCGGCGCTGCGCCGGCAGGGGCCCCCGTACCAGATGACGCCCGGCGCACTGATCCGCGCGACGCTGGTGACCTCCGGGACGATGACCAACCGCATCGACCGGCTGGCCGAGGCGGGGCATGTCCGCCGGAACCCTGACCCGAGGGACCGGCGCGGCGTCCTGGTCACCCTGACCGACCAGGGCCGGGCCAAGGCCGATGACGCCCTGGCCGACCTGCTGCGCCGTGAGCGCGAGCTGCTCGCCTCGCTCGGCTCGAACGACCGGCATACGCTCGCCGACCTGCTGCGGACCCTGCTCGCGCCGTTCGACGCACTGCCGCCGGAGTAACGCCGGTTCGCTCTGCGAGACGGACGCGGCGCTGGACCGGCCATAGCGGGTCGTCATGCCCTCACGTCTCCAGGTCCGCGGCAACGCTCAGCCAGCGTTCTTCGAGGGCCGCCTTCTCCGCCTGGACAGAGCGCAGGTCGGCACCCAGCCGAGTGAGCTTCTCGTAGTCGCTGGCGTTATCGGCCATCTGCGCGCCAAGCTGCGCCTCGCGGCCGGACAGGCGGTCAATCTGCCGTTCAAGTCGCTGAAGCTCCTTGCGCGAGGCCCGCTCCCCGGCCGCGCCGGCGGCCGTCCCGGCGGGTGCCGGGAGGGAGGGCCTGGCCGCGGCGGCCGCCGAGCCGGGCAGCGCGGCCTCGCGGGTCCCCCGCACCCGGTCGAGGTACTCTTCGACCCCGCCGGCCAGGAACGACAGCTTCCCGTCCCCCAGCAGCGCCACCACGTGGTCGGTGACCCGTTCCAGGAAATACCGGTCGTGGCTGACCACGGTCATGGACCCGGGCCATCCGTCGAGCAGGTCCTCCAGCTCGGTCAGCGTCTCGATGTCGAGGTCGTTGGTGGGCTCGTCCAGGAGCAGCACGTTGGGCTCGTCCATCAGCAGCCGCAGCAGCTGCAGCCTGCGCCGTTCCCCGCCGGACAGCTCCCCGACGGGCGTCCACTGCTTGTCGCCCCGGAACCCGAACCGCTCCAGTATCTGGCTGGCCGACAGCTCGCGCTTGCCGACCCGGACGAACGAACGCACGTCCTGCACGGTCTCCAGCACCCGCCTTCCCGGATCCAGCTCACTGAGTTCCTGGCTGAGATGGGCGATCCGCACGGTCTTTCCCCGGATCACGCTGCCCTCGGCGCGGATGGCGGCCTGGCCGGCCGGCCCGGCGGAGTTCGCGGCGCCCGGCCGGGCCGGCACCAGCGACCCGTCGAGCAGCCGCAGGAACGATGTCTTGCCGCTGCCGTTGACACCCACCAGCCCGGCCCGCTCACCGGGCGCGAGCTGCCAGGTCACGTCGTTCAGCAGCACCCGCAGCCCAGCCCAGAGCGTGACGTCCTCGACGTCGATGACCGTCTTGCCCAGCCGCGCGGTCGCCAGGCTGGTGAGCTCGATGGTGTCCCGCGCGGGTGGCTCATCGGCGATCAGCGCGGTGGCCGCCTGCACCCGGAACTTCGGCTTGGTGGAACGGGCCTGCGGGCCCCGGCGCAGCCACGCGAGTTCCTTACGCATCAGGCTGCGCCGGCGGCGCTGCACCGCGTCGGCGTTCCGGTCGCGCTCGGCCTGGGCCAGCACGTACGCCGAGTAACCGCCCTCGTACGGGTACACCTGCCCGGACTCGACCTCCCACATCCGGTCACAGGCGGTGTCCAGCAGCCAGCGGTCGTGGCTCACCACCACCAGCGCAGAACCCCGGTCCCGCAGGTGCCGCCCCAGCCAGTCGATCGCCTCGAGGTCAAGGTGGTTGGTGGGCTCGTCAAGCAGCAGAACATCACGCTCGGCGGCCAGCAGCGATGCCAGGGCCGTGCGCCGCCGCTCACCGCCGGAGAGCCGCGCGGCGTCCGCGTTCAGGTCGATGCCGCCGAGCAGTTCCGCCACCACGCCGCGGGCTCGCGGGTCACTGGCCCACAGATGCTCAGCGGTCTCGCTGGCCGCCGGGCCGAACACCGCCTGCCGCACCGTTCCTGACAGCTCGTCACGCTGGCGCAGGTAGCCGATCCGCAGCCCGGCGGTCCGCGCGATCCGGCCGGAATCTGGTTCCGCGACGCCCGCGAGCAGGGACAGCAGCGTCGACTTGCCCGCCCCGTTGCGGCCCACGACGCCGATCCGGTCCCCGGTCGATACCCCCAGCGATACCGCGTCGAGCAGCCTGCGGTCCGCGAACGCCTTCGCCACTTTCTCGGCGCTTATCAGGTTCACCATGCCGGCCGCCCGGGGGACGGCGCGGGCCGGGCCGGGACGCCGCAGGCCGTCACGGCGCCCCGCCCGTAACGGACGCCCCGGGCACGGGGCCGGCGGCCCGGGCCACCGCCCGGCACACTCCGGCGCCCGACAAGGACACCGCCAGGTCGACCGCCCGCTCGGCGCTGGCGGCGAGGAAGACGCAGGTCGGCCCGGAACCCGCGACGATCGCACCCAGGGCGCCGAGCTCGCGGCCGGCCGCGAGGGTCTTGCGCAACGCGGGGAACAGGGAAGTGGCGGCCCGCTCCAGGTCGTTGGTGAGCGCCTGGCCCACCGCGGCCGGTTCTCCCGACCGCAGCGCACCCATCAGCGCGTGGTCGAGTTCCGGTTTCTGGTTCCCGGCCGTGCCGCGCAGCCGGTCGAGGGCCGCGTAGACCTTCGGGGTGGACAGGCCGCCGTCGGCCACGGCCAGTACCCAGTGATACTGACCAGACGCCAGCGCGGGGGTCAGCCGCTCGCCCCGGCCCAGCCCGACGGCCGTGCCGCCGAGCAGCGCGAACGCGACGTCACTGCCGACGTCCGCCGCGATCTGACTGAGCCGCTCGTGGCTGAGGCCGGCGTTCCACAGCTCGTTGCACGCGATCAGCGCCGCGGCGGCGTCGGCGCTGCCGCCGGCCAGCCCAGCGGCAACCGGTATCCGCTTGCGGATGGTGACCTCGATGGGGCCGGTAGCATCACGCGGCAGGCCGGCGGCCCGGGCCAGGGCACCGGCAGCCTTCAAAGCCAGGTTGTCCGGGCCACCAGGTACCGCGGCGGCGCCCTCCCCGCGGGTCAGGACGCGGTCGCCGGGCCCGTCGGCCTCGCTGACGGTCACGTCGTCGTACAGCGAGATGGCCTGGAACACGGTCACCAGGTCGTGGTAGCCGTCGTCGCGGCGCGGCCCGACAGCGAGCTGCAGGTTGATTTTGGCGGGCGCCCGCACGGTCACGGTCACGGTTTCCTCACCTTAGTTTGCTGTGTTGGCCCAGGGGATCGTGCTGGCCCGGGGGGACGTGCTGGCCCGGGGGGCGACTCCCCTGAACCCCCCGCGACGCCCCGCGTCCGGTGCTCACCGTGACATCGGGCGCTCGCCCGGGCCAAGGCCCGGGGTCGCGCCCGATCGGGCCTTCGGCCCGTCCGTCCGTAGCCCGCTCGGGCTGGGGTCAGAGCGGGGTGCCGCGGGAGGGCGCCCCCGGGCCAGCACCGCGAATTCGGCGATGCTCAGGGCCTCACCGCGTGCACCGGGGTCGAGGCCAGCCGCGCGGACCAGGCGTTCCGCCTCTGCGGCGGACCCGGCCCAGCCCGCCAGCGCAGCGCGGAGCGTCTTGCGGCGCTGGCCGAACGCGGCGTCGATGACCGCGAACACCTCTTCGCGGGACGCCGTGGTCGGCGGTGGATCTACCCGCGCGAACGAGACCAGGCACGAGTCGACGCCGGGCACGGGCCAGAACACGGTCCGCGGCACCGGCCCGGCGAGGCGCATCCGGGCGGACCAGGCCAGCTTGGCCGAGGACACCCCGTACGCGCGGCTGCCCGGCGGCGCGCACATCCTCGCCCCCACCTCCGCCTGCACCATCACCAGGCCGTGCTGCAGCGAAGGGAACCGGTCCAGGACGTTGAGCAGGACGGGGACGGTCGCGTTGTAAGGCAGGTTGGCCACCAGGACCGTGGGCGGGGCGCCCGGCAGCTCCCGCACCCGCGCGGCGTCGGCCGTGATCACCTCCAGGCGGCCGGTCAGGCCGGGAGCACGGGCCGCGGCGGTTGCCGGGAGCGCCCCGGCCAGCACCGGATCCATCTCCACCGCGACGACCCGGTGCGCCGCCTCCAGCAGCGGAAGCGTCAGCGAGCCGAAACCCGGGCCGACCTCGAGGACGTCGTCCTCGGGCCGCAGGTCCGCCAGGGCCACGATCCGCCGCACCGTTCCATGATCGATGACGAAGTTCTGCCCGAGCCGCTTGGTCGGCCGCACCTCCAGCCGCGCCGCCAGTTGCCTGATCTCGGCCGGTCCCAGCAGCCGTGCGGCGTCCGGCATGGTCACCTCCGGCCCGGGCCGGTCACCATGGTGCCGTCACCGTGCGGCCGCCGCCGCATCAGCGGTCACCATGGGCCGAAGATGCGTTCCCCGGTCGCCGTCACCAGCGTGCACAGCTCAGCCAGGTCCATGTTCTTCACCTGGGCCAGGCGGCGGGCGGTGCAGGCGGCGAGGGCCGGGGAGTTCGGCTTGCCGCGGTAGGGCACCGGAGTCAGGAACGGCGCGTCGGTCTCCACCAGCAGCAGGTCCGCGGGCGCCACCGCAGCCGCGTCACGCAGGTTCTGCGCACTGGCGAAGGTGAGGTTGCCGGCGAAGCTCATCACGTAGCCCTGGTCCGCGCAGCGCTTGGCCATCTGCTCATCGCCGGAGAAGCAGTGGAACACCACCTTGCCCGGCGCCCCTTCCTCGGCCAGGATGCGGAGCACATCCTCGTGCGCCTCCCGGTCGTGGATCACCAGCGCCTTGCCGGTCCGCTTCGCGATCCCGATGTGCGCACGGAACCACTCGCGCTGCAGCGTCGGGTCAGAGTGATCCCGGTAGTAGTCCAGGCCCGTCTCCCCGACGGCACGGACCTGCGGCAGGGCCGCCAGCGTCTCGATCTCGGCCAGCACCACGTCGGCGGAGGCCACGTCGCCACCCTCGGCGGCCGTCTCGCCGCCGGCCACCCCGCTGGCCGCCGCCGTGTTATTGGGGTGGATCGCGACGGCGGCGAACACGCTCGGGTATTCCGCCGCGCACTGCGCCGACCACCGCGACGACTCCAGGTCAATTCCGACGGTGATGACCCGCTCGATCCCGGCCGCGTGCGCCGCCGTCAGGACGCCGGGCACCGGCAGCCCCATGATGTCCAGATGGGTGTGGCTGTCGAAGGCCGGCCGCGGCAGCGGATCGGCGACAGCTGGCCCGGGCCGGCCGGCCGGGGCCTGCTGGGCCACGCGGGCCATCCGGGTTTCGCTCGGCTTGGCCATCAGGTCCCGGATTCCCGAAGCCGGGCGACTTCCTCGTCGGCCACGGACTTGTCGAGCTTGGGGAACAGCGGGGCGGGCACCGTGAGCGGCGTGCCCGGCTGGATCGGCCGGGACTCCCAGCGCGCCGCGCCCTCATACCGGCCGGTGATCACGGGGTAGGCGGGGCCGCCCTCCTCGTCCACTTCCCGGATCTCCGGCGTGCCGGACCAGTCGCCGGACCCGCCGAGCATCTCGAAGACCCGCTGGGACGAGCCCGGCAGGAACGGTGTGAGCAGCGTCTTGGCGTCGTCGACCGCCTGCAGCGCGACGTGCAGGATCGTCCGCATCCGGTCCGGGTCGGTTTCCCGCAGCTTCCACGGCGCCTGCTCGGAGATGTACTTGTTCGCCTCGGCGACGACCCGCATGGCCTCGCCGGAGGCCAGCTTGAACCGGGACCGCCCCAGGTGCGCGCCGACCGCGCCGAACGCCTGCCGGGAGTGCTCCAGCAGCGCCGCGTCCACGTCGGTCAGCGTCCCGGCCGCCGGGATCGACCCGATGTTCCTGGCCGCGAACGAGACCGAGCGGTTGACCAGGTTGCCCCAGGTGGCCACCAGCTCGTCGTTGTTGCGGCGGACGAACTCGCTCCAGGTGAAGTCGGTGTCCTGATTCTCGGGCCCGGCCACGGCCACGTAGTACCGCAGCGCGTCCACGTTGTAGCGCTCGAGGAAGTCACGTACGTAGATCACGACGTTGCGGGAGGAGGAGAACTTCCGGCCCTCCATCGTCAGATACTCACTGGAGACGATCTCAGACGGGAGTTTGAGCGTGCCCAGGGAGCCGGGCGTCCCGCCCTTGTCTCCCTGGCCGTTGTAGCCGAGCAGCATGGCCGGCCAGATTTCGGCGTGGAAGACGATGTTGTCCTTGCCCATGAAGTAGTACGACTCGGCGTCCGGCGACTGCCACCAGGCCCGCCAGGCGTCCGGGTCACCGGAACGCCGCGCCCACTCGATGGACGCGGACAGGTAGCCGACCACCGCGTCGAACCAGACGTAGATCCGCTTGTCCGGGCGGTCCCGCCAGCCGTCCAGCGGGACCGGGACGCCCCAGTCCAGGTCCCTGGTGTAGGCGCGCGGCTTCAGATCGTTGAGCAGATTGAGTGAGAACTTGAGCACGTTCGGCCGCCACTGGCCGCTCTTGCTCTGCAGCCAGGCGCCCAGCACGTCGGCGAAGGCGGGCAGGTCGAAGAAGAAGTGCTCCTCCTCGACAAACTGCGGCGTCTCCCCGTTGATCCGGGATCGCGGGCGGATCAGGTCCACCGGGTCGAGCTGGTTGCCGCAGTTGTCACACTGATCGCCGCGGGCGCTCTCGTACCCGCAGATCGGGCAGGTTCCCTCGATGTAACGGTCGGGCAGCGTGCGCCCGGTGGACGGGGAGATGGCGCCGAGCGTCGTCCGCGGGAAAATGTAGCCGTTGCGGTACAGCCCGAGGAAGATCTCCTGCGTGACCGCGTAGTGGTTGCGCGTTGTCGTCCGGGTGAACAGGTCGTACGACATGTTCAGGCCGGTCAGGTCCTCGGCGATGATGCGGTTGTACCGGTCCGCCAGCTCGCGGGCGGATACACCCTCGGCGTCGGCCTGCACCTGGATCGGGGTGCCGTGCTCGTCGGTGCCGCTCACCATCAGCACCTTGTTCCCCGCCATCCGCTGGTAGCGGCTGAACATGTCGCAGGGCAGCCCGAACCCGGAGACGTGACCGATGTGCCGGGGACCGTTGGCGTACGGCCAGGCCGGTGCGGCCAGAATGTGCCGGCCTGGCTGAGTTGGCGAGGACATGGTCCAAGCCTAGGGCCACCCGCTGGCTGCTAGTCGCGAATTGGCGCCCCGTCGGAGCCAGCCCCGCGAACGTCGCTCCCCGCCCCGGCGGGCACGCTGCCGGCCTCGTCCGCGGCGGCCGGCGCGCCATGGGCGGTGCTTCGGGTCTGAGCGGGCGCGGCCACGGGGGCGGCCGTCCCCGTGGCGGGCGCACCGGCGTCGACCCCGACGGTGCCGACGGCACCGTCGGGCCTGCTGCGGGCGACCCTGCCCGGCGCGGCCTCGCGGGCCTCCTCGTCGGTCTCCAGCGCGCCCATGGCCGGGTGCCGGGTCCGGCGGATGCCCAGGATGGACAGGAAGAAGGTGCCGAGGATGATCTGGCAGCTGACGATCAGCGCGGTCGCCGAGGGGACGACCAGCCGGAGCGCGTGGTCGTAGTTGAGGGCGCCGAACCGGGCGCTGTTCCAGTAGAAGAACGAGAAGACCAGGCCGACGATCCCGGCCACGGCGAGCGCGCCGCCGGCCAGCAACCCGCGTTCCAGGCTCAGCGTCTTGAGAATGTGCCGGACCCGCTTGTCCTCCGGCAGGAAGCCCTCGGCGCTCGCGTACACCTGGGTGAACAGCGCGAACAGGACCGACTGGAAGCCGATGACCACCATGGCCGAGGCGGCGACGAGCGTGTCGACGTCGAAGGTGACCGAGCCGATGCTGAACGGCCGCGGGATGACGACCGCCCCGATCGCCACGCCGAGAACGAAGACCGCCAGGCCTGGGAAAAAGAACAGCCAGCGCGGGCTGAACAGGAGCAGAAAGCGCAGGTGACGCCATCCGTCCCGCCAGGTGTGCAGGTGCGGCGGCCGGCTCCGGCCGTCCTTGGCCAGCGTGGTCGGCACCTCGGTGATGCGCTGCTTGGCGAGCGTCGCCTTGACCACGAGCTCGCTGGCGAACTCCATGCCGGTGGCCTGCAGGCCGAGCTTCATCACGCTGTCCCGGCGGAAGCCGCGCAGGCCGCAGTGGAAGTCGCCGATCTTGCTGCCGAAGAAGAGCCGGCCGACGAAGCTGAGCACCGGGTTGCCGAGGTACCGGTGCAGCGGCGGCATGGCGCCCGGCTCGATGCCGCCCGCGAACCTGTTGCCCATCACCAGGTCGGCCCCGTCCCTGAGCTTCTCGATGAAGGGCATCAGGTTGGTGAAGTCGTAGCTGTCGTCCGCGTCGCCCATGATGATGAAGCGGCCGCGGGCGGCCACGATCCCGCCCATCAGGGCGTTGCCGTAACCCTTCTCTGAGACGGGCACCACCCGGGCGCCGGCGTCGGTCGCCAGCTGCTGGCTGCCGTCGGTGCTGCCGTTGTCGGCGACGATCACCTCACCGCTGATGTCATGCTCATGAAGGAATCCCACGGCCTTGCGGACGCACGTCGCGACCGTCTCAGCCTCATTGAGACACGGCATGACGACGGTCAGCTCCACGTCATCTCCCTTACTGCTCACGGGTTTCACCATCCGCTGAAGTTTTGCGCCAGGTAGCGTGGGAAAGGCGCCAGGCCCAGGATGCAGCCCGCGATCACCCGGGCCGCTGCCGCACCGTAATACCGTAGGCGAAAGAATGCATGCCGGGCGGCCAGTACCGGCGATGCATGACAAAGCGTATGACAAAGCGCTGTGTGACGGAGTCACGACGTTGCGCGATGAGTCACGGCAATAATACAAGGAGGGTCCGGGTTGACCGCACCGGCCTCAAGCCCGTGGTGGGCGCTGCTGACCCGCCGGCCCGGCTCGCTTTCCCGGAACCGTTCCGGTCCCGAGCAGGACGCAGGCGGCCGGCGCGCGTTCCTGCTGTCACCCGCCGGGATTCGCGCCCTGATCAGCGGAAATCGGCTGTTCGTCCTGCTCCTGATCCCGGCACTGCTCCTGCGGGCCGACGCTGAGCTGGGCTACGAATGGCAGTCCTGGTTCAACGACTCGTTCCAGTACATGGGCGACGTGATCGGCCTGCACCCCGATGTGACGCGGCCCGCGGGTTACGCGGTGTTCCTGAAGATTCTGGAACCGCTGCACAGCTTCGCGGTGGTAACGATCTTGCAACACCTGATGGGCGTCGCCGTCGGCGTCATGGTCTATGCGCTGGCCAGGCACCGGTTCGGCGTCCGGCCCTGGATCGCCGCCCTGGCCGCGGTTCCGGTGCTGTTCGACGCCTTCCAGATCCAGCTCGAGCACCTGATCGTCAGTGACGTCCTGTTCGAGTTCCTGCTCGCGGCGGCCACCACGCTGCTGCTGTGGGACGCCAAGCCGTCGTGGCAGCGCTGCACGCTGATCGGCCTGATCCTGGGCGTGTCGGCCACGGTCCGGTCGCAGGGGCTGCCGTTCCTGGCCCTCTTCGCGGTGTACATCATCATCCGGCGGATCGGCTGGCGTGCCCTGGCCGGCACCGTCGTCGCCTGCCTCGTCCCGGTGCTGCTGTACTGCTCGTGGTTCTACGCGGACTACGGGCAGTTCGCGATGACCGACAGCACCGGCATCTTCCTGTACTCGCGTGTCATGTCCTTCGCCGAGTGCTCCAAGATGCACGTGCCCGCGGACGAGCTGTCGCTGTGCACGACGACCCCGCCGGGTAAGCGCCCGATCGCGCAGGCCTATATCTGGACCAATGTCTCCCCGCTGGACCGCTTCCCGCCATCGAAGTTCTCGCCGCTGCCCAACCAGCTTGCCGAGGACTTCGCCAAGCGCGCGATCGAGGCGCAGCCGCTGGCCTACGCCCAGGCCGTGGCGTACGACACGGGCCGCGTCTTCGAGTGGCGGCGCTACACCTTCCCGAACGCACCGACCTACAACGAGTACCTGTTCGGCTACAAATCGCTCGCCGTCCCGTCGTGGGCCCGCGCCCACGTCGGGTCGTACAACTCTGATGTCGCCTACTACGTCCGCGGCAACCCGCTGACCGACGTGGTCGAGCCGTTCGCCGGCATCATCCGCGGCTGGCAGCGCTACGTCTGGCTGCCGGGGTCGGTGTACGGCGCCATCCTGGCCGTCGGGCTCGGCGGCATGGTCCTGGCCTGGCGGCGGCTGGGCGGTGAGGCCACGATGCCGTGGATAATCTCGGTGGCGCTGATCGTCGAGCCGGCCGCGACAGCCGAATTCGACTACCGGTACGTGCTGCCGGCGGTGCCGTTCGCCTGTCTCGCGGCCGCGATGGCGTTCGGCCGGGACACCACCGCGCGCAACTGGCTGGACGCCCGCCGGGCGCGCCGCTCTACCGGAACGGACGCAGCAGCGGCGCCGCCGAGCCCGCAGGGCCCGGCGGATCAGGAACTGGCGCGCGGCGAGACCACGGCGTCGTAGACGAGGTTGCGGGGCAGGCCGGTCTCGGCCACGACGGCCGCGATCGCATCCCGGCGGGACAGGCCGCCGGCGACCCGGCGGGTTACCTCCTCGACCGCCTCGCCGACCCCGGCGGTGTCCCCGTCCCGGCCCACGGCCGGGGCGCCCTCGACAACCATGGTGATCTCACCGAGCAGGCCCCCCGCCGCCCAGGCGGCCAGCTCGCCCAGGGTGCCGCGGCGGACCTCCTCGTGCGTCTTGGTCAGCTCTCGGCAGACGACGGCGCGCCGCTGCGGCCCGAAGGCCTCCGATAGCTCGCTGAGCGTGCTCCCGGCCCGCCGCGGTGACTCAAAGAACACCAGCGTCCGGCGCTCGCCAACCAGCTCGGCGAACCGCCGGGCGCGCTCCCCGCGGCCCCGGGGCGGGAACCCCTCGAAGCAGAAACGGTCCGTGGGCAGCCCGGAGACGGCGAGCGCCGCGGTCACGGCCGACGGCCCCGGCAGGACGGTCACCCGGATCCCCGCCGCGGCCGCGGCCGCGGTCAGCCGGTAGCCCGGATCGCTGACGCCCGGCATGCCGGCGTCGGTCACGAGGAAAACGTCGTGGCCGGCCCGCAGTTCTCCGAGCAGATAAGCCTGGCGTTCCGCCTCGACCGCGTCGTAGTAAGAGACCACGCGGCCGGTCAGCTCGACGTCCAGGCGGGCGGCCAGCCGCCGCAGCCGGCGGGTGTCCTCCGCGGCAATCACGGGAGCGGCCGCCAGTTCGGCCGCGAAGCGGCGTGAGGCGTCCTCCAGCCGGCCGATCGGCGCCGCCGCCAGGATCAGCGTGCCGACGGCGGGGCCATGCGTGCCATCGACGGCGTCCCGGGCGCTTTCTTCTCCGCCGCGCATTCACTTTCCTTCTCTACGGCCAGGTATCCATCCCGTACGATATGCAGCGATGGCGGCAACCGAGGCCGGCGTACCGGCCACCGAAACGGCGGGCGAAACGTCGGCGCTGCGCGACCGGCTGATCGCGCCGCTGCCCACGGACCGCATCCTGGGCTGGCTGGGGCCGCTGCTGGTCACCGCGTTCGGCGCCTACCTGCGGTTCAACCGGCTCCGCGTCCCGCGCGCGCTGATCTTCGACGAGACCTACTACGCGAAGGACGCGTACAGCTTCCTGAACTTCGGCGTTGAGCACAATCTGGTCAGTAACGCCAACTCGATCATCCAGTCGGGAAGCACGCGCATTTTCGCGCCGGGCGCCGAATACGTGGTGATGCCGCCGCTGGGAAAGTGGATCATCGCCGCCGGCGAATGGCTCTTCGGCCTGAACTCTTTCGGCTGGCGCTTTTCTGCCGCCGTTTTCGGGTCACTGGCGATCCTCCTCATCTGCCGTATCACCCGGCGGATGACCAGGTCGACGCTGCTGGGCTGCATCGCAGGCCTGCTGATGTCGCTGGACGGCCTGGAGTTCGTCATGAGCCGCACCGGGCTGCTCGACATCTTCCTGATGTTCTTCGTGCTGGCCTCGTTCGGCTGCCTGGTGATCGACCGCGACGTGTCGCGCGCCCGGCTGGCCACGGCGGTGGCGGCCACGGGGACGAGCGACGCCGGCCCGGGAATCGGCATCCACTGGTGGCGGGTCGCGGCCGGCTTCTTCATCGGCTGTGCCTGCGCCTGCAAATGGGATGCGATCTGGTACGTCATCGCGTTCGCCGGCCTGGCCATCGCGTGGGACGTGGGAGCGCGCCGCGCCGCGGGCGTCAGCCATTTCTGGCGTGGCGCCCTGCAGCATGACGGCAAGTGGCTGCCGCTCACGTTCGGGGTGCTGCCGCTGGCGGTCTACGTCGCTTCCTGGAGTGGCTGGTTCGCGTCTTCCCTAGGCTATGACCGCAGCTACGCGGCCGCGCAGGGGGTGCACACGCCGGTTCTGTCCGCGCTCTACTCGCTGTACGAGTACCACGTCCAGATGCTCCAGTTCAGCGTGGGCCTGCACACGCATCATCCGTATGAGTCCCAGCCGTGGGACTGGCTGGTGCTGTCCCGGCCGGTCGCCTACTACTACTCCGCGCCCACGTCCGGCGCCGCGTGCAGCGCCGCGCCGCACTGTTCACAGGAAGTCCTCGCGATTGGCACCCCGGCGATCTGGTGGGCGTCGATCCCGGCGCTGATCTTCTGCCTCTTCTGGTGGCTGCTGCACCGGGACTGGCGGGCGGGCGCGACCGTCCTCGCGGTGTCGGCGGGCTGGCTGACCTGGTTCCCGTTCGTCTCGCGGACGAAGTTCTTCTACTACGCCACGGAGTTCGAGCCGTTCCTCATCCTGTCGATCACGCTGTGCCTGGGGCTGATCATCGGCGCGGCCCGTGCCAGCATCCCGCGCCGGTCCATCGGCGCGGCGGTCAGCGGGGCCTATCTGCTCGTGGTCCTGCTGAATTTCGTGTACCTATACCCGGTTCTGGCCGGAAAGGTGATCCCGTACACCGCCTGGCTATCCCGCATGTGGTATCACGGCTGGATCTGAGGGCACGTTCAGCCTGCTCACAGCTCCCAGGATGTAACGTGCAAGCGAGATCGCAGGCGTTTGTGATTTGCATTACATTGGCGAGCTATCTTGCCGTCCCGAACGTCTACTAGTAAGTAGCAAGATCGAGCCCGGAGAAAATGAATGAGCGCCAGTGACGAGGCCGAAGAGAGCCGTGCCCGGTTCGAGCGTGACGTCGTGCCTCAGCTCGGCCAGCTGTATCCCGCTGCCCTGCGGATGACGCGTAACCCGACCGACGCCGAAGACCTCGTGCAGGAGACGTCGGTAAAGGCGTACGCGGCCTTCCACCAGTTCCAGACGGGCACGAACCTCCGGGCGTGGCTGAACCGCATCTTGACCACCACGTTCATCAACGTGTACCGGAAGCGCAAGCGTGAGCCGCAGCAGGCGCTGGGCGGCGACCTGGCTGACTGGCAGATGTCGGCCGACCGGCTGGCCCCGCCGTCCCCGTCGGCGGAAGCCGAGGCCCTGGACCGGATCACGGACTCCGATCTGCTGCGGGCGCTGCGGGAACTGCCCGGCGAATTCCGGACCGCGGTGTACCTGGCCGACATCGAGGGCTACCCGTACCGCGAGATCGCCGAGATGATGGGCACCCCGATCGGCACCGTCATGTCCCGGCTGCACCGCGGCCGCAGGCGGATCCGCGAGCAGGTCACCAGCCCAGGCCTGCCCCCCGCCCCAGCCAACCAGCGCTAATTGTGCTGGCCCGGGGGGCTGTTCTAGTCCGGGGGGACGACCCCCCGGGGCCCCCGAATGCGCTCCGCGCCCCGCGGGGGTACTTCGCCGACACACCGGCCGCTCGCCGGGCACAAGGCCCGGCTCGCTAAGCCGGTAACGAGCGACTCGCCGTAGGTCCTGTTGTGGTGCTCGCCGACAGCACCGGCCGCTCGCCGGGCACAAGGCCCGGCTCGCTAAGCCGGTAACGACCGCCTCGCCGTAACCCGTTGCAGTGCTCGCCGCTTATTTGGGCTGGAAGCGGAGGCCGGCGTCGAAGCGGATGACTTCGGCGTTCATGTAGTCGTTTTCGATCAGCGCCCGAACCAGGTGACCGAACTCGGCGGGACGGCCCATCCGCTTCGGGAAGACGATCGGCGCGGCGAGCCGGGCCTTGAACTCCTCGGCGCCGGCGCCGCTGCCGTAGATCGGGGTGTCGATGATGCCCGGGCAGATCGTATTGACCCGGACCCCGATCGCCGCCAGGTCGCGTGCCGCGGGCACGGTCATCCCGATGATGCCGCCCTTGGACGCCGAGTACGCGATCTGGCCGATCTGGCCTTCGAGACCGGCCACCGACGAGGTGTTGACGATGACACCGCGCTGCCCGTCCGCGTCCGCGGGCTCGGTGGCCGCCATGGCCGCGGCGGCCAGCCTCAGCACGTTAAAGGTGCCGATCAGGTTGATCGACATGACCTTCTGGTAGGCGCCCAGGTCATGCGGTGTACCGTCGCGTCCCACCGTGCGTGCCGCCCAGCCGATGCCCGCGCAGCTCACGGCGGCCCGCAGCGGACGCCCCGTCCCGGTCGCGGCCGCCACCGCCGCGGCGACAGACGCCTCATCGGACACGTCGGTGCGCGCGAACACGCCGCCGATGTCGGCCGCGACCGCCTGGCCGCGTTCCTCGGCCAGGTCGGCGACAACGACGAGGGCTCCGGCCTTGGCGAGCTCGCGGGCGGTCGCCTCACCGAGGCCGCTCGCACCGCCGGAGACGATTGCGCTGGTTCCGTTCAGTTCCATGGCCGGAGGATAGCGTGCGCCGGTCCGGTGGCGGCACGCCAGGTTGCCTGCTCACCAGCCGTCTCAGCGGCGCGTTCAATCCTTCGCCCGCTCGAAGGGGAAGCGCTCGGCAAAGGCGGGCCGAAGATCGGACAGCCACGTCGCGCATGGGTCGAAGCGGGCAAAGAACGGCTGGCCGACCAGTTCCGGCCGCCGCGCCTGGATCAGGTGCAGGACAAAGACCTGCTGGCCCGCCACCTCCGCGACACCGTCCACGCACACCTTCCCGGGCGTCGCGGACATGGACGGGCCGCGGACGGTCCGGCACAGCCCGGAGACACTCGTGTACGCCTCCCGGAATATGGTGTGGGCGCGGGCCAGCGGCACCGCGAAGTAGTCCTGCGGGCCGGTGTCACGCTCTACGAACATGTAATAGGGGATCATTCCCAGCCGTGCCTGAGCCCGCCACATGGCCGACCAGGCCAGCGGCGAGTCGTTGATCGTGCGGATCAGCGGCGCCTGGGTGCGGATCACGGCGCCGGTGTCCTGGATGCGGCGCACCGCCTCGGCCACGAGCGGAGGCTGCAGCTCACGCGGGTGGGAGAAGTGCGCCATCAGGGCGAGGCTGCGGCCGGACGCCCGCACCTGCTCGAACAGGCGGAGCGTGGCCCCGGCGTCCGGATCGCTGACGAAACGCTGCGGCCAGTAGGCCAGCGACTTGGTGCCGAGCCGGATGGACTCCAGCTGTTCCAGCGCCGGATCCAGAAGCGGCTCGACATAACGGCGCAGCACCGGCTCACCCATGATCATCGGATCGCCACCGGTGATCAGGACGCTGGTCACCTCGGGATGCGCGCGCAGGTAGGCGAGCAGCCCGCCGACGTCGTCCGTCGCCATCTTGAGGTCCGGCTCGTCGACGAACTGGGCCCACCGGAAGCAGTAGGTGCAGTAGGCGTGGCAGGTCTGGCCCTGCCGCGGGAAGAACAGCACCGTCTCGGGGTACTTGTGCTGCAGGCCGCGCAGCGGGGCAGCGCCCAGCTCGGGGGTGTTCAGCGCCAGCTGGCCGGCCGGATGCGGGTTGAGGCGCATCCGGACCTCGTGGGCCAGGGCACGTAGCTCGTCGTCTGGCGCGCCCGCCGCCAGGGCCGCGGACAGCCGGGCCACGTCCGCCTCGGGGAGCATGTCGGGCTGCGGGAAGACGAGGCGGTACATGGGGTCATCGGGGGCCAGGTCCCAGTCGATGAGCTCTTCGGTCACATACGTGTTGGTACGGAACGGCAGCACGGTAGCGACTGCCCGGACGGCGAGCCGGGTGCTGGCGGGCAGGCCAGCGCGCTGCGTCAGCATGTCCAGATGTTTCGCGGTGTAGGCGCGGAACCGGCGCCCGGTCGCCGGCTCCCCCGCCTGGGCCGGGATGACGTGCTGGACTGATGTCACGCAGCTCCTTCATTGGTGCTGATGTGGCTGGCACCCGTCTAGACGAACGTCGCGAGGGAAAGGTTGCCGCGTGTCCCGTGCGTCCCGTGCATTCCGTGCGCGGCGGGAGCCCGCCCCCGCTGCCCCGTCTGCCGCCCGGCGGGCCCGCCACACGGGCACCGGCCGCCTACCGCCACACCAGCAGCGACGAGACGGCCGATAGGGTCGGATGCCGCAGAGAATGATAACGACACGGGCCGTCGCTGACGGCCGCTGACACGCGGGGAATGGAGCTGCGTCCCGTGGCATCCGATTCCGGTCTCGGCCCCGCCGGTCTGGCCGACTCCAGGCACGTGGTGGCGGTGGACGCGATGGGCGGCGACCATGGCCCTGGCGAGGTCGTGGCCGGTGCGCTTGCCGCTTACCGCGATCACGGGATCGAGATCATCCTGGCCGGGCAGCCGCAGCCGGTGGCCGCCGAGCTCGCATCGCTCGGCGCCGCCCCGGACGAGATCACCGTCGCCGCGGCCGAGGATGTGCTCGGCATGGACGACGGCGCGCTGTCCATCCGGCGCCGCCCCCGGTCCAGCGTGGCGGTCGCCTGCCAGCTGGTCCGCCGGGGTCAGGCCGCCGCGGTCGTGTCCGCCGGATCGACCGGCGGGGTGGTCACCACCGCCCGGCTGCGGCTGCGGCCGCTCCCCGGCGGCGTACGCCCGGCGCTCGCCGCCGTGCTGCCTACCCTGCCCCGTCCGACCGTGCTCATCGATGTGGGGGCCACCGCGGACCCCAAGCCGGAGATGCTGGTCCAGTTCGCCCAGCTCGGCGTGGCCTACGCGCAGGTGACTCTCGGGATCCACGCCCCCCGGGTCGGACTGCTCACTATCGGCGCCGAGCCGGGCAAGGGAAACAAGCTGACCAGGGACGCGCACGAGCTGCTCGCCACGGATCCGGCGCACGGTGCGTCCCCGCTCATCTTCACGGGGAACATCGAAGGCGGCGATCTGATGGCCGGCAAGGTGGACGTGATCGTCACCGACGGGTTCACCGGGAACGTGGCCCTGAAGACCCTGGAGGGATCGGTCCGCTTCGCCGCCGCCCAGCTCCGGGAGGCGGTCACCGCGAACCGGGCGGCGCGGCTCGGTGCCGTGCTGCAGCGCCGCGCGTTCCGGGACCTGGCCGAACGGCTCGACGCGGAGACCTACGGCGGAGCCGCCCTGCTCGGGCTGGGCGGAACTGTCGTCATCGCGCACGGCGCAAGTACCGCCCGGGGTATCACATCGGCCTGCGTCCTCGCCCACGAGCTGGCGCGTGGCCACATCGTGGACAAGATCAGGGAACGGCTGGGTCCCGGCCGGTCCGGCCACTTCCGGCGCCGGCCGGGAGGGTGATCCCGGCCCGCGCCGGAGCAATGATCCCGGCGGCGGCCGGGAGGGTGATCCCGGCGACGGCCGGGAGGGTGATCCCGGCGACGGCCGGAGGGTGATCCCGGAAGCGGCCGCCCGGGGGATAACCCGGAGCTTCGGGCGAGCGCCCCCGATACTCTTAGGACATGGCCAATCCACAGGAACTGCTCGCACGGCGGGTGCAGGACGGCCTCGCCGCGGCGTTCGGTGAGGCCTACGCCGACGCGGACCCGGCGATCCGGCCGTCGCAGCACGCCGACTTCCAGGCCAACGTGGCCCTGTCGCTGGCCTGGCCTGCACCGCCCGCCGCGAGAGGTCGCCGCTGAGCTGGCCCGTTCGCTCGAGATCGCCGACATCTGCCACGAGCCCGAGGTGAGTGGCCCGGGCTTCATCAACCTCACGCTCCGTAACGACTGGATCGCCGGCCAGGCTGGCGAGATGCTCGGCAGCGACCGGCTCGGCGTCAGCCGGGCGGCGGACCCGCAGACCGTCGTGGTGGAGTACTCCTCGCCCAACATCGCGAAGGAGATGCACGTCGGCCACCTGCGGACCACGATCGTCGGGGACGCCATCGCGCGGACGCTGGACTTCGCCGGCCACCACGTGATCCGGGACAACCATGTGGGTGACTGGGGTACGCCGTTCGGCATGCTGATCGAGCATTTGCTCGACGTGGGCGAGGATTCACCCGAGGCCGGGACGCTGCAGACCGACCCGAATTCTTTCTATACGGCAGCGCGGGCCACATTCGACGCCGATCCTGCCTTCGCCGACCGGTCGCGGCAGCGCGTGGTCCTGCTGCACGGCGGCGATCCGGGCACGCTGCGGCTCTGGCAGGAGCTTGTCGACCTGTCCAAGGATTATCTGCACCGGATATACAGCCGGCTCTGGGTGTCGCTAACCGACGATGACATCCGCGGTGAGAGCTTTTACAACGCCATGCTCCCGGCCGTGGTGGCCGATCTGGAGGCCGCGGGCATCGCGGTACCCAGCGATGGCGCCCTGTGTGCCTTCCCGCCCGGGTTCACCGGCCGCGACGGCACCCCGCTACCGGTGATCATCCGCAAGAGCGACGGTGCGTACAACTACTCCACGACCGACCTGGCCACGATCCGCTACCGGATCGACGACCTCGGCTGCGACCGGGCGATCTACGTGGTCGGCTCGGCTCAGGCGCTGCACTTCCGGATGGTCTTCGCCGTGGCGGAGCAGGCCGGCTGGCTCCCGGCGGAGGCGAGCTTCGAGCACGCGCAGATCGGCAACGTACTCGGCACCGACGGCAAGATCCTGCGTACCCGCACCGGCGGCTCCATCAAGCTGAGTGCCCTGCTTCAGGAGGGCGTCGACCGGGCCCGCGGCATCCTGGACGAACTCGAGGCGAGCACGCATTTCGACGAGGCGACGCTGGCGTCCATTGCCGAGGCAGTCGGCATTGGCGCGGTGAAATACGCCGACCTGTCGACGGCCCGCGACAGCGAGTACGTCTTCGACTGGGACCGGATGATCTCCTTCAAGGGAAACACCGGCCCTTACCTGCAGTACGCCACGGCCCGGATCCGCTCGATCTTCCGCCGGGCCGGCGTGGCCCCGGAGGAGGCCACCGGGCCGGTGATCATCGCGGAGGAGCCGGAGCGGGCACTGGCCCTGAAGCTGCTCGGTTTCGGCGCCGCCGTCTGGTCGTCCGGAGACGCCGCGCAGCCGCACCGTCTGTGCACCTACCTGTTCGAGCTGGCCAGCCTGTTCACCACGTTCTACGAGCTGTGCCCGGTGCTGAAGGCGGCCGGCGAGCAGGCCCGGGCGTCCCGGCTGGCGCTGTGCGCGCTGACTCTGCGCGTCCTGCTGACGGGGCTTGACCTGCTCGGCGTTCCGGTCCCGGAGCGGATGTAGCCGGTACCAGCGAACATTCCGGGCGTTCCCAGGCTCTTCCAAGGTCGCGCCGACAGCCGTCCCAGGATGAGGGCCGACACTCGGTGCTATGAACGCACTGGCGCATCACTTCGCACAAGATCGTCGCAGGTCCTTGATCTGGGCGATCGGCATCACCATAGCCGCGGCGCTGGCCGCCGGCGGGGCCATCGCCGGATCGGTCCTGGCCGGCGGCTCACCGGGCGGCTCGTCCGCCGAGGCGGCAACGCTCAACGCCGCGCTGAGCAGCACCGGGAACACGACGGGAAGCACGGCGGCCGGGGCGGCACACGCCAGGGCCGGCGCCATCGCCCGGCTGCGCCGCCTGGGCGGCATGTACGGGCAGGTCGCGTTCCGCGGCAAGGACGGCACGACCCGGACGCTCGCCTTCGAGCGGGGCGTCGTCACCTCGGCCGGCGCTGACCTGGTGGTCAAGGCGGCCAACGGCACCACGTGGACCTGGCAGTACACCTCCAGCACGGTCGTCCGCAAGGGCGGCGCGAAGGTCAGCCGCTCGGATCTGTCCAGCGGCGAGCACGTGCTGCTGGCGGGCCCGGTGGTGTCCGGGGCGCGCGACGCCCGGCTGATCGTCGTCGCGGCGGCCAAGCAGCCCGCCACCGGGACACCGGCGCCGTCCCCGTCGGCTTCGGCGAGCGGCTCGACCTCCAGCTGACCGCGACGGGAAGCTCTGCGGGAGGGGGGAAAAGCGCTCCCGGCGGCCGCCGCAGCCGCCGGGAATCGCTTTTCGTAATGTTGTGAATTCCCGAACGTATTCATTACGCACCTGGTCATCTCGCATCAGGCCGATTGCTATCCGCAGCCGTCACAAAATGCCGACGAAGGAATGTGAACTCTCGAACGGACTGCTTACGTGGATGCCGATCACGTATCGGTATCGGCGGCACCAGTGCACTCTCATAGCCATGGATATGTACGAGCCGTCCATCGGCTATCCAGCAACCCACTGGCAATCGCAGTCGTACCAGGACGCGCGTGGCGGGCGCAGCGACTTGGGAAGGAGGCACCGATGATGGGACGCAATCGGCGTGGCCCGGCTGGGCGCCGGCGCACCAACCTTAAGGCGCGCCTCGGCATTGCGACCGCGGTCGTAGTCGGCGGCGGCGCAATCGGCGCGGTGGCGGTAGCAACCACAAGCCACCCCAGCGTAACCTCGGCCCAGTCCGCCGGTTACAGCAAGCACTATTCGCATCCTTCGAACCAGGCGAATTACCTGAACGCGGGTCTCAGTGATTTCAGCTGGTCCCACGGACGGGCCTTTGCTAACTTCGCACACCTCGCGAACACCAATCGCGAGACGGAGATGTGGCGGGGACACAGCAAGCTCGCGTTCGAGCGCGGCACGGTGGTCCTGGCCACCAAGAAGTTCGTGCTCATCCGCGCGGCCAACGGCTCGTTCAACGTGTGGTGGCTGTCCGGCGGCACCAAGGTCACGAACGTGGCCGCCAGCATGACCGGCACCACGGCGCTGACCGGCAGCACCACCGCCGCCAGCGCAGCGATGGCCGGCTCGATGACCCCGGCGACGGCCATGCTGACCGGGAACACCGCGGCCGCGGCGCAGGTGCTCGCCCCGACGACCACGACCGTCACGGTCAACGTGGTCGGCACGGGCATCACCGTCTCGGTCAAGGTGACCAGCAACGTGGCGACCGTGGCGCAGAACACCACGGTCACGCGGATGCCGGCCATGACCATGGTCGGCGGCGTCCAGCGCGGCGATCTGGTGTTCATAGCGGGCACCCGGGCCAACTGGGCGCTGCACGCCAAGGTCATCCTGATCGAGAAGACGCCGATGATGACGACGACGCCGACCACGCCACCGACGACGACGCCGACGGTCATGCCGACGCCGACCGTGAGCTCCACAACCGGAACGATGGGTAACCACTCCTGAATCACCGAACCCGGGCCACCCCGTCTCCCGACGGGACAACAGCCCCGCCGCCCGTGCCATGCCGCTCAGCGCGGCATGGCACGGGCTGTCGGCGTCCGCGGCCCGCGACGGCGGGCCCGGACCGGGCCAGGCGGCCGCGCGCCCAGCACGGCGCGCGGCCTGGAATCATTACAGGGTGCCACCCGTTCGCGATAGCAGGGAAGGCCGCGACGACGCGGTGGGGCGGGAGAAGATGATGCTGGAACCCGATGGCTGAAAATAAGCACATCCCGAAGGTGCTCGTCGTTGACGACGAGCCGAACATCCGTGAGCTCGTGCAGGTCGCGCTGAACTTCCACGGCTGCACGGTGCTGACCGCGGCCAGCGGCAAGGCCGCTCTGCGCGACGCCGAGACGGCCGAGCCCGACTTGATCGTGCTCGACGTCGTGCTGCCCGACCTGGACGGCTTCGAAGTGTGCCGCCGGCTCCGGGCGCGCGGCAACGACGTACCCATCATCTTCCTGACGGCCCGTGACACCTCCTCCGACACCGTGCAGGGGCTCGCCCTCGGCGGCGACGACTACGTGACCAAGCCGTTTTCGGTGGAGGCCCTGGTCGCCCGCATCCGTGCCGTGCTGCGCCGCGCCGCCCGCCCGGCCGGTGAGGGAACAGCGGACGAGACCGTGACGCTGCAGGCCGGCGATCTGGAGCTGGACGAATCCCGGTGGACCGTGCACCGCGCGGGGACGCCGGTTGAGCTGTCGCCGACCGAGTTCCGGCTGCTGGCCTACCTCATGCGGCACCAGGGCCGCGTCCTGACCCGCGCGCAGCTGCTGGAGAACGTGTGGGGCTGGGACTACGCAGGCCAGTCCCAGATCGTCGAAACGTACGTTAGTTATCTGCGGCGCAAGCTCGACCCGCTCGGGCCGCCGCTGATCCACACCCAGCGCGGCGTGGGATACACGCTGCGCCCGCCGCAACCGGTCGCGGGTGCGGATGCTGCAGAATCCCTTAGATGACCCGTTCGCCCCGGCTGTCGCTGCGCGCCCGCCTGATGGCCGGGCTGATCGCCGTGACGGCGGTGTTCCTGATCATCATGGGAACGGTCAGCGCGTTCGTGATCAGCGGCCACCTGGAGGCGCAGTTCGAGGACAGCCTCCGGGCCGTCTACGGGGAGACGGCAGCCCAGATCGCCGCCAACCCCTCCTACGCCGTGGCGTTCAAGGCGCGCAGCGGCCTGGTCACGACGCTCGGCAGCTCACCGAACGCCGGCGCGCTGGCCACCGGGATCGCCGCGATTCCGTACGTCCAGATCGGCCGGTACGTGACCGCACGCACCATCTTCAGCATCCCGGGCAGCAACGGCGGTCCCGCGCTGGCGGCCCTGGGCCGGCGGGCCCCGGCCACGCTGACCGGCGTCGCCGGAATCATCGTGATCGCGGAACCGCGCGGCCGGGTCGCCGACGGGGTCCGCAGCCTCATTATCGCCGAGCTGATCACCGGCTTTGCCCTGCTCGCGGTGCTCGCGGCGGGCGGCCGGTGGCTGATCGGCCGGGGACTCGCGCCCCTCAACCAGATGGCCACCACGGCCCGCCGGATCACGACCCGGGGCGACCTGACCGCGCGGATGCCGGATCCGGGTGACCACGCAGAGGTCGGGTCGCTGGCCGACGCGATCAACACCATGCTGGACCGGATCCAGCAGGCGTTCAGCGCCCGGCTGCATTCGGAGCAGAAGGTCCGCCACTTCGCCGCGGACGCCTCGCACGAATTGCGCACCCCGCTGACCACCATCCGCGGTTACGCCGAGCTGTACGGCCAGGGAGCGCTGGGCCCGGAACAGCTGCCGAACGCGATGCGCCGGATCGACGAGGAATCACAGCGGATGAGCAGGCTGGTCGCTGAGTTGCTGGAGCTCGCCCGGCTGGACCGGACGTCCTCACTGAACCTGACCCAGACCGACCTGGCGGTGCTGGTCCGCGACGCGGCGGCCGACGCCAGCGCGGTCGAGCCGGAGCGGCCGATCCGGGTTGAGGCACCCGTGCGCCTAGTGGTCATCGCCGACGAGCCGCGAATCCGTCAGGTGCTCGCGAACCTGCTGGCCAACGTGCGTGAGCACACCCCGGCCGACACGCCCGTCGCGATCCGGCTCAGCGCGGCAGCGGACGGGGCGCTGATGGAGGTCGCCGACGCGGGCCCGGGCATGGCACCCGAGGACGCGGCCCGTGCGTTCGACCGGTTCCACCGCGGCACCCGGGACTCCGGTGAGGGGCGCCCCGAGAACGGCACCGGGCTCGGGCTGTCGATCGTGCAGGCCATCGCGGCCGCGCACAGCGGTCACGCGGATCTGGCCTCCGCGCCGGGACGCGGCACGCGGGCCCGGGTGTGGCTGCCGGCGCAGGTCACATCCGACTCCCCCGGTAAGGCGTAGCCTCCCACGGACCGTTGACGTACGCTGAGGGTAGACCAGGCAATTGCGCCACGGAGGAGGCGGGCATGACCGGGGTTATCCTGCTCTTTTTCCTGGCCATCCTCGTCGCGTATTTCTGGACCAAGCTCCGCAAACGCGCGGGCCTGGGCATTTCCTCCAAGACCTGGACGGGCGTCATCGCCGTCTTCGTCGTAGTGGTGGCGCTGCTGTACGCCAACAGCGTGGGCCACTGACCCGACCTCCCCCTCGCCTTCCGGCGGGCCGCTGTGCGCCTGGTCAGGACGGCTGGCCGTTGATCGGCATCTCGAACCAGACGGTTTTGCCGTTCCGGGTGGGACGCGATCCCCACCGGGTGGCGAGCTGCTCCACCAGGTAGAGGCCGCGCCCGCCTTCGTCGCTGTCCTCGGCCGAACGGATCCGGGGAAGCCGCATGTCGGGATCGAAGACTTCGACCCAGACCGCGGAGGAACCACGCCGCAGGCTCAGCGCAAAGTCCTTCTGCACTCCGCTGAAACCCATCGCCCGGCCGTCCATGACCGGCACGGGGCCGTTCCACGGCACCGGGGCGGGCGGGGCCGCAACCGCTCCCCCCACGGCGGCCACCCCGGCCGCCGGCGCCCGCCCGGTCCGCCTGGCGCGCCAGGGCCCACCGGGCCGGAGGGCCCCACCGGGCCCGGTTCCAGGCCGAAGTCGCCGAATTCACGGCGCGGGCTGCCTGCCGATGTGTGCAGCACGGCGTTGGTGACGACCTCTGAAACCAGCAGGCAGGCCAGTTCGGCCTGGGCGTTGCCCATCCCCCACGCCCGGAACGTGTCCAGTGCCATCCGGCGCGCCTCGGACACCATGACCGGCTCGGCGGGAAAGACCCGCTCGCGCGCGTCCAGCTCTGCCGGGAGCGAGCGGACCACCAGGATCGCCATGTCGTCATCGATGTCGCCGGGAACGGACTCCTGCGCGGCCCGCGCGATCGCGTCGGCACCGCCGCCCGCGGCCGCGCTTACCGCGCGGCACAGCATGCCGAGCGCCTCCTCCTCCGTGTAGTGGCCAGCGCCGTCAGCGCGCGCCCGCCGGTCGGTCAGGCCGTCGGTGTAGAGGACGAGCGTCGCGCCCGGCGGGAGGGTCAGCGTCTCCTCCTTATACGTCGGCAGCCCGCGGATGCCCTTGCCGCGCACGCCGAGCAGGACCCCCTTGTCTCCCATTTCCATCTGCCGGGCCTCGCCGCCGACCACCAGCAGCGGGGCGTCATGGCCGGCGTTCGCAAACGAGAGCTCACGCGACCACGGGTCGTAGACGAAGTAGGTGCAGCTCACGGTGGGCGGGTCAGCACCCAGCAGGCCGGGGTCGCCGGCGGGCGTCATCGACCGGCACCATTCATCCAGCTTGCGGAGGATGTCAGCCGGCGCCTTCTCGTCCTGCGCGAACGCGCGCAGGGCCGCCCTGAGCTGACCCATGATGGCGGCCGCGCGAGCCCCCCGTCCCTCGACGTCGCCGATGACGATGCCCACCCGCCCGGCGGCCAGCGGGATGACGTCGTACCAGTCGCCGCCGACCTGGGTCTGGATGCCCTGGCCGTGCGTCTCCAGCGGCTCGGCCGGCACGTACCGGCAGGCCACCTCGAGCCCGTCCAGCGCGGGAAGTTCCTGGGGCAGCAGGCTCTTCTGGAACACCAGGGCCGTCTGCCGTTCCGCCTCGAACAGCATCGCGTTGTCGATCGCGATCGCGATCCGGCTCGCGATCGCGCCGAACAGGTCACGGTCGTCGGGTCCGTACCGCCGCCCGTCCCGGTCCGACAGCCCGGACAAGGCCAGGCTCATCACCCCCAGCAGCTCACCCCGGGCGTGCAGCGGCAGGGCGATCACCGAGGTCATCCCGACCCCGCGGCTGGCCCGCAGGCTGTGTGCGGTGGGCGCCGGGTAGCTGGCCTCCTCCAGGTCGGCGACGACGATGATCTCCATTCGCGCCATGGCCTGCTGGCAGAAGTGACCCTCCGGGTAGCTGACCGGCGCACCCGCCGGGGTCCACGCACCGGGCGGGGGCTCCCAGCCGCCGGCGTTCATCTGCACCCGCCGGATCAGCTTGTCACCCTGGAGGAGATCGATGAAGCAATGGTCGGCGAACTGCGGGACAAGCATTTCGGTGACGTGACGCAGGGTCGCGTCCAGCTCCAGCGACCCGCCTAGCCGTTCACCGATGCGTTCCAGCAGGCCGATCCGGTTCCGTTCGGCCAGCGTGCCCCGGCCAGCCTCACGCGCGAAGATCGCGATGCCGTCGATGGCACCGGACGGATGGCGCAGCGGCACCGCGTACGCGCGTAGCAGCAGGCTGGAGCCCTCCCCGTGGGTACTGGCGAACGTTCCCTCCCACGGCCGGCCGCGCAGCACGCACCGGGCCAGCCCGATGACCTTGTCCTGGTCCCCGGTCGCGAACCCGATGCTGAGCACGGACTGGCCGATGAGCCGCGGCGCGTCGGCCGGCACACCCATGAGCCGGGTTGCGTACGCGTTGAGGTAGAGCAGATTGCAGCGCCGGTCGGTGACGATGACCGCCATCTCGGCCTGGTCGAGCAGCATCTCCGCGGGCAGGAACGACTCGCCGGCCGCGTCCGTCCACGTCGTCATATCTGCGCTCCGCTACCGGGGAAAGGGCGGCCGGGAAACCGGCTGCCCGCGCGCGGGCAGCCCGGAACAGCCCCGGCGGCGGGCACGTACGCGCCCGCGGGTGCCCCGTACCGGTTACGGCCGTGACACGAAAACATGCGCGGCGATTTCGCGGGGCAGATCCGTCTCGGCCCCATCCGTGCTATCGCCACACGTCACTCGCACACCGTCGTCGCTTGCCGCAAGCAGGACCTCACGTCCGGGTTGTATCCCGGTGCGCTTGAGTTTAAGCATCAGAACCAGATCGCTTTGGATCTGCTCACTAATCCGCTGCACGACAACTGGCGCCGGCTCCCGCCCGGCGACCTTGGTCATCGCCTCACCGCCGCCCGCGGCCGCGTCCAGGGCCTGCTCCTTGGCCTGCGGCGGTACTCCCAGCTCATCAAGGCCGGGAATGACGTTCCCGTGCGGGCAGCGGACCGGGTAGCCGAGCAGCTCGCACAGGCGGCGCTCGACGCTCTCCGATATCACGTGCTCCCACCGGCACGCCTCGATGTGTACCTCTTCCCAGGGCAGCTCGATGACACCGACCAGCAGGCATTCGGCCAGCCGGTGCTTGCGCATCACCCGGGTGGCCAGCGTCCGGCCTACCTCGCTGAGGGACAGCTGGCGGTCACCCGCGACATGCAGCAGCCCGTCCCGCTCCATCCTGGCCACGGTCTGGCTGACGGTTGGCCCGCTCTGGCCGAGCCGCTCGGCAATCCGGGCACGCAGCGGGACGATGCCCTCCTCCTCGAGCTCGAAAACGGTACGGAGGTACATCTCGGTCGTGTCAATAAGCCCCTGGGCGGTCACCTGCTCATTCCTCCTGCTGAAATGCTATGCCGCGCGGGGGCTCCGGCGTACCTGCCCGCGCCCCCGGCCGGCCGCGCCGGGCGGCACGCGGCGGCGCCCCGCTAGGGCGACACCCGCTCGATGACCCAGCCACCTGGGGTTCTGCGGTACTGGAGCCGGTCGTGCAGGCGGCTCTGGCGCGACTGCCAGAACTCCATCGTTTCCGGCGCGAGCCGGTAACCACCCCAGAAGTCCGGCATCGGCACATCGGTGCCGGGCGGCCAGCGGCGCTCAAGCTCGGTGACGCGCTCGTCGAGATCCGCGCGGGTTGCGATCACCCGGGACTGCCTGCTGGCCCACGCCCCGATCTGCGACCCGCGCGGACGGGACCGGTAGTACGGCTCGCTGTCCGCCGTGGACAGCGCGCTGACGGGACCTTCGATGGTCAGCTGGCGCCCGAGCGCGTACCAGGGAAACAGCACGCACGCCCACGGGTTCGCGGCGAGATCGGTGCCCTTGCGTGACGTCCGGTTGGTGTAGAAGACGAACCCGCTGCGATCATGCGCCTTGAGCAGGACCGTCCGGGCCCGGGTGTGCCCCTCGGCCGAGGTGGTGGCGAGCACCATGGCGTTCGGTTCCGGCAGGCCGGCCGCGATGGCGTCGGACAGCCAGCCGGAAAACTGCTCGACAGGATCATCTGCGAGCATGTCCTCCGAGAGAATCCGGTCCGCATCGTGCGGCTGGGTGCGGGAACCGTCACCGCGCCGGGTCGTTTCCATGAGTAACGCTCCCAAAAGTAATGTGACCTGGGCAGGCGCATCATCGCACGCTCCCGCCCGGTCTCCTTGGTATCACCCAGGTGCGCCGCGGCCTTGGCCAGCGAAATCCCGGCCGATCGCCATGGTGCGCAGGGACCGTGAGCTCAAAGCTGAAATTCGCGAGCCCGGCGCGCGTTCCGGCGGGCCCATCGGTGCTTGCGAGTGCCGCCGGCGATGAGCAATGCCACGCCGCCCGCTATCGGGGCGCCGATCAATGCGGCATCCAAGATCCGGGGGGCGATGTGATCGATCATGGCGTTGCCGGGATCACCTGGGTCGAGATAGACACTCACGTTCTTCGCAGACCCGTAGCCCGCCGCGTTGATCGAGTATTGCTGACCGTGCCACCGGTAGCTGACGATTCCTCCCTGTTCGGTGCCGACGACCCGGGTACCGGTCCAGAGCACCAGATCCGGCGACTGCAACTGCAGCAACACCGCCAGTAAGGCGAACGCAAACAGCACGGCCGCCAGGCCGACGAACCAGCCAGCTCCGTCGAACCAGCTCCGCACCCGGGCACACACGCCTGACAGTATCGACCGCCAGCAGGGCCATTGACAATGGCTTCAGGTCCAGCAGCAGCCGCGCATCAGAGGTCATCCGGAGTCGCCATCGCCGGCCGGATGAGCCGAGCAGGTTGACCGGGCGCATTCCGGGCACATGGCCATACGTGACGGCCAGCAGTGGTGAGCAGCTGTGAGGCGGGCACTGCGCAGGCCGGAAGCCAACCAGGCGATAGATTGCAGATGACAGCGAGGCGCGGTCGTTTCCGCGAGTAACGCTCCTCACATTTCTGTCGGCTACCGTTAGGTAGGTCTGGCGATATTGAATAAGAGAACCGAGGTATCGCGCGGCCTGGAGTCCGCGCGGTCCTTTCCCGTACCCCGGTCAGGCTGCATCCTGGCGGGGGTCACGGCAGGACCGTCACGGTAGCCGGCGCCTGGATGCAAACAGCTTGCCCGGCGCACGACCCGGCGCGCCATACCGCCCAACGAAGGAGACCCGATGTCCGACTACAAGCCAGGACTGGAAGGCGTGATCGCCTTCGAGTCCGAGATCGCCGAGCCTGACAAGGACGGCGGCGCGCTCCGCTACCGCGGGGTGGATATCGAGGAGCTGACCGGGCACGTCTCGTTCGGCCACGTGTGGGGCCTGCTGGTTGATAACTCTTTTACGCCAGGCCTGGCTCCGGCCGAGAACTACCCCCTACAGATCCACTCCGGCGACGTCCGGGTCGACGTGCAGAGCGCGGTGGCCATGCTGGCCCCGGCGTGGGGCATCAGGCAGCTGCTCGACATCAGCGACGAGCAGGCCCGGGACGATCTCGCCCGGGTCTCGGTGACCGCGCTGTCGTTCGTCGCCCAGTCGGCCCGCGGCCTGAGCCTGCCGCTGGTGCCCCAGCGCGAGGTGGACAGGGGGAAGACGATAGCGGAACGGTTCATGATCCGCTGGCGGAGTGACCCGGATCCGCGGCACGTCAAGGCGGTGGACGCGTACTGGGTGTCGGCGGCCGAGCACGGCATGAACGCTTCCACGTTTACCGGCCGGATCATCGCCTCGACCGGTGCGGACGTGGCGGCGGCGATGTCCGGCGCGGCGGGCGCCATGTCCGGGCCGCTGCACGGCGGCGCGCCCGCGCGGGTGCTGCACATGATCGAGGAGGTCGAGCGCACCGGCGACGCGGATACCTACGTGAAGCAGCTGCTGGACCGCGGCGACCGGCTGATGGGCTTCGGGCACCGCGTGTACCGGGCCGAGGACCCGCGCGCCCGGGTGCTGCGGCGGGTCGCCAAGGAACTGGGCGCCCCCCGCTACGAGGTGGCCCTGGCGCTGGAGAACGCGGCGCTGGCCGAGCTGCGCGCGCGCCGGGGCGACCGGGTGCTGGAGACCAACGTGGAGTTCTGGGCCGCGATCGTCCTCGACTTCGCCGAGGTTCCCGCCAACATGTTCACCTCGATGTTCACCTGCGCGCGCACCGCGGGATGGGCGGCGCACATCCTGGAGCAGAAGCGCACCGGCAAGCTGGTCAGGCCGAGCGCACGGTACATCGGCCCGCCGGCCCGCCCGGCGCGCGACGTCCCTGGCGCGAGGGAGGTTCTCGGCGAGATCTAGGCGCCCCCGCGCTGTTGTGCCCGCGCCGGCCCGCGCCTGCCCGCGGCCGGTCCGAGCCGATCGGGGGCCGCGGATAGGCTGACGGCGTGAGCAGCCTTGTCATCCCTCCCGGGATCAGGCCAGCGGACGGCAGGTTCGGCAGCGGGCCGTCCAAGGTCCGCGCCAGCCAGATCGCGGCGCTGACCCGGTCCGGCGCCACGTACCTGGGGACCTCACATCGGCAGGCGCCGGTCCGGTCCCTGGTCGGGCGGATCCGGGCCGGGCTGGCCGCCCTGTTCGCCCTGCCGGAGGACTACGCTGTCGTCCTCGGTAACGGTGGATCGACCGCGTTCTGGGACGCCGCCGCCTTCGGGCTGATCCGGGCCCGGTCACAGCACCTCGCGTTCGGCGAGTTCTCCGCCAAGTTCGCCGCCGTGACGGCAGCCGCGCCGTGGCTGGGCACACCCACCGTGATCGAGTCCGCCGCGGGGAGCCACCCGCGGCCCGCCGCGGAGCCCGGGGTGGACGCGTACGCCCTCACCCACAACGAGACCTCGACCGGCGTGGCCATGCCGGTCCGGCGCGTGCCGGGGGCCGATCCCGGGTCGCTGATCCTCGTCGACGCCACCAGCGCCGCCGGCGGCCTCCCGGTCGACCCCGTCAACTTCGACGTGTACTTCTTCGCCCCGCAGAAGTGCTTCGGCGCCGATGGCGGCCTGTGGATCGCGCTGATGTCGCCCGCCACGGCGGACCGGGTCGCCGAGATCGCCGCCACCGGGCGCTACGTGCCCGGCTTCCTGTCGCTGCCGGCGGCGATCGAGAACTCGGCCAAGAACCAGACGGACAACACGCCGGCCGTCGCGACGCTGATCCTGCTGGCCGAGCAGATCGACTGGATGCTCGGGCATGGCGGCCTGGCCTGGACGACGGCCCGGACCGCCGATTCCGCCGCCCGGCTGTACACGTGGGCCGAGAAGACGCCATACACCACGCCGTTCGTCGCCGACCCGGCGCAGCGTTCCCAGGTCGTCGGCACGATCGACTTCGCCGGGGATGTCGACGCGGCGGCCGTCGCCGCGACGCTGCGGGCGAACGGCATCGTCGACACCGAGGCGTATCGCAAGCTCGGCCGCAACCAGCTGCGTATCGGGATGTTCCCGTCCGTTGACCCAGCCGACGTCGAGGCCCTGACCGTGTGCATCGACTACGTGGTGGAACGCCTCTGAGCGCTGTGTGCCCGTCTCTCCCCCTGTCCCGCCCTTCCCGGCGGGACTGTCCCGCAGGGGGAGACCCGGCCGGCCCGGGAACGGTTGACCCTCCCCCTGCGGGAGCCGCGAGGGTGGGAAGCACAGGCCACCCGGCCAATCCGCACAAGAAGGACACCCCCATGGCCACCGAGCTGAGCGGTATCGTCGCGGCGCACATCGCCGCGGTCAACGCATTCGACACCGACGCGATCGTCGCGACCTTCACCGGCGACGCCTACGTCAACGACGCACACCGCGAGATCGCGGGCACCGCCGCGATCCGGCGGTGGGTGGAGAAGGAGATGGTCGGCGACAAGGTGACCCTCGACGTGCAGGAGGTCGTCGATCACTACGGCGACATCATCGTGCGGGCCGCCTACGACGGCGAGTACGACAAGGCGAACCTCCCCGACCCGCTGATCATGTCGAACTACTTCAGCGTCAGGAACGGGAAGGTCGTTAGCCTCACCATCATCCGCAACACGCCGTCACCGTACTGACCGCCGGCCGCGCCCCGCGCAACCGCGCCGCCTCAGCGCACCACCGAGCCGACGATCACGGTGAGCACCAGGAGCGCCAGCACGGCGGGAAGGAGCCAGCGGGGCACGCGTGTCACGCACCGAGCCTATCCCGGGCCGAGCGGCCAGCTGGCCACCGTCGCGTAGCGGGGCTGGCCGCCGGGCCGGCTGTCGATGAGATGAACGCGATCCGCGGTCCAGCCCAGCCCCTCATACCCGCGCACGGCATCGACGAGGTCGCGGACGTCGGCCGGAGCGCGGCAGCGCGCCAGCGTGAGATGCGGGCGGAACGGGCGCCCCTCATCCGCCGGTGGCGCTCCGGCGCGGCGCGCGGCGGCGGCCACGGAGGCGGCCAGGGCCGCCACGTCGCGGTGGTCGCCGCGCAGACCGCACCACAGCACGCGGGCCCGGGCCGCAGCGGGGAACGCCCCGGCACCGGCGAACGTGACACGGCAGGGAGGGTGGCGGCCCGCGGCCCGGGCCAGCCGTGGCGTCAGCCGGGCCGCAGCGGTCTCATCGGCCTCGCCCAGGAAGGCCAGCGTTATGTGCCAGGCATCCTGGGTGGTCCAGCGCAGCCCAGGCCGCAGGGTCCGGAGCGGCGCGACCACCTCATCGAGCCCGCCGAGCACCGCCGGGGGCGGCACCAGCGCGACGAACAGTCTCATGCGCTATTGCTCGCAGCCCGGTCAGGCGGCGGCTGGCCGGCCCGCGTCCGGCACCGGTCGTGTAGGCCGGCGGGCACTCCCGCGGAGCTGGGCCAGTGGCCGCAGGCCGTCCCGGACGCTGGTCCCGGTGACGTGGATGAGCACGATGCCGGCCACGACGGCGGCGATCGCCGAGATCACCCCGCCGGAGATCAGGCTCATCCGCGGGCCGAACTGCTCGGCGACCCAGCCGATCAGCGGCGAGCCGATCGGGGCGCCGCCCAGGAACACGAGCATGTAGACGCCCATCACGCGACCGCGTATCTGCGGATCCGTACCGAGCTGGGTGGCGGAGTTCGCGGCCGTCGTGTACAGCACCAGGGCCAGGCCGGTCGGCAGCAGCATGGGCAGGAACGCCCAGTAGGTGGGCATCAGCCCGGAGGCCGTCTCCAGCACGCCGAACGCCAGCGCGACAGCTATCTGGAGCCGGGCCGACGGGCGGCGGCGCCGCGCGGCCAGCAGCGCACCGCCCAGCGCGCCGGCCGCAAACGCGGTCGAGGCCAGGCCGAAGGCGCCCGCGCCGGTATGAAACACCCCCCGGGACATCAAGGCCGTCGTGACCTGGAAATTCATGCCAAACGTGGCCACGAAGAAGAGCATCGTCATCGGTATCCAGATGCGCGGCGCTCCCGCGAGGTAGTGCAGCGCTTCCCGCATCTGGCCGCTGACCCGCGGGTCCCGCGGCGCGGGCGTCAGCTCGCCAGAGCGCATCAGCAGCAGCCCGGTGATCACCGCCCCGTACGACGCGGCGTTAAGCAGGAACGCGGTGGGCGTGCCGACCAGGCTGATGACAATTCCCGCCACCGCCGGGCCGGCGATCCGGGCCAGGTTGAAGATGGCGCTGTTGAGCGCGATCGCGTTCGGCATGTCCCGTTGCCCGACCATCTCGGTCACGAAGGTCTGCCGGGTCGGGTTGTCCACCACGGTGACCAGCCCGAGCGCGAAAGCGAGCAGGTAGACGTGCCACAGCCGGACGGTCCCGGTGACGGCGAGGAGACCGAGGATCAGCGCCAGGCCCCCCATGAGGCCCTGCGTGATGAGCAGGATGCGGCGCTTGCCGAACCGGTCGGCGATCGCGCCACCCCACAGGCTGAACAGCAGCAGGGGGAGGAACTGCAGGCCCGCCGCGATGCCGAGGGCGGAACCGCTGCCGTGTGACAGCTGCAGCACCAGCCAGTCCTGCGCCGTCCGCTGCATCCAGGTCCCGCTGTTGGACACCACCTGCCCGGCCGCGAACAAGCGATAGTTGCGGTTGCGGAGAGAGCTGAACGTCCGCCCCACGGGCGCCGAAGCCGCGCGGTGCCCCGGCGAAGCCAGCCGGATACCCGCCGCCGCCAGCCGCTTCAGGACTGGCTGAGCTTCTCCAGGATGGGCTCGGCGGCCCGCAGGGTCGCCCGTTCCTGCGGGGTCAGCTCCTTGAGCCGCTTCGCCAGCCACTCGTCCCGCCGGCGGCGGGCCCGCAGGACCGCGGCCCGGCCCTCCACCGTCACGGTCAGGACAACCTGGCGCCGGTCGGTCAGATGGGGTGCCCGCATCACCAGACCACGATCCTCCAGCACCGCGATGACGCGCGTCATCGAGGGTGGCTGCACCTTCTCGTATTCGGCGAGGTCGCCCGGTGTCATCTCCGGGTGGCGCTCCAGCGCCGAAAGGGTGGCGAACTGCGTGTCGGACAGCTCGGACTCCGGCAGGCCCTGCGCAGCGCGCTCCACCCGCAGCCGCCGCGCGAGCCGGCTGACGGAGATCCGCAGCGCGGTGGCCAGGCCCGCGTCGGATCTGGTCTGCGCTCCCCTTGCCTGCGTAAGTGTCATCTTCATTAGCCTGAATCATTACTTTCGCTAACAATATGCGGCGTGCCGGGATTCCGCAAACCGCGTATCGCGCGTGAGCAGGCAGCGAGCACCCGCAGCCGGATGATCAAAGTACATCACGGACGGCGGACGCGGCGGGAGACATCACCGGCGCGGGCCGTCACGGCGGATCCGCCGCCACGTACCCTGGCACTCGTGGCTACTCCGCGCCGCTCGCCGCCGCCCCCGCTCGAGGGGAATGCCCGGCTGATCACGGGCGTCCTCACGGCGGGATGGGTGATCGCGCTCATCGTCGTCCTGATCATCCGGTCGAGCCTGCCGCTGTCGGAGCGCTGGTGGGTCTGGACCTGTGTGACCGGAGTGGTGCTCGGGTTCTTCGGCTTGGTGTACGTGCCGTATCTGCAGCACCGCCGGGCCGCCGTAGCCCGCCGGCGGGCGGCGCTGCCGGCGGTCACGGAAACGGGTCAGGCCCCGCCGCTGAACGACTCGAACACGGTCTCGTCCAGCGAGACACCGGGCAGGTCCACCAGGTCGTAGCCGAACTCGTCGATGACCGGCGACATGGCGTGCGTCGGCGTATCGGCAAGCGCGGACTCCGAATGCGCGCCACAGCCGTGGTCGCCGGAAACGATCCGGCCGTCGTCCGGGGCGTAGGCGTTCGCGCAGCCACCGAACACCTGGCCGAGCACGCCGCTCAGCGGGACGAAAAACCCGCAGCTGGCGCAGGTCGCCGGGGCGGCCCGGGCCAGTGGCGTCCGCGGCCCGTGCTCGCTGTCGTACCAGCGCTCGGCGGTCTCATCACGGCCGGCCGGGGACAGTACCCGGGCCCGGCCCGGGAAGGCCCGCTCCGGGACGTCCAGCGACCCGGGCGGATCGGGCGCTTCCGGCGGGCCGTCGGCGTACCAGTCGACTACGGCGTCGTCCCCGGCCAGCATCACCATGGGGACGAGCCGTCCGTCGTCATCGTGCGCGGGAAGCAGGTCACCCACGCCGACATCGCCGGGCTGGAGCCGGTCGCGCCAGGGGACCCAGGCGGGGGCCAGCAGCGCGTCAGGCCCCGGGATGAGGGCGCTGTCGTCAACGGTCACGTTGCGCGCGCGGGAGGCACGCGTGACGGTCACGGCCCAGCGCCAGCCGGGGTAAGCGGGATCCAGGCAGGAGAACAGGTGGGTGACGACCCGGTCGCCCCCCGCCTCCACGCCACAATGCTCTCCCACCTGCTCGGCGCCGACGACGTCGGCCAGCGCGGCACGCGCCAGGTCGACGGCCTCCGCGCAGGCCTGATCCGGCTCTTTGCTGCGGACACGGATGGGGCTCACGATTAGTTATTCTCGCTCATCATGGCGACTGCGCGAACCAGCTATGGGGAATTCGCACCCGGCTGGCCGGCGCAGACCCGGCCAGGACGAATACTTAGACCATGGGACTGTCGGAGGCGCGCCAGGCGACCGGCCATGCGGCCAAGTCGGCCGCGCGGGCGGGCGTCTCCGCGAACCGGCGGCTGGCTCGCGCCGTGCACCGGCTGAGCGGCGCATCGGGCGCGGGCCGCACCGGCCTGTCGAGTCTCATCGAGCTGACCGCGGCGGGGAGCGCCGGGGACGCCTTCGTCGCCGTGGCCCTGGCCGGGACCGTGTTCTTCAACACCTCCGTGCACGAGGCGCGCAGTCAGGTCGTGCTCTACCTCGTCCTCACCATGACGCCGTTCGCGCTGCTCGCACCGTTCATCGGGCCCATGCTGGACCGGGTCCGGCAGGGGCGCCGGTACATCATGATGGGCACGATGCTGGCCCGCGGCCTGCTGTGCTGGGCGATGTCCGGCGCGGTCACCGGTGATCCGGTCACGCTGTTCCCGGCCGCGTTCGGCGTGCTGGTGCTGCAGAAGGCGTACGCGATCACTCGCAGCTCGGTGACCCCGCGGCTGCTGCCCGCCGAGATCACCCTGGTAACGGCGAACGCACGCAACGGGCTGGGGGCCGTGCTGGCGTCGACGGTGGCCGCCCCGATCGCCTTCGGAATCCAGACCATGGTCGGCGCGCCCTGGGTCCTGCGGATCGGCACCTTCGTCTATCTCGGGGCCACCGTGCTCGGGACCCGGATACCCGACCAGATCGATGACATCCCGCCCGTGCCGGCCACACCCGGTTCGCAACCCGGCTCGCAATCTGGTTCGAAAGCCGGCGGAGACGCCCGTCCGGCCGGGCCGGACGCCTACGGCCTGCCGCCCGGCCGGGCCGCTGCCGGTCGCGGCGGAGCGCCCCGGAGCCGGCCGGGCCCGGGCGGGCCACCGGATGAGCCGGGCCGCCAGCAGGCCCACCCGAAGCGCCGGGGGCGGCTCCGGTCGGTCGGGCCGATCGTGGCCCAGGCCATGTGGGCCAACGCGGCGGTGCGCGTCTTTGCCGGTTTCATGGTGTTCTTCCTGGCGTTCCTCCTGCGCAGCGCGCACTTCCATGGCTTCTCGCAGAACCTGGCGCTGGGTGCGCTGGTGTTCGCCGCGGCGGCCGGCGGCCTGATCGGCACGGTGGCCGGCTCGCTGTTCCGCTCCCGCGTCCCGCAGCTGATGGCGTTCAGCGTGCTGGTCGTGTCCACGGTGACATCCGCGGTCTGCGCCCTGTTCTTCGGCCTGGGCACCGCGCTGATCGTCGCGTTCGTGGCGTCGGTCGGGACCGTGCTCGCCAAGCTCGCGCTGGACTCCACGGTGCAGCGGGAGATCCCCGAGGAGACCCGGACATCCACGTTCGCCGTGTCGGAGACGATCCATCAGGTGTCCTGGGTGGCGGGGGGTCTCGCGGGCGTGCTGGTCTCGATGACCGGCAGCGGCCCGGTGGGGCTGTGGATCAGCGCCGCCGGGCTCGCCGCGGCCCTGGCGGTCCTGGTGCTGTCGCGGCGGTACCGCCTGCGGGCGGCCGCCTGAAAACCGTCAGCCGGCCTCAACGTCGTCGGCGACCGCGCGCAGCACAGCACCGATCTTCTTCGCGTCGCGGCTGTCCGGATGCTTACCGCGCCGGTAGGTGTTCGACACGCCGTCCAGCAGCTTGATGAGGTCTTCGACGATCACGACCATCTCATCCGGCTTCTTGCGGGCCACCTTCGGGGTGACAGTGGGGGGTGGCTCGATGAGCCGCACCTGAAGGGCCTGCGCGCCCTTCCGTCCCTCGGCGACGCCGAATTCCACCCGCTGGCCGGGGCGCAGCGAGGTGGTCCCGGAGGGAAGGGCAGAAGAGTGCACGAAGACCTCGCCGCCGTCGTCGCGGGCGAGGAAACCGAACCCCTTCTCGGAGTCGTACCACTTGACCTTGCCGGTAGGCACGCAAGACCTCACGTGTAGAGAAAAATGCTGACGAACAGTACATAGCGGGATCGGGCCGAAGCCACGGACACCTCTAGGCTAGCCGCCGCGCGGACCGCAGGGCATACCCGTAGCGGGCCAGGGCGGCCCCGTCATGCCCCTGGCGCCGCCCGAATGGCCGCTGACATGCGAAGGCCCGGGGGAAAACCCCCGGGCCTTCACCGGTAAAGGCTGGACTAGAAGTCCATGTCCCCGCCGCCAGGGGCGGCCGGGGCCTTCTCCTTCTCGGGCTTCTCGGCGATCACGGCCTCGGTGGTCAGGAACAGGCCGGCAATCGACGATGCGTTCTGCAGCGCCGAACGGGTGACCTTGGTGGGGTCATTGATCCCGGCCTTCAGCATGTCCACGTACTCACCGGTGGCGGCGTTCAGGCCCTGACCTGCGGGCAGGCCCTTGACCTTCTCCACCACAACGCCGCCCTCGAGGCCGGCGTTCACCGCGATCTGCTTGAGCGGCTCCTCCAGGGCCCGGCGCACGATCGCCGCGCCGGTGGACTCGTCGCCCGCCAGCTCCAGCTTCTGGAACGCGCTGTTGCCGGCCTGGATGAGCGCCACGCCGCCGCCGGGCACAATGCCCTCCTCGACGGCCGCCTTGGCGTTGCGCACCGCATCCTCGATGCGGTGCTTGCGCTCCTTCAGCTCGACCTCGGTCGCCGCGCCGGCCTTGATGACGGCCACGCCGCCGGCCAGCTTGGCCAGCCGCTCCTGCAGCTTCTCGCGGTCGTAGTCGGAGTCGGTGTTGTCGATCTCCGTACGGATCTGGTTGACACGACCAGAGATCTGGTCCGCGTCACCGGCACCGTCCACGATGGTCGTCTCGTCCTTCGTGACGACGACCTTGCGGGCCCGGCCGAGCACGTCGACGTCGGCGTTCTCCAGCTTCAGGCCCAGCTCCTCGCTGATGACCTGGGCGCCAGTGAGAATGGCGATGTCGCCGAGCATGGCCTTGCGGCGGTCACCAAAGCCGGGCGCCTTCACCGCGACCGACTTGAACAGGCCGCGCATCTTGTTCACGATGAGCGTCGCCAGGGCTTCACCCTCGACGTCCTCCGCGATGATGACGAGCGGCTTGCCCGACTGCACGACCTTGTCCAGCAGCGGGAGCATGTCCTTGTTGGCCGAGACCTTGGAGTTGACCACGAGGATGTAAGGGTCATCCAGGACGGCCTCGAGGCGCTCCGGGTCGGTGACGAAGTAAGGCGCGATGTAGCCCTTGTCGAAGCGCATGCCCTCGGTGAGCTCAAGCTCGAGGCCGAAGGTGTTGCTCTCCTCGACGGTGATGACGCCTTCCTTGCCCACCTTGTCCATGGCTTCGGCGATCATCTCGCCGATGGCCGGGTCGCCCGCGGAGATGGAGGCGGTGGAGGCAATCTGCTCCTTGGTCTCCACATCCTTGGCGAGCTTGGACAGTTCCTCACTCACCCGCTCGACGGCCGCATCGATGCCGCGCTTGAGCGACATCGGGTTGGCGCCGGCGGCAACGTTACGCAGGCCCTCGCGCACGAGCGCCTGGGCGAGCACGGTGGCGGTGGTGGTGCCGTCACCCGCAACATCGTCGGTCTTCTTCGCAACTTCCTTAACGAGTTCCGCGCCGATCTTCTCCCACGGGTCCTCGAGCTCGATCTCCTTGGCGATGGACACGCCATCGTTGGTGATCGTGGGGGCGCCCCACTTCTTCTCGAGTACCACGTTCCGGCCCTTCGGGCCGAGGGTTACCTTCACGACGTCGGCGAGCTGATTCATACCGCGCTCGAGGCCGCGCCGGGCGTCCTCGTCGAACGCGATCATCTTCGCTGCCATAGGCTCCAGTCCTCCGTGGCTTGCTAGCGGATCGAGCCGACGCCCGCGACGGCTGGCCTGAGCGGCGGGCAGTCATTTCCTGCCCGGGCACAGGCCTCATCGCCCGATCCCGCCTATCGCTGTCACTCTCATAGGGAGAGTGCCAACGCCATGTTTAGCACTCTCACAGGGAGAGTGCAAACTGTGTTGGCCCGGGGGTCGCTGGGCCGGTATGAGCGCCTCGCCGTAACCCTCGCACGCACAGATCGGCCCGGCCCCCGAGGGGGCCGGGCCGATCCAAACGTCAGAGCTTCAGATCAGGCGGACAGCGTCAGCCTGCTGCCCCCGGTCGCTCTGCGTAATCTCGAACTCCACCCGCTGGCCCTCTTCAAGCGAGCGGTAACCGTCCGCCTGAATTGCCGAGAAGTGGACAAACACGTCTTTGCCCTGATCGACGGCGATAAAGCCGTAACCCTTCTCCGCGTTGAACCACTTGACGGTGCCCTGAGCCATTCCACACAACTCCCTAACTGCGCTCGGGCCTCGAGCTCCGCCCTTGCAACGCGGAACCCGTTCGATCGCCTTGCCCGGGCCACGCCAGGAAGCGGGTCCGACCAATAGTGACCAGACACGACAATACCGTGTGCACGAACCGGACGGGGAAGATCTCCGGCGATAAGCGGTCACAGAAGGCGAGCAAACGGTTACGGTGGACGAGCCCCGGATATGGGCCTTAACCGCCAGCGACTGCGGGAATGACCGAAACCTGCGCCCCTGAGGGCACAAGGGTGTCAAGGCCCTGCGCGAAACGGACATCCTCCTCACCCACGTACACGTTGACGAACCTGCGGAGCTTCCCACCGTCGTCGACGATGCGGCCGGCGATGCCGGGGTAAGCGTTGTCCAGCCCGGCGATTACCTCACGCAGCGTGCCGTGGTCGGCGCTGACCTCGGCCGCGCCGCCCGTATAGGACCGCAGGATGGTGGGGATTCGTACCGATACGCTCATTCGACGCCCGCCTCTCGGAATGATTCCAGCGTCGGCCGCACCGTCGGCAGCGCGGGCAGCGCCCCCGCGACCGCGTCCAGCGTCTTCAGGCCGTCACCGGAGTTGATTACCACCGTCTCTGCCCCGGGATCGAGCTGCCCGGAAGCGAGAAGCTTGCGCAGCACGCCCAGCGTCACCCCGCCGGCCGTCTCCGCGAAGATGCCCTCGGTGGCGGCGAGCAGCCGGATCGAGTCGATGATCTCCGCATCGCTCACGTCCGCGACCACCCCGCCGGTCCGGCGCACCGTGTCCAGCACGTAGGGGCCGTCCGCCGGATTGCCGATCGCCAGCGACTTGGCGATCGTCGCCGGGCGCACCGGTGCGACCACGTCCTGGCCCGCCGCGAAGGCTGCCGATACCGGCGAGCATCCGGTGGCCTGGGCGCCGAACACGTGCCAGCCGGTGTCCTCGACGAGGCCGAGCGACGCCAGCTCCCTGAAGCCCTTGTCCACCTTGGTGAGCTGTGCGCCCGAGGCGATCGGGATGACGACCTGCTCCGGCAGCCGCCAGCCGAGCTGTTCGGCGATCTCGAAGCCGAGGGTTTTGGAGCCCTCCGCGTAGTAGGGCCGGACGTTCACGTTCACGAACGCCCAGTCTTCATGCTCACCGGCCAGCTCGGAGGCCAGCCGGTTCACGTCGTCGTAATTCCCGTCGACGAGGACGAACGTGCCGCCATACACCGCGGTGGTGATGATCTTCTGCCGCTCGAGGTCGGCCGGGACGAGCACCACGGAGCGAATCCCGGCCCGGGCCGCGGCCGCCGCCACCGCGTTGGCCAGGTTTCCCGTCGACGGGCAGGCGAGAACCTTGAACCCCATCTCCAGCGCGGCAGCGAGCGCGACCGCCACGACGCGGTCCTTGAAGGAATGGGTCGGGTTGTCCCGGTCATCTTTGACCCACAGCCGCCGCATGCCCAGGGCGTGCGCCAGGTTGTCCGCCCGGATCAGGCGGGTGTAGCCCGGCTCGGTGGTGGGCCGGGTAGCGATGTCCGCGGGCACCGGGAGCAGCTTGGCGTAACGCCACATGTTCCGCGGGCCGGCCTCGATATCGGACCGGGTCAGGGCCGGGAAGTCGTAGGCCACCTCGAGCGGGCCGAAACAGTCCGCACAGGCGTAATAAGGCCCGAGTTCACGGGTCAGGCCGCATTCCCGGCACGACAGGTGGGTGGCGTAACCGAACCGCGACACCGAAGGTGTCGTGCGGCCGGAGGATACAGCGCCGTTCTTCTCGATGCCGTTCTTCTCGGCGCCGTCTTTCTCAGCGCCGTTCTTCTCGGTGGCAGATGTGCTCACGTCGCGAGGCCCCTTTCATCCTCATCTTTCCCGTGATCACCCTGACCACGGGCCGGAGTTGGCACCTCTCACGACATGGCCTCGCGCAGGCCCGTTGCCCTGATGGGCAGGCTGATTCCGTTGCGGGCGCTTCGCAGGACACTTACTCCTGCGGGCAGAGCATCATCGTGACGGTTGCCGGGGCTTCACAGGGCCGATCCCTCCACCCCTCTAGATGAGCTGTATTCAGTTGTGCCACGGGAACACTGCGGTCCCCGCAACCGGGCTGTTTCCTGACGGACACACGCCTTACGTGAACTTTAACCGATCATGGCGGATGCCGCAGCATGGGATATCGCTCACTGACAGGCACCCGGCAAGTCAGTTTCCTCCGCTAGCCTGCCAGGATATGGGTCATAACTCCAGCCCGTGCTGCGAGGCCGGCAGCGGGGAGACCGCCCCGGGCGGTGGCGGGACCGACGGCGACGCCGACGCCGACGCCGGGGAGGCAGCCTGCCGGCGGCGGGAGGCTGCCGCCGGGCATACCCCGGATTATCAAACCCTCCCCGGCACGGACAGCCCGCACGATGGTGGCCGCCTGCTCGTGGCGTCCAACCGGGGCCCGCTGTCGTTCACCCTGGACGGTGACGGCAGCCTTTCCGCACGGCGCGGCGGCGGCGGGCTGGTGTCCGGGCTGCTGCCCGGCTTGTCATCGCTCCCCGGCCACGCCGAGGTGCTGTGGATCTGCGCCGCGCTCAATGACGCCGACCGGGCCGCCGCCCGCCAGGACCCGGACGGCACGCGGTTCGGCATCGAGGCGGCGGGCCCGTCGGCCGGCCGGACCTCGGTCCGCGCGCTCGACATACCGGCCGACACCTTTCAGGCCGCCTACAACGCGGTGGCCAACGCCACCTTGTGGTTCGTTCATCACCTGCTGTTCGACACCCCGGTCGAGCCACGCTTCGGGCCGGCGTTCCGGCGCGACTGGCAGTCGTACGTCGTCTACAACGAGGCCTTCGCGCACGCCCTCGCGGGCGGCGCGACGGCGGCGCCCGTGACCGCCCAGGTGCTCGTGCAGGACTACCACCTGTCGCTCGTCCCGCGGATGGTCAGGGACATGGTGCCCGGCATCCGGATCGCCCACTTCTCCCATACGCCCTGGGCACCGGTGGACTACTACCGGATACTCCCGGAGGACATCGGCCGCGCCGTCCTGGACGGAATCCTCGGCGCGAACCACGCGGGCTTTCTTTGCCAGCGGTGGGCCGACGCGTTCCTCGACTGCTGTGAGGCGTTGCTGGGGGCACAGGTTGACCGGGCCGCGCAGCGGGTCATCCACCGCGGCCACGTCACCAGCGTCGGCGTCCACCCGCTCGGGGTCGACGCTCCGGCCCTGCGGGAGCGCGCCCTGGCGGCCGACGTCCAGGAGCATGTGGACGCGCTGACCACGGCGGCGTCCGGCCGGAAGCTGATCGTACGGATCGACCGGGCCGAACTGTCCAAGAACATCCTGCGGGGACTGGCCGCCTACCGCGAGTTGCTCACCAACCGGCCGGAATGGCGCGGCCAGGTGATCCACGTCGCCTTCGCCTACCCGTCCCGGAGCAACGTGCCCGGATACCGCGAGTACACCGAGGAGATGCTCCGGATGGCGGCCGGGATCACCGCGGAGTTCGGCACCAGTGACTGGGATCCGCTGATACTTGAGGTCAAAGACGATTACGCACGATCCCTGGCCGCCGGCCGGGTCGCGGACGTGCTGGTCGTGAACCCGATCCGGGATGGCATGAACCTGGTGGCCGAGGAGGGCCCGGTCCTGTCCGATCGCGGCTGCGCGCTGATCTTGTCCCGGGAAGCGGGCGCCGCCGCTCTGCTGGGATCGGACGCGCTGCTCGTCAACCCGTACGACGTGAGCGCCACCGCGAACGCGATGCACCAGGCGCTGCTCATGCCCGACGATGAGCGGCGGCGCCGGTGCACCGCCATGGCCACCGCCGCAGCCGCCAAATCCCCCCGCCAATGGCTCATCGCCCAGCTAGACGCACTGTGTTAACCCGGGGGGCGACCCCCCGGACCCCCCGCTGCGCTCCGCGCCCCGCTGGGGTACTTCGCCGACACACCGGCCGCTCACCCGGCCTGACGGCCGGGATCGCTGGACCGGTAACGAGCGCCTCGCCGAAACCCGCGTGCAGTACCCGCCGACAGCACCGGCCGCTCACCCGGCCTGACGGCCGGGATCGCTGGACCGGTAACGAGCGCCTCGCCGAAACCCGCGTGCAGTACCCGCCGACAGCACCGGCCGCTCACCCGGCCTGACGGCCGGGATCGCTGGACCGGTAACGAGCGCCTCGCCGAAACCCGCGTGCAGTACCCGCCGACAGCACCGGCCGCTCACCCGGCCTGACGGCCGGGATCGCTGGACCGGTAACGAGCGCCTCGCCGAAACCCGCGTGCAGTACCCGCCGACAGCACCGGCCGCTCACCCGGCCTGACGGCCGGGATCGCTGGACCGGTAACGAGCGCCTCGCCGAAACCCGCGTGCAGTACCCGCCGACAGCACCGGCCGCTCACCCGGCCTGACGGCCGGGATCGCTGGACCGGTAACGAGCACACCCCGCTGCGGCCGGTGGTGGCCGTTAACAGTCCCTGTACGTAGAGGTGCCTTTGCCGCGACTCCGTTGTACGTAGAGGTGCCTTTGCCGCGACCCCGGTGTACGTAGAGGTGCCTTTGCCGCGACCCCGGTGTAGGCGCCTCCGCACAGCCGGGCGCTTCCGGAGGGGCGGGGGCGCCCGGTCAGGGCTGGGGGTGGAGGGCGTCCGCGAGGAGGGTCAGGAAGGTGGCGATGCCATCCGGGCCGTCGACGGGGAGGTCGGCTTCTTCTCGCGGGACTTCGGATTCGGCAGCGGCGCTGAGGACGTTCAGGCCGGGAATGCCGTCGGCGCGCAGGGCGCGGACGGCGGCGAATGCGGCCAGGTCACCCAGGTCGTCGCCGCAGTACATGACCGACCGCGCGGCGCGCTCCGCGGACAGTTCCCGCAGGGCCACGCCCTTGTCCATCCCCGGAGGACGCAGCTCGATGACCTGGCGGCCCGGCTCGACCGTCAGCCCGGCCTGTTCGGCGAGAGCCAGCAGCGGGCCACGCAGTCGGGCCAGCGCCGCGTCCGGGTCGGCGGTGCCGCGGGTGTGCACGGCCAGCGCATGCCCCTTGTCCTCGATACGCGTCCCCTCCGGGGCGCCCGCCGCCGCCAGCACGCCGGGAAGATCACGCCGGACGGCCGCCACGCCCGGAGGCGCGGCCGGAGCCACGACCCGGCCACCCTCCCAGCGTTCCCAGCCGTAGTGCCCGAGCACGATCAGTCCCGGCACGCTGGCCAGATTCCCGAGCTCGACCGCCTGGGCCACCGGGCGGCCGGTGATAACGGCGAGCGTGCCTACGGCCCCCGCCAGCCGCCGCAGCGCGGCGATCGCGCCGCGATGGGCGTACGCGGCGGCCGGATCGCTCACGATCGGCGACAGGGTCCCGTCGAAGTCGGAGCCGATCAGCGCGTGGGCCGGGTCGGCCACCAGCGCGTCCAGCCCGGCCTGGCCGTCGGTGGTGGCGGCGCGAGGCAGCGCAGCCGTGACGCGTTCGGGTCTCATGGCCGCCGTCCCGGCGCTGGTGGCATCACGTCATCCCTGTTCGGCATTGTGCGGCGACCGCATCCGCTGCCGCCGGGCACGCTGCCTGCGCAGCCGTTTGATGAGCACTGGATCGAACCGCAGTGCTTCCGGCGTGTCGATCAGCTCGTTGAGTATCTGGTAGTAACGGGTCGGGGCGAGGTCCAGCACGTCGTGCATGGCTTGCTCCTTGGCGCCCGGATGCCGCCACGACCGCCCTTCGAAGGCCAGGATCTGAGCGTCACGCTCGGACAGCTCCGCCATATCGCCCTCCTCCCCGACACGCTCATCGTAGGCGGGCAGCGGCGGGCGACGGGACATCCGGGTGGACGTCGCGTCTGTACCGGCGGCCTCCTGCGACGTACGCTCACGGTTCGTGGCCCCTTTTCGCTGTCTGACATTTCTCACCGACTACGGGCTGGAGGACGGGTTCACCGCCGCCTGCCACGGAGTTGCCGCCCAGATCTCGCCGCAGATACCCGTCGTGGATATTACCCACCTCATCCCCGGTGGTGATGTACGCCGCGGTGCCGCCGTGCTCGCCCAGACGATCCCTTACTTCCCGCCCGCGGTGCACGTCGCCGTGGTCGACCCGGGGGTCGGCACCGACCGCCGGGGAATCGCCGTCGCGGCCGGGAACGCCATCCTGGTCGGCCCGGACAATGGCCTGCTGTCGTGGGCGGTGTCGGTGGTCGGCGGCCCTCGTGCCGCGATCAGCCTGACCAACAAGGAAATGTGGCTGAACGCGGCCGCGGCGCCGACGTTCCATGGCCGCGACATCTTCATGCCGGTCGCCGCGCGGCTGGCCGCCGGCGCGGACCTGGCATCCGCCGGTACGGAGATCGAAGTGTCAGACCTGGTGACGCTGCCGCCGCCGGCGAGCCGCGTCCTCGACGGAACCGCCCAGGGTGAGGTGCTGACGGTCGACACGTTCGGCAACGTACAGCTGTCCATCTCCGCGACGGACGCCGGAACGATCGGCGTCCGGTACGGCCGGAACGTGGTCATCCGCGCCGGGCGCCGACTGCTGACCATGCCCTACCGGGAGACGTTCGGCTCCGTCGCGCCCGGTGAGCTGGTCGCCTTCGCCGATGGATCGGGCATGGTCTCGCTCGCCGTCAATTCCGGCGACGCGGCCCAGCGGCTCGGGCTGCCACCCGGTGCGCACGTCTCACTGAGCCCGACGCCGTAGCCGTTCCGTGACCCCGCACCCGCGCCGACCGGGCTCCGCGTAGCGGGGCGTCTACGCTCCGTCCGGCCCGGCCCAGCCGTCCCGGCAAGATCGGAGCGAACGATTCCCCGGGCGGGCACGCACATGGCACGATGGTCCTGCGACGACGAGACCGTAGGGATGGGCCGGGATAACGGCGCCAGGAGCCAGTCAGGCGGAGCCGCGATCCCGCGAACGGGAGCACGCCGCGTGGCCCCGTCCAGAGGAGACGTGACCGCCGTGTCACCTCGATTGCCCAGCGGCGCGCTGCTGGCTCTGACCGTGGTACTGACGGCCACCACCACGGTCTTCGCCGCCCTGCCTGCGTCCGCCGGGCCCGCGGCGCAAGCCGCGCGTGGCATCCGCCCCGACACGCGCACCGGGAGGCTGTCCCGGATGCCGTCCGACACAATCCGCGCCCAGGAATGGTGGCTGGCCAACCTGCATGTCCCGCAGGCCTGGCAGTCGTCACGCGGCGCAGGGATCACCGTCGCGGTGCTCAGCAGCGGCGTGCTGGCGGCCCATCCTGACCTCAGCGGCTCGGTCACCACCGGCCCCGACTTCACCGGATCGGGTGAGACGTCCAGCACCCCTTCGTGGGGGATCGAAGGTACATCCGCGGCGAGCATCATCGCCGGCCACGGGGACAACGTGGGGGATGCCTCCGGCATCATCGGCGTTGCGCCCGCGGCCAGAATTCTCTCCATCCGGGTGGTTCTCGATGCCACCGACCCGCTGAACGCCAGCCCGGCCGCTGTGCGGCGGCTGCCCGCCGCGATCGCCGCGGGCATACGGTACGCCGCCGCCCACGGCGCCCAGGTGATCGCGTTGCCGCTTGATCCGGCCAGCCTGGCCTCGGACGGCGCGGCCACCGGAGGCCTCGCCGCGGCCGCTGGAGGCAGTGCCGCGGAGCGCGCAGCCGTGAACTACGCGCTCGGCAAGGGCGCCGTTCTCGTCGCCCCCGCCGGGGACAACGGCGAGGACGGGAACGAGCCCACGTTCCCGGCGGCCTATTCCGGCGTCATCGCGCTGGGCGCCGTCGACCGTCACTTCGGCAGGACCGCGTTCTCTCCCCGGCAGTCATACGTGGCGCTCACCGCTCCCGGCGTGAACCTCACCACGGCCAGCCCGCCGGCCGGATATCGCAACATGAGCACCACCGACGCCGCGAGCGCTGTGGTCGCGGGTATCGCGGCCCTGATCCGCTCGCAGGATCCCACACTGACCAGCAGCCAGGTGCGGGAGGCTCTCGTCAACGGCAGCGTGCCCCGGCCGCCGTCCGCCACGACCGCGGGCTACGGCGCAGGCACGGTGGACGCGCTGAGGGCCGTCCAGGCGGCGGCGCTCATCGCCGGCGCACGGCCGGCGGCGTCCGCGCCGGCCACCGCTCCGGCCACCGCTCCGGGAACCGCGCGGCCGGCGGTCACCCCTCCCCGGACGGGCATCCTGGGCCGGGCCAAGACGGTGCTCCGCGACGCGGCCATGGCCGCGGGGCTGCTGATCGTTCTGCTGGTGGCGAGTCTGGTCGGGATCCGGGTCCGGCGGCGGCGCGAACGCGGCACGCTTCCCGCACCGGAACCGCGAACCCTGCTCAACGCCCCGTCCGGACCGCTGCCAACCTCAGCCCGGGACGCCAGGCACGCCAGGGAGACAGCCGGCCAGCGCACCGCCGCCACGCACATGGCCGCGCCGGGAGCAACGCCATGGCGGACAGCCCCGGGTGCCCAGGGCCGGCGGCTGTACGCGCAGGCCCCCGGTCAGGCCGCCCCCATCTGGAGCCCTAACCGGCCGGGTCCGCCCGGCGCACCGGCCGGCGGGACGCCGCCCCGCATACTGCCCGTACCGGGAGCACCAGCCTTCCCGGGCCCGTCGTCATCCGGGCGTGCGGGCCGGCCCGGCGAGCCGGGTACACGCCCGCCAGCCGGGGATCCCGGAAGCGGCCCCGTCCCGGCTGGCACCCTTCCGGCCGGCGGGGGTGCCCGCGGCAGAACCCGCAGAAGGGCGCGGATCCGCGGCCGGAGCGGCCGGTACCGGACGAGTTCCCGGATCAGCGCACACGGCCCCGGGCTGGGCGCCCCGGCGGTCGCGGGCACCGCGACGCAATCTCGGGTCACGGTGCCCGGCGGGCCGCCGTGGGAGCCGGCCCCCATGCCGGAAGGCGGATTCCCGGCCGACGCGATGCGCCGGGTCGCGGATCCGTTCGCCCTGTTCCGGCCGCCGGGCCCGGTGACACCCGCCCCCTGGGAGGTACCCCGGCCGGGCCACGGCGTCCCTCCCGGCCCGCCGCCCACGGCCGGGCAGCCCGGAGCGACCAGGCCCTACGCGCGGCCGGCAGGAGCTCCCGGTGAGCCACCGCTGATCCCCCCTGAGCCACCGCCGATCCCCCCTGGACCCCGGTCACCGCTTTCCCCGCCCGGCCCGGCCGGCTCCGCGCCGCCGCCGACGGCGCGGCCGACGGCACCGGCCCGGCCGACGGGCCCGCTACCCCCAGCCGACCCGCTGCCCCCGGGGGTCCCGCTACCCCCAGCTGGCCCGCTGCCCCCGGGGCTCCCGCTACCCCCAGCCGGCCCGCTGCCCCCGGGGGTCCCGCTACCCCCGGCCGGGCCGGTACCCCCGATCGGCTCCCGGTATGCGAGCGGCCCGCCTACGGCGCCCGGACAACCTGGGCCACCCGCACGACCCATGCCGCCCGGGCCACCTGGGCACACCGGGCCGCTGGGCGGCCAGCTTCCGATCGCCCGGCCGTCGAGTTTCGCGGGCTCGTCCGGGCCACCACCCGGGCTTTCGCCTGGGCTGCCGACCGCGTCATCACCCGAGCCGGGGGCCGCTGGTCACGGCGCAGCGCGAGCGCCCGGCTCGTTCGGGGGCGGGAACCCCGCACCGGGCCGGGCACCGTACTCGGGCAGGCACGCCTCGGAGGCCGGCTCCGGCGAGAACCAGGACACCGAGCCAGGCCGCCCCGCCGCGAGCCCGGGCGATGGGCCGCCGTCGGGCCCGCTCTACGTCTGGAACCCGGGCGCGCTGACGGAACCGTTCCCGCCCGCGTCACCGCCCAGCGAGCCGGCCGATCCCGATCCCGGGGAGCCGGGCGCCGGGCCGCCGCGGCCTTAGGCCCCGGCCGCGAGCTGCTCCTTGCGCACCGATGCGTACATCGGCACGTATTCCTGCCCGGACAGCTCCTGAATCGCCCGGACCACGTTGTCGGCGATGGCGCGGCGCGCCTTGCCGGGCGCCTCGCGGTCGCCGCCCGCGCCGTCCCCGAACGTCATCGGCTTCCCGATGCGTATCTCGACTGGCCCCAGGCGGGGAATGGTCCGGCCCGGCGGCAGCACGCGATCCGTCCCGACCATGGCCACGGGAATGACGGGGAGCCCGGACTTCATGGCTAGCCAGCCAACGCCTGACCGGCCCCGGTACAGCCGCCCGTCCGGGGACCTGGTGCCTTCGGGGTAAATACCGAACAGCTCGCCTTTTTGCAGCAGGGCCAGGGCACCCTCGAGCGTCGCCTGGGCGGCCCGCGCGCCTTCCCGGTCCACCGCCAGCTGGCCGGTGGCCTTGATGTACAAACCCATGAGCCGCAGGCCAGGCCGCCTGCTGGTGAAGTACTCGGACTTGGCCGCGAAAGTCACCGGGCGCGTGAGCATCAGCGGCAGGAAAACCGAATCAATCACGGACAGGTGGTTGGAGGCCAGGATGGCGCCGCCGGTCTCAGGGATGTTCTCCCCGCCGACGACCTGGGGATGCCACAGGCCGCGCAGGAACGGCCCGGCAATGATCCGCGAAAGCTGATATTGCACCTGTTCTCCTTTCGTGTCCGGTCGCCCGGCTATCCGATCCGGCCGACGACAGTGGACCCCGTGATCGCCGGCCCGCGTTCGGCCGCGCCATCCCCGCCGAGCGGGACGCCGGCCAGCAGAGCGAACCCGAGCGGCAGGGCCAGCGGCAGCGTCGTCGCGGGCACGATGATGCCCGAGTCGTCGGCGAACCAGCCGAGTACGCAGACTAGCCACATCATCGCCAGTGTTATCCCAAGCAGCGGTCCGGCTGAATACCCGCGGGGCAGGGACCGGATCCTGAACCAGGAGGGCCACAGCAGCATCAGGCCGGCCAGGACGATGACCAGGGGGACCAGCGGGCTGTAGGTGTTCACGGCGAGCGAGCCGAGCATCGAGGTCCACTTGCGCTGCAGCAGTTCCCCGGCGTGGCCATGAACGAGGTTCCCGGCGAAGGCTCCGATGTCGGACGGCCCCGCCGCCGGAACGAGATAGTTAACGAGCGCGAACAGCGCGATCAGCGCCACCCCGCTGCCCAGCACCACGAGAACGCGCCGCACCATGATCCTTATCCCGGCCATGGCCATGGCCATGAGGAGTAGCAGGTAGCAGGGGACGATGGCAATCACGCCGCCCACCTTCCCGCCAAACTGCGGCCAGCCGCACGCGATCACCGCGAAGGCCGCGACCGCGGACGCCACGGCAAGCGCCGCGCCGCGCTGACGCCCGGCCGGAGCAGTGTGTTGCCTGCCCAGGCGATCGTGATCATGGCGCAGGCGGCGTACAGGCCGATCCCTTCCCCGCCGATCCCGTAGAACCGGCCGCCTTCCAGCACCGACAAGCCGAACGGCGAGCCCATCTGCAGCCGGGACCCGGTCATCACATCCAGCCCCACGATCAGCACCGTCGCCGCCGCCACGGCACCCGGCGGCCCGAACGGATCCCGCCGCCACGGCCCGGCCAGCGCCACCCCGCCCACCGCCACCGCCCCCGCCACGGCCAGCCCGCACTGCCACACCGCCGGATGCCCCAGCCGCCACCACGGCACCACATTGGCCAGGAAACAACCCGCCGGCACCGCCCCCAGCATCGTCCCCGCCACCCGCCACCACCACGCCCGGCGGCGCCGCCGCCCCAGGGAGCCACCCCACAACAGCAGCCCGATCCCGGCGAACACGGCCAGGTCCAGCACGACGTAGGACCAGTAGAAGACGCTGTGCGTGCCCGCCCACACCTGGGCGGTGGTGTCCTGGCCGATGAGCCCGCGGACGGCGGAACCGAACGGGCCCGGCCGGGCGGCCCGGGTGATCGGCCCGCCGGGCAGCGAACCCAGATCCACCACGGTCAGCGGGCACCGGGCCAGCACCGCCCCGCTCAGGCCCGCCGCCGCCGGAAGATAGGAACCCACCCCACCGGCCGGGCCGGCCAGCGCCAGCGCCGCACCCGGCCCCACCGCCGTCGCGCACCCCCCCGGCCCCGCCGCCGCGGCCAAAAGCCCCCACCGGGGGCTGTACTTCAGCGTGCGGTTATAGGAAACCAGCGACGGCATCGCCGCCACCCGCGCCGGGCCCGCGACCACCGCCGCAGGGCCGGGCCCACCCGCCGGACCAGGCCGCACCATCGTCACCGCCGGCAGCGCCGGGCACGCGCCATCACCAGCATGCGGCACCTGCGCCCGATCCCCCCCATTAAGCGTCAGCCACGCATCAGCCGGGCACGTGTGCGGACCCACGGCGAAGTCGACCAGCGACCCGGGCGAGCCCGTCTTAGCCACCTTCCACAGCGCAGGCGTCGTGGCGGGGGAGATATCGGCCCAGCGCAATCCGGAAAGCCCCACGATGACCACGTGGGCCGGAACGGCCGTCACCGCCTTGCTGGCGGCGCTGGCCGGCCCGGATCCGGCACGTGTCAGGACGGCAGCCGCGGCCGCCGCCACGACAAGCGCACCGAACAGCATCCAGCGCACACGTCCCCTTCACGTGGTCAACGGTATCTGGCATGGCCGGATGCCCGGCTTTTCCGGGAAGAACCGTATGTGCGGCGTTCCCGGGGAGCGGTCGGGCGAGGGCGGTTCTCGCGGCAGGCGGCCTGCGCCAGAATGCGGCTGGGCCGCCGCACGTCTTCCGCCACCGCCGGTTCCGGCGCCGTGCCTCAGTCGGCGCAGATGTTCTGGTTCGCGGTCCGGGCCGACGGGATGGGAGCCGATGGCGCGGTGGACGGCTGTGCCGTCGGCGTGGAACTGACCGCGGGGCTGGCGGACGGTCCGGACGTCGGGCTGCCGGGCGTGGCCGACGGCACCGTGCTTCCCGACGGGCTCGCGGACGGGCTCGCGGACGCCGATCCGGCGAAGAGCGACTGGCTGGCGGGAACGTCGTTACGGAACGACTGGAAGATCTCGCTGTCCTGCGGCTGTGACCACAGCACATTGGCGGTGTCCGACGGGACGACCTCCGACCGGGGATAGGTCGGCAGCGTGAAGAAGGCGACCTTGCTGGATGGCAGGCTGCGCAGGCTCGACGCCAGGTTGTACAGGCCGGTCACCCCGCCCAGTTTCGTGTCGATGGTGAGGGACTTAGTGGCAGCGTCGAGGAACCGGTAGATCGCCACGGGGTTCAGCAGCTTGCTCTTCACCCGCTGGATGAGAGAGGACATGAACGCCTGCTGGCGGGTGATCCTCTCCAGGTCGCTGCCGTCTCCCAGGGTGTAACGCGCCCGGACGTACGCCAGTGCCTGGGTCGGCGTCAGCATGTGCTTCCCAGCGCTCAATTTCAGTCCGGACAGCGGATCGTTGATGGGCTGGGTGTTGCACTCCGCCACACCGCCGAGCGCGGCCACCATGTTCTTGAACCCGGTGAAGTTGACTACGACAAAGTGATCGATGTAGATCCCCGTGTCCTGCTCTACCGTCTTAATGGTGCAGGCCACCCCCAGGGCGGTGCTGTTGCCATCGAGGTTGCCGATCGCGAATGCCTCGTTGATCTTGAATACCTGTGGCGAGGACATCTGCCCGTTGCCCATACGGCAGGCCGGGATACTGACGTAAGAGTCACGCGGGATCGACATCACCTCGGCCCACTGCCGGTTCGCGGCGACATGCACGATCATCGTTGTGTCGGACTGGTCGGTTGCCAGATTCCGGCCGTACTGGGAGCCCTGCCCGTACCGGGTGTCCGACCCGACCACGAGGATGTTCTCGGCCTGCGGGTGCAGGTCGACAGGCTGGCTGCCGAGCAGGCCGCTCACGTCGCGCTGCTGGATGTTGCCGTTCAGATGACGGTAGAGCAGGAAGAGGCCGACAGCGGCGATAGCCACCACCCCCGCCGTGATGCTCGCGGTCCAGATCAGGATCGTGCGGCCGCGGTGGCGCGGCGCGGAGTCTGCGGGCGGCGGAGGGCCACCAGGCGGCGGGCCCGCGGGCGGAAGCGCCGGAGCGGCGGGGGACGCTGGATCAGCGGCCGAGGCGGCGCAATCGGGGACGGCCGAATCCGGGACGGCCGAATCCGGGACGGCCGAATCCGGGCCAGCGGACGCGGGGCCAGCGGACGCGGAGGGCACCGGATCCGCGGGTGCCTGCTCAGTTGCGCCGGTGGCCGACGGGGACACAGCCGACGCTATCCCGCTGCCGGGCTGTTCGCCCGGCGGGACAGGACTCCCCATGTGTCACTCCACCCGGTCTTTTCCGCGGTCTGCGATGATCACCCTTCCCAGGCCCCGGGCAAACACTCCTCGACAGAAACGACGTTCCGTCAAAGTCAATAGTTGCCGGGAATTTCACGCTCTTCCTTCTTCCCATGTTCTCCCGGGTGTTTCCGAGCGGTCACACCGGGTCCGGTCATCGGGCCGGCAGGCGGACGGAGCGATGAGCCAGGAACCGATGGCCGCCTTTCGTGAGCAGCCGGGCTGGTGGGGAACGCACTCCGGCGTGGAAGACGCGTACGCCAGCCGGACACTGCAGGCACACCGGGAGGATGCCTGGCAGCACTACGATGCGGTCATGGAGAATGGTTTCCGGTTCGCGCTTCAGGCAGCGCCGCAGGACCAACGGCAATGGCTGGCGATCGCGCGGCGGGCCGAGGAACTGGGCTACGCGACCCTGCTGATGCCGGACGGCCTGCAGCTGCTATCACCGATGCCGGCGCTGGCTATCGCGGCCGGGGCTACAACGTCGCTGCAGGTCGGAACCTACGTGCTGGCCAGCCCGCTGCGGGCACCGCGGCTGGCCGCCTGGGACGCGCATACGCTGAGCCTGCTGTCCGGCGGCCGGTTCCAGCTCGGTATCGGGACGGGCCGCCCGGAGGCCGCTCAGCAGTCGATGGACCTGCTCGGCCAGCCCGCCGCCTCGCCCGCGCAGCGGCTGGCCCAGGTGGCGCAGACCATCGATGAGCTGCGTGCCCTGGATGGCGACCAGCACACTCCCGTCCTGGTCGCGGCCGGCGGCCCGAAGGCCCGCGCTCTGGCCGCCGCCAAGGCGGACATTTTCGCCCTGGCCACCGGCCCGCTGGTCAGCCGGGACGAGGTGGCGCGGCTGGCCGGTGAGGTACGGGACGCAGCACGCGACCACGGTCATGCGCCCGAATTCGCGATCACCATTTTCGTGATCGGTGACGAGGCGCCGCCGTGGGTCCAGCGGTTCATCGGCGCCGACGCCGCGACCCTCACCGCGCATGACTCACTGGCGATTCTGCCGGGCGGCGTTTCCGCTATCGCGGGTGAGCTGCAGCGCCGGCGAGACGCCCTCGGCTGTTCCTACATCATTGTGAACGCAACGTTCATCGAGCAGTTCGCGCCGGTCGTCGAACTGCTCGCGGGACGCTGAGCATGCTGACGGCGCGGTCACCCGGGCGCCGCGGGAACGAGCCTCAGGACCGGCCCGCGGCCTCGTAGGCGCGGCCCACTTCGGTGGCCGCCCCGCCGGGGCCGAACAGGCCCGTGCTGCCGTCGGCAGGCGTGGCGGGCAGCGCGAACCAGGCGTACCGCTGCACGTGGGGCAGCGTCCGCAGCATCGACGTGGCGGCGGTCAGGAACGCGGCCTGCTGCGGGCCGGTCGGGAAGGACGGGGTACCGAAGAAGTTGGCTAGCGCGAACTCGGTGAGCCAGATGGGCAGGTGGTAACGCGCGTAGATGGCCTGCAGGTAGCTTTCCAGCTGGCTGACGGCGGGACCGGTCGCGTAGTCGGTCCCGTACCAGTGCACGGTGATGAAGTCGACGCGGTAGCCCCGGGCGGCCGCCCCGCTCTGAACTGGTCCAGCCAGCCGCCGGGGGTAGCAGCGCCGGTCGCGACGGCTGGGCTGCCGAGGGTCATCCCGGTCGCCATCAGACGGGGCCACAGGCTGAGCGGTTGCTGCACCGTCATGGCGGACTGGCTGCTCAGGTCCGGCTCGTTGAAGCCGAGCAGGATCCGTCCCTCGCTCCTGACCTGGCCAAGGGTCGCGGCGGTGACGGCGGCCGGTCCCCAGATCATCGGGACGAAGCTCACGCCGGCTGGAGCGGTGATCCCGGCCGGGCCGGACGACCAGTTGTAGTACCAGGACGCCCCGGACGCGGCGAGAGCCTGGCGGCCGCCTGGAGGCAGGCATCGAAATGGCGTCAGTGCGTGACCGACGCAGCGCCACGCTAGGCTGCGAAAATCCAGAGGGGGCGATATCTGATGAGCCGTGAGGTGCCCGGGCTGGCCGGCCGGACGGCGGTGGCCACCATCTCCGGGGCGGTCGTGGTGGCTCACGGCGGGCGCTCGGTCAGCACCGACCCCGTCACCCGCGTGCAGCCTGCGGTGCTGCGGATGGTCCCGTTCGCGCGGGCCATCCGGCACGCCCTGCGGGGCAGCGGACTTGCGGTGTACCGCCCGCGATTCCAGCTCCGCGGCTGGAACGGCGAGCTGGCTTCCCCCGTAGCGGATCTGCACGAGGTGCTCGACCGCATCGGGGCGCAGTTCGGCCCGGTTCCGGTGGTCCTGGTCGGTCATTCGATGGGAGCACGCGCGGCGCTACGCGCGGCCGGTCATCCCCTGGTGGCGGCGGTCGCCGGGCTGGCCCCGTGGCTGCCATCCGGCGAGCCGGTAGACCAGCTGGCCGGGCGGCGGATTCTGCTCGCGCACGGGACCGCTGACCGCGTCACCCGCCCGGCCGACACCTGGGCGTACGCGGCACGCGCCCGCCTGGTAACGGAGGTGGCAGCGATCGAGGTGCAGGGCGGCGATCACGCTCTGCTCCGCCGCGCCCCACTGTGGCATCGCCTGGCGACGGACTTCTGCCGGGGTTTGTTCGGCCTGCAAAGCACGGGGACGGTAACGGACGCTTTCCGACGGGCGGCCGGGGACCACGACCGGCCGGTGCTCTGACCCGGCCGTATCCTGCGGGCATCGGTTGCCAGGCCTCTGCCAGGCAGCCCTGCTGGATGCGGCTGACGCGTTCGGGCTTGACGTCCAGCCGCCTCGTTACAAATTTACTTCGTAACGCGATAGAAATCCCGGGCGGCGGGTTCGCGGCCCGACCCTTGGCCGGCCACCATAGGCCTCCGGCTCCGGCCGGCCCTGGCCATGGACACGAGTCAGCTAAGCCCCATGCGGCGGGCGAATGAGGACATCTCGGCCCGCATCCCCGTCAGTTCCGTTGAGCTGGGGCCAACGACCAGCCGGGTGACGCCCTGGCTCGCCCGGGCGTGGACTTCATCGGCGGTCATGTCGATCTGTCCCCAGCGGGTGTACCCGAGCGCCGCGGGATCCCGTCCTGCTGCGGCTGCCTCTGCCCGCATTACCGTGATCTGCTCGTTACGCTGCTCCGGCGTGAGCCTGCCACCGGGGAAGTAGCCGTCACCATGGCGGCCCGCCCGCCGGGCGGCAGCCAGGCTGGATCCGCCGACATGGACCGGCAGGATGCGCCCGCCGTGCGGCTTGGGAAAGCTGCACGCCGCGGCGAGGGTGAAGAACTCGCCCTGGAAACTGACCCCGGCCGCGTCCCCGCTCCAGAGCAGCCGGAGCACGTCGATCGCTTCGTCAGTTCGCCGGCCCCGGGTCCCGAAGTCGACGCCGACCGCGGCGGCCTCACCCGGCAGCACACCCAGGCCGACCGTCAGGAGGCTCATCCGGCCGCGGGATAGCACGTCGATCGTCGCGAGCCGCTTGGCGAGCACGACCGGGTGATGGTACGGCAACAGCAGCACCCCCGTGCCGAGCAGCAGCTCGCTGGTCACTGCCGCGATATACGCCAGGCAATCCAGCGGGTCAGCGACGGCCAGATCCGGTGGGAACATCATCGGGCCCGCGCTCGCCCCGGGATACATCACGATGTGCTCTGCCGTATAAAACGATTCGAAACCGCATTCTTCGGCGTGCCGCGCCACTGCCACCATCAGATCGGGATCGGTCCCGTAGTGCGCCGTGTTATAGAACAGCCCGAACTTCACGTCATACCGCCTTCCTGTGTGACGCTTGAGGGCGCGACAGCCAGCCGCGAACGTATGCCAGCCAGTCCTGCCACTCGGCAATGTCGAGCGCGGCGTCCCACGGGTGGATCAGTATGTCAGTCTCCTTCACCGGCGGTCGGGCCGGCGGCCACCAGGCGGCGGGCGGCCCGGGCGTTGACCCGTCGAAGGAGGTTTCTCCCTAATCGTCGATGGCAGCGGCGGCTGGGGCCGACCGATCCGGGAGGGGCAGTGACCGCCCGGAGCCGCCAGGCGCACGCCTTCGCGTGGGAGCTGCCAGAACGCGCCGGCGTGCGGGCCACGATCGAGAGCACCAGCCGCGGCCGGTGGCTGGTGCAGTGGCCGCACGGGCCGACGGTGGATCAGATGCGCGGCCTCGCCCGGGAGCTGCTGCCCCGCTGCCCGGATATGGCCGAGCAGGGCCTTGAATGGGCCCGTGGCTGGGCTCCGCGTGCGTGGGCGGCCCGGGCGGTCGCCGCCGAACGGGAAGGCACCCTGCGGCCGGCCGTCGAACAGGGTGCCGCGTGGCACCGCCAGGACCCGGCAGGGATCTGCAGCGACCTCACCGAAGAGGCCTTCGCGCTCCTCGCCTATGTCGAAGACCTGATCGACACGACCCCCGATTACGCAAAGTCCGCGAGTACGCCAGGGCCGGGATTCCCCTCTACTGGATCGTGGACTTCGAACCCGAGGCCAAGGTCACCATCCTCACCCTCCGCGGCGAAGAGTACGTCCTGGGAACCGAGATACGAGCCGGGCACACGCTGACAACCAGCCAGCCATGCACGATCAGCTTCGACCCCGGCACCCTCGCCGAACTGGAATAGGACAAGCGGCTAACCCTCTCTGCCAAGGTCGCCGCAGGCCCAGCCGCGCCGGTATACGCCGGCTTGGAAGCGCTGGGGGACATGATAAGCATGATCAAATGCGGCACGGTGGGCAAGTTCCGGCCGACCGGACGAGAATCCGGTATCGTGCGGTTGCGTGCTGGACGGCGAGCTGATCTTTATCCCGAACGAGATTCCCCGGCGAGGCGTGTTCGCGCTCTGGGGTAATGGCTCGGGATCCGCCAAGCTGGAGCTAGTCTTCCCCGGCGGCACGTACGGCATACGCAAGCGCCTGGTTTCGGCGGAAATCATCCCGCTCGCCGAGGCTGTCCCGGCGCTGCTCGCCATCGATCCCAGCCACGCTGGGCTGCCGATGCGGCGCAGTGCCAGGGTCTGGGCGGCGGCTGTGGCCGCAGGAGTGGGCCTCGTCGCGCGCGGCCGGCTTCTGCCGACCGTCGGTGCAGATGACATGGACGTCTGGCGTGCCGGACCGCTCGATCCGGCCGACCTCAGCTGGCTGCATGAACTCGCTGCTGTCTTCCCGCCGGCCGCGCATGCCCTGGGAGTTCCCGGCTCGCGCCCGATGCGGCTCCGCTCTCCGGAAGCATTGGTCCGCGATCTGTGGGACGCGATCGCCGACACCATCGCGCGGTCGCCCGCTGCGCCTCGGACCACCGCGTCACCGGCGTTCGCTGCTGCTGAGCCGACCCGGGTCAGCGATCTCGCGGAGTGGCTCGCCGACACGCGCGAAGGCCTTTCGGCCGGAGCGCGACTCGGCCTGCGGATCGAGACGGTTGCAGCATCCCTCATGGACACGGCGGACGAGGAGCTAGACGAGGAAGGCGAGGGTCCCGACGCGGACACGCCCGCGTTCCAGCTGGTGCTGCAGCTACGCAGTACCGCAGACCCGAGCCTGATCGTTGATGCCGCCGCGCTGTGGAATCAACCGGAAACGGTGCTGGCCAGGTTCGGCCCGCAGGCGGAGACGGATCTGCTGCTTGCGCTACGGCGCGGCGCATCAGTGTGGCCGCCGCTCGCTGAGGTGCTGCGGCAGGCCAGTCCGTCGGTGATCGACCTCGACGACGATGCGCTCACGAGCCTGCTCGGCCCGGCAGCCGAAGAGCTAGCGGGCGCCGGCATTGAAGTGCTGTGGCCGTCCAGCATGCTCGACGGCGGCCTGAAGCTGCGGGCTGTCGCTACGCCAGCACCGGAGAAGCTCACGGAAGCTGGGTTCGGGCTCGACGCGCTGCTGGATTTCCGCTGGCAGCTCACGCTCGGCGGTGCGCTGCTTGACGCCGATGAGATCACCGCCCTCGCCGAGGCGAAGCGGCCGCTGATCAGGCTGCGTGGCCGCTGGGTGATCCTCGATCCGGCCCTGCTGGACAGGCTGCGCCGCCCGCCGCGGACGCGGATGCGCACCTGCGAAGCACTCGGTGCGGTACTCACGGGCTCGGCGGAGATCGACGGCGAGACCGTGCCGGTCGTCGCGGAAGGACCGCTCGCCGACCTCGCCCGCCAGGTCGCGAGCATCGCGTCATCTCCCGAACCGCTCGAACCTCCGCCAGGTCTCATGGCGACGCTGCGGCCGTATCAGCAGCGGGGCCTGGCCTGGCTGGCCGGGATGTGCGGCGCCGGGCTCGGCGGCTGCCTCGCCGACGACATGGGGCTCGGTAAGACGATCCAGGTGATCGCGCTGCACCTGCACCGGCGGGATTCGAAGGCGGGTCCGACGCTCGTTGTATGCCCGGCTTCGCTGCTCGGCACCTGGGAACGCGAGGTGCGCCGATTCGCTCCCGACGTCGCTGTCCGCCGCTACCACGGGGGCGGTCGGCACCTGCAGGACCTGGCCGTCGATGAGGTCGTCCTGGCCACTTATGGCGTGGTCCTGCGTGATTCGGCGCGGCTCGCCCAGATCGGGTGGGGTCTCGTCGTCGCCGATGAGGCTCAGCACGTGAAGAACCCGCTGTCGCGCACCGCCCATGAGCTGCGGGCCGTACCCGCGCCTGCCAGGGTCGCGCTGACCGGAACGCCGGTGGAGAACCGGCTGTCGGAGTTGTGGGCGATCCTCGATTGGACAACACCTGGCCTGCTCGGGCACCTGGAGCCATTCACCCGCAGGGTGGCGGTACCGGTCGAGCGGTACCGGGATGCTGGGGCGACCGCCCGGTTCGCGGCGCTGATCCGGCCGTTCCTGCTCCGGCGCCGGAAGATAGATCCCGGGATCGCGCCCGAGCTGCCGCGCAAGACGGAGACGGACCAGTTCGTGCCGCTCACCGCCGAGCAGGTCACGCTCTACGAGGCGATGGTCCGCGAGACGATGGAAGCGATCGCCACCTCCGACGGCATCGAGCGCGCCGGGCTGGTTTTCAAGCTTCTGACCGGGCTGAAGCAGATCTGCAACCACCCGGCCCAGTACCTGAAGCAGCCGGGACCACTGGCTGGCCGGTCCGGGAAGCTGGCCGCGTTCGACGAGCTGACCGATGTAATCCTGGCCAGCGGTGAATCGATGCTCGTCTTCACGCAGTACACCCAGATGGCGACGCTGCTGCAGCAGCACCTTGACGCCCGCGGAATCGGCTCGCTGTTCCTGCACGGCGGGGTTCCCGTGCGTCGCAGAGAGGAAATGGTGGCGCAGTTCCAGGCTGGCCAGGTTCCGGTGTTTCTGCTGTCGCTCAAGGCGGGCGGCACTGGCCTGACGCTGACCCGCGCCACCCACGTGCTGCACTACGACCGGTGGTGGAACCCCGCGGTGGAGGATCAGGCAACCGACCGCGCGTACCGGATCGGACAGGACCGCCCGGTGCAGGTACACCGGCTCATCACCGAGGGAACGCTCGAAGACCGCATAGCGGCACTGCTGGGAAAGAAACGCGAACTCGCCGAGGCCGTGATCGGCTCTGGCGAGGGCTGGATCGCCGAGCTTTCCGATGACCAGATCACCGAACTCGTCAGCCTGCGGGCCGCCATATGAGCGACAGGACCGGCAACCCGGCCGGGATGGACCGGGAGAAACCGGAATTCGGCCGAACCTGGTGGGGCCGGGCATGGCTGGAAGCGCTGGAGCAGCGAGCCCGGCTAGACCCCAACCGCCTGCCGCGCGGCCGGGACTACGCGCGCGGCGGCTCGGTCGGCGAGCTCATCATGGCGCCGGGCGAGGTGCGAGCTCAGGTACGGGGCCGCAAGACACATCCATACGAGGTCCGGATCCGGGTGCGGCGCTTCACCGACGACGAATGGGACCGGGTGCTCACAGCCATCTCTGCCCGACTGGGTCACGCTGCAGCGCTACTGGATGGCGAGCTGCCACCCGAGATCGCCGACGATGCGGCCGCCGCCGGGCTCGACCTGCTACCCGGCGGCGGCGAGATCGGGCCGCGCTGCACCTGCCCGGACGATGCGGACCCGTGCAAGCATGCGGCAGCGGCCTGTTATCTCGTCACAGACGCCCTGGACGCTGACCCATTCGTCCTTCTGCTTCTGCGCGGCCGGGCCCGCGACCAGATAATGGCCGGGGTCCGGACACGCCGTCGCGGCGCGGCTTCCGGCCGGGCGGGCGAGCCGGGAACGACGGCGGCCGGTCAGGCGGGCTCCGGCCCGCAGCCATCGACGAAGCCCGGCCAGGCATCCACCGACGAAGGCGTCGATGCCCGGGCTGCGTTCGGCGCGCCGCCGTCGTCGGTACCGATCCCTGCCCCACCGCTGCCGCCCGGGCGCCCCGGGGCTCCGGCGGCACTGCCGGTGGAGCCGCCACCATCAGCGGGCAGCCTTCGCGACGACCTGCTGGAGCTGGCCGCCGACGCGGCCACGCGGGCATGGGAAATGGCGGTGGGCCTCAGCACCGACGCCGGGCTGACCCTCGACCCGGACACCGACCTGGCCCGCCGGGCCTCCCGGGCATTGGGCACGCCCGCTTTCACTATGCTCGCGGCGCGTTCCGGCGTCGGCGGACGTGAACTCGCCCGGAAGGCGCTCGCCTGGCGGCACGGCGGCATGACCGGTCTGGAGCTGCTGAGTGCTGAGTGGGACCCGGCCACAGAGGAGCCCGATTCCGCTGCGCTGCTCAAGGCGGCTCGTGCGGCCCTCCATGCCAAGACCGGCGCCGCGGACAGCATCCAGGGCAACCGGGTCACCGCGGGTCGGCTGCAGCTCCGGCTCGGCCGTGATCTCCGTTGGTATCCGTACGCGCGATCAGACGGGGACTGGGAGCCCAGTGGAACGCCGGAGCCCGATCCGGCCAGAGCCGTCGCGAACCTCTGACGGAACTCCGGCCGGCACGGCGCGGAGACGTCACCCGATGCGGCGGAAAGCTAACCGCTCATGCGCGTGACCCGGCAATCGGCGATCAGGGCCACTCACCGAGCCCGTCCCCGCGAGCTGGCAGGTTCAGCACCAGCACCCGGCTCGCCAGGTCGTCTACGACCACGCCGCTGGAGTCCCACAGCTCCCTGCGTTCCTCGGCCGTCGTGGGCTTGCCCGCGCCCGCTCGTAGCGCCAGTCGGCAACAGTGCAGGTGACCCACCCAATCGAGTACTCGAGCGGCACAGCGTCCTAGACGGACGCGGCGGGCTGGCCGGTCGGCAGCAGTTCGTGCCGGGCCGGCACACATTCCAGCGGCGCGCCGTCTGGGCCGCACGAGCCCGGACGGCGCTCCGCTGGGTCAGCTGGCCGGTGCTGGTTTCAGGCACCTTCCTGCACCTGATAGACCGCGTCCGCCACCAGGCCGTGGGCCTTACGGTGGACCTCGGTGGCGGCCTCGGCATCCGGTGCCTCGACCAGGCAGAAGATCTGCCCCTTGTCCTCATCTGCCCAGTAGCGCAGGTAACTGACGGCATACTCGCCCTGAGTGGCCAGGTCGGCCTGGTGCGCCTTGGCGACATCGTCCATCGACACGCCGGTGCCGAGGTTGTGGACATCCATGAACAGCGGCATTCGGAGAACTCCTCCTTGAGAGCGCCCGCCAAGGCGCTGGGGGTGAATTGGCAGTACTCAGCCTCGGCCCGCCGGTGTGTGCGGTTCATCGGTCAGATGCCCTAATCCGCGGGTGCCGGGATACTTAATTTCTGAGGGAGGTGCCCGGTGACCGCTCGCGGCGTGATCCAGTCACCGGTCATGGTCGGCCGGGACGCCTTCCTCGCTCTCGTCGAGCGCCGGCTCGCCGATGCTGCAGCAGGCTCGGGCCAGTTGCTGTTCGTCGCGGGCGAAGCAGGCATCGGCAAGACCCGCCTGCTCGGCGCGATCGCGCGGCAGGCTCACGTCGGCGGCTTCACCGTGGTCCGGGCGGCGGCCTTCCCCGGCGATGTGCAGTCGTTCGCGGGTCTGCTGCTGGACCTGGCCAGCGATCTGGTGTCGGCACGCGACCCAGCTCTGGGCACCCTCGGGCGGAGCCTGACGGCACGGGTGCGCCCGATCTCCGCAGACGCGGGTGACGCACACCACCGCCGTCGCCTGCTGGTGCAGGACCTGGCCGACCTGCTGGTTACCGTGGATCCTGGCGGTGCGCTGCTGATCGTCCTGGAGGATCTGCACTGGGCCGACGAGCTGAGCCTGGATGTGCTCGGCCACCTGGCCAGGCGCCTCGCGGCGAGGCCGGTGCTGGTCGTCGGCGCGTACCGAAGCGACGAGCTCTACCCTGCGCTGCCCATGCGTGAGCTGCGGGCCCGGCTGCTGGGCCAGCGGCTCGCCGAGGAGCTCCGGCTGCCGCGCCTGGGCCTGGCTCAGACCGCGACCGTGGTCAGCGCGGTGCTCGGCCGACCGGCGCCGGGCCGGGTGGTAGCGGCGGTCCACGAGCGCAGCGACGGCATCCCGCTGCACGTCGAGGAGCTTCTCGCGGCCGTCGATGAGGGCGCCCTGACACCGGGATCCGGCGCGGCGGTGCAGTCAGCCGCGGTGCCGGACACGCTGGGTGACGCCGTGCTAAGCCGCGCACGGCAGCTGGCCACGCGTACCCGCCAGGTCGCGTCGGCAGCCGCTGTCATCGGGCGTTCTTTCGATTTCGACCTGCTGACCGAGATCACTGGCGTCGGCCCGGACGAGGTGGCAAGTGCCGTGCGCGAGCTGCAGGACGCATATTTCGTCCTCCCCGGCAGTGACGCGGTCAGCTACGACTTCCGGCATGCGCTGATCCGCGATGCCCTCTACGCGGACACGGACCTGCCCGTGCGGCGCCGTCTGCACGAGAGGGCGGCACGGGCCGCGGCCGAGCGTGGCTCCCGCGGGGCGTTCATCTCGGCGCACTTCGAGCAGGCAGGATGTCCCGGACCTGCCCACGAGCACGCGGCCGCCGCCGCGGGCGAGGCCGCCTCGATGTCGGCCCACGGCGAGGCGCTGGAACTCTACCGCCGGGCGGTACGCAACCTGCCCGCCGGGCTCGCGGCGCTGGACCGGGCCGCATTGTTCGCCGCGCTGGGCGACGAGGCCGCGGCCACCGACGACAACGCGGCCGCTGCGGAAGCCTACCGGGCCGCTCAGGAACTGGCCGCCGGCGCCGGTGAGGTGCGTGCGGCGGCCGCGCTGGCGCCGCGCATGGCCGCGGTCGCGCACCTGCTCGGCGAGGGTCTGGATGCCCGCGTGGACACGCTGCAGGCGGCGCTGGATGACCTGGACGGGTTGGACGACGCGGATCGTGAGCGGGCCCGGCTGCGCTCCGCAATGGCCGCTGCCTACCTGATGGATGACCGCCTTGACGAGGCCATCACGTACGGGGAGCTCAGCCGGGCTGAAAGCCAACGGACCGGCGACGACGCGGCCGCGCTCAACGCCGCCGCCACGCTCGGAACGGTGCTGGTCTTCGCCGGCCGGATGGATGAAGGCTGGCAGCTGCTCGAAGACGCGATCACCCGCGCCCGCGGCACGCAGCAGGAGGCGGAGGCGGCACGCGGATACCGGCTGATCGGATCGGCGGCGTCAGAGCTGGTGGAATACGATCGCGGTGAGCGCTGGCTCGCTGACGGCATCCGTTATGCCGAGCAGGCCGAGCTGTGGAATCACCGGCACTTCATGGGATCGCACCTGGCGCACGTCCAGTGGGCCACCGGCCAATGGGACGCGGCCGCCCAGACGGCGCAGCAGGCGCTCGCCGACGGGCGCGGCGGCATCACCACCCGGATCACCGCGGGGTACGTCCTGGGCTTCCTCGCGATGGGCCATGGTGACTGGGAAGCCGCCGACATGCTACTGCAAGAGGCGCTCGCCCAGGGCGAGCAGATGGCCGAGCTGAACCGGCTGTCACCGCCGTTGTGGGGCCTGGCCGAGGCCGCACGGTGCCAGGGCGACTACGGTACCGCGCTTGCGCTCTGCGAGCGCGGCTACCAGGCCTCTGCGTCGGTCACGGGCGCTGCCTACCTTTTCCCGTACCTGCTTACCGGCGTGCGGGCCTACCTGGCGCTTGGCGACATTGCTGCCGCCGAGAACTGGTCGGACCGGGTCGGCGCGGTGCTTACCGCCCGCGCCATCCCCGGCACACTGCCCGCGACCACTCACGGCCGGGGACTGGTCCTGCTCGCGCGTGGCGAGCTTTCCGCAGCCCGCCAGGCGCTGGAGTCGGCGTGCGAGTCGTGGCAGGCCAGGAGGCGCTTCTGGGAAGGCACCTGGGTCCGGCTGGACCTCGCCGAGGCCGCCGTCCGGGCACAGCGCCGCGGCGAGGCGGCCGTCTTCATGGACGAAGCCCGCACCATCGCAGCCACGGCCGGTGCCGCCACGGTCATCGATGCCGCCGACCGGCTCACCGCCCAATTCGAGGGTGCGCGGCAGGTCGAGCCCTGGCACCCGCTGAGCGCACGCGAATTCGAGATCGCCCAGCTTGTCGCGGCCGGCCTCACCAACCGGCAGATCGCGCAGCAGTTGGTGCTCGCGCCCAAGACCATCTCGGCGCACGTCACGCATATCCTCGCGAAGCTGGGCGCCGCACGCCGCGCCGAGATCGCGACATGGTGCGCGACCGTCCGGCAGGCCACCCACAAGCGCCAATGATCAGCCCCGCATCATGTGCAACCACAGGCGTTCCCGGTCAGTGGTAGAACGAGCAGGTAGAGGGCCGAAATGATCACTCCGCGATGATCCCCGCCCGCCAAGTCGCCCGGGCCGGATCCAGTAATCGAGAACCCGGATGGAGGCGACAACATATAACCGCGACAGTGAACCTGCGTGTCACGATAAGTAATGCCGCGAACCCATCTCGCGAAACCGCGACTGTAATACACGGCACAGGCGACTGCGCGGCCATCCAGTCCCTCGGCCGCAACCCAGCCTCAGAGTAAAGGTGCCCGGCGACCTCGGCCACCTTCCGGTCCACCGTGATGACGCGCCCGGCTTGGTCGATCTGGCCGATGGTGAGGGCGGTCAGCTCACCCCACCGCAGCCTGCTGTAGGTGGCGGTGCTGGCCATCAGCTCATCCCGCTCGCCGTGCCGGCCCGCGGCCAGTGCCTGGCCGAGCTTGCCGATGTCGGCGTCGGCCGGGATCTGGGCGGGGCCGACCCACAGTCCGATTCCCCCGCGACGCTCACCCGGGGTGCGGGCGTCGGGCGATCCCCGGCCTGAAGCGCACCTTCGCCAGCCGCGGGCTGGCCAGGTACCCCCCCTTCCAGGCCGGCGGTGACCAGGGCCGAGATCATCGCCCGGACCCGGTTACCTTCACCCGGCGTGGGGGCGGCGTTGACGATCTTCTGCGTGTGCCCGGTCTTGATGTCCTGGCAGGCGACCGCGCCGATGACGGGCGCGGCGAACCGCTCGCACAGCTTGCGCTGGGTGTGCGCGTGCTTGCGGGACCACCGCTTGTCGGCAGGGAGCCGGTCAGGGTCCAGGTAGTGCCGATCAGGTCCGCGCCGGGGAGCTTCATGTTCGGCGCGCCGACTTCCAGCCGCTCGGTGACCTTTCTCCAGCTTGGCGGCCAGCTTGTCCTCACTCACCGCCTCGCACTGCTGCCGCTGCCCGTCCTCATACCAGCCCGCCAGCGGCCCTGTTCCCCGCGGGCCGGGTACACCGTGATCCCGCACTCCAGCTCGATCACTTCGCCGCCGCCCCGGGTGGCGGCGCGCCCGGTCCCGCTCGCGGCGACCTGGCCGCGTGCCGTGCGGCCGGCCTGCGCCCGCCCGGCGGGGCGGCCGCCCCTGCCGCGCGCCGGCTGTGGGGATTTTGTGGGAATCTTGGTCCGTGCGGGCGCTGCCTCCGCCATAGGACTCCCTCTCTTCCTGCAGTTCATGCAGGTGAGAGGGCTGACATCGGCTACAGGGGGAGAGGTGTTCACGTTTGGGGCTGGCCTGCTCAAACGTGGGGTGGCTGGCGGGCTGCCCACAGGTTAGGCGGGCTCAGCCCACGCTATCCGGAGGGTATGGTTCCGGTTCTG
>CAWGPP010000029.1:0-31954 GCA_963824545.1 uncultured Actinomycetes bacterium | reverse complement strand
AAACCACGTGCGCGGCTCACTCGCCGGGACCACCGGCGTTGACGAGCCAGCCGACGTGGTCAAGTACCTGCTGGCCGGCGCCGACGTGGTAATGACCGCGTCTGCGCTGCTCCGGCATGGCCCCGGGTACGCGGCGGTGCTGCTCGACGGCCTGTCCGAGTGGATGGTCCGTAAGGGGTACGGCTCCGTCAGCGAACTGCGTGGGCTGCTCGCCCAGGACGCCCGGGCCGGCCATGCCGAAGCCGAGCGGGCCGGCTACGTCCGCGCCATGCGCTACGCCAACATCAGCAAGGTCCCGTGGTGAGCGGGCCCTAAGGCGATGCCGTGCCCCCAGACCCCGGGCCGGTCAAGTGAGGCGGACACTGGCTGACGCCGACCACATGGGAGCAACGATGACCACCCTGAAGTCCGAGCCTGGTTTGCCGCCGCCCACTTCGCAGGCACGGCGGCCCGGCGATCCGGGCGGCGCGGGGGTGGCAGACGCGGGGGCCGGGCTTGAGTTCCCTGACGTGCCCCGGCTCGAGCTGGATCAGCTGCTGGAACAACTGGTAGAGCGCGCCGATGATGTGCGGGCCGCCCAGGGCCGCCTGCGCGGGCTGCTGCGCGCCAATGCGCTGGTGGCCAGCGATTTGAGGCTGCCGGTCGTGCTGCGTCACATCGTCACGGCAGCCCGTGAGCTTCTCGGGGCCCGGTACGCGGCGCTCGGTGTGCTTGACCGCGAGGGAGGCCTGGAGCAGTTCGTGCACGCCGGGATGGATGATGCGCTGGTCGGCAAGGTTGGCGGCCTTCCTCAGGGCCGGGGAATCCTGGGCTTGCTGATCAGCGAGCCGGTCCCGATCAGGCTCACCGACCTGGCTGCTCATCCCGCGTCCTCGGGATTCCCGCCCGGTCATCCGCCGATGACAAGCTTCGTCGGTGTCCCCATCCGGATCGGTGAGGAGGTTTTCGGGAACCTCTATCTCACCGAGCGCGCCCGGGGGGGCGAGTTCACGGCCGAAGATGAGGAACTGGCGATCGCGCTGGCCGCGGCGGCCGGGGCGGCGATCGCGAACGCGCGCCGGTTCGCCGAATCCGAGCAGCGCCGGCGGTGGCTGGCCGCGTCCGCCGAGCTGACGCCGGTTCTGCTGTCCGGTGCGCCGACACCGCCACCCACGCTGATCACGCAGCATGCCGCGGCGGCCGCGGCGGCCGATTTCGCCCTGCTGTGGGGTTATCACGAGACCGATCAGGCGGTCGTGACCGGCGTCAGCGGCGCGCTGGCGATGAACCTGATGAACCGGGCCGCGCCGCTGGCGGACTCACCGGCCGGGGAGGCGATCCTGACCGGCAAGCCCAGCCTCGTCACCGACGGCCGCCGCGCGGCGGCCGGCGCCTGGCTGGACGCCGATATCGGCCCGCTGATCGTGGTGCCGCTGGCCGCGGGCGGGCGGATCCGCGGCGCGCTGATGCTCGGCCGGCTGGCCACGGCGCCGGAGTTCACCGAAACAGACCTGGACATGGCCGCCTCCTTCGCCAGCCACGCCACCGTGGCCCTGGAACTCGCCCAGGCCCGCGTCGACCAGATCGCGCTGGCCCAGGTGGAGGACCATGACCGCATCGCCGCCGAACTGCACGGCCACGTCATACAGGAACTCTTCGCCCTGGGGATGAAACTCCAGGGCGACGCCAGCCGCAGCGACCCGCTCACCGCGCACCGGATCACCAGCTACGTCGGCGCCCTCGACGAGATCATCTGCAAGATCCGCAGCAGCATCTTCGGGCTGCGCCAGGCCGGGGCCGTCCCCGGCAGCCTGCAGACCCGGCTCCTGGAGATCATCAACGAGCACGCACCGCAGCTAGGCTTCACCGCCCACCTGCGGTTCGCCGGGCCGCCGGAGCTGACCGTGGACGCGGCGCTGACCTACGACATCCTCGCGGTCACTCGCGAGACGCTGTCCAACTGCGCGCGGCACGCCCACGCCAGTGCCATCAGCATCTCCCTGGACCTGCGGGACGGGCTGATCATCCTGGACATCGCCGACAACGGCCGTGGTCTCGGCACGCCCACCCGTTCCAGTGGCCTGACCAACATGCGCCAGCGCGCTGAACGCAACGGCGGCACCCTCACGATCGGCGCTTCCTGCGGCGGCGGCACCCGGCTGACCTGGACGGGGCTCCAGTATCCCGACCACTTTCCAAGCCCGTGACGTGTCCCACGGTGTCCGCGAGGGCCTCGGTCAGGTACCGACGTAAGCCGCGAGGTGCTCGCCGGTGAGGGTGGAGCGGGCGGCGGCGAGGCCGGCCGGTGTGCCCTCGTAGACGATCCGGCCGCCGTCGTGGCCGGCGCCGGGGCCGAGGTCGATGATCCAGTCGGCGTGCGCCATGACCGCCGGGTGGTGCTCGATGACGATGACCGACTTGCCGGAGTCGACGAGCCGGTCGAGCAGGCTGAGCAGCTGCTCGACGTCGGCGAGGTGCAGCCCGCTGGTCGGCTCGTCAAGGACGTAGACGCCGCCCTTCTCCCCCATACGCGTGGCCAGCTTGAGCCGCTGCCGCTCGCCACCGGACAGTGTGGTGAGCGGCTGGCCGATGCTGAGATAACCGAGCCCGACGTCGGCGAGCCAACCGAGGATGGCGTGCGCGGCCGGCGTACGCGCCTCGCCCGCGCCGAAAAACTCTTTCGCCTCGCTCACCGGCATCGCGAGCACCTCGCTGATGTCCCGGCCACCGAGATGGTAGTCCAGCACGGCGGCGTCGAACCGCTTCCCGTCGCATACCTCGCAGGTGGTGGCGACACCGGCCATCATGGCCAGGTCGCTGTAGATGACGCCGATGCCGTTGCAGTTGGGGCACGCGCCCTCGGAGTTGGCGCTGAACAACGCCGGTTTCACATCGTTGGCTTTCGCGAACGCCTTGCGGACCGGGTCGAGCAGCCCGGTGTAGGTCGCCGGGTTGCTCCGCCGCGAGCCACGGATCGGGGCCTGGTTGATCGACACGACCCCGTCCCGCCCGGACACCGAGCCCTGGATGAGCGAGCTTTTACCGGAGCCTGCGACACCGGTGAGGACGGCAAGCACCCCGAGCGGGATGTCTACATCGACGTCCCGCAGGTTATGGGTGCTGGCGCCGCGCACCTCCAGCGCTCCTGACGCAGTGCGCACCGATGGCTTCAGGGCGGCGCGGTCGCCAAGGTGCTGGCCGGTGATGGTGCCGCTGGACCGCAGCCCCTCGACGGTGCCCTCGAAGCAGACCGTGCCGCCCCCTGGGCCGGCCCCGGGGCCGAGGTCGACGACGTGATCGGCGATCGCGATCGTCTGCGGCTTGTGCTCGACGACCAGCACCGTGTTGCCCTTGTCCCGCAGGCGCAGCAGCAGGTCGTTCATCCGCGCGATGTCGTGCGGGTGCAGGCCCACGGTCGGCTCGTCGAAGACGTAGGTCACGTCGGTGAGTGACGACCCGAGCTGGCGGATCATCTTGGTGCGCTGTGCCTCGCCGCCCGACAGCGTGCCCGTCGGCCGGTCGAGCGAGAGGTAGCCCAGGCCGATCTCCGCGAACGAGTCAAGGTTGTGCTTGAGCGCGGCGAGCAGTGGTGCCGCCGACGGCTCGTCGAGGCCGTCGACCCATTCGGCCAGGTCGCTGATCTGCATCGCGCACGCTTCGGCGATGTTCATGCCCTTGATCCGCGACGACCGTGCCGCCTCGCTGAGCCGGGTGCCGCCGCAGTCCGGGCAGGCGGTGAAGGTGACCGCGCGGTCCACGAACGCCCGGACGTGCGGCTGCAGCGCGTCGGTGTCCTTGGACAGCATCGACTTCTGAATCCGCCGGATCAGGCCCTCGTAGGTCATGTTGATGCCCGCGATCTTCATCCTGACCGGCTCGTGGTGGAGGAAGTCGTGCAGTTCCTTTGTGGTGTACACGCGGATCGGCTTGTCCGGGTCGACGAAGCCCGACGCGCTGTACAGCCGGGAGTTCCAGCCGCCTCCGGTGTAGCCGGGGACGGTGATCGCGCCCTCGTTGAGCGATTTGCTGTCGTCGTACAGCTGCGACAGGTCGAGGTCGGTGACGGTCCCCCGGCCTTCGCAGCGCGGGCACATGCCGCCGGTAATACTGAAGCTGCGCCGTTCCTTCACGGTCTTGCCGTCGCGCTCGAACGTGACGGCGCCCGCTCCGCTGATGGAGGCGACGTTGAAGGAGAACGCCTGGGGCGAGCCGATGCGCGGCTGCCCAAGCCGGCTGAACAGGATGCGCAGCATCGCGTTGGCGTCGGTGGCGGTGCCGACCGTGGAGCGCGGGTCGGCCCCCATCCGCTGCTGGTCGACGATGATCGCGGTCGTCAGCCCTTCGAGCACGTCGACCTCGGGCCGCGCCAGCGTCGGCATGAAGCCCTGCACGAACGCGCTGTACGTCTCGTTGATCAGCCGCTGTGACTCCGCGGCGATCGTGCCGAACACCAGCGAGCTCTTGCCCGAGCCGGACACGCCGGTGAACACCGTCAGCCGGCGCTTCGGGATCTCGACGCTGACGTCCTTGAGGTTGTTCACGCGCGCGCCGTGCACGCGGATCAGGTCGTGGCTGTCGGCAATCTCCGGCGCGGGCGTCCGCGCCCCCGTCTTCGTGGCCATGCTCATCGTGTCTCCATCTGTGCGGCGGAGCCGCCTTCGCAATCTCCCCCAGCGGCTCTTCCTACCCAGGCCATCAAGACCGCGTCCATGCCGGTCACGCTAGCGGCGGCTCCGGGGTTGGCGCTTCTCGAATCCTGATTGGTCTGACCACCTGTTTCGCGACGTCACACGTCACGCCGGAACGTCACGATAACCGGAGCACAGCCCGCGGCCGCCCCACAGTAGGCAAGATGGACGGATGCGGGACAACGGCTCGGAACCTTCAGCGCGGCGCCCGCTGCCCCCCGATGACCGCCACGGACCCGCTCCCGCGGGCAGGACCCCCCTCGGTGCGCACGCCGCAGCCTGCTGGCGGCGTTCCTGGTACCTGGTGGTGCTGGGCTGCTGGACGCTGGCCTCGTTCGCGTACCTGTCCCGCGGCGGTGGTATCGCCTGGCATTTCTTCACCGCGGGCAGCACGCTGCTGTTCGACGGTACCCAGGGTCCGGGAACCGTTCCCGGCGGCTTGCACCTATATGCCAGCTACCCGCAGATGCAGATCGGCCCGCTGTCCTTCGTCCTCACGGAGGGCCTCCGTCATCTCGGCCCGCACCAGGGGGTGTTCGCGACCGAGGTGGTGCTGAGCGCGGCGGGCCTTTACCTGGTCCACGCCCTGATGCAGATCGCGGTCACCGTCCGCCCTGAGCTTGGCCAGCGCCCGGTCGCGCTGCACCTGACCTTCCTCATCGGCGGGGCGGTCTTCCTGTTCGCCTGGGTCGAGCTCGCCGCCACGTTCGCGCACCTGGACGACGTTGTCGCCCTGATCCTGACCGTGCTCGCCGTCAGGGCCGCCATCGCCGGCCGGGCGGTCTGGGCCGGCCTGTGTATCGGATTGGCCACCGACGCCAAGCCCTGGGCGCTCGTCTTCCTGCCAGTCCTGTTCCTGCTGCCGGCCCGTGCCTGGGCGCGGGCGGCGGCCGGCACGCTCGCCGCCATCGCCGTGGCCTGGCTGCCGTTCGCCATCGCCGACCACGGCACGGTGGCCGCCCTGCACTACACGATCAGGAACCTGCCCGGATCGGCGTTGCGCGCGCTCGGCGTCACGGATCCGCGCACGCCCTCCTGGGACCGGCCCGCCCAGCTCCTGGCCGGCTGGGTGCTCGCCACCGCCGCGGTATGGCGCGGTCGCTGGCCAGCGGTGATCCTGCTCGGAGTCGGCGCCCGCATCGCGCTCGACCCGGCCGACCACGGCTACTACACCGCGGGGCTCCTGCTGGGCGCGCTGCTCTGGGACGTGCTGGGGACACGCCGCCCCATCCCGCTCTGGACCGTGACGTCGTTTGCCGCGCTGACCGCGGTACACGCGCTGACGAAGGACAGCGCGCTGCTCGGGCAGCTCCGGCTGGGACTGGTCCTGGCGTTTACCGCGGCGATCCTTCTCTCTCCCCCACCGGCACGGCCGGTCCAGGCCGCCACGTAAACCGGGTAGGCCGGCCGCAAAGAGAGCACCGGCGCGGGAACATCCGGCCGCCGGTTTGTGTTGCGCACCATGTAACATTGCTCGAAGTGCAAATTTATACCTCATGCAAAGTTGTAGTGAGCGCACGATGACCCTGGCACATACGGCATCCGCAGACGAGCCGCGCACGTCGCTGCGTGAGCGCAAGAAGCTGGCGACCCGCCGGTCGCTGCGCCGCACGGCGCTGGACCTGGTGGCTGAGCGCGGCTTCGCGAACGTCACCGTGGACGACATCGCCGAGGCGGCGGACGTGTCGCCGCGCACGTTCTTCAACTACTTCCCGTCCAAGGAAGCCGCGCTGTTCGGCACGGACCCGGACCGGGTCGCGGAGCTGCGCCAGCGCATTGTGCAGCAGGCCCCCGGCCAGCCCGTGCTGGACGTCCTGCGCATGGTGATGGTCAGCGACGCCCAGGCGGTGGCCGACGAGCTCAGCGAACTGGGCGGTGACCCGGCGGACTGGCTGCGCCGGATCAAGGAGGCCCGCACCGACCCGCACCTGCGCGCGGCCCACGCGGCGCAGATGGCGATGGTCGAGCGAGCCGTCACCGAGGGGCTCGCCGAACGGCTCGGCACCGACCCGGAACGGGATCCCTATCCCGGCCTGCTGGCCGCCATGGCCGCCGGTGCGTTCCGCGCGAGCATGACGTTCTGGGCCGCTTCCGGCGGGACGGTGCCGCTCAGCCGGCTCATCGACCTGGCGTTCCGTGCGCTGGCCGATGGGCTGCCCGAGAACTGCGCGTTGCGTCACGTCGGTGCTGGCCCGGGGGGACGACCCCCCCAGACCCCCCCGCCGGAAGCTGACCCGGGGGGACGACCCCCCCAGACCCCCCCGCCGGAAGCTGGCCCGGGGAGACGACCCCCCCAGACCCCCCCGCCGGAAGCTGGCCCGGGGAGACGACCCCCCCAGACCCCCCCGCCGGAAGCTGGCCCGGGGAGACGACCCCCCCAGACCCCCCCGCCGGAAGCTGGCCCGGGGGGACGACCCCCCCAGACCCCCCCGCCGGAAGCTGGCCCGGGGGGACGACCCCCTCAGAACCCCCTGCCGGGGAACGTGGCGGACAGAAAGGACACTCACTGATGGCCTCAGCCACTCCCGCGCCCGCCAGCGGCCCCCAGCCGCCCGTCGCGGACACCAGCGGCAGCGGCGCCCTGCCCGGTCTCGGCCGCCGCCGCATCCTGCTCATCATCGGCGCGCTCATGCTCGGCATGCTGCTCGCCGCGCTCGACCAGACGATCGTGTCCACGGCGCTGCCGACGATCGTCGGTGACCTCAAGGGCGGTTCCCACATCGCCTGGGTCATTACCGCCTACCTGCTCGCGACCACGGTGTCCACCCCGCTCTGGGGCAAGCTGGGCGACCAGTACGGCCGGAAGGTCTTCTTCCAGGCGGCGATCGTCATCTTCGTGGCCGGCTCGATCCTTTCCGGCATCAGCAATTCCATGGCCATGCTCATCGCGTTCCGCGCGGTCCAGGGGCTTGGCGCCGGCGGCCTGATGGTCGGCGCGCAGGCCATCGTCGGCGACGTCGTCTCGCCCCGGGAACGCGGCCGCTACGTGGGCCTGTTCGGAGGCGTCTTCGGCCTGGCCAGCGTGATCGGCCCGCTGCTCGGCGGCGTCTTCGTGGACAACCTGTCCTGGCGCTGGATCTTTTACATCAACGTGCCGATCGGCGTGGTCGCGCTGCTCGTGGTGGCCAGCCAGGTACCCGGCCAGCTGCGCCGCGTGCACCACACCATCGACTACCTCGGCTTCGCCGCGCTGTCGCTGGCCGCCACCTCGCTGATCCTGCTGACCAGCCTGGGCGGCACCACCTACCCCTGGCGGTCGGCCCCGATCTACCTCCTGGGCGTGGCCGGCGTGGCGCTGATCGGGCTGTTCGTGCTGGTCGAGCGGCGGGCCAAGGAACCGGTTCTGCCACTGCACCTGTTCCGGCTGCGCACCTTCTCGGTGACCAGCGTGGTCGGCTTCATCGTCGGCTTCGCGATGTTCGGCGCGATCACCTACCTGCCCGCGTTCTTCCAGGTCGTCCGCGGTATCTCGCCGACCATCTCCGGGCTGTACCTGCTGCCGCTGATGGCCGGCCTGCTGCTGGTCTCGATCTCGTCCGGGCAGATCATCTCGAAGACCGGCAAGTACCGGTTCTTCCCGATCGCCGGCTCCGCGCTGATGACCCTCGGCCTGTACCTGCTGTCGCTGATGGGGGTGGGCTCGTCAACCCTTCAGGACGCGGTCTACATGCTCGTGCTGGGCATGGGCATCGGCGGTGTCATGCAGGTGCTGGTGATCATCGTGCAGAACGGCGTGCCACATAGCGAACTGGGCGTCGCGACCTCCGGGGCCACGTTCTTCCGCTCGATCGGCGGGTCGTTCGGCACAGCGATCTTCGGCGCGATCTTCGCCAACGTCCTGGTCGGCAACCTGGCCCGGCACCTGCACGGAGTCACCCTGCCGCACGGCTTCAGCAGTGCGGACGCCACCCCGGCGCTGCTGTCCCACCTGCCCGCCGCGGTGCACCAGGGCTTCGTGGCCGGGTACGCCGAGTCGATCCAGACAGTGTTCCTCGTGGCGGTGCCGATCGCCGCGCTCGCCTTCCTTGCCACCTGGCTGATCCCGCAGGTGGAGCTCAAGCAGTGGCCCGAGGCCGGCGCGGCCGTGCCGGGCGAGGCCCCGCCGGCGGCCGGCGTCGCCGTGACGCCGGAGGCGCTGCCCGGTGACGGGGAGGTCCCGCAGGCGCCGCGGCCGGCCGCACCTCAGCCGCCGGTGACCCACGAGGCGCTGGATCCGCAGGACATCAGCCGCACCGATCCCTGAGGCATGGGACCCGGGCACGCCCGGGTCCCATGCCTCGCTCCCGCTGCCGCTGGGCGCTAGCCGCCCAGCGGCAGCTGGGCTACGGCCTGGATCGTGCCGGGACCAACGGCCAGCGGGCCGGAGTAGGCCAGGTTGAGCTGGAATACCACCCCCACCCCGACCGCGACCAGGACCGCCTGGAGGCCGGCCACGGTCAGGCACACGGTCGATGCCCGCAGTCCGCCCGCGAACGGGAAGGCGATCACGACCGCCGAGGTGGCCAGGACCGCGGCGAGCACCCCCACAGGGAGCCGGCTGGAGGCGTCGGCGGCGCGCTGGGCGCGCGCGGCGAGGAGCGAATCGAGCTGCCCGACGACGTTCTGCTGCGCCGCGGACTGGGCGCCGGTGGCCGGGTTGGCCCGTAGCGCGGAGGTGTACATCGCGGCGATCATGCGCTCGCTTTCGTTGCCCAGATGGCCGTGCCGCATCTGCGGCCAGTCATCGGTGACGACCTCGTTCAGGTAAGCGTCTACTTGGCGGTGCAAGGTGGCGGCCGAGCCGGCGGGCAGCCCGACCGCCGACCACTCCAGGCTGCGCAGCGCGGTGGCCTCGCTCACCACCGCCTGCCGGGCATCGGCGTTCGTCTGCCACTCCGTGACCAGCGCGAAGGCCAGTACCAGCAGGTAGATCGCGGCCAGCGAGGGCCCCAGGAACCCGATCGTCACGTCTTCGGGCTCGCCGGCCCGGCCCCGGACGACGCTGACCACCACCGCCGCCAGCGCGATGCCGGCGACCGCCGCCGCCAGCATGACCCAGATCTCAGAGCCGAGCATGACCGTCTCCCGTCGTTGGTGTAGCGCACCGCTAGCGAAGCGGCCTGCTGAACCGGGTCGCCGCCGCGGCGATGCAGAGCGTCAGGATGATCAGGACGAACATCGCGAGCAGCGCGACCGGCATCCCGTGGTGCGACGACGTGTTCAGTTCGCCCCGCGGCAGCGGGTACAGGGCGCCGGGTACGGGGCGCGGCCGGTGACCGGACGGCGCGCTGGACACGGCCGCGGCCGCCGGCGCGGGCGTACCGGGTGGCCCGGGAGCGCCGGCCGCGGGTGGCGGCGCGGCAGGGGGCGCCCCGGCGGGTGGCCGCGCGGCGATCCCCGGGCCGGACGGCCGCGATCCTGGCGGCTGAGGGGCGGGGTGCGGCGGGGACGTCGGCGGCGGCGAGGTGACCGGCGGAGGAGGTGACCCCGGCGGAGGAGGTGGCGCCGGCGGGGGCGAGCCGGTGGGCGGGGGCGAGGTGACCGGCTGGGGGGGCGGCCCCGGCTGGGCCGGGCCGGTGGGCGGGGGCGTGCCGGGCACCGCCGGTGAGCAGGGCGCCCCGCCTTGCTGCGGGCCCGCGAGCGGCGCCCCGCCTCGCTGCGGGCCGGCGAGCACCGTGGTCACCCCGGCGGCGTCGAGCGGCCCGAGGGCGGCGCTCCCGGAGATCAGGACCCCGGCGGCTGGGACGCCACCGGAGGCCGCCGGGCCAACCAGGACGGTCACGCACAGCGTGACGCGCCCGCCCAGCGTGATCGGGGTGGCGGCTGCCGCGCCTACGGCCGGGCTACCGGGGGGCGCGGCCACCGGCTCCTGCGCGGGTGCCCCTGGGATGCCTACGGCAGCCTGCGCGGACGCTCCCGGAATGCCCACGGCAGCCTGCGCCGCCGGGCCGCCGATGGCCGCAGCCTGCGCCGAGGGCACCGTCACGGGCAGCCCTCCGGCCCAGAGCGCCCCGGTGAGCAGCGTCCCGCCGAGCAGGCCCCCGGTAAGCAGGACTCCGGTGAGCGGCGCGCGGGCACGCGCGGCGGCCGGGCTGACGCGGGGAAAGACCAGGCAGAAGCGGCCACGCTGCCAGTAAGGCATCGGTGCGCCTGCCCTTCTCGCGTCCCCGGCACGTTCAACACAATGAGCGATGAACACACTACTGAAAGTGATTGGACGTTGCCGGCCGAACACGCGGCCCGCGGCTTCCTGACTTCCCCTGCGGAGAGTCGTTTGACCCGATGTAACTCCCTGTGTTTATATTCTCGCCGTCCGTGTTGAAGTTTTGCCTGGGGTTGCTGAGTTCAGTCGGTGAGGCCGCGCCAACCGGGCCTCCGCGGAAAGTGCCTTCAGGTCTCGCAGATCTTCAGGAGGTTCGGTCAATGGCGGTGGAAACGATCGGGCAGGAGCCCCAGGCGCGTAACGGTCAGGTTCAGTCGAGCCTGGGTACGACCGCGGCCCGGAACCTGGCCACGACGACCAAGACGTCGCCGCAGATGCAGGGCATCACCAACCGGTGGGTCCAGCGGATTCTGCCGTGGGTGGAGGTCAAGGGCGGCACGTACCGGGTGAACCGCCGCGTGTCGTACGCGATCGGTGACGGGCGGGTGGCCATGACGCAGGCCGCCGACCGGGTAAGCATCGTTCCCGGCGATCTGGCCGAGTTCCCGGCGCTGCGTGACTACGACGATGCCGATGTGCTGACCGCGATGGCCGAGCGGTTCACCCAGCGGGAGATCCCGCCCAACACGGTGGTCGTCCAGGCCGGAACCGCGATCGACGCGCTGTTCGTGATCGCCCACGGCCGGCTGGCCCGCTTGGGTGAGAACCAGTACGGCGAGCAGAAGATGCTGGGCGTCCTCGCCGACGGTGAGTACTTCGGCACGGCCGCCCTGACCGACGCGCGGGCGACCTGGGACGTGACGATTACCGCGGAGACGGCCTGCACGCTCCTGGTACTCGACCGCGCCGCCTTCGCCGAGCTGGCCGGGCAGTCCGGATCCCTCCGTGATCATCTGAGGGAATTCAGTGCCACGGCGAGCAAGCCGAGCACCCGCGGCGGCGAGGCGGCCCTGGAGATGGCCGCGGGTCACTCCGGTGAGCCGGTCCTGCCATCCACGTTCGTGGACTACGAGACCTCGCCACGGGAGTACGAACTGCAGGTGGCGCAGACGGTCCTGCGCGTGCACTCGCGCGTGGCGGACCTGTTCAACGAGCCGATGAACCAGATCGAGCACCAGCTCAAGCTCACCGTCCAGGAACTGCGGGAACGGCAGGAGTACGAGCTGATCAACAACCCGGACTTCGGGCTGCTGCACAACGTGGACTATTCGCAGCGGATCCAGCCCGTCGACGGCGCGCCGACACCGGACGATCTGGACGAGCTGCTGTGCCGCCGGCGCGACTCGCGGTTCTTCCTGGCGCACCCGCGGGCGATCGCCGCGATCGGCCGGGAATGCAACCGGCGCGGCCTCTACCCGGCCAGCGTGCCGATGGGCGAGCACATGGTGCCCGCCTGGCGCGGGGTGCCCATCCTGCCCTGCCCGGTCATCCCGATCAGCGAGCACAACACCTCCTCGATCCTCGTGCTCCGCACCGGGCAGGACAACCAGGGCGTGGTCGGGCTGCACCAGACCGGCATCCCCGACGAGTACGAGCCCGGCCTCAACGTCCGGTTCATGGGCATCGACGAGAAGGCGGTCATTTCCTACCTGGTGTCCACCTACTTCTCCGCCGCGGTCCTGGTGCCCGACGCGATCGGCATGCTCGAAAACGCCGAAATCGGCCGTTAACCCATAGCGACACAGCCAGATAACGCGACGGGAGGGTGCGTGCCGGGGGTCCGGCCGCACCCTCCCGTGCATGCACGCAGGAAGGACTACCCCACATGCCGCCGTCCTTTGAACTGCCCGAGTTCTACACGCCCTATCCGGCGCGGTGTAACCCGCATGCCGAAACGGCCAGGGAACACAGCAAGGCGTGGGCCCGGGCCATGGACATGATCGACGCGCCCCAGCACGGGACGGTGATATGGACCGAGCGGGACTTCGATGCGCACGACTACGCGCGGCTGTGCGCCTACACCCATCCCGATACCACCGCTGACCTGCTGAACCTGATCACCGACTGGTACGTGTGGGTGTTCTACTTCGACGACCACTTCCTGGAGCTGTTCAAGCGCAGCCGTGACCTGGACGCGGCACGTGCCTACCTGAACGCGCTGCCTGCGTTCATGCCGCTCGGCGGGACAGCAGCCGAATCCCCGGCCAACCCGGTGCAGGCCGGCCTGGCGGACCTGTGGGCCCGCACCGTGCCGGCCCGTTCGGCCAGCTGGCGTGCCCGCTTCGCCGAGAGCACCCGCAACCTGCTCGACGAATCGCTCTGGGAACTGGCCAACATCAGTGCCGGCCGGGTGGCCAACCCCATCGAGTATGTGGAGATGCGACGGAAAGTCGGCGGGGCACCGTGGTCAGCGAACCTGATCGAGCACGCCGCCGGCGCCGAGGTTCCCGATGCGGTCGCGGCCTCGCGCCCGATGCAGGTGCTGCGCGACACCTTCGCCGATTCCGTCCACTTCCGCAACGACCTGTTCTCCTACCATCGCGAGGTCCACGACGAGGGAGAGCTGTCGAACGGCGTGCTGGTGCTGGAGCACTTCCTGGACTGCGACCCGCAGCAGGCGGCCGGCCTGATCAACGACATGCTCACGTCGCGGCTCCAGCAGTTCGAGCACACCGCGCTGACCGAGGTACCCGCGCTGTGCGAGGAACACGGCCTGGATCCGGCGGCCCGGCTGGGAATTGGGCTGTACGTGAAGGGCCTCCAGGATTGGCAGTCCGGCGGCCACGAGTGGCACACCCAGTCGTCCCGGTACGCCGGCGCCCGCACCGCCAGCGCGCCGGCAGCTCTGCTGACCGGCCCGTCCGGGCTGGGCACCCAGACCGCCCGCATCGCCGCCTCGCTGGCCGCCACCGCGCCGCGACGGCTGCGGAGCTTTACCCACGTTCCATTCCAGCCGGCCGGTCACATCAAGCGCGCGGCACTGGACATGCCGTTCCCGCTCACGCTCAGCCCGCACCTGGAAGCCTCCCGTGAGCACATCGTGAGCTGGGCCGCGAGCATGGGCCTCCTCAGCGAGGGCATCTGGGACGAGGCCCGGCTACGCGCGTTCGACTTTGCGCTGTGCTCGGCCGGAATCCACCCCGAGGCCACCCCCGGCCAGCTCGACCTCACCACCGGCTGGCTGACCTGGGGCACCTACGGCGACGACTGCTACCCCGTCATTTTCGGCCGCGGCAGCAACATCCCGGGCGCCCGGGCCTGCAACGACCGCCTGGCCCAGTTCATGCCGCTCGACCTGGCCACCATGCCGGTGCCGGTGTCCGCGCTGGAACGGGGCCTGGCCGATCTGTGGACCCGCACGGCCGGGCCGATGAGGACACCCGAACGCGAGATGTTCCGCCGCACTATCACGGAGATGACCGAAAGCTGGGTGTGGGAGCTGAGTAACCAGGCCCAGAACCGCATCCCCGATCCCATCGACTACATCGAGATGCGCCGCAAGACGTTCGGCTCCGACCTGACGATGAGCCTGTCCCGGGTGGCGCATCAGGGCAGCGCCCTCGCGGACGTCTACCGCCTGCGCCCGGTCGTGACGATGCAAAACGCGGCCGCCGACTACGCATGCCTGCTCAATGACGTGTTCTCGTACCAGAAGGAAATCCAGTTTGAAGGCGAGATCCACAACGCGGTCCTGGTCGTGCAGAACTTCCTGGACTGTGACGCGGCGAAAGCCATGCGGGTGGTGGGCGAACTGGCGAACGCGCGAATGCGGCAGTTCCAGCACATCGTCGGCATCGACCTGCCGGCGCTGACCGCCACCCTGCATCTCGGCGGCGCGGCCCGGGACGCCATCGACGGCCACGCCCGGAACCTGCAGGATTGGATGTCCGGCATCCTCAACTGGCACGAAGGCTGCCACCGCTACGGTGAAGCCGATCTGGCCAGGAATGCCCGGTCCGTCCATCCCGCCCAGCCTGCCCGGCCCGACAGATCCGGCTGGCTCACCGGGATCGGCACGTCGGCGGCCCGCATCGGCCACGCCCCGGCCGCCCGCTTACCGCCGGGACAGCGCTTCCTGGTTCGCGGTGGCCGGTACGGGACGTGCCCGGGCCGAGCCGGCGTTCTTCAGCAAGGAGTGGGCGGACACGGTCCGCGGCGCACTGGCCGCCGGCCCGCCGGAGCAGGCCCGGGTCGGCAAACTGCCGGAGTACTGGGACTTCTTCGACCGGGTCAAGAGCGAATACCGGGCGTCGTGGGCGCTCGGGTGCCACAGCCTGCCCGCCGGATGTGGCGAAGGCCCGGCGTACCTGTCCGTGCAGTGGGGCGGGGGCACGGTCACCGGCTGCCAGATCATCGGGCCGGATGAACCGCCCGGGGCCACGTACGTGCTGGGCATGGAGTACCCGGACTGGAAGGCGCTGCACGAGGGTTACGACGCGCAGCGTACGGTCATGTACCGCAAGATGATGCTCGAAGACGGTAACCTGCTCCAGTTCTTCACCGCGATCTACTTCTTCGCGGAGTGCCTCGCCGTCTTCGGCGCCGTCCCGGCCGGTTACCCGGCGCTCGCCACGCCCTGACCGCTCGCCGGAGGCGCCGCCGCGGCGCGTCCCGCACTGGCCTTCCCGCCCGCCCGCAGGAGATGACCATGACCCGTAAGGCACTGGTGACCGGCGGTGCGAGCGGGCTCGGCGCGGCGTCCGCCGCGCGGCTCCGGGCCGAGGGTCTCACCGTGACGACGCTGGACGTCAGCGGTCGGCCCGATGTCCTCGCCGACGTGACCGATGAGGCGGCACTGCTCCGGCTCGCCAGCGAGATCGGCCCCGTCGACGTGCTCATCAACTCGGCCGGGATCGTGGGCGCGAACAAGCCTCTGCTGGAGACGACGGCCGAACAGTGGCGTCAGGTCTTCGACGTCAACGTCCTGGGCATGGTCGCCGCCATGCGGGCCTTCGTGCCCGGGATGTGCGAGCGGGGCTGGGGACGGGTCGTCAACTTCGCCAGCATGGCGGGCAAGGACGGCAACCCGAACCTGTCGACGTTGAGCTGGCCGGCCTGCCCGGCGAGGAGATCGAGCTGCGGGTCTACGGCAACGGCCACTACTACGGCCGATTCATGATGAAGCCGCAGCCGGACGCCAAGCCAACGCGGCAAGCGCGCCTGGTCGCCGTCACGCTCGCCGATCAGGTGGGGCGTGCGTTCAGCACCGCCGCGACCTGGGTCGCGCCTTAGAAGGTCGCGCCCTAGAAGGCGGCGGAGGGCAGGTCGGGAGGCGGGCTGAGGAAAGTCCCGCGGAAGTCGTCGAGCCACTCATCGATCGGGCGGGCGTCCCGGCCGGTCACCTCGCGGACGTCAGCCGACACCGTGCCGGCCGCGCCGGAACGTACCCAGTCGAACAGTTCGAGCGTGCCCTCGACCTCCCAGGGCGTACGCCCGCTGGCCAGCAACTGCTCACGGGCCCGCTCGGTGGGCAGGTCAGCGTAGTCGACCGTGCGCCCGAAGACGGCGGAGATACGCTCGGCCACGTCACGGTACCTGAGCGCCTCCGGGCCGCTGAGGACGTAGGTGCGCTCGTCGCGGCCCGGGCCGGCCAGCAGATGCGCGGCGACCTTGGCGACATCGCTGGCCGCGATGAAGCCGACCCGGCCGTGTCCCGCCGGCGCGTAGATCGTGCCCTCCGTGCGCAGGGTTTCCGCCGTCGACAGCAGGTTCTCCATGTACAGGCTGGGCGCCAGGTAGCTGGCCGGCAGCCCGGTGGCGGCCAGGTGCGCGGCGATCTGCCGGTGACTGCGCATGAACCGCACCTTGCAGTCCGGTTCCTGGAAGCCGTCGGCTGCGACCTTCACCACGTACGGCTGGTGACCCGCCGCCACCAGCGCATCGATGAAGAGAATTTCCAGCTCAGCCTGTTCCTCCGATGCCGGGCTCAGCAGGAAGACCCGCTCGAAGGCCCGCAGGACCTCCGCCGCGGGCGGCTCATCGAAGGCCGCGACGATGTGCTTACCCGGCCCTGGCAGGTCGTCGCCCTTGGCCTCGACCCGCACCATCGCCGTGGCCTCAGTACCCGCGTCGGCCAGAGCCGCCATCAGGTGGTAGCCGACCCGTCCGGTCGCTCCGGTCACCAGGATCATGGGCACGCCTCCGGTTGTCGCGGTGACCAGCCCGCCCGGCTGCGGACACCCGGCGCGCCAACGCTGGTTCTCATTCAAGCATCGCGCTGCCGCCCGCATCCCCCCGGGCCCCAGACGCGGCACCGGAGGGCTGCGCAAGGGGCGGCGCCACGCCGGATTACCCGCTCAGGCCCGAAGACGTCCAGTTCGGGGGCCTGGGCGCCGTTCTGGACGCTCCGGCTACCCCGGCGCGCCACGGCGGACGGCCGCCCGTGCAGGAAGCGATGGCCAGGGCCGCCCGGACTATGATCGCGAGCGTGGGATTCCGGGGCTGGAGCACCGAGGCGATCGACTTCTACGACGGGCTCGAAGAGGACAACTCAAAGGCCTACTGGCAGGCGCACAAGGCCGTCTACGAGCAGGCCGTGCTGCGCCCGATGGAACAGCTGCTCGACGAGCTGGGCGGTCAGCTCGGCCCGGGCCGCATCTTCCGGCCCTACCGTGACGTGCGCTTCAGCGCGGACAAGTCCCCCTACAAGACCGCCATTGGCGCGACGGTCGGCGCGGGCGGGTACGTCCGGCTGTCGGCGGCCGGCCTGAGCGCGGGCCGCGGCATGTACACGATGACCCCCGACCAGCTTGAGCGGTACCGCGAGGCGGTGGCGGCCGAGCCGTCCGGGGCGGAGGTCGCGCGCCGGGTGACCGTGCTCCGGGACGCCGACATCGAGGTCACGGCGCACGACCGGCTGAAGACCGCGCCGCGCGGTTACGCCAAGGATCATCCCCGGATCGATCTGCTCCGCATGAAGGGCCTCATCGCCTGGCGGGAGTGGCCGGCCGGGAAGTGGCTCGCTAGCTCACAGGCGAAAGCGCGCCTCGTGGAGTTCTTCGCACTCGCCGAATCTCTGCAGGACTGGCTGGACACGCACGTCGGCCCGAGCCGTACGGCGTAACGGTCACGGTGCGGCGCTCCCCGTAGCGTGCAGGTGGCTCACCAGCCCGGCGATGCCGGTGTTGTGCCAGAGCAGGTAGCCGAGCCCGGCCAGCAGCAGAGTGGAGACGATCCAGTGCTCGGCGAACCGCCCGGTGGTGATCTGCAGCCGGCGCGGCAGCAGGTGGTACTCCCGGCGGCTGACCGGCCACGCCAGCGGGCATCCGTCGTGGGTGAGCTCGTCCCCGGCAATATGGGCCGCCGCACCGAGCGCGATGCACAGCGGCACCAGGGTCAGCCCGGCGTTCCAGTAGATGGCCGCGGCCGCCCCGGCCAGGCCGATGACATCACCATGGTGGCCGCCGATCCGCAGGGCCCGCACCCCCGCGGCCAGGATCAGGCCCAGGATGACGCCGAGGACGATCTTCCCGGTCAGGCTCCCGGCGTGCGTGACGGCCAGCCAGGCGGCGAAGGTGAACACGGCGACGCCGAGGATGCTGTGGGTCCCCTTGCGGTGGCCGCCGCTGATCTTGTGCACCAGCCAGGACACCGCCTCGGTGAAGAAACCCAGGGTCCGGGAGATCGTCGAGCCGTGCTCGTCGATGTCGGGAGCGGTCGCCGCCCCGGCGGTGAACACCGCGCCGGCGAGCAGAGCCGGCCCGCTGACGTGCAGCACCGGGGCGACCGCGGTAAACACGAGCGCACCGCTCAAAGCATGATCACGCGCCAGCATCGGGGTCCCCTCCTGCCATGGCCGACGGCGAAGCCGAACCGGACGGCGCGGGCCGCCCGGCTGCCTCTGCGGGCACGGTAACCGCCGGCGGGCCGCGATGCCCGCCGCCACGTCCGGCCGGAACCTACTTTCACCCTCAGTAACCGCGCCGGAAGCCTGAATCCCGCCGCACGGATCTACCACCGGGGTCATCCATGCGCTGATCCGGCCGGCCCGCCGATCAGCTCAGCGGCCCGCTCGGCGACGGCCAGCACGGTGGCGTTCGGGTGCGCGTTCGGGATCACCGGCAGCACCGACGCGTCGGCGACCCGCAGCCCGGTCACCCCGCGAACCCGCAGGTCAAGATCAACGACCGCCGCGGCGTCCGTCCCCATCCGGCAGGTGCCGGCCGGGTGATAGTAGCTCCCCACCGCGCGCCGGATGTAGGCACGCAGACTGTCCCTGGTCCGGACGTCCGGGCCGGGCCACACTTCGCCCTGCCGCACGGCGGAGAACGCGGCCCCGCTCGCCGCGGCACGGATCATCGCCAGGCCCGCCTCCAGCCGATCGAGGTCCCGGGCCTCCCGCAGGAAGGCGGGATCGATCACCGGAGCCGCCCCTGGGTCCGGGCTGGCCAGCCGGACCGACCCCCGGCTGCCCGGGGCGACGGCCGAGGCCACCAGGGTGTAGCCGGCTGGCGGCGGCTGATGCCCGGCCGGGGCGAGCGGCAGCAGGATGGGGAACAGGTGCAGATCGGGGTAGTCACCGGCCAGCCCGCTGCGGAGCGCGGCACAGGCCTCCCCGTGGTTGTACGCGCTGACCGGCAGCGGCGCGCGTGACGCATACGACGTCATGACGATGGGATGGTCCTGGAGGTTCGCGCCGACGCCCCCGATACCGGCCACCGGATCGATACCCAGAGCGCGCAGCGGCCCGGCGGGCCCAATCCCCGAAAGCAGCAGAATCTGCGGAGAGCCGATCGCCCCGGCGGAGAGGATCACCTCACCGGTGGCCCGTGCCTCCTCCGGCGCCCCGTCGCGGACGTAACTGACGCCGGTGCAGCGGCCCTGCCGGACCATCAGCCGGCGCACCAGGCACTCGGCCTGCACCACCAGGTTCGGGCGGCCCATGGCCGGTCTCAGGTAGGCGTCGGCGGAACTGACCCGCTGCCCGCCGGCGATGGCCAGGTCGATCCAGGCCACGCCCTCCTGCTGACGGCCGCTGAGGTCATCCGTACCCGGGAAGCCGAGTTCGCCGAGCGCGGCCGTGAACGCCTCCGCGACCGGGTGGCGCCGTGCCGCAGGCGCCACCCGCACCGGGCCGTCCGTCCCGCGCAGCGCCGGATCGCGCCCGTCAGCCCGCTCGCTCCTGCGGAAATACGGCAGCAGATCGGCGAACCCCCAGCCGGCCGCGCCGGCTGCCGCCCAGCCGTCGTAGACCGCCCGGTGACCGCGGACGTGCGCCATGGCGTTGATGGCGCCGGAGCCGCCGAGCGCCCGGCCCCTCGGGTACACGGCCGGCCCGGCGTCCGCCTGGCTGGTGGTGACGTCGCCCCAGTCCGCCGGCGAGCCCAGGTTCTCCGGCCACGCGTTCGGCACGGCCATGGCGCGGGTGCGCTGGGCGCGGCCTGCTTCCAGGAGCAGCACGCGGGCCTCGGGATGCTGGGCCAGCCTGGCCGCCAGCACGCAGCCGGCCGTGCCCGCCCCGACCACGATGTAGTCGTACTCCGCCACGGCCATCCTCTCGTCCGGGTCCCGGCGCAAATCTAGGGAACGCGGAACCCAAAACTGGGGAATCGCTCCCGATCCGCGGCCAGGGCACGCCGCCATACGTTCGCAGTGAACGAAACGCGGCGATCCGAGGCTCAGCCCAGCCGGGGCAGGCCGGTCGCCTCCCGGGAGGGAGATTTCCATGAACATCATCAAGCGCCTGCGCACGTACGCTGCCATCCTGGCCGGCCTGGGTGTCGCGCTGGCGGCGCTGGCCGGCACCGCGTCGGCGTCGACCGGCATGCTCCCGCCCGCCGGGCCGGACGCGCCCGCACAGCCGGCGCCGGTCGTCCACACGGTCGTCGTGGGCGGCACACCCGGCTGGCAGATCGCCCTGATCGCGATCGGCGCCGCGTTAGTCGCGGCCATCGCGGCGGTGCTGATGGAGCGGGCCCGTTCCGCTCGCCGCCCGGTGACTGCGGCCGCCTGATCCACGGCCCCCGCCTTCGGGCGGCCCATCTTCGGGCCGGCGGCCTTTTCGGGCTGCCGGCCGGGGCGATCACGTTCGCGCGGTTCCCGGCCGCCGACGGGCTAGGTTAGGGCTATGTCGACGCGCCTGGTGCATCTCGTGGTGGACGCCACCGATCCGGCCCGGCTGGCCCGCTTCTGGGCCGGCGCTCTGGGCTGGGACATAGCCGACGAGACGGCGGAAGAGGTGGACGTATGGCCGACCGGGTTCAGCTACCCCGATCCGTCCGCGCTGCCGCTGGTGTTCGTCCCGGTGCCCGAGCCGACCACCGGGAAGAATCGCGTCCACCTGGATCTGGCCAGCACGTCCCGCGCGCACCAGGCTGAACTGGTCACCCGGCTGCGCGACCTCGGAGCCACGCCGGCCGACATCGGCCAGGGCGACGTGCCCTGGGTCGTGCTCGCCGACCCAGAGGGCAACGAGTTCTGCGTGCTCGAGCCGCGCGACATCTACCTCGACACCGGCCCGGTCGCCGCGGTCCTCACCGACTGCGCCGATCCCGCAGCCATGGCCCGCTTCTGGGCGGACGCGGCCGGCTGGCAGGTCGCTTACGCCGAGGAGCACATCACCGGGCTCCGCTCCCCCCAGCGGGTCGGGCCGTACCTGGAGTTCCTGCGGGTGCCCGGGCCGAAGCAGGTCAAGAACCGGATCCACCCCGACGTGGCCCCTTATCGCGGTGACGATCCCGGCGCCGAGATAGCGCGGCTGCGGGGCCGGGGCGCGACCCACGCGGACGTCGGCCAGGCCGGCCGCGAATCGTGGACCGTCCTGGCCGACCCCGAGGGCAACGAGTTCTGTATCTTGTCCGCCAGGTAACCCGGGCGCGTTGCCCTCGAGGTAACCCGGGCGCGCCGGCCGCCACGGCCGGCCGGTCAGCCGCTGACCCGCGGCAGCTCGGGGACCAGGCTGCGGCCGACCCGGACGAGCGCTTCGGCCTGCGCCGGGGCCACCGGCATGGCCAGCAGGTATCCCTGGCCGAAGTGGCAGCCCATGGAGACCAGCAGATCCCGCTGCACCTCGGTTTCGATGCCCTCGGCAATGACGGCGAGATTCAGCGTCCTGGCGATCCGGATGATGCCCTCCACGAGCGCCAGCCGCTGCTCGGAGACGGCGATGCCGTCGACGAAGGACTTGTCTATCTTGAGTACGTCGATCGGCAGTTCCCGTAGGTAGCTCAGCGATGAGTACCCGGTACCGAAATCGTCGATCGCCAGCTTCACGCCGATGGCCTTCAGCTCCCTCAGGTCGGCGTGAATCCGGTCGTCCCGGCGCAGCAGCACGCTCTCGGTGAGCTCGAGCATCAGCGCCGAAGGGGCCAGGCCAGTCTCGGCCAGGACACGCCGTACGCCGTCGACAAAGCCGGGGTCGCGGAACTGGCGGGCCGAGACGTTGACGCTGACGTACGGCGGCGCCGGATGCGCCCGCCGGCGCCGCCACTGGACGACCTCGGCCGCCGCCTGCCCGAGCACCCAGGAGCCGAGGGGGACTATGTGGCCGGTCTCCTCGGCCAGCTCGATGAACTGGTCCGGCTGCATCATGCCCCACTGCGGATGGGGCCACCGCACCAGGGCCTCGAACCCGGCGATTTCGCCGCTGGTCAGAGCCACGATGGGCTGGTACACGAGGGTGAAGCCGCAGTTGCTGACCGCCTCCTGCAGCGCGGCTTGCACTTCCCGGCGGCGGATCATCCCGGCGCTCAGCACAGGCTGGTAGCGGCGCCACTGCCGTTTGCCGGCCGTCTTGGCGGCGTACAGGGCGAGGTCTGCGTGGCGGAGCAATTCGTCCACGTCGGCACTGTCCGCCGTCGTGGCCACGCCGACCGTGGCCGTGGTGATCACCGATCCGTCAGCGAGCGCGAACGGCTCACTGAAGGCGTGAACGACGCGCTCGGCAAAGGCCTCCACCGCGGCCGTGTCCGCGGCGTGCTCGATGAGCAGCGCAAATTCATCGCCGCCGAGCCGCGCCGCGGTGTCGGACTCCCGCACCTCGGAGGACAGCCGTATCGCGGCCGCGGCCAGCAGCTCGTCGCCGACGCTGTGGCCCATCGTGTCGTTGGTGACCTTGAAATCGTCCAGATCCACGAACAGCACGCCGGTCGTCGTCCCGTCGCGCCTATCCCGGGCGAGCGCGTGGGCGGCGCGGTCCTGGAACAGCAGCCGGTTGGGCAGCCCGGTCAGCGCGTCGTGAAAAGCCCGGTGCTTCAGCTCATCCTCCAGCTGGCGCTGCTCGGTCACGTCCCGCATCGTCAGGACCAGGCCGCCCACCGTGTCGTCGCCGCGCAGGTCGCTGCACCGGACCTGGACCTGGACGGCCAGTCCGTCGCGCCGAGTGATCTGCCAGTCCTCGTAGTAGGAGCTGTGGCCCACGTACCTGCGCATCCGGTTCAGCGCGCGGATGATCTCCGCGTTCCCGCCGTCCCCGACCAGCTCCCAGAGGAAGGTGCCCACCACGCTGACGTCGCCGAAGATGCTCCTCACCGAGGGGGTCGCGTACCGGACCTGCCCGTCGTCACCGACGATCAGAATGACGTCGGAGGTGTCCTGAACCAGCGTCCGGAAGTAGGCCTCGCTGCGCTGGCGGATGACCTCCCGGCTCAGCGTGACGCGCTCGACCGCGAGCGCGACCTGATGAGCCAGGACTTCGTAGGTCGGCGACAGCCCGGCCAGCGCCCGCTGTTCACCGCACACGGCCAGCGCCCCGATGAGCGGATCGCCCGACGGACGGTCCCTGAGCGTCAGCGGGCAGAGCAGGATCCCGTCGCCGCTGGACAGCAGCGTCCTGGCCTGCGTGCCGAGCTTCGCGGCCGGCACGAACAGCGGCACCGACCCGGTGAGCAGCGGCAGCCATGCTTCGGCTGGTTCCGCGAGCCGGCTCATCGCGGCGGGTTCGCCGCAGGCGGCCGCGACGGCACGGAAGTTTCCGTCGTCCCGGACCAGGAGCAGAGCCTCAGACGGCGAGCCCGGCCCGGACAGGGCCGCCGCCACCCGCCGCACCGCGACGGCCGCCTCCTCCACGGTGACGGCCGCGGCGAGGGATGCACCGGCCAGCCGCACGGCGCGCTCCCGGCCCAGCGAGCGGCGGTGCGACGCCGCCACGTCCCACAGCCGCGAGAGCACGAGCAGGAAGAGCACGGCGGAAAAGACCGCGATCACGTCGTCGTCGCGGTATTTGCCCCGGACCGACTGGATGAACAGCACGGCGGGGGCGACCAGCGACGCGAGCATGAGCACGGTCAGGCGGCGCGGCGACGCCACCGCCGGCTGTGCCGAGACCGGCTGAGTGAGCTCGGACATCGCCGGATGCAGGGCCGCGGCACCCCAGGCACCGTAAAGGACCGCCCAGCCGAGGTCGACGACCGTCCCGGTGTGAAAGGACCCGTAGAGCTGGATCAGCCCGAACAGTACGTCGGAGACCAGCATGCCGACCGTGCCGAGCGTCAGCAGCTGAACCGGCCTGGCGCGGGCGGCGCCGGGCGCGAGCAGCCGGGCGAGCATGGCCAGGACCAGCACGTCGCCCAGCGGGTACGCGATCGCGACGCTTTTCTGCAGCCACGACAACGCAGGGTTATGCACATAAGGCTGGATCAGGTAAATCCAGGACAGCAGGGCCAGGCCGACGGTCAGGGTCAGGGCATCGATAAGACTGCGCCGGTCACCGTCCGGGGTGCGCCACCAGATAAAAATCAGCAATCCGGCCGCATACAGCGGATACGTCAGCAGGTACAGGACATCGGCGAAAGAGGGAAAAGGAACCTTCGCCCCGATCTGCGTCAGCACGAGAAAGCTGGTCTGGCCCGCGATAAAGCTCAGGTTGGCACCGGCCAGCAGCAGCCAGGGCGCCTTGCGGGCCGGGCCGTTGATGATGACCCCCGCCACGATGGCGCTGACACCGCTCAGGCCGATCAGGCCCCACGCCTCGGGCCGCAGACCGGGCAGCCCGTAATACGCCACAATGAGCAGCCCGAGCCAGACGGCATAGGCCGCCAATAGACGCTGCCGAGATGTCAAGCCAATCCCCCCAAGCCTGCGTTACACCCCTCCGCGCTTTCCCCGGTAGCGCGGCATGCCCTCAGTATGATCTTTCCCCTGGCACGCCGGCACGCCGGCGCATGCCCATGCTGTCACTTCACCCTTCGGTGAGATCGATAAGTCTTATATGTATTAAATCGCACTGCCTGCCTTGGCGTTCGGTGACCAAAAGTGTGTCAGTCTGCTCACGGTGGGTAGAAAGGACCATCGAGGGACGAACACCCGCGCGGCGCAACGGCCTGTACGCGCCGTTCGGCATCCACTGACATGCGCGCGAGCAGAACTGTCAACCATGACCAATAGCAGCACATCGAATGTCACGCCAGGTCAGGTGATAGCGTCGCCGCTCCGGGGCGGGGGCTTTACCGTGGCCGCCAACGGCGAGGGGCAGCACGCGATCTGGCCAGCGGAGCTGGCCCTGCCGGACGGATGGAGCCGGCAATCGGCCACGCTGTCCCGGGCCGCGTGCCAGGCCGCCATTGCCGCCCTCTGGCGGGATATCACCCCGGCCGGCATCCAGGCTGGCCGCCCGGATCCGGATGACCCGGGCGAATCCGGGAGCGGCGCGCCATCCCGGGGCGGCCTCGCGCATCCGCGCTACGGGCCGTTCGTGCCCGCCCTCTTCAGCGCGCGCGCGGCCCGCCAGCCGCACGCGACCGCGGTGGAAGCCGGGGATGAGCGGCTGACCTACGGCGAGCTAGACGAGTCAGCGAATCAGCTGACCCAGCGCCTCCGGGACATGGGGGCCGGCCCGGAAACCCTGGTCGGCGTCTGCCAGGCCCGCGGCATCGCCGCGATCCGGTGCCTGCTCGCCGTGCTGAAGTCGGGCGGCGCGTACCTGCCGCTGGACCCATCGCTGCCCGCCGCACGCCTGGCCCAGATGTGCGAGGAGGCCCGCCCCGCGATCATCATGGTGAGCGCCGCGGACGCGGGCGCGTTCCCGGGTACGGGTGCCCGGCTGCTGCTGACCGGCGAGCTGAACGCGGATCCGCCGGGACGGACCATGGCCGGTCCCCCTGCGCACCCCGGAGCGGACAACATCGCGTACGTCATCCACACGTCCGGCTCAACCGGCCGCCCCAAGGCGGTGGCCGTCAGTCACGGCGCCCTGGCCTGCACCATCCAGGAACTGTCACGCCAGTACCAGATCTCCGCGCGGGACCGCGTGCTCCAGCTCGCATCGCTGGGCTTTGACACCTCGGTGGAGCAGATCCTGGTCACGCTGCTCAGCGGGGCCACCCTTATGCTGCCGCCTCCGGGCCCGGTGGCCCCCACCGACCTTCTCCGCTACATCGAGGAGAAGCACGTCACCGTGGCGGACCTGACGCCCGTGTACTGGCACCAGCTGCTGGCGATCACGCAGCCGGGCGACGCGCGGCTGCGCAGTATCCGGCTCATGATCACCGGCGGGGAGGCGGCCGCGCCGACGGACTGCACGGCGGCCATGGACGCGGCGCCGGGAGCGATCCTCCTGAACGCGTACGGGCTGACCGAGGTGGCCATCACGTCCACCCTGTTCCCGGTCCCCCGGGACCCGGCTACGTGGGCACCGTCCGGCCGGGTGCCCGTGGGCACGCCGCTCCCGCATGCCCAGGTGCTCGTGCTCAGCGACACGCTGGCCCCGGTCCCTGCGGGGGTGGAGGGCGAGATCTACATCGGCGGCTGCGGCGTCGCCCGGGGGTACCTGGGCAGGCCGGACCTCACCGCCGAGCGGTTCCTGCCGAATCCGTACAGCTCCGTGCCCGGCGGCAGGATGTACCGGACCGGAGACATCGGGCGCTGGCGCGCGGATCAGTGCTTGGAGGTCATCGGGCGCGCGGACCGCCAGGTCAAGGTGCGCGGCTTCCGCATCGAGCCGGCCGAGATCGAAAGCGCCCTCTCCGGTCATCCCGGTGTGGCGGAAGCCGCCGTTCTCGCGTACGGGGACCCCGCCCACCGCCAGCTGGCCGCCTACTACACGCGGCGCCACGGCGGGGAGCACGGCGGCGCGGCCGGCCCGGAGCAGGATCTGCACTCCGGCGAGTGCCTGCGCGACTTCCTGGCCGCGCGGCTACCCGGCTTCATGGTGCCCGGATTGTTCATCGAGGTCGGCCAGCTGCCGCGGGCGCCAGACGGCACGGTCGACCGGCAGGCTCTCCCGGTGCCCGCGATCGGCGCCAGCGGGAAGATGGGCCATGGGTATTCGCCGTTGCAGGCGGGCCTGTCCCACCTGTGGTCCCGGGTGCTGCAGACCGGGCCGGTCGGCCTGGACGACGACTTCTTCCTGCTGGGCGGTGACTCACTGCGCGCCGCGGAGATGCTCGCGCACGTCCGGGTCATGTTCGGGATCAGCCCGGGGCACATCCGCCCGCTCACCCGCTGCCTGCTCCGCCAGCCCACCCTGCGGAGTTTCGCGCAGGCCACCCACGATGCCCGGGCGGGAACGCTGGCCGAGGGCCACCCGGACCATCACATCGACGTCGCTCGCGAGGCCGCACTTGAGCACGCCATCCAGCGCCATGCGGGGCCGCCGCCGCGGTGGCAGGAACCACGCGAGGTGCTGCTGACCGGGGCGACCGGTTTCCTCGGTATCCACCTGCTGCGCGAGCTGCTGCAGTCGACCACGGCACGGGTCCACTGCCTGGTCCGGGCGCCGGATGCGGCCAAGGCGCTGCGGCGCCTCACCCGCACAGCCGAGCAGTACGCGCTCGGCGACATGGATCTGGACCGGGTCGTCGCGCTACCCGGAGATCTCGCCAAACCGGAGCTGGGCCTGTCCCCCGGCACGTTCAGCGAGCTGGCGGAGAGCGCCGATGTCATTTATCACGCCGGTGCGGTCGTCAACTTCATCTACCCGTACGAGGAGCTGCGCGCCGCCAACGTGACCGGGACCCGGGAACTGATCCGGCTGGCGGGCCGGTGCCGAGGCATACCGGTCCACTTCATCTCCACGACCGCCGTGCTCGCCGGTTTCGGCGCGATGGACGTCCGCGAGGTGACCGAGGACACCCCGCTCGCGTACGCGGACCAGCTGCGGATGGGTTACCTGGAGACCAAATTCGTCGCCGAGGAGTTGCTCAGGAACGCCGCGCGGGCGGGCCTGCCGGTGGCCATCTACCGCCCGCTGGACATCACGGGGGACGACCGTACCGGCGCCTGGAACACCGCTACCGAGATGTACGCCCTGGTCCGGTTCATCACGGATGCGGGCGTGGCCCCGGATATCGACCTGCCGCTCGATTTCGTGCCCGCCGATATTTGCGCGTCCGCTATCACGCACATCTCCACGCATTCCGCCGCCGCCGGGTACACCTACCACCTGGCCAGCTCGCACCGGGCGCCGTTGGGATCCCTGGTGGACAGGCTGCGCGCACGCGGGTTCAGCATCCGCGAGATTCCCTACGAGGATTGGATCGATGAATTGCTGAAGTACGCCGCGGACCATCCCGGCCACCCGATGACCGCATTCGTGCCGCTCTTCGTCGACCGCGACCAGGAAACGGGCCTGACCGTGGCGGAGATGTACCTGGGGCACGTCTTCCCGTCCTACACCCGGTCCCGCACCGAGCACGCGCTGCGGGACAGCGGCATTGTTTTCCCGGCCGTCGGCGGACGGCTGCTGGACCTCACCATCAGCCGCCTCATCGCCACCGGTCACCTGCGCGATCCCGGCGCCACGACGATGCTTCCGATGCCCCGGCCAGCCGCGGACGGCGGGCCCTGACCCGTGGCGACATACTGCTGTCCCAGCTGGGACTCGTTCGAGATCGTGACCTCCGCCCCGGACGGCCCGGTCGCTTTCTCCGCTGACCTGAGCCCGGCCAGCATTCTCGGCGCCTACCGGCGGGGGATCTTCCCGTTCCCGGCGGCCGATGAGTTCGCGCGTGACATCAACGAATTCCGGTATGAGGACCGGGTCGGCGAGGGCAGCATCGGCGTGGTGGGCCGCGCATCCGACGATCCGTACTCAGTGGCGTGGTGGTCACCGGACCCGCGGCCCGTGCTCAGCGTCACCGGCGTGCACCTCGGCCGCAACGCCCGGAAGCAGCTGCGGCACGGCCAGGCCTGGACGACCGCGGACCGTGCGTTCGGGCGGGTCGCCGAGGAATGCCGGGCGGGACGTGAGCCGCGCTGGTTCACCGACGCCCTGCTGGCGAGCATGACCGGGCTACACGAGCAGGGCTGGGCGCACAGCATCGAGGTATGGCAGGACGGCGACCTGATCGGCGGCGCGCTAGGGGTCGGCGTCGGCCGGGTGCTGAGCGGCGACTCGATGTTCAGCCGGCGGCCGGAGGCGGCAAGGATCGCCGTCGCGGACATGGCCGCACGGCTCGCCCAGGCCGGTGGTGTGCTGATCGACGCGCAATGGGACAGCCCGTTCCTGCGGTCGCTCGGCGCCGTCCTGACGCCCCGGGACGACTACCTGGCCGCGCTGGCCGGGGCGGCCGGACGCGTCGCGCTTCCACGCGAGCCGCTTCCCGCGGGCCGGCTCGTCGCCGCCGGCCCAGCCAGCTAGGACGGCTGGTTGTCCCGGCCGGTTTCCGGCTCGTCGGCCACGGTGCCGCCGATGCCCGGGCCGTCCAGCGGCCGTTCGGTGCGGGGTGGATGGCAGTAGGGGCATCCTGGGCCGAAAGCACTGTGCAGGTAGGTACAGTTGGCGGGCCGGACGGTCATGACATGCTCCCTTGCTGTCCACCGGCGGTAAGCTCACACGGGCCTCACCGGACCGGCACTTGGTGTTTACCCGGCATAAACGTTTCAATCCGGATCCGCCCCTAGCGCGTCCGCCCAATGTGAGCTTGCATAAGGAATCGCCGCACGGAAGGGGAAGGGGTCTGCAGTGAGCTCACCGAGCGAATACGTCCTCAGCGTGGACGATCCGGATCTGGATCGCCTGATCGCTGGACAGCACCATGACCCGCACCACATTCTGGGCGGTCACCTGGTGCAAGACGCTGACGGCCACGACCACGTGGTGATCCGCGGGTGGCGCCCCGGCGCGACCGCGATGACCGTCCTCACCGGGAACCAGCGGGTCCCGATGCTCCCCGTGCACCCGGCCGGGGTGTTCGCCGGCGTCCTCGAGGGGACGGCCATCCCCGACTATCTGCTGGAAGTCGCGTATCCCGATGGCATGGTGGTCACCATCGCCGACCCCTACAGTTTCTGGCCCACCCTCGGGCCACTCGACCTGCATCTGCTGGCCGAGGGCCGGCACGAGGGACTATGGCGGCACCTCGGCGCCCACGTGCGCGTGCACCAGGGCACGGCGGGCACGTCGTTCGCGGTGTGGGCACCCGGCGCCCAGGCGGTCCGGGTGGTGGGTGACTTCAACTCCTGGGACGGCCGCCTGCACCCGATGCGCGCCTTGGGCAGCTCCGGCGTCTGGGAGATCTTCCTGCCCGGGGTGGCTCCCGGCGCCCACTACAAGTTCGAGGTGGTCGGCCAGCACGGGCAGCTGAGCCTGCGCGCGGATCCCTTCGCCTTCGCCACCGAGGTGCCGCCGTCCAATGCCAGCGTGGTCACGCAGAGCGCGTACGAGTGGCAGGACGCGGCCTGGTTCGCCGAGCGGGCGGCCGCCGATCTGCTGCACGAGCCGGTATCGATCTATGAATGCCATCTGGGTTCGTGGCGGCACACCCAGGACGGCGACGGGTGGCGTCCGCTGACCTACCGCGAGGTCGCGGACATCCTGCCCGGGTACCTGACCGATCTGGGGTTCACCCACGTGGAGTTCCTCCCGGTGGCGGAACACCCGTTTTCCGGCTCCTGGGGGTATCAGGTCACCGGCTACTACGCGCCGACGGCCCGGTTCGGGACGCCCGATGATTTCCGCTACCTGGTCGACCGGCTGCATGAGGCCGGCATCGGCGTCCTCGTCGACTGGGTGGTCGGGCACTTCCCCAAGGACGACTGGGCGCTGGCCCGCTTCGACGGATCGGCGCTATACGAGCACGCCGACCCCCGCCTGGGCGAGCATCAGGACTGGGGCACCCTGGTCTTCAACTACGGCCGCCACGAGGTGCGCAACTTCCTGCTGGCCAACGCGCTGTTCTGGATCGAGGAGTTCCACGTCGATGGCCTGCGCGTGGACGCGGTCGCCTCCATGCTCTACCTGGACTACTCGCGCCGGGAGGGTGAGTGGATCACCAACCGTTTCGGGGGCCGGGAGAACCTGGAAGCCATCGACTTCATCAAGGAAGTCAACGAGGTCGTGTACCGCCACCACCCGTCCGCCATGCTGGTGGCGGAGGAATCCACCTCGTGGCCGGCCGTCTCCCGCCCCACCTATCTGGGCGGCCTCGGCTTCGGGTTCAAATGGAACATGGGGTGGATGAACGACACGCTGGTGTATTTCGGTAAGGATCCCATCCACCGGCGCTACCACCATCACGAGCTGACGTTCGCCCTGCTGTACGCGTTCACCGAGAACTTCATCCTGCCGCTGAGCCATGACGAGGTGGTCCACGGCAAGGGATCGCTGCTCAGCCGGATGCCCGGGGACCGCTGGCAGCAGTTCGCCAACCTGCGCGCGCTGCTGGCGTGGATGTGGGCGCATCCCGGCCGGCCGCTGCTCTTCATGGGCGGCGAGATCGGCCAGAACGACGAATGGCGGCACGACCGCAGCGTGGACTGGCACCTGCTCGATCATCCGGAGCACGCGGGCGTGCGGGCCATGGTCCGGGCGCTCAACACCGTCTACCGGCGGGAGCCCGCCCTGTGGGAGCAGGATTTCGACTGGACCGGCTTCCGCTGGATCGACCCGAACGATGCGGACAACAGCGTGCTGTCGTTTCTCCGGTTCCCGGTGTCCGGCGGGCGCTCCGTCACCTGCGTGGCTAACCTCACCCCGGTGCTGCGCGTTGGCTACCGCGTCGGGCTCCCTGAGTCCGGGCGCTGGGTGGAGATCTTCAACTCGGACAGCTCGGAGTTCGGCGGCAGCAACGCCCTCACCGGAGACATCGAGGCCGAGCCAATCGCCTGGAACGATCTGGAATACTCCGCCGAGCTGACGCTGCCGCCGCTGGGCGTGGTGTGGCTGGCCCACGAGCCCGTTACCGATGCGGTCTCCGGGGCCGAGGCCGACGAGGACCCCGAACCGGAGACCGAAGCCAACCAGGCCCCGGAACCGGAGACCTAGACCGGCCAGGCCCGGGGCCTGGCCGGGGACCTAGACCGGCCAGGCCCCGGGGCCGGGGACCACCAC
>CAWGPP010000028.1:0-73648 GCA_963824545.1 uncultured Actinomycetes bacterium | reverse complement strand
CACGAGTGCTGCCGCCGCGAGCCGCTGCCAGCGGCAGCCGTGGTTGCCGGCTCGCCACCTGGGCAGATGGCGCGCCTACAGCGCGAAGTCGCCCTCACGGATCACCTGCACGCCGAGCGCGCGGCGGGCCCTGCCCGCATCGTCGACGCAGATCACGGCGAAGAACAGGTCATCGGAGACACGGATCGGCAAGAACAGGTCGGCGTTGACGCCGGCGTCGGCGAGCTTGCGGAACGTGGCCGCGCCGGCGCCGGGCTGGTGCTCCATCCTGATGGTCAGCGCCGGGCGGATCGTGTACCCGATGCCGGCGTCCTGGAGCACGATCTCCGCTCCGGCCTCGTCGTCGGCAATGAACACCACGGTGCCGTCTTCCCCGTGGGTGGTTGCGGACAGGACCAGGTTGATACCGCGGCCGGCCATCGCCTCGCACAAGCGGGCAAGCTCGCCGGGCTGGTTCTTCAGGCCTACCGTGAACACGCTCATCTGGTGCTCCTCGCTCCACGGCGCGGCGGCGGCCCGCACTACTGCGAGCGTATCTCGCGGGCACGGCGGCGGCCTGCCTGATCTGCCCCGGGGCGTCACGGTACCAGCCGCAGCCCGGCGGTCTGGCCCCCGGCTGGATCGTGCCCCCTCCTGGCGCCGGCAAGCGCTGCCATTCCGGCTCGTGCTCCTCCGCCTGGAGCGTCGTGCGCACCTTCGACCGGTCACCTGCGTGATCGAAGATCACATCGCCTTTCGAGCCCGGAGACCACGATCACGGCGCCTGAGCACCGCGGCGCCAGAGCGGGCACTGGAACCGCCTTATTGGCTCGGCCGCTCTACCGTCAAATGGCGGGTTCCGCAGTGTCCCGAGTGGGTGTTCTGCGCCAGGCTCATGCGCGGCGACCCGTTATGGGCGTCGGATTTGCGCCGGGACGCATTGGCTTCCGCGCCGGACGGCCAAATCTGCGTCTGGTCCTCGCTTTCTCGCTAGTCAGTGCCCGGCTGACGCAGGGCCAGGCGGGCGGCGCTGATGTCCTCTCGGGCATAGGCAGAGGTTGATATGGCGGCAGGCCGGGCGCTTCGCCGCACTGATGGAGGGGATGATCGCCGAGGCTGCTCGGCGCGGCCAGGCGGACATGTCTTTTGGTTAGCGTGGACTCCACGGTCGCCCGCGCCCATCACGACGCGACCGGGACGGTGGTGGAACCGGAGGTCTTGGCGGCGCTGGAAGGGGCCGCGGCGCGGGAAAGGAAAAGGGCCACGGAACCCGGCAAATTGCCCCCGGTGGCCGGCGGCTCGCCAGCTGGGGAGTCCGAGCGGGCCGAGCGCCGACGGCTGCGTCGGCGCCGCCGGGCCCGGCTCGAGGCGGCAGCGCTGGGTCGCTCGCGGTGGGCTGACCAGCAAGGTCCACCTTGCGGCAGACCGGCGCTGTCGCCCGCTGGCGTTCGTGCTCGCGCCCGGACAGGCCGCCGATAGCCCCGGTTCATCGCGGTGCTGGAGAAAGTCAGGGTGCGCGGACCGGTCGGCCGCCCGCGCACCCGGCCGGACGCGGTAGCTGCCGATAAGGCGTACTCCTCGCGGGCGAGCCGCGCCTGCCTGCGCAGACGCGGGATCAAGGCGGTCATCCCGGAGAAGGCCGATCAGGCTGCGAACCGCAACAAGCGCGGCAGGGATGACGGCCGGCCGGTGTCCCATGACGCAGTACAAGGAGCGCAACACGGTGGAGCGCTGCATCAGCAAGATCCGGGCATGGCGGGGCCTGGCCACGTGCTACGACGAGACGCCCGCGAGCTACGTGACGGGGCTCCAGCTACGCGGATCCATCATCTGGATGCGCAGCCTCAACCTGGGACCGCGCACGTCAGACCAGGAGGCGGCGTGCAATCGTCAGAGGAACGTCACGCGGGCCGCTTCCTGCTTGCCTTGGGCGAAACCGGCGCGGGCGGCGGGGATGCGGGTCGCCGGGTCCATCTGGTTTGCGCCCATTGCGGCTCGGGAACCGGCGTCCGGCGTGATCACCTCGACGTGGCTGCCCTGCTCGCGCAGGGCCTCGACCTGGCTTGCCAGGTCCGTGCCCCATTCCGGTGATCTGCGCAGGCCCTCGAACTGGCCTGCCGGGTCCGCGCCCCGTTCCGGTGGTGTCCGATTCCGTCCGCCGAATGGCGAGAGCACCACGACGTTCACATAGCCCGAGGCAAGGTCGGCGTTTTCGGCGGAGCGCACGCCACCGTTGATGTAGTGAGTGCCGTTGATGCTGTGCGTGGGGGTCAGACCGGGCAGCGCGGTGCTCGCGGTGACCGCGTCCACCAGGTCGACGCCGGAATCGCGGTCGAACGCCGCCAGCTCGCCGGTATGCGCGTCGACGGCCACCACGATCATCGGCCGGCCCGGCCATTCAGCGCGAGGCAACCGGGCGGCGACCATTGCGCGCCGCTGTCCCGCCCCGGGTCCGAGTACGGAGTCGCTCTCCAACCCGAACGCGCCCATCGCACGTCGTAGACCGGCTGCCGAGGTGGCGGCGGCGCCGATGGCCCTCATCCGCTCGAACACCGTGGCCATCGGCAGGGACGGCGGCTGTTCCCGGTTCTGTCCGGCCGGCTGGACCGGCGGGGACAGCACCGAGGCCAGCAGGTCGGCCGCTGGTATACCGCTGCGCACCTGCGCTGCCGTGGTGGAACCGGACGAGGTGCCGACCACCAGATCGGCGGCCTCTGTCAGATCGAGACCAGCCTCGGCCAGACCTGCGATGACACCGATCTGCCACGCTTGTCCGGCAGCCCCGCCACCACCGAGAACCAGAGCAACATCGTGAACCAAGGGATTCGCCTTCCAGGAGTGCCTTGTTGTCGAGGCGCTCCCGGCGATACCTACGTCAATCGCCCGGCCGTGACGGGAGGGGAGAGCACCCACATCGATACAGCGTTCATGGGTCTCACCTCCTCGGTGTCACGGTCGACTGCAAGCTACCAGCCCGACGCGATACCGACCAACCCTTTTCCCCGCCACGTGATCACGACTCCAGAAAGGCCCTAAAGCCGGGTCCCGCCGCGGAGGGCCCAGGTGGGCGGCGACGACCCGGGTGATCTCCTCGGGGTCGTCGCCGAGCTGCGCTGGCAGGTTCCCGTTGAGCCAGAGCGTGGCCAGCCCGTGCACGATCGACCAGGCGGCGACCCCGTAGGCCATTCGTTCCCGGGTGATCTCCTCGGTGCCATAGAGCAGGGTGGCCGCGGCCGCCCGGGCGCGCCCGAGCTCGGCGTCGTCGCGGTGGTACAGCTCCGGCCGGTACATGACCTCGAAATGGGCCCGGTGGGTCACCGCGAAGCGCACGTACGCCACGCCGACCTCCAGGAAGCTGCCGCGAGTCTCCTGTGCCCCGCGCAGCGCTTCGGCCAGCAGGCGGTAGCCCTCGGCCGCCACGGCGGTGAGCAGCCCGGCCCGGTCGCCGAAGTGGTAGGTGGCGGCCGCGTGGCTGACCCCGGCGCGGCGCGCCACCGCGCGCAGGCTCATCGCCGCGGGCCCGGACTCCTCGATCTCGCCGATCGCAGCGGAGATGAGGGCCGGGCGGAGGTTGCCGTGGTGGTAGGGACGGCTGCCGGATGCCACACCAGCAATCATAGTTGCAATCTTACCGGTGGATAGATTATCTTTCCAGTGGACAGATTTCCTGAATCTTAGGAGAACCCGATGCCGGCCCTGCCCTGGCTCGAGCGCCAGCCCATCGATCCGCAGCGCCAGTACGTCGCGATGGCGTCGCGGCTACCGCTGAAGTCCTACCGGTTCATCCCCGGCTTCATGCGCGACACCATGCGGATCCGCCGCCAGCTCGGGCAGGCCGCCGGGCTGGTCGGCTACACGCTGAACGCCGGCCTGGCCCGGAAGACGTTCTGGACGTTCTCGGTCTGGGAGGACCAGGCCAGCCTGGACAAGTTCGCAGCCAGCGACCCCCACCGCGCCATCATCGGGCGGCTGCGTCCGCGGATGAGCCCGACGCGGTTCGAGTTTTTCCCGATCTCCGGGTCCGACCTGCCGCTGACGTGGGCGCAGATCACCGCGCGGGTCAGCTGACGGGCGGGAGGCCCAGGCAGTCGCGCAGCGCCGCCTCCAGGGCGTCGACCCGGTCGAAGCTGCCGGGTTCCTGCGCGCCGGGCGGGTCGCCGATGGCCCGCCGGTACAGGTCCGGCCGGCCCACGGCGCCGGCCGCATGGGCCATTCCCCGGCACCCTGACCGCGCTGCACCTCGATAAGCACTCGCCACCGGCCCCGGCCGAGATCACGGCAGGGCTCCCCACCATCACGCCTCCCGGCGGGAAATAACCGGATGATCTGCGCGTGCACGCCAACGCCGTCGGCATAGCACCCAGGCGCCCCGAGTCGGCAGGGAGAGTGCTCGCGCTCTGGAACACCAGTCGCGCTGCGTTACGATCGCTGGCCGCGGCGGTCGCGCGAGATCCGCCTTACCTGCATCCGCCTGTGACCGCAAGCGTTCGATTTCGGGGTTTCACGGTCATGGTCACCTTGGCCTGGGGATGCCTGAGTCCGCTCCCGTCCCCTGATAGCTGCCGGATTCTGCGAGCGGGCGAGCGGGTCAAAGGGGCGCGCAGCGCCCGCGTAGCAAAGCTGCGGAGTTAAGGATCGGGCGGGTTTGGGGTCTGCTGCCGCGCGCCCACAGGGGACCCAGTTATCGTGTCAGGCACCTCGGTGCCCGAGCAGATCCCGTTGTCCGTAGCCATGTCGGAAGGCCTAGCGGAGTGTTTTCACTGTTTCCCACCCGACGTCCCGCCAGATGCCAAGCCCTGCCAGGTACTCGTGGGAGGCAGGTGGGTGGATGGTTTCCTCTTGGAGTGGCGGCGCGGTGTCAACAACCGGTGGCAGGGGCTGGTGAACTATCGCGGGGAGGGTTCCGGGCGCAAGCGCGCCGTCAAGGACAGTCCGAGCTCCGGTCGCGGCAATGATGGTATCAAGGTGATACCATCATTCTCATGGCGATGACACTGAGGCTGGCGGACGACGAGACCGAGGCGCTGCGGCGGCGTGCTGAGCTGGAGCGCCGGTCGATGCAGGAAGTGGCCCGCCAGGCCATCCGCGAGTATGTCGAGAACCATAGCCGTGCCGAGTTCCTGGACCGCGTCCTCGACGAGGAACTGCCACGGTACGCCGAGGCCCTGGAGCGGCTGGGCGAGTGATCTTCCTGGCGCTGCCTGAGCTGCTCCGTATCGCCGAGCGGACCCTAGGTGACTACGCGGTCCGGGACTACGGCCTGCTGGAAGCCGCCCTGGCACGTCCCCGGGCCACCGCCTTCGGCAAGGACGCCTACCCGGGCCTGGATGCCAAGGCGGCCGCGCTCCTGCACTCGATAGCCCGCAATCACGCCCTGATCGACGGCAACAAGCGGCTCGCGCTCGCGGCGCTCATCGCCTTCTACGGCCTTAACGGCCGCCGACTCACGCTCACCAACGACGGTGCTTACGAACTTGTGATGAGCGTCGCCGCCGGGCAGCTCGACACCGTCGACGACATCGCCGCCATCCTCCAGCATGCGACAGAGCCGCGGAGCTAACGCGTTACCGTTATGCGTTCTCCCAGTTCAACTGCCTATATGCGACTGCAATCTGACTCTACCGAGGTTGCGATAATGACACACATTGTCCAGGTGGCTCCGTGGAGGAGCCGACATGGACGAGGACAGCTACGGCAGGTTCCCCGACGACAGCGCAGTGGAGGTTCGCTACCCGCGCAACCAGCGGAAGAGCTGGGTGACCGGCGAGCGCGCTGGCGTCACTCGGCGTCCGGCGGGGCTCCAAGGTTGCCACGCTCCTGCCCGGTTCGGCCGAGATCCTCGATGCCTGGTGCGCGGCCGCTCGGCCGGCGCGGTGTTCGCGCGATGATGATCCAGGTGCGCGCCCCGAACAGCACGCCGTCGCGGGTCGTGTGCCCGGCGAGCGTTACGCGCAGCCCGCGCAGCGCGTCCTCGGCGGCAGCCGGATCCAGGCCGGCCAGCATGTCTTTGGTGGCCTGCAGGCCGGTGACGAAATCGTAGGCCTGAGTGCTGTCCGCGCCGTAATAGACGGGCTCGCGCACGTCGGTGAAGGCGACGTCGGTGAACCCGGCCGCAGCCAGTATCCCGGCCGTCGTGTGCTGGCAGGCGAGTGAGAACATACGGGCGCCGCGGGCAGAAGCGCCGCCGATGGCCTGGTCGATCTCGCTGTACCACTCGTTGCGCTCGGGGGCTTGCCAGGCCAGCAGCGCCATGCGCACGCCGGGCCGCAGCGCGCGCCCGATGTTGATGAACGCCGCCACCGGGTCGGCGAAGAACATCACGCCGAAACAGCTGATACACAGGTCATAGCGAGTCGGCCCCAGGCCGTCCACCTGAGCATCGGCCAGCCGGTAGGAAACGTTGCGCAGGCCTTCCCGGTCCGTCAGCCGCCGGGCCAGCTCGAGCACGGGCGCGGAAATGTCCACGCCGAGAACGGTTCCCGCGGCCGCGGCGCGGCCGGCGGCGCGGGTGGACCGGCCCGTCCCGCAGCCTATATCGAGCACATGCTCGGCGGCACCGACGTTGGCGGCGGCATGCAGCCGCTGTTCATGCAGGCGCGCTTCGGCATCGAACAGTTCGGCGTACCTGACCCGGAACTCCCCCGCGGCCTGGTCCGCATTGACCCACGCCCGGACATCCGGCTCGTCACCCATCCACACCACCATCCCTGGACTCGCGCCCCTGCCTATACGACTCATACTCCATCCGGGCGCTCCTTCGGGGGGCTGAGCCCGGAGCAGCGGCCAGGACCGGGCAATGCCCGGCGCCTCCTAGGCGTCCCTTGACCGGCCACCGGCGAGCCGGTAATGCCTGGGGCGGGAAGGAACACTTGACCTGGCTGCAAAGAGGTGTTCGTCAAGTCGGCTGGACCAGCACAGCACTAGCCGGCTGATTACCCGCCATGACCGCCGAAGACAGCGACTTTGCAAATAGCCGGTGCTCTGCGTGGCCTATGGCATTATCGCCGCTGGCCGTTGAGGTGTGCAGATCTGGCCAGTCTGGCCCGGGGGTAGTGCCCGGTTGGGTCCGGGTTCAGGTGTGGTCGTTTTTGTTCCACAGCTGGTGAGTAAGGCCGCTAGGTGAGGTGACCGACTCGACGGTGAAGCGGTCTTCGAGGCCGCTTGATCCCGCCCAGAGGGATACGCCGCGCCCGAGGGTAATCGGCACGATCACCAGGTGCATGAAGTCGACCAGGCCGGCCTGGAGGAACTGGCGAACCGTCGAGGGTCCTCCCCCGATGCGGACGTCACGACCACCAGCGGCCTGCTGGGCTAGGCGGAGCACCTCCTCCGGTGGCCCGTCCACGAACCGGAAGCTGGTCCCGTTAGGAAAGTCAATCGTGGGATGCGGGTGGTGGCTCATGACGAACACCGGTGTCTGGAATGGCGGCTCGTCGCCCCACCAGCCCCGCCACCCGTCGTCGGGCCAATCACCAACCTGGGGACCGAACTTGCGCCGTCCCATGATCTCGGCGCCGATGCCCTGGCTCCACATGCTGGTCAGAGCGCGGTCCAGCGTGACGGGGGCATCCGCCTTATCGACGCCATGGATTACCCGGCCATCGAACCACGTGAACAGCCGCTCGGCGCCGCCGATCGGGGCGTCGAACGTCACATGCTCGCCGGCGGCGTAGCCGTCGAGGGAGACGTTCATGTTGTGGACCCGGGTGCGGGGCATCACGACTCCTTCTGCGATCGGATGAAGCGTTCACAACATAGACCGGCGGGATGGCCGGGACCTATCGCTGAACGCTGACATCGTGTTGCGGTGGCCCAACCCCCACATCCGCACCGCATGCGACCCGGCATGGCGAGCCGGAGCAGTGACGGCGATGCTCACGGCAAGCCCCCGCGCGCCGATACCGGGCAAGAACAGTCTTCGCGCTACCCCCCGGGGCCCGGGTGAACCGGTTCGAGTAGCGCCGGCCCTGCGGCCATGCCGGACAAGCAAGTGGTCACGCTCAGTGACTCACGCTAGTCGCTGACCGCCGCGCACAACCGCCTCTTTCTGCGGTGCGTCCTGAAAGGGGAGTGAGGCGATGTAGAAGGTCGCCGGCATGAACCGTGCTGTGCCAGTGATGGAGGTAGGTCCTCTGGGTTCGCCGTGCAGGCGGGGAGCTCAAACCACCGCAAGCTGCGCCGGTTAAGAGCCGGGGTGGTGAGCGTTGCGGGAAAAGGCCCGCTGTCAGCGGGTCAGGTGGGCGGCGGGAAGACGAACGTGTGTGAACCACTGCTGACGCATCGATAGGCGGAACGATGGCATCAAAACCGGGGAAGTGCAGATCGGTGCGGTGATTGGCAGCCTGTGGCTCGCGGAATGGCCAGGCTGGCTCGGCCCGTGCGACCGTTACCTCACCGGCAGGCGGCGCCGGACCTGGGACAGCTTTGGCGGTCGCATCGAGGAAGCCGAGGCCAGGGTCCGGGAAGCCCGGCTTGTCACCGCCCGGGCGCGGCTGGTGAGAGCAACAGGAGACAGCGCGGCGGCGGACAAGACGATGGCAGGGGTTTCACTTCAGAACGCCGTCTTGTCATACCACCTCGCAGTGCGTCGCCGTGATGTCCTCATCGCGCGCCGCGAGCGCATCTGCGCCGCCCGCCCCGCCCGCCCCACCTGGATCGGCGACTGCGTCGCTGCCGTACAGACCCGGATTCTCGCAGAGTATGGTCTCGACTTGGCCGCCCCGTGGCCTCGGCTCTGGCTCACCCTGCCAGATCCCCTCAAGAACGAGATCACGGGCATTCGCGGCACGCTCGACCGGGCCTGCGCGCTCGCCGGCTGGGGCCTGCTCTACCTCGGCATCGGCGTCCTGTGGTGGCCATGCCTGATCATCGGCCTTATCACCTTCCTGACCGGGCGGCACCGCGCTCGTTCAGCGGCGGGCGACCTCGCGATCCTTGTTGAGTCCACCATCGACGTGCACGGCGCGGGTCTCGCGGCGGCGCTTTCCATGGCAACAGTCGACGGACGGCTCACACCGGAGACCGGGCGGCTAATGACTGTCCGCTTCCGGAAGGGCGGCTAAGGCCCGTTCAGAAGCCGGTCACCAAAACCATCCGTCCCGCCTCACGGTTTACCTAACGCACAAGGCCGTCTCCGTCCGCCTTTCCCTGATTTCTTCCGTGAACGATTCCCTGAGTCGGCATATGCCAGACTCGGATGTTCTGCGCGTGGTGCACAGCTCATCCGACATGATCTCCGGGCACGCCGAGTCGGCGATCTGTGCTGTTCTTCCAGGTCATGGATGTATCTGCGAATGCAGTCATAGTCCGCTGTGCCGGCACCATCACCGCTGTAAACAATCCGGGGGCTGGCGCCTCGATCAGCCGTCGCCCGGGACCATGCGCTGGACCACTCCCGCTGGGCGCCATTTCATCACGGTCCCCGACGCTTCCCTGGAGCTGCCCACGGGCCCTAGTGCTCGGCAGCTGAGTCGGCATCGGTTCGCGCCAGGTCCGCGAGTGTCGCCAGCGCGGCTCGAGCAGCCCGAACCGGGAGGGCTGGCCTGCGGCATCCCGCCGGGCCGGAAATACGGCACCGGCTCCGCGGCGTGCGCCGCCTGATCTAGAGTCGGGCAGAAGCCGATCGAGCCGGCCGGGCGGGGGATGCGATGAAGTTTCGCGGGATCGTCGAGCTGAACGGCAAGACAGCGACGGGGATACCCGTGCCCGAGGACGTGGTCGCCGGCCTCGGCGGCGGCAAGCGCCCGAAGGTCCGCGTGACGATCAACGGCTACAGCTACCGGAGCAGCGTGGGCTCGCTGGGCGGCCGGTCCATGCTGCCGGTCAGCGCGCAGATCCGCGCGGAGGCGAAGATCGCCGCGGGGGACGACGTGGAGGTCGACGTCGAACTAGACACCGAACCTCGGGAGGTGAGCGTGCCCGCCGATCTGGCCGCCGCGCTCAACGGGGAGCCGAGCGCCAGGGACGCGTTCGGCCGGTTGCCTTACAGTCACCAGGTGCGCTACGTGACCGTCATCGAGGACGCCAAGACCCCGGAGACGCGGCAACGGCGCATCGGCAAGACGATCAGCGCGCTGCTCACCGGCGCGTGACGACGGCCGGCCGCTGGCAGGCGCCGATCTGGCCCGGTGGGGACGACGGCCGACCGGGTCACGCCGACCGGCCGCCTCGGTGAACCCGCCGAAAGCAACCAGGCGAGTTCTCTCGGTAACATCTCCTTCCTGTGCCGGACGCACGGCGGCACGAGAATTCAGCAACGCCGACGTCGAACAGATGTTTGACACGTGACCTTATATCCGACAGGGTTAGGATCACGTCATCGAACGAGTGCCAGACCGGAAGGAGCCGATCGTGGGGCAGAAGACCGTCCGATTCAGCGACCTGAGCGGACAGCTCATCACCGAGGACGACGCGCTGGCGCGCATCGTCGTGCACGACCACCCCGAGCTCGGCGACAGCCCGGTCGAGATCGAGGCCCTCGTCGACGAGGCCGCCGTCATCGAGAAGGCCGCGCTGCGGGTGGCCGTCGTTGAGCTGCATCTCCCCGGGGAGGACGAGCCACGGCGGGTCGTCGTCGACCTGGAGACCTTTAACGGCCTGGCCACCGACACGCCGATAAACGAGCTGCTCATCACGGCCCGCCCGGCGCGCCCGGCGCGGCGCCCGGCCAGGGCGCCGGCGTCAGCCCCGGCGGGAAACACCGGGCGGGTCAACTACGCGACCCTGGAGCACGCCGGCGAGCCGCACAAGGGGAAGACCACCGACACGGAGAAGAAACTCGTCCGCGACCACCTTGACGAGATCAACGATCGGCTCGTGGCCCAGGGGATACGCACCATCAGCCTGACCGACCCCGAGCACATCGAGCGCTACGGCCTGCAGGACATGGCCAGCGAGCTCGTCGGGGAGCAGGAGGCCCTGCCGATCCGGGAGCTGACGAGCGAGCGTGCGGAGGACGCCCTGACCGACGAGGACGAAGCGACCGAGCTGGCCAGCTAGCCACTCGCCGCCGGGCCGGCCCAGCGGGCGGGGCTACTCTGACGTAGCAACGATGCGGCGGGCGATGGCGGAGGAACGGTGGATCTCACGGCTGGGCGGGACGCCCGGGAGGCGGCCCAGAAGGCGGCACCCGCGGAAACGCTGACGGCGGCACTGACCGAGGCCCTGGATGGCCGGTGGGGCAGCCTGCGCCGGGAGGTGCGGGCCCAGCTGGCCAGCGCCGGAATGCGCGACGGGTCCGGCCTGCCGATGGAGGAGTACCGGCGCCAGGTCTTCGACGACCTGCACCTGCTCGCGAAGACCGCGCCCGCCCGGCTGGGTTTCGATCGCGAGTACGGCGGGATGAGCGACCCGGCGGGGTCGGTCGTGGCGCACGAAATGCTCGGCTTCGGCGACTTGTCACTCATGGTGAAGGCCGGGGTCCAGTGGGGGCTGTTCGGCGGCACCGTGCAGCTTCTCGGTACCCGGCGGCACCACGAGCGGTACCTGCGCGACATCATGGACCTGCAGCTGGCGGGCTGCTTCGCGATGACCGAGACCGGACACGGTTCCGACGTCCAGCACCTGGGGACCACGGCCACCTACGACCCGGCCGTGAGCGAGTTCGTGATCAGCACGCCGGATACGGCCGCGCGCAAGGACTACATCGGCAACGCGGCCCGCGACGGCCGGATGGCGGTCGTCTTCGCCCAGCTCATCGTGGGCGGCACCGGGCACGGCGTGCACGCCCTGCTGGTGCCGATCCGGGACGGCGACGGCCACCCGCGGCCCGGGGTGACCATCGAGGACTGCGGGCGCAAGGGCGGCCTGGGTGGGGTGGACAATGGCCGGCTGACCTTCCGTGACGTGCGGGTGCCGCGTGAGGCGCTGCTCAACCGGTTCGGCGACGTCGCCGAGGACGGCAGCTACAGCAGCCCGATCGCCAGTGATGGCCGCCGGTTCTTCACCATGATCGGCACGCTGATCCGCGGCCGGATCAGCGTGGCGGGCACGGCGGGCAGCGCGACGAAACGCGCGCTGGCGATCGCGGTCGGCTATGGCAACATCCGGCGGCAGTTCGAGCGGCCCGACGCCCAGGGCGAAGTGGTGCTGCTGGACTACCGCGCCCACCAGCGCGCCCTGCTCCCGGCGCTGGCGGCGACGTACGCCCTCAGCTTCGCGCAGCACGAGCTCGTCGCCGCGCTGGCGGGGCAGAGCGAGGCCACGCAGGACCACCCGGACGAACGGCACCAGCGCGAGCTGGAGTCCCGGGCGGCCGGCATCAAGGCGGTGGCCACCGGGCACGCGACCGCCACCATCCAGGCGTGCCGCCAGGCCTGCGGCGGCGCGGGCTACCTGGCGGAGAACCTGCTGACCACGCTCAAGGCCGACACCGACGTGTTCACCACGTTCGAGGGTGACAACACCGTCCTGCTCCAGCTGGTGGCCAAGGGCCTGCTGACGAACTACCAGAGCGACTTCGCCGATCTCGGCACGCTGGCTACGGCGCGCTTCATCGCGGAGCAGGCCGCGGGCGCGTTCATCGAGCGGACCGCGGCGCGCGGCGTGATCGAGCGCCTGCTGGCCGCGGGCCCGGGCCGCGACGATGAGGCCGTGCTCTTCGACCGGGCCTGGCAGGTGCGGACGCTCGAGGACCGTGAGCGGCACACGCTGGACGGTCTCGCCCGGCGGCTTCGCCGCGCCGGGGCCGCGGACGGCGCCGACGCGTTCACGGTGTTCAACGACGCGCAGGACCATCTGCTGCGGGCCGCCCGCGCGCACGTGGACCGGGTCGTGCTGGAGGCGTTCGTCGCGGCGGTGGAACGCTGCCCGGACGCCGAGGCCCGGGCGCTGCTGGGCCGGGTCTGTGACCTGTACGTGCTGGCCACCATCGAGACGGACCTGGCGTGGTTCCTGGCCCACGGCCGGCTGACCGCGGTCCGGGCCAAGGCCGTCACCGCCGCCGTCAACGACCTCTGCGCGACGCTCCGCCCGCACGCGCAGACGCTGGTGGACGCGTTCGCGGTCCCCCGCCCGTACCTGGGCGCCGCGATGCTGGCCGGGACGCCAGGCGGCCAGGCCGGATAACGAACACGGCGGCGCCTACTCGACGGCGCTTACCCGACAGGGCCTATTCGACAGGGCCTATTCGACGGCGGACGGCCGCTCGCCGGACGGCGCCTGGTCAGCCGTGCTGACGACGGCGAACGACTCCGGGGGCATCTCCAGCACCCGCCCGGCGTGGGCCACCTCCGCTGACGCCAGCAGCACCACGCCGACGGGCCGGTCCAGGCGGACGTTGTCGACCTCGCCGGCCAGGTTGCAGACCAGCCGGAGGTCGCCCCGGTGCAGCACCAGCCACCGGCTGCCCGGGCCGGTCTCGATCGTGAACGCGTCCAGCCTCGGATCGGCCAGTGCCGGGTACTCATGCCGCAGCGCGATCAGGCCGCGGTACAGCTCCAGCATGGACCGGTGATCCGGGACGGACAGCTCCTTCCAGTTCAGGGTGGACCGCTCGACGGTGGCCGGGGACATCGGGTCGGGGATGTCCTGCTCGCCCCAGCCGAACTCGGAGAACTCCGCCCGGCGCCCGTTCCGCACGGCCTCGGCCAGGCCCGGGTCGGGAAAGGACGCGAAGAACTGCCACGGGGTGCTCGCCGCCCACTCCTCGCCCATGAAGAGCATCGGCGTGTAGGGCGAGCAGAGCAGGAGCGCCGCGCCGCACGCGAGCCGGCCCGGCCGGACGCTCGCCGACAGCCGGTCGCCCTGCGCCCGGTTGCCGATCTGGTCGTGGTTCTGCAGGTAGGAGACGAACCGGCTGCCGGGAATCCGGTGAGTGTCCACGGGACGGCCGTGCGTCCGGCCGCGGAACGATGACCAGATCCCGTCGTGGAAGTACGCCGACCGGAGGGTGGCCGCGAGCGCTCCCGGGGCGGCGAAGTCCCGGTAGTAGCCCCGGGTCTCGCCGGTCAGCGCGACGTGCAGCGCGTGGTGGATGTCATCGCACCACTGGGCGGTGAGCCCGTACCCGTTGGCCTCGCGCGCCGTGATCAGCTTCGGGTCGTTGAGATCGGATTCGGCGATCAGGCTGAGCGGCCGCTGCAGCCCGGCGGCCAGCGCGTCCACCTCGGCGGCCAGCTCCTCCAGCAGCGGCAGCGCCCGGTGATCCTCGATCGCGTGCACCGCGTCGAGCCGCAGCCCGTCCACGTGAAAGTCCCGCAGCCAGCTCACGGCGTTGTCGATCACATACCGGCGGACCTCATCCGAGCCGGGCCCGTCCACGTTGAGCGCGGCCCCCCACTGGTTCGAGCCGGAGAAGTACGGGCCAAAGCGGTACAGGTACGCACCGGACGGGCCGATGTGGTTGTAGACAACGTCCAGCACCACGCCGAGGTCACGGTCGTGGCAGGCGTTCACGAACCGTTTGAACGCGTCCGGGCCGCCGTAGGGCTCGTGCACCGCCCCCCACAGCACGCCGTCGTACCCCCAGCCGGCGGTGCCGTCGAATGCGTTGACCGGCATCACCTCCACCAGATCGACGCCGAGGTCGGCGAGATAGTCGAGCCGCTCGATGGCCGCGTCGAACGTCCGGCCCGGCGTGAACGTGCCGATATGCAGCTCGTACAGCACGGACCCGGGCAGCGGGCGGCCCTGCCACGCGCCGTCGGTCCACCGGAACGCGGAGTGATCGTAGCTGCGGGACGGCCCGAACACCCCCTCCGGCTGCCACTGCGAGCGCGGATCCGCCATCGGCGTGTCGTCATCGTCGAGCAGATAGGCGTACTCGGTGCCCGGCAGGAGCGGCTCGGGCGGGTGCCACCAGCCGTGGCCGTCCCGGGTCATCTCGACAATCTGGGCGTTTACGCGCATCCGGACCAGGTCAGGGTCCGGTGCCCAGACCGGGCCGGCGCGCCACGGGCCGGAGCTCACTGGTCACCTCGCACGAGAAGAGCCACGGGGTAACGGCTGAGCAGATCCGCCAGCCGGGGGGCCTCGTCCTTGACCGGCTGGCCGGTGAGGACGTCCGTCCAGCCACCGCCGCCGGGCAACGGCAGCACGGTGCCGCGCCAGCCGCCGCGGCGCTGCAGCCCGACGGGAAGGCGGGTGGCCACCGCCACCAGCCGGCCGCCGCCCCGCGCGAACGCGACCGCGTGCCCGGCGGCGGGTCCCTCGGCGGCCAGCGCGCGGTACCCGCCGAACAACGCGGGCTGGTCCCGGCGGAGCCGCAGCGCCCGCGTCACCACCAGCAGCTTCGCCGCGCCGGATTCGTCCACGCCGGGCAGCCAGCCGCCGTCGATGCGGGCCAGCAGTTCCCGGCGCCGGCCGAAGTCGACCGGGCGGCGGTTGTCCGGGTCGACCAGCGACAAGTCCCACAGCTCGCTGCCCTGATACAGGTCGGGCACGCCGGGCATGGTGAGCTGGACCAGTTTCTGGCCCAGCGAATTCGACCACCCGGCATCCCGCACCCGGGCCACAAACTCCCCGACGTCGGCGGCCAGCCCGGCGTCGGCCAGCACCGCCCCGGGCCAGGCGGCCACGGCCGCGTCGAACGCCGCGTCCGGCTCCGTCCAGCTCGTGGCGATCTTGGCTTCCCTGGACGCCTTCTCCAGGTACCCGGCCAGCCGTTCCGTGGTGATCGGCCACGCGCCGACCAGCGACTGCCAGGCCAGCAGGTTCAGCGTCGGCTCGGGCAGCCGGGCCCGGTCCGACCACCGGCGCACCGCGGCGGCGAACTCGCCGGGCAGCTCGGCCAGCACGGCCAGCCGGGCGCGCACGTCCTCCGACCGCTTCGTGTCGTGCGTGGATAGCGCGGTCATCGAGTGCGGGTACTCCCCCGCCGCCTGCCCGGCCCGGCGGTGGAACTCCTCCGGTGACACACCGAACCGCCCGGGGTCACCGCCGACCTCGTTCAGCGCGACGAACCGGTTGTAACGGTAGAAGGTCGTGTCCTCGACGCCCTTGGCCATCACCATCGCGGCGGTCTGCTGGACCCGCTCGGCCAGCTCCCCGCCCGGGTCGCCGGTCATCTGCCGGACCATCGCCGCGATCACCCCGGCCAGGTCCGGCTGGCGCCGGGTCGCCATCGCGGCCGCCTCCCGCAGGGCGTCCGTTTCGCCGTCGGCCAGGTAAGAGCGGTACACGGAAAAGCTGGCGAGCAGGTCGATGACCCCCGCCTCGGCGCGTTCGGGATCCATCCGCTCGTCGCGGATCACCCGCGCCGCGACCCTGGTGATCCGGCGGGCCTCGGCGCGCAGCAGGTGCTGGGCCACCCAGCGCTTGGCCGAGTACTCCATCTCGCGCAGATCCTGCGGGCCGTACTCCGCCGTGGCGAACGCGGTGACCGCCGACTCGCCCGCGCCATCGACGAACAGCCCGCAGACCAGCCGGAGCGCGTCGTAGCCGACGGTGCCGTCCACCGGCCAGCGGGCCGGCAGCGTCTCGTCCGGGCCAAGGATCTTCTCCACCACCAGCCATGCCGAGGGCGCGGCGGCCGCCAGCCGCCGCAGGTAGGCCCCCGGGTCGGCCAGGCCGTCGGGGTGGTCCACGCGCAGCCCGGTGACCTGGCCCTCCGCCACCCAGCCGAGCACGGTGGCGTGCGTCGCGGCGAAGACCTCCGGGTCCTCGACGCGGACCGCCGCGAGCGTGGTGACGTCGAAGAACCGGCGGTAGTTCAGCTCGCTGTTCGCGCGGCGCCAGTCCGTGAGCCGGTAGTGCTGCCGTTCGTGCACCTGCTGCGGTGTGCCGTCACCCGTGCCGGGAGCGATGGGGAACCGCAGGTCGTGGTAGGCGAGCTGGCCGTCGGTGATGGTCAGGTCGCGGACCGCCGCGTCGTCCGCCAGGACCGGCACCATGATCGGCGTCCGGTCCCACTCGATGTCGAAGAACCGGGCGTACGGTGAGCTGCGGCCCAGCCGGAGCACGTCCCACCACGCCGGGTTAGCCGCCGGGACCGCGATGCCCATGTGGTTCGGCACGATGTCGACGACCAGGCCAAGGCCGGCGTCGCTGAGCCGGGCCGCGAGGTCCGCGAAGCCGGCGCCGCCACCCAGGGCCGGGCTGGCTTTGGCAGGGTCCACCACGTCGTAGCCGTGGGTGGACCCGGGCGTGGCGGCCAGCACCGGGGAAGAGTACATCGCGCCGGCGCCGAGATCACGCAGGTACGCGACGAGCTCCGCGGCACCGGAGAAGTCGAGGTTCGGCCCGAGCTGGAGCCGGTAGGTGGAGGCCGGAGGCGTCACTCGGCCGTCTCGCTACGCTGGAGCACGACCAGGGAACGGCCGGTTACCTTCAGCGTGGCCTTGGCTTCCACGGTCCTGGCGCCCTCCAGCACGTCGAAACTGGTGCCGGCGGCCACCGTGCCGACCGGGGTGGCCAGCCCGCCCAGCGCCCCGAGCGGGCCCGATCCGGCGGGCACCTCGCCGGTCGCGGTGTCGAGCACGACCGCCCACTTCTGGCCGTAGTCACTGCTGGGCAGCACCATGTCGACGTCCTCGGGCGCGGCGTTGAAGCACATCAGGAACGAGCTGTCGGTGACCCGCTCGCCGCGGGAGTCGACATCGGGGATGGCCTGCCCGTTCAGGAAGACCATCATGCAGCGGGCGAGGCCGGCGTCCCAGTCCGCGTCGCTCATCTCCGTCCCGCTGACCCCGAACCAGGCGATGTCCCCGAGTTCGTCGTCGTGCCGGCCGGGACCGCCGGAGAAGAACCGCCGCCGCCGGAACACCGGGTGCATGCGGCGGAAGTCCGCCAGGGCGGCGGTGAACGCGGCCAGCTCGGCGTTCGGCTCGGCCAGTGACCAGTCCACCCAGGACAGTTCGCTGTCCTGGCAGTAGGCGTTGTTGTTGCCGTGCTGGGTGCGGCCGATCTCGTCGCCGTGCAGGATCATCGGGACCCCCTGGGACAGCAGCAGCGTGCCCATCAGGTTCCGCTGCTGGCGATGGCGCAGATCGAGCACGGCCGGGTCGTCGGTGTCACCTTCGGCGCCGCAGTTCCACGACCGGTTGTCGTCCGCGCCGTCCCGGTTCCCCTCGCCGTTGGCCTCGTTACGCTTGTGGTTGTACGAGACCAGGTTGTGCAGGGTGAAGCCGTCGTGCGCGGTGACGAAGTTGATCGACGCGTACGGCCGCCGGCCGTCGTGCTGGTACAGGTCGGAGGAGCCGGTGATACGGGACGCGAACTCGCCAAGGGTGGCGGGCTCGCCCCGCCAGAAGTCGCGGACCGTGTCCCGGTACTTGCCGTTCCACTCGGTCCACAACGGCGGGAACTGCCCGACCTGGTAACCGCCGGGGCCGACGTCCCAGGGCTCGGCGATGAGCTTCGACTGGCTGATCACCGGGTCCTGCTGCACGACGTCGAAGAACGCCGCCAGCCGGTCCACGTCGTAGAACTCACGGGCCAGCGTCGCGGCGAGGTCGAAACGGAAGCCGTCGACCCGCATCTCGGTCGCCCAGTAGCGCAGCGAGTCCATGATGAGCTGGAGGGAATGCGGGTGGCGCACGTTCAGCGAGTTGCCGGTGCCGGTGTAGTCCATGTAGTACCGCGGATCGTCGTCCACCAGCCGGTAGTAGGCGGCGTTGTCAATGCCACGGAAGGACAGCGTGGGGCCCAGCTGGTTGCCCTCGGCCGTGTGGTTGTAGACCACGTTGAGGATCACCTCGATATTGGCCTCGTGCAGCGCACGCACCATGGCCTTGAACTCCTGCACCTGGTTGCCGTGGCCGGAGGCGGAGTACGCGGCGTGCGGGGCGAAGAAGCCGATCGTGTTGTAGCCCCAGTAGTTGTGCAGGCCACGGTCTTCCAGGACCTTGTCGGTGAGGAACTGGTGCACCGGCATCAGCTCGATGGCGTTGACGCCCAGGCTAGTCAGATGCTCGATGATCGCGGGGTGCGCGATGCCCGCGTAGGTGCCGCGCAGGTCGTCCGGCACGCCGGGGTGGCGGACGGTCAGCCCCTTGACGTGCGCCTCGTAGATGACGGTCTCGTTGTACGGGATGCGCGGGGGCCGGTCGTTGGCCCAGTCGAAGAACGGGCTGACCACGACGCCCTTGCACATGTGCGCGGCGGAGTCCGCGTCGTTGCGCTCGTCCGGCTCACCGAAACGGTAGCCGAACAGCGACTCGTCCCAGTCCAGATCGCCGGTCACGGCCTTGGCGTACGGATCGAGGAGCAGTTTGGCGGGGTTGCAGCGCAGGCCATGGGCCGGGTCGTGCGGCCCGTGCACGCGGTAGCCGTACCGCTGGCCCGGGACGATGTTGGGCAGGTAGCAGTGGTGCACGAAGCCGTCCACCTCACCCAGGCGAGTCCGGGTCTCCTGGCCGTCGCTGTCGAACAGGCACAGCTCAACGAACTCCGCGACCTCGGAAAACAGTGCGAAGTTCGTGCCTGCGCCGTCGTACGAAGCCCCGAGAGGATAGGACGAGCCAGGCCACGGCGGCATTTGATGCTCCTCGACGATGGGGCCGCCCGGGCGGCCGCTACTAGGGCAGCATAGGACCCGGCCGGGCCCCGCCGGATCCCGGATCATTACCCTGTCCCCTACCCCGGCGCGGGCCGGGCACTCCTGGCTAGCGGCCCACCGCGGGCTGCTGCGGCGGTGCCGGCGGCCGCGCGCCGACGTTGACGCCCGGCGACGAAGGCGGCCACCAGGACGGCGGCCAGTACCCAGGAGACCGGCCTGCCGTGCAGATGCTCATGCCCCCCGAGCGGCCGCTCGCCCGGCTCATGGTTACCCGGGGCTGTGCCGTGCTCGCCCGGCCCCTCCGTATGCAGTTCCACGGCAGCCGTCTGCCCACTGACGAGGGGTTCATTCGCCAGGTTGACGCAGCTCACACCGGGGGCAGGGCGGCCCTGATCTGGTCGGCGTAGACGCTGGCCGGGTGACTGGCGTCGTAGGGGTGGCGCGGGCCCAGCCAGAAACGCAGGCCATCCTTGCGGTTGCGCGGGATGACATGCAGGTGCAGGTGCGGCACGGACTGGCTGACGACGTTATTGATGAGGATCATCGAACCGTCGGCGGCCAGGCCGGTCTCCACCGCGCGCTCCAGTCGCTGCGCCTCGCGGAAGAACTCGCCGACCCGGTCGGCCGGAAGATCGCTGAGCAGCCGGACGTGCAGCTTCGGCACCAGCAGCGTGTGCCCACGGAACAGCGGCCGGTGGTCGAGAAACGAGATCAGGTGGCTGGTCTCGTGGATGATCTCCGCCTTGACCTCGCCGCTGATGATGGCGCAGAACACGCAGGCCTTGGTGTCTTCGGGCACTGGCTCATGCTAGGCGAGGGTAGGGTGACCGGTGTGCCGACCCGAAGTGAGCTGGAGGCCATGTCCTCCCGGGAACTCCATGATCTCGCCATGCACCATGCGCTGCATCACATGGACGTCGGTTTCCTCTGGGAACTGCTCCGCGAGATCCCGGCCGCCGAGGCGATCGAGGGCAACCCGGGGCGCTCCGGCGTCGACATGTACCGCATCTCCGCGCTGATCAGCGACGCGCTGGGCTCCGGCGAGGGCGAGACCGCGGAGGCGCTCCGGCCGCTGTACCTGGACTACCTGGAAAAGCACGGCTCGTTATGCCGCGCCGCTGAGCGTGAGATCGAAGCGGTAGCCCACCCGGTATTCGGTCATGAGGCAGGGGCCGTAGACCGGCCCGAGCTTGCGCCGGAGCCGGCTGATGTGCACGTCCACGGTCCGGGTGGTGGACTTCGGGTCGTGGCCCCACACCCGGCGGAGCAGGTCGGCACGGCTGAAGACCTGGGCCGGGCTGGCGCTCAGGAAAGCGAGCAGCTCGAACTCCTGGTAGGTGAGCTGGATCTCTTCCCCGTCCAGCCACACGCAACGCCGGGCATGGTCGACGACGAAGCCGCCGTCCAGTGGCCGCGACACGGGGGACGAGCCAGCCGCGGGGATCGTGTAACCGACGATCGCCAGGGAGCTGTCGGTGCCGGGGATCGGGACGACCGCCAGCAGCGTCCCGCCGGGTGGCACCGACTCCGCGAGCGGGGCGCCGGCCTGGGCGGCCACCGGCACCGCCGGCAGGTCCATAGACTGCCAGCCCGGGTTCGCGGGTGGGTTTTCGGGGTCGGGTGGCGGTATCTGAATGACTCGCGCGGCGGCGAGCACCGTAGACGGCATGTGACTCCTTCGCATCGACAGCGGGTGGCCTGTGTCCGGATTGCGATCAGCGCAGCCCCGAACACTGGGCACTGGCGACGCGGACAAAGTCCACGTGGCCGCGCCGTACCAAACGCGCCGAGGTGGTCACGGCTTTTATCCTACTAAAATGGTCGATTTAATCAAGAAATTCATCACATCCCCGATTCCCGGGAATTTGTGACCGGACCCTCGCTGACGTTGTACTCGAAAGGGGTACGCGGCGTCTACCCCCGCTGGGCGGGTGCCAGCTACTCGAAGCTCGCGCCGTCCGGAAGCTCGGCGCCGTACCAGGACTCGATGATCTGGCGGGCGATCGACACCGGCGGCGGCAACGCCAATTCGCGGGCCGCCAAGCTTTCACGCAATCGTTCCCGGCTGTACCAGTTCGCTTCACCGATCTCGTCGGCGTCGACGTGGATGCGCTGGCCGCCCTCGGCGACCGCGTGGAAGCCGAGCATCAGGCTCCTCGGCATCGGCCACGGCTGGCTGCCGAGATAGGTGACCTGGGAGACCGCGATGCCGGTTTCCTCGCTGACCTCGCGCACGACGGCATGCTCGGCCGACTCCCCCGGGTCGACGAATCCCGCCAGGATCGACACCCGCCGCTGCGGCCACGCCTTGTTATGGGCCAGCAGGCACCGGTCGGCGGGATCGGTGACGAGCATGATGACCGCGGGATCGGTGCGCGGGAAATGCTCGGTGCCGTCGCGCGGGCACGTGGTCGAGTGACCGCCGGGGTTGACCGTGGTCGGCGTGCCGCAGATCGGGCAGTGCGTGTGCGTATCGTGCCAGTTCGCGAGGGCGATCGCGTGGGTGAGCAGCCCGGCGTCCCGGTCGCCGAGCAGCGCTCCCACCTGGCGCAGCGAGACCGGGCGGACGCTGCTGCCGTCCGGCGCGCGCTGCCCGTCGGGGGACGCCTGGTCCAGCGGCGCGTCGACGCCGAAGTAGACCACGCCGTCCGGGCCGACCCCGAGCAGGAAGCGGACGCCGGGGGCGCCCCGGCCGGTGCGGCGAACACGAGGTCGGCGCGGCCCTCCGCGAACCGCACCAGCGCCCTGCCGTCGCTGACCACCAGAACGCGGGTGGCGGGGCTGTCCCACGCCGCGGCCAGCCAGCCCGGGTCGAACCGGCGCTCCGTGGCCCGGTCGACTGCCTCGCGTGCGAGCGCGAGCCGGCCGAGTTTCCGGCCCGTCACGGGCGTGGCCCGGCACCAGAGATGAGCCCGGCGGACGCCAGCTCCTCCCACAGGTACGCGGCGGCCTCCGCGCCTTTGAGCAGGAGGCCAATCTCCACCTTCTCGTTCGGGGCATGGATGCGGTCGGAGTCGAGGCCGACCGCCAGGAAGACGAGCGGCGCGCCGAGGATCTCCGCGAGATCCGCCTCGGGCCCGCTGCCGCCCTCCCGGGTGAACAGGATCTCGCGGCCGAAGGCCCGCTCCATCGCCCGGCGGCCAGCGCGGACCGCGGGCGAGCCGATCGGCGAGTGGGAGGCGCGCACGCCCGGGCCGCCGAACGTCACCCTGGCTTCGATGCCAGGCGGCGTGTGGCGGGCCACGTACTCGTCCAGCGCGGCGGCCACGTCAGCGGGTTCCTGGCCGGCGACCAGGCGGAAGGACAGCTTGGCGTGCGCCTCGCGCGGGATGATCGTCTTGGCGCCCGCCCCGGTGTGCCCGCCCCACATCCCGTTGATCTCGGCGGTCGGGCGGGCCCAGATCCGCTCCAGGGTGGTGAAGCCCTGCTCGCCGACGGCGGCCCGGCTGTCGCCCGCCTCCGCCAGCCACGCCTTCTCGCTGAACGGCAGCCGGGCGAGCAGGTCCCGTTCCGCGGCGCTGAGCGGGAGCACGGCGTCGTAGAAGCGCGGCAGCGTCACCCGGCCCGCGGCGTCGTGCAATCCGGCCAGCAACGCCGCGAGCGCGTGCAGCGGATTTGGCACCGCCCCGCCGAACGAGCCCGAATGCAGGTCCCGGTCCGGCCCGGTCACGTCGATCTGGGCGTCGAGCAGGCCGCGCATCCCGGTGCACATCGACGGCACCTCTTCGGACCACATCGTGGTGTCGCTCACCACGATGACGTCACAGCCGAGCCGGGCCCGCTCGCGGTGCAGCAGGCCGGCGAAGTGCGGCGAGCCGGATTCCTCCTCGCCCTCGATCAGCATCTTGAGGCTGACGGGCGGCGCCGCCCGGCCGGACGCGGCCAGACTGGCGCTCACCCCCAGCGCGTGAAACAGCACCTGTCCCTTGTCGTCCGATGCGCCGCGGCCCAGCAGCCGGCCGCCCTCTTCGGCCGGCTCAAACGGCGGGCTGCGCCATTCGTCCAGCGGGTCGACGGGCTGGACATCGTGATGGCCGTAGACGAGGACCACCGGGGCACCCGGATCGGCGGCGGGCCACTCGGCGAAGACGGCGGGCTGCCCGCTCCCCGGGGGATCGCCGGTCTCCCATATCTCGGTCACCGGGAACCCGGTCGCGCGGAGCCGGGCGGCGAGCCATCCGGCGGACTTCCGCACGTCATCGCGGCGCGCGGGATCCGCCGAAATCGACGGGATGGCCAGCCACTCCTTCAGGTCCGCGAAGAAGCCGCCGGCGTGGGCCTCGACGTAGGTACGCGCGTCCATGAGGCAACTCTAGCCAGGCTGGCCTCGCCGCCCGCGGGCGCGCCCCGGGCGGCGATCAGCGCCGGACGCTGACCACCCCGTGCACGGCGTGCGGGGATGCTCCGGCCGCCTGGCAGCCCTGCACCCAGGCGATCCCGCACGCGGCGGTGCTACTGGCCTTGGCCGGCCCGATACGGCTCAGCACGGTGACCGAAATCAGGAGCATGAACATGACGAACGCCGCCATGGCCAGGGGTGCGAAGCGGACGACACGCGACGGCGGATGCAGCAGCCGTTCGCGCAGCGGCATCGCCTCGTGGAACGTCAGCCGGTTGAAGGTGGCAAGCTTGGCCGCCAGCTTCGGGTCCGAACCGCGGAGCGCCCGTTCGATCTGCCCCAGCAGGCGCTGCTCGCCAGGCCCCAGGCCCATTCGCTACCTCCGGATGGAATCCGCCTGGCAGACCCGGGCCGACGAATCGTCAGCATGGTCCGTCCAGCGTTATAGGTGTGTCCCGCCAGCCACGGCCCCCACGCTGCGGCCAGGACCCCGCGCCGAACTCCCGCTGCCAGGAAGGAGCGACTCGCCCGCTCGCCGCGATGATGTCCGCTCAGTTTACGGGCTGGCCGGACCTCCCGGCGCCAGGCCAGCCCAGATCGCGGTCAGGCGGACGCGGTGGCGCAGGGACGGCACGCGTTCCCGGCGTGCATGTCCCGGCGCGTCCGGACCGCCTCCGCCAGCCGGCCGAGGACGTCCGCGGTGGTGCCGATGTCCATGCACGCGTCGGTGATGCTCTGCCCGTAAACCAGCCCGGCCGGGTCGCCCAGCGCCTGCTTGCCCTCGGCGATGAAGCTCTCCAGCATCACCCCGACGATGCCCTGCTCACCCGAGGTGATCTGGCCGGCCAGCGCGTCCGCGACCACGGCCTGGCGGCGGTGGTCCTTCTCGCTGTTGCCGTGGCTGGCGTCCACCATCAGCCGCCGGGGCAGCCCGGCCTTGGTCACCGCCGCCAGCGCGTCCGCCACGTCGCCGGGGTAGTAGTTCGGCCCGGAACGGCCGCCACGCAGGATGATGTGACATTCGCTATTCCCGGCCGTCGTCACCACGGCCGCCGCCCCGGCGGGCGTCACCCCGAAGAACGTGTGCTGCGCGGCCGCGGCCCGGCACGCGTCGATCGCCACCTGGGCGTCCCCGTCGGTCCCGTTCTTGAACCCCACCGGCATCGACAGCCCGGAGGCGAGCTGGCGGTGCACCTGGCTCTCGGTGGTACGCGCGCCGATCGCGCCCCAGGCCACCGCGTCCGCGATGTACTGCGGGGTGACCGGGTCCAGCCATTCGCACCCCACCGGCAGGCCAAGCTCGACCACGTCCAGCAGCAGGCGGCGCGCGGTACGCAGGCCGCGGTGCACGTCGTAGCTGCCGTTCAGGTCCGGGTCGTTGATCAGGCCCTTCCACCCGGTGACCGTGCGCGGCTTCTCGAAGTACACCCGCATCACGATCAGCAGGTCGTCTTCGTGCGAGCGCCGCAGCTCGGCCAGCTGGCGCGCGTAGTCCATGGCGGCCACGGGGTCGTGCACCGAGCACGGGCCCACCACGACCAGCAGGCGGTCATCGGCCATGTCCAGCACGGCACGGACATCGGCCCGGCCCTGCTCAATGGTGGTCGCCCGGGCCTGTCCCAGCGGAAGCTCCTGCAACAGCGCCGCGGGCGCCAGCAAGGGTTCGTAGCCCAGAATGCGCGTATCGCTCGTGTGGTGGGGCATCGCTCGTCTCCTCAGTTACAGGGACCGACGCCCGTTCCCCCGGGAGCCAGTCTGCCCTTACATGACAAAAGACAGAGGCAACCGCCTCTGTCTGCCTGGCTCCAGGTGGGTGATCAGCGCTGGTGGACGCGGCTGGCTTCACCTGGAGCCAGCGCAAAGCGCCAATACCATTGCGACATGCCAGCCATGTTACACGCTCGTGCACACCCTGCGCACGCACCCCTCCTTTTCGGGGGGCTCCTCGGCTGGCTGCGGCCGGAAACCTCTGGGGGTACTCATGCTCGTCGCGTTCTCGGTCACACCGCTCGGCGCCGGTGCGGGCGTCGGGGAAATCGTCGCAGAGGCGGTCCGGGTCGTGCGCGAAAGCGGCCTGCCGAACCAGACCGACGCGATGTTCACCACCATCGAGGGCGACTGGTAGGGGTTCAATAAACTACTCTTACTGGACGCAGCATCGCCACAGCTCAGGACACCTACAGGAGGTATCTCCGTCATGATCGTCGCGTTCTCGGTCGCCCCGTCCGGTACCGGACGCGCTGACGGCTCCGTCTCCGATGCGGTTGCCGCAGCGGTGAAGATCGTACGAGACTCCGGTCTGCCGCACCGGACGTCGTTGATGTTCACTGAACTTGAAGGTACCTGGGACGAGTGCTTCGACGTGGTGAAGCGCGCCACCGAGGCCGTGCTCCCGTTCGGGTCGCGGGTCTCGCTGGTGCTGAAGGCGGACATCCGGCCAGGCTACGAGGGCGAGATCGACTCAAAGCTTGAGCGGCTGGAGGCAGCGATCGAGAAGCAGGACGACCAAGCCCACTCGTGACCCTCGCATATCGGGGACGCCGACCGCCCATGGTCGTGGAACTGAAACCGGGGACGACCCGACAGACCCGGGCTACGTCAACGCGCTCGCCGTTCGGGTCGCCAGCCAGTACGGTCATGTAGTCGCCACGATCGTCGACTCCCGCGTTACCTGCCGGGTCCTGTACGTCGCTTTCGACGGCTCGCACAGCTAGGTGTGGTGTCTCATGAGGTTGGTGGCATGGGAGACGGCTGGTCAGTCGCTGTCCGGATCGTGCCGGAGGCGCTCTCAGGGCCCGATTTCGATTTCGGCGACGGCTTCAAGTTGTGCGCGTAGTTCGGCGTAGAGGTCGGCGTGTTGGGTGTCGCGTTCCAGTTGGACTGCGAGGGCGTAGGCCTGCCGTGCGCCGGGTGTGTCCCAGCGATTGGTGTTCCGGATCGCGAGGATGAAGTCTGTGCCCTTAGCGATGTCGAGCCGCTGCCTGAACGTGACCGCGCAGAACTGGTTGGTCCCCTTGCCTCGATGGGTGCTGGACGGCTGCAGGTCGCGCTTGTACCTTTCCAGTTCCGGGGGTGACTGATCCTCGGCGCCTGCCTCTTTTACGTATGCTGCGCGTACTGTCGCGACGGGGACGCCGAAGTAGACCTGCATGTTCATGTGGCTGGCGAGGTAATCAAGGCGTGTCGGCCGTACGGGGGGATCGTAGGCCAGCGCGGCCGTAAGCCGCCGCCATCCGCCTGGCTCGTAGAAGGTTTCAGGGACGGGGATGGTGTATAGGTGGACGTCGTCGACGACGATCTCGTCCTCGGCGATGAGCACGGCCCGGTGATCTTCGCTGACTTCGGCGCGGCGCGCGGAGACGCGCCCGTAGCCAGTGATGCGTCTTTGCTGCTGGCGCTGGGCGGCCTTCTCCTGGTCCAGCACGGGTTCGACTTCCTGAGCAGAGCACAGGAGAAGCGCCCTGACCGCGTTGGCCGAAAGGCGAGGGTAGTGCCCGAGAATGCGCAATGCGGCATGGGTGACCAGCGGGGCCGCGTAGCTTGTCCCGGTGTCGGCGGCGAGAAGCCTGGATGTCCCGCCGGTGCCCGCTCCGATAACCCGGACGGACGGGTCACGCATGTCAACGCGTGACGTCAGCATGTCGACAGCGAGGGAGCCTCCAGGCGCGACGAGCTCCGGCTTGACCATGCCCATCGGGCCCCGGACCGACCCTGGTTACCGGGCTGGGCCTTCCTGGCCCCCCGGCGGGTACCACGTCGACGTCTTCGGAGGCTGGTGTCGCGCCTTGCCCGTAGTCTGGGCAAAGGGCTCCAACAGTGAGGGCAAGGGCCGCGGGCGCCGGGTCGAGCAGGCCGCTGTCTTCTGCCTCCAAGATCGTCTTAGGGTAACTGCTGTCCGCCAGGTCCGCTGTCCGGTCATTCCAGAACGTGTAGTTGCCGGCACTGACGATGACTACGACCTTGTTCTGGCGTGCGAACTGGTCGATGAGGGCAGCGACAGCGGTCGGGCGAGGCGGGTTGTATGGGAATCTGGGGTCTCCGAGGGACAGGTTGATAACCCTGGCGCCCGCCTGAACGGCGGCCTCCATTGCCTGGCTCAGGAGAACTTCCCAGGGCAGTTCCTCGGGGAAGAGCGCGTTATCGTCCAGGACGCGGATGCTTACGAGCCGCCCGGCGGGCCGGGCAGGCTCCTGACCCGTTAGCAACGGCTCAAGGGAGCCGAACAGGGCCAGGCTGGAAACCATGGTGCCGTGACCGTGGCGGTCGCCCCCGTCGCCGATTCCTCCTACCCAGTCGACGCCGAGGACGGCCGGTGCGAGCAGCGGGTGTGAGCTGGCCGCGCCGGAGTCGATGACTGCCAGGACGGGAGCATCCGGTGCGGGCGGCAGGACAACCGGGAGATCCCGGGGCGTCGCCGACAAGACGGCCGGCTGGGTAAGATCGGGCTGCGGGAGAGCCGCTATCTGGCGGACCCGGTCGACCTGGGCCAGGTCACGAACACGCCCGGCGGGCACCTCGGCCCTCATGAGAGAAAGGCCGGCCGTGTGCCTGAGCACGCCGTGAAGGACACGCCCGCCTGCCGCCGCCACCGCGGCCTTGACCTCGCCGAACCGCCGCTCCGCAGCGCCGGTGTCTTCCGGGCACCAGCACGAGATGTCAAGCCGCAGCATGCGCGACACGTCGGCCAGCAGGGGGAGGACAGCAGGGTCGAGGACGTCTTCTTCTGAGAGGGGCCGGGCGAGTTCGACTGCGTCGAACAATGATTCATACTCGGCGGGTCGCTCATTGCCTCCGGCTGTGAGGCCGCGCGGGCCGAGTCCGTACTTGTCGCACCGTTCAAGGAAATCGCTCAGTTCCGGGTCGCCCGCGAACGCGACTAGGACCTTGTCGCTGCGCATCTCGAGAATCTGCAGGCCGGCGCTTTCCACGTCCTCCGGTTTCACCTGCCGGTTGGACTCCAGGACCAGCACTAGTTCGGGCTCGATGCCGAGAACCTGGAGGCGTCGGTTCTGCGCGTTGATCAGGTCAACTGCCTGAGCCCGTACGTCGCGGGCGTGCCGTCCCCGGTTCGCGTAAATGGGATGCCCTCCGCCGCCACGCGGAACCGGCCTTCTCCCGCCAGGAGTAATAGCATCCAACAATCGCAGATGACCATGCACAGGCACAGGCATCACGAATAGTTGACTACTGGTCACGCACGGACCGTACCGCTTAAGGGATAAGGTCAAACCTCGCCGGACAGGGCAGTGATGGACGCACGTCTCCTTTGCCATATTTCAAGGGATTCGGCGAAGATCTCATCGGTCAGCTCGGATGCGCCGGCAAGGACTAGACGGCGCAAGGCCGCCACGCAGACGGCCTCGATCTCGGCCGGGGGAAATTCCTTCAGCCGGGCACCCCACTCGGCGATCGTGAGCGCGCGTTTCACTGACCGAGTACGCAACTCCACGAGCTCACTGGCACCTGCCGCGTCCAGCAGCGTCAGGCCGATGACTTCGTCGAAGCGCCGCCACAGGGCGTAGTCGATCAAAGAGGGGTGATTGGTAGTGGCGGCGAGCACCGACTCCCCGTGCACCTCTTCGAATAGCTGGAGCACCGTGGCGACCACGCGCCGCATCTCGGCATGGTCCTGCGGGCGTGACCGCTCGCCGACCAGGGCATCGATTTCATCGAATACCAGCACGCACGGGCTGGATTCCGCAAAGCGGATAATCGACTCGATGTTACGTGCCGTCTCGCCCAGGTAGGAGGAGGTGAGAGCTGCTGTCGACACGCTAGCGACGGGCAGGCTCAGTTCCGCCGCGATGGCGTGAGCGGAGGCAGTCTTGCCCGTTCCGGGAGGACCGATGAACAAGATGCGCTGCCTGGGACTGAGACCGTAACCGGCCAGGGAGGCGCGGTTGCGGTTCTCGGTGATGATCTCGCCGATAATTTCGGCGGCTGCCTGCGGCAGCACTAGGTCCCGCAGTTCCCGTTCCGGCTTGCACAGCCGCAGGAGAGGCCGGTCGTCTCGGGACTTCGGTATCGGGCGCAGCGTCAGCGGATCAGCGGCACCCGGCCGTAGATCCCGGGTCAGGGCATGCTCTAGCTCGCCCGCCAGCAGCAGATGACGCTTGCGCCGCTCGTCCGCGATGATCTCGGTCGCAGCGGAGCGGAACCCACGGTCGTCACCCCGCGAGTACGCGGCGAAGAGATTTCGGAGGAGGTCGCTGCGCGCCATCGCTCTCCCCTCTCCCATTGCCCTATATAATGCCCGCTGCCTACGACATTCCACGGAAGCAGGCTCTCCACGCTAGCCATACCCCGCCTGCAGCGTCCGGCAGATGCCGGACACCACGGTCAAGGGCAGCAACACGACCCGGCCGGTTATCAGCCATCAGCCCCACGCGCGGCCACGGTAAGAAACTAATGGCTGGAACACGGCCCGCCAGCACTAGGGTTCACCACGGTACTCACCGCCCGCCCACGGATAAACCCTGCTAGACGCGCCGAACTTACCGGTCATCGAGCTAACGATTCGGTGGCCGCTGGCCCTCCTGTTGAGGTTCTTCGGTCTGCTTACTGACCGCCATCGTGTAACCAACCTCATGAGATGGCACAGCTAGAGCTCGCCGTGGGCTACGTCGGCGAGTGATGCCGTCATGGTTTGCTCCGGCGCGGGGAGCCAGGCGGTTGCGGCGGCGATGGCCAGCCAGCACATCTCTTCTTTGCTCGCTACCTGGGTGGTCTCCGCAATGGCCTGAATGTGGCTTTTGATGAGCTTCCGCGCGCCATGGAAGCCCTCGGGAAGGTGAGACCACCGTGCTTCGATCTCGGCCATCTGCCCTGCTGCCTCCAGCCGCTGGATGTACCGCTCGCCCGACTGGCCTTCTCCGGCCGTGTAAGTCTTGTTGGCCTGATCCCAGTCGATGATGTCGCTGATGATGTCGTGCATCGTCCGACCCCAACCTCTTCCCTGTTGATCTGACAGTCTGCCTGTTCGGTCTGACAGCGTTGTGATGTGAAGGCCCCCGAGCGTTCGCGCTCGGGGGCCGCTTGAGTTGCTTGCTGGCTTAGAGGCCGTCGTCGGAGTGGCCGGAGATCACGGTTCTTTTCGGGAGCGACCGCACGAGCTCCATGAAGTCGTCGCCGTCGTAGGGGGCCTGGCTGAGCCTGTCTGGGTGGTGGACGATCACGTACTGCCCTTCGCGGATCTGGCGCGCTGTGCCCTCAAGGATGAACTGCGCTGAGCGCCTGCACTCGGCGCGGTCTAGTTCGGGGTTCTGGGCGGCGATGGCACTGGCGATGTCCTCGAACGCGGCGGTGGCCGCGAGTTCGAGTTCTCGCCGCGCCCTGGTGGCGTGGAAGATCTTCGGTACTTTCAAGGGTGCCTCCTTCGTTACCTGGGCTGTTCGGTTCCGGCCAGGGCGGCGAGCAGGTGCTCGCACGGGCCGTCCCAGTGGGCGCACGTGCACTCGCCGACCGTGACCGGCCCGCCGGGCGACGCGGCGTCCCAGACGAGGACCGTCGTGTCGCCGACGTCCCAGACGGTGGCGGGGTGCACGCTGACCGAGATGTCGTCACGCGCTCCTCGTGAGGTAGCTGACTTGTTCGAGGCGCTGGCGGGCGGAGGGCGCGAGGGCTGCTGCCTGGAGCGCGTGGGAGACCGCTGACTTGATGGCGGGGAGTTGTTGCGGGCTGGTGAGCTGGGGCCGTCGCAGTAGCAGGAGCGCCCATAGGGTGTGGGCGCACAGGTCGCGGTACGGGGGGTGCACGATGCCGCGCAGCAGCGTTGCCAGCAGCGGGGTGCCGTCCCATGTGCTGGCGGCGGGGCGGGTCATGGCGCTGCCGGCGTTCCAGGACGGGGGGCTCTCGCCGGCCCAGTAGGCCCAGTAGTTCAGGTTCGCGCTGATCAGGTGGTCGCCGGTCAGGCCCTGGTCGATGAAGCGGTGCAGGGGGTCCAGGTCGCCGGCCGTGGCGGCGACGTGCGCGGCCGAGCGGGCGGCGGCCCAGCGCGGGGTCCACTGCCGCAGGTCCCCCGGGCGCGCAGGTCACGGGCCTGCGCGCTGGCGGCCGCTGTCCTGCTCGGCACGCAGACTGCAACCGCGATCATGACCGACCGCCGGGACGTCGCCGACTACGACGCGCACTGGAACGAGCTTGAGCCGCTCGCAGCCTGGGGAGATGAGGCCCGGTCCGTCATCGCCCAGGCCGCCGGAGACTACCGCAGCATCGCCTGACATTGGCCTGACGTATACCGCTCGTGTACCTGCCCAGGTCAGGGGCATATTTGACCTTGCACTATTGACGTGGAGACCGGGATTATCCCGGTCGGCGTCCAGTGCCGCCTACTTACCTTTTGGATAGATTTTCCTTACCAGGGAGTTCCGGTGCCTTGACAAGGCACCGGTCATGGAGCGTTCATGGACGACGCGACTGTCGCGCGGCGCGGCACCGACTTCTTGCTGGCTGGGACAGCGCGCACGAGGCGAAAGCTGGCGTACGGACCCCTCTAGCGGGAGCGTGCGGGCGGCGGGCCCTGGACCGGGCGGACCTGGAGCCGGGGAGGCGACGCCGGCGCACGCGCCAGCCCGGCCCCTTGGGTCATGAGCCGACGTGGTGGCACTGGCGAGCATCCGTCCGGCAGGCGCCGTACCCGGTACGCGAGCTGGCAGCCCGGCAGACATGAGGCTGACAGCCCGGCCTTGGGCACGAGAGCGACCCCCAGTATGGCGGCCTGGCCCGCCTCCACCCTGACAATCTTCCGCCTGCCCTTACTCGGTTCCGGGGTCAAGGCGGCCTTTGGCGTGCGCGGGGACCGTCGCGGTTCACGCGCGGAAAGGCACTTTCTCCCATGACGTCTTTTGTCAGCAAGCGTTCTACCCGGCAAGCCCTCCGGACAGTTACCCGGCAGGTGACCAAGCAGCTTTGGACTGCCGACGCACCTGCCGACCCTGGCCGGGCCGTATGCCCTAGTCAGCGGCCCAATATACCTGCGCCCTGGAACCGGGGCTGATGACGTATGTCATCTAACAATCGTTCGCGCGGGGCAGGCACAGGGGCAGGGATAGGCACATCAGCAGCGAGGGACGAGGCTGCGGTGCTGTCGGTATCCGCTCACCTGACCGACCGTGACCGTGAGCTGGTGCGCCTGGTGGCACGCCACCGCGTGCTGACCACCGACCAGCTCGCCGCGCTGAGGTTCCGCAACCTGACAACGGCCCGCCACCGGCTGAGCGAGCTGGTGCGGCTCGGCCTGCTGCGCCGGTTCCGACCGCGCCGCGAGGCCGGCTCCGCGCCCTGGCACTACGTTCTCGGCCCGATCGGCGCCGCGCTGCTAGGCCAGGAAGACCACGAGGAGAAGAAATGGCTGCCGCAGGTCCGCGCCGACCGGCAGCTCGCCCTGGAGCGCTCGCAGCGGCTGGGGCACATGACCGGGACATCCTGGTTCTTCACCGCCCTCGCCCGCCATGCCCGCGAGCACGGCGGCGGGGAACTCCAGTCCTGGCTCAGCGAGCAGGAGGTCACGGAGCGGATGTACCTGAGCACCTGGGACGCCGAGCATGGCCCGCACCCGGACGGGCTGGGCATCTGGGCCGAGGGCGACCGGGACATCTGCTTCCTGCTGGAATACGACACCGGCACTGAGCACTTGCCCCAGCTCGCCGACAAGCTCCCCGGTTACGCCGAGAACGCCCGGCACCAGCTCGTGTTCAAGGCACCGATCCTGTTCTGCTTCCTCACCCCCCGCCGCGAGCAGACCGACCGTAGGGCACTAGCGGCCACGAGGGCGTCCATTGGCCTCCAGATCGCCACCGCCGCACTCGACCCCCGCGTCACCTGCCCGGCCTGTGGGCCGACCTGGATGCCGCTGCACGGCGGGCACGAACCGATGCGGCTCATCGACCTGGCCAACATGCTCCCCGACCCCTGGCGCACCGCCCGTGAGCAAGAGGAACGCGAACGCCGCGAGTTGGACCAGGAGCGCTGATGGCCTTGCACGCTGCCCCCGGTGCCCCGGCTGACGGTTCCCCCAGCGTCCCACACCTCTCGAACGGAACGTCACCGGCCATGCCTCTGACGCCGCAGGCACCCGGCGAGACGGACGAGCCAAGTCGTGAACCTGACCCGCCAGGCCAGGAGGCTGGAGATTTGTGCCCCAGCCAGGAACCTGAGCCTGTCCCACGGGAGCAGGGCCTCAGGGCGTGGGCTGCGGCGCTGGCGGCCACGCTGCCGCCGTTGACCAGCTCGCAGGCTGCTGCGGTGGCCAGGATCGCCGCGCGCCTCGACGCGAGGGGCGACGGCCAGGACCAGGCCGCTTTACGCTCCCTGCGTCACTTGGCCAACACTGACGCGGCCCATCACGTCGCCCAGGTCGGCACTGCCTCTACCTCGCCGAACTGGTTGTATGACCAGATGCTTGCCCCGCAGCGCCATCTTGAGCAGGGCTCGCTTTCCCGTGTGGTCGGCGGCGTCCCATCGCTGCCGCCATTGCACGCGGCTCGTTCCCAACGGCTGCTGTTCCCCGAGGACGGGGCCGGGATCGGGGACTGCGCCCCGCTCGGCCTGGAGGCTGGCTATGCGTTCATCGACTGGCTTCATGACCATGTCGTAGCGGGCGAGGGTGATCTCCCCTCGTCCGAGCCGATTGGCGAGGGCTTCCGCCACCGCTTCGGCCTCGGCGATCTTGATGTCAAGTTGGACGGCTTTGCTGGCTGCCGCGTAGGCGGCGCTTTCGATCTGATCGGTGTTGCGCGGGTCCGACAGGATCTCCACCACGAGCGCACGTGCCGCTGAGTCCAGTGCCCGCTGGTCCACTTCAGTCTTTCCACACCCTCCGGAAGTGGGGTTGCACCAGTACGAACGGCTCACCGACCCATCCGGGTACGGCTTGAGGCCGTTGCGGGGCCGACCGTGGAGGACATGTCGGCAGCCGGGCTGCCCGCAGACGGCGAAAGACGAACAGAGGTAGTGCGGTGAACTCGGGCGTCCCCGCCGACGTGCGGCGTAGATCGCGATTCCCCGGTCGAAATCTTCCTCGGAAACGATCGGATCACCTGGTAGGCGGCCAACGACCGACGTCAGGCCCGACGCAGGGTCAGTGTAGATGATCCTGCCGCAATTCCGCTGGCGGGTGAGCAGCGTCTTCAGCGCCGGGCGCGTCCACGGCCTGCCCTGAGCCGTGAGAATCCCCCGCGCGTTCAGGTCCGCGATCAGCGCGTCTTGCAGTTCGCCCGCCAGAAACCGGGCGGTCAGTTCCCGCAGAACGGCAGCCTCGTCCTCGCGCTGGGTGACGCGATCGTCCTCGAAGCCGAAGGGCCGCGCTGAGCCGTTCGGCTCACCGGCCATCGCCTTGAGCTTCTTGCCGCGAGCGCTCCTGGTTGACAGGCGGTCGGAGTAGTAGGCGGCGGCGTTGATCGCGTCGCGGAACGCCTTCTTGCCGTTCGGGGTCCGCAGGTCGTACTCGCTCTCGCTGTCCAGCACCAGCAGGCCCCGAGCGGCCACCCCGATCATCCGCTCGCCATCCTTCGGCTGCCGGGTGAACCGCTCCAGGTCGAACACAATGAACCCGCCGGACACACCACGCTCAAGCCGGTCCATCAGCTCGTCCCACGCCGGACGCTCGATCGCCGGGTTCCACGCCGAGCGACCGGGGTCAACCAGAACCTTGCCCTCCGCAAGACCAAGGTCGGCAAGGCGGACCCGGCATACCGACACCTGGCCGTCGGTCGACGGTTCGCGCTTCTCGTTACGCTTGAGCTGACTGACACGGGCGTAGATATCAATCGAGCGGTCTGAGCGAACAAGTTCGGCGGCCACGGTCTACCCGACCCTCTTGCGGCGCCAAGAGGAGATATTCGTGTAGTGCAGGCCCTCCCTGCGCAGCAGAGCACTACGCTCTCCCGGTGTCGCGTTCTCGTACTCGTCAAGGATGCGGTTCTTGTACTCCTCGGTGAAAGTCCGGCGCTTCGACCATCTGGTGTCCGGCGCGCTAGGGGTGGACACCAGCCCGCCATGTGCGGCACGGGCCGCGATCACGTCCGCGATCGTCATCGTCGTGTCTGGCAGGTCTTCGCCTTCCGCTGAAACGATCCTGAGCCGACGGGTGACATCAGACCGCTCAGCGCGCTTAAGGCTGGCCGGGTCGACGACGAGGCGTCGGCCGCGCAAGGCCATTTTCAACAGCTGGCGTTTTTCCGCCGTGTCGGCGTCATCCCACCGCTTTTGCCAGTGCTCCCGGCTTGGCTGCCGTGAAGCGCCTGGAGCTGTGTCGCCCAGCGCTTCGCGTTCGGCCTTGAGCTTGGCTATGCGCTCATCCAGTGGCCGATTGGCGATGTCATAGCGCGAGAGAGTGAGTTCTCCGCGCCCCAGGCGGTCGGCCAGCGCTTCTGCGACACGTTCAGCCTCGGCGATGGCCAGGTCCAGCCGCGCGGCTTCGCTCTCAAGTTCCCGGGTGACGGATTCGATCGCCTCGGCATGGCGAGAGTCAGACAGAATCTCCACAGCGATGGCTCCGGCTGCCTCATCCAAGCCACGCTGATCAACGCTGATCTTGGCGCAGCCCTTGCCACTAGAAGACGGGCCGCACCTGTACTCCCGGCGTACCGAACCGTCCTCGTACCGCTTCAGAGCGTCTACTGGGTGACCTGTGAGCGGTTTGCCACAGTCCGGACGGCCGCAGAAGGCTATCCCCGTGCACAGGTAGATCTCCGAAGGCGCCTCGCTGCCCTGGCGCGCGGCGTAGATCGCGCATACCCGGTCGAAGTCGTCTTCGGTAATGATCGGATTCCCCGGCAGATGCCCGGCAATGGACTTAACGTTTGTTTCCGTGTCGGTGTAGAGGATTCTCCCGCAGTTACGCTCTCTGAGCAGAAGAAGTTGCAGGGATCTGACAGTCCAAGGGTTGCCCTTGCTGCTGAGGACGCCGCGTGCGTTGAGGTCACGTACCAGCGCGTGCTGCGTTTCTCCCGCCAAGAACCGCCTCGTCAGCTCCCGGATAACCTCCGCTTCGACTTCGCGCACGGTCATGAAATCGTCTTCAAAGCCGAATGGACGGGTTGTGGTGTTCGGCTCCCCCGACAGTGCCTTTAGCCGCTTGCCGCGCCGGGCTCTGCTAGACAGGCGGTCGGAGTAGTAGGCGGCGGCGTTGATCGCGTCGCGGAACGCCTTCTTGCCGTTCGGCGTCGTCAGGTCGTACTCACTCTCGCTGTCCAGCACGCCTAGGCCGCGAGCGGCCAGCTCGATCATCCGTTCGCCGTCCTTCGGCTGCCGGGTGAACCGCTCCAGGTCGAACACAATGAACCCGCCGGACACGTCGCGCTCAAGCCGGTCCATCAGCTCGTCCCACGCCGGACGCCGGACAGTCGGGTCCCATGCCGAACGCCCCGGATCAACCAGAACCTTGCCCTCCGGCAGGTCAAGGTCGGCGAGCCTCAGGCGGCAGATGGCGACCTGCCCGCCCGTGGACGGCTCGTTCTTCTTCTTGCTCTTGACTCGGCTGACTCTGGCGTAGATGTCGTAGGGCTTTGCTGTCTGATCGTTGCCGTTCGGCATGGTTAAATGGTAGCAAATTACATATCAACCTGGGACGAAACCATGGCCGTCGTCAAGCGGGCCGTGGACGCGGTCGCGGCCCGGGCACCGCGGGTGAGCCTGGTGCTCAAGGCTGACCTGCGCCCGGGCGTCACTGACGCCCTCACGTCCAAGGTCGAGACCGTCGAGCGGTACCTGCGACCGGATGGCTGACCAGGGAGGACTACGGCCCGGGCGGCGCATCGGCATGACCCACGGTCAGCTCGGCGAAGGCGCCGCCGAGCGACGGCTGGCGGTGACGCGGACCGGGCCGGCCTAGCCGGCCGTCCGCGGACGAACACCCCGCCCACGCCGCCGTAGGCGGTGAACGAGAACGGGTTGTCACCGATTCGCCGGGCACGATATGCCTGGTCAGTTCGATGGACTAGGGCAGATAACCGCCACGGTGCGAGCCGGCGGGCTGGCCGTTGAGTACGGCGGCGGCATTGACCATGACGCCATCGAAATCGGCGAACACGCGGTGGCCCAGCAGTTCCCGGCCGGAGAAATGACGCCGGTAGATCCATGCCTTCTGCCAGCTGGCCGGGTCCCAGCCGCCCCACGACAGCGGCGTGACCGTATGCGGCAGGGTAACCGGCGCGAAGGCGGCATCGTCGTAGTCGGCGCGTTCTGAACCGGGAACGTACTCACCGCCGAAGAGCCAGCCGGTCCCGAACGCGGTGCCGGGTGCGGCCGTCTCCGCCGCGGCCGTGCGCGCCCGGTCGCTGCAGGCGGCCAGCCCGGCCAGCCCCGTCAGCCCGGCCCCGGCCAGGCCGGCGCCGGTCAGCCCGGCCCGCAGCACGGCGCGGCGGGAGGCCGCCATCACCGGCCGTCCGTGGCTGGGTGGCCCGGCGTGGGGGTGGTGGGTACGGGGTTCAGGGCGGGGATGTGGGGGGCGGCACGCTGGGTGAGGGTCCAGGTGGCCAGGGCGAGGGCGATGCCGCCGAGGACGTCGATCGCGTAGTGCTCGCCGAGGAAGACGACGCTGAACCAGACGGCGCAGCACCAGGGCAGGGTGATCAGCAGGCTGCGCCGGTTCACGCCGTACAGCGCCAGGGCGCCGAGGGCAGGGTAGGCCGCGTGCAGGGAGGGCCAGGCGGCGACGGGGTCGGGGTTGAGCCACCGGTAGTAGGGGCTGACCGCGGACGGCAGGGTGCCGGTGACCAGGTCGTGGACGCCGGGCAGGGCGCCGTGGTCGTGGGCGTACCAGGGCGGGGCCGTGGGCAGCAGCAGGAAGATGAGGAACGCGGCGAAGGACATGGCCAGCAGCGCGGCGGCGAAGCGGAGGAACGCGGCCCGGCTGGTCAGCCACAGCACCAGGCCGGCCGCGATGGGGAACAGGAAGTGGCAGAAGTAGACGATGGTGGCCGCGGTCACCAGCGGGTGGATGCCGCCGAGGTGGCGTTGCAGCACCTGGCTGGGCACCCGGCCGAAGAACACGGCTTTTTCCAGGTGGACCATGGAGGCGACCTGGGGGGCGATGCCCAGTTTGGGGGCGACCCCGCGCAGTGCCTCATAGCCGAGGAACAGCGCGACGAACGGCACCCAGTCCCGCGCGAACGCGGCCAGGCGGCCGCTCAGCACCGCGACCGGCACCAGGATCAGCAGCAGGTAATCCGGCGACACCGAGATGCCCCGCCAGATCATCACCCCCGACACCAGCACCAGATAGCCAACCGAGATAGCCACCAGCGGCCCAGGACGCCGCACCCGGCCCAGCACAGCGCGAATCCGTGGCGCCGGGCCGGCTTCCTCCTCGTGCCCGCCGGCCCGGCGCGCCGCGTTCTGCTTTCCGTCTGACATCACAGCTGGCAGGCTGCCCGGCGGACCCTGGCCGTGTCGTCGCGCCAGGGAGCCAACGTCGCGGTCATACTGGGGCGGCACGGCGGGGCGCGCCCGATGCCGTGTCATACCGGGGTATGACACCCTCCAGCGGGACGGCGGAAAGGGCCTGCCCGATCTACGCTGGCAGCGTGGAATGGACGCGTGAGGCCCGGCCGGCCGCCCACTGGATCCGCCATGCGGGGCACGGCCTCATCCAGGTGATCGCGGGCGCGGATCCGGCGCCGGCGTGGCGCTCGCCCTGGCGCCACCGGGCGGCGCACGCCGGGCTCTGCGCGGCCACGGTGCTGGCCGGTGCGGCCAGCCTGCTCAGCCTCACCGGCGTGGCCGCCGCACTCAGCCCGGCTCTGGTGCATGCCCAGATGTACACCAAGGCCCGGGGGGCCAGCTTCGTCTCCGTGGACGCCCAGGTGCCGATCCTGTTCCATCCGGGCTGGCGCGCCTTCGCCGGCCCGGCGGTGTGGTCGGTGATCGCCGTGCTCATCGCGCTCGCGGTGGTGCTGCCGGTGCCGCTGGCGGCCCGTTACCCACTGCTCGGCTGGCGGATCGCCTGGGCCGGGATGCTGCTCGTCCCACTGGCCGGTATCCGCTGGCTGGGCGGCGGCCCCTGGAACCCGGTGCAGATGCCGGTCCTGCTGCTGGTGTTCTACCTCAGCGGGGTCCGCCATCCCCGGCCGGTGCTGTGGTGGATGTGGGCCCTGAGCCTGATCCCGTGGTGTCTCCACGCGCGCGGGGGCGCCCGGGGCGTGATCGTCTGTACCGCGGGCGCCGTCGCGTTCACGGCGGTCGCGGTGGCGGCGGACGCCGTCGGCTCGCGCCGGCGAGCCGAAACCGAGCAGGCCGAACGCGCCGACCTGGAGCGCGCCCAGCGGGCGGTCCTGGAGGAACGCGCCCGCATCGCGCGGGAACTGCACGATGTCGTCGCCCATCACCTGTCGCTGATGGCCGTCCGGGCCGAGACGGCGCCGTACCGGCTGGCGGATCTGCCCGGGCCCGTCGGCGACGAATTCGGCGCGCTGAGCGGGGCGGCCCGGGAGGCACTGACGGACATGCGGCGCCTGCTCGGGGTGCTGCGCGACGATCGGCCCGCCGCCCGCGCCCCGCAGCCGCAGCTGGCTGATGTGCCGGTGCTCGTCGAGGCGGCGCGGCAGGCGGGGATGCCGGTGGAGATCTCGGCCCCGCCCGTGCTGGAGCCGGTGCCCTCCGCCGTGGGCATCTGCGCGTACCGGATCGTGCAGGAATCGCTGTCCAACGCGAGCCTGGCACGCCCAGGGCGCCCCGGTGACGGTCTCGATGGATCACCGCGCCGGGGGTGTCGTGCTGCAGGTGGTCAACGGGCCCGGTACGGCCACCGGAACGTGCCTGGCCAGCGGGACCGATGCGGGCCGTGCGGCAAGCGGCCCGCCGGGCGCGGTGCACGCGCTGGGCCACGGGCTGACCGGCATGCGGGAACGGGTGGCGCTGCTGGGCGGCTCCCTGTCGGCCGGCCCGTCCGCCGACGGGGGGTTCGTCGTGTCCGCGGTGCTCCCGCTCGCGGCGGCGGTGTAGTCGTGCTGGCCGGGACGGAATCGGCCGTCCCCCGGACTGGGACCGGCCCGCTCACCCGGTGCCTGATCGCCGATGACCAGGCGATGGTCCGGGAAGGGTTCGCCGCGGTGCTGGCCGCCCAGCCGGGGATGGCGGTCGCGGGACAGGCGGCCGACGGCGCCGAGGCGATCCGCCAGGCGGGGCGCCTGCGGCCGGACGTCGTGCTGATGGATGTGCGGATGCCGGTGATGGATGGCCTGGAAGCGGCCCGCCGTCTGCTGTCCGGCCCGATTCCGTCCGGCCCACTTCCGTCCGGCACGGCAGCGCCCGCGGCGGCCGGCGGGTACCGGCCGCGGGTCCTGATGCTGACCACGTTCGACCTCGACGATTACGTGTACGAGGCGCTGCGCGCCGGGGCCAGCGGCTTCCTGCTCAAGGATGCGACCGCCGCGGAACTCGTGCATGCCGTCCGGGTGGTCGCCGCCGGTGACGCGCTGCTGGCCCCGTCGGTCACCCGGCGGCTGATCGCCGACTTCGCGCGCCGGCCCGGCACGAGTCCCCCGGTCCCCGCCCAGCTCGGCGCGCTGACCAGCCGGGAGACCGAGGTGCTGCGGCTCATCGCGCACGGACTGTCGAACGCCGAGATCAGCGACACCCTGGTCATCGCCGAGCAGACCACCAAGACCCACGTCGGGCGGATTCTGGCCAAGCTGGGGCTGCGCGACCGGGCCCAGGCCGTCGTGCTCGCCTACGAATCCGGGCTGGTCACGCCGGGCGGGTAGCGCCAGGCGGGTAGCGCCGATCAGGCGCCGACCGGGACCGCCTCGATCAGCGCGGCGAGGCCCGCCTCGTCGAGCAGGTCGGCGGGGCGGACGGTGAGGTCGTGCCGGACGTAATGGAAGGCGGCGCGCACCTGCTGCACCGGGACCCCGGCCAGCGCGGCCCAGGCCAGCCGGTAGGCGGCCAGCTGGACGGCGACGGCGTGCCGCTCGGCGGCGGAGGCGGGTGGCTGGCCGGTCTTCCAGTCCACCACGTCGAACGTGCCGTCACCGGCGTCGCCGAAGACCGCGTTGATCCGCCCGCGGACCAGCCGGTCCCCGATCAGCGTCTCGAACGGCACCTCCACCTCACGGGGCCACCGGCCGCCCCAGCGGCCTGCTTCGAACCGCTCACGCAGGCCGGCCAGGTCGGCGTCCATCCCGGTGGCCGCGTCCAGGTCGTCGCCCGCGCCGAACAGGTCCTCCGCGTCGATCAGCCGCTGCTGCCCGAAGCGCTCCTCCAGCCAGCGGTGGAAGGCGGTGCCGCGGCGGGCGTACGGGGCCGGCGGCCGGGGCATCGGCCGCCGGACCTGGCGGGCCAGCTCGGCCGGGTCGCGGGCCAGCGTCACCAGCGCCGACACCGACAGGTGCCCGGGCAGGGTGACCCGCAGGCCGCCCTCGGCGCGCCGGCGCTCCCGCTCGGTGAGCAGCAGGTCCGCGTCCCGCCGCCACGCCGCGACCAGCTCCCGGTCGGCCGGGTCCAGCGCGGCCAGGCCGGCGTCGTCCCGCCGCCCGCCGGCGGGCGCGTGGCCGTCGTGCAGCTCGGCGGTGACCATGGCGGCGGCCTCGCGGGCGGCCTCGTAGCGCTGCCCGGCGGGGGTGGCGGGCCACTGCGCGGCGGGCGGCTCGGCGAGCGCCGGGTTCTCGGCGTCCGGTTCCGGCGGCGGGGCCCAGGCGGCGACGTGGCCGGCACCCGCCTCGCAGGCGGCGCGGACCTCGGTGAGGAACGGCGACGGGCCGAGCCGGCTGGCGCCGTCCCCCCACCAGAAGCCGGAGCAGCCGAGCCAGAATGCGGCCCGGGTCGCGGCCACGTACATGAGCCGGCGCTCTTCGGCCAGGTCGCGGTCCGCGCACCGCTGGGTAAAGGTGTCGACCGAGCCCGCGTCCAGGTCACGCAGCACGGGCAGGTCGGTCGCGTCGCCGCGCAGGCCGAACGGCAGCAGCCGCGGGTTGTCCGTCCAGCGGGTCGACAGCCGCGGCCGCGCGGGGAAGACCTGCGACCTCTCCCCCGCGGCGAGCCCCGGCACCAGGACCGCGGCCCACTGCAGGCCCTTGGAGGTGTGCACGGTGGCCAGCTTGACCGAGTCCGTTTCGCCCACCCGGCCGGTCTCCAGGCCGAACTCCTCGGTCTCGGCCGCGCTGAGGTAAGCCAGGAACGCCCCCAGCGTCGGCTCCTCCCGCGACCCGGCGAACGCGTCCGCCGCGTCGGTGAAGGCGTCCAGGTCGGCGCGGGCGGACAGCGGGTCGGCGCCGGGCCGGGATGCGACCTCGATGTCCAGGCCGAGTGTCCGCTCCACCTCGCCGATCAGGTCCGGGAGCGGCCTGCTCAGCTGGCCGCGCAGGGCGCGCAGCTCGCCGCCCAGGGCGCGGAACCGGGAGTACCCGGCGGGTGAGTAGGCGGCCGGATCACCCAGGTCATCCAGCGCCTCGACCAGGCTGCCGGCCTCCGCGGTCAGGTCGGTCAGCGCCTCGGCCAGCGCGTCCTCGGCGGTAGCGGCGTCGCTGGGGGCATCCGGCTGGCGGGCCCGATCGGACCGCGCCAGGGCGCGGGCGCGGCGGCCCAGCGCCACCAGGTCCCGCGGCCCGATACGCCAGCGTGGCCCGGTGAGCAGCCGGACCAGCGCGTCGGAGGCGGCGGCGTCGTCCAGTACCCGCAGCGTCGCCACGATGTCCTGCACCTCGGGCACGGTCAGCAGGCCACCCAGGCCGACGACCTCGACCGGGATGTCGCGGGCCTCCAGCGCGCGGCGCAGCGCGGGGAACTGGGACCGCTTACGGCACAGCACGGCGATGTCGGACGGCCGGACCGCGGCGTCGCGCCCATCCGGCCACGGCTGGCCGTCCGGCGCGGTCCCCGGCGGCAGCGCCAGCAGCCCCGCGATCTGCGCCGCGGCCCATTCCGCTTCGGTGCCGATGGTGTCCAGCAGCGCGCAGGTCACCTGGCCGCGCCCGGCCCGGTCCGGCGCGGCCACCAGGCGCGGCACGTCCGGCGCCTCGGCGCGCAGCTGCTCCTGCAGCACCGCCGCGGCCTCCAGCACCCGCCCGGCGTTGCGGAAGCTGGTCGACAGCAGTTTCACCGGCGCGGGCCGTCCGGCCACGCCGGGCCGGTACGGCCGCGGCAGCACCGGGAAGTCCTGGGCGAAGCGGCGCAGGTTGCCGGCGCTCGCGCCGCGCCAGCCGTAGATCGACTGGCAGGGGTCGCCGACCGCCGTGACGGGATGGCCGCCGCCGAACAGCGCACGCAGCAGCACCAGCTGCGCGTGGCTGGTGTCCTGGTACTCATCGAGCAGCACGACGTTGTAGCGGCCGCGCTCGGCCAGGCCGACCTGCGGGTGGCGGGAAGCGATCCGGGCGGCCAGCGCCATCTGGTCGCCGTGGTCGAGGACCTCGCGGGCGGCCTTCGCCGCCGTGTACCGGGCCACCAGCGGCAGCAGCTGCTCACGGGCACGCTGGCTGTCCTGCATTTTGCGTACGTAGGCCGGGAGCTTCCCGCCGAGCGCGGCCTGGCGGACCTCCAGCCACTCGCCCACTGACCGCACGCCGTCCGGGTCGCACAGATGCTCGCTCAGCTCACCGGCCAGCGCGAGCACGGCGGCGGTGACCGTGGGCGGCCCCCAGCCGATGTCCCCCATCGGGCCGTCGTAGGCGGCGACGATCCGCGCGGCCAGCTGCCAGGACTCGGCCGGGGTGATCAGCCGCATAGACGGCTCCAGGCCCTCGCGCAGGGCGTGGTCGCCGACCAGCCGGCCCGCGTAGGCGTGGTACGTGCTGATGACCGGATCACCACCGAACGGGCCCCCGGCCGGGGTGTCCGCGGCAGGATCCGGCTGCGGCGCGGGGGTCAGGCGCGAGCGGCGGAGGCGGTCGAGGCGGGAGCGGACCCGGTCCGCGAGCTCGGCGGCGGCCTTGCGGGTGAACGTCAGGCCGAGCACCCGGTCGGGCCGGGCCATCCCGTTGGCGACGAGCCAGACCAGGCGGGCGGCCATGGTCTCGCTCTTGCCCGAGCCGGCGCCCGCGATCACCGCGAGGGGCTCCGCGGGCGCGGCGATCACCGCGGCCTGCTCGGGAGTCGGCTCCGGCAGGCCCAGCAGGCGCGCGACGTCTTCCGGGCTGCGCGGGCCGGTCACGGCTGGACCTGGGTGCCGCTGTCGTTGACCGGGCAGCACGACGCCACCGGGCAGGTACGGCAGCCGGGATTGACCCGGGCGGTGAAGACCGGGCCGGCCATCCCGGCCGCGACCGTCTCCACCAGGTCCTTGGCCCAGGCCGGATCGTCGTCGTCGCCGAGCGCCCGCTGCGGCTGGATCCGGGCCCGCGCGGTGAGCCCCGCCTTGCCGACCTGGACGAGCTCCGCGCCGCCCGGCTCGGTCAGACCGAACCGCTCGAACGCGCCGAGCAGCACCGCGAGCTGGTATACCCCGAGCTGAGGGTGGCGGCCCAGATCCTCCTCGCGGGGCGCGCTGCTGCCGGTCTTGAGGTCCACGACCACGGCCCGGTCGCGTTCGTCCCGCTCCAGGCGGTCGACCCGGCCGGTGATCTGCACCTGGCCGATCTGGACCTGAAGAGACTGCTCGACGGCGACGAGCTCGCGCGGGTTGGCGGCGTGCCAGGCCAGGAACTTGCGCACCATCCGTTCCGCCTGCTCGCGCTGCTTGGCGCTGTACCAGACGCTGCCAAAGTCCAGATGGTGCCAGATGTCGTCGATCCGGCTGTCGATCTCCGGGCCGGAGGCCCCGCCCGCCGCGAGCACCGCCGCCGCGTGGATGACGGTGCCGAGGTGCCGTAGCACGTCGGACCGGCCCGCCCCGGCAGCCGATTCGAGCAGCCAGCGCAGCCCGCACCGGGTGAACGCCTCGACCTGCGAGGGCGACAGCCGGACCTGTTCCCCGGCGGTCGCGATCGGCCCGTCATCGGACAGCGGCATGAGCGCGTACCAGTGGGCCGGGTGCGCGCCGCGGGTACCGGCCCGGGCCAGCCGGGCGAGCTCGGCGGCCGCCGCCCGGCGGACCGGGAGCGGGCGGCTGCGGTCGGCCGCGGCGCGGCGCAGGTCGGCGGTGAGCGCGGCCAGCGACAGCCACCGGTGGCCGGGCTCGCACGCCCGTTCCACCTCGATGGCGTCGCCGGCCAGCTCGGCGAGGAACCGGGACGGCCGGGTATCGGCGCCGTCGCCGCCGACCGCGGTGACCACCAGGGTGCGCTTGGCCCTGGTCGCAGCCACGTAGAACAGGCGGCGCTCCTCGGCCAGCAGCTTGGACGCCAGCGCCGCCGCGGCGGCGTCGGCGGCCTCCGGGCCGGCGGCCACGCCGGACGCTACCTCGGCCAGCTCGTCCACCCCCAGCAGCGATCCGCGCAGCCGCAGGTCGGGCCAGGTCTCCTCCTGGACACCGGCCACCACGACCAGGTCCCACTCCAGGCCCTTGGACCGGTGCGCGGTCAGGATGCGGACCGCTTCGTCCCGGGTGGCCTGGGCGGCCAGCGTGTTCCCGGCGATCTCCTGCCCGGCCAGGCTGTCGATGAACAGGCCCGGGGCGCCGGGCGGCAGCGTGTCAGTGAACCGCGCGGCCGCGTCGAACAGGGCCAGCACGGCGTCCAGATCCCGGTCAGCGACCGCACCGGCCGCACCGCCCGCGGCACTGGCGGCCTGCCAGGCCGGGGCCAGGCCGGACGCGTCCCACACGGCCCACAGCAGCTCCTCGGCGCTGCGCCCGGCGGCGATCTCGTCGCGCGCGACGGACAGCAGCCGGGCCAGCCGGTCCGCAGGCGCGGCGACCTGCTGCGGCACCATGGTCAGCTCGCGCGGGTCCAGGATCGCAGCCGCCAGCAGGTCGGCGGCGGCGTCACGCCGCGGGACTGGGCCGTCCGCGGCGGCGTCGGTTAGGGTACGCAGCCAGCGGCGCAGGCGGCGCAGGCCGAGGGCGTCGGTGCCGCCGAGCGGGCCGGTGAGCAGTTCCGCGGCGGTCTGCTCGTCCAGCGTCCCGGGAGCCAGCGCGCAGCGCAGCAGGGTCAGCAGCGGCCGGGTCCCCGGCTCCTCGGGCAGCGGCAGCTCGTCGCCCGCGACGGACACCGGGACCCCCGACGCGCTCAGCGCGCGCCGCAGCAGCGGGACCTGCCGGGTCACGGAGCGGACCAGGATCGCCATCGACGACCACGGGACGCCGCCGGCCAGGTGCGCGCGGCGCAGCGTATCCGCGATGAGCGCGGCCTCCTGGCTCGCGCTTTCCGCCACGACAATCCGGACCTCACCGGGCGCGGCGCCGGGCGCGCTGGCAAGCTTGCGGTGCGCGGCCTGCACGGCGTGGCCCGCGGTCGCGGCGGGCAGGCGCTGCGCGATGCGGCGGGAGGCGGCCAGCAGTAGCGGGCCGCTGCGGCGGTTAGTACCGAGCGCGACGACGGGGGCGGGGCTGCCGTCGGCCGCGCGGAACCGCTCCGGGAACTCGGTGATAGCCCGCACGTCGGCGCCGCGGAAGGCGTAGATCGACTGGTCCGGGTCGCCGACCGCGATCAGCTCGCGGCCGTCCCCGGCCAGCGCCTGCAGCAGGGACTCCTGGGCCGGGTCGCTGTCCTGGTACTCGTCCACCAGGACCGCGTCGTAGGCCTCCCGCTCGCGCTGCCGAGTCGCCGCCCGGCTCAGCAGGCCGGCGGCGATGCGGACGATCTCCGCGTAGTCGTAGGCGGCCACCGGCGCGAGGTCGAAGCGCGCCGCGTAGCGATCCAGGAAGCGCCCGGCCGCCACCCAGTCATCGCGGCGGCGCTGGCGGCCCAGGGCGGCGACACGCCGACCGTCCAGCCCGCGCTCGGCGGCACGGAGCAGGAAGTCGCGCAGTTCCTCGGCGAACCCGCGGGTGGCGAGGGCGGGGCGGAGCGCGCCGGGCCAGTGCGCGGCCCCGTCGGCCAGCTCGCCGCGCAGCAGCCGGCGGACCTCCAGCAGCTGCTCGGGCCCGGACAGCAGCCGCGGCGGCTCCTCGCCCAGCAGCGCGAACTCCCGGCGGACGAGCGCGTACGCGTAGCTGTGGAAGGTGAGTGCGAGCGGCTCCCTGATCGTGCGGTGCAGCCGGGCCGCGATTCGCTCACGCAGCTCGCCGGCGGCCTTGCGGCTGAAGGTCAGCACCAGGACCCGGGCGGGGTCGAGGCCGCGGTGCTCAATCCGGTGCGCCACGGTCTCGACGATGGTGGCCGTCTTGCCGGTGCCAGGGCCGGCCAGCACCAGCAGCGGGCCGCCGGAATGGCTCGACCACCAGCTGCTGAGCGGCGTCGGGGCGGAGCGGCGCGGCGGCCACCGCCGGCTGGCGGACCAGCCGGTAGGGGTGGGCGGCGTGCCCTGGGTTGCTTTCCATCTCAACGGCATTCCAGCAGAGCCCACCGACATTCCGCGGGAATTCCGGCTAGCGCCGCGCCGGCGGAAGCGGGCCCCGCCAGCGGGCGCGGCGCATGTCGACGCGGTGCGCGCCGCCGGCGGCCGGCGGCCGCAACGGGGTGCCCTCGGCGCGGTAGTGGCCCAGCGCCGCGTGCTCGTGCCCGGCCAGCAGGGAACCGTCGGCGTGGATCACCCGCCACCAGGCGACCGCGCCGCCGCTGGTGGCCAGCACCCGGCCGACCTGGCGGGGGCCGCCGCGGCCGAGATATTCGGCGATATCCCCGTAGGACATCACGTAACCGGGCGGGATCGCCTCCACCGTGTCCAGCACGTCGCTGGCGAAGTCGTCGAGCTGGCTGGCGGGGCGGGCGGCGCCCGGGCGCCGGCACCGGTCAGTCACTGGACGCGCTGGCGCGGTCCGGTCCGGGAGCGGGGTAACCGGGACCGGGGCCGGGGTAACCCGGACCGGGGCCGGGGTAACCGGGACCAGGCGGGGTAACCGGGACCAGGCGGGGGTAACCCGAACCGGGCGGGGGTAACCCGGACCGGGCGGGGGTAACCGGGACCGGGCGGGGGTAAACCGGACCGGGCGGGGCGTAACCGGGACCGTACGCGGCATAACCGGGGCTGGCGGCCTGGGCGAACGTGACGGCGGGCGGCGGGGCGTGCCGTTCGCGCCGGCGCAGCCGCTTCAGCACGGCGAGGCGGCTGACCGCCACGACGCCCAGGACGAGCGCGGTCAGCGCCAGCACGGCGAACAGGATGAGCTGCCCGCTGCCGCGGGGCCGGACCGGCTCGGGTGCGGCCGACGCCGGGCCGCCGCCGAAGTTCACGGCCGAGGCCACCCCGGCGCGGGCGGCCCGCTGGATGGACAGCCGGCCGGCCGCGGTCAGCGCGGCGGCCGCGTCGACCGTGCCGAAGCCAACCTGCGGGTCGTAGCCCCGGGCCGGCCGGAACTGGGTGGTGGAGCTGAGCGCCTGGGCCAGCAGGTCCGGCGCCAGCCCCGGGTACCGGGCCTTGATCAGGGCCGCGATGCCCGCAACCAGGGCGCACGCCGGGCTGGTCCCGGTGACCAGCCAGTACTGGCCGTCCCGGCCCTGCGCCGAGATGCTGACGCCGGGCGCGGCGACCTCGACGGACAGGTTGTCGCTGGAGAACCCGGCCACGGTCCCGCTGGCGCTGACGGCGGCCACGCCGATCACGCCCGGGTAGTCAGCGGGGAACTTGAGCGGTGCGTAGCCGTCGCGGCTGGCGCTGGAGGTGTCACCGGAGTTACCGGAGGAGGCCACCACGGCGACGCCGTGCCCGTACGCGTACTGCAGGGCCGAACGGACGGCGGCGCTGGGCGAGCCGTAGCCGATCGACATGCTGATCACGTCCGCGCCGTGGTCGACGGCGTACCGTATCCCCTCGGCCAGCGAGTCCTGGACCCGGTCCTCCTGCTCCCGCTCGTAACTGCCGTAGCCGGGGTCGTCCCGGTCCGGGATGACCCGGACGGAGAGGATCTTCGCTTCCGGAGCGACGCCGGTGACGCCGTCCGCCCCGTCGGGACCGTGCCCGTGCCCGGCGATGATCGACGCCATCCAGGTGCCGTGCTGACCCCAGTCGGGGCTGGCCGGCGGCGTGCCGATCCCGGTCAGGTCGCGGCCGGAGATGACCGAGCCGGCCAGATCGGAGACGGTGGGCGCCACCCCGCTGTCCAGCACGGCCACGGTGACGCCCTGGCCGCGGCTCACGGTCCACGCGGCCGGGACGTTCAGCATGCTGAGGACCTGCTGCTGGCCGTCGCGGACGCTGTCCGCGGCGGCCGGCGGCGCGGTCACGCCCACCGCGCCCAGCGCGCCGGCACAGGCCGCAGCCGCGCTCAGCGCGGCGGCTACGCGGAGCCTCAGCATCCAGGCGCCCCCGGGCAGGTGGGCACGGGGGGCGGCGACGCCAGGGTGGCGGCGACCGCCCCGGCCACCCCGCGGGCCGCGCTGGTCATCTCGCTCGCGGCGTACCCGTCCTCACCGATCGAGACCCGCGGCCGGCCGTCCGCGTACCCGGCGGTGTACATGACGACGTACGGCCCGGCGCGTGAGGCTGCGGGAGATCTGGCGCTGCGCGTCGCCGAAGGAGCCGGCCGGGGTACCGGCGAACGGCACCGCGTGCACCCCCGCATCCAGGTAGCCGCTGGCCCCGGCCGCGATCGCCGCCTGGGCGGCGGACGCCTGGGCCGCGCTGGGCAGCACGGCCACCCCGACGGTCAGCACGTAGGTGGCGGATTCGTCCGTGTAGGTGGCCCGGAGCAGCGCCTGGCAGCCGCGGGCGTCCAGGACGCCGGCCGCGGCCGCGTCGGTTCCGGCCGCGCAGCTGGACTGCGGGGCGATGCCCACCCGCGCGGCCTCCAGGTCCACGCCGGTCAGGTCGGCGACGGCCGAGGCGGGCAGCTGGTAGCGGACCGACGGCGCGAAGATGTCACCAGCGGCCAGCGACCGCCATCGCTTGCCGACTTCCCAGGCCATGATCTGCCGTTGCTGGGCGGCGCTGAAGTGCCGCGGCAGCAGCTGGACGGCCAGCCCGGCGAGCGAGACGACCAGGCCGATCCCGCCGAAGATGGCGGCGGCGAACGCGGCAGTGGTCCCGGCTCGCCGCGGCGGCGGCGCCTGTTGGCCGGGTGTGCCGGGCGGACGGCGCCGGGATGCTCCCGTGCGCGCGGTCCGTCGCTCCACGCATCCGGCTCGGTCAGCACAAGGGAATGGTACGGCCTGATCTGGGCAGGCTGACGCCTGTTTCAGACTGATCGTTCCCCGCCCGCCGAGCGCGAAAGCCCGGCCGGGACGTCGTCCGGGCGCGCACCACGACAGGTACGCGCCCTGACAGCGGGCGGACTGTCCCGTTACACTCAGTAGGTCGGCAGGCTCGGGTCGATCTGGCTGACCCAGGCCAGCACGCCGCCGCCGACGTGCACGGCGTCGGAGAATCCGGCGTCCTTCACGATGGCCAGGGCCTCGGCGCTGCGTACCCCGCTCTTGCAGTGCAGCACGATGCGCTTGTCCTGCGGCAGCTTCTCCAGCGCGGCGCCGGAGAGGAACTCGCCCTTGGGGATCAGCGTCGCGCCGGGGATGGACACGATCTCGTACTCGTTCGGCTCGCGGACGTCCACGACGAAGATGTTCTCGTCCGCGTCCATCATGGCCTTGAGGTCGCGCGCGGTGATCGTCGAGCCCTGCGCGGCCTCCTGGGCCTCCTCGGAGACCGCGCCGCAGAACGCCTCGTAGTCGATCAGCTCGGTGATGGTCGGGTTCTTCCCGCACACCGGGCACTCGGGGTCCTTGCGGACCTGGACCGACCGGTAGGTCATCTCCAGCGCGTCGTAGATCATCAGGCGGCCGACGAGCGGCTCGCCGATCCCGGTGATGACCTTGATGGCCTCGTTGACCTGGATCGAGCCGATCGAGGCGCACAGCACGCCGAGGACGCCGCCCTCGGCGCAGGACGGCACCATCCCGGGCGGCGGCGGCTCGGGGTAGAGGCAGCGGTAGCACGGCCCGTGCTCGGCCCAGAACACGCTGGCCTGCCCGTCGAAGCGGTAGATCGAGCCCCACACGTACGGCTTGCCGAGCAGCACGGCGGCGTCGTTGACCAGGTAACGGGTGGCGAAGTTGTCCGTGCCGTCGACGATCAGGTCGTACGGCTCGAAGATCGCCATCGCGTTGTCGGAGTCGAGGCGCTCGGTGTGCAGCACGACGTTCACGTACGGGTTGATCTCGCGGATGCTGTCCCGGGCGGACTCCGCCTTGGGGTGGCCGATGTCCGACACTCCGTGGATGATCTGGCGCTGCAGATTGGACTCGTCGACGACGTCGAAGTCAACGATGCCGAGGGTCCCGACGCCTGCGGCGGCCAGGTAGAGCAGAGCGGGCGAGCCGAGACCGCCGGCGCCGACGACCAGCACCTTGGCGTTCTTCAGCCGCTTCTGCCCGGTCATCCCCACGTCGGGGATGATGAGGTGGCGGGAGTAACGCTTCACCTCGTCCACGGAGAGCTTGTCGGCCGGTGAGACCAGGGGTGGCAACGACACAGTGCTCTCCAGATCAATGGGATCGTAGGGGCATGCGCCCCCGCGGGGACGCCACCCCTAGACAACCGGGACGGACAGCGGCTCATTCCCGGTGAGCATCCGGCGAAACTCGGCCGCCACCGCGGCCGGGCGCTCCATCTGGGCGACGTGCCCGGTCCGGGGCAGCACGACGACCCGGGCGCGGCGGAACGTACGCGCCGCGCGCCCGGCCATCCGGGGATCGACGATCCGGTCGTGGCTTCCGTACATGATCAGCGAGGGGGCGCTGACCCGCGCGGCGTCACGCCAGAGCGAGGTGCTGCCGCGGCGGAGATATTCGGCCACGATGGAGCGCGCGCAGTGGATCAGCACCGGGGCGCCGTAGCCGAGCTGGTCCCGGCGCTCGGTCTCGGCGATGTCGGCGGCGATCCGGTCCGGGTGCACGCGGCTGCCATCGAAGTAGATCGTCGCGATCGACGCTTCGACCCGGGCCTGCGGGGACATCTTCTGCACCCGGCTCAGCACCCAGCTGCCAAACTTCGGCACGCACAGCGCCGGAAAGCGGGCGGTGGCCGGGCGGGGCCACAGGTCCGGCATCGCGGGGGAGACCAGCGTGAGCGTGCGGACCAGTTCGGGGCGGGTCGCCGCGACGCGGGTGCAGACGGCGCCGCCCAGGGAGTTGCCGAACAGGTGCACCGGGCCGCGGCCGCGCCGCTCGATCAGCGCCGCCACCGTGGCCGCCTGCCCGGTGACCGAGCAGCTCGCGTCGGTGGGCGGTGAGTAGCCGAAGCCGGGCAGGTCGAGCGCGTCGCACGCGTACGGCCCGGCCGCGCCCGCGCCCGGCGTGGTCAGATGGTGGATAAGGTCGGTCCAGTTGGTGGACGAGCCCCCGAACCCGTGCACGAACAACGCGGGCTCGGCCGTCTCAGGCGCTTCCGGCGGCACCGGCGCGGTCCGCACGAAGACATCGCCGTCAGCCAGGCTGACGAACTGTCCCGGCCACGCCGGAATGGGCTGTGCCATCTACCGCCTCCCGCCAGGTGAACGCAGTGTTTACTGCGTCTTTAGGGTAATCAACGAGCGGGTAACCGGAAACGGCGGAAATGGTCGTAAATCGGGGCGGGGCCGGGACGGGGCCGGGACGGGCCGGTCAGGCGGTCGCGGAGCGGCGGCGGGCGCGGGCCAGGTCCAGGCTGGCGCGAAGGGCGCCGGCCAGATCAGGTTCCTGCGCACGCGCGGATTCGCCCGGGTCATCGTCCGGGAACGGCCCGCCCGGGAACGGCCCGCCCGGGAACGGCCCGTCCGGGCGGCGGCCTGACACCTTCGTCTGGACCAGATCCGCCAGTTCCGCGGGGTAACGGTCATGGTGCGCGGCCGGGTCGAAGGGCGCGGTCATCGCGTCGATCAGCGACGCGGCGGCGGCCAGTTCATCGTCGCGGACGCCGCGGTCCTCATCCAGGACCGGGAAATCGGCCTCCCGGACCTCGTCGGGCCACAGCAGCGTCTGCAGGACGAGAACACCGTCCCGCGCGCGCAGCTGGGCCAGCGTTTCCCGCTGCCGCAGCGTCACCGTGGCGACCGCGACCTGGCCGGCCCGCTGCAGGGCCGTGGCCAGCACGCGGTAGGCCCGGGCGCCGGAGGCCGCCGGCTCCAGGTAGTAACCGCGGTCCGCGAGCATCGGGTCGATGTCCCGGCCGGGTGTGAAAGACAGCACATCAATGCGGTGGCTGCGCTCCCGCGGCAGGCTGGCCAGGTCCTCGTCGCTCAGCACCACCAGGTGGCCGTCGGGCAGCTCAAAGCCCCTGGCCACGCCGGCGTAAGGTACGTCACGGCCGCAGGCCGTACAGACCCGGCGGAACGAGATCCGGCCGCCGTCGTCGGTGTGCACCTGGCGGAAGGCCGGGTCCCGCGGCGCGGCCGCAGGGTACAGCCGGACGGGGATGCTCACCAGGCCAAACGAGACCGTACCGGCCCACATGCTGCGCATGGCCGGAGTAATACCCAGGCCGGGTGGGCAGTAAAGAGCGGGCAAGCAAGGGCCTTGGCTGAGATGATGGTTAGACCTGCGCAACCTGGGCGTGGCCCCGGGGCAGGGGGGATGGGATGGTGACCAGATGGCTGAGTTCGATGTCGTCGTGCTCGGCGGCGGGACCGCGGGCGTGTACGTCGCCGAGCAGTCCGCCCGGGCGGGCCGGTCCGTCGCGCTGGTCGAGGCGGGCCTCGTAGGCGGTGAGTCCCCGTACCTGGCGTGCCTGCCCTCCAAGACACTGCTGGAGGCGGCCGGCCGGGGTCAGGCCTGGGAGAACGCGGTCGCCCGGCGGGACGAGGCGGCCGGCCGGCTGGACGATTCGGCGGCGGCCGCCCGCCTGGCCGACGCGGGTGTCACACTGCTGCGCGGCTCGGGCCAGGTGACCGGACCCGGGACGGCCAAGGTGACCATGGCCGGCGGCGACGCAGCGGACGGCCCGGCGGACGCCGGGCGGGCCGCGCTCCGTTACACGGACCTCGTCCTCGCCACCGGCAGCGAGCCGGTCGCGCCGCCGATCGAGGGCCTGTCCGACATCCCGGTCTGGACCAGCGCCGAGGCCCTGAGCGGACCCGACCTGCCCCGCCGGCTGGTCGTCCTGGGCGGCGGCTGCACCGGGTGCGAGCTGGCGCAGATCTACGCGGCGTTCGGCTCGCAGGTGACGCTGGTCGAGACGGAAAGCGTCCTGCTGCCGGCCGAGGCGGCCTTCACCGGGGAGATCCTGGCCGAGGCGCTGCGCCGCACCGGCGTCGACGTCCGCCTCGGGTCCGCGGCGGCCAAGGCCGAGCGGATGGACGAGGGACTGGCGCTGACGCTGGAGGATGGGACGCGGATCGAGGCCGACCGCGTACTGCTGGCGACCGGACGACGGCCCCGGCTCACCGGCCTGGGGCTGGAGACCATCGGGATCGAGCTCAAGCCCGGGATGGCGGTTCCGGTCGACGCCACCTGCCGGGTGGCCACGCCCGCCCCGGCGGGTCCGGCGGGCCCGGCCGCCCCGGCGGGCCCGGCGGCTTCCGCGGATGATGAGCCCGGCGGACAGGACGAGAAGGCACCGGAGCGGCCGCTCAGCGTGTGGGCCGCGGGCGACGTGACCGGGCTCGGGACGCACACGCACACGGCCCGTTACCAGGCGGCCGTGGTCACGGCGAACATCCTGGGCAAGCGGCGCGAGGCCGACTACCGGGCCATTCCGCGCGCCGCGTACACGATGCCGTCAGTGTTCGCGGTGGGCGTTTCCCCGCAGAGCGCCACGGAGGCGGGGATATCTCTGGTGACGGCGGCCGCTGAGCTGCAGGGCACGGCGCGGGCCACGGTGACCGGCGAAGAAGCCGGCCGGGTCGAGCTGTACGCTCATCCCGAATCGGGACTGCTGCTCGGTGCCGCGGCGGTCGGGCCGGACGCGCCGGACTGGATGGGTGAGGTGACGCTGGCCATCCGGGCCGGACTCCCCCTGGCCATCCTCGCGGATACGGTGCACGCTTTCCCCACGTGGAGCGAGGCACTCGAGCCGGCCATCCGGGAACTGGCCAGCAAGTTCTCGTGATCCACCGGCCGCGGGTGCCGCGACGGAGTGCACAGACGAGGAGTGCCGCGAGTGAGCGACATGGACATGGAAACGCCGCCGGACGACGCGTTCGAGCAGCAGCGTGACCTGGTGGAAACGGACGACGAACTGGACGACCAGCGCCCTGACATACCCTTCGACGTAAATGAGGCCGATGCCGCGGAACAGAAGAGAGCCGTCGACATCGGCGACGACGATTACCGCTGATCTGGCTGGCCGCCCGTCTTGGCCTTAACATGGCGGGAACGCGCGAATAGCCTGCTTGTCAGCTCAAGGATCTCGGAGACTCTGGTGACCGCAACGCCCGACGCACGGCCACGGGGGGCGCGGCTGCCACGGCAGGCACGCCGCCGCCAGCTCCTCGGGGCGGCCCAGGAGGTTTTCGTCTCCCAGGGCTACCACGCCGCCGCGATGGACGAGATCGCGGAACGGGCGGGTATCAGCAAGCCCGTGCTCTACCAGCACTTCCCCAGCAAGCTGGAGCTTTACCTCGCGCTTCTCGACGAGAGCGTGGACGCCCTGATCGACACGGTACGCAAGGCGCTGAGCTCGACGACCGACAACAAGCAACGGGTCGCCGCCACCTTCGGCGCCTACTTCGGCTTCGTCGCCGGGCAGGGCGGGGCGTACCGGCTGGTCTTCGAATCGGATCTGAGTAACGAGCCCGCCGTCCGGGCCCGGCTGGACCGGTCGATTCAGGAATGCGCGGAAATGATCAGCGAGGTCATCAAGGAAGACACCCGCATCCCGGTGGACGCCGCGCACCTGCTCGGCGTCGGCCTGGTCGGGACGGCACAGGTCAGCGCGCGATACTGGCTCGGTTCCGACGGCCGCATCCCGCAGGAGGAGGCGGAGCAGCTGATGGCCCGGCTGGCCTGGCGGGGAATCAGCGGCTGGCCGCTGACCGGCTGACCGGCTGACCGGCTGAGCGTCGGCCTGCTCGCGTGACAACGGGTTTCATCCAGCAAAGGAGCACGGTGGAAGTCAGGATCGGAGTCCAGTCCGCCCCGCGTGAGCTGACCGTGGAGACCAGTACCCCGGCCGGCGAGATCGAGCAGGCCCTGGCGGACGCTCTGGCCAGCGACGGCGTCTTCACGCTCGCGGTGGAGAAGGGCGGCAAGGTGTTCGTGCCGGCCGACAAGATCGCCTACCTGGAGTTCATCGGGGGGGAGGGCCGCCCGATCGGCTTCGGCAACCTCTGACCGCGGACGCTCTGACCGCTGGTATCGTTTGTCTCCTTTAGGCCTCCGGCCTGGCCGGGAAGCCTCCTGCTATGATGGTTGTTGTTCGTGGTACGGACGCGGCGACCGAAGCGCGCCAATGCTGGCGCAGGCAGCGGGATACGCCCCCGTGTATGAACAGGCACCGCGCGGTCAGCGTCGCGGTGGCACACGACGACCTTCGACCGGCCGGACCAAGAGGCGGCCGGGGCAGAGGGGCATTGATGGAGGCTGAAACCCCTGACCAGCGAAACATTGACCGGGCAGCGGGCGCCGGAGGAACCGGCCCCCGCCACTGACAGTCCCGGCAGCCGGATCCTGCTCGACGCCATTCCCGAGGTGAGCACGGACACCGCCCGCGCGGATACCGCGCACGCGGTCCCATTCCGTGAATTCGGCGTCTCGGACACGATCTGCGCGGCCCTCGAGACCGCAGGAATTTACGCCACCTTTCCCATCCAGGCCCTGACCCTGCCGATCGCGCTGGGTGGCCACGACATCATCGGCCAGGCGCGGACCGGCACCGGCAAGACGCTCGGCTTCGGCATCCCGCTGCTGCAGCAACTGCAGGACGGCCCGCCCACCTCACCCAAGGCGCCACGCGCCCTGGTGGTCGTGCCCACCAGGGAACTGGCGATCCAGGTCGCCGACGACCTGCGGATGGCCGGGTCCGGCCTGGGCACGCGCGTGCTGACACTCTACGGCGGCCGCGCCTACGAGCCGCAGATCGAGGCGTTGCGCTCCGGTGTCGATGTTGTCGTCAGCACGCCCGGCCGCCTGCTCGACCTGGTCGGGCAGCGTCACCTGGGCCTGGGCGACGTGCGCACCCTCGTCCTTGACGAGGCGGACAAGATGCTCGACCTGGGCTTCCTGCCGGACGTTGAGCGCATCCTGCAGCTCACCCCCGACGGCCGGCAGACCATGATGTTCTCGGCCACGATGCCCGGCGAGGTGGTCACGCTGGCGCGCCGGCACCTGCGGCAGCCGACCCACGTGCGCGCCGAGACCATCGACGCGCCCGCGCCGGTTCCGACCACGCGGCAGCATGTCTTCCGCACCCACCACCTGGACAAGATCGAGGTGCTGGCGCGGGTGCTGCAAGCCGAAGGCCGGGGGCTGACGATGGTGTTCTGCCAGACCAAGCGCGCGGCCGACCAGGTCGCAAGCGCGCTGGCCACCCGGGGATTCGCGGTCGCGACCGTGCACGGGGACCTGGGCCAGGGCCAGCGGGAGCGGGCGCTGCGCGCGTTCCGCAGCGGCAAGGTCGACGTGCTCGTGGCGACCGAAGTGGCCGCACGCGGGCTCGACGTCGAGGACGTCACGCACGTGGTGAACTTCGAATGCCCCGACGATGACAAGGCCTACCTGCACCGCATCGGCCGGACCGGCCGCGCGGGGCGGGACGGTGTCGCGGTGACGTTCGTCGACTGGCGCGACATGCACCGGTGGAAGCTCATCGACGAGGCTCTGGGGCTGGCCCGGGCCGAGCCGACCGAGACGTACTCCACGTCCGACCATCTCTTCACCGAGCTGGGCATCCCGGCGTCCGCGACCGGCACGCTGCCGCGCGCGCTGCGCAGCCGGGCCGGGCTGGACGCCGAGGCCGTCGAGGACATCGGCGAAACCGGGCGGAAGGCGGTCGCGAGCGCGAAGGACTCGCCCGGCCGCGGCGGTCGCTCGCGTGGCCGGCGTTCCGCGGTCACGGCGCCGGACGGGAAGCCGGCCGGCGGCGGGCTCGCCAGCGGCGAGGAGCAGCCGCGGCAGCGCACCCGGGTACGCCGGCGGACCCGGAGCGGCCAGGACACCCAGACCGCAGGCCCGCAGGCCTCCGGTGACCTGCACGAACCGCAGGAGGGCGCCGGCCAGCCGTCCGCGCCCGGCACGGCCACGGACGGCGCGGAGCGCAGCACCCGGTCCCGGCGGCGCCGGACCCGGGGCGGTCAGCCAGCGGCCTGACGCGCATCATCTCGTCGCGCCGCCGGGCTGGCCCGGGCCGCCGGGCGGCGCGTGATGCCGGCGCCGTGCACGTGATTCAATGGCACAAGCGACGTTCCCCGTACGTCTATCCAGCATGGGCATCAGCAGTGCTCGGTAAGGGTTCTCACGGTGAGCACACCCACGTCCCTCATCCTGCCTGACAACGTCCGCCGGACGGCCATCGAGACGAGCCGCGGGGCATTCGCGGCGCTCGAAGCCATGCCTGGCTCCCGGGTCTGCGAGCGGCAGCCCGCCGTCCTGGTTCCCGGTTTCACCGGGAGCAAGGAAGACTTCCTGGCCATCCTGCAGCAACTGGCCGCGGCCGGGCGGCGGGTCCTCGCGCTCGACATGCGCGGGCAGTACGAGACATCCGGCCCGGATAATCCCGGCGCCTACACGATCGCCGAACTGGGTTTCGACGTCGCCGCGGTCATCGACGCGGTGGCCGCCCGCGCGACGGCCGCGGTCCCGGGCCACGACCCCGATCGCGGGCTGGTGCACCTGGTCGGCCACTCCTTCGGCGGACTCGTGGTGCGGGAAAGCGTCCTGGCCGGCGCCTCGGGTATCGGGTCGCTCACGTTCATGAGTTCCGGTCCGGGCCGCCTCACCGGGCAGGCCGCAGCGGACCTGGCCCGGCTGACCGCCAGCCTGGACGGCAGCCCCGAGGTCATGCGGCGCACGATCCGGCACGTCTGGGACACGACGTTCGCGCCGGAGGCCGCCGCCCCGGGCCTCGCCCCGGAGACCGTGACCTTCCTGCGGGAGCGCCTGCTGCGCAACTCCCCGGTCGGCCTGCATGTCATGGGGCAGTACCTGCTCACCGCGCCGGACCGCACCGCCGAGCTGGCGGAGTTCGCCGGCGCGCCGGTCCTCGTGCTGTACGGCGAGGACGACGACAAATGGGAACCGGCCGCGCAGGAAGAGATGGCAGCCAGGCTGAACGCCGAACGCGTGTGCATCCCGGGCGCGGCGCACTCCCCCGCCACCGACGCGCCGGAGACGACCGCCAGCGCGCTCAACGCGTTCTGGCACACGGCCGAGGTCCTCGCGGACGGACGTGTCCGGGAGGCCCGGGCCGCCGCTAGCGGCTCTCGTCGTCGGTGATGCCGTCCCAGGGACGGCGGGCGGGTGACGCGGCGGTCCCCTCCGGGCAATGCTGGCGGTAGTCACACCAGCCACAGCCCGGCCCCGGCCGCGGCGGGAACACCTCGCCGTACCGCGCGGGCGCCAGCCCGCCGCGGTAGGCCATGTCGGCCGCGTCGCACTCGGCGGCGATCTCCTCGGCCCGGCGGACCTGCCGGGCCAGCGTGGCGTCCGTGTGCTCCCAGCTGAGCACGCTCCCACTGGGCAGATGGTGCAGCTCGACGCGATGGCAGGGCCGGCGCAGCGACCGCGCCGCCGCGACCGCGTACAGCGCGAGCGCGAGCGAGCTGCGCGCGTCGTCCGTGCTCAGCAGGTGACGGCCGGTCTTGTAGTCGACCACAACCAGCTCGGTGTCATCCTCGTCCCCACCCCCATCCTCATCCCCCGGCACCGGCCGCTCGTCCAGCCGGTCGATGCGCCCGGAGACCGCGATACGGCCGGTACGGGTAGCCACCGTCCGTTCCACGCCGAGCGGCTCGTCGGCGGGATCCAGCGTGGCGACGTAGCACTCCACCATCGCGCGGGCCCGCGCCCGCTGCCGCGCGGACTGCTGCTCGTCGGCGAAACCCTGCGCGATCCACCCGGCCTGCAGCAGGTCACCGGCCGCGGTCACGCTGCGGCCGGACAGCGGCAGCCGCCACCAGGCGGCCAGCGTGTTGTGCACGCTGGCGCCGATGCTGTTGTGCGCCCACGGCGCCCCCTTCGACGGCGGCGGCCGGTCCAGATAGCTCATCCGGTAACGGCGCGGGCAATCGAGCCAGGACGCCAGTCGCGTCGGCGTGCACGCGTACAGCCGCTGCGGCATCCCGCTGAAGCTGAGCTGTTCCGCCGCGCCCATGCTCTCCTCCTTGCTACCGTCCGCAAGTTATCAGTCACCACCGACAAACGGGCGTCAGTGCTGATGCGCGAAGGCGAGCACCGCGGTCGCGACGAGCTGGACGGCGATCGCCGACAGCAGCAGGCCGGCGATGCGGGTCAGCAGTTCCACCCCGTTGTCGGTGAGGATGCGGTGGATCACGGTGGAGAACCGCATGGCCAGCCACACGACGACGGTCACGGCCAGGATGGCCAGGGCGAGGGCCAGCACGTTGCCCGCGCCGTGGATCCGCTGCACGTACAGCATGGTGGCGACGATCGCGCCCGGCCCGGCCAGCAGCGGCGTGCCGAGCGGCACGAACGCGACGTTCGCCTTGGCCCGTTGCTGGGAGGTCGGCTCGTCCGACTTGCCGGTCAGCAGCTCCAGGGAAACGAGCAGCAGCAGGCCGCCGGCGCCCTCCAGCGCGGGCAGCCCGACCCCCAGATAGTCGAGGATCGTCCGGCCGAACAGCGCGAACGCGACGATCACGCCGAACGCGACGACCGCGGCCTGCCACGCCAGGCGGTTGCGCGCCCGCGCCGACCGGCCCCGGGTCAGCCCGAGGAACACCGGCACCGTCCCCGGCGGGTCGATGATGACCAGCAAGGTGACGAAGACCTCCGTGAAGAACTTCACGGCAAGACCTTACGGGGGATCTTGTTCGGGGCGGGCGGACCCGCCGCAGGTAGCGAGGGGTGGCCAGGGGTGCCCAGCCCGATCAGCCGACCGGGGCGCCGGACGCCTGCGCGGCCAGCCGCGCCCAGGACTCCGGCGGCGTGGTCTCGACGCCGATCCGGTAACCGGTCAGCGCACCGTGGTCGTCGCTGCCGCCCGTCGGCACGAGACCGAGATCCGCGGCCAGGGTGTGCGCCCGGGCCCGCTCCGCCGCCGGCTGCTCCGGATGCCACACCTCGAGGCCGGCCAGCCCGGCCGCGGCCAGCGCGGCGATGTCATCGCCGGGCACCTCGTACCCGGGCGTCCCGGGATGGGCCAGGACGCTGACCCCGCCCGCGTCGCGGATCAGGCCGATCGCCACCACCGGGTCGAGGGCGTACTTGTCCTCATACGCCCGCCCCCCGTCGCCGATCCACGCCGCGGTGAACGCCTCGGCCGGTTCAGCGATCACGCCGACCTCGGCCAGCGCGCGGGCGATGTGCGGGCGGCCCACCACGCCGTCACCGGCGATCGCGGCCACCTGCTCCCAGGTGACGTCCGCGCCGAGGGCGGCCAGCTTGGCCACCATGGCGCGGGCCCGCCGCACCCGGTCACCACGGATCGCGCCGACCTCGGCGGCCAAGCCGGGATCGGCCGGGTCGAACAGGTAGGCCAGCAGGTGCAGGCTCCGCCCGCGTAGCTGGCAGGACAGCTCCATGCCGGGGACCAGGGTCAGGCCCGGCGGCAGCGCGCGGCGCGCGGCGGCGTGGCCCGCCACCGTATCGTGGTCGGTCAGCGCCACCACGTCCACGCCGTGGTCCCGGGCCCGGCGCATGACCTCGGCGGGCGGATCGGTCCCGTCAGACGCGCTGCTGTGGGTATGCAGGTCGATACGCACCGGCCCATCGTACGCAGGACCGCGTGCCCCGCCCGCGCCGCGGCACCCGGAAAGCACCGCGCGGCCGGCACCCGGGCGGCCGGCACCCGGGCGGGCGGCACCCGGAAAGCCACGCGCCAGTAGGCGGAAAGCACAGACGGGCGGCAGGCACGGGGCCTGCCGCCCGTCGGTGGCCGGTGACTAGCTCGTCACGCGCGAACCGTCGGCCTTAGAAGCCGTCGGTGTTCCGCCACAGCTGGTTGTCGTACACAGTGCCGTTGCTGTAGCTGGCCAGCGGCTGCACGTTGATCCACGGCCGCGGCATGTCGGTCGGGTTGCCGGCCGGGTAGTTCAGCACCATCGGGTTGGAGAAGTTGGTGTCCTCCCCGGCGATGAGCGGGGTGTAGCCGCCATTGGCGTCCGCGCTGTCGATCGCCCAGATCGTGCTGGTCTGGCCGCAGGTCTCCAGGCGGACCTTGAACCCGGGCTTTGCGGCCTCGCCCGGCCAGGTGCCGACGCAGAAGTTGCTGTTCACGCCGTTCGGCTCGTACTGAATCTCGATCGCCTGGTCGGCGCCGTAGGCCAGGTCGAAGCCGGGCGAGATCAGGCCACGGTTGTGACTGTAGAAGCTGTGCACCGTGCCGAGGGTCTTGGTGACGAAGTCTTCGGCCGGGTCGCTGTTGGACCGCTGGAACAGCATGACCTGGTTCCCGGTCGACGCGCTGCCGTGCATGATGTCCAGGACGTAGGTGTGGTGGTACTTCTGGGTGTACCAGTCGGAGCAGCTGCCGCAGTTCGGGGTCGAGGCGCTGGCACTGAGCGTGCCGACCATGCCAAGGCCACCGCCAACCAGCGCGAACGTAGCGGCTCCGGCCGCGATCTTTGCCTTGAAGGACATTCGGGTTCCTCCCAATGGAAGACGACCGTGCCTCGGGGCACGGGCTTGCCGGGGGACCACCCCCCAGCAGACGACAGCGTTCCGGATTTAAGCAATTGCACAGAGTGCTGACGTCAGCTCGTGAGTGGTCCAGATCAGCGACGGGGAAAGTGCCGCGGGCCGGCCGGACGCGGGTCCGGGGGGTGCGGGGGTGCGGGGGTGCGGTCAGGCCAGGCGCGAGCCGGTGACCCGCAAGGCGGGCGGCGGCAGACAGTTCAGCGACGCGTTACCCAAGCGACGCGATTTCGGTACAAGCGCTGCGGCCGCGGCGTAGGCGGCATTGCTAAAATCATGCACTGGTCTCCGTCCCTCCTGTGCAGGGCGAGATTCAAGGCTCTGCCCGGTGAATTGCGGTCACCGGGCAGAGCCGCCTTTCCGTGGCGGCCATCGCTGGGTCGGCTATTGCGGTTAACCGGTCCTTTCGACGCCTCGCATTAGCAAGACGCTAGACGGCGTAACGCGGTTGACACACATCCGAGGTTATTGCTCTCCGTGATCAGATCTTTATCATATACGCATCTGATCGCTAACCGAGTGTATCCACGACGGGTGGGGTCGAAACCGCTCGCGACCGAACTGTGACCTATATGGCCTGCATGAATCGTGTCTTAGGTGCCATATGCGTACGCTACGTAATAACCGGACAGACAACGCAAAGCAGTTACATTAAGTAGCCGAAATGGTGATATTTCGCAGAGCTCAGCGCGGCTCGCCGGTGCTCAAGGCGGAACGCTTCACGGTCGTGACGATTACGCTGAAAACGTGAGCCGGAAATGGGCCATACCCGGACAATGCGGGGAAATTGGCGACGCACAAATGCGGGGTTTGTGAGCGATGAATGGCGAGCACATTCCCTGTGTCGGGGCCATCGTCCGCGATGGGGCCGGGCGACTGCTGCTCATCAAGCGCGGGCACGATCCGGAGGCCGGATTCTGGTCGCTGCCCGGTGGCCGGATCGAGCCCGGCGAAAGCGACACCCAGGCCCTGGTGCGGGAGATGCGTGAGGAGACCGGGCTGACCGTTCGGCCCGGGCCGCTGATCGGCGCCGTGCAGCGGCCCGGGCCCGGTGGCAGCATCCTCGACATCCGCGACTACGCGGCCATCGTGACGGGCGGCAGCCTGGCCGCTGGGGACGACGCCGCCGACGCGTGCTGGGTGGCCGCCGCTGACGTGCCCCGGCTGCCGCTGACGGCCGGCCTGGCCGCGGCGCTCACATCCTGGGGCGTGCTGTAGGCCCGCGGGTTCGTGGGGCGTGCGGCAAGTCCACGGATTCGTGGGGCGTGCTGCAGGGCCGCCGGCCGCCGCCGCCCGCACGCATGCGGTCACAAAAGAGCGGAGCGACGATGCTGGCCGGGCTGTTACCCGTTCCCACCATTTCGCAGGCGGCCCGCGGCTCCATAGCATGAGGGCATGACGTCGCCCACCTTGTCCTCTCCCACGGCCGAGCAGGTCTCCAGCGCGCTCGCCACCGTGAACGACCCGGAGATCCACCGGCCGATCACGGACCTCGGCATGGTTAAGAACATCGACATCTCGCCGGACGGGACCGTCCGCGTCGATGTCTGGCTCACCGTCGCGGGCTGCCCGCTGCGCGACACGATCACCCGCGAGGTGACCGCCGCGGTCAGCGCGGTCGAGGGTGTGTCCCGGGTCCGGGTGGAGCTGGACGTGATGAGCGACGAGCAGCGCCGGGCGCTGCAGACCCAGCTGCGCGGCGGCCAGGCGGCCCCGGAGATCCCCTTCGCCCAGCCGTCCTCACTGACCCGGGTGTTCGCCGTGGCCAGCGGCAAAGGCGGCGTGGGCAAGTCGTCGGTGACGGTGAACCTGGCCGCCGCCCTGGCCGCCACGGGGGCGAAGGTCGGGGTCGTGGACGCCGACATCTACGGGCATTCTGTGCCCCGGATGCTCGGGGTGACCGGGACGCCGACCCAAGTGGAAAAGATGATCATGCCGCCGTCGGCGTACGGGGTGAAGGTCATCTCGATCGGCATGTTCACCAAGGGCAACGCGCCGGTGGTCTGGCGCGGCCCGATGCTGCACCGTGCGCTGCAGCAGTTCCTCGCCGACGTGTTCTGGGGCGACCTGGACGTCCTGCTGCTCGACCTGCCCCCCGGGACCGGGGACATCGCCATCTCGGTGGCGCAGTTGCTGCCCAGCGCGGAACTGCTGGTGGTCACCACCCCGCAGCTCGCGGCGGCCGAGGTCGCCGAGCGGGCCGGCGCCCTGTCCACGCAGACCCACCAGCGCATCACCGGGATCATCGAGAACATGTCGTACCTGGTCTGCCCGCACTGCGGGGAGCACACCGACATCTTCGGCTCCGGCGGCGGTGAGGCGGTCGCCGCGGGGCTGACCCGGATCACCGGCGCGCAGGTCCCGCTGCTCGGGCAGGTGCCGATCGACACCCGGCTGCGCGAAGGCGGCGACGAGGGCCGCCCGCTCGTTCTGTCCGCCCCGGAGGCGCCCGCCGCCGCCGAACTGATCAAGATCGCCAGCGGCCTGGCCGCCCGCTCCCGCGGCCTGGCCGGCCGCTCCCTCCCCCTCACCCCCCGCTAACGCCCCGCCCCGCCCCGAACGCGTCCACGCGCGCCCGGCGCGCGCTCACCCCCGGCAAACGTGTGCGATTAGGGCTGTGTCCACAGCCCTAATCGCACAAGATCTCTTCGGGTGGGGCGTATCCGAGGCTGGTGTGACGGGAGAGGCGGAGTCCGGAGGCTGGAGGGATTTTGCGCGGCGCCGGGGCTCTCGCACCACAGCTGGCTACGGCGAGGCGATCGTTACCGGGAGGAGGCCGGTGCTGTCGGCGAAGAACCACAGCGGGCTACGGCGGGGCGATCGTTACCGGGAGAAGGCCGGGCCTTCAGACCCGGCGAGCGACCGGTGTGTCGGCGAGGTACCACAGCGGGGCGCGGAGCGCAGCGGGGGTCCGGGGGGTCGTCCCCCCGGGCTAACACCGCCTTACGTCGCTTCGGTGTCGTAGGGGGGCTGTTCGCCGGGGAGGAGGACGGAGGCGCGGGGGGCGGCGGGGGCGGGGGCGGGGGATCCGCTGTTTCCGTTCATCTCGCCGTCCAGGTCGCTGAGCAGGTGCTTCTGGACGAAGTGACGCGGGTTCAGGTCGTTGATGTCGAACTCGGCGAACTCGGGGCCGAGGCCCTCGCGCAGGTCGGCCTTGGCGCCGTCGGCGATCTGGCGCAGCTCACGGAGCGCCTTCCCGGCCTTGGCGGCCATCTTCGGCAGCTCGTTCGGGCCGAACACCACCAGCGCGATCACCGCCAGCACCAGCAGCTTGGGCAGGGACAGATCAAACACCGGGGTCTCCATCGGCCGTTCGCGGGGCGGGCAGTTGCCGCCGTCGCGATCCACTGTAATCCGTCCGGCCCCGCACGCGCGCGCGGCCGTTCAGCGGAACGGGTTCGCCCACGACACCAGGCGGTGCAGGCCACGGGACAGCCGTCCCCAGAAGCCCGGCGGCGCGTTGTAGGGCAGCGTGTGCACGGCCTTGTCCGTCATGGCCGGCGGCGCGTCCGCCATGACCGTGAACACGAAACCGCGGCCCGCCCAGATGATGCTGCGCTGGTCCGGCTGGCCGGTGTAGACGTCGCGGCCGTCCAGGATGGTCTTCTGCCATCCGGACAGCTGGGCGGGGAGGTCACCGCGCTGCACGAACACCGACACCACGAACAGGCCGTCGGAATAGCAGAGGTCGAGGACGTCACCCGAGCTGGTCGCGGTCTTGCCTGCCTCGAACAAGGTCAGGCCGCCGGGCAGCGCGCCGGGAACCGGCCATCCGCGGGCCCGCCACTGCGACACGTCCACGTCGGTGAGCTGCGTGCCGGGCGCCGTGGCGGCCTGCGCGGCGGGCGCCGCGGCCGCGGCGGCCGCGCCGACCTTGAGGTCGATGAAGACATCCTCGCCGATCAGGTGGGAGCCGGAGTCGAAGACCTCACGGCGCAGCGGCAGCTTGGTCGCCCGGTCCAGCCAGTACCGGGCCGCCAGGGTGCCGTTCTCGCGCCAGGCCTCGACCACCAGCGCGGGCCGGCTGTCGGCCGACCCCGGGCCCAGGTAGGCCAGGTCGTAGTTCGCGCCGAGCAGCGCGACCAGCTGGCCGGTGACGCCGAGCACGCCCTCCGGCGCCTGGCTGTCGGTGTCGTCGGAGACGCTGGCCTGGCGGCCCTGGCTGACCGTCCCGGCCACGCCCGCCTGGACCAGGGTGTCTCCCCCGCTGCGATGCCAGACATCCGCGATCATCGTGGTGTTCCCGTTCACGCCCCAGGCCGACACCATCTCCACGCCCTGGTAGGAAACGCGAGCGCCGGCCTGAGCGGCCTCCTGCAGCAGCTGCAGGCCGGGGCCGCGGTCCCGGGGCGGTGACGGATCGAGGCCAGCCGCGCCGGGTGAGCCGGACGGCGCGGGCTCCCGTGAGCCCGTGGCCGGGGCGGCCGCCCGGGTGCAGGCGGCCACCAGCAGGCACGGCGCCAGCAGCGCCATCATCGCGGCGATCGTGGCCAGCGAGCTGGACAGCAGGCTCGCTGGGCCGTTCCGGCCGGTCGTGGGGCGGTTCACGGTTCCTGCGACGGGCCCGTGAGCTGCGGCGCGGGGACGACCGAGGAGGACCCGCCGAAGGGGATCTCACCGGTCGTGATGGCGTGCTGGACGCTGTACATCTCGACCGGAGGAGTGATCCGGGGACCGGGGGCCTGCTCGCTCCCGCCCATGGTGAACGCGGTCACGCCGAGCCCCGCAACGGCGCACGACGCGATGCCGAGGGCCAGGTAGCGGCCCCGGTGCCGGGACCGCCGGCCGCGCAGTGGGACCGGGCCGCCGGGGCCGCCGATAGCCAGCAGACGACCGGTGAGCGCGTCGCCGGACGGCGCGTCCGGAAGCCCGCGCATCGTCTTCTTCAGCTCGCGCAGGGTATTGGCTTCGGCCCGGCACGCAGCGCACGCCGCCAGGTGGGCGTGGGCCCGGTCCCGTTCGGCGGCGCTGAGCTCGCCGTCGATGAGCGCGGAGAGGCGGGCGCCCAGGTGCTGGCTCACGGCGCCTCCCCTCGTTCCGCCGCATCCCTGTCTGCCGCGGGCCGGCGCGGGCGCCGGTGCTCGAGCGCCGTCCGGAGCTGCGCCCGGCCACGATGGATGCGGCTCCGCACGGTACCGAGCTTGACCCCGAGGGTGGCGGCGATCTCCTCGTACGACAGGCCCTCGATGTCACACAGGACCACGGCCACGCGGTACTCGGGGGCCAGGTCCCGCAGCGCAGCCTGGATGTCACCGTCCAGATGGCGGTCGTCGAACACCTGGGCGGGCGTCGGGTCACCACCCGGCAGCCGCCCCGCGACTTCCTGGCCGAGGCCCTCGAACCGGATCCGCTGCCGCCGGCGCGCGGAGTCCAGGAAAAGATTGGTGGTGATGCGGTGCAGCCAGCCTTCGAACGTGCCGGGCGTGTAGGTCGACAGGGAACGGAACACGCGCACGAAGACCTCCTGGGTGAGATCCTCGGCGTCGTGCGGGTTGCCGGTCAGCCGGTACGCGAGGCGGTACACTCGCGCCGAGTGGGTGCGCACGACCTCATCCCAGCTCGGCGCCGTCCAGGGTGACGCGGGGCCGGGCGGCGAGCCGGCGTCCTTCACGGCGTACCCCCTTGCCTCGTCCCGCGCTATCGTCACCATCATCGTGCCCGCGATTCTCTGCCCATGCCAGCCGATCAGGCCAGCCGCCTGCCGACTTAGCTAACGGCTCAGCGGTGCGATTTGGTTCCCGCGCCGGTCAGCGGGCACTAGGCTCCGTTCCGGATCCGTTTCTTCCCAGGGGAGGAAATCATCGCGAACCTGCACGCCGCGCTCGGCTACGCGGACGGCTACCTTCCCGAAGACGAGCCGCTGCGGGAGGCCCGCGCCAGCGCCGAAGACCTGGGCGGCTGCAAGCCGGTCCGGCCGGTCACCGGGGCCGTGCTGCGCTTCCTCGCGGCGGCGATCGGCGCCCGCACGGTGGTGGAGATTGGCACCGGCTGCGGGTCGTCGGGCATCTGGCTGCTCCGCGGCATGCGCCCGGACGCCGTGCTGACCAGCGTTGACGTGGAACCTGAATACCAGCGGGTGGCGCGGAAGGCGTTCGCCCAGGCCGGGTTCCCCGCGAACCGGTACCGGCTGATCCTGGGCCGCGCGCTCGACGTGCTGCCCCGGCTGTCTGACGGGGCCTACGACCTGGTGTTCTGTGACGCGGACAGCCGCGAGTACCCGGATTACCTGGAGGCCGCGCTGCGGCTGCTGCGGGTCGGCGGCATCATGGCGTTCGACGACGTGATCGTGCCCCCGGACCTGGCGGGCGTGCCCGACGGGGACCTGATGGGGGCGGGGCAGCCCGCCGGCTGGGCGGACATCCTGCTCCCGGCGAGCCCCGGCACCGCGCAGATACGGGAACTGGCCGGCGTCATACGCGGTGACGAGCGGCTGACCCCCCTATTCCTCCCGGCCGGCGAGGGCATGCTGGCCGCCGTAAAGCGTTCCTGAGCCCCTGGGCCGTTCAGGCGGCCGCGGTCAGCCAGCGGAGCAGCAGGCGGGTCCCGAAGCCGGTACCGCCCCTGGTGATCTCACCGTCGTCGCTTCCGGCCCGGGCGGGCCCGGCGATGTCCAGGTGCGCCCACCGCCGGCCGCCGGTGAACTCGCGCAGGAACATCGCCGCGACGATCGACCCGGCCTGCCCGTTCTTCGCGCCGTTCATGGCGCTGGGCACGTGCGCGAGGTCAGCGGTCGCGGAGGCGATCGCGTCGCGGTAGTCGGCCGGCATCGGCATCCGCCACAGCGGCTCCCCGGCGGCGGAACCGGCCGCGGTCAGCGCCCGGGCGAGCTCGTCGTCGCTCGCGTAGAGGGCGCCGATTGAGGCGCCGAGCGCGATCCGGGCCGCCCCGGTCAGGGTGGCGAGGTCCACGGTGATGCCGGGTTCGAGGGTGCTGCCGTACGCGAGCAGATCCGCCAGGACCAGGCGGCCCTCGGCGTCGGTGTTCAGCACCTCCACCGTCCGGCCGCCGAAGGTGCTGATGACGTCACCCGGCCGCATCGCCGATCCGGACGGCATGTTCTCCGCCGCGCCGATCAGGCCGGTGACGCGGGCGCGGACCCCCAGCGCCGGCAGGGCCGACATCGCGGCGATCACCGCGGCGCCGCCGGCCATGTCGGACTTCATCTGCTTCATCCCGTCGTTGGGCTTCAGGGACAGCCCGCCGCTGTCGAACGTGATCCCCTTGCCCGCCAGGACGATGTGCGCGTCCGCGCCGGCCGGCCTATACGTCAGCTCGATCAGGCGTGGCGGGTGCGCCGAACCGGCCCCGACGGCGACGATGCCGCCGAATCCGGCCCCGGCCAGCTCCGCCTCGTCCCGGATCCGGACGGCGAGGCCGGAACGCCCCGCGGTGGCTGCCGCCTGGGCCGCCAGCCACCCGGGGGTCTTCACGTCCGACGGCATGTTGATCAGGTCGCGGGCCAAGGCCACGGCGTCCGCGATCACGGCGGCCGGCCCGGGACCGCCCGGATCCGGGACCAGCAGCTGGACCGCACGGGGACCGGCATCGCCGGCGCCGTCCCGCATGGAGAAGGTGTAGCCGCCCAGCAGCAGGCCCTCGGTGAACGCGTCCGCGTCCGCGCGGGTAGCGCCGGACGGCAGCGCGGCGACCGCCTGGTGGCCGTGCTCCACCTGCCGGGCCAGGGCCGCACCGGCCCGCCGCAGCTCCGCCGGGGAACCGTCGCCCACCCCGAGCAGGATCAGCGGGATGACGCCATCGGCGGTGCGGGCGGCCAGCCGGGTCACCTCACCGGCCTTGCCGGACAGGTCGTACGCCGTGATCGCCTCGGCGGCGCTCAGGCCGGTGGCGGAGGCCAGGGCGGTGCCATCCACGCCGGTCAGCGCGGCCCAGTCGCCGGGGTCTCCGGCCGTCGGGCGGACCGCGCCGTCCGCGCCGTCCGCGCCGCGGATCTGGGGGCGCCGGACTGGGACCGCCAGGAGGGAGGTGCCGCCGGTCCCGCCGGGGACGGTAAGAAAGGCGTCCAGCGGCCGCCCCGTGGCGGCCTCCGTGGTGACGCCGATATCGACGGGCAACGGTCAGCCGACGACAGTTTTCAGGGCATCGCCCAGCTTGGCAGCCTCATCAGCGGACAACTCGACGACCAGACGGCCACCGCCTTCGAGAGGGACGCGCATGACGATGCCCCGTCCCTCTTTGGTGACCTCCAGCGGACCGTCGCCTGTCCGCGGCTTCATCGCCGCCATCCTGCACCCCTTTTTCCCTCGACCCGCGCCGGACTCTCCTGGCTCCACGTTGCCCGCGATCCCGGCGCCCGCGGCGGAACCGGCCAGCCTCAACCGTCTCTGTCAGTCGCCCTATTATCCCGTGTTCGGACGCAGAATGGTAATGATCGGTTGCGAGCGAACCGCGGCGGCGGGCCTCCAAGCCGCCCACCCGACGAGCTGAGGGGAACCACCATGGCCGACAGCGTGCTCTACGGAACGACCGGGGCCGTCGCGGTGATCAGCCTGAACCGGCCCAAGTCGATGAACGCGCTGACGGCCGAGACGAAGGAGAGCCTGCTGGCCGCGTTGCGCCGCGCCGCCGCGGACCCGGTGCGGGCGGTCATCATCACCGGGAACGGCCGTGGTTTCTGCGCAGGCCAGGACCTGGTTGAGCACGCGGAGCGGCTGGAATCGGGCGGCACCGCGCTGGACACGGTGCGGGCGCACTACAACCCGCTCGTGCTGGAGATCATGACCATGCCCAAGCCTGTCATCGCCGCGGTGAACGGCGTGGCCGCGGGAGCCGGCGCGGCCCTGGCTTTCGCGTGCGACTTCCGGGTGGCGGCCCGGGCGGCGAGCTTCGTGATGTCCTTCTCACTGGTTGGCCTGGGCGCCGACTCGGGCGTGTCGTGGACGCTGCAGCGGCTCGTCGGCGTGGCCCGCGCGACGGAGCTGCTGATGCTGGCCGAGCCGATGCCCGCGGACCGCGCGTACGAGCTGGGCCTGGTCACCGCGGTGGCGGGCGACGGCGACTTCAGCGAGACCGCGCTGCACCTGGCCCGGCGGCTGGCGGACGGCCCGACGGCCGCGTACGCGGCGATCAAGGAGGCGCTGCTGTACTCGGCCACGCACGGGCTGCCGGAATCACTGGAGGAGGAAGCGGAACTGCAGAACCGGCTCGGCAAGACCGCCGACCACCGCGCCGCCACCGAAGCCTTCGTCCGCAAAGAAAAGCCCCGCTACCAGGGCCACTAGCGGACCGTGCGGGCTACGGACAAGCGATCGTTACCGGCCTAGCGATCCCGGGCCGGAGGCTCGGGTGAGTGGCCGGTGCTATCGGCGAGCGCCACAATCGGGTTACGGCGAGACGCTCGTTACCGGCCTAACGAACCGGGCCTCCGGCCCGGTGAGCGGCCGGTGTATCGGCGACGTACCACCGCGCGGGCGCGGAGCGCATCCGGGGGGTCCGGGGGGTCGCCCCCCGGGTTAACACTGCAAATGCTCTCGAAAGAAATCCAGGATGCGACGCCAGGAGTCCTCGGCGGCGTCCTCCTGGTAGTCCCTCCGGGCCGCGTGGGCCAGCGGCGCCAGGCCAGGGGGATTCTTGCTCATGAAGCGGTGCCCCGCCCCGGGGTAGACCTTGATGTCGTGCGGCACTCCCAGCGCCGTCAGCGCCTTCGCCAGCCGTTCGGGCGGCTTGATCCCCATCGGGTCGCGGCTGCCGTAGCTGCCCACCACCGGGCACGCGCCCTCCAGGACGGCCTCGGCGTCGTCGGGCACCTCGCCGTAGTTCACGCTCACGGCGGCGAAACCGTCCCGGGGCGCGCACAGCAGCGCGAAGCCGCCGCCCAGGCAGAAACCGATCACGCCGGTCATCCCGGAGCAATCCGGCCGTGAGGCCAGCCAGGCCCGCGCCGCTTCCACGGCGGTGAAGGCCGGGCCCGATTCCTTCTTGAGCTGGTACACCATCCCGCGCACACATCGCATCCACGGCTTGCCGAGGTAGAGGTCGGGCGCGAACGCGAGGTACCCGGCCTGGGCGAGCCGGTCCGCGTGCTGCCTGATGCCGTCGGTCAGGCCGAACGCCTCGTGGATAACCACGACCCCGGGCCAGCGCCCGGGTGGCGGGACGGCCCCGGGCCCGCCGGGCACGGACAGATACCCGTGGGTGACGCCGCCGTCAGCGGGATATGAGAGATCGGGCATGGGCACAATGTCTCATACCGTCCCGGCCCGGTTACCGCGTGCCCTCGGTTACCGGCCGCGCCCGGCGGGCCGGTGAGCC
>CAWGPP010000027.1:0-150623 GCA_963824545.1 uncultured Actinomycetes bacterium | reverse complement strand
TCGCCGGGTTCGCGCTGATCGCGATCGTCGCCACGATCCGCCGGATCGTCCGGGCCTGGACCCTGCCGCTGGCCGGGCTGGTGGTGGCCGCCGTCGTGTGGGCGACGTTGCGGCTGGACCGGCTGATCGCGGACCTGATCTACCCCGAAGGGCCGCGCAGCCTGTCCGGGCGGGCGTGGAGCCGGCTGACCAGCGCCCACGACGAGATCCACGTGCTGGAGATGGCCGGCGGCCAGGTCTGGCGCATGGTCCTCGACACCTGGGGGATCGCCGGGATCGGCATGGTGGCCGCGGTGGCCGCGATCTTCCGCCGCGGCGTGCGCCGCGAGCTGCGCCTCATGGCCGTGCTGGTCGTCCTGGTCACGCTGGGCATTGTGTACACCGCGCCGTCCGCGCTGCCGCTTGACCAGTTGCGTTGGCCTGGGCGTCCGGGCGCTACCCCGACGCCATGACCGTGACGTTCTTCATCGTCGGCATCCTCGTGCTGCTGAACGCGCGTCCCTCGCGGCTCATCGCCTGCACGGCCGGCAGCGCGGCGATCGCCGCGGGCACCGCCGTGCTGGTCGTCAACTACGCGGGCGCGCACATCCACACGGCCGGCTTCGCCGCCTACAACTTCGCCGACCCCGTGGTGCTGACCCAGGGCTGGAACGAGCTGAGCGTGCCGGAAGCGACCGGGGTGGCGCTGGGGCTGATGGCGTTCTGGGTGCTGGCCGCCGTCGCAGCAGGCAGGCTGCTCCGCGGGCCCTGGGCGGCCTGGCGGGTCGCGCTGCTCATCCCGATCGCCGCGATGAACCTGTTCGCCCTGACCCAGATGACCACGCACATCTCGCAGGCGAGCACCCCGGCGCAGCAGGCGAACTGGCTGCGGGCTTCGTGACCGCCTCGGGGCTGCGGCCGGGCAACAAGGTCAAGGTCGACAACGGGATGTGGTCCGACTGGCCGGCCTCGATTGCCCAGTCGTTCGAGGTGTGGTGGACCGAGCTGGACTTCTTCTCCTCCGCCAGCTCACCGGTACCGCCGGGCACGACGGTCGTCGAGGTGCCCTGGCCAGGGGGCCAGCCCGCCCAGGCGAGCTGGCCGAAGGCACCAGCAGGCTGGCATGTCGTGGCCAAGGACCGCCTCTACAACTGGGTCGCCTGGCGCGCTCCCGCCCACTGAGGCCCCGCGGCCCGGGATACCCTCAGCCTCAGCCGGTGTGCACCGCTTGACCGGGAGCGCACCCCCGCCACCGCCGCCGCACAGCCGGGAGCACGCATGTCATCGACGCCAGAGCCGCCGCACCTCAGCAACCACCACCGCACCACCCTGCGGCAGATCTTCCAGCATCCGGTGAGCCACAACATCGAGTGGCACGCCGTCGTGTCGCTGCTGCAGGCGGTAGGCTCCGTCGTTTAGATTCACGATGGCAAGGCGGCCGTCACCATCGGGTCCAGCACCCAGTTCTTTGATGTTCCCTCGCACAAGGACATCGACGTCCAGACCGTCCTCGACCTGCGCCAGATGCTCAGCAACACCAGCTACACCCCCCGAGTCGCCCTGACCCCAGATCGCTCCCCCCGCCTCCCCGCCGCCTCCTCCGCCTCCCCTCCGCGTCCCCTCCGGGTGAGGTTGGGGAGCAAAGTCAGGGATATTCGCTTGAGTTTGCTCCCCAACCTCCCAGCCGTCCTGGCGGGCGGGGGGCGGGGGCGTTAGGCGAGCGGGTTGGGGCTGCGGCGGAGCAGCTGCAGTTCCCGCTCGTCGCAGCCGCCCCAGATGCCGAATTCCTGCCCGGTGGCCAGCGCGAAGTCCAGGCAGGCCTGCCGGACCCGGGCAGCGCGCGCAGACCGCCTTGGCCTGACCGGCTTCGGCCGCCCCCCGGCCGGTCGTGCTCAGCGGGAAGAACAGCTCCGGGTCGAGGTAACGGCAGGCGGCCGACTCCCGCCACAGAGCAGGGGATACCGGATCGGTCCGCGGCCGGCGGCGCGGCGCCTTTTCCCTGAGCCCCGGCAGGCCTCCGCAGGCCGGCGGGTGCCGGGCGGCTCCGGCTGTTGTCAGTGTGAGCGCGACCATCAATAGGGGAGGCGATCGTCACTGCTTTCTCCTCACACGCTACTCTCTCGGTCAAACACTTCTCATCATTTCGATGAGCTTGGAATAATCAACTTGATGAAGTCTACCGCCCCGGTTGGGCCGCCCGGCGATGACCCCGCCGTGCTCTCGATCGGGGAGGTGTCCCAGCGGACCGGCATCCCCGTGGCCGGGCTGCGGAACTGGGAGCAGCGGCACGGCCTGCCCCGGCCGGAGCGGCTGCCGAACGGGCGGCGGCGGTACCGGGAATCCGACTGCGTGCTGCTCGCGGAGGTGCTCCGCGGCCGCGCGCAGGGCCTGTCGCTGTCCGCGGCGGTGGCGCACGCCCTGGCCAGCACCGCCACGTTCCGGCAGACGTCGATCTTCGCCGGGCTGCGCGAGCGTTATCCCGCCCTGCGGGTGCACGTCATCACCAAGACGACGCTGCTGGCCCTGACGCACGCGATCGAGGACGAGTGCTGCGCCCGGGCGCAGCGGCCGGTGCTGGTGGGCTGCTTCCAGCAGGTGCGGTTCTACCAGGCGGCCCGGCCGCGCTGGGCGGACCTGGCCCGCACCGCGGAGCAGACGGTGGTTTTCGCCGACTTCGGCCAGCGCCGCGAGCAGCCCGGCCCGCTCGCGGAGATCCCGAATCGCCGGCGGCTCCCCGCTGCGCCGCGAGTGGACGCTGATCTGCGACGCGCCCGATCAGCCGGCCTGCGTGGCGGCCTGGGAACGTCCCGGCCAGGAAGGCCGCCGGGACCCGGACCGCACCTTCGAGATGCTCTGGTCGGTCGACCCCCCGGTGGTCCGCAGCGCCGCGCGCATCGGGGCCGGGCTGGCCGCCGCGGCGGGCTTCACGATTCCCGCCCCGCTGCAGGCCCGGCTCGGCGAGGAGGCCAGCCCCAGCTCGCCCGATCTGCACCGGCCAGCGGGGTGCTGGAGCGGACCTTCAACTACCTCAGCCGGTTGCCCTGAGGCCGCCTTCGCGCTACCCAGGTCGCCTCCAGCCCGTCCCTGGCTCTGGTCCAGGCCTGTACGCCGTCGTCGCTGAGCACCTGGCCGAAGCATTGCTCGGCCGCCCCCCGCAGCGGGCCGTCGTCACGCAGCCGTGCCGGGACCAGCGGGGGTGGCGGCAGCGTGCGGACGCCATCAGCCCGTCGTGGTAGGCGGCGGTGACGTGCTCCCCCGCGACGTCGAGGAACTCCGGCCCAGGCCGCCCACCGTGATCAGGTGCGGGTCCAGCGCGTTGACCAGGCCGCGCGCCCCGCCCGAAGGCCCGGCTGGCGGCCTGGATCGCCTCGGCGGCGGCGGGCTGCCGGGGCCCGCGCCGCGGCCAGCACCCGGCGGATGTAGCGACCTCGTCGTCCGCGGGCTCGGGCTGGTGCAGCGCGCGGGCCAGCGCGTAGCCGTCGAGGCTGGTGTTCCAGCAGCCGGTCGCCCCGCACCGGCAGCGCCGCGCGGGATCCCCGAACGGCATGTGGCCGAATTCCCCGGCGGTGCCGGTGGCCCCGGCCACCACCCGGTCCCGTCCACGATGGCGCCGCCCACGCCGGCGTCGACCAGTACACCATGCTGCCCGCGCCGATCCGGCGCCGTGCCGTGATTCGGCGATCGCGGCGAAGGTGGCGTCGTTCCCCGCGATCAGCGGGACGTCCGGGTCGTAACGGGGCCACAGCGCGGACAGGTCGACGTCATGCCAGCCAAGGTTGGGCGCGTTGACCAGGCGGCGGCCCACCACCGTGCCCGGTACGGAGACCGCCGCGGCGCGGATCCGCGTGCCGAAGCGTGCCCCAGCGTGTTCAGTTCGGCGGCCACCGCCGCGAGGACCTGCTTCTCCTGGCGGCGGTGCGTACCGGACGCCGCCACGTCGGCGGTCACCGAGCTGTACCTCAGCGAACTGCCAGGTCTCCTGCGTGATGGCGGCCACCGCGACCAGCGGGCCGTCCGGGTGCGCGTGCAGCGCGGTGGCGGCCGCCGCGGGCGCCGGTCGGCGGCGCCGGCGTCTCGGCCAGGAGCCGCGCGGCGACCAGCCGCGCGACGGTCTCGGCCGCGAAACGCTCGGCATGCCCAGTTCGTGGGCGATGGACGCGCGCGTCGCCCTGGGCCGTTCGTGTACCGCCCGCAGCATGGCCGTCTGGGCCGAGGTCCGCAGTGCCGTCATGGATGCCATCATGACAGGCTGATTATAATCGTCTTAACGAGTATAAACTGGGTTCCATGACGACCCGGGCCAGGCTGATGACGCTCCGGCCTCCCCGCTGCGGCCCGTCCCGGCCCGCCCCGCACCGCGGCCGGGCGGCCGCGCTGGCGGAGCGACGTCCACCTCGCTGGTCTGGCGGTCGCCGGTCCCGTCCGGCGGCGCCCGCGATGGCGGCGCGGCGGGCCCGGCGGCGGTGCTCCGATCGCGCTGCGCCGGTGGCCCGCCCTGCCCGCCGAGCCGCCGGGGCCGCCGGGGCCACGGCACCCTGCGAGGCCGGGTCCGGGCCATCCCGGCCGCGCTGCGCAGCGCGCTGGCGGCGCGCCGGGCGTTCCCCGCGGGGACAGGGCCGTCTGGCGGATAGGCTGGTCGCCGTGCGCAGCAGGGAGTCCCTGACCCCGGCCGCGGTCGGGTCGAGCGGCGAGGGCACCTCCCGTTCCCCGCGGCCGGGCGGCCGCCGCCGCCCCCTGAGCCGGCTGCGGCCGCTGCTGAGCGCGGCCAGGACCCGGGGGCCGGCCCTGCGGCACAGCGCCGGGCGGATGCTGGCCCGCGGCCCCGTGACGATCGGCGCGACAGCGAAGCAGGCGTGGGCCGACCGGGTGTTCGGGCTGGCCGCGGAGGCCGCCTTCTGGGCCCTGCTGTCGCTGACGCCGCTGCTGCTCGTCCTGGTCGCCACGGTCGGCTACCTCACCCCGCTGTTCGGCGCCCACCTGGTGGTCAACCTGGAGCGGGACATCCTGCGCGGTGCCGGGCACTTCCTGGCCCCCGCCGCGGTGCACAACATTCTGCAGCCCGTGCTCACCGACGTGCTGCAGCATGGCCGGGGCCGGATCATCTCGCTGGGGTTCCCGCTCGCCCTGTGGACCGGATCGACGGCCATGAACACCTACGTCAACACCATCACCATCAGCTACGGGATGCGGCACGTCCGGTCCGCCGTCCGGGCCCGCCTGGTGGCGTTCGTGCTCTACCTCGGGGCCTTGATCGCCGGGGCCGTCGTGCTGCCGCTGCTCGTCACCACCCCCGGCTGGATCATCGACGTGGCCCCCGGTCCCGTGCTGTCGGTGCTGCGGCCCGTCGTGGCCATCGCGTACTGGCCCGTCCTCATCCTGCTGTGCACGGGCTTGCTGGCCACGCTCTACCACGTCGCGGTGCCGGTGCGTGGACGGTGGCGCCGCGACCTGCCCGGGGCCGTCGCCGCCATGGCGATCTGGCTCGGCAGCAGCCTGCTGTTGCGCGCGTACCTGGACTTCGCGATCGACCGCAGCCCCACCTACGGCGCGCTGTCCGCCCCCGTTGCCATCCTGCTGTTCCTGTACTTCACCGCGCTCGCGGTCCTGCTCGGAGCCGGGCTGAACGCGCAGATCGCTGGATGCCGCCACGATGCTCCACCTGCCGGCGATGCTCCGCCTGCCGGTGGGGTCCAGGCGACCGGTGGTGTCCAGGCGACCGGTGGTGCCCCGCCGGCACTTGATGCCTCGCGCGCCGGCGACTGATACCCGCCCATCCCGCAGCCAGAAAGGGGAGCAGCCCCGTGGCTCACATCGATGTGCGCACCGACCGGCCGCTAGCCACGAGGTTGCCCTGGACACCTTCACCGACAGTTTCGGGCAGCCGGATAACGTTGCCGTCCGCCGGGCTGTGCGGGAGGTGCACGGCAGCCACCTCGACGTCACCTTCGCACCGCACTCGTTCACCGTCTGCGAGGTCAGCCTGGCGTAGGCAGAGCCAGCCGTCAGCCGTCAGCCTTGCCCCCGGGCGGCCGGCCCAGGTTGACCACCAGCCCCTCGAGGTCCGCCCAGCGGCTGCTCCATTCGGTCAGTGGCCCGATGATGCCCTCCAGTATCCCCAGCTGCTCATCGAACGCGGTGAGCTGCGCCTGCAGGCTCTGGATGCTGCTCCGCTGCGCGGCCACGGTGGTCGAGATCGACTTCAGTTCCTTCGCGGACAGCGCACCGGGCAGCGGCACGCCGGCCACCGAGGGCAGCGAGGTCGTGGGCGGAAGCGGAACGCCCAGCTTGGTCAGGCCCTCCATGTACGAGGTCATCCGGCGCAGTTGAGCCACGAACTCTTGCATGGGCCCGGGATGCGCGTCGTTATCGGCCATCGGTCGTTCCCCCTTCGGGTCTGTTCCCATTAGACCCGTTGGCAGGCGCAAACGGCAGACCTAGCGGCCCGTCACGCGCCGTCGGCCCACCGCGCGGTACGCAGCGCGGGCACCTGGCGCAACGCGCCGATGAACGCCGAAAGAGAGGCCTCGGTCGCGGCCGACACCAGCCAGTCACAGCAGCCGTCGTCCGCCCAGAGCAGGACGCGCACATCGTGGCGTTCGTACCGGTACTGCCGGATTCCGGGCCAGCCGTTCGTTATCACCGAGGGCCGGCAGTGCGCCTGCAGGAAGTTCAGCGAGGCCTGGTCGAGTTCGGCGGTCTGCGCCGCGGCGCACAGCTCGGCGCTGACGCACTGGTAATCCCACCGCCGGGCGGCCAGGAAATCCCGGACCGACGCGGCGTAGGGGACGGTCCCGCGGCCGGCCCCGACCAGCACCTGGTCACCGTTCAGCGGGACGCCGTATGAGCAGGCCCCCTGGCTCTCGTCGGCCAGCACCAGGACCGGGCCCGGCCAGCCGGGGAACCGGCGGCCGCCCGGTAGCGACGGCCGGTCCGGGGCGTCGATGAGAATATGCTCCGGATAGATGGGCCGGTCCCCGTACGCCCGGGCGATCTCACGGGCGACGCCCGCCGTCAACAAGCCCTCTACCGCTGCAGGCACGCTGGCAATCACCGCCCAAGTCTGACCTATCGATCAGCAGGCCAGGGGCGGTGTACCGCGGATGCGCACGTAATCGTAACCAAGACGGCCCGCACCCGGCGGGGCGGCGGCCCGCCGGCCGCTCTGGCCAGGTGGTCAGCTGATTCCTACGGCCGCCTGGGTGACGCGGCGGGCCGTTTCCACGGCGCTCGCAATGGCGGCCTCCGGCTCCAGCCCGCAGAGGTCCATCAGGGTGAACAGCGCCTCGGCGCTCATCACCACGGCCAGGTCCCGGCGAAGCTGCGCGAGCGCGTTGGTGGCCAGCCGCCCGGCCAGCGGGCGGAGCGCGAAGTCGATCAGCCCGAACCGGTGCCCCGGGCGTGCCGCCGCGGGCGGTTTCGTGATGGAGGCCGCGGTCATCGCCCGGACGGCGCCCTGGTTGGACAGCACGCCGCGCAGCAGGAACTCCGCCGCGTACGCCACCCGCTCCACCGGGTCGGCGCTGCCCGCGACCGGTGCCAGCGCCTCGGCCGGATCGGGCCAGGAGCCGTCGTCGGCCTCGCGGAGCAGCGAGGCCAGATCGGGGAAATAACGGTACGCGGTCGCCTCGGAGACCAGCGCCTCCCGGGCCACCACCGGCATGGTGATCTCCGCGCCGCTGCCGGCGAGCCGCCGCGTGGCCTCCACGATCGCCGTCCGGGTGCGCAGTTTCTGGTTCACCCGCCCGGTGCCTTGTGTCCCGGTCCCGCCGGCCGGGCCACGCGTCCTGCCTCCGTCCGGCCGGGCCAGCTGACCGGCCCGGCCTGGCGCGTCCCGCACGCTTGTCATGTTCCCATCTTCGATTTCAGGCTTGCATAAGTCAACGACACTCTCTTGATGAGAGTTAGCTTGCATTATCAGCTAGCCGCGCCTAGGTTATTCGTGAGAGTTCACTCTTACGAAGAATCCCGATGAGGAGCCTTGCATGGCTGACAGCGCACGCAGCGCGACCTATACCGTGACCGTCGACGGGATCGGCCCGGTCCCCGTTAACGTCACCGAGCGCGGCGAGGGACGCCCGTACCTGCTGCTGCACGGCGGTGCCGGGCCGCAGTCGGTGGACGGGTTCGCCGCCCTGCTGGCCAGTTCCGGGCCGGCCCGGGTACTCACGCCGCTGCACCCGGGATTTGGCGGGACTCCCCGCCCGGAGGCCCTGGACAGCATGTCCGGCCTGGCCCGGCTCTACGCCCAGCTGATCGCCGACCTCGGGCTGACCGGCGTGACCGTGATCGGCAACTCCATCGGGGGCTGGATCGCCGCCGAGATCGCCTTGCTGAACAGTCCGCAGGTCAGCGGCGTCATCCTGGTGGACGCGGCAGGCCTGAAGATCGACGCGTACCCCAGCGCGGACTTCTTCTCGCTGACCATGGACCAGGTCGCGGAGCTGAGTTACTTCAACCCTGACGCGTTCCGCATCGACCTGGACAGCCTGCCTCCCGCGGCGAAGGAGGCGATGGCGGCCAACCGGGCCGCCCTGGCCGTCTACGGCGGGACGGAGATGGCCGACCCCAGCCTGCTCGTGCAGCACTTCCGTGACATCCGCGACCTGATCGCCTCCGGCCAGCCGCCGTCGGACGAAGCCGTGGAGGGCGTCATGGCGCGGTACGCCACCGAGCCCGCCACGGACTACGCGCCCTGACGGAACCGGCCGCGACCAGCGCCCTACCGAAGGGAAAGCGGAAGATTCACCCCATAAGAAGCGCGGTGCACCGTGCGACACTTGTATGCGGGAACCAGACATTGGGTGGTGAACCGTATGGCATTTCGTAACTTCGGCGGTGCGACGGACATGCGCGACCACGTCACGCGGGTGGGACACGCCTGGTGGTGGCCCGCCATCTTCGGGGTGATCTCGGTCATCGCCGGGGTCCTCGCCCTGGCCTGGCCGGGACCAACGCTGGTCGTGCTGGCCGTCCTGTTTGGAATCGAGCTGATCGTCTGGGGCATTTTCCGCCTGGTGGGCGCGGTGACGTTCGGCGACGCCGGCGGCGGCGCGCGCACGCTGTGGGCCATCCTGGGGATCCTGAGCCTGCTGATCGGCTTTTACGCGCTGCGGCACATCGTGATCACCGTGCTGTCGCTGGGCCTGCTGCTCGGGATCTTCTGGCTGGTCGACGGGATCGGCCAGATCGTGTCGGTCGTGGAGCACCGGGATATGCCCGGCCGTGGCTGGATGCTGTTCTCCGGAATCCTCGGCACGATCGCCGGCCTCATCCTGCTGGTGTGGCCCGCGATATCGATCCTGACTCTGGCCATCCTGGCCGGGGTCTGGCTCATCGTGATCGGTTTCATGCAGATCAGCGTCGCCGTCCAGCTCCGCCGGATGTAACCGGCCGGAGCGTTCGTGGGGGGCCGCCAGCCGGCGGCCCCCCACGAGACGGCGTTACCCGACGGTGTAGGTGTACGGCAGGGCGGCGAGCACGTCGCCGCTGGTCTGCATCGCTCCCAGTCCGCCGGCGATGGCCCCGAAGACCGTGCCGGTGCCGTTGAACGGCGACGTGACCAGGTAGATCACACCGTGGACCACGGTCCCGGCCTTGGCCGACGGGGTGATCGTCACGGTGAGGCTCCCGGTCGCGCCCGGGCTGACCACCACCGGCGTGCCGGTGGGGGCCTGGTCGGTGAAGCCGGGCGCGTACGGGTCGCCCGCCGCCGACGTCACGGCCGGGTCCAGCGGCTGGGTGAGGGCGGTCGCGGTCAGCGTGCTGGTGCCCGCCGGGGCGCCCGCGTCACTGAACGGGCCGATCTGCTGCACGAACGTGCCCCAGAAACCAGGTGCGAGCTGGTGCCGCCCGCCGGCCTCGGTGACCCGGGCCACCGAGGTCAGGTCACCGGCCTGGGCGGCGCCGAGGTCGCCGAACACGTCCGGCTCGCCGAGCGGCCCGGCCAGTTCCAGCTGGGCCGGCGTGCTGGAGGTGGCGGCCACCGACAGCTGGCTGGTGCCCGGCGGCACCTCGTAGACGGGCACGTTGGCCACGTTGGTGACGCTCAGCGGCAGCGTCACCGTCGGGGTCCCGGTCAGCGAGGGCAGCACCACGCTGGTGGTGCCGTTGAGCCGGGGATCGGCCTGGACCGGCTCGGGCACCGAGCCAGGGTTGGCGTAGCTGATCGTGTAGCTCGCCGCCTTGCCCGCGGTCAGCGTCGTGCCGGCGCTGGCCGGCAGGTTCGACGACACCCGGGCCTCGTTGAGGCCGATCGTGCCCCGGAAGGTCTGCGAGACCTCCGCGCCGCTGACCGGATCCACCACGATCAGGACGAAACGCCACTGCCCCTTCTCCGGCGCGTTCTGCACCAGCTGCAGGTTCGGCCCGCTGCTGATGACGCCGGTGCTGCTGTTCACCGAGGTGGCGTTGGAGTCGACGTCCACCGTCTCCCCGTCCGGGTCGATGAGCGCCCCCTCGATCAGGACGTTCGGATCGGAGGTGAGGTGGACCCCGACGTTCAGGTCCTGCTGCCCCGCCGGCACGTTGAACGAGTAGGTGTTCGTCTCGGTGGGGGCGACGGCCCGGGCGTTGCCCCCGGTGATCGTCCCGGTGAACGCGCCCTTGCCGCCGCTGATCGGGACGACCGGGCGCAGCACCAGCGGGACCGACGAGTGCTGGCCGTCCGACGTGGCCAGCGTGACGGACTCGGCGGTGTCGCCCGCGTCACCGCTGATGCTGGTGTTCACCTGGACGTGCGCGGTCTGGCCCGCGCCCAGCGTCAGCGACGAGGGGCTGACCGAGCCGTCCGGCACGGTCTGCTGCGTGGCGGCGTTGAGGATGACGTTGCCCGTGAAGGGCTGCGGCTGGCCGGCCACCGCGGCCGCCGTGGTCGGCGTGTAGAGAACCGCCGTCCAGGTGCCGCCCTTTGGGTGGGTGACGTCGACGAACCCGAAGTTGGCCGACGTCGGGCCGCCCTGCGGCCGGGTGTTGGTGATGAACGCCCCGTCCGGGCCGATCAGCGTGAGCCGGACCACCGAGCCGCCCGGGATGCCCTCCGGATCCCCGTGCCAGGCGATCGAGACGCCCAGCCGGGCCGCGCCGCCCTTCACGTGGAAGGTGACCTTCTTGTACGCCCACGGCAGGCCGTTGGTGGGGTAGGGGAAGGTCTGGCCGGTCGCCGGGTCAAGAGCCACGTTCGTCTGGTAGCTGGACGTGCTGGCGAAGCTGCGGGTGCCCAGCGCGACCTTTTCTGCCTTGCTGCCGCTGTTGGTGACGGCCAGGCTGGTGCTGACGTGCGCCCCGGGTGCGCCGGTCAGCAGGCTCTGGTTCGGTGAGGTCACCACGCCGTGGTAGTTCTCGGCCGCCTGGACCGCGGCGTCGGCGTTCAGCAGGCCGGCGCCCTGTTCCGGAGCGGGCAGGCCCAGGTCGCCTGCGGTGCCGGTGAGGAACTGCTTGACCAGGGCCGGCGACGGAGACGCGCCGTGGTGGTAAGTGCGGTACGCCTGGATGACCAGCGCGGCGGCTCCGGCCGTGACGGGCGACGACTCACTGGTGCCGCCGAAGAGCAGGATCGGCGTGGGCTGGCCGTTGTTGTTCCGGCACTCGGTGAAGATGGCCGTGTTGGTCGAGCACAGCGCCCAGTCGGCCTCGCCCGGTGCCACCAGGTCCGGCACCTGCCCGCCCTGGCTGATCCCGCCGGACGACAGCGCCGAGATGTTGCCCGACACCCACATGCCGTTGGAGAAGGTGCGCGCGCCGGCGTAGCCGGTCTGCGCGTAGCTCTGGAAGTCCGTCGACGCGCCGGCCGAGATGACGTTCGGGTCGGTGGACGGGCTGCCCTGGGTGCCGGAAATCCCGGCGTCGCCGGTGGACACGGTAACCGTGATGCCGTGCCGGACCGCCGCGTCGTTGAACAGCTGGATCGTGTCGCGCGCGTTGTTGTCGGAGTACACGTTCGCGCCGAACGATTCGTTGATGACGTTGGCGCCGTTGGCGATGGCGTAGTCGATGGACTGCAGGATCGCGGAGTTGGCCAGGAACTCGCCGCCGGCCTTCAGCCCGATCAGCGACGCCCCGGGGGCCATGCCCTCGATCTTGATGTCGCAGTTCTTGGGCAGCGGGTAGGCAGGGTTGTTGTAGTCCGACAGATCGTAGGTCTCGTTGCCCTGCGCCGCGATCATCGACGCGTCGCCGAACGCCTCCTCACCGCCGGTCTGGGTATTCGGGCCATTGCCGGAAAAGTCGACGTAATCCTTGAAGATCGACGTGCCGTTGCGGATGAAGTCCGGGTTGTTGGGGTCGAGACCGTCGGCGATCCAGGCCACGGTGACCCCGGCGCCGGTGACGCCCGCCGCGTGCGCCTCGTTGGCGTGCGTGGTGGTGAGGTCCTCGGGCAGCAGCGGCTTCGACGGCGTGCCGCAGATCGCGGAGGACGGGCCGCTCGGTCCCTGCGCCGGGCTGGCCGGCGCGGCCGGGACCTGGCTGGCCGCCGGCGTGACGCTGATCTTCTGGTCCGGGACCACCGACGCGACCGCGGGGTTGGCCGCGAGGGTGGCGGCCTCCGCCGGGGTGACGGTCGCCGCGAACGACGCGACCGCGCTGTAGCCGTGCACCTTGGTGCCGCCGGCCGCCTTCACCTGCGAGATCACCGGAGACTCGGCCGAGGCCGGGCTGGCCGACTGGTTGTTCAGGATGACGATGACCGGGGACGCGGCCTGAGCCGAGGCGCAGAGCAGCGCAAACAGAAAAATTCAACTGAATCGCCGATAACTTTTCAAGACACGACACGTGCGGAAGTTTCGTTACAAAAAAACGGCACGAAGACCTGCCGTTCCCCCATATTTCCCCCCGGTCAGCGTCTTCGGCCTGCGGATGCGGCCGGGGTACGAAGATCAATTGTGGCGGCCGGGGTGCAGGGCCACGCGTCCGGGGTAGATCGCTAGGCGGGCCGGGGATGGCCAGCCTCTGCGATGGACCGGCGAAGGGATGACCCAATGGCGGACAACACCTATTCGATCAGCGAGATCGTCGGCACCTCCACCGAGAGCGTCGACGACGCCGTCCGCGGCGCCGTCGAGCGCGCCTCGAAGACCCTGCACCACCTCGACTGGTTCGAAGTCACCGGCATCCGCGGGCACATCGAGAACAACGCGCTGTGCCATTTCCAGGTCACGCTGAAGGTCGGATTCCGGCTCGACGAGCCGCACGGCTGATTCCCGCGTGCCCGCGGCCGCGTTCGCCGCGGACGTGGGCCAGCCCAACGTACGGCTGCAGTACGACGCCTCCCACATGCAGCGAACGGAGGAGGATCTCACCGCGACCATCGATGCCTACTGGCCGCTGATCAGCCACATTCAGATCGCCGGATGGCTGACGGAATACCGCCGCCGCTCGCCCTGAGGCCGGCGCAAGGCCGGCCGGGTCTGGCCCGGCCGGCCCCGCGTGTCGGCCGGGCCCAGGGCACGCTACCCGTTGGTCATTTCAGGATGATGACGTTCCGGTCACCGAACGCGGCCACGACGTCGCTGTCGAGGCGCTCCGCTTCGTAGGTAACGGCGATGATGACCCCGGGCGCGGCAAACAGCGGCTGCCGCTTTTCGTCGAGCAGCACCAGGTGCACAGCGGTGCCGTCGCCGTTGCCTTCCCGGATGAGGGCCGCGGACGCAGCCAGCGGATAGCTGGCGCGGCTCTCCAGGATCGCCATCACCACATCGGACAGCGTCAACGTGGCAACACGCTGGACGCCGTGTGCGTTTACTGGTCCGTCCGTACCTCCGCCGTAGTTGGGCGCGACGTGTCTGAGCACGTTGTGATCGCCCAGGTGGTCCGGAGAACTCCCCTCCATGCCATCCGGTCCACTGGCCACGGCTAGCAGTGGCCTGTTCCTGGTCGATCAGCGGTCATGCGACGTGCTCTCGTCTGCGTCAGGGGGTCAGCAGTTTGCCAATCCGAGCTGGCGCCAGAGCCGCGCAGCGGGGCGGACAGCACCCGGCCTTGGACACCACGATCCAGTGTGCGTGACCTGTCGCGCGTTGTGATCGTGGAAAGCCGCGCCATTGTCGCGGGGTTCCCCTCTTGACACCGGCGCCCTGATGTCCCGGCTGGCCTGCGCGGGACGGCCCGGTCAGGTGATAATGACGCCTATGTCCAGACCGGTGTCCCGCCGGGCGCACGTGCGGGGCTGACGTGGAGGGGGAGATGGGCGCCATTGCCCTGCACCGGAACCGTCACGACCCGGCCGAGACGCCGGAGCCGGACGGGTTAAGGCAGCCGCCGGCGCCGGCGATCCGGCCCCGGCCGGTGCGTTTCTACCTCGGCATCGCCGCCATCCTGGCTGTGCTTGGTGGCCTGGCCACCCTGGCCGAACTGCCCGAATGGCGCGAGTCCCCCACTCTGGCCACGGTCAACCTGGTCATGTCGCTGACGTTCATCCTCACCGGCTTGCTGCTCCGTCGGGAGCGCGGTCAGCGCGGCGTGGCGTGGGCCCTGATCCTGGCGGGTGTGTTCCGGTCGCTGGATTTCATCGACGCCTGGAATACCGGCCCGTGGCCGGTCTACGCGCTCGTGTTCGGCGGGATCGACCGGGTATTCGGGGGATACGCCTTGCTGCGGTACCCGCGTGCCGCGCTCGGCCGGATCCAGTGGGCCTACCTGCTCGGCCTGGCCGGGTGGATGGTGCTGAGCCGGAGCCTGGTCGTGGTCACCTCCACGGCCCCGTCGACCGGATACCCGGCGTCGGCCTGGTGGCCCACGATCAGCGCGAACCCGCAGCTCAGCGGGATTTTCTCCACCGCTCAGAACATCGGCGACGCCGTTTTCGCGGTGCTGGCGGTCATCCTCCTGGTCCGTCGGCTGCTGGAAACCAGGGGCCTGGACCGCATCGTCATCGCGCCCATCATCGCCGCCGGCCTGGCCGCGGTGTTCGCCGTGACGGCGACCACGGTCGCGCAGCTGTTCTCCAGCATCTCGGTCGGCCCGACGGACGCCTTCGTCGCCGAGAGCCTGGTGGATGTCCTGCTGCCGCTGGCGTTCCTGGTCGCGGTGATCCAGCGCGCCCTGCTGGCGCGGAACCTCGCGGGGCTGAGCGCGCGGGTGTCGGCGGGCGCGGACCTGGGCCGGGTCCGTTACGCGCTGCGCGAGACCCTGCACGATCCGACGCTGGAAGTTCTCGACGTATCCGGTTCCGCCTCGTCCGGTGCGCCGGTGCCGGGTCCCGCGCTGTCCTCCGCGCTGCCCGCCGCCCGGGCCGACAGCCGTCTCGTCGAGGTGATCCGTACCGATGCCGGCGCCCCGATCGCCGTGGTCATCGCCGACGCCGCGCTCGAGCGGTACCGGGGGCTGTTCGACGCCGCGGTGCGCACCAGCGGGCTGGCCCTGCGGAACGCGCAGCTGCAGGCCGAAGCCGCCCGCGCCGAACTGGACAACGTGCGTGCGTCGCGCGCCCGGATCGTGGCCGCCGCGCTGGCCGAACGGCGCCGGCTCGAACGCGACCTGCATGACGGGGCGCAGCAGCGCCTGCTCGGCCTGGCCGCCCGGCTGACCGCGGCGATGGCGCAGACGGAAGACCCCCGCGCCACCGCCGCCTTCGCCGGTGCCCGCGATGAGCTCGGCCTGGTTCTCGCCGAACTGCGCGACCTGGCCCACGGCATCCACCCCGCCTCGCTCGTGCAGGGCGGCCTGGCGCCGGCGCTGGAAGAGGTCGCGGAACGGCTCCCGCTGGCCATCCACCTGGACGTCGCGCCGGACCGGGTGCCGCCCGCGGCCGAGGCCGCCGCCTACTTCGCCGCGTGCGAGGCGCTCAGCAACGCGGTCAAGCACGCGCGGGCCAGCCAGGCCCGCGTGACCGTGCAGGTGACCGCGTTGCAGCTGGAGATGGAGATCGCCGACGACGGGGCCGGCGGCGCGGATCCGGCGGGCCGCGGGCTGGCCAACATGATCGACCGGGTCAGCGCGGCGGACGGCGAGGCCGAGATCGACAGCCCGCCCGGGCACGGCACCCGGATCACCGTGAGGATTCCGTGCGGATAGCCATCGCCGACGATTCCGCCCTGTTCCGCAGCGGCCTGGTGCTCCTCCTGGAGGCGTCCGGCGCGCGCGTCACCACCCAGGCCTCCTCGGGCGGGGAGCTCATCGCCAGCATCTTCCCGGCCCGGCCGGATCGGCCCGCCAGCCCCGACGCGGTGATCCTCGACCTGCGGATGCCGCCGACCTACACCGGAGAGGGGATCCAGGCCGCCGCCGAGATCCGCGCCCGCGACGCCGGCATCGGGATCCTGGTGCTGTCCACGTTTGCCGAGGCCAGCTACGCCAGCCAGCTCATGGACGTGGTCGGTTACGGCGTCGGCTACCTGCTGAAGGACAACGTCACCGACGCCGGGCACCTGATCAGCCAGCTGGAGCGGATCGTGGCGGGTGAGACCGTGCTGGACGCGACGGTGGTCCGCCGGCTGCTGGCCCGTAAACGCAGCGCCGGCCGGATGGACACCCTCAATCCCCGGGAGCGTGAGGTCCTGGCCCGGATGGCGGAGGGCCGGTCCAACGTCGGCATCGCCAAGGACCTCTACCTGAGCCCGCGAACGGTGGAAGCCCACGTGACCAGCGTGTTCGGCAAGCTCGGCCTGGATCAGACCGACACGGACAACAACCGGATCCGGGCCGTCCTGGCGTATCTCCGCCTCGCCGGTGACCAGGAGGGCCCGCCGCGCTTACCGGCAGACTTTTCGGCACATACTGCCCAAAACTCTGCCGGTAAGTCGTGGTAACCGGTATAGCGTCTCATTCAGGCCGTGGGGGGCGGCTGGCCCGCATCGGCTACCACAGGAGGACCGTCCGGATGACGGCTGCGGAGCCCGGCGCACTGCCGGGTACGGGGGATGCGGAACTGACCTGGCACCGCCCGTCGCGGCGACTGCTGCGCGCGCGGCGGATCGAGGTCGCGCTGGTGACCGTCCCGCTCGCGCTGATCGGCGGGTTCGCGGGCGGCGGCGCAGGGTCGGCGCTGATTGGCCTCATCGTGGCGCTGGCGCTGGTCGCGGCGGGTCTGCTGGCCGAACGGTTCCTGGCGCGCCGCGTCGCCGCGTGGGGGTACGCCGAGCGGGACGACGATCTCATGGTCCGCCGCGGCGTGCTCATCCGCCGCCAGTCGGTCATCCCGTACGGGCGGATGCAGTACATCGACGTGACGGCGGGCCCGGTCGAGCGCAGCCTGAGCCTGGCAACCGTCCGCATGCACACGGCGGCGGCGGCCAGCGACGCGCGGATCCCCGGCCTGGAACGGGCGGAGGCCGCGCGGCTGCGCGACCAGCTGGCCACCCTCGGCGAGTCCCAGGCGGCGGGCCTGTGACCAGCCCTCCTGACCGGCCGGACCTGCCCGGACGCCCAGGGCCGGCCAGCCCGCGGCGGCCGGGTTCGCTGCCGTCCTACCCCGGGCGCCCGCCCGAGAACGTGGCGGCCTGGCACCGGCTGCACCCGCTGTCCCCGCTGGTCCGCAGCGGCCGTCACCTGACGAGCTTCGTCATCCTGCTGGCCCTGCTGTTCTTCGTCAACGCCCGCCAGGCCGGCAGCGACTTCATCACCGACCTGGTCGTCATCGCGGTCGTCCTGGTGGCGGGGGTGATCAGCTGGGCGGTGACCCGCTGGCGGGTCGATGGCGGGGTGCTGCTCATCGACACCGGGCTGATCCGCCGGCAGTCGCGGCGCTTCCCGCTCTCCCAGGTCCAGGCGATCGACGTGGTGCAGACCGGGCTCGCCCGGGTGTTCGGGCTGGCCGAGATCCGGCTGCGGATGGCCGGCGCCGATTCGTCCGGCGGCCGCCTGGTGGCCCTGCGGCTGCCCGAGGCGCAGGGCCTGCGCCAGCAACTGCTGTCGATGACGCCCGCCATGCCCGCCGCCCCGGCCGCCCCCGCCGCGCCCGCCGCCACCGCCCCGGCCGCCCCGGCGGGGACCGGCGCGGCACCCGCATCCGCCGGCCCGCGGGACGCAACGGCCCGGCCGGCCGCCGTGCCGCAGGAACGGCTGGTGTTCCGCGTCCGGCCCGGCCAGCTGGCCATGGGCCTGGCCGTCAGCATCACCGGGCTGATCGCCGGCGTCGTCATCGCCGGGACCATCACGCTCCTTGCCGTCGTTCACCGGCCGGCGCTCACCGCCTCCTTCCTGCCGCTGATCATCGGCGCGGCGATCGGGATCTGGCGGCAGTTCAACGGGGAGTACGGCACCACCGTCGCGGTGGCCGCGGACGGGCTGCGGCTGCGCTCCGGCCTCGTGCAGACCACCGCGGAAACGATCCGCCCCGGGCGGGTCCAGGCGGTGCGGCTGGTGGAGCCGCTGGTGTGGCGGGCGTTCGGCTGGTGCCGTCTCGAGGTCGACGTGGCCGGGCCCCGCCAGCGGCGGGAGAACCGTTCTGAGGGCCGCCGGCTGCGCCCGCTCGTCCCGGTCGGAACCCGCGCGGACGCCGAGAAGATGCTCGCCGAGCTGGTCAGCGCGCCCCCGGCGCCTTCGCAGCGACCGCCGGGGCACGCTCGCTGGAAGGCGCCGCTGATGTACCACTTCCTGGCCTGGGGCGGTGACGACCGCTATCTGGTGGCCGCGCGTGGCCGGCTGCGCCGGACCACGACCTGGATCCCGCTGGAGAAGGTGCAGAGCATCCGCTGGGTGCAGGGCCCGGTGCAGCGCCGCCTCGGCCTCGCCTCGGTCCGGCTGGACGTGGCGGGCCGGCGCGTGACCGCCAGCGTCCAGGACCGCACCGTGGCTGAAGCCGGCGACCTGCTGCGCCGGCTGCCCGCCCTGGCCCGCGCCGCCCGCACCGCCCGGGCGGCCGCCGCCCCGCCGAGCAACGCCGGGAGCACTCCGTTCAGCAGTACTTAGCCAGGTACTGCCGCACCTTCTCCAGGTTCCCGGCGCACGACTCGCGGGCCCGCTCCTCCCACGCGAACACGCAGACGGTGGCGATGCCGTCGAAGCCCACCCGGGCCAGCGTGCCGAAGAACTCGTCCCAGTCGACCTCGCCCTGCCCGATGTCCAGGTGCTGGTGTACCCGGGCGGCCGACCCGGGCGGGTTGATGATGTAACGCAGCCCGGACGACGCCGTGTGGTCGAACGAATCGGCCAGGTGCAGGTGGGTCAGCAGCGGCCCGGCGTACTCCATGATCTCGGCCGTGTTGCCGCCCATGTGGAACGTGTGCGGCGCGCAGTACAGGAACGACACATTGGGCGAGTTGATCCCGCGGATCACGTCGACCGCGGTGATGCCGTCCTCGACGAAATCGTCCGGGTGCGGTTCCAGCCGCAACTGGATCCCCTCCCGCTCGAAAATCGGCAGCAGTTCCTCCATCGACCGCCAGAACTGCGCCTCGCTCACGCTGGCGGCCTCCGGCCGCCCGTTGAACTCGGAGTTCATCACCGAGCAGCCGAGATCGACGGTCAGCTCGATGGCGCGCTTCCAGTAGCGCACCGCCGCCTGCCGCTCATCCTCGTCCGGCCCGGACCAGCGGTACAGCGGCAGGTGCGAGGCGACCGCGACCCCGGCCGCGTCCAGCGCCGCCTTGAACTCCCGCACTCGGTCCTGGTTGGCCCGCGGGTGCAGGAAGAACAGGGTGAAGTCCTCCCGCGGGGACAGCTCGATGTACTCATAACCCAGGTCAGCCACCACCCCGGGCAGTTCGGTCAGCGGCACGCGCCGCAGCATGTACGGGTCGAGCGCGATCTTCATGACGCCGCCCCGTAGAAGCCGGGGCGGTCCCGGAGCGGGACGCTGGTCCAGCCGCCCCCGGCGTGCAGCGCCCGGACGGCCGCGTCGGCCACGACCGCGGCCGCGTAGCCGTCCCACGTGGACGGCCCGCCGGGCGGGCGGCCGGCCGCCACATCGTCGATCCAGGCCCGGAACTCCTCGTCGTAGGCGCCGGCGAACCGCTCCCGCCAGTCCGCCGGGACGGCGGTGGCCCGGCCCCGCTCGCTGGTGACCGCGATGGCCCCGGCCCCGCCCAGCCGCGCGTTCCCGGTTTCCCCGACGATCTCGGCCTGGATGTCGTAGCCGTACCGGACGTTCACGCTCAGCTCGTCGTCGACCAGGACGCCGCTCGCGGTGCGGAACATCACGATCATCGGGTCCTGCAGGTCGCCGGCCGCGTGGCGGCTGCGCTTCGGGGACATGATCATCACGGCGGTGATCTCCTCGTCCAGCAGCCACCGGGTCACGTCGATCTCATGCACCACCGAGTCGTTGATCGCCATCTCGCTGGTCACGGTGGGCGGGACCGAGGGGTTGCGGTGCGCCATGTGCGCGAGCAGCGGCATGCCGATCGAGCCGTCCGCCGCCACGGCCTTCAGCGCGCGGTAGCCGCTGTCGTAACGGCGCATGAAGCCGACCTGGACCAGCCGCCGTCGCGCCGCGATCTCCGCGTCGATGATCCGCGAGCAGGCCTCCGGCGTGGTGGCCAGCGGCTTCTCGCAGAAGACGGGTTTGCCGGCCGCGATCGAGGCGAGCACGTACTCCTCGTGCGTCGGCCCCCAGGACGCCACGAGCACCGCGTCCACGCCAGGGTCGCCGATGACGTCTCCGCCGGTCGCGTGCACGGCCTGGATGCCGAAACGCTCGGCCACCGCCGCGGCCCGGTCCTTGTCCACGTCGGTGACCGCGGTGACGGCCGCGCCGGCCACCACGGTCGTCAGCCGGCGGACGTGGTCCTCGCCGATCATGCCCGTGCCGATCACACCTACCCGGACCGTCATGCCGCACCTCCCAGGGCGTTCAGATAGCGGAAGGTCCGTTCCGCGATCGGTTTCGGCTTGCCGACGTCGCATGGGTACATGTCCTGCTCCACCACGGTGAAAAGTTCCGCGCCGAGTTCCTCCAGCGCGGCCAGGATCGGCGGGATGTCCGGCAGGCCGTGGGGCGGCTCGCAGCTGGCGCCCATCGCGACGGCCTGCCCGAAGGCCAGGTCCTCGGCCTCGGCCTTGTCGGCGTGCGGGTGGAACTGCAGCCGCACGCCGTAGTCCTGCGCGATCTGCCTGCCGATCTCGTTGGTGGCCCCGATCAGGGTCCGCCAGCCGCCGGCGTCCAGCTCGGCAGGCTCCCGGTAGGTCCCGGTGACGTCGTCCCGGTACCCGGGCACCGGGACGAAGATGACGTGCCGGGCGCCCACGGCGGCGGTCAGTTCCGCGACCCGGCGCGTCTCGGCCAGGATCGAATCGAAGTCGCCCGCCTTGTGCAGGCCGCTGTGCCCGGCGACGGTGCCGCCGGCCACGGTCAGCCCGCGCCGGCCCACCTCGTCCCTGAGCCGCGCCGGGTCGGTGGGCAGGTAACCGTACGGGCCGAGGTCGAGGTAGGTGTAGCCGACCGCGGCCAGCTCGTCGAGGAACCGGTGCCAGGGGGTCTGCCGCGGGTCGTCGGCGAACCAGACGCCCCAGGAGTCGGGGCAGCTGCCGAGCAGCAGCCGCCGCGGGCCATTCGGAGTGCTCATGAGGTGCTCTGCTTTCACGGGAGGGGAGCGGCGGGTCCTCAGACCGCGGTGGGGAAGTGCAGCTGGGCGCGCTGCTGCGGGCCTTCCGTATCCGGCCAGCGGGTCGTGATGGCCTTGGCCCGGGTGTAGAACCGGATGCCTTCCGCGCCGTGCACGTGCACGTCGCCGAACAGGGAGTCCTTCCAGCCGCCGAAGGAATAGAAGGCCATCGGTACCGGGATCGGCACGTTGACGCCGATCATGCCGACGTGCACCGCGCGCTGGAAGGTGCGCGCGGCGTGGCCGCTGGAGGTGAACACGGCCGTCCCGTTGCCGTACGGGTTGGCGTTGATCAGCTCGATCGCCTGGGCCAGCGAGCCGGCCCGCAGCACCACCAGGACCGGGCCGAAGATCTCGTCGGTGTAGATATCCATGTCCGTGGCGACGTGGTTGAACAGCGTGGGGCCGAGGAAGAAGCCCTCCTCGTGCCCGCCGACCACCAGGCCGCGCCCGTCCACCACCAGGGTGGCGTCGGCCTGCTGGCCGCGGTCGACGTAGCCGGCGATCCGGTCCCGCGCCTGCCGGGTGACGATCGGGCCCATGTCGCTGGCCGCGTCGTCGCCGGGGCCGACGGTGATCTCCTCGGCCTTCTGCTTCAGCCGGGCGATGAGGTCGTTGCCGTGCTCGGCGGAGACGATGCGGGCCAGGTCGTCGGTGTGCCGCTCGATCAGGTCGCGGAAGGCGAACATGACACGGGCCCGCCGGGTCAGCGAGACGTCCTGCCAGGCCTCGTAGGCCTTCTTCGCGGTCTGGACCGCCTGGTCCACGTCGGCGGGCTCGGCCAGCAGCACGCGCGCCTGCACCTGGCCGGTGGCCGGGTTGTACACGTCCGCGGTGCGGGCGGAGATACCGGGCGTGGCGGCGCCGCCGATCCAGTGCTCAACGGTCTTCATGGCATTCCTTTCCGGCCGCCGGCCGCTCGGCCGGGCTTGGCGAGGGTGGTCACGGGGTGCCTCCAGGGCGGGTCATCGGCAGCCGCGGGTCGACCGGGGTCCCGGGCCAGGCGGCCCGCACCCAGGCGTGCGCCGGGTCGTCGCAGAACCGCCAGACCCGTTCCCCCGGGCCGCCCATCACGTTCAGGTAGTACAGGTCGTAGCCGGGCGCGGCCATCGACGGGCCGTGGTACCCGTGCGGGACGAGCACCACATCGCCGGTGCCGACCTCGGCGCACACGTCGATCTCGCGCCCGGGCCCGGAGCCGTACACCCGCTGGTAGGCCAGGCCGTCCCGGGCGACCTCGAAGTAGTAGATCTCCTCCAGCTGGGATTCGTCCGCCCGCTGCTCGTCGTGCTTGTGCGGGGGATAGGAGGACCAGTTCCCGCCGGGCGTCAGCACCTCCACCGCGATCAGCCGGTCAGCGGCGAACGTCCCCGGCGCGCAGAAGTTGTTGACCTGCCGGCTGGCCGTGCCCGCCCCGCGCAGCTCGACCGGGACCTTTTCCGCGGGAATGTAACGTGCGTCGAGGCGTGCCCCGGCCCGGGCCGAAGGCAGCGCGAAACGGCCCCCCTCCGATGAGGACATCACCGCCTCCGCGTCCCTGGGCAGGTACGCGAAGTCGCTGATCCGGTCGAAGACGTCCCGGCGCCCGTGCAGCGTGAACGTCTGGCCATCGCAGTCCACCCGGGCCGCCCCGGACAGCGGCAGCACGATCATCTCGTCCGGGCCGGTGGCCAGCCCGACCTGGCCACCCGGTTCCAGTTCCACGATCCGCAGGCCGCTGTAGGACCAGCCCGCCGCCTCCGGCGTGATCTCGGTCAGGTACGGGCCGGAGGCCGCGGCGCCCCGGCGCACCAGCGGCCCCGTCACAGCATCTCCGCCACGGCGTCGACGGCGGCGGCCACGTTGTCGTCCGGCGGGAACAGCAGTGAGCGTCCGATGACGAACCCCCTCACGGTCGGCAGTTGCAGGGTCTTGCGCCACGCGGCCATGACCGAGGTCTGATCCGGCGACACCTCGCCGCCCAGGATGAGCGCGGGCAGCGTGGACGCGGCCATGACGCGTTCCATGTCGTCCACGTACGGCACCTTCAGCCAGGTGTACGCGGACGTGCTGCCCAGGCCCGACGCGACGGTGATGGCGCGGGTCATGGCCTCGGGCGTGAGGTCGTTGCGGACCTTCCCGTCCACCCGGCGGGAGATGAACGGCTCGATCATGGCGATCAGCTGGCGGGCGGCCAGGTCGCTGACCGCGGCGGCGCACGCGTGCAGGGTGCGCGCGGTGGCCGCGTCGTCCGGGTCGATCCGGATCAGCATCTTGCCGCCGTCGAAGCGGCTCGCGGCGATGCTGGCGGCGTCGTACGCGGTGAACCGGTCGTCGATCTCGAAGCTGGTGCCGGCCAGGCCACCCCGGTTCATCGAGCCGATCACCACCTTGTCGTCCAGCGCGCCCAGCAGCAGCAGGTCCTCCAGGATGTCCGGCGTGCCGAGGACGCCGTTCACCCCCGGCCGCGACAGGGCCAGGCACAGCCGGTCGAGCAGGCCGGCGCGGTTCGCCATGGCCAGTGGCCGATCGCCGGCCCGCAGCGCGCCCCGCGCCGGATGGTCGGCGGCGATGATCATCAGGCGCCCGTGCTCGCCGGCCAGCGCCGGCGCCTGCCGCCGGCTGACCGCGGCTTCCGCGATCGCCTGCGGCCGGTGCACCCTGGTGTCGACCAGCTCCCGAAGCTCCGTCTCATGCACGCCGTGTTCCTTTGCTCAGAAGGCCCCGCATCGTGGCCTCGACCTCATCGGCGGTGGGCATCGCGTCGGCGCAGGCCAGCCGGGACGCCACGATCGCCCCCGCGGCGTTGCAGAACCGCAGGGTGCGTTCCAGGTCCCAGCCGGACGCCAGCGCGTGGCACAGGGCGCCGCCGAACGCATCGCCCGCACCCAGCCCGTTAACGACCTCGACCGGGACCGGCGGCACCTGCACGATCTGCGTGCCGTCCGAGGCCAGCACGCCGGCCGGTCCCTGCTTGATGATCGCGAGCTGGATGCCCGCGTCGTGCAGGGCCTGGGCGGCCGCCCGGGGTGCCCGTACGCCGACCGCGGTGTCGCACTCGTCCAGGTTGCCGACCGCCACCGTGGCGTGCGGCAGCGCCTCGCGGTACCACCGCCGCGCCTCGGCCCGGGACGGCCAGAACATCGCCCGGTAGTCCAGGTCGAAGACGGTGGGGCCGGCGCCCTGGCTCCGTGCCTCGAGGGCCCGCAGCGTCGCGCTCCGGCTCGGTTCCTGGCACAGCCCGGTGCCCGTCATCCAGAAGATGCCCGCCGCCGCGATGGCCTCCAGATCGAGTTCGCTGCGTTCGATCTGCAGATCCGGCGCGGTCGGGTAGCGGTAGAAGTACAGCGGGAAGTCGTCCGGCGGGAAGATCTCGCAGAACGTGACCGGGGTCGGCAGCGAGGGCACGGCCGTCACGAAACGGTCGTCCACGCCGAAGCCTCGCAGGGCGTCGTGGATGTAGTCGCCGAACGGGTCCTGGCCGGTCCGGCTGATGACCGCGGCCCGCCGCCCGTAGCGTGCCGCCGCGACCGCGACGTTGGTCGGGCTGCCGCCGAGGTACTTGCCGAAGGTCTCGACGTGCCGCAGCGAACGGCCGGTCTGCAGCGGATAGATGTCGACCCCGATCCGGCCCATGGTGAGCACCTCGAGGGGTTCCTGCGTGGTCACCGGTTCTCCTGCTTGACGGTGCAGCGGACGTTGTCCCCGGAACGCTGCGGCTCGACCGTGACGGTCCGGCCCTGGCACCGGCCGGACCGGCTGGCCGCGTGGATCCGCCCCATGCGGCCCAGCCCGATCCGGATCCGCTGTCTCATGCCGGCGGGTTGCCCGTGCGGGACTCGTTCGGCATGTCCATCCGCGGGCCCTTGCGCTTCTCGTTGCCGAGGAAGAAATTCCGCCATACCGGCATCAGCGGGACGACGGCCAGGTCCTGGTACACGGTCGCGATGCCGCGCTCCAGCGCCTCGCGCGGGGAGCTGAAGTTCACCGGCTCGCCCTCGACCTCGTAGCTGCCCTCGCTCGGCTGGTGCAGCCCGGCGATGATCTTGATAAGCGTCGACTTGCCCGCGCCGTTGTCGCCGAGCACGCAGGTCACCTCGCCCGCGCTGACCTCCAGGTTGATGTCGGACAGCGCGATGATGGTACCGTAGTGCTTGCCTGCGTGGGCCAGCCGGACCAGCGGTTCGGTGGTCTTCTTCTCATTTTCCAGTGTGCTGGTCATCTATGTGCCTCCGCACGGCGACGGATGAAGGTGTTGAGCAGGATCGCGCCGAGCAGCAGCGCGCCGACGAAGAACGTGAACCAGTCGGGGTCCCAGCCGGCGTAGACGATGCCCTGGTTGACCATGCCGAAGATGAGCGCGCCGATGCCCGCGCCGACCGCCGAGCCGTAGCCGCCGGTGAGCAGGCACCCGCCGACCACCGCCGCGATGATGTAGACGAACTCGTTGCCGACGCCCTGGCCGGACTGAATCGTGTTGAACTGGAACAAGGTGATCATGCCGGTGAACCAGGCCAGCAGGCCCACCCCCATGAACAGGGCAATCTTCATCCTGCCCACCGGAACGCCGACCGCGCGGGCGCTGGGCGCGGATCCGCCGACCGAGAAGATCCAGTTGCCGATGTGGGTCCGCAGCAGGATCCAGGTCGCGATCGCGACGATCACGATCCAGTAGATGATCGAGGTGCGGATGTTCACGCCGCCGATGTTGAAGCTGGAGGCGAACACCTTCTGCGCGGAGCTGAAGCCCTGCATGTCGGAGATGCTCGGGCTGGCCACCTGGTTGGTGATGGTCTGCGTCAGGGCCAGGTTGAGGCCCTGCAGCATGAAGAACGTGCCCAGGGTGACCAGGAAGCTCGGGATCCCGGTCTTGACCACGATCCAGCCGTTCAGGAACCCGACCGTGAGGGACAGGGCCAGGGCCACGAGCACGCCGACCCAGACGTTCGTGGTGAACTCGTAGCTGAACAGCGAAGCGCACAAGGCCGAACTGGTGACCGCGACCCCGGCCGACAGGTCGAACTCACCGCCGATCATCAGCAGCGCGACCGGAGCGGCCATCAGGCCGTAGGTCGAGCTGACGTACAGCACGCTCGAGAACGAGCTGGCGTTGCGGAACGGCGGCGCGACCACGAAGGCCTCGTACCCCTGCAGGTAGGGCTGCTGGTCCACGGCCCACTGCACCGCACCGGACTTGACCTTGGCGATCAAGGTGGCGTTGGTGTCGAAGGTGTAGAGCTTGGCGGTGCTGTGCCCCTGCTGGATCGCCGAGATGGCGACCAGGGCGACCGGCGCGCCCAGCGTGATGACCGCGTCGACGCTCTTGTCCTGGGCGAGCTTGGCGCTCATCGTCGACAGCATCGCGGAGTTGTCGGTGCCGTTGACGTACAGCTTCGTCATCGTGCCCTCGGAGCCAAGTCCGGCCTTCACGCCCGCGCACCGCGCCTCGAGCTGGACCTGGCCCTGCGCCTGCAGCACGCAGAGCACGTTCTTGGCGCCGGCCGCGGCCAGCCGCTTCCCGGCCGCCGTCCCGGCCACGGTCTCGTCCGACCCGAAGTACTCCATCGCGCCGCAGGACTGCCAGTTACCGATGCCGGCGTTGAACATGACGACCGGGATCCCGGCCGCCTTGGCCTTCAGGATCGTCGGGCACAGCGCCTGCGGGTCCGGGTCGGTGACCGCGATCCCGTCCACGTGGCTGTTGATCGCGTCCTGGATCAGCTGGGCCTGCTACGTGGGGTCCTGGTTGTTGGTGTAGTGGTACGTGATATTGTCCTTGGCCGCCGCGAGCCCTCGTGGGTGGCCCTGGTGCTCCATGTGCCTATGTCCTGGCGGTCTGCCCGTGCCGGGCTGACCGCGGTACCGAAAGCGCCGTACCGCCGCCGGGGACCGGGGCGAGCCGTGCCCGGCCGGCGGAAGCTCGGACACGTTGAGGAAGCAGATGTTGCGTCTTGCCGGCACTCAGGGGCTGGCCCCGCGTCCGGGACCGGTGAGTTGCTGTATTTTTACGCCCGTGTTTCAGGGGTCGTCAATAGTTTGTCCTGACATATTTACGTTCTGATCTTCAGTCAACCCCTCAGCGCGGTCATAATGGGAAGGGCCCCACGTGGCCGCGAAAGAGGGAGCCGTGAACCAGCCCGCCCCGCCCATCCAGGTGGACCGCAGCAGCCCGGTACCGCTGTATTTCCAGGTGGCCCAGCATATGGAGCAGCTCATCGAGTCCGGTGAGCTGGCGGCTGGGGTACGGCTTGAGAACGAGATCGACCTGGCCGACCAGCTTGGCCTGTCCCGGCCGACGATGCGCCGCGCGATCCAGTACCTGGTCGACCGCGGGCTGCTGGTCCGCAAACGCGGCGTGGGGACCCAGGTCGTGCACGCCAAGGTCCGCCGTCAGGTCGAGCTGACCAGCCTGTACGACGACCTGGCCAAGGCCGGCCGGGATCCGCACACCCGGGTGCTCAGCTTCGCCACCGAGGAGGCCTCGGCGGGGCTCGCGCTGGACCTGGGCCTACCCGAGGGCGCCGACCTGTACGTCTTCGAGCGGCTGCGCTTCGCTGGCGCCGAGCCGCTGGCCTTGATGCGCAACCACGTCCCGGCCGGCCTGCTCACGCTGACCCAGGAGGATCTGGAGGTGCATGGGCTGTACACCCTGCTTCGCGCGAACAGCGTCACCCTGCGGATCGCCCGGCAGTCGATCGGGGCCCGCGCCGCCACCGCCGCCGAGGCCCGCGCGCTGGGCGAGACGCGGGGAGCGCCGGTGCTGACCATGGAACGGGTCGCCTTCGACGACCACGGCCGCGTGGTCGAGCACGGCAAGCACATCTACCGTGCCTCCCGCTACAGCTTCGACCTCACCCTCACCGGCTGGTAACCGCCCGCCCCCCATCGGGCCGCCCCACCCCGCCTCCGCCCGGTACCCGCGCGCCCCACTCCCTCCCCCACTCCTCACTCCAGCCCCACCGTCCCCTCAGCTCCCGCCTTCCCCTTCCCCCATGTACGCAAAGGCGCCTTTGCGTACACCCGGGTCGCGGCAGAGACGCCTCTGCATACATTCCAGGGGGCCTTAAACGCCGGCGGCAACGGCGGCTGACTTGAGGTTGTCGGCGGCCAGGCGCAGGCCCTCGATCTGGTCCAGTTCCTGGTCCTCGTGCTCGATGTTGACGGCCATGTGCGGATCGATCGCGGCCAGCGCCTCCAGGAACCCGGCCCAGAAGGCCTCGTCATGCCCCCGGCCGACCGCGACGAAGTCCCAGGAGGAGTCCGCGGGCCACCGCGTCAGGGTGTTCCGGCCGCCGAGCCCGACGGGGTTCTCGTCCGCCGGGACGCGCCGGAAGCGGTCGTCCAGGACGCCGTAGACGCGGCAGTTCCGCTCGTTGATCCGGGTGTCCTTGGCGGCCGCGTGGTACACCAGGCCGCCCAGCCGCCTGATCGCCGCGACCGGGTCGATGCCCTGCCAGAACAGGTGGCTGGGGTCCATCTCGGCCCCCACGTGGGTGGCGTTGATCTCGCTGGCCAGCCGCTCCATCGTTCCCGGGTTGAACACGAGGTTGTGCGGGTGCATCTCGATGCACACCTTCACGTCGGCGTCCCTGGCCCGCGCGTTGATATCCGTCCAGAACGGGATGGCGATCTCCTGCCACTGGTAGTCCAGGACGTCCAGGTACTGGCTGTCCCACGGGTTGACGACCCACGAGGGGTACCGGCCGCCCTCGTGCGGAGCCGGCAGCCCGGACATCGCCACCACGCGCTTGACGCCCAGCAGGCCGGCGATCTCGATCGCCTGGCGCAGGTCCTCGGCGTGCTTCGGGCCGACCTCCGGGTCGGGGTTCAGTGGGTTGCCGTTGACGTTCAGGCCGGTCAGCCTGATCCGGGCCTGGCTGAACAGGTTCAGGTACGCCTCCCGGGCGCCGCCGCCGGCCAGGATCTCCTTGACCGGCAGGTGCGGCGCGGGGATGAACCCGCCCGCGTTGATCTCGGCACTGGTCAGCCCCAGCTCCTTCAGGATGCCGAGGGCCTCGCGCAGGGGCCGGTCCTGCAGGCAGGCCGTGTACGCGCCTAGCTTCATGGTGTTCCTCCCTGGGGTCAGACGGTGACGGAGCGGCCGTCCTGGCGGGCCGACGCGACGACCGCGTCCAGGACGCGCAGGTTGTGTACTCCCTCGGCCAGGCTGGGGCAGCGGGGCAACCCGTCCAGCCCGGCGATCTCCTCCAGGAAGGCCCGCGCCTGGTAGGTGAAGAAGTCGCTCTGCCGTGGCCGACGCTGGGGAAGTCCATCGGCAGCCCGCGGGCGATGTAGGGATGCGCGGGCCCCAGCAGGACCTGCCGGTAGCCGTTGACCGGGCCCTCGGGCGTGCGGTCGGCGATCGTGAACTCGCTGGCACGGCCGAGGTCGAACGCGGCCGCGCCGTCGCGGCAGAACACCTCGAAGCCGAGCGCGTTGGCCAGCCCATAGGCGATACGGGACCGGCACGCCCCCGGCGTGGCCCACCGCGGTGCCGAGCGGCAGCGGCCGGTCCGGTACCACGGTGGTCAGCACGGTGCCGCGCACGCTCTCCACCGGGCCGCACAGGAACTCACCGACGTCAACGGCGTGCGTGCCGATGTCCGCCAGCGCCCCCGACCCCGGGCCGCCCCGGTACCGCCAGCTCATTGGGGCGTCCGGGTTGAAGCCGGCCCGGTAACCGTTGGCGTGCGCCCGCCCCGCCATTCCGGCCCCGACGACCGCGACCCCAATCGGTGAAGTGCCCACCATGTCTCCCTTCTGCCTGCGTTCGGCCGCTTCGGGCCTTCGTTCCGCCGCTCCCGGCCCGCTCGCCACGGAACGGGTTTAAAGCGCTTTAATACGGTTATTATCCAGGACCGGGAACGCCTGTCAATAGTCCGGGAGGAGGCGAAAGTCCGTGGACGCGGAAGGTACTCCCGATCCTGCCGCGGACCCGCCTGCCGCCGCGGGCCGCCGTCCCCGCCTCGCCGACGTTGCCGCGCGGGCCGGGGTGTCGCCCGGCCTCGTCTCGCTCGTGCTGCGGAACCAGCCGGGCCCGAGCGAGCCGACCCGGGCCCGCGTCCTGGCCGCCGCCCGTGAGCTGGGCTACCGCGCCGACCGGACGGCCAGCCTGCTGGCCCGGCGGCGCAGCCGCCATCTCGGCGTGCTGCTGGACGTGCGCAACACCTTCCACGCCGAACTCGTCGCCCACATCGACGCGGCCGCCACCAACCTCGGCTACGACCTGGTGCTCAGCGCGCTGACGCCCGCCCGTGACGAGCGGCGGGCCGCCGAGCTGCTGCTCGATTTCCGCTGCGAGGCGCTGATCCTGCTCGGGCCGGACCACCAGGTGGGCTGGCTGGCCGGCCTCGGGGAGGAACGGCCCGTCATCGTGGTCGGCCGCCGGATGCAGTCCGCCGCCGTCGACGTGGTCCGCGCCGCCGACGACGAGGGTGTGGCCCAGGCCGTCGGCCACCTCATCGGCCTGGGGCACCGCGACATCGCCTTCGTGGACGGCGGCCAGGGGGCGATCGCCGCCGATCGCCGCCGGGGCTACCGCCAGTCCATGCGCCGCCTGGGCCCGGCCGCGCGGACCCGGATCATCCCGGGTGACCACACCGAGGAAGCCGGGATGAGGGCGGCCCGGGCTCTGCTGGCCGGCGGTGCCCTGCCCACCGCGGTGGTCACGGCCAACGACCGGTGCGCCGTCGGGCTCCTGGACGTGTTCGCCCGCGAGGGCGTGGCCGTTCCCGGAGCGGTTTCCGTGATCGGCTACGACGACAGCATGCTGGCCGGGCTCGCCCACGTGGACCTGACCACGGTGAGCCAGGACGCCGGCCAGCAGGCCGCGTACGCGGTCGCGCTGGCCGTGGAACGCCTCGAAGGCGGCCGCACCGACCCCCGCGAGGTGGTCCTCACCCCGCACCTGGTCATCCGCGGCACCACCGCCCCGCCCCCGCCCCGCCAGCCCCCGTGATCGCTCTGAGGGTCGAGTTGTTCTTTGACGAGGAGGCTGGGAACTGGCACTACCGCGTACCGGCCGTGCACATCAACGGCGGCGGGACATCCTCCCGCGCAGCCGCTGAAGGCGAATGTTTGTCAGCCATCGCGTTCGCCCTTGAAGGAGACCCCCAAGAGTTCGACTCCGCCGCTGAGGCGGTCACTTTCGATGTAAACGTGGCCCCAGCCGCCTGAAGTCAGCAGCTACCACAGTGCCCGATTGCCGGTGCTGGCGCCGGTGGATGCCAGGATCGTCGTGTGGACGTCTTGACGAGCAGAATCCTGTTGCGCCCTACAGATTTGGATCGCAGCCAGCGTTTCTACCGTGACGTGCTCGGCCTCGCGATCTACCGGGAGTTCGGCTCCCCGGGCAGCCCGGGGCTGGTTTTCTTCCTAGGCGCGGGATTTCTCGAGGTGTCCGGGCATTCTGCCGATCCTCCGGGAAGGTCCCTGATGATCTGGATCCAGGTCCGGGACGTCCACGCCGAGCATGAACGGCTGGCCGCCGCCGGCGTCCGGGTGATTCAGGAGCCCACCGACGAGCCGTGGGGGCTGACGGAGATGTGGATCGAGGATCCGGACGGCGTCCGCATCGCGCTCGTCGAGATCCCCGCCGATCACCCCCTCCGGCGCGATCCGCGAGGCTCCTCCGGGGACGGCTGAGTGCGCGTTGCCCCGGATCTGGGCAGCGCTCTCAGTGAATCTCCCTGAGAGCGCTGCCCACATCGGCTGGACCAGCCAGCTGGGACACGTGCGGAGGTGTCCGATGTGTCGGAAACCCATTCCCGGGTAGCGTGCGGTAAGGGCGAGCGTCTCACCGCCCATCGGGCCCGGCGGGCAAGGAGGACATCGTGAGGGAATCGCGCGTGCGAGTGCACGGCCGATGACCTCCGCCGTCGCCGCCCTCCGGCCCGCCGGCCCCCGGCATGCCGCCGCCCTCTACAACTCGGACGAGGATCTCCGCTCCCGCGTGCTGTCGTTCCTGCGAGCCGGCCTGGAGGGCGGCGAAGCCGTCGTCGCGGTCGTGTCCCATCGTGCGGAGAAGATCGTCAGCGCGGGGCTCGGCGACGACGCGGACCGGATCCGCTGGGGCCTGCCGGGCCTGAGCTATCAGCATCTCGGCCGGGCGTCCGAGGCGATTCGCGGCTACCTCGCGGGACGCCGGGCGGCGGACGCGGCGACCCGGCTGCTGACCGAGAGCGACCTCGGCGGGAGCGACCGGCCGCCCGGCCGGATGGCCGCCTACCTCCGGTCCGAAATGGCCGCTACCCAGCTGTTCGGCGGCTACGGGTACCCGTGGGTGTGCCTGTACGACCGCCGCCGCTACACCCCGGAGGTGCTGGCCAACGTCGCCCGCGTGCACCCGCAGGTGCTCGGCGCCGGCGGCCTCGCCACCGGCAGTGCCGACTACGTGGAGCCGGACGCCTACCTGCGCGCCTATCCCGGGCCGGTGTCCGCGGTCCCGCCGCATGTCGCCCTGGAACTGGAGCTCACCCAGATCGGGGACCTCGCGCTGGCGCGCCACCGGGTCGGGGACGTCGCGCAGCGGCTCGGCCTGCCCGCCGGCGAGTCCCGGATCCTCGAGGTCGCCGGGGGCGAGGTCATCGCCAACGCGTTCCGGCACGGCACCATGCCCGGCCGGGTCCGGGTCTGGCGCGCCAGCGGGGCCGTGATCGTCCGGGTCGACTCCGGTGGGCCGGGGCAGACCGTCGCGACCGCTGGCTTCCAGCCGCCCGATCTGGCCGCCGGGTCGGGGGCAGGCCTGTGGGTCGCCCGGCAGCTCGCCGACGTCGTCCACGTCGAGATACGGTCCGACGGCATCACCGTTGAGCTGCAGTTCCCGCTATCGTGAGCGGCGGTGCCGACGCTTACCGGCAGAGTCCATAACGGGGCGGAGGCTTCAGCCCAGCCACTCCGAGATCAGCTGCCCCAGGATCACCTCGTCCGCGAAGGCCCCGGTCACCCAGGACGCCTGCCGCAGCGTGCCCTCCCGGGTGAAGCCGGCCCGCGTGGCCGCCCGGATCATGGCATCGTTGTCGGCGAGCGTGTCGACCTGCAGCCGGTGCATACCGCGGATCTCGAACCCATACCGGCACAGCAGCCGCACCGTGTCCACGCCGAGCCCCCGGCCGCGGAACGACGGCCGCAGCGACAGGCCGATGTGGGCCATCCGGCTGTGCGTGTCGACACCCCACAGCACCGCGGCACCGGCCAGTTCCTCGCTGGCCAGCTCGACCACCGAGAACGCCGCCGGGTCCTCGCGCGGATCGGTGACCCGGAACGGCGAGGCCGCCGATCCGGGCGGAATGGGCCGCCACGGCCGGGCATCGCTGCGGCTCCGCATGGCCACGTCGTCGTACAGCTCGGCCTCCAGGACCGGGATGTCGCTCTCGTGCCGGGCCCGCAGGGCGGCCACCTCACCGGTCAGCATGCCGCGTTCCTACCGGAGCCCGCGCCGCCGGTCAACCGGATTTCCTCCCGTGACGCGCTGCCGCCCGGTTGGCCGATCGAACGTTGTAACGGGGCCGCGCCCGGGCGAAGCGGGCCGCGCGTTCCGCGGACCAGTGGCCCCACTCCAGGCTGGGCGCGGGCAGGCCCGGGGGCTTGAGGAAGGCCGGCTCGCCCTCGAAGTCGAGCGCGTCCAGCGGGGACGTGGCCGCCGCGTCCCGGCGGGTGAGCGCGGGCAGGTTCCACTTCTGCTGGACCAGCTTGAGTATCGAGGTGTGGTCGTAGACCGTGCTGGTCACGTAGTCGGGCCGCGCGTACGGCGACACGATGACCGCGGGCACCCGGAAGCCGTACCGGTCGTACGTGGCCGGCCCGGCGTCCTGCTCCTCGACCTTGGCCAGGTACGAGCCGATCAGCGGGCGGAGCGCGGCGCGGAACCAGCCGGGCGACGACAGCAGCGGGTTGTGCGCGGGCACGTCGTCCGGCGGGATCGCCTCGGGCGGCGGCACGTGGTCGTAGTAGCCGCCGCCCTCGTCGTAGACCCAGATCGCCACGGTGTGCGGCCAGCCTTTGCCGTGCATCACATGCCGGATCACCTCGGCCGCGAAGCTCTCGCCCTTCCGGATGTCCTGCGGGTTCTCCTCGGAGAAGACGTCGAAGTCCGGGTCGACGATGCTGAACGCGGGCAGCGTGCCCGCGTCCGCGTCGGCGAAGAACTGTTCGGTCCGCCGCAGATGCCGGACGCACCCGGCCATCCCGAGCGGATACAGGTCCGCGGTGAACTGCTTGTTGCCCTGCATGCGCTGCGCGACCCGCGGGAACCACCGGCCCAGCCGCGCCACCCCGCGCGCCGCCCGCAGCCCATGCTGGCCGAACATCCGCTTGAGCAGCACATTCGCCGGCCGCACGTTGTGGTAATTGGCCCACGGGATGCCCTGCCTGGTCAGCATGTCGAAGATCGTCCCGGCCGGCGGCAGGTCCAGGATGTCCCACGGCAGGTCGTCGATCAGCCCGTGCGCGGTCCCCGCGATCATGAACCGCCGGTTCGGGAACGTCGGCCCCAGGCAGGACGAGAACCACCGGTCGGCCAGCGGGAACGTGCGCGCCAGGCCGTGGTAGAACGGCAGGTCCCGCTCGGTCCAGTAGCCCATCGGCAGGGCCGGGTCGGCGCCGGGCACCAGCCGCTCCACGCTGCGCACGAAACCGTCGTTGCGCCCGCCGTCCCACTGGATGTGCGCGGCGTTCCAGCTCTGCACGGGGTCGCCCTTGACCTGAGTGGTCGCCGTCAGGTGATGCGGTTTCACCGCGCTGCCGTCGCCGCGCGGGTTGGCCGCCCGCACGCCATCGGGCAGCCCGTCACCGCGGCCGCCGAGCGTGCCGAGGTAGTTGTCGTAGGAGTGGTTCTCCATCATCAGCACCACGATGTGCTTGATGTCCGGCATCAGGTCGTGACCCTCGGGCAGGTCGGGCCGCGGCCGCACGCCCGGCTCCGCGGGCTCAGGGCTGCCCCGCCGCCTGATCTCCCGCCGCTCCAGCGATTCCCACATGCCGGGTGAGATGCCCGTTATCCGGCCTCCCATGCCAGGCTGGGGGCGGGCAGGTCCGGGGGCTTCAGGAAGGCGGGCGGGGCGTCGAAATCGACCGCGTCCAGCGGGGACGTGGCCGCCGCGTCCCGGCGGGTCAGCGCGGGCAGATTCCACTTCTCCTCGATCAGCTTGAGTATCGAGGTGTGGTCGTAGACCGTGCTGGTCACGTAGCCCGGCTTGGCGTACGGCGAGACGATGACCGCCGGCACGCGCAGCCCGTACTGGTCGTAGGTGCGCGGCCCGGCGTCGGCGTTCTGCAGCTCGGTCAGCGGGGCGCGCAGCAACGGCTTCAGCAGCGCCCGTATCCACCCCGGCCAGGCCAGCACCAGGTCCTTGGCCATGACGTCGTCGGGCGGCACCGCGGCGGGGGGCAGCACGTGGTCGTAGTAGCCGCCCGGCTCGTCGTAGGTCCAGATCAGCAGGGTGTCCGGCCACCCCTTGCCGTGCATCACGCGCTTGATGACCTCGCTGGCGAAGCTCTCGCCCTTCCGGATGTCCTGCGGGTTCTCCTCGGAGAAGTCGCCGAAGTCCGGGTCCACGATGCTGAACGGCGGCAGCGTGCCCGCGTCCGCGTCGGCGAAGAACTGCTGGGACGTGCGCAGGTGGCGCAGGTAGCCGGCCAGCCCGAGCGGGTACAGGCCGGCGGTGAAGGACTTGTTGCCGCGGACGGTGCGCTCGAGCGCCGGGAACAGCCGGCCGAGCTGGGCGATCCGGCGCGCGGTGATCAGCCCCGGCAGGCCCAGCGCGCGCTTGAGCAGCGGGCGCGTGGAGGTCACGTTGTGGTAGTTGACCCAGTTGATCCCGTTCCTGGTCAGCAGGTCGAAGATCGTCCCGGCTTCCGGGTAGTCCACCAGGTCCCACGGCAGGTCGTCGATGAGGCCGTGCGCTGTTCCGGCCATCATGAACCGCCGGTTCGGGAACGTCGGCCCCAGGCAGGAGCAGAACCAGCGGTCGGCCAGCGGGAACGTGCGCGCCAGGCCGTAGTAGAACGGCAGGTCCTGTTCGGTCCAGTAGCCCATCGGCACGGCCGGGTCCGCACCCGGCACGAAGTCTTCGATGCTGGTCACGAAGCCGTCGTTGCGCTCGTTGGCGACCTGCAGGTGGCTGACGTTCCAGCTCTGCGTCGGGACCCGCTCGACCTGGACCGTCGAGGTGAGGTGGTGGGCCCGCAGCATGCTGCCGTCCCGCCGCGGGTTGGCCGCCAGCGGTGCGCCGTCCGGGCCGCAGGCCAGCCCGTCCCCGCGCCCGGCCAGCATGCCCAGGTAGTTGTCGTAGGAGTGGTTCTCCATCATCAGCACGACGATGTGCTTGATCTTCGGCAGCAGATCGGTGCCGATCGGCTGGTCCGGCTGCGGCCGGGAACCCGGATCGACCCGCGGTACCGTCCCCGTCCGCTGTCTTATCTGGCGCTGCTCTATCGCTTCCCACCGTGCGTCGAACATCCCCGTTTCCTCCTTTGGTCGCCGTGATCGTCTCATGCGGGGCGCCGGATGGCACGGCCTCTTCAGGCAATTGCGCCAGACTCGCCGCCTGACGCCCCGCCGCGGCACCGCCGGGCAGGCTCGCTACCGTGGTAAATGCCGCCGCTGACCGGGTCCACGGCCGAATGAGGGGAGCCGAGCGCGAGATCCACGAGCCGTGGCGGCGCAAGGGCGGCCTGCCGGACGGCTACCCGGAGCGGATCGTCGGCCACGCGACGGAGCGCGCCGGGTCACTCGCGAACTACCAGGCACTACGCGCCCGTTCCTGACCGGCCCGCCTCCGCGGCCAGCTTGGCGCCGCGCGAGGAGATGTCCTCAAGCTGCTCGGACACCCACCGGTGCACGTCGTAGGTGCGGATGCGGCGGGCCATGTCGGCGATGGCTGCCCGCCGCACGTCGGCGGGCAGCCGCAGCGCGGACTCGATCCGGTAGGACAGCCCCTCTACGTCGAACGGGTTGCACAAGATCGCCTGCGGCATCTCCTCGGCCGCGCCGGTGAACTCGCTGAGCACGAGGATCCCGTTCTCCTCGCGCGCCTGCTGCACCGTGACGTACTCCTTGCAGACCAGGTTCATGCCGTCGATCAGCGGGGTGACCAGCAGCGCGTCGGCCACCGCGTAGTACGCCGCGAGCTGCTGCTGGGACAGGCCCCGGTACAGGTAGTGCACGGGCACGTCGTTGCCGGGCTCGGTGAACCGCCCGTTGATCCGCCCGATGTGCTGCTCCACCGCCGCGCGCAGCTGCCGGTACTCCCGCACGTTGTCCCGGCTGGGCACGGCGACCTGCAGGAAGGCGATGCTGGTCCGGTAGCCGGGGTCGCGTTCCAGCAGCATCTCCACGGCCAGCAGCCGCTCTACGAGCCCCTTGGTGTAATCCAGCCGGTCGACGCCGAGCAGCAGCGTCCGCCCGGCGAACTGCTCCGTCAGCGCGGCGATGTCGGCGTCGGTCTCCGGCGCGGTGGCGTGCCGGGTGAACTCGCCCGCGTCGATCGAGATCGGCGCGGCCATGGTCTCCACCACCCGGCCGTCGGGCAGCGCGACCGCGTTCCCGCGCACCTCGATGCCCGAACCGGACAGCAGCCGGGCGCACGCGCGCACGAAGTTGCTCCGGTAGTGCTCGGTGTGGAACGCCACCACGTCCGCCCCGAGCAGCCCGACCAGGATCTGCTCCCGCCACGGCAGCCGCGCGAAGATATCCGGCGACGGCCAGGGCACGTGCAGGAAGAACCCGATCGGCTGGTCCGGGCGGCGGCCGCGGATGAACTGCGGGACCAGCATCAGGTGGTAGTCGTGCACCCACGCGATCGCGTCCGGCTGCTCACCGAGCGCGGCCAGCGCCCGGTCGGCGAAGATCGCGTTCACGTCCCGGTAGCCGTACCACCAGGCCCGCTCGAACCGGGGCTTCTCGATCGCGTAGTGCAGCAGCGGCCACAGCGTCGCGTTGGCGAAGCCGTGGTAGTAGTTGCGCACCTGGGCGGCGGACAGGGCGATCGGCAGCAGCCGCACGTCCATATCCGGCACCGTCGGCGGGATGCCCTTGGTGCCGCCGTCCCAGCCGACCCACGCACCGGAGTGGGTGGACATCACCGGCCGCAGCGCGGTGACCAGGCCCCCCGGGGACAATTCCCAGCCGTCGTCGCCGTGCTGGACGGGAAGCCGGTTGGCCACCGCCAGCACCGGGCGGTCGTCCGCCATCGCGTCGGTCACCGGCTCACCGTATCGCGCCATGCCACTCGTGCCCCGTACCCACCTCCGGTGAACGCAGAGGTACCTTTGCGTACACCCGGGTTGAGGCAGAGGTGCCTCTGCGTACAATGCCCGGGCGGGCGCGGAGGCTCAGGGCCTATGACCACGGACTACGTGCACGGGTATTCCGCCGGGGAGACGGACCGGCTGGCCGACCAGGCGGCCTCGCTGACCGGGCTGCTGCACGCGGGCACGCGCTATCCGGCGGGCAGCCGGGTGCTCGAGGCCGGCTGCGCGGTCGGCGCGCAGACGGTGATCCTGGCCGGGAACAGCCCGGGCGCGTCCTTCGTCTCGCTTGACCTGTCCGCCGCCTCGCTGGCCGCGGCCAGGCGGCGGGCCGCCGGCCTGGCCAACGTGTCCTTCTGCCAGGGTGACATCTACCGCCTGCCGTTCGCGCCCGGTCACTTCGACCACGTCTTCGTGTCCTTCGTCTTGGAGCACCTCCCGGATCCCGCGGCGGCGCTCGCCGCGCTGCAGGCCGTGCTCAGGCCGGGCGGCTCGATCACGGTCATCGAGGGCGACCACGGCTCGGCCTACTTCCACCCGGACGACGCCCGCGCCCGCCGCGCCATCCAGTGCCTGATCGACCTGCAGGCGGGCGCCGGGGGTGACCCGCTGATCGGGCGCCGCCTGTACCCGCTGCTGGTCCAGGCCGGGTACCGGGCCGTCACCGTGTCACCCCGGATGGTCTACGTCGATGCCAGCCGGCCGGACCTGGTGGACGGGTTCACCCGCAAGACCTTCACCGCCATGGTCGAGGGCGTCGGCGGCCAGGCGGTCGGCCGGGGCCTGATGGACGCGGCGGACTGGGCGGCCGGCATCGCGGGCCTGCACCGCGCGGCCGAGGACGACGGCACGTTCTGCTACACGTTCTTCAAGGCCGAAGCGCGCCGCTAGGGCGCATACTCGGCAGGTGAGCACCGCGCGGTGCTGGTGGAAAAGCCATTCACGGTCACCGCGGCGGAAACGGCGGACCTGATCGCGCTCGCCCGCGAGCGGGGCCTGTTCGCGATGGAGGCGATGTGGACGCGGTTCAGCCCGCTGGTCCGTGAAGTCGCCGGGCTGGTCCGGGACGGTGCTCGGCGAGCCGGAGGAGGTCCGCGCGCTGGCCACCCCGGCCCCGACCGGCGTCGACGCGAACACCGCCGTCATCGCGCGGTACACCGGCGGCGCGGTCGGCCTCCGGAGATCCGCACCGCCCGCCTGACGGGGCACGGCTTCAGCTACGAGGCCGAAGAGGTCGCCCGCTGCCTGCGCGCCGGGCGCACCGAATCCCCGGTCATGCCGCTGGACGGCACGCTCGCCGTGATGCGCACCCTGGACGCCGCCCGCGCCGCCCTCAGATCAGCCCCGGCAGGCTTGTGACCAGTCCTGAAAGCCCTTGTGGTACCCGGATCCGGGGCGGACCGCACCGGGCATGCCGCATGAGGGCACCGCATGGTGTTAAATAGCCGTGGTTGTCGTCGAAGTTCGTTGTCCGTGTCACGGTGCCTGCGAATTTGACAGCGGGCGCCACAGAACCTCGCGGAGCCTATCCTCCGAGGGCGGCGGTCGCAGCAGCCCGGGGACACACAAGTGGACCCGAAGATCGCAGTAGGAGAGATTGGGAATGGCAGAGGGAACCGTTAAGTGGTTCAACGCTGACAAGGGCTATGGATTCATCGCACCGGACGACGGCTCCGCCGACGTCTTCGTGCATTTCTCCGCGATCCAGGCTGACGGCTACCGCAGCCTGCAGGAGAACCAGAGGGTCGAGTTCTCGGTCGGCCAGGGCAACCGGGGCCCGCAGGCCGAGCAGGTGCGCCCCCTCTAGTTAACGGGCCAATGGAGCTCTGCCCGCCGGCCGCACCCTCCCACGCGGGCTGCCACGCGCAGCCTGACCGTGGTGGGCGCGGCCGGCGGTGCTGTCTGCGGCCGGCGGTGCCCTAGTTCGAGAAGTCCTGGGTGAGCCAGACGGTGCTGGGCCTCAGCCGACGCGGCCGGTGCCGGTGGGGCGGATGTCGTCGGCGTCCGCCCGCCGCGGCGCCGCGGTGCCGTTCAGGAAGGCCTGGATGGGCAGCGTGGCGGCGCCCCGCGCGACCGCGTCCGGGCCCAGCTGGCCCACGGTGATCGTGGTCTGGTCGAACGGGTGCCGCAGCGCGTGCTCGCGGGCCGAGGCGCGGATGGCGGGCAGCAGGTGCTGCCCGAGCAGCAGCCCGGCCCAGCCGCCCAGAATGATCCGATCCGGGCTGAACAGGTTGATCAGGTCGGCGATCCCGGCCCCGAGATACAGCGCCGTCTCATCCAGCACCCGCGCCGCCTCCGGGGAGGTGCCGGCCAGTTCGACGAGCGCCGCGAGCGCGGACTCCTCGTCGTTGCCGGGCAGCGGGAGCCCGTAGCGGTCGATGATGGCCTCGGCGCCGACGTATGCCTCCAGGTGCCCCAGCGAACCGCAGCGGCAGTCCCGGCCACCGACCATGACCGTGGTGTGCCCCCACTCGGTGCCGCTGGTGGTCCCGGCGCGCTCGGCGACACCGTTGCCGATGATGCTCGCGCCGACCCCGGAGCCGATCAGGCACACCACGGCGTGCCGGGCACCCTGGCCCGCGCCGAACCACAGCTCGGCGAGGCCCATCGTGTTCGCGCCGTTGTCGATGTACAGCGGCAGGCTGGTACCGGCCCGCACCAACTGCTCCAGCGGCACGCCGTCCCAGCCGTACGTCTGCCCGTACAGCACCACCTCGGCGACCTGCTCGACCACCCCGGGCACGCCGACGCCGACCCCGAGGATGGCCTCGGGCGGCACCCCGCTGTCGCGCAGTACCGCCGACAGGCAGGACAGGATCTTCTCGACCACCACGTCCACGCCGTGCTCACGCGGCTCCAGCGGATAGTCGGCGTTCGCCCGCACGGCCATGGTCAGGTCAAACAGCTCGGCGCGGATCCGCGTCTCGCCGACGTCGATGCCGACGACGTACCCGTAATCCGGGTTGATGCGCAGCAGCACCCGGGGGCGGCCGCCGTCGGAGTCCACCGAGCCGGCCTCGATCACGATGCCCTCGTGGATCAGCTCGCGGATCACGTTGCTGACCGACGCCGCGCTGAGCCCGGTCGCCTCGCTCAGGTCCTGCCGGCTGCACGGCTGATCGAAGTACAGCGACCACAGGAGGACGCAGCGGTTGTCACGGCGCAGGTCACGAACCGTCCATCGCCTTCGCTCCGGCATCAGATCCCCCTTCGCTCAATTCTTATAATAAGTGTCGAGCGAAAGTGTCCCGCAGAATGGGCCTTCCCCAGGGTAGGCCATCGGGCGCCCCCGGCCCCGCTAGGCGGGGCCGCCACCCGGCGCTGCGGCCACCCGCCGCCGGTGCGACGCGATGATCTCCGCGTACCGCCGGCCGCTGTCCTTCATCATCCGCCGCTGGGTCGGGTAGTCCACGTAGACCAGGCCGAACCGCGCGTGGTATCCGTAGTCCCATTCGAAGTTGTCCAGCAGGGACCAGGCGAAATATCCCGCCAGCGGGACGCCGCGCGCCGCGGAGCGGGCGCATGCGGCCAGATGTTCCTCCAGGTAGCGCACCCGCTCGTGGTCGTGTATCCGGCCGTCCGGTGCGACCTGGTCGGCCCAGGCGGAGCCGTTCTCGGTGACGTATACCCGCCGTGCGCCGTATTCGCTGGCCAGCCGGACCAGAACCTGTTCCAGGCCGGCCGCGCGGATCTCCCAGCGCAGCATGGTCTGCGGGACGCCGCGGCGGGGCAGGTCCCGGGCGTACGGGATGGCGCCGCCCGGATCGTCGGCGATGACGGTAGGGGAGTAGTAGTTCGCGCCCTCCCAGTCGAGCGGCGCGGCGATGGCCGCCAAATCCCCCGGCCGCTCGGGCAGCACGGCCTGGTAGATCTTCTGCATGTCCTCGGGGAAGCCGCGGCCGTGGATCGGGTCCAGCCACCAGCGGTTGACGTGGCCGTCGTACCGCGCCGTCGCCTCGATGTCCTCCGGCCGGTCGGTGGCCGACTCGCAGGTGTGCAGCACGTTGACGATGCCGACCCGGGCGTCCGGCACCGCGGCCCGCACCGCCTGGGTGGCCAGGCCGTGCCCGAGCAGCAGGTGGTAGGACACGGGCACGGCGACATCGATGTCAGACAGGCCAGGCGCGTGCCGTCCTTCAAGATTGCCGATCCACGCGGCGCAGCGCGGTTCGTTGATCGTGGCCCAGTCCGTTACCCGGTCGCCGAGCAGGCCGGCCACCAGCGCGGCGTAGTCGGCGAAACGCAGCGCCGTCTCGCGTTCGGCCCAGCCGCCCCGGTCCTGCAGCACCTGCGGCAGGTCCCAGTGGTACAGCGTCGGGAACGGGGTGATGCCCGCCGCCAGCAGCGCGTCCACCAGGCGGTCGTAGTAGGCCAGGCCGGCCCGGCTGACCGGCCCGAAGCCGCCGGGCAGCACGCGCGGCCAGGCGATCGAGAAGCGGTAGGCTCCGACGCCGAGCTCGTTCATCAGCGCGATGTCCCCGGGCCACCGGTGGTAGTGGTCGCAGGCGACGTCGCCGGTGTCGCCGCCCGCGGTCTTGCCGGGGGTATGGGAGAAGGTGTCCCAGATCGACGGGGACCGGCCGCCTTCGCTGACCGCTCCTTCGATCTGGTACGCCGAGGTCGCTACGCCCCAGGTGAAGCCAGTTGGTAGCACGCTGAGGTCGTCCATCGACCGCCCTTCTTCTGGTGGGGACCCACGGCTCACTTGACCGCCCCGGAGGTGAGGCCGGCCACGAGGTAACGCTGCATGAGGAGGAAGCCGGTCACGACGGGCACGCTGACGACCAGCGAGGCGGCCATGATCTGGTTCCAGTAGACGTTGTTCTCCGTCGAGTAGTCGGCCAGCCCGACGGCCAGGGTCCGGGTGGTGTTGTTGGTCATCACGGAGGCGAAGAGCACCTCACCCCAGGCGGTCATGAAGGCGTAGATGGTGACCGCGATGATGCCGGGCAGCGCGGCCGGGATGACCACCCGGAACAGCGCGCGGACCGGCCCGCACCCGTCGACCAGCGCGGCCTCGTCCAGCGCCTTCGGTGCCGATTCGAAGTAGCTGGTGAGCATCCAGATCGCGAACGGCAGCGAGAACGTGAGGTAGGTGATGATGAGGCCGCCGCGCGATCCGTAGAGCGGGATGCCGGTCGCGTTGCCGATGCTGACGAAGATCAGGAAGAGTGGCAGCGCGAACAGGATGCCCGGGAACATCTGGGTGGACAGCACCGCCGTCGTGAAGATCCGCTTGCCGCGGAAGGCGTACCGGCTCACCGCGTAGGCGGCGAAGACGGCCACCGCCACGGACAGCGCCGCCGCCGCGGAGGAGACGATCAGTGAGTTGAGAAAGTAACGGGCCAGCGGCACCGTGTACCAGATGTCGCGGTACGGGGCCACGGTCAGCGGCGACGGAATCCACCGGAACGTGCTGGTCACGTCCTGCAGCGGCTTGAGCGAGCTGCTGACCATCACGTACACCGGCACCAGCGCGAACGCCGCCAGCAGGGTAAGCACGATGCGCCGGGTCCACAGGAACGACGGCGGTGGCGCGTTCAGGCCGCGGCGCCTAGGCATTCTTCCTCCGGCGGGTCGTGGCGATCAGGTACACGGCGGTCACCAGCAGCAGGAAGATCAGCATGAGCACCGACATCGCGGAGCCCTCGCCGAAGTTCCACGTGATGAACGAGGCGTTGTAGATGTGGATCGAGATGACGTCCGCCGGGCTTGGCGCCGAGGCGCCGAACAGCACGAATGGCGTGGTGAAGTCGTTAAAGGTCCACAGGAACAGCACCAGCACGAGCACCTGGTTGACGGCGCGCAGCGACGGCATCGTGATCGTCCTGATCTGCTGCCAGATCCCGGCCCCGTCGATCGCCGAGGCCTCGTACAGGTCGCGCGGGATGCCCTGCAGGCCGGCCATCACGCACAGGAACGCGAACGGCCAGTTGCGCCAGATCGAGATGATGACCAGCGCGAAGAAGCTGTTGTGCCCGATCAGCCAGAACGACGGCCGGCTGGTGATGCCGAGCACGCCCCGCAGTAGCTCGTTCACCAGGCCGTTGTTGTACTGGAACATGAACGACCAGATGATGACCGACGCGTACACCGGCAGCGCGAACGGTGTCAGGAAGATCGTCCGCAGCGCGCCCCGGCCGCGGAACGTGTCCTGGGTCAGGATCGCCGCGACCGTGCCGAACAGCCAGGAGAACCCGACCGCCAGCACGGTGAAGCCGCAGGTGACCGCGAACGAGTGCAGCAGGGCGCTGCCGATCGCGCCGTGCACGTCCACGGCGATGCGGTAGTTGCCCAGCCCGGCCCAGGGCGCGCCCTGCCAGTTGCGGATGTAGAACAGCGTGAGCTGCTTGAAGCTGATCAGGATCCCGAAGACCATCGGGACGAAGTGCACGAGCAGTTCCAGCAGCAGGGCCGGCAGCAGGAACAGGTACGGCAGGCCGCCCTTCCGGATCCGGGCCACCAGCCGGGCCGATCGCGGCGGCTGGGCGGACCCGCGCCCCCGGCCGGCGTCGGGCCGGCCGGGGGCGCGTCGTGGCGGATGCTGACCGTCACGCCTTAGCCCTGCATCTGCTGCTGGGCGCTGGACAGCTGGGCCTTCACGGTGGCGGCGCTGACCGGCTTACCGGACGCCGCGTCGGCGAACAGGTTCTTCACCGCCGCCGTGGTGAAGGTCGGGTTGCCGGCCGAGTCGAAGAAGCTGCCGCCCATCTGCTTGGACAGGATGAACACGTTGTGGATGTTCTCCGGGATGCTCGCGCCCTCGACGGCGAGGCCGTACTGGCTGCCGTGGGTGAGCTTCGTGCCGTCGGCGACCAGGTCGCTCCACGTGGCGGGCGGGCTGGAGATGCCGGCCGCCTGGAACATGGCCTTGTTGTAGTACAGGGCGTAGGCGAGGGAGTAGATCGGGACCGCCGCCGGCGCCTTGCCGGCCGCACCGGTGGAGCCGATCGCCGAGGTGAGGAACTTGCTCTCCCCGCCGACCTGGCTGAAGGTGCTGCTGGTGAACGGCAGGAACGCGCCGGTCGCCTGCAGCGAGGCCGACCAGGTGTTCCCGATGTTGACGACGTCGGGCCCCTGGCCGGAGGTGGTGGCGGCCAGGATGCGGTTCAGCAGGTCCGCCCACCCGATCACCTGGAGATGGACGGTGATCCCGGTTTGCTGCTTGAACGTGGCAAGCTCGGGGCCCAGGACGTTGTAGTCGGCCTGCAAGCTGGCGCCCTGGTTGCTGGCCCAGTAGGTGAGGGACGTGGTGTTACCGCCGCTGGTATCGCCGGTCGATGTGCCGCCGCCGCACGCCGCGAGCGTGAGGATGGCGGTGGCCGCCGCGGCGACGACCGAGACTCGGATGATTCGCACGGGCAGTAGCTCCTCTTCTGTGAGGCGTGGCTACTAAATTTATGGTCTGATTTAAGGCGTGTGGTAAGTCCTTGTCAAGGTGGAACGGCAGGTTTTCCGGCCGCCGTCCTGGCCCGGTCCGGCCCCCGCCGGGGCCTACGAAGGAGTTGATCACTGGTGCTGACGCCCCGTGCGAGCAGCAGCCGCGAATACCTGCGGCTAGACGGCTTGTGGCGGTTCCGGTTCGACGCCGGCGAGGCCGGCTCCGGCACCGGCATGGCGCAGCAGTGGTGGCGCGCGCCGCTGCCCGGCACGCGCGAAATGCCGGTCCCGGCCAGCTATAACGATCTCGTCACCGACCCCGCCGAGCGGGAGCACGTCGGCGACGTCTGGTACCAGCGCGACGTGTGGGTGCCCGCCTCCTGGGAGGGCCGCCGGATCGTGCTGCGGTGCGACGCGGCCACCCACCGGGGCGCCGTGTGGGCCGGTGACACGCAGGTCGCCGACCACGCCGGCGGTTACACTCCGTTCGAGGCCGAACTCACCGCGCTGGCCCGCTGCGGCGAGCCGCTGCGCGTGACGGTGCGGGTCGGCAACGAGCTGACGATGGCGACGATCCCGCCCGGGGTCATCTCCGTCAGCGCCGGCGGGCAGCGGACCCAGCGTTACTTCCACGATTTCTTCAACTACGCCGGGCTGCACCGGTCGGTGTGGCTGTACGCGACACCCGGGACCTACATCGACGGCATCACGGTCAGCACCGGCCTGGACGCCGGCACTGGCGAGGTGCGTTACCACGTGGACGTCGTGGACGCGGCCGGGTACGGGGACGCGCTGACGTCGGTGGTGCTGCGGGACGCGGCCGGGCAGCCGGTCGCCAGCGCCACCGGTCCCGACGGCGCCCTGCGCGTGCCCGCGGCCCGGCTCTGGCAGCCCGGTGACCCGTACCTGTACCGGCTGGACGTCATGCACGGCCCGGACGAGTACTCCCTCCCGGTCGGGATCCGGACGGTCCGCGCCGAGGCGGGCCGCCTGCTGCTGAACGGCGCCCCGGTGCGGCTGCGCGGTTTCGGTATGCACGAAGACGGAACGACCCGGGGCAAGGGCCACGACGACGCGCGGATGGTCCGCGACTTCGCGCTGCTGGACTGGGTCGGCGCGAACTCGTTCCGCACCTCGCATTACCCCTACGCGGAGGAGATGCTCGACTACGCCGACCGCCGGGGCCTGCTCGTCATCGACGAGGCGCCCGCCGCCGGGCTGCACCTGAGCCTGGGGAACATGGGCGACGCCGGCGCCCGCACGTTCACCCCGGGCCCGGTCGGCGCGGCGGCGGCCGCGGCGCACCTGGCCGCCCTGCGCGAGCTGATCGCCCGGGACCGCAATCATCCCTGCGTCATCGCCTGGTCGATCGCGAACGAGCCCGATACTGCCGAGCCCGCCGCGCGTGACTACTTCGCCCCGCTGGCCGCCGCGGCGCGCGACCTGGACGCGACCCGGCCCATCTGCTTCGCCAACGTGGAGACCGCCCCGCCGGACGCCGACGTCGTGACCGATCTGTTCGACCTGATCTGCGTGAACCGCTACTACGGCTGGTACGCCGACACCGGTGACCTCCGGGCCGCCGAACGGCATCTGGAGGAGGAACTCCGGGCCTGGGCCCGGCACGGCAAGCCGATCATCGTTACCGAGTTCGGCGCCGACGCGCTGCCGGGGCTGCACGCCCTGCCGCCGGCCATGTGGTCGGAGGAGTACCAGGTGGCGCTGATCGAGGCGTCGCTACGGGTCTTCCGCCGGATCCCGGAGGTCATCGGCGAGCACGTGTGGAACTTCGCCGACTTCGCCACCGCGCAGGCGGTGCACCGGCCGGGCGGTAACCACAAGGGCGTGTTCACCCGCGACCGCCAGCCCAAGGCGGCCGCCTGGCTGCTGCGGCAGTGGTGGGCCGGCGCTGGCTAGCCTCCCGGCCGAGGCCAGGTACGCAGGGCGGCGCGCGCGAACGCCACCCCCTCCGGCGTGGGCCACGGGGCGTACCCGGGACACGGGTCCTCTGCCAGCGCACCGAGCCGGCGCAGCACGGCCTCCGTGCACGAGGTCACCCGCGCGGCGTCCTCGCCGGACAGCGGGCTCCCGTCGCTGTTCATCCAGCCGATCGCGCTCAGCATGCGCGCGATCGTCGCGTGCAGCGTGTCGGTGGACCGCGCGGCGACACAGATCAGCAGGACCAGGCCGGGCTGCACCTCGCCCGCGGCGGCGGACCGTAGCGGCATCCGCTCGGCCAGATGCCGCCACAGCGCGGCCGGATCGGATCGCAGCTCGCCGGCCCGCGCGGTCAGCAGCAGCTGCCTGCGCTGCTTCCGCAGCAGGCCCATGACCTGGGCGGACTCGCGCAGCTGCCGCACCCCGCGGACCTGGTTCTCGCGCCGGCCGTGGCCGTCCGCGGCCAGGTTCAGCTGGCATATGGCCTCCATCACCTGGGCCGGCGGCAGATGGCCCGCCTCGGTCAGCCGGATGCCCTCGGGCCCGACCCAGTTCAGCAGCCAGGTGTAGGGGCGGACCATGCGCGCCGCGGTCGCGGCGTCGACCTGGCTGGGCCGCTCCAGCTCGGCGTCCTCGATCAGCCGCTCCATCTGCCGCCGGGCGCTGGGCGTCCTGATCGCGCCGATCAGCCCGGTGACCGGCCCTGACCCCGCCTCGCGGCCCGCTCGCGTCCCGTTGGTCGTGTGCGGGCCGGGCAGACCCGTCCCGGCGTCCGGCGGCGTGCGGCCTGTCTCCGCGCCCGCCCCGTTCCCGTTCCCTGAATGCCCGGGCGTCTGGGTGTCCGGCGGGGTCGTGGCCGTGTCGGCGGTCCGTGGCGGCGGCACCGAGCCGCCCAGCAACTGCTGGAGGCCAACCTGGATCTCACGGGTGCGCATCCCGGCGATCGCCGCTTCGAACTGGGCCAGGATCTCCCGCTGCCGCGCGGGGCCACCATGGCCTGCCTCGGCCGGCCCTTCGCCCGGCTGCGGGGCTTCACCGCTCGCCATGGATCCACGCTACCGGCTGTCGTGCCGCACTTGCAGCCCGTATGCGAAGAAAAATGAACGTGCATCGCGGAATTGCGCGAAGCCGGCCCGCGCGCTCCCGGGGTGGCCCGGTGCCCGCCCGCTGCGGGTGACCGCCGGCGACGTGCGCGCCCGCGTCAGGGACCGGCTGGGCAGCGTCAAGGCGCCCAAGCAGGTCGAGGTTTGGCCCGACCTGCCGCGCTCCAAGGTCGGCAAGCTCCTCAAGGCCGACATCAAGTCCCGCCCGCGACCCGGGGCCTAATCTAACGGGGTGAACGAACCAGCCGCGGCCCCCGCGAGCGGGCCAGACACCCCGGCGGACGCGATCGCGGCGGAACTGCGGGCCGCGGGTTCGCCGGAACGGGCCGTCCGCGAGCGCGCGTACCTCAAGAGTGACCTGGAATTCTTCGGCGTCCCTGTGCCGGTCACCCGGGCCGCGATCCGGTCCTGGTGCCAGGCCCGGGACGCGCTGGGGCATGACGAACTGGTCGCCGTCGCGGCCGCCCTGTGGCAGCGCCCGGTGTTCGAACGCCGGATGGCCGCCGAGATCCTGCTCGAACTCAATCCGGCCCTGCTCGGCCCGGGGGATGTGCCGCTGATCGAGCGGATGCTGCGCGAGGCGCGCACCTGGGCCCTCGTCGACAGCCTCGCCGCCGACCTGATGGGCGGCCTGGTCGAGCGTTACCCCGCCCTGACCGAGGTCCTGGACCGCTGGGCGGCCGACGCGGACTTCTGGATCCGGCGTTCGGCCCTGCTGGCGCTCCTCGGGCCGCTGCGCCGCGGGGCCGGGGACTTCGGCCGTTTCTCCCGCTACGCCGACCAGATGCTGACCGAAAAAGAGTTCTTCATCCGCAAGGCCATCGGCTGGGTCCTCCGTGAAACCGCCAAGAAGCGCCCCGCCCTGGTCGCCGACTGGCTGGCTCCCCGTATCCGCCAGGTTTCCGGCGTCACCCTCCGCGAAGCCCTCAAGCCCCTCCCGCCCGACGTCAAGACCGCCCTCGAGGCCGCCCGCCGCGCATCCCGGTTACCCCCCGACACTGAGCGCGGAAATGGGATCGGCGTCCATAACCGCTCCGTGGATGGGGGGAGTCAGAGTGTTAGGCCTGAACGTTGAGGCGTGCAATAGGATCGGCGGGCAGGCCCATGGCATCCAGCAGGGCCGCCAGCTCGTCACGCTCGGCCGGGGTCACGGGTACGTTCCTCGCGGCCAGCGTCGCGGCAAGTTCAATGGTCAGCTCGCCGTATTCGCCGCCGGCTTCCATCAGCCGGAGGCTGTTCATGGTCTGCGCCGGGAGCCGGTCCGCGAAGTGGCCGGGAAGCGCCTCAGCCCGCTCGACGATATCCGTTTCGTTCATCATGTCGCCTTCTTCGGGTTCCGTATGACTCCTGGGCTGCCTTCCAGCGGCCAGGCGCTCCAGATTTTGCCATCGCCTTGGACGATGACGGCGATGCTGACATCATCACGGGTGCCGCGCGTGAGCCAGCGGCCATTCCACGCTTGGCTGATGGGAGCGGTGTCGGGATACCGGGCCACATCGATCACATTTTCGCTGATCTTCTGGTCGGTCCAGTTCGCGGGGAACTCCGTCTTACCCGGACGACCGGTGCCATGCCGATGGCCGCCGCCTGTCGCGTCCCCGTCGAGAATGTGACGAGCACGTTCGGCCACGATGCAGAAGGAGTCGGCCGCTGGCCGGTTCGGATTGTCCGCTAGCGCCGGACTGGCCCAGCCTGCCTCCGGCGTAACCCCTTCGCGCGGCCGTTCATGCTGACTCTGCTTGCTGAGCGGATCGTTATCGGCGGCGCGCAGGTCTTCGTAGTACTGGGCGCGACTGCGAGTCTCTGCGTAACGCGCCGCTGTTTCCGGGCCGGATTGCGCGATTCTGACGTCCTCCGGGCCTTTGTCCGGAGACACGCCGAGTCCTCGATCAGGATGATTGGCTCTCCAGCCTGACGACCTGTCAACTGGCAAACATGTGCTCCCTCGGACGGCGCTTTCACCGTACATGCGGGTTCGGCTGGGCTGCTGGCGTCGGCTAACAATGTGGTCAACGAGGTCAAGGCCCGGCAGCGGACCGTGACCACCGCATAGTGTGCTGTTCCTCAGCCGGTGTGGACGCCGGCCGCCGTGGCCGAGCCGAGCGGCCCGTGGCCAGCCAGAATGGAAGGAGCGCCTGTGCTACCGGATACGCGCCCCGTCCTGTACCTCCTCGCGTGCGGCGCCTCACCGGCCGGGCAACTCCCCGCGTTCGTCCGGGACGCCCAGCTCCAGGGCTGGAACGTGTGCGTGATCACGACGCCGGACGGCGGCAAGTTCGTGGACGCCGGCAACCTCGCCGGGCTGACCGGGCATCCCGTCCGCACCCGGTACAAGCGCCCAGAAGAACCCGATGTCCTCCCGGCGCCGGACGCCCTGATCGTGGCGCCCGCGACGTTCAACACGATCAACAAATGGGCGCAGGGCATCAGCGACACCCTGGCGCTCGGCCTGCTCAACGAGGCTATCGGCCTCCGGCTACCGCTGGTTGCGGTGCCCTGGCCGAACGCGGCGCTCGCGGTCCACCCGGTTTTCCTGCGCAGCGTCAGCACCTTGCGCGAGTGGGGCGTCACCGTCCTCCTCGACCTCGCCCGGCTGCCGCAGCCGGGCAGCGAGCAGCCGGCCGCCTTCCCCTGGGATGAACTGCGCGCGATCCTACCCAGCCTCCGCGTTCCAAGGCCGGAGCCGCAGACCAGCTGACAGCCGCCCGTCCTCAGCAGGTCCAGGAAACGATGGCGTCGAGCGTGCGGCCCTCGGCCCCCGTGGTGCAGGGCTCACGCTTCCAGGCGCGCAAAGCCGCCCGATTTCCCGTGGCGTCATGCCGAACCGGGTCGCGGCTCGGGGTGTCGCCGCTGGTCAGGCGGCTTGCTGGGGTGGGCTGTGGCTGTGCAGGGTTCGTGCCGTCGGGTGCGGTGGCGGTGGTGGTGCCGTCGGGGTGGCGGGTGATGTTCCAGCCCCAGCGGTGGATCGCTATCTGGTGGTGGAATCTGCAGAGCAGGATCAGGTTGGGCAGGCTGGTGGGGCCGTCGTGGGCCCAGTGGATCAGGTGGTGCACCTCGCAGACCGATGCGGGCTGGGTGCAGCGCGGGAATTGGCAGTGCTGGTCGCGGAGGGTGACGGCGGTGCGCAGGTGGGGCGGGATGGTGCGGGTGGTGCGGCCGATGTCCAGTGGCTGGCTGGGGGTGCTGAAGGGGGCGGCGAGCAGGGTGCCGCGCAGGCAGGATGCGAGCCCGCCGGGGCCGGAGACCAGGTCCAGGCTCCAGCGCGCGATGGTGGCCTGCAGCCGTTGCCGGGTGGCTTCCAGGCAGCCGGGGATCCCGCAGTCCCGGCCGGCGGCGGGGGTGCCGGCGGGGGCGGCGGGGTGGCCGGTGCCGGGCCGCGGGACATAGCCGGGGCCGGGGGCGTGGCTGTGCCGGGGGGCGTGGCCGCCGTCTGAGGTCTGGCCGTGGCGGCGGTTACCGGGGTCTTGGCCGTCGCCGTGGCCGTGGCCGCTGGGGGCGTGGCTGTCGTGGCGGTCGTCGTCGTCGCCCTGGTGGCTGTCGCCCGGGTCTTGGCCGTGGCGGTGGCGGCCGGCATCGCCGTGGCCATCCCCGGTGGCCTTGCTGTCGCCCGGGTTCTGGCTGTCGCCGGTGGCCTGGCTGTCGCTGTCGCTGAGGGTGTGGTCGTGGGTGTGGAGGGTCAGCCATACGGTGGTGAGCTGGTCCAGCACGGCCCAGTCGATGTGCCCGGTCACCACCGGGGTGAGCATCGCATCACACGCGGCGGCCTCAGCGGCGGCGCCGGTCAGGTACACCGATCCCGGGCCGGCCGCGGCCAGGGCCGGGGTCCAGGACCGTTCGGCTACCGAGCCGCCGCGCAGGTCGGTCAGGTCCACGTGCACGATCAGGTGCGGCGGCTGCCCGTCCCGGCCCGGGATCAGCTGCCCGCGATATCAGCCGCCGGCACGCTTCCTCGATCGCGTCGTGGCGGCGCTGGGCCGCGGTGCGGGTATCTTCCGGCCCGGCCTTCTGCCCCAAAGCCTCCAGCACCACCGTGAGGGCGGCGGCGCAGGCGGGGGTCAGGTCCCCCTGCAGCCGCCCGGCGCCGCCGAACGTGGTCTCCAGCCACAGCGCGCGTTCCTCGAACCCGTCCTCGCCGGTGTCGGGGGAAGTGCGGGCGCGTTCGAGCATTTCCCGGGCCAGCCGCGCCAGGTCATGCTGATCCGCGCCGCCCAAAACGGCCGCGAGCAGGATCCCGTCCGCGTCCTCCCGGAACTCTTCGGGCAGCCGATCGGTCCAGTCGCAGATCAGCCGGGCCAGCGAGACCGGCAGCTGCCCCGCGGCCAGCGCCGCGGCGATCACGGGGTGGGCGGCCAGCCGCCGCGCCCACCCGGCCGCGGCCCCGGCCGCGCCCCTGGTCACCCGGGTGATGGCGCGCAGCCAGGCGGCGGCGCCGTACTGGCCGTCGGCCTCATACCCGTGCTGGGCGGTGAACGCGGCCAGGATCGCCGCCCGGGCGGCGGTGTGCTGGGCTTCGGCGGCTTCCAGCCCGGTCAGCGCCGCGGCCTGCGCGGCGGTGCCCAGCGACCCGGCGTCACAGCTGGCCAGGTAGCCGAGCCCGGCGCGGACCATGGCCAGCGCCTGCCCGGTGCTGGCGGGCATGGTGGGCTCAGCGGTGGTGCACATCGGGGCAGGTCACCTCCCCAGGGCCAGGGAACGGTCCGTTAATCGATTTCTAGTTCGATCCTAACGAGAGGGTCCGACAATTCCGGGGCACACACCGCCCACGCGAGGAAAAAAGGAAAAGAAATCCGCTCTCAACCGCCACGTCGCGGAACCCGCGTCTTCCGGTGCTCCTGGGCAACAGGCAACCCGGGGGCTCCCAGGCCGGGAAGCAGCGGGACGCCGGTAGGTCCCGAGCTGGGAGTACGGGACTACGGGCAGGTCCAGGAGAGCGTGCCGTCCGCCGTCGCCGGTTTGCCTAGCCTGTCAGGAACTGGTCACCCTCCTTTCTGAGCCGGACGTACCTGGCCCGGACGGGGACCCGACCGGGCGGCCCTAATCGGGGCGGCCCTGATCGGGGCGGCCCTGATCGGGGCGGTCCTGATCGAAGCGGCCCTGATCTGGGCGGTCCTGATCTGGGCGGCAGAGTCGGCAGCGGCAACAATGATGGTTAGAGTCGTTCCTGCCCAGCCGCCACCTGCGGCGCCGATCCAGCCACCAGCGCGCTCAGCCGAACTGGGACTGCCCATGCGGGCTGCCAGCCCAGCCCCAGCAGACCCGTTAGCCAGTCCAGCCCCAGCAGGCCCGTCAAGCAGGTCAGCCCCAGCGGGCCCGTTAAGAAAACGATCAGAAGAAGAAAGACCCACCACAAGGACCGCCACAAGAAGGACCACCACAAGAAAGAGGAGGCGATGGATGACCGTCTCCCTGCATGAGGTGCGCGAGGCCCTGGGCGAGCTCGGGAAGTTCCGCTTTGGGGACATGCGGGTGGAGGACGCGCTGCACGAGATCGTGCGTACCACCCACACGATGTTCGAGGTAGACGGCGCGGGGCTGATGCTGACCGACGCTGAGCAGCATCTGCGCAGCGTCGCCGCCTCAGACAGCCGGCTGGAGCACCTGGAAGAGCTGCAGATACAGCACTCCGAGGGTCCGTGCATCGCGGCGTTCGAGGACAAGGAACTGATCGGCGTCGAGGATCTGGAACGCGATCGGCGCTGGCCGAAGTTCAGCGATGCCGCTGTCTCCCGGCAGGTGCGGGCGGTGCTGGCCAGCCCGCTCCCTTACAACCAGGACGCCGTGGGCGTCGTGGCCGTGGTCTCGGAGCGGAGCCGGCCCTGGTCCGCCGAGGGAGAGCTGGCGCTGCTCGCCTTTACCGACCTCGCGGCGCTGCTGATCGCCAGCATGATGCAGAGCCAGCAGCAGTCCGAGCTCGCCGTCCAGCTGCAGGGCGCGCTGGACTCCCGCCGGATCATCGAGCAGGCCAAAGGGGTGTTGATGGGGCGGCACGGCATTCCGGCCCGGACCGCATTTGAGCAGCTCAGAGCGCAGGCGCGGGCGGAGCGCAGAAAGCTCGCCGCTATCTGCGCCGAGGTCGTCGAAGGCGCAGCGCCGCCCGCCTGACGCAGCACTGCACGATGTGCGCGCCTGCTGAGCCGGCGCATACTGGGAAGGCCGTCATAACGCCGCCCAGACTCCTGCGGCCGTCCCGTCAGACCGATGCGGGCCCTTGCGTTTTTCTCCGTTTTTAACGGGAAGACGCCTTCTGGCAGTCATCAGCTGAGATTACAAACTGCCCCAGGCGACACAGGAGTTCAAATGATCATCATAGGCATCATCCTTCTCGTTCTCGGTTTCCTGCTCAAGATCGCGATCCTCTGGACGCTCGGTATCGTCGTCCTCGTGATCGGGCTCATCCTGCTCCTGCTCGGAGCGATCGGTCACGAAATCGGTGGCCGGCGGCATTACTGGTAGTTATCCGTGGCGTTCGGGCCCGGCGGTTGACGGCTCGCCGGGCCCGCCACGCGGGTCAGGCCGATCCCGGCGGTTCTTTCCGCCGATGAGCTGGCCTGGCCCTGCCATCCGCGCCCCCGGCCTTACCCCCGCCGAGTAACCACTTAGTAACGCAACGTGTTTAGCGTTGCGAGTGTGACCATGGTCGGATCGTGGGTGTTATGGTGCCTCCGCTGACGGAGCCTTAATCATTGGGGGAAGTGCTATGCGTCTGGCGCGAACAGTAACGGTGGCGGCAGGGGCCTTCGCGCTGACCGCCGCTGCGGTGGTCTCTGCCGGGGCGGCGGTCCCTGCCGCGGGTGCGAAGGCGCCGGCTCCCCACGCGGACGTGGTCATCCGGCCCGGTGTGCATCACGCCGGGCACGCGGACAGCGCCCCTCCGACCACCGCGTACTGCGAGGCGAACTTCGGCATCGCCTGTTACGAGCCGAACCAGATCCAGCGGGCCTACAACCTGCGGGCGCTCTACCTGCGTGGCATCAACGGGCGGAGATCGACGATCGTCATCGTTGATTCGTTCGGATCCCCCACCATCCGGCACGATCTGGCCGTTTTCGACGGGACGTTCCACTACCCGGCGCCGCCGTCGTTCAACGTCATCCAGCGGCCGGCCAGGTCCCGTCCTATGACCCGAACAACTCGGACATGGTTGGCTGGGCCGGTGAGACCACGCTCGACGTCGAGTACGCGCACACGATCGCCCCAGGCGCGAACATCCTGCTCGTCGAGACGCCGGTGTCGGAGACCGAGGGCGTGACCGGTTTCCCGCAGATCGTCACGGCCGAGAACTACGTGATCAACCACAATCTCGGCGACGTGATCAGCCAGAGCTTCAGCGCGACCGAGGAGACCTTCCCGAACAAGGCGACCCTGGAGTCACTGCGCGGCTCCTACGAGAACGCGTACGCCCACCACGTCACGGTGCTCACCGCGACCGGTGACAGCGGCGCCGCGGACATCGGCCTGGACCTGTCGACGTACTACCTGCACCCCGTGACCTCCTGGCCGGACAGTGACCCGCTGGTGACCGGGGTCGGCGGCACCCAGCTGCACCTCGACGCGGTCGGCCGGCACGTCGCGCCGGACAGCGTGTGGAACGACACCTACAACACGCCGACCCAGCAGTACATCTTCGGCGACAACGGCCCGAACCCGCTGGCCGGGGGCGGCGGCACGTCCATCTTCTTCAGCCGCCCGTGGTACCAGAACGGCGTGGCCAGCGTGGTGGGCGGCAGCCGCGGCGTGCCGGACATCTCGATGAGCGGCGCCTGCAACGGCGCGGTGGACACCTACCAGAGCTTCGGCGGGCAGACGCCCGGCTGGTACCCGGTCTGCGGCACCAGCGAGGCGACGCCGCTCTTCTCCGGCATCGTGGCGCTAGCCGATCAGGCGGCCGGCCACCGGCTCGGCCTGATCAACCCGTACCTGTACCAGCTGTCCGCCTCCCACGCCAGGGGCATCGTGGACGTCACCAAGGGCAACAACACCGTGTCGTTCACCCAGAACGGGCACTTCTACACGGTCAACGGATTCAACGCACTGCCCGGCTACGACCTGGCCTCGGGCGTGGGCACGGTCAACGCGGCGTCCTTCGTTCCCGAGCTGGCCTACCTGGCACGGCACTAGACCCGCTGACGGACGGCGGGAATCGCGGCACGCGCCGTGGTTCCCGCCGCTGGCATGTTCAGCGCCGCCCCGCCCGGTCAATTCCCGCCCGGCCAGGCCCGGCCGGAACGCTGCCGCGCCTGGTGCAGGTCATCAAACGCGCCCTTGTCCGGCTCGTGCAGCTTGGTGTAGTCACGGAGGCGCCCGCGGATCTGGCGCAAGGCCAGGTCGATGTCCCGGTCTTCGCCGTTGATGGCAAAGTCGAAGAGCCGGACCAGCACCTGTATCTCATCGGACGCCACCCGGAGTCGGAACATCTGCGAGGTCGTCGCCTCGACCTTCAGGCTTTCGTTCGCAGGTGCCTTGCCATCCCCATCGCCCGCGCGCTGGGGCCTGGAGTGGTCGATCGGAAGCTGGATGACCAGGCGGTCGCTCGATGTGGCTACCGACAGGACGTCACGGTAGTGAAACTCGCGCGTCTGGTCGGAGATGAAATCGCCGGTTTCCATTTCCAGCATGCACTGAAAGGTCGAGAGATGCCAATCGGTCATATAGACAACGAGAATGTCGTAATAGTTGGACCTGACGTGCCCGTCCCGGCCCCGGGCCAGCCGGTGCGCGGGTCCCGGGTTCCGGGGAAATCCCACCACCAGCAGCGGCGGCCTGCTCGGGTCGATCAGGTTTTCGGGCCCTAGATCCAGCCGTTTGAAACCCTGGTCAATGGCGGGCTGGAACGCCTCGGTCAGCCACCGGTCCATTTGCGGATCGCTCGGCTTAGGTTCGGCGCGGGCCCGGAGCTCGTTATAACGCAGCACGCGGGGCACGGCTTTCTTGGCGGCGTAGCCGATGACGGCCAGGCCCGCGATCGTGATCGGCAGTGACTGCGCCATGATAATGACGAGGATCACGATGGCCGCCAGGATGACGGGTCCCTTGATATTCGGGAAATTCGGGGTCGGAGTAAAATAACGGCGCACACTTGCCTGGCGCGGGGTCAGGCGCAGATAAGGGTCTTTCACGTTACGCTCCTGCGGTGTAGTTGCTGCCAGGTCCGCGTTTCCGGGGCCGGGACGTGCCGGCATATCTCGGCGGCGTGCCGGGCGCTGATGGAGCCGGCCGGGGGCCGCAGTTCCTCTACCGAGGGAACCGTCATCAGGCCCCGGGAACGGTGATGGTCTTCTCGGATGAGCGCCCGGAGAGCGCGAATGTGGGGCCGGCCGGCCGCCGGCGACGTCACATGCCCGAGCAGTTGGTCGATCTCCTTGATGTAGGCGGTTGTGTGGTCACGTGGACGCTGGCCGCGCAGCGCTGCCAGCGCGACGTAGTACCAGGTGTCGGGCATCTCCGGCCGCCGGGAGCAGACCGCGCGGAAGCCGGCCAGCGCGGCGGCGTAGTTCCCGGCGCCCAGCGTCTCGATGGCCTGGGTGAAATCCGGATCGGCAATGGTGTCCGGGAGCAGGATCCGCCGCAATTGCGGGTCGCAGGCGGCCAGCGTCGCCACCGGGATCATCAGCGCGACCGGCTGCCGGTCCGCGGCTACCGCCGTCATGCCAACGACCAGGCCGGTTCGCGGATCCAGCACCGGGCCACCGCTGAATCCCCGCTGGACCGGCAGGCTCTGCGGGGACTGGCTGGTCAGCCAGACCCGCTCGGCGTGGTGGTCAAAGCCCTCCGCCACCACCCGTGTCCAGATTCCGGGATTCTCGGCCGTGGCGGATGGGCGGGCGGCCGGCGTCCGGCCGAACTGCGGGAAGCCGAATGCCAGCAGGACCGTTCCCGTCGGCGGTGACTCAGCGGGCCCCATGGGGGCGGCGGGGCCGTCCGGCGCGGAGCGGGCCAGTCGCAGCACCGCCACATCCGCGCCGGGTGAGCCGTGGCTGCCGGGCTGATCGGAATGTGCCAGGCCCCGCCACCCAGCCGGGCCGCCGGCATCCACCCAGATGTCGCTCTGGTCGGCCACGACATGCCAGCATGTGAGCGCCAGTTGAGGGGCAATGAGGAAGCCGGCGCCCAGGATCCGCTGCTGGCGAGGATCGCTGATGCGCAGCCGCCAGGGTGCCGCCGGTGGCGTCAGTCCGTCCGGCGCCACGACATCTCCACACCGAGCGCGCCTTCTACCGATGTCCGGGCGATCACGGCTCCGGCCGCGGCGGTGAACTTGATCCCGAACGAGACCTTGATCTCGTCGGGATTCGTCATCCGCAGTTTCTTCAGTGCCTCTTTCACGGCGTCCTGAATTGAATCGAGCCGGTCCGAGAAAAACATGCCGGTGTCGAATATCCCGTCCTGGCCGCGTTTTACCGGGATGAGGCCCTCATCGACATCCTCTGCCTCGATCAGGACGTCGCCGCCGTCGGGTATCTCGAAGCGCACCAGATCAGTCATCAATCTCCCTGAAGCAGCATGGAAGGCCTACGCAGGGAAATGTGCTCACTGGAGATCCCCCATTTACCCCGGGTAGCGAGTATGGGAGAGCCGGCCCGGATGCGCTAGTTGCCTGAGGTCTACAAATGTGTGGCCACGCGAAGGTAAACCATTCGATCGCCTCAGGCGTCGGCTATGGCCGGAATGGACGATACGTTCACGAAGTTTACGGCCGCGAGAGCATGAATGTACAGTTATGCGCTGAATGTTATTGGTTGCGGCCGTAACGTGCCCAGCGCCGCGTTACCGCGTGACGGCGGCCGGCCGGAAAGGGACAGGCCGGGAAGGGGCGGGAAGGCGGACGCCTACCGGATGATGCTCAGGGCGACCTTGCGGTTGCCGCCGTGCAGCTTGACGATCGTGAACCATAGGGGGAGCAGGGCGTCGACCGTCCCGGTGGCGTCCTCGTCCCCGGCGTAGGCCGGCTCCAGCCCCACCGCGCTGATGAGTTCCTCGGCGGTCGCCCGGGCGCTCGGCGCTGCGGCGAAGAACAAGGCGCTGCCGGGCAGCGGATCGGCGAAGTTCTCCCAGCCCAGCGTGTTGAAGGCGCGAACGTAGCGGACATTGGGCACGGCCGCGGTGATCGCCGCGCGGCTGTCGGGCGCGCCGCCGCCCATGTTGTTCGTGGCGTCGACGATGGTCTTGCCGTCCAGTACCGCGCCGTACTCCCCGACCGTGCCGGCCACCGCGCCGCCGGGGATGGCCAGCACCACCACGTCGGCGTCCTGCACCGCGTCGCCGATGGGCGCGAGCGGCGCGCCACCCGGGCCTTCCCCGGTGCCCTGGCGGGAGCCGTACACCACATCGTGTCCGGCGGCACGCCACCTGGCGCCCAGCGTGCCTCCGATGTGGCCCGTCCCGATCAGTGCGATCCTCATGCCGGCCCTCCCTGCTGAGCGTCTCCCGGCCGCGCCTGCGCGTCCTCCGCTGACCGTACTACCACCGCCCGCGGCGGGTTGACGCTGCACGTCAGCGGGGGCTGAATAGCTGTGGTGACACCGGCTGCGGCGACACCTGACGTGGTGGCACCGGACGGCGCCGGTGCGGCGCGGCGTGAGCGGAGGGGTACAGCGTGAGCGATCAACTCGAGCAGTTCCGCATGCTGATCGGCGGCAAGGCCGTCGACGCGATCTCCGGCCGGACGTTCGAGTCCGAGAACCCGTATACCGGACGGCCCTGGGCGGTGATCCCCGACGCCGGGCCGGAGGACGTGGACGCGGCCGTGCAGGCCGCCCGCGCCGCGCTGGACGGCGAGTGGGGCCAGCTGACCGGGTTCGCGCGGTCCCGGCTGATGCGCCTGCTCGGCGACCTGATCTCGGTGAACGCGCCGCGGCTGGCACGCCTGGAGGTCCAGGACTCGGGCAAGCTGTACCGGGAGATGATCGGCCAGCTGAACGGGCTCGGCGGCTGGTACCACTACTACGCCGGGCTGGCCGACAAGCTCGAAGGGCGGCAGATTCCCGCGCCGAACCCGGACTACCTCGTCTACACCCGGCGCGAGCCCGTCGGGGTCGTCGCCGCGATTACCCCCTGGAACTCGCCGCTGCTGCTGATGACGTGGAAGCTGGCGCCGGCCCTGGCCGCGGGGTGCACCGCGGTGATCAAGCCGTCCGAGCACGCGCCCGCCTCCACGCTGGGGTTCGCCGAGCTGATCGCCGAGGCCGGCCTCCCGCCGGGCGTGGTCAACGTGATCACCGGCCAGTCCCGCGAGGTCGGTGCGGCGCTGGCCGGCCACCCCGGAGTGGACAAGGTGGCGTTCACCGGGTCGACGGCCACCGGCCGCGCGGTCGCGCACGCGGCGGCGGAGAACCTGAACCCGGTCACCCTGGAGCTGGGCGGCAAATCCCCGCAGGTCGTCTTCCCCGACGCGGACCTGGCCGCCGCGGCCAACGGCGTGGTGGCCGGCGTGTTCGCGGCCACCGGGCAGACGTGCATGGCCGGCTCGCGGCTGATCGTGCACGCCGACGTGCACGACGAGCTGATCCGCCTGATCGCGGGGCGGGCGGCCCGGATCCGGCTCGGCGACCCGAACGACCCGGACACCGAGATGGGGCCGGTCGCGAACGAGCCGCAGTACCGCAAGGTACTCGGCTACCTGCGGACCGCGGTCGACGAGGGGGCCCAGGTCGCCTACGGCGGCGCCGCGGACGACAGCCTCGGCGGGTACTTCGTTCAGCCCACCGTGCTGACCGGCGTCGGGCCCGCGTCCACCGTGGTCCGCGAGGAGATCTTCGGCCCGGTGCTGTCCGCGTACACCTTCACCGACGAGGCCGAGGCCATCAAGCTGGCCAACGACACGCCGTACGGGCTGGCCGGGTCGGTGTGGACCGCCGACGTACGGCGCGCGCACCGCGTCGCGGCCCGGATCCGGGCCGGCACGATATGGATCAACGCCTACCGCGTGGTCGCGCCGAGCGTCCCGTTCGGCGGGTACAAGGCCTCCGGCATGGGGCGGGAGAACGGCATCGAGGCCGTCCACGCCTACACCGAGAACAAGAGCGTCTGGGTGGAGCTCACCGGCGGCACCCGCGACCCCTTCACGCTCGGCTGACCCCTCCGCCCGCGATATTGCCGAAACTGTTCGCCCTGGGGCGCTACCGTCTAGTCCGGGAACCTGCCGGGCCGACGCGTAGGGGAGGGCATGGGCATGGCCGACGGGCCGATCGTTCAGCCGGGGCTGGACGACCTGGCGGGCGAGGCCGCGGTGCTGCGCATCTACCGGCAGGCGTTCGCCGTGCTGGCCCGCGAGGCCGAGAAGATGATCCTCACGCCGCAGCTGCTCGACGTGGACGAGGCGATCTTCCGCGCGTTCGCCGCGGCCGGCAGCGACGGGCTCACCGAGGAGCAGGTCCGTAACGCCTGCCGCCGTTTCCCCGAGGCCACCGTCGGCCGCCGCTTCGAGGTCCTCAAGGCGTACGGCGCGGTCAGCAAGGTCTTCGAGCGGCCGAACGAGCGCTACTACCGCGCCGCGTTCGCGCCGTACATCATGCTGCTGTTCCTGCGCCGGATCGCCGAGCGCGGCGGCCAGTCCGAGCTGCACGAGCTGCTGTCGATGGAGCACAGGAACGTCTCCGCGCCCGCCGCCACCGCCGAGGACGGCCGGGCCTCGGCCTGGCTGACCCAGGTGTTCCGGCTGATCGCGAACGAGCTGTCGATCATGTCGCTGGGCGCGGACGCCGGGCAGCTCCGGGAAAACGCGCAGCTGCTGTGGGGCAACGAGGCCCTCATCGCCCGCGCCGAGGACGTGCACGCGGTCGTCCTGCGGCGCTGGCCCGCCCTGGACCGGGAGTGCCAGTGGCTCCGTTCCGGCCTGGCCGCCTACCGCGACGCGATCGACGCCGCCGCGGCGCGGCTGATCGAGCGGGCCGGCACCACGCGCGCGCTCGGGCTGCTGCCCGCCGAGGAGTGGCGGACGTTCGCGCGGACCGCGGACACCGCGCGGCTCGGCGCCGTGCTGGACACGTTCGTCTTCGACGCGCCCGCCCCCTGGTTCGACCCGCAGGCGATGACCGAAGCCGTCGAGAGCGGCGGCCAGCCCGACACCACCCGGATACCGCCGCCGCGGCCCGACGATGCCGGCGCCGGGGACGCCGGGGACGCTCCGGCCGATCACGACGGGACCACGAAGGCCGAAGGCCTCCTCGGCCCGGACGGCAGCCGGGACGTGGCCGCGCTGCTGCGGGCCGCGCCGGACTGGCCCAGTGCCCGCCGGATTCTCGCACAGCTGACCGCCGCGCACCACGATCCGGCTCTCCCGTACACGCTGAGCTGGGAGGAGGGCCTGGACGTGGCGGTGGACGGCAGCCCCGCCTGGGTGTCCCGCGGGCAGTTCCGCCGGAACGCCTCATGACCGCGGGAAACGGCGACGGCACCGCGCTGGCGTGGGCCCGCGCCCGGTCGGCAGGCCCGCTGCGGGTGCCCGCCGGGACCGCGGCCCCGGACGGGATGATCAAGCTGGCCGAGCCCGGCGGGATGGCGGCGTGGCTGGTGCCCCAGGTCCCCGAGACAGCCGACGCGCGGGTGCTGGCCGAGATGGGGCTGCCGGGGCCGCTGCTGGAGCAGCCGAACGACACCGCCCGGATGCTTGCGGCCGTGCTGCGGTGCTGCTGGGAGGACCCGCTGGGCCCGGTGTGGCCGGGGCGCCGGCCGGCTCCGGGCCCGTGCTCGACGTGTTCCGCGAGGTGACCGGGCCGCGCGACGAGGCGGCGCACCGCCGCTCCGCGGTGGCCGCGCTGCGCCGCCTGGACCAGGCCGCGTGGGTGCGCTGGGACGAAGCGGCCGGCACCGTGCGGCTGGGCCCGCGGGCCGCGCTGTGGAGCCGCAGCGACCTGACCACGCTGCGGCAGCTGTGGCGGTCGATCCAGGTGATGAAACGGGCCGGCGGGCTGCACCCGCTGGCAGCCCAGCCGGCCGACCCGGGCCCCGCCGCGGAGCCGCGGCCGTGACGTCATTGTTTGACCCGGTACTGGCCGACCTGAGCGAACGGCACCGGGACGAGATCCTGGCCGCGTTCGCCGCGGTGGAAAACAGCCCCGACCCGGTCCCGGAGGCCGTGGCGCCGGGACTGCGCGACGCGACGCTCCGCCGCAGCGTCGAGGAGATGCTGAACCTCATCGGCCGCACGCTGGTCCGGGCCGGCCCGGCCCGGTGGACGTCCGGGTATCGCGACGACATCGCGGCCCGGCTCACCGCGGGCGGCGGGAACGGCCTGCCGGTCACCGACCGCGCCGTGCTCACCCTGGTGCTGATCCATGCGGTCGCGATCCCGCGCACCGAGGGGACCCTGTCCGGGGACTCCTGGGTGGATGGCACGCCGGCCCCGGTCGAGGAGCTGCAGCGCCGGACCCAGCTGCCGCGCGGTGAGCTGCGGCAGAGCCTGAGCCGGCTGCGGGCCGCGGGCCTGGTCCGGGTCGTCCCCGCCCGCCCGCGCCCGGGCCACGCCGGCGGGGGCCACGCCGGCGGCCTGGGCAGCGGCCTGCTGGGCACGGCCTACCTGCCGGGCCCGCAGTTTCACCGGCTGACCGAGACCGCCCGCCGCCGGCTGCAGGAGGAGCTCATCCTCGCCGCCGGGCCGGACACCCCGCTGGCCGCCGCGATCCGCAGGCGGCGCGCGCACGAGAAGGAGCACACGTGACCGAGGACGTCCTGCGGTTCGGCAGCGACGACGAGGACGTGGTCGGCGCGCGCGTGCTGGCCGGCATTCAGATGATCAACATCTCCCGGCTGTCCGCGCACCCGGTGCCGATGGTGTCCGGAGGGCTGGTCACCGTGGCCGGGCAGGGCCCGAAGGACTCCAACGGCGCGGGCAAGTCCTCCTTCATCGCCGGGATCAGCCTGCTGTCCGGTGACGAGCAGTGGCGCTGGAGCAGCGGCGCCCCGGACGCGGCGGAGCTGCTGTTCACCGCGGAAATCGCGGCGCAGGACGGCCGCTGGGGCAACGCCGATCATGGCTACGTGATCGGCGTGTTCACGGCCCAGGACGTCGGCGGCGTGCCGGAGCTGGCCGGTTCCGCGCTGACCGTCTGGCTGCGGATCAACCGCAAGGCGCCGTACATCGACCTGCGCTGGGCCAGCGAGCTGTACGTGCCCGCCGGGACCAGCGACGCCGGCCGGGTGGCGGCCGCGGACGGCATGTGGGCCGAACTGCCCCGCCGCAACGGGCGGCACGACATCCACGCTAACCGGCTCGGCCAGGCGCTGTACGGCCGGCACGTCCGGTGCGTGTCGTTCCTGTCCACCTCGGTGCGCGCGACCGCGACCGCGAACCTGCTCGCCCAGCCGCTCAACGAGCTCAGCCCGGCCCGGATCTTCGACGCGATCGCCGCGCTGACCGGGGTCGACCGGGAGATGGAGCAGGAGCGGGCCGCGCGCACCACCGAGCACGCCCGGCGTGAGGAGGAACAGCGGGCCCGCGCCGACCTGGAGCGGTGGGAGGCCGAGGCCGCGGCCGCCGAGGCCGGCATCGCCCAGCGGGCCGGGGCCCGGGCCGCGATCGAGCGCGCGGCCGCGCTGTGGCAGGGCCGGTGTGCCCGGCTGGTCGTGGACGGGCGGCACGAGCTGGACGAGATCACCGCCGCGATGGCCCGGCTGGAATCCGGCTGGGCAGAACGCGCCGCCGAGCTCGCCGGCCTGCGGGACCAGCTGGCGGAGCTGCAGAACGACGAGGCGTTCCAGGCCTACTGCGCCGGAGCCGAGCGGCGCTGGAAGGAGATGTCGGAACGGGACCGTGCGCTGGAGGTCGAGGAGCGGACCACGGTCCGCGGCATCGAGGACGCCACCCGGCGGCGGACGGCGCGGCTGGAGGACGCGCGCGCCGCGGACGGCCGGGACGCCGCGCAGGCAGGGGCGGAGGAGGCGGACGCCAACGCCCGGCTGGAGGACGCGCTGCAGGCCCAGGGCGCCCGGCAGCACGAGCTCGGCGAGGCCCAGGCCGGCCTGGACGACGCGACCGACGGCGATGACCTGGCCGCCGCGCAGTTGCAGTGCCTGCGGGCCGGCGGGGTGGCTGCCGCGCCGCTGCTGGACAGCGTGGCCGTGTCCGCGGCGCAGCGCGAGCCGTGGGAAGCGCGGCTGTACCCCTACCGCGACGCGGTCGTCGTCGCCGAGGCGGACGCCGCCCGCGCCCGTGAGCTGCTCGCCGCGCTGCCCGGCTCCACCCTGATCACCGCCGATGCCCCATCGGTCACCCCCGCCCCAGCGGCTTCTTCCGGCACCGCAGTCACTCCCGGCCCTGCGGACTCAGCGTCGGCCCTGCCCGGCAGCGCCGGCGGCCGGTTCCCGCTGGACGGGTTCCTGGGCTGCCTCGCTCAGCGGGCGGGCCGCGCGGGCGCCCCGGCGGTCGATGAGGACGCCCGGGTCTGGGTGACCGGCGGTTTCGCGAGCCCGCTGACGGGGCGCGCGGCCCGCATCGACACGGCCCGTGGCCGGGTCGCCGAGGCCGCCCGGCGGCTCGCCGACGCCGGGGAAGCGGTCGGTCACGCCCGTCGGCAGCTCACCGCGGCCCGGGAGCGGGTGGCCGCCGCGAAGGCCGCCCAGCAGGCCGAACGGCTCTGGGCGGAGATCGCCGGCCTTCGGGAGACGCTGGGTGAGCTGGCCGCGCAGCGTGCCGGGCTGGAGCCGGCCGTCCGGGCCGCGCGCGAGCGGCACGCCGCCATGCTCGCCGCCATGCAGACCCGGGCCCAGCAGGCGGAACGGCTGCGCGCCGACGCGGGCCGGCTGGCGGACCTGCAGAACGGCAACGTCACGGAACGGGGCGAGCTGACCGCCCGGCAGACCGCTATCGACCTGGCGGCCCGGCTGGCGGACTTCGGCGGCACCGTCGCCGAGGCGCAGAGCCACCTGCTCGCGCTGGGCGGCGAGCAGGCCGCCTGGAGCGAGCCGGAGTGGACCGCGGCCTGCTGCGCGGAACTCGACCGCGTGCTCACCATGTGTTTCCCGCGTGGCACCCCCGAGGACGAGATCCCGCGGGAGATCGGGACGCTGCGCGCGGACGTCCGGTGGGCCGGGCCGTCGTTCCCGGCCCTGCACCGGGCGGTGCGCACCTACCTGGCGCAGACCGAGCAGGAGGACGAATATCAGCGGCAGCGCATCACCCGGCAGCGGGCCGACCGCACCGCGGATCTCGCGGCCGCGCGGAAGGGCCTGGCCGAGGCCGCCCAGGCCGCGGCGGCGCACCGCGCGTCCGTCGCCGAGGGCATCAAGGCCAAGCTGAAAAAGGTCGCCACCCAGTTCGACCGGCTCGACCAGGAGTACGGCGGCTACGGCGCGACGCTCGACTTCCCCGAGCCCGAGCCGCCGGCCGAACCGGACAAGCCGTGGCGCTGGACCGTCACCCCCAAGTGGCGCCGGGCCGAGGGTCAGCGCATGTCGCCCTACAACCTGCGGGGCAACACCGCGCAGATGGACGAGAAGGCGGTCAAGCTGGTCTGCGCGGCCGCACTGGCCGGGGGCACCGACCGGCCGCTCCTGCTGGTCCTCGACGAGCTGGGCCGCAACCTCGGCAAGCAGCACCGCACCGAGGCCGTCGCGCTGTTCGAGCGGATCGGCCGGGACCGGAACATCACCGTGATCGGCGCCCTGCAGGACGACATGGAGCGGTACGCGATCGACGCGTCCGGCCTGTACGTGAAGCTGCGGCGCAGTTCCGACGCCAGCCCGTACAACTCCGCGCCGGTGATCGCGGGGCATGACGGCAACGCGGCCCGGCTCGCCCTGCTCCGCGACTGGCTGGCTGGGCACTACCCGGCCCTGCCCGGCCCGGGCGAGGAACTGGAGCCGGCGGCCCGCTGACCTCCCGGGCGCCCCTGGGTAGTGTGTTTTCGCTGGGATACGCGGCCGGCCGGAGGTGCAGGCGATGGACTCATTCGCGGGGAAGCTCGCGGTGGTGACCGGCGGCGGCTCCGGCATGGGCCGCGAGCTGGCCCGCCAGCTGGCCGGCCAGGGTTGCTCGGTCGCGGCCTGCGACCTGAACGCGGACACCCTCGCGGAGACCGTGACCCTGGCGCGGGCGGGCGCCCCGCCCGGCGTCCAGGTGACCGCGCATGCCTGCGACGTCTCCGACGAGGCGCAGGTCCTGCGGTTCCGCGACGAGCTGCTCGCGGAGCACGCCAGCGATCACGTCGACCTGGTGTTCAGCAACGCGGGCATCGGCGGCGGCGAGAGCTTCACCAGCGGCCCCCGCGAGGTGTGGGAGCGCACGTTCGCCATCGACTGGTACGGCGTGTACTACTGCGCCCGCACGTTCCTGCCGCTGCTGATCGCGAGCCGTGCCGGCGTTCTCATCAACACCAGCAGCGTGAACGGCTTCTGGGCGTCGCTGGGCCCGGGTACGCCGCAGACCGCCTACAGCACGGCCAAGTTCGCCGTGCGGGGCTTCACCGAGGCGCTCATCGAGGACCTGCGCGTCAATGCGCCGCACGTCCGGGTCGTCCTCGTGCTGCCCGGGCATGTGGGCACGAACATCATCGTCAACAGCCTCCGCGCCCGTGGCCTGCCCCCGCCGGAGCAGATGACCGAGGCCCAGCTGGAGGAGCTGATCCCGGCCCGCGCGCGGGCCGGGCTGATCAAGGCCGGCGCGCTGGCCGAGAACGCCTCCGCTGATGACCTGCGCCAGCTGATCATCCGGGGGAACGCCGACTTCCGCGACAAGGCGCCGGTCAGCGCGGCCGAGGCCGCCACGATCATCCTGGACGGGGTGCGCGCCGGGTCCTGGCGGGTCCTGATCGGCGAGGACGCCCGCACGATCGACGCGGCGGTGCGCGCGAAGCCCGAGGCCGCCTACGACTACGCCGACCTGTTCGGCGCCGGCGGCAAGCCCTTCCGGCCCTTCCGGCGCTTACGGGCAGAGTTTTGGCAGTATTTGCCCGGCGCCGATAAGTCGGAGTCGGCGGGCGGGCGGAGTGGCAGCGGCGGCAGCGTGTAGAGCGTGTCCAGGCCGAGCCTGCGCGCGTCGCCCAGGACGGCGCGTTCCTGCTCCTGGGCCTTCCCGGCGGTCTGCTTGGCCAGCTCGGACGCCAGCGCGCCCAGCTGCCGCACCCCGGCCCCGTCGACCAGGATGTGGCTCGCCGACAGCACGGTGATCCCTTCGAGCTGCCGGCCGGGTGCCGCGCCGCCGTCGAGGGCCGCGCCGCCGTCGAGGGCCGCGCCGCCGTCGAGGGCCGCGCCGCCGCCGGACGGGCCGGACAGGCCGGGCGCGGACAGCACGGTGCCGACCTTGGCCAGCTCGAACGGGTCGGAGGAGTGCCGGGCCAGCTTGTTGCGCTCGTCGACGATCCAGGTGTGGAACTTCATCACCTGGCCCTCGAGCGGCAGGCTGCGCACGTCGTCGGCGGTGAGCCCGAACTTCGTGCCCACGGCGAAGCAGCGGCCGTAGGCCGTCAGCGCGGCCGACCAGAGTGCCTGCGGTACCACCGGGTCCCGTTCGTCTTCGGGGGTGACCAGCTCCGTCAGCAGCCGCTTGCAGCACTCCATCACGAACTGGAGATCCTGGATGGTCGCGATCTGGTCGGCGAGCACCTGCGCCGAAGGCAGATCCAGGGCCACGGTCAGCGTCTGTGTGCGCGGTGCTGCCGCGCCGGTCCCGGCCATGGCGCCGATGCTCGCACCCGGGGCGTTCCCGGCCGGTCTCAAAACGGCACAATGAGAGGCATGGCAAAGGCCCCGGTACGCCTGGCCGCCCGGGTCGTCCTGCTGGATCCGGACGACCGGGTGCTGCTGATGCGCTACGACGACGGGCCACCGAACGGCAGCCACTGGACGACACCGGGCGGCGGCCTGAACGCGGGCGAGGACTTCCCCGCCGCGGCGCTGCGTGAGCTGGCCGAGGAAACCGGGTGGCGCGACATCCCGCTCCGCCGCGAAGTGCTCCGCCGCTCGCTGACCATGGAGTACGCGGGCCGCCTGGTGCGCCAGCGGGAACGCCTGTACCTGGCCCGCACGGCTCAGGCGCAGCGCGAGATCCGCGGCGTCGACGCCATGCACGCGACCGATGGCATCGCCGCGTGGCGGTGGTGGACGCTGGCCGAGCTGGACGTTACGACCGAGCAGGTCTGGCCGGAGGAGCTGGCCGCCCTGGTCCGGGCCGCCCTCCGCGACGGCCACGCCTAGCCGGGCCGGTCATTCCCCGGCCCGGGATTAACCGGTTATGGCGGGCTTACCCGGCCGCGCGGGGGCTCCCGCCGGTCCGTCACCGTGTGGTATATGTCCTAGCGCTGGACACCACGCCGCCGCCAGGACCACCGATGCCGGCGGCGGTCAGCCCGCGGCCTGCGGGGTCGGGGGACCGGGCAGGCCGTGCCTGTTGTCTGCTGCCCGACACGGTCAGCACGAGGGAGACACATGGACGAAGATCAGGCCCGGGCCCGGCTGACGGCCGAGCGCGCCGAGGTGGAGCGGCTGCTCCGGGAGACCGAAGCTGAGGCGCGGGCGTGGCAGGAAGGGCAGTCCGACGAGCCCGCCGACACGGCCGACCCGGCGCAGACCCTGACCGCCGAGGACATGGCCGACGCGGTCACGGCGCGGTTCCGCGACCGGATCGCCGCCATCGACCGCGCCCTGAAACGGCTGGACGACGGCACGTACGGCCGTTCCGTCCGCAGCGGGCAGCCGATCCCGGAGGAACGGCTCGACGCCGACCCCGCCGCGGAGCTCACCATCGAGGAGGCCCAGCGGCGGGGTTAGGCGCGTCAGCGGGACGCGGCCCCGCGCGGGCCGCGGTGCGGCGTGCCCGACCGGGACTGGTTCCCCCGGGCCTGGCTGCCCCGTCGCGGCGCGTGCGGCCGCTCGCCGGGCGCGTTACCGGGCCGCGGCCGGCGCCGTGTGGCGCCGCCGCGCGCCCCGCCGGCCGGCGGGGCCGGGGGCGCGGGCGGGACCGGCGTGCCGGTCGTCGCGATCTCCTGGACCAGGTGGTGGCCCACGCCGACGTGGTGCCGGGGCGCGCTCACCCCGGCCGCGTCGTGCATCCGCTGCAGCTCACGGACCTGGCCTTCCTCGGCCAGCGACACGACCAGCCCGGACGCGCCGGCGCGGGCCGTCCGGCCGGACCGGTGCAGGTAGTCCTTGTGGTCGTTCGGCGGGTCGAAGTGCACGACCAGTTCCACGTCGTCGACGTGGATGCCGCGCGCCGCGACGTCGGTGGCCACCAGCACCCGCGGGTGCCCGGCGGCGAACGCGTCCAGCGCCCGCTGCCGCTGGCTCTGGTTCCGGTTGCCGTGGATGGCCTCGGCGGCCACCCCGGCCCGGGTCAGCTGCTTGGCCAGCCGCTCCGCGCCGTGCTTGGTGCGGACGAAGAACAGCGTCCGGGCCTGCCGGCTGGCGATTTCCGCCGCCACCGGCAGCTTGTCCTGCGTGTCCAGCACCAGCACGCTGTGCTCGGCGGCGGACCCGGCCTCGGCCTGCGGGGCCACCGCGTGCAGGGCGGGGTCGGTCAGGTACCGGGTCACCAGCTGCCCGACCCGGCGGTCCAGCGTGGCCGAGAACAGCAGCCGCTGCCCGCCCGCCGGGGTCTCGTCCAGGATGCGCGTCACCGCGGGCAGGAACCCGAGGTCCGCCATGTGGTCCGCCTCGTCGAGCACGGAGATCTCGATGCCGGCCAGCGTGCAGGCCCCCCGGTCCAGCAGGTCGATCAGCCGCCCGGGGGTCGCGACGACGATGTCCACGCCGTCCCTGAGCCGGCTGATCTGCCGGGGGTACGGCACCCCGCCGTACACGGTGGTGACGCTGACGCCGACGGACCGGCCGAGCGGCGTGAGCACGTCCGCCACCTGCTGGGCCAGCTCGCGCGTGGGCACCAGCACCAGGCCGCGCGGCGCCTGGCCGACGGCGCCGCCGGGGCCGCCGGACCCGGCCAGCCGGGCCAGCATGGGCAACCCGAACGCGAGCGTCTTACCCGAGCCGGTCTGGGCCCGGCCGAGCACGTCGCGGCCGTCCATCGCGTCCGGCAGCGCCCGCGCCTGGATCGCGAACGGCTCGTTAATATTCCGTGCCGCCAGCGCGCTGATCAGCCGTCCGGGCAGGCCGAGTTCGGCGAACGACGCCGGTGCGGGTGCCGGGAGCGCCGCGGCGTCGGATAGTGCGCGATCCAGCCCGGCGTACGGGTCGGCCTGCGGGGGCCGTACCGGGCGCGGGCCGCTGCGCCGGGCCGGGGCAGGGCGGCGTCCACCGCCCCGCCGGGCGGGCTCGCCGCCACGCCGCGGCTCAGCTGGTCCGCGGCGCGCCGTGCCTGCGGATTCGCCGCCGTAGCGCGTAGGCTCGCCACCGCGGCGAGGGGGCTGGCTGCCGCGGCGGCCGGATTCCTGCGCGCGGGGTGACCCGTGGGTGCGGGCAGGCGTGCGCCGGCGCCGTGCATTGTCAGGCATGCATGAACTCCATCGCTGATACGGGGCCGCGTCATGTCAGAGACGTCGACGACAGCGGGCGAATCGTGACTCGCCGACCAGCGGACTGCTCACACAAGCGACCACGCGGGCCGTGTGCCCGCGAAAAGGGCGGCATCAGTGCCGCCATGGGTCGCAACGCTAGCAGCATTCACGATGTTCCCCGCCGGTCATGGGCCGGTCCGTCATAGGCAAAGAAAAATTCTGGGCACTGGGTGTCGATCTGACGTCGCGGCGTTCGACGTCCGGGCAAGGGAAGCCCGCGGCGCAGGCCGCGGCACGACCAAGGAACAGGAGCACGCCCATGCGTTACCTCTGCTACACCCTCGCCGACCCGACCATCCCGATCCCGCCGCCGACCCCCGAGCTGATGGCCACGATGGGCGCGTTCATGGAGGAGGCCACCAAGGCCGGAGTCCTGCTGTCGGCGGGCGCCGCCGGCCCGCTGGACGAGGCGACCAAGGTGCGGTACCGCGACGGCGAGTTCACCGTGCTGGACGGCCCGTTCACCGAGGCCAAGGAGCTGGTCGGCGGCTGGGCGCTGATGGAGTACCGGGACAAGGCCGAGGCCATCGAGTGGACCAAGCGGTTCATGGCCATCGCCGGTGAGGGTGAGGTCACGATCCGGCCGGTCTGACGCGGTGGCCACGACCACCATCCCGGTTGCCCTGGCCGCGACCGGGATGGTGTCATCGTGGCGTGACGCAGACGCATGCGGCGGCCGAGGCGGTGGTCCGGATGGAGTGGGCCCGCCTGGTCGCCACGCTGGCCCGCTACACCGGCGACGTCGGCCTGGGCGAGGAACTGGCACAGGACGCCGTGGTCGCGGCGCTGGAACAGTGGCCCGATTCCGGCGTCCCGGCCAGCCCGGGGGCCTGGCTGACGACCGTGGCCAAGCGGCGCGCCATCGACCTGTTCCGCAGAAACCGTGAGCTGGAGCGCAAGTACGCCCAGATCGGCCGGGACGCAGCGGCGGCGGGCGACGGCCCGTTCGATCAGGCCGCCGGGGACGACATCGACGATGACATGCTGCGGCTGATCTTCACCGCGTGCCATCCGGTCCTCACCGTGGCCGCCCGGGTCGCCCTCACCCTCCGCCTGCTCGGCGGCCTGACCACGGCCGAGATCGCGCGGGCCTACCTGGTGCCGGAGCCGACGATCGCCCAGCGCATCGTCCGGGCCAAGAAGACCCTGGGCCAGGCGCACGTGCCGTTCGAGACGCCGGACGGCCAGCAGCGCCCGGCCCGGCTGTCGTCTGTGCTCGAGGTCATGTACCTCATTTTTAACGAGGGTTACTCGGCCACTGCGGGCGACGACTGGACCCGGCCGGACCTGTGTCACGAGGCGGTCCGGCTGGGCCGCCTGCTGGCTCAGCTCGCGCCCGCCGAGCCGGAGGTGCACGGGCTGGCCGCGCTGATGGAAATCCAGGCCTCCCGGCTCCCGGCGCGCACCGGGCCGTCCGGCGAGCCGGTGCTGCTGCTCGACCAGGACCGGGCGCGGTGGGACCGGCTGCTCATCCAGCGCGGGCTGGCCGCCCTGGCCCGCGCCGAGCAGCTTGACGGCGCGCACGGCCCGTACGCGCTGCAGGCCGCGATCGCCGCCTGCCACGCCCGCGCGTTCCGGGCCGACGACACCGACTGGGCCCGCATCACCCAGCTCTACGGCGTCCTGGCGGGTGTGCAGCCCTCACCCGTGGTCGAGCTGAACCGTGCCGTCGCGCTGTCCATGGCGTACGGCCCGCAGGCCGGGCTGGACCTGGTGGACCAGCTCGTCACCGAGCCGTCGCTGCGGAACTACCACCTGCTGGCCAGCGTCCGCGGTGACCTGCTGATGAAGCTGGGCCGGCCCGCCGAGGCGCAGGCCGAGTTCGAGCGCGCCGCCGGGCTCACCCGGAACGGCCCGGAGCGCGAGCTGACCGCCCTGCGGGCCCAGCAGGCGCGCCGGGCCCGCACGGCGGGCTGATGGCCGGTCAGAGGGCGGCGTACAGCGTCCGCTCGAAGTCCTGGTACAGGGCGAACGCCTCCGGCGTGACGAACGGCAGCAGGTTGCTGTAGATCGACGCGCAGATCCCGGTCGTGCGGTCCACCCAGAAGTGCGTGTTGCACAGCCCCGCCCACGCCCCGGACCAGGCCCGGCGCATGCCCGGCTGATCCTCGGTGTTGAGCAGCAGGCCGTAGCCCCACTTGAGGCCGGGCCCCAGCGCCAGGGTGCAGCTGGCGGCCGGGTCGGCCGTCGGGATCTCAGCCGGGAAGTCCAGGTCACCGATCTGGTTGCGGAACGCGGCGTCCACCGTGTCCTGCCGCAGGATCCTGCTGCCGTCCAGCTCACCGCCGCGCAACAGCGCCCGCTCAAATCTGATGTAGTCGCTCGGCGGCCCGTACAGCCCGTGCCCGCCCGCGAAGTACTCCGGTTCCTGGCTGAGGATCTCGCCGATCGAGACCCAGTTCCCGTCCTCGCCCTTGACGTGCACCGGCGTGCAGCTGTGCCGCTGGTCGTCGTTCATAAGAAACGTGGTGTGGTGCATGCCCAGCGGGCGCCCGATGCCACCGCCTCCTGCAGCACCTTGTCGATGGCCGACCCGTCGATTCCAGAACTCACGGCATGCCCTCCCTCGCGCAGTGCGGGCACCGTCGCCCGCCGGCGCCATTGTCCCTCGCCGCGTGCCGCCCGCCTATCCCAGGACGCGACAGGCCGTCTACGATGAGCCCGTGTCTATCCGGGCTATTGACTTTCACGTGCACCTGCCCACCCCCGACTGGCTGGACGGCAGCATGGCCGGCTACGTCGAGGCCGCCGAGGCGTACTTCCGCTCGCCGGTGCAGCGGCAGACGCTGGCCGGCCTCGCGGATCAGTACCGCGTGCTCGGGCTGATGGCGGTCCTGCTGGCCTGGGACGCCGAGACCGCGACGGGGCGCCCCCGGGTGCCGAACGAGACCGTCGCGGCCGCCTGCCGGGACTTCCCTGACGTCTTCACCGGCCTGGGCTCGGTCGACCCGCATAAGGGCGCGGCCGCGGTCGCCGAGGTGGCGAACATCGCCGCGCTCGGGCTGCGCGGGGTCAAGTTTCACCCGTCCCTGCAGGCGTTCGACCCCAGCGACCCGCAGTTCTGGCCGGTCTTCGCCGCGTGCCAGGAGCACGGCCTGCTGGCCCTCTTCCATACCGGGACGAGCGGCATCGGCGCGCGCCAGCCCGGTGGCCAGGGCATCCGCATCGACTACGCCCACCCGCTCCGGCTCGACCCGGTGGCCGCCGCCCACCCCGGGCTGACCGTGGTCGCCGCGCATTTCGGCTGGCCGTGGCAGACGGACCTGATCGCCGTGGCCCTGCACAAGACCAACGTCTACATCGACATCTCCGGCTGGTCGCCGCGCCGGATCCCGGCCGAGGTCATCGGCGAGCTGAAGGGCCGCCTGTCCGGCCAGTTCGTCTGGGGCAGCGACTACCCGTTCATCGCCCCCGGACGGTGCCTGTCCGAGCTTGGCGACCTCCGCATCAAGCCGGACGTCCTTGACGCCGTGCTGCGCGCCAACGCGGCGCGCATCCTGGGCCTCTAGCCCGGCCGTCCCGGCGGCAGGCGCCGCGCGTTCACCAGCAGCCGGGACGGCCGGGCCGGGGTGTGCCAGAGCCGGTTGACCGCGCGCACGCCTGCGGTCTCGGTGACCATGTCCCCGCCGGTGCCCAGGTTGACGTCGAACTTCGGGAACGCCGACGAGGCGATCTCGACCCGCACCCGGTGCCCGGCCGGCAGCCGCACGCAGGTGTCCCACATCGGGATCGTGACCTCATACACCTCACCCGGGGTGACCGGTTCCGCCCGGTGGAAGCCGTCCCGGTAGCGCAGCCGCGCCATCCCGTCGCACAGCCGCTGCGCGAACCCGCCGGGGTGCACGTCCACCAGCTTGGCCATCACGTCGGCGTCCGCCGCCGACGTCGCGACGTGCGCGACCACCTGGACCGCCCCGATGATCTCCAGCGGCTCGTCCAGCGGGCCGCTGGTGTAGACGAGCACGTCGCCGCGGCCCTCTACGCCGCTGTAGTCGTCCGGGCCGCCGATCTGCGCGTAGCTGGCGTCGGTGATGAACGGCACCGGCTGGTCCGGGTCGTGCGTCCACTCGTCTGGCGGCTGCCCGTCCGGGGCCGGGGTGCGGTCCAGCCGGCCGTCCCCGAACCGGCTGTTGGCCCGGCCCCCGCTGGCGAAGTGGAACACCGCAGGCTGGCTGCCCGCGGGCGGCCAGGACCGTTCGTCGCGCCATTCGTTGACGCCCATGACGAAGATCCGCACCGGGGCGGGCGGCGGTTCCGGCGTCACCTGCCGGACGTGCTCGTCGAGGAAAGCCATGACGTATCCATCGAGATCGATCAGCGCGTCCGGGCCGAAGTCGGTCTCGCCCAGGGCGCAGGTGGTGTTGACCCGGTGCCCCCACCCGCCCATGAGCAGCCGCTGGCCGCGCCGCCCGGCGGCGGTCATCGCGGCGAAGTTGGCCGGGGTGCCGATCTCCTCGTCGTCGTACCAGCCGGACACGTGCAGCACCGGCAGATCGATCTCGCCGATCCGGTGCTGGTAGCGGACCGGCTCCCACCAGTCGTCCAGGGTGGGGTGCTGCAACTCGGCCCGCCAGTTGGCGGACACGAACCCGGCCGCCTCGTCCATCGTCGCCAGCGGCCGATGCCGGAAGACCGCCCCCCAGTCCACGTCGCCGGTGTACTGCGGCACCCGGCCGTCGGTCAGCCGCTGCCAGCCGATCTGCATCGGCCACGGCAGGCCGGTGGGGCACTCAACGAAGGGGTCGCTGGGCGTCACCATGCACACCATCGCGCGCAGCGCGGGCGGCTGCTGCAGCGCGGTCAGCCATTGGATCCGGCCGCCGTAACTGCCCCCGTACGTCGCGACGTCGCCGGTGCACCAGTCCTGGGCGGCGGCCCACGCGATGACGTCGGCTCCGTCCGGCCCGTCGTTGCGGTACGGCTCGAACACCCCGTCGGAGTCGCCCCGCCCGCGGACGTCCACGCTGGCGAACGCGTACCCGCCGCGCGCGAAGACCGCCGCGCGCTTGGCCTGCGGCTCGCCCGACTTGCCGTACGGCGTCCGCATGACGATCACCGGCGCGGGCCGCGCGGCCGGCAGCACCAGATCGGCCGACAGCGTGCTCCCGTCCCGCAGCGGGACACGGACGTTGAACCGCCGGATCAGCTCAGGTTCGGCCACGCCTGGATATTACGTGGGCGCTCCCGGCCGCGGCGGCGAGGGATGCCGCGGCTCATAGATCCCGAACTGCTCCCCGTCGGGCAGCCGGATGCTGGCCAGCAGCCCCCAGCCCTGGTCGGCCACGCCGCCGGCGATCTCGGCCCCTTTGGCCTGCAGTTCCGTCAGCGTGGCGTGAATGTCGTCGCACATCAGGTACAGCTCGTGGCGCCCCTCGCCGTCCGCCGGGTGCACGGCCAGCTCGGCCGGCGGCAGCGCGAAGATGAGCCAGCCGTGCCCCGCGTCCACCGACGGCAGCTCCAGCACGGAGCCGAGGAACGCCCGGAGCTTCTCCGCCTGCGGCGAGAAGACGATCGCGTGCACCCCGGTGATCACGGTCCGATCGTATCCCCGGCCGTGGCGCGGAACCGTATCCTCGCTCATCATGAGCGTTCCCGCACCCGCGTGGGTGGTGGCCGGCCCGCCGGGAGCCGGCAAGAGCACGGTCGCCGGCCTGCTGCTGGCCCTGCTGAGCCCGGCGCCGGCGCTGCTCGACAAGGACACGATGTACGGCCCGTTCGTGGCCGCCACGCTCGCCACCGCCGGCCGCCCGCCCGGTGAGCGCGAGGGCGCCTGGTACGACGCGCACATCAAGGTGCACGAGTACGCGGGCATGACGTCGACCGCGCGCGAGATCCGCGCGCACGGCTGCCCCGTCCTGCTGTCCGGCCCGTTCACCCAGCAGATCCACGACGCCGCCCGGTGGCGGGCCTGGGCGGCCGACCTCGGCGGCGGCACCGTGCGCCTGGTCTGGGTCAGGTCGGACGCGGCCACCTTGCGCCAGCGCCTCACCGCCCGCGGCAGCCCGCGCGACGCCGCCAAGCTGGCGCAGTTCGCCGCGTTCACCGCCAGCATGCGGCTGGACGGCGCGCCGGCCGCCCCGCACGCCGTCATCGACAACCGGCTGACCGCCCTGGACCTGCGTGAACAGGTCGCCGGCCTAGTCGCGGCCGAGGCCCCGTGACACGCGGCCGCTGACACGATCCCCTATGTGACCGGTCAGTAACCCCCCCCTTCCGGGGGGACTGCTCAGCTGGTAAGCCTGTTGCTAAAGGCGAACTATCGGCCGCGGGCAGACTCGGTGGAGACGGACGGCATGGTGGGTAACCGATCGGCACGCAACGGCGCGGGCGAGACCTTCGGCGGCCGCTCACGGTGGACCGACGTCGACGGTCCGGTGCACTACCTCGATTTCGGCGGGCCGTCCCGCGCCCCGGTGATCGTCGCCGTGCACGGGCTGGGCGGGTCGGCGGTGAACTGGTCGGCGATCGCCCCCTTGCTCACCAGCCGCTACCGGCTGATCGCGCCGGACCTGGCCGGATTCGGCCTGACCCGGCTGGCGGGCCGGGACAGCAGCGTGTTCGCGAACCGGGCGCTGCTGCACCGTTTCATCGGATCGGTGCCGGCCGCCGCGAAGAAACCCGTCATCCTGATGGGCAACTCGATGGGCGGCATGATCTGCGTGCTGGAGGCCAGCGCCGCCCCGGAGACGGTGGCGGCCCTGATCCTCGTCGACTCGGCGCTGCCCTTCGTCCTCGCGCGGCCCGACCCGCTCATCGCCACGACGTTCGCCCTGTACGGCACGCCCGGCCTCGGCGGGCTGATGCGCAGCCTGCGCCGTGACACGCCGCCGGACGTCCAGGTCGCCCGGCTGCTGTCGGTCTGCTGCGCCGATTCCTCCCGGGTACCGGCGCTGACCGTCGCCCAGCACGTGGAGATGGAGCGCCGCCGGGCCGATTTTCCCGACAAGAGCCAGGCGCTCACCATGGCCATGCGATCCGTCGTGCACACGATCGGCCGGCGCCGCGGGCACGCCTACCGCGCGCTCGTCGATTCGGTCCGCTGCCCCGTCCTGCTCCTGCAGGGGGATCGCGACCGGCTGGTGCCGGTCAGCGTGGCCCGGGCCGCCGCGCGCGCCCACCCCGACTGGACGCTGGCGGTGCTCCCGGGCATCGGCCACGTGCCCCAGCTCGAGACGCCCGGCGAGACGGCTGAGCTGATCATCGGCTGGCTCGGCCAGGCGGCCCCGGGGGTCCCGGGGGTACCGGGGAGGCACCCGGCCGCGGGCCGGGCCGCCCGGGACGCGCAGGCGGGCAGCGGTTTAAGAGCCGCCGCCGTCGCCGCCCGCGGCCGCGTCGCCTCGGCGGCCGGCCGGGCGAGGAGCCGGGCCGCCCGCCGGGCCGCCCGCAGCGGCCCAAAGTCCGCCCGGTTACGGGATTAACGCCCGGGGGCGGAAAATATACTTCCGCTGTCGGCGCCGAGAGCGTCCCGCTGCCGCGGTGGCCAGGCCAGGCGCCGATCGTGGAGGCGTCATGGGTGCCGTCGTGCTGGGCACCGGGCCGGACAAGCCCCGGGCCCGTATCGGTCTCGTCCTCGGCGCCGGCGGCCTGACCGGCGCGGCCTGGATGACCGGCGCGCTGCCGGCGTTGCAGCAGCGGCTGCCGCAGCCCGCGGGAGACGTCGAGATGATCGTCGGCACGAGCGCGGGCAGCGTGCTGGCGGCCGGCCTCCGCTGCCAGGCCAGCATCGAGGAGATGGTCGGCTACCAGCGCGGCGAGGCCGTTCCCGGGCTGGCGGGCCTGCCCGCGATCCACGATGGCCCGCTGCCGCCCGTGCCGCAGCCGCGGATGGGCTCGCCGCTGCTGTGGTGCACCGCGCTGCTCACGCCGCACCGGGTGCACCCCCGGGTCAGCGCCACCGCGTGGCTCCCGCACGGCCGCGGCCAGCACACGGGGCTGCGTGCCATGGTTAACCACCTGCAGGCCCGCCATCACGCCACCCGTGGCGCCGTACGCCCCTGGTGGGCCGACGGGCGGACGTGGATCGTCGCGGTCGACTACGACTCGGGCCAGCGGGTCGTGTTCGGCCGCGCCGGCGCCCCGGCCGCCCCGCTACCGGACGCGGTCGTCGCGTCGTGCTCGATTCCCGGCTGGTACCGGCCGGCCCGGATCGGCGGCCGCCGCTACGTCGATGGCGGGGTGCGTTCCCTGACGTCGCTGGGCCTCCTGGCCGAGGCCGGCCTGGACGAGGTGTACGTGCTCGCGCCGATGGCCAGCACGGCCCCGGACGCGCCACGCAAGACGCACAAGCGGCTGGAACGGACCGTGCGCACCGTGGCCACCCGTTCGCTGCTGCGCGACGCACGCCGGCTCCGCGCCCGCGGCATCAAGGTCACCGTGCTCACCCCCGGCGCCGAGGACCTGGCCGCGATGGGCATCAACCCCATGGACGCCCGCCGCCGGCCGGCCGTGGTGGAGACGTCGCTGCGCACCTCGCCGGCCGCGTTCGCGCATCCGCGCTCATTGTCCTGACGGACGGGCGTGCGGGCAGGCACGATCATCAGGAGGAGGTGTGCGATCGTGACCAGCCATGATCATCAGCACGCGCAGGAGGGCGCCGGAGTCGTCAGGGACGCCGCGTACTGGAATGAGCGCTATCGCTCCGCGCCCGCGCTGTGGAGCGGTGAGCCGAACCCGCAGCTTGTCGCCGAGGTGAGCGCCCTGCGGCCCGGCCTGGCGCTGGACGTCGGGTGCGGGGAGGGCGCCGACGCGGTTCTGGCTGGCCGGCCGCGGCTGGCAGGTCACCGGCGTGGACATCTCCACCGTGGCCGTGGAACGCGCGGCGGTCAACGCCGGCGCGGCCGGGGCAGACATCGGCGGCCGGATCGCGTGGCGGCAGGCCGACCTGATCACCTGGGCCCCGGAGCCCGGCCGTCACGACCTGGCGGTCATGCACTTCGTGCACCTGCCGCCGGGGGAGCGGGAGGCCGCGTTCCGCCACCTGGCCGCGGCCGTAGCCCCCGGCGGCACGCTGCTCATCGTCGCGCATCACCCCTCCGATCTGGAGATCCCGGGCCTGCGCACGGCCGGCCCGGGCTTCCCGCCGCCCGGTCCCGAGCTGTTCTACACCGGCGACGAGATCGCCGCCGCCATCGGTGCCGGCGGCCCGGCAGGCCCGGGGTGGCGGATCGTGGTGAACGAGGCCCGGGCCCGGCAGGCCGCCCACCCGGACGGCCGCACCGTCACCGTGCACGACACCATTTTCCGGGCCGTGCGGTCCGCCCAGGCAGGCGAAATGGCACGCTAGCCGCGGGCACCGGGCCGGCGTACCGTGGCGCGGGCCGGCCCGCCAAGATAGGGGCATGCGGATAGCCGATTCAGTGGCCCTGGTCACCGGGGCCGGGCGCGGGCTCGGCCTGGCCTTCGTCCAGGAGCTGGCCGACCGGGGCGCCGGGGCCATCTACGCGGCGGCGCGGGACCCGTCCACGGTAACCGGCCCCGGCATCCCGGTCGCCCTGGACATCACCGACCCGGCGCAGGTGGCCGCCGTCACCCGGGACTGCGCGGACGTGACGCTGCTGGTCAACAACGCCGGCGTGATGACGCTCAGCCCGCTGATCGGCGCGCCCACCATGGCGGGTGCGTGGCAGGAGATCAGCACCAACTACCTGGGCACGCTGACCATGTGCCGCGCGTTCGCGCCCGTGCTGGCGGCCAACGGCGGCGGTGCGATCGTCAACATGCTGTCGGTGGTGAGCTTCTTCACCAACCCGGCCAACGGCAGTTACGGCGCGTCCAAGGCGGCCGAATGGGCCATGACCAACGGCATCAGGATCGAGCTGGACCATCAGGGAACGCAGGTCGTGGGGGTGCACGCCGGCTACATCGACACCGAGATGGCCCGGGAGCTGGCCGGGGACGCACCAAAGCGCAGCCCCGCCGACGTCGCCCGGCAGGTATTCGACGCGGTCGAGGCGGGGGCGGTCGAGGTGCTGGCCGACGACCGGACCCGGCGGATCAAGAGCCTGCTGCCGGACGACCACGAGAAGATCTACCCGGGCGTGCAGGCCGCCTGGGACGCCAGCCACCCGTCCGCTGAGCCCGGGCCCAGGTGAGCCGTTCCTCCAGGTGCACGGTGACCTGGTCGCCGGCCGGCCCTCGGCCCTCAGTCCACGAGCGCCTGGTAGACCAGCTGCCGCAGCTGGGAGCGGATCGGGTAGCTGCTGGACGGCAGCAGCTGGGTGAAGAACGCGACGGTCAGTTCCTCCGCCGGGTCGATCCAGAACGCCGTGCTCGCGGCGCCACCCCAGGTCAGTTCGCCCTCGGAAGAGATGACCTTGCCCGGCACCGGGTCGATGGTGACGGCGAAGCCCAGCCCGTAGCCGACCCCGAGGAAGGGCGTCTCGGCGTAGAGCGGCCGGCCGAACGTTTTCAGGTCGGCGTTGCCGGGCAGGTGGTTGCGCGCCATGTAGCGCACCGTCCGCGGGCCGAGCAGGCGCACGCCGTCCAGTTCCCCGGCCGGGCTGTCTCGCCGGTGCAGCAGCATCTGGGTGAACCGGTCGTAGTCCGCGGCGGTGGACACCAGGCCGCCGCCCCCGGCGAGCAGGGTCGGCGGCGTGAGCGCCAGCGCGCCGAGAGCGTCCAGCCGGGCCGCCCGGCCGTCCGCGCCCCGGGTGTACAGCGCGGCCAGCCGGGCGGCGTCGCCGGTCCAGAACGTGGTGTCGGTCATGCCCAGCGGGCGGAAGATCCGCTCCGCGAAGAACTCGTACAGCCGCTGCCCGCTGGCGACCTCGACCACGCGCCCCAGGACCTCGCTGGACACCGAGTAGTTCCATTCGGCGCCGGGCTGGAACAGCAGCGGCAGGCCGGCCCAGACGTCGCAGGCCTGCGCCAGGTCCATGCCCGGCGGCCAGTCCCACTCGAACCCGGCGGCCCGGTACATCGCGTCCACCGGATGCGCGCGGTGGAACCCGTAGGTGAGCCCGGAGGTGTGGGTGAGCAGGTGCCAGATCCGTACCGGCTCGGTGGCGGGGACCGTGACCGCCTTCAGGTCCGACCCGCCGTCGAAGACCCGGACCCCCGCGAACGAGGGGATGAACGAGCTGCCGGGTCGGTGAGCTCGAAGGCCCCCTCCTCGAACAGCATCATCGCGGCGACGGCGGTGATGGGCTTGGTCATCGAGTAGATCCGCCACAGCGTGCCCGTCTCCACCGGACGGCCGGCCTCCAGGTCACGCGAGCCGTGGCTGGCCACGTAGGCTAGCCGGCCGCGCCGGTTCACGGTGATCAGCCAGCCGGGGAGCCGCCCGTCGTCGACGTAGCCGCGGAAATGCCGCCCGATCCGCCCCAGCCGGTCCGGGTCCAGGCCCACCTCGGCCGGGTCCACCTCAGCCTTGAGCTCGCTCATCACGGCACTCCTCTCCGACCTCGCCTGCCTCTAGTAAACCGCCCGGTAACGTTTTCAGCGATCCCGGAGCGTCCGGCGGCGGTAGGCGAGGCTCCCGGCCCCGGCCAGCAAGGCCGCTCCGCCCAGGCCGAACAGGAGGATGTCCTGGACCCCGGCCGTGCCGCCGCCGCCGGTGGAGGGCGCGCCGACCGGCACGGGGCTGGACGACGGGGTGGCGGGCTGGCTGGCCGACGCGAACGGGACCGGCTGCGAGGGGGACGGTGACGGTGACGGCGACGCGCTGGCGGAGGGACTGGCCGACGAGCTCGAGCCGGGCGCCCGGGCGGTGAAGAAACTGCCGCTTGGTGTCGCGGTGACGGATGGCGACGTGCTGCCGGCGGCCGAACTGCCGGGGGTCGTGGTGCAGGCCGTGGTGGTGGCGAGGACAGCCAGGGCGGCACCGCCGGCCGCGGTCAGCCGCGCACGGGGACGTGCTCCAGCAATGGCCGTACGCGCCCTCATGGAACCTCCCTGGATGGGTGCGCCATAAGGGTGAGGCGCAGGCAATGGCCAATTTTTCACTGGAATATTAGGCTACGCGAGCAGAACGGTCTGCGAAAGACACGAGGAGCGGTGTTGGCGGAACCCGAGTGGCGGCGCATATATGGCTTCCGCGTCGTTATATCGGCCCCATCGGGCGTCGCGCCGCCGTCGCGCCGGCCGTTGCGCGCCTGGCTGGCCGGATTCGCCGGCGCGGCGTTCCTTCTGGCCGGGGTCATCACGATCGGTGTCGCGATCGCCGCGCAGGTGCACGCGCCGCAGCCGGTGTCCGCCGGGACCACCGGGGGCGGCCCGGGGCCGGCGCTGGAGCGCTCGCTGCCGGTATCGGTCGACATCCCGGCGATCGGGGTGAGCTCCAGCCTGCTGAGCCTGGGCCTCAACCAGGACGGCACGATCCAGGTGCCGCCCCTGACCTCGGCGGCCGATGAGGCGGCGTGGTACAAGTACTCGGCCACGCCCGGCCAGCGGGGAACGTCGGTCATCGAGGGGCACCTCGACACGGACCAGGGACCGGCCGTGTTCTTTCGGCTCGGGGCGCTGCGGCCCGGTAACCACATCAACGTGACGCTCGCCGATGGGATCACCGCCGTTTTCCGCGTCACCGGCGTGCGCGAGTACGCCAAATCCGATTTTCCGGCGAAAACCATTTACGGCGGAAGCGGGTACGCAGCCCTGCATCTCATTACCTGTGGCGGCGATTTCGACTACGCCAGCCATCACTACCTCAGCAGCACCGTCGTATTCGCGACGCTGTCCTCCTATCGCCGGTTAACGGCTTGACCGTGCCGCTACGTCAGCCGCAGGAGGCCCAGGCGGTGAAGTTGCCATCACGATCGGGGAGGCAGCGACGGCCGGGATTGCGCAGAAAGGGCGCGGCGTACCGCCTCCACCTGACCCTTGACCGAGCAGCAGGCCGGGATGCGCGTGCACCCGTCCGGCACCGGGGCGTCGGTCTTCACGACGACCGGCAGTTCCGGGTGCCACCACCGGATGTCCGCCGCCACACCGGACGCCGGGTCGAGCCCGTGCAGCACCACGTCGGCGCCGGCCAGGACCTCGCAGTCCGAGCCGCACAGCAGCGGGCAGGTCCCGGGCGCGTGACCGGAGCCGGCGGTTTCCGCGGCTGCCTCCCCGGTCGGCCCCGAGCAGTACGCCACGTCGAAACCGGCGTCCCGGAACGCGGCGAAGTCGGAGACCTCCAGGGCCGGGTGGCTGTCCTCGATGAGCACACGGGGACGGCGGCCGATGCTGGACGGCGAATACCAGGTCCGCCGGGAAACGCGCTGCTTCATGGCAGCCTCCTCGCGTACGTGACTGGCTCAAGGGAGCCTCCCTGGCAGCCTGCCGTGGCAGGGGCGTTGGTCCCGTCCGGGGTCATCTGTCCTGGTAGCGTGGCGGCGTGATCGGCCCGGTGGTCAGCGTTTCCTGGTGGCGGCGGCACCGCGATGAGGTGGTGCTGGCCGATGTCCGCTGGTACCTGGACGGCCGTTCGGGACGGGACGCGTACGGCACGGGCCACCTGCCCGGCGCGGTCTTCGTCGACCTCGACCGCTGGCTGGCCGCCGCGGCCAGCCCGGCGGAGGGCCGGCACCCGCTGCCGGAACCGGCGGTCTTCGCCGCGGGCATGGCCCGGCTCGGCATCGCGGACGCGACCACCGTCGTGGCCTACGACGACGCCGGGGGCACGGTCGCGGCCCGCCTGATCTGGATGCTCCGGGTCACGGGGCACCCGGCGGCGCTGCTCGACGGCGGCCTCCCGGCCTACGACGGCCCGCTGGAGCAGGCGGCGCCGGACCGCCCGCCTGCGGTGTTCACCCCGCGCCCCTGGCCCGCGGACCGGCTGGCCCGCCTCGAGGACGCCGCCGATCCCGGCCGCGTCGTCCTGGACGCCCGCGACCGGGCCCGCTACCGCGGCGACCTGGAGCCCGTCGACCCCCGGCCCGGGCACATCCCCGGCGCCCGGAGCCTGCCCTGCCGGGAGAACCTCTCGGCCGACGGCACGTTCCTGCCGCCCGCCCGGCTCCGTGAGCGGCTGGCCGGCGCCGGCGTGACCAGCGCCGCCGGCGTCATCAGCTACTGCGGCTCGGGCGTGACCGCGTGCCACAACCTGCTGATGCTGGAGTACACCGGCCTGGGGGAGGGGCGGCTCTACCCGGGTTCCTGGTCCCAGTACAGCCACACCGCCCGCCCCGCCGCGCTGGGCGACGCACCTGGGTGACGCATGGGGGCGGCCCGGCTGCCGTGGCAGCATATGATGCCGTGGCCTCATATTCGGAGTTCTTTACCGGTTCCGTGACCGTGGCCGGTGCGCTGGTCGGCCTGCTGTTCGTCGCCTTGTCGCTGTCGCCGGAACGGCTGCGTGATGCCCGGAACGTCGAGCATCAGGCGATCGCCGCCACCGCCTTCACCGCCCTGGTCGACGCGCTGTTCGTTTCCCTGATCGGGCTGCAGCCGGGCAGTGGCCTGGACACCGGCGCGGTCATCTTCGGCGCGCTCGGCCTCAGCAGCACGGTCGGCCTGACGCTGCGGTTGTGGCGGTCCCGCCATCTGGGGCACCTCAGCAACCGCTGGCCGTTGTTCCTGAGCATCATCATGCTGGTGTACGCCGCCCAGCTGGCGAGCGGCCTCATTCCCGTCAACGCTCTCGGCGAGGCCGACCGGACCGCGACGTTCGTCTACGTCCTGTTCGGCGTCGGCATCGCCCGCGCCTGGCAGCTGCTGGGCCTGAAGGGCGGCGGCCTCCTCGACGAACTCGGCGCGACCTTTTCTCCGCGGGCCGGGCGGGAGCCGGCCGATGACCCACCCGCCGGCGACGACGAAGGCACCCAATGAGGGCCCGCCATCCGCTGGCGCCGCTCACCGTCAGCGAGACGGCCGCCGCGATCCGGCTCGCGCTGGACGCCTGCCCCGGCGCGCGCCTGGTGTACTGCGCGCTGGAGGAGCCGGCCAGGGAGACGGTGCTGGGCTGGGACGGCGGCGCCGTGCCCCGGCTGGCGCGGTGCGTGCTGTACGACGGGCCGGCCCGGATGACCTGGCTGGTGACGGCGGCCCTGGACACCCGCGTGGTGACCAGCCGCGTCCCGGTGCCCGGCGTGCAGCCGCCGATCATGGCCGAGGAGTGGGCCGGTAACGCGGACCAGATCAAGGCCGACCCGGGCTTCCGCGCGGCCCTGGCGCGGCGCGGCGTCACCGACCTGTCGCGGGTCCAGGTCGACCCGTGGCCGGCCAGCAACTTCGGCTTGGAGGTGGACCGCTCCGGGCGCCGGCTCGCCCGCGGCGTCGCCTACGTGCTGGACGGCCCGGGCAGCAACCCCTACGCCCGGCCGGTGGAGAACCTGGTCGCCGTCCTGGACCGCGACACCGGCGAGGTCATCGAGCTGATCGATGGCGACGTGGTGCCCATCCCCGCCGACCCGGGCCGGTACGACGCGGCCAGCGTCGGCGCGCGGCGCGCGCTGGCGCCGCTGCAGATCCTGCAGCCGGACGGGCCCGGCTTCACCGTCGACGACGGGCAGCTCCGCTGGGGGCCCTGGCAGCTGCGGGTGTCGATGCACCCGGTCGAGGGCCTCGTGCTGCACGAGATCTGCTACGTCGAAGGCGGCCGCGCCCGGCCCGTGCTGTACCGGGCCAGCATGGCCGAGATGGTCGTGCCCTACGGCTCGACGGCGCCCAGCCACTGGTGGAAGAACGCGTTCGACGCCGGCGACGTCGGCCTCGGCAAGACCGCCGCCTCGCTCGACCTCGGCTGCGACTGCCTGGGCGAGGTCGTCTACCTGGACGCGGTCAGCACCGAGGAGGACGGCACCGCCAACGTCCTCGAGCGCGCCATCTGCCTGCACGAGGAGGACTACGGGATCCTCTGGAAGCACGTGGACACCGACAACGACGCGGCCGAGGTGCGCCGGTCCCGCCGGATGGTGGTCTCCTTCATCGCCAACGTCGGCAACTACGACTACGGCTTCTTCTGGTACTTCTACCTGGACGGCACGATCCAGGCCGAGGTCAAGCTGACCGGCATCATCCAGACGCAGGCGACCAGGCGCGGCGCGCGGGTGCCGTACGCCAGCCCGGTCACCCCGGAACTGGCCGGGCCGCACCACCAGCACCTGTTCTGTTTCCGGCTCGACCCGTGCGTCGACGGCCCGGCGAACTCCGTCTACGAGGTGGACGCGATCGGTGTTCCCTCCGGCCCGGGAAATCCCTACGGCAACGCCTTCACCTACCGCGCCACCCTGCTGGAGACCGAGGCCGCCGCGCGGCGGCTGGCGGCGCCCGAATGCGCCCGTTACTGGAAGATCGTCAACCACGGGTCGCTGAACGCCTGCGGCGAGCCCGTCGCCTACACGCTGCTCCCGCAGCCCAGTGCGCCGCTGCTGGCCCAGGACACCGCGCCGATCACCGCCCGCGCCACGTTCGCCACCCGGCACCTGTGGGTCACCCCGGCCCGGCCGGACGAGCGCCGCCCGGCCGGCGAGTTCCCGAACCAGAGCCCCGGCGGCGACGGCCTGCCCGCCTGGACCGCCGCGGACCGGCCGGTCACCGACACCGGCATCGTGGTCTGGCACACGGTCGGAACGACCCACTTCTGCCGCCCGGAGGACTTCCCGGTGATGCCCGTCGAGTACGTGGGCTTCACGCTGAAGCCGTTCGGTTTCTTCGACCGCAATCCCGCCCTCGATCTCGCCCCACCTGGCCATTGTCATCCGTGACCCCGGCCGCGGCCCGCCGCCGGTTACGCAACGAGCGGACACCGCTGTGGGGCATTCCGGGCAGCGGGAACTTACGATGGCTGCGTGTGCCCCCGCATCAGCGACGCCGCGGACGACGTATCCCCGCCCCGACAACCCCACGGAGCGCCCATGCCGCCGAACGCACCCGCCGACTCGGGTCGGATCGCGATCCTGACCGTCGACGACGACCCGGACGTGTCCCGCGCCGTGGCCCGTGATCTGCGGCGCCGCTACGGCAGCCAGTACCGGATCGTGCGCGCCGAGTCCGGCCAGTCGGCGCTGGACGCCTTGCACGAGCTGAAGCTGCGCGGCGACCAGGTTGCGGTGATCCTGGCCGACTACCGGATGCCGCAGATGAACGGCGTCGAGTTCCTGGAACGCGCGATGGACGTGTATCCCGGGGCCCGGCGCATCCTGCTCACCGCGTACGCCGACACCAGTGCCGCGATCGACGCGATCAACGTCGTCGACCTCGATCATTACCTGCTCAAGCCCTGGGACCCGCCGGAGGAGAAGCTGTACCCGGTGGTGGACGCGCTGCTGGAGACGTGGCGGTCCTCCGACCATCACGTGGTCCCGGAGATCAAGGTCATCGGGCACCGCTGGTCGGCGCGTTCCTCGGAGGTGCGCGAGTTCCTGGCGCGCAACCAGGTGCCCTACCGCTGGTTCGGCACGGATGAGCCCGAGGGGCGGCGGATGCTGGAGGCGGCCAACGAGGACGGCCTCACGCTGCCCGTGGTGATCACGCTGGACCACGAGATCCTGGTCGCGCCGTCGGACGCGGAACTGGCCGGCCACGTGGGCCTGGCCACCACGCCGTCGGCCGACTTCTACGACCTCATCGTGATCGGCGGCGGCCCGGCCGGCCTCGGCGCGGCCGTGTACGGCGCGTCCGAAGGCCTGCGGACCGTGCTGCTGGAGCGGACCGCGACCGGCGGGCAGGCCGGCCAGAGCTCCCGGATCGAGAACTACCTGGGGTTCCCGGACGGGGTCTCCGGCTCCCAGCTGACCGCCCGGGCCCGGCGGCAGGCGGCCAAGTTCGGCGCCGAGGTGCTCACCACCCGCGAGGTGACTGGGCTGGAGGTCAACGGCTCGGCCCGGACCGTCCGCTTCGCCGACGGATCCGCGCTGGACGCGCACAGCGTGATCCTGTCCACCGGGGTGGAGTACCGGCAGCTGGGCGCGCCGGGACTGGAGCCGCTGACCGGGTGCGGGGTCTACTACGGCTCCGCGCTGACCGAGGCGGCCGGCTGCGCCGGCAACGACGTCTACATCGTGGGCGGCGCCAACTCCGCCGGGCAGGCCGCGGTCTACCTGGCCCGCGGCGCCCGGTCGGTGAACATCCTGGTCCGCGGGCCATCCCTGACCAAGTCCATGTCGCATTACCTCATCGAGCAGGTCAACAGCGTCCCGAACATCACCGTGCGTACCTGTACCGAGGTGGTCGGCGCCCGGGGCGGTGACCACCTGGAGGGCCTCACGCTCCGCGACGCCAACACCGGCGCCACCGAAGAGGTCGACGCGTCCTGGCTGTTCGTCTTCATCGGCGCTGCGCCGCTGACCGGCTGGCTGGGCGGCGTGGTGCTGCGCGACGAGCACGGCTTCGTGCTGGCCGGCCCCGATCTGGCCGTCGGCGGCGAGCAGCCGGCGGAATGGCCGCTGGACCGTCCGCCTTATCACTTGGAGACCAGCGTGCCCGGCGTGTTCGTGGCCGGCGACGTGCGCGCGGAATCCGCCAAACGCGTCGCCTCCGCCGTCGGCGAGGGCGCCATGGCCGTCATGCTCGTTCATCGTTACCTGGAGAAGCTGTGACCGCAGACCAGTCCCAGCCCCGCCCGGCCCTCTGCCGGCCGGACGAGCTGCGCACCCTCTTCCTGTTCGAGAAGCTGAGCCCCGATCAGCTGGAGTGGCTGTGCCGGGAGGGCCGCGTCGAGACGATCCCGCCCGGCCCCGTGTACACCGAGGGCGACCCGGCGACCTGTTTCTACGTCCTGCTCGAAGGCACCATCGTGCTGCTGCGCCGGGTGGGCTCGGATGACATCGAGGTGAACCGGACCTCGGCGCGCGGCGTCTATTCGGGCGCGTTCCAGGCCTACCTGGGGGAGCGGGCCCCGAAGAACTACAACAGCTCGCTGCGGGTGACCGTGCCGTCCCGTTTCTTCGTGCTGGACGCGGCCTGCTTCGCCGAGATGATGACGACCTGGTTCCCGATCGCGGTGCACCTGCTGGAGGGCGCGTTCTTCGGCAACAAGGCCGCCAACCAGGCCGTCAGCCAGCGGGAGCGGCTGCTGGCCCTGGGCTCGCTGTCGGCCGGCCTGACCCACGAGCTGAACAACCCCGCCGCCGCCGCGGTCCGGGCGACGTCGACGCTGCGCGACCGGGTCGCCGGGATGCGGCACAAGCTCGGCACGCTGACCAAGAAGCAATTCCATCCGGACACGCTGGAAAGCCTGATGGATATTCAGGAACGGGCGGTGGAGCGGGTCGCCAAGGCGCCGGTGCTCGGCCCGATGGAGGCCTCGGACGCCGAAGACGCGATCGCCGACTGGCTCGACGGGTACGGCATCCAGGGCGGCTGGGACCTGGCGCCCGTCCTGGTCCAGGCGGGCCTGGACACCGAATGGCTCGACCGGGTGGTCGACATCGTGGGGGCCGACGGCCTGGAGGGCGCGGTCCGGTGGCTGACCTACACGGTCGAGACCGAACTGCTGATGAACGAGATCCAGGATTCCACCGGCCGGATCATGCACCTGGTCGGCGCGGCCAAGCAGTACTCCCAGCTGGACCGGGCCCCGTACCAGGAGATCGACGTGCACGACCTGCTGGACAGCACGCTGCTGATGCTCGGCGGCAAGATTGGCCCGGACATCACGGTGGTCAAGAACTACGACCGGACGCTGCCCAAGATTCCCGCGTACGCGGCCGAGCTCAACCAGGTCTGGACGAACCTGATCGACAACGCCGTCTCCGCGATGGGCGGGCACGGCCGGCTCACCGTACGCACCGCGCTGGACCGCGAGAAGCTGCTGGTCGAGTTCGGCGACACCGGGCCGGGCGTCCCGGCCGAGATCCAGTCGCGTATCTTCGAGCCGTTCTTCACCACCAAGCCGGTCGGCGAGGGCACCGGGCTGGGGCTCGACATTTCCTGGCGGATCATCGCCAAGAAGCACCACGGGGAGATCAACGTTTTCTCGTCCCCCGGCGACACGAAGTTCCGGGTCTGGCTGCCCCTGACCGCCCCGGAGCGAGACAGCGTCCCGGTCGCCGACGGCGCCGCGGCCACCGACGGCGCTGCGGCCACGAACGGCGCCCCGGACACGGACGGCGGCCCGGACACGAACAGGCAGGAGACAGCATGACCGAGGTACCAGGCGTCGATCCGTCCGTTGCGCCCAGCGGGAACGGCTGCGTCGAGTGCGACGCGGCGGGCGGCTGGTGGTTCCACCTGCGCCGGTGCGCCCAGTGCGGGCACATCGGCTGCTGTGACTCCTCGCCCTCCCAGCATGCCAGCGTGCACGCGAAGGAGGCCGGCCACCCGGTCATCCAGAGCTTCGAGCCGCACGAGGAGTGGTTCTGGAGCTACCCGGACGACCGGCTGTACGAGCGCGGCCCCGAACTGGCGCCGCCGCACCACCACCCGCTCGACCAGACCACGCCCGGCCCGGCCGACCGGGTCCCGGCCGACTGGCAGGCCCACCTTCACTTCTAGCTCACCACCAGCCCCACCAGCCCCACCAGCCTCGGCGGTCCCACCAGCCTCGGCCGTCCCACGCGGCACTCCAGGCTCGTGTGTCACCAGTCCATCGACGTGCTGGTGAAGTGGCTCAGCGTGTCGACGTCGTCCGGCTGGTAGACGTGCCGCGGCGGGGTCTCGAACGTCGCGTACGGGGTCACCCGCAGCACGATCCGCTTCTCCTCGCGCGCCATCTTCTCGATCGCCGGCCTCTTGTCCGCGGGCATCGGCTCGCCGGCCATCAGGTCAATGACCCGGCGCAGCATGTCGGCCCCCTGGGCCGGGTCGTCTTCCAGCTTCGCCTTTCCGTAGACCTGCAGGTACGTCACCGGCCACTGCTCGTTCAGCACGCAGATGCCCACGCGGGGATCCCGCCGCACGGCCTTGGCCTTGGCGCGGTCGGCCATCGTTGAGATCAGCATGTCGTCGCCGTCCATGACGTAGTAGACGACGGTCATGGCTGGCCCGTGCTCCCGGCGGTTGTAGCCGAAGACACAGGTGCGGTGGTCCCTGACAAACTGCCGGCGCTCCTCGCGATTCATCCTCTGCCTACTCCTTGCGAACGTTTGCGGACTTCTAGTCTGGCGCGTACCGGCCACCCGATACGCAGCCGGGGGCCGTAACGTAGGCGCCATGCGCGCATGGGTTGTGGCCAAGCCCGGGCCAATGTCGTCCGGGCCTCTGGAACTGACCGACCGGCCGGTCCCCGAGCCAGGTCCTGGCGAACTGCTGATCAAGGTCATCGCGTGCGGCGTCTGCCGCACCGACCTGCACCTGGCCGAGGGTGACCTGCCGCCGCACCACCCGAGGACGACCCCCGGCCACGAGGTCGTCGGGCGGGTGACGGCGACCGGTCCCGGCACGACCCGGTTCCGGGCCGGCGACCGGGTTGGCGCGGCCTGGCTGGCCGGCACCGACGGGTCATGCCGGTTCTGCCGCCGCGGCCAGGAGAATCTCTGCCCGGGGTCCACCTACACCGGGTGGGACATCCACGGCGGGTACGCCGAGTACCTGACCGTCGCGGACGCCTTCGCGCATCCGCTCCCGGGTGGCTTCAGCGACACGGAGGTCGCGCCGCTGCTGTGCGCGGGCATCATCGGCTACCGGGCCCTGGTGCGCGCCGACGTCCCGCCGGGCGGCACGCTCGGCATCTGGGGGTTCGGCGGCTCGGCCCACCTGGCCGCGCAGGTCGCGATGGTCCAGGGCGCCCAGGTGCACGTCTTCACGCGCGCGCCCGCCGCCCGTGACCTGGCCCGCAGCCTGGGCGCGGCGTCGGTCCAGGATTCGTTCGACCCCTCGCCGGTGCCGCTGGACTCAGCCATCCTGTTCGCGCCGGTCGGCGGCATCGTGCCCGCGGCGCTGGCCGCGCTGGACCGCAACGGGACGCTCGCCATCGCCGGGATCTACCTGACCGACATCCCCTCGCTCAACTACGAAAAGCACCTGTTCCAGGAGCGGAACCTGCGCAGCGTCACCTCCAACACCCGCGGCGACGCGCAGGAATTCCTCACCCTGGCCGAACGCCTGAAGATCAAGGTGACGACGACCCCGTACCCGTTCGATCAGGCGGACCAGGCCCTCGCGGACCTCGAAGCCGAACACGTCCACGGCGCCGCCGTGCTGCAGATGTGAGCGCCGCCGCCCATTCCGCGGCAGCCCGGCTATCCGTTCCCGCTGCCGCCGCGTCATGAACCTTCTCAACTTTCCGCTGGCCGCGGTCGCCACCGCGCTGACGGTGCTGCTGTTCGCGTTCGGGGTGCGGCGGCTCCTCGGCCTGCCGCTGTCGGGGTTCCGCACGCTGCTGGCCGGGCTCATCGCCTTCTTCAGCGCCTCGCCGATCATCCTGGCTCTCGGCGGTTCATCGGTCAGCCGGTCGCGGACCACCCTGCCCGGCCTGCTGTTCGTGCTCCTCGGCGTGGTCATCGCGCTGCTGGTGGGCATGGTGTTCCTGGTTGTCTCCGAGGCGCTGGTGCCGAGCGGGTCACTGCCCGGCCCGCTCTACGTGCTGCGCGGTCTGCGCCAGCAACTGGGCCGCGCCCGCCGTTACTCCCAGATCACCCGGATCCTGGTCCGCCGCGGGCTGCTGCCCTATGCGCGCGGCGGCCGCCGCTCGGAGCTGGCCACCTCCGAAGGACGGACCCGGCTGGCCCACTCGCTGCGCCTGGCCCTGGAAGATGGCGGGGTCACCTTCGTCAAATTGGGCCAGGTGCTGTCCACCCGCCGGGACCTGATTCCGCCCGAGTTCATCAGCGAGCTGAGTCATCTGCAGGATGACGCCCCCCAGGTGCCCTGGCCGCAGATCGCCAGCGTGCTGGACGCCGAGCTGGGCGCCGAGCCGGACCAGGTGTTCGCGAGCTTTGACCGGGAACCGATCGCGGCGGCGTCGATCGCTCAGGTCCACGCGGCGACGCTGACCTCGGGGGACCGCGTGGTGGTCAAGGTGTGCCGGCCGGACGTGCGCGGAGTGGTGGACCGCGACCTGGACATCGTGGGCCGGCTCGCGGCCCGGCTGCAGCGCAGTACGGGCTGGGGCCGCGCCGTGGGCACGGTCGAGCTGGCCCACGGGTTCGCCGACGCGCTGCACGAGGAACTCGACCTGCGGATCGAGGCGCGCAACATGACCGCCGTGGCCACCGCGGCGGCCGGCCGCACGGCCAGCGTCCGCGTCCCGGTCCCGCACATGCCGCTGTGCGGCGAGAAGGTCCTCGTCATGGAGTACCTGGACGGGTATCCGCTGGCCGCGGCGACCCTGCCCGCCGAGGAGCGGGCCGAGCTGGCCCGTGGCCTGCTGGACACCCTGCTCAGCCAGGTCCTGCTGGACGGGACCTTCCACGCCGATCCGCACCCGGGCAACGTGCTGCTGCTCACCGACAAGACGCTGGGCCTGCTCGACTTCGGCTCGGTCGGGCGGATCGACGCCGGGCTGCGCGGCGCGCTGCAGCGGCTGCTGCTGGCCCTGGACCGGGGCGACCCCGCCGCGCTGGCCGACTCCCTGCTGGATGTGGTCGAACGGCCCGAGGAACTGGACGAGCTGCGCCTGGAGCGGACCCTGGGCCGGTTCGCGGTCCGGCATGTGGCGGCCGGGATCACCCCGGACGTCCGGATGTTCACCGACCTGTTCCGCATCGTGGCCGATCACGGCCTGGCCGTGCCGCCGGAGATCGCGGCGGTGTTCCGCGCGCTGGCCACCATGGAAGGCACGCTGACCCAGCTGGCGCCCGGCTTCGACATCGTTAACGAAGCGCGCCGGTTCGCCGCCGACCAGCTGGCCGGGCAGCTCAGCCCGGACACGCTGCGGCAGACGGCGCTGGACGAGCTGGCGTCGCTGCTGCCCATGCTGCGCCGCCTGCCGCGCCGCCTGGACCGGATCGGCGGCGCGCTGGAGACCGGACGGCTCAGCGTCAACGTGCGCCACCTCGCCAACGCGTCGGACCGCCGGTATATCACCGGCCTGCTGCACCAGGTGCTGCTCACGTTCCTGGCCGCGGCGACCGGCATCATCGCCGTGATGCTGATCGGCCTGCACGGCGGGCCGAGCTTCACCCGGACGGTCAGCCTGTACTCGTTCTTCGGCTACTGCCTTTTGGTGATCGCCGCCATTCTCGCCGTCCGTGTCCTGGTCCTGGTCTTCCGCCCGTACCCGACGTATCGGGATTGACGATGGATGCGCCAGCCGCGAGCCTGGTCGCGTGACCGAAGAGGTGGGGGAGCGGTTCGCGGATCTGTTCCGCGCCACGTACCTGACGTTTCATCGCCGCGATCGCCCGCGCGGCCAGCTGGCCGGCGCGTCCCGGGCCGTACTGGAACATCTCGCCATGACAGGCCCGCTCACGATCGGCGAGGCGGCATTGCACCTGGAGCGGGCCCAGTCCGTCGTCAGCGAGATCGTCAGCCACCTCGTCCAGCAGGGCCTGCTGGAACGCGAGAGCGATCCGGCCGACCGCCGCCGAACCCTGGTCTGGCTCACCCCGGCCGGCCACGAGACGCTGCGCCGTGACCGTGATGTGCTCGATGTGGCCCGGCTCGGAGCGGCCCTGTCCCGGCTGCCGCCCGGCCAGGCCGATGCCTTGATCGAAGCCCTTTCGGCCCTGGTCGATCGGGCGGCCCCCGCCGGCCACGGGGTCCCCGCCAGTCAGGCTGCCCCCGCCGGTCGGGCCTCAGCCGGACACTTCAAGGAGCAGACATGAACGCATCGTGTGAAAGCTGTGGCATGCCCATCGAGACCGGCCGGTACTGCGGTTACTGCACCGACGAATCCGGCCAGCTCCAGTCGTTCGACGAGCGATTCGCTCGCATGGTCGCCTGGCAGGCCCGCCGCAACCCGGCCGCCTCCCGTGAGGACCTGGAACGCCAGACCCTCACGTACATGGCCACCATGCCCGCCTGGCGCGACCACCCCCGCGTCGCCGCCTCCCGCGACTAGCGCCCGACTAGCGCCCGACTAGCGCCCGACTAGCGCCGGATTAGCGTCGCGGTTTGGCCGCCCTGTCCATTCGGTGGCTTCCGTCAGCTCCTGCGCCTATGGCCTGGTCCCTCGCGCCAGCCGCGGATCGTAGTCGAAAGATCGCCAATTCGCCCGTCCTAGCCCTTGTTTTTCGATATTGTGTTCGATAGACTGTGGCTATGTGATGTTATCGATGTGAGTGGGGCGAGGGTGATGGCTGGCGGGCGGGTTCCCGGTGACGGGCAGCGTGGTGGGGATGTCCCGCGTCCCGGCGCGCCGGGCGGGCCGCCGGCCGGCGCGGGCGGTGGACACCCGGCTGGTGAGGGGCCCGGCCCGGGTGGGCGGCCTGCGGGTGGCGGTGACTGGTGGCCGGCTGAGGATTTTGAGGAGCCCTGGCCCGATGACGGCGTGATGCTGCCCCCGGATGCCGGCCCGGGAGATATTCCGGTGGCCGCGGCCCCGCCCTGACCGCCCGCCCCGAGCCCCTCGCCGTCACCGAATGCGACCACCGGCACGAAACAGCCGCCCACGACCCCGGCACGACACTCCGCCACCTGGTCCACATCCGCGACGGCCACTGCACCTACCCGCCCTGCCTGCGCGACGCCCGCCGCTGCGACTTCGAGCACGCCATCCCCTGGGAAACCGGCGGCCGCACCTGCGCCTGCAACACCGGGCCCCGCTGCCGCCACCACCACCACACAAACAAGCCCCCGGCTGGACCCTGAAACAAAACCAGCCCGGCTACCACACCTGGACCACACCCGCCGGACGGCGTTACGTCACCGGACCCATCACCTACCCCACCTGACACGGGCGGGGCAAAGACAACCGGCCCGGCCCACGCAAACCGCGCGGGCCGGGCCGGCCACACAAGACAGCGCAGGCCGGTCAGGCCTCCGCGGCGTCCTCCAGGCCACCGGTCTCCCGCCGGATCTGGAAGAACGGCGACCGCAGCACGAACCGCGCCACGAACATCAGCACCAGCCCGGCCAGCACGATACCCAGCATCGACCAGCGCTGGGAAGGGGGCGCGTTCATCAGCGACTTGACGATGACCCAGGCCAGGAAGCCCGCCGCCGCCAGCGGAAGGATCCCGAGCACCACGCCGTCCTTCGGGCGGGCCAGCAGTCGCCGCCGGTAGTAGGCCATCGTGGCCAGCGCGGTGAGGATGTAGAAGAGCGAGAACAGCAGGCCCGTGATGGCCACCACGTCGTCGAACGCGTTCTGCACCGACGTCGCCAGCAGGTACACCCAGGTGAGGATGATGACCAGCAGGCCGACGACGACGCTGGCCACGACCGGGGTGGAGAACCGGCGGTTCACGATGCCCAGCGACGGCGGCAGCACCCGGCGGTTGGCCATGTCCATGACGATCCGCGCCGTGACCACGATGCCGGCCCCGGTACTGGCGATCGCGGACAGCGTGATCGACAGGGCCATCACCTTCGCCCAGCCGGCGCCGCCCATCACCTGGGCGATGTAGACCGGCGCGTTCGCGGCGTTGGCCTGCAGGGCACTCGGGGACACCACGCCCTGCAGGCCGACCGTGGCCACGAAATAAACCACGGTGAGCAGGGCGACCGCGATGAGGACGGCCCGGCCCGGGTTGATCCGCCGGCGCTGCGTCTCCTCGTTGACGTAGATGGCGCCATCCCAGCCGGTGAACATGAACACGGCGATCAGGAAGCCGGCGGTCGCGTTGCCATGCCCGCCGACGCCGGTCGGGCTCGCCCAGCCTGACGTGATCGCGTACGTGCCGTGGTGGTGGCTGAGCACGAAGACCAGTCCCGCGACGGCGAAGCCGAGCAGGATCAGGTATTCCACCGCGGCCATGCCGACCTGGGTCCGCGCCGTGAGCTTGATACCGAGAACGGCAATGGCCACCATGATCAGCGCGAGCGCGGTGGCAATTCCGATGTTTCCCCAGGTCGCCGTCGAATCGCTGCCGAATACCGACAGCACGGACGGTGCCAGTACCTCGACGCCGCTGAGCGTGCCGAGGACGTAAGCGGCCACCATCAGCCAGCCGGTAAGGAAACCGAGATAGGGGTTGATGGCCTTGCCCACCCATTCGAACGATGCGCCGCAGTTCGCGTTCCACATGTTCAGGCGGCGATAGGCATTGGCGATGATCAGCATCGGAATCGCTGTGAGGATGATGATCGGCCCGCTGCCGTACGCGGTCGCGGCGGCGAGGGCCGCGATGGTCAGGCCCACCGAAGCCGCCGGCGCGGACGCAGCCATCCCGATAATGGTGTCCTCTGGCCCGCCGATCGCATCGGCCTCCAGATGATGATCTTCCAGGGCCATGGTCCCTCGCACAGCGGCGGACTGGTCCGTCATCTCTTCTCCAACCGTCAAATGGTCTCAGTGGTGAGACGGCACTTATTGTCCTAAAGTAGGAGGGGACGGGCAACACAGGGTAACTATTTCAACGAAGATTTCTTTAGGCAACTTTTGCATCGCCTGACTTTGCCTGTCTGTCCGGCCAGCCGCTTTGTTTGCCGCCTCCCCCTTCACGCAGCCAGCGGCGGCTAGACCGCCGCACGGCAAAACCCGCGCAACCGTGCAAACCGGATGCGGGTGACTACGTTGTCTCCCTTTGAGCCTTTGCCATGGCGATTGCGAGGGACTCACCAGGACATGACGGAAACGTCAATGCCGCATGGACACAGTGGTCATTGATCCTTGCCAGCCGGCCGCCAGCCAGGCGCCGGCCAGCTGCGAACCCCCGCAACCCCGCGAACCCCGGCGGTCGGCTACGAACCTATCGCCTTCAGGAACTTCGCGGCGATCGGGCCATCCGTCGGGCCGCCGTCGCCGTCGGCGTTGACCACCAGGACCGCGAATGCGACGTTGCCACGGAACCCGATCAGCCAGGCGTCGATCTTCAGGGGGTTGGTCGTCCCGTACTCGGCGGTCCCCGTCTTCCCGAATGTCCCGGCCGGCAGGCCCTGCCCCGCCGCGGTGCCGGACGCGACGACCTGCGCCATCATCTGGTGCAGGTCGGTAACCACCGCGGGCGGCAGCTGATGCGCGGGCGCGGTGTCATCGGGCGCGCCGGTCACCAGGCGCGGGGCGCGGACGGTCCCGGTGTCGGCCGCGGCGGCGACCATCGCCATATCGAGCGGCGACACCAGCACCCGGCCCTGGCCGATCGAGGTCGCGGCCAGGTCGGCCTGGTCGGACGGCTTGGGCACGGACCCGCTGTACGCGACCACGCCCATCTGCGACATCGCGCCCAGCCCGAACGCCGACGCGGTGGCCGGGAAGTCCGACGGCGAGAGGTTCTTGGTGGCCAGCCCGATGAAGGCGGTGTTGCACGACTCGGCGAAGGCGTGCAGCAGATCGCTCACCTGCCCTTCACCTTCGGCGTTGTGGAACACCTCGCCGTCCACCGTGGCGGTCGGCGGGCAGCTGGCCGCCGAGGCCGGGGAAAGCCCGTGGTTGATAAGCGCCGCCGACGTGATCACCTTGAAGGTCGAGCCCGGGGGATAGGCGCCATCCAGCGCCTGGTCGAAGCCGCCGGCGTTGGCGTTGGCCACGGCGAGCAGCGCGCCGGTCTGGGCGTTGACCGCGACCAGCGCGGCGCTCTTCTTCTCACCGGACAGCGCGGCCTCCGCGGCGCGCTGCACGTTCGGGTCGATGGAGGTCTGCACGGCGGTGCCCGGGTGCCCCGGCAGCGTGGCCAGCGTGGCCACGTGCGCGTCCTTGGCCGTGACCACCTCGACGGTTGCGCTCGGGGTGCCCGCCAGCTGCTGCTCCCCGGCCGCCTGCAGCCCGTTCTGGCCGACGACGCTCTGCGCGCTGTACGGGCCGCCGAGCTGTTTCAGCTCCGCGGCGGTGATCGGCCCGAGGGTCCCCACGACTCCCGCGGTGAGCCCCGGGGTGATCCCCTGCGCCGCCGTCGACGCCTGGAACACGGTGCCCGGTATCGGGTAGAGGGTCGGCTTGAGCTGCTCATACCGTGCCTGCGGCACGGTGAAGACAGGCTCGAAGAACGTCGGGTGCGCCTTCGCGGCGGTGATCGCGCTGCCCGCCTGCTGCGCGGTCGCGCCCGCCGCGACCAGCGCGGACGTGAGCGAGGTGGCGTCCTTGACCATGCTGCCCTCGACGCCGATGGTCACCTGCTGCGCCTGGCCGGTCAGCGGCACACCGCCCGCGCCGTCGATCGCCGCGCGCGCTGGCCACGTCGTGGTCACCGCGAGCTGATCGCCGGCCTGCAGCGGCGGCGCGATCGTGGCCGGCGTCCACGCGACCCGCCACTGCCCGGACCGCTGCACCAGGCGCAGCGTCGGCGTGATCGTGACAGTGCCGAGACCGGTCAGATGGAGCCGCTCGGTGACCGGCTCCTGCGCCGTCGACCCCGTCGTTTTCATGGTGCCCGCGGTGAAGGTGGCCTTGCTCACACTCAGGTTGCTGAACGCCGCGGTGTTCACCGCCACGAAGCTGGCCGGCGGGTTGTCGGCCAGCTGCCGCATCGCGGTCCAGTCCTGCCTGGCCCAGGCGGAGAGGTACGCGCTGGCCGTGGCCTGCGGCGTCGGCCCGGAACTGCAGGCGGCGAGCAGCCCGCCGAGCAGGACCAGGGCCGCCCCCAGCCCGGCAAACCGGCAAAATCGTACACGTGACCCGCGGACCCTGCTCATGGTCCCCGAGATTACTTGGGCGCCGGAGCCTGCCGCGCGCAAATGCGGTGCAGTGCTACCTTGCCCAGGTGCGGACCGGGCACGTCCAGGACGGCCACGGCGTCCCGGTCGCCGGGGCGGTGTTCATGGTGTCCTACGCGAGCCGCGAGGAGAAGGGCTCCGACGTCAACGTGGCGGCGCACCTGCTGCTGGACGTCCTCGGCGGCGACGTCGAGGGCGCCCTGGTCATCTCCAACGACAGCGACCTGCGGCTCCCCCTCCAGCGGGCGCGGCTGCGCGTGCCCGTCGGCAGCATCAACCCGTCCCCCAGCTACCTGGCCGGCGACCTGCGCGGCTCGCCCACCGAGGGGGCGGGCCGGCACTGGTGGGCCCGGCTGTCGGCCGCCGACCTGAAGAGCCACCAGCTGCCGCCCCAGGTCGGCCCCGCGCAACGCCGTTGACCGCCGGACTCCCGCCCGGGCGCGCCGCTGGCTATGCTCCCCGCTATATACCACCCGGTTCCTCGTGGGCCGGGTTTTGTTAATTAATTAAAATTTAGAACCGGTCCTATCCCCAGGTCCGCCGCTGCTCCGTGTCCTGCGCCCCGGGTACCAGCGGCGAGCGGCGCCGGCTAGAGCTGCCCGACATCTGTGATCCGCAGCACTGCCGTCCCGGCCTCATCGGAGGCGGCCAGGTCGATCTGCGCGCTGAAGCCCCAGTCGTGGTTCCCGGCGGGATCGTCGAAGATCTGCCGGGCCGTCCAGACCTGCGGGCCCTCGGCCAGGATCAGCAGCCCGGGTCCGCGCGCGTCCGGGCCGGTGCCGATCTCGTCGTGCTCGCCGAAGTACGCGTCGAGCGCGTCGCCCCACCCGTCGGCGTCCCAGCCGGAGTCCGCGTCCAGCTCGCCCAGCTCGGTGTAGTGACCCAGCGCGGCCAGCGTGACCCGCCGGAACAGCGCGTTGCGCACGAGCACCCGGAACGCGCGCACGTTGCGGGTCACCGACGGCGGCTGCGCGGCCGGCATCGCGGCGTCCTCCGCGTCCGGGTTGCGGAGCCGTTCCCATTCGTCGATCAGGCTGGAGTCGACCTGGCGGACCAGCTCGCCGAGCCACTCGATCAGGTCGATGAGCTCCTCGGTCTTGCCGTCCTCCGGCACGGTCTGCCGCAGCGCCTTGTACGCGTCGGCCAGGTACCGCAGCACCAGGCCCTCCGAGCGGGACAGTCCGTAGAACCCGATGTACTCGGTGAACGTCATCGACCGCTCGTACATGTCGCGGACCACCGACTTGGGGGCCAGCTCGTGATCGGCGACCCACGGATGCCCGCGCCGGTAGATCCCGAACGCGTGCTCCAGCAGGTCCTCCAGCGGCTTCGGGTACGTCACCGAGTCCAGCAGGTCCATCCGGGTGTCGTAGTCGAGGCCGTCGGCCTTCATCTGCGCGACCGCCTCGCCACGCGCCCGGAACTGCTGCGCGGACAGCACCTGGCGCGGGTTGTCCAGGGTGGACTCGATGACCGACAGCGCGTCCAGCGGGTACGACGGCGACTCGGCGTCCAGCAGGTCCAGCGCGGCCAGCGCGAACGGCGACAGCGGCTGGTTGAGCGCGAAGTCGAATTGCAGGTCCACGGTGAGCCGGACCCAGCGGCCCAGCTCGTCCGGCTCGGCCAGCCGCTCGACCACCCCGCCGGCCAGCAGCGCCCGGTAGATCTGGATCGCCCGGTGGATGTGCGCCCGCTGCGCCGGGCGGTCCTCGTGGTTGTCGGTCAGCAGATGCTTCATCGCGGTGAACGCGTCCCCCGGGCGGCTCATCACGTTCAGCAGCATGGCGTGGCTGACCGCGAACCGGGACCTCAGCGGCTCCGGGTCGGCGGCCACCAGCCGCTCGAAGGTCGGCTGGCCCCAGGAGACGAACCCCTCGGGCGGCTTCTTGCGCACGACCTTGCGCCGCTTCTTCGGGTCGTCACCCGCCTTGGCCAGCGCGTGGGCGTTCTCGACCACGTGCTCGGGGGCCTGCACGACCACGGTCCCCACCGTGTCGTACCCGGCCCGCCCGGCCCGCCCGGCGATCTGGTGGAACTCCCGCGCCTGCAGCAGCCGGGTCTTGTTCCCGTCGTACTTGGACAGCGCGGTGAACAGTACGGTCCGGATCGGCACGTTGATGCCCACGCCGAGGGTGTCGGTGCCGCAGATGACCTTGAGCTGCCCGGCCTGCGCGAGCGTCTCGACCAGCCGCCGGTACTTGGGCAGCATGCCCGCGTGGTGCACCCCGATGCCGTGCCGGACCAGCCGGGACAGCGTCTTCCCGAAGCCGGCCGTGAACCGGAAGTGGCCGATCGTCTCGGCGATGGCGTCCTTTTCCGCGCGGGTGCACACGTTGACGCTCATCAGCGCCTGCGCCTGCTCCAGCGCGGCGGCCTGCGTGAAGTGCACGACGTAGACCGGCGCCTCGTGCGTTTCCAGCAGTTCGCGAAGGGTCTCGTGCAGCGGCGTGAGCACGTAACGGAAGGTCAGCGGCACCGGGCGCGCGTCAGAGCGGACCACCGCAGTGCTGCGGCCGGTACGGCGGGTCAGGTCCTTCTCGAAGAAGCTGACGTCACCCAGGGTCGCCGACATCAGCACGAACTGGGCGTGCGGCAGCTCGATCAGCGGCACCTGCCACGCCCAGCCCCGGTCGGGGTCGGCGTAGAAGTGGAACTCGTCCATCACGACCTGGCCGACATCCGCCTCGGCCCCGTCCCGCAGCGCGATGTTGGCCAGGATCTCCGCGGTGCAGCAGATGATCGGGGCCGACGCGTTGACGCTGGCGTCGCCGGTCATCATGCCCACGCATGCCGGCCCGAAGGTCTCGCACAGCGCGAAGAACTTCTCCGACACCAGCGCCTTGATCGGCGCGGTATAAAAGGTGCGCTGCCCGTCCGCGAGCGCCGCGAAGTGGGCGCCCGCGGCCACCAGGCTCTTGCCGGACCCGGTTGGGGTGGACAGGATCACGTTCGATCCCGACACGACCTCGATCAGGGCCTCTTCCTGGTGCGGGTAGAGGGTCAGCCCCTGCTCGGTGGCCCAGCGGGCGAAGGCGCCGAACACGGCGTCCGGGTCCGGGGTCGCGGGCAGCGCGTCGGTCAGCGTCATCGCCCCTCCTCCGGTCCGTTCCGTCCGCCATGTCCTTATGCTTCCCCGGCGACCCTAGCAGCGGGTCACCGGGCCTAACCTCACCGCAACACCGCGCGGGGCCGCGGCATTCCTAGGACTTGCCCAGGATCAGCCGGAACTCGGCGATCCCGTGGCTGGCCAGCGAGCCGATGGGGCCATACCCCTTCGGCCCCGAGATGAGCGCCGCCGGCAGCGGCACTGGCTTCGTCAGCGTGACCGTCGCCGCCCGGATAGCGCTGGGTGTTCAGGCTGGCGGCCAGCTGCGACTGCTTCTTGCCACCGACCGTGATCGTGGTGAGGTTGATCCGGCACGAGCGGCTCTGCACGCGATCCCCGGCGATGACGACGGTCCCGGTCACGGCGTTCGTGCGGCCCACCACGTCGTTGCTCATCCACAGCGCGGTCTCCCGGGCTCCCGCGATCCTGTTCGTGGCCCGGGCCGCGGATCAGCCGCCCGCGGCTGCCAGCAGCTCAGTTCAGTGGAAAGGCTTATGCGGAATCGGCGCGTCGTTGAGCTGCTGGTCGATGTCCACGAGGATCGCGTCGCCGTCGATCTTGCACGCGTAGACGGGCAGCGTGGGCACCTCGGGGATGCCGACCGACTCGCCGGTGCTCAGGTCGAACCGGGAGTTGTGCGAGGCGCAGACCAGCGTGTCGTCGTCCTGCACGGTGCCCTCGTGCAGGGGCTGCTGCTGGTGGGTGCAGGTGTTGTGCACCGCCCGCACGTCGTCGTCGTCCAGCCGGACCAGGCAGATGGGTTCTTTCAGCCCCTCGACGAAGAGGGTTTCGCCGGGCTCCAGGTCGTCGAGGTTGGCGACGATGACAAAGGCCATGGCTATTTCCTTCCGTTGGCGGACCGGCGGGGCGCCGGCTGGGGACCGCGGACCTCGATCCAGCCGTTACGGACGCGGGTCCGCATCACCGGCTGCGGCTGGTGGGAAGGGCCCCGGCGGATGGAGCCGTCGGCGAGGGAGTACCGCGACCCGTGCAGCGGGCAGGTGACGGTCAGGCCCTCGACGTCGCCCCGGCTGAGCAGGCCGGCCGCGTGGCTGCACAGGTTGTCCAGCGCGTAGAGGGTGCCGTCGTGCCGGTACAGCAGGACCTGCCGCCCGTCGGCCTGCACCCCGGTGGGCACGTCGTCCGGCAGGGCGTCCTCTTCGATCACGCGGACCCAGCGCCGGGGCCCGTCCGCTCCAGCCACCCGGTTGACCATCACGGCCTCGGCGAACACCAGATGACCGCCAAGGTAGGCGGCGGCGCCGGTGACCGCCAGGCTCGCCGCGCCGAGGCCGCGCGCGGTACGCCGCCAGCCGGCCAGCCGGGCCGCCAGCGACCCGCCCTGCAGCCCGAGGGCCGCCGTATTGAGCACCCCGTGGAGCAGGCCGATGCGGCGGTCGCGGTCGTCGCTGACGGACCAGTCGGCGATCCCCGTCGCCGCGGTCGCGCCCGCGGCCAGGATGCCGGCCGCGCTGAAGATCCCCGCCGCGTCGAGCCCGTGGCCCGCGTCGTGGTCGATGAAATCCAGCATCAGGGCGCCGGTCCACAGCCCGATCGGCAGGTCGCTGAGGGCCGGGTGCAGCGGGTGGCCGAGCCATCGTCCGCCGTGCATCAGCTCGAGGAGCGGGTTGTCCTGATGCCGTTCGCGGAACGGCCCGAGCACGGCGGTCAGCTGGTCGTTCAGCGACCGAATCCAGACCCACCGGTCGACCAGCGCGACGAGATCGTGCGGCCAGGTCGTCGGCGGTACCGGCGCGGCCGCCGGCGTGGCGTGCTGGGCGGCTGCCGCCGGGTCCCCGGCCTGGCCGGTGCCTGCTGCCATGGCCCTCCTCCGTCGTGCGTCGTTGACCGGAGGGTACGCCGTTACGCCGCCGCCGCCCGTTCCAGACTGAGACGGTCCCGCATCTCGCTTACCCGGGCGCGCGGAGGAACTGCGTCAGCGCCCGGTAGTACGGCTCGATCGTGCCGATGTCGGCGTACTCCTCGGCGCCGTGCTGCCCGTGCCCCCCGACGCCGAACGCCACCGCCGTGCTGCCCGCCTCGGTGTAGAAGCGCCCGTCGCCGGTACCGTGCTTGCGCAGGAAATCCGGCTGATAGCCCTGCGCGAGCGCGGCCTCCCGCAGCCGGGTGATCTCGGGCCGGCCGCCGTCCGCGTTCTGCGGCGCGTCCACGTGGTCGACCACGGCCGTCACACCCGGCTCGCAGAACCCCTGCAGGTACGCGGCGATCTGCCCGGTGCTCTTCCCGGCCAGGTCGGTGTCCTCGGGCGGGAAGCGGATGTCCAGCCAGGCCTCCGCCTCGGCGGGGATCTGGTTGCGGGCCTGGTTCGGGGTGTGCACGCGCGCCAGGTTGACCGTTGTCCGCCAGGCCTCCTCGGTGGCTTCCGGGTACCGGGCCAGCACGTTGTGCACGCTGCGCTGCAGCTTGACCAGGGCGTTGTCGCCCAGCCACGGGTAGGCACCGTGCGCGCCGCGGCCGCTGGCCCGCAGCGTGACGCCGAGCATGCCCTTGGACTCGGTGACGATGCGCAGGGCGCTGGTCTCCCCGACGAGGACGAAGTCCCCGCGGGCGCCGCGCTCGATCTGGTGCCGGGTGCCGTCGCGCCCGCCCACCTCCTCGTCGGTGACGAGCTGCAACGCGAGCGGGTATCCGACCGTGCCGGCCATCTCGCGGAAGGCCAGCGCCTCCGCCAGCCCGGAGATCTTCATATCCTGCGCGCCCCGCGCGTACAGCCGCATCCCCTCGCGCCGGGGCCGGAACTGCTCGGGCGGCGCCGGCACCACGTCCAGGTGCGCGTTGAGGATGACGCGGAACCGGGGCCGTCCGGCATCGCCGGGCGCCGCGCGGTACACCAGCGCGCTCGGCTTGCCGCCCGATTCGAACCGCTCCACCGTGAAACCGGGTCCGACGAAATCGAGCACGAAGCTGAGCGCGCGCTCCAATTCCGCCGGCTGGTCCGCCGTCGACGGAATCGCGAGCAGCTCACCCGCGGCCGCCAGGAACCACTCCACGTCCATGGGCCCATCCTGCCCCGCGGCATCGGCCCGGTCACAACTCGTCCCGCCGTCCCGCCACACCACGCGCCCCGCCGTCCCGCCACACCGCGCGCCCCACCCCTGGTTATGGGCAGAGTTTTGGGCAGCATATGACGAAAAGTCTGCCGGTAAGCGCCGGGCTCGCGGAAGCAGGGCGGGCTCGCGGAAGCAGGGCGGGCTACGGCAGCACGGCCTCGATGAGGTGCGGGCCCGGCTCGGCCAGCGCGTGGCTCAGGCCGGCGGCGAACTCGGCCGTCGTGGCGGCCCGCACCGCGGGCACCCCCATCCCGGCCGCGAGCGCGGTGAAGTCCAGGGTGGGGCGGGACAGGTCCAGCAGGCTCCGCGCCGCGTCCCCGGCCGTGCCCGCCGGGCCCGCGCCGACGCGTTCCAGCTCCATGGCCAAGATGGCGTAGGACCGGTTGCTGAAGATCACCGTGGTGACGTCGAGCCCCTGGCGGGCGTGCGTCCACAGCGCCGAGATCGTGTACATCGCGCTGCCGTCCGATTCCAGCGCGACGACCGGCCGGTCCGGGCACGCGATCGCGGCCCCCGCGGCCAGCGGAAGTCCCTGCCCGATGGCCCCGCCGGTCAGCGTGAGCCAGTCGTGCGGCGGGGCCCCGGCCGTCGCCCCACCCAGCCAGAAACCGGACGTGTTCGACTCGTCGGACACGATGGCGTGCTCCGGCAGCAGCGCGCCGATGACGGCGGCGGCGGTCTCCGCGGTCAGCGCCCCGCCCGGGATCGCCGGCCGCCCGGCCGGCTGCCGCACGGGAACGGCGCCCGCCGCGGCCAGGCCGGCCAGCGCCGCCAGCGCGCCGGGCGCGTCCTCGCCGCGGCCCGCCAGCGTGTGCACCTCGCAGCCGTCCGGCACCAGCGAGCTGGGCGTGCCGGGGTAAGCGAAGAAGGTCACTGGCGTCTTCGCCCCGGCCAGGATCAGGTGCCGCGTGTCGGCCAGCTGGGGCGCCGCCATCTCGCCCAGGTAGGCCAGCCGGCCGACGGCCGGGAGGCCGGCGCCGCGCTCTAGCCGCGCCGGGAACGTCTCGCACAGCAGCCGTGCGCCGGTGGCCGCGGCGATCCGGCTGGCCGCCTCCAGCCCCGGCCGCCGCAGCGCGGTTCCGCCCAGCAAGATCAGGCAGGGCCCGCCGCTCCGCAGCGCCTTGGCCGCGTCGCCGATCACCTCGTCCGGCACCGGCGAGGCCGGCCGGCCCGGGACGGCCGGTGCCGGTTCGGCCGGCTGCGACCACGACACGTCGGCGGGCAGGATCAGCGTGGCGATCGCGCCCGCCGACGCCGCCGCCACCGCCTCGGCCGCGTCGCCGGCCACGTCGGCGCTGCGCAGCGACCGCCGCACCCAGCCCGACACCGATCCGGCCAGCGCGTCGATGTCGGACTCCAGCGGCGCGTCCAGCCGCTTGTGGTACGTCGCGTGGTCGCCGACCACGGTGACCAGCGGCGTGCCAGCGCGCCGCGCGTTGTGCAGGTTGGCCAGCCCATTGGCCAGGCCCGGCCCCAGGTGCAGCAGCGCCGCGGCGGGCCGCCCGGTCATCCGCCCGTACCCGTCCGCGGCGCCGGTCGCCACCCCCTCGAACAGGCAGAGCACGCCGCGCATCTGCGGGACCGTGTCCAGGGCCGCCACGAAGTGCATCTCCGAGGTGCCGGGATTGCTGAAGCACACCTCGACACCCGCCCCGGTCAGCGTCCGGATCAGCGCCTGCGCACCGTTCATCCCGCCATTATCTACCGCCCGCCCGCCCGCCCGGTAGCAGCCGTATTGTCCGCCGATGGCCCGCGATGGACATCGGGGGGGATAATCGGGGTAGGAGCGGATGCCATGAGCAGCGTCTATGTCGTCGGCACGTTCGACACCAAGGGCGATGAACTGCGGTACGTGGCGGCCCTCATCGCCGCCGAAGGCGTGCCCGTGACCACCGTCGACGTCGGCACCGGCGCGCCCGGGAAGCCCGGCGCGCCCCGGGACCCCGCCGCGCCCGGAGCCCCCCGCGGGAGTGGGGAGCCTGACGTCGGCGTGCCGGCCCGCGAGGTGGCGGCCCACCACCCGGACGGCGCGGACGCGGTCTTCACCGGCGACCGGGGCCGCACGGTCGCCGCGATGGCTGCGGCGCTCGAGCAGTTCGCCCGGGCCCGCGCGGATGACATCGCCGCGATCATCGGCCTGGGCGGGTCCGGCGGCACCGCGCTGATCACGCCGGCCATGCGGGCGCTGCCTATCGGGGGGCCTAAGGTCATGGTCTCGACCGTGGCCTCCGGCGACGTCGCGCCCTACGTGGGGCCGAGCGACATCGCCATGCTGTATTCGGTGACCGACGTGGCCGGCCTGAACCGGATCTCCCGGCAGGTGCTCGGCAACGCGGCGCACGCCGTCGCGGGCATGGCCGCACACCCGGTGCCGCCCGATCCGGGCCACCGGCCGGCCGTGGGCCTGACCATGTTGGGGGCCACAACGCCCTGCGTGACCCGGGTCAGCGAGCGTGGACATAATCGCGGCCGCCCATGAGCTGGACCTGCTCACCACCCCGTACGTGTTCTCCGCCGACGACGCGCGCGCGATGACCCGCGCCGGGGCCGACATCATCGTCTGCCACATGGGCCTGACCACCGGCGGGGCGATCGGCGCCGAGACGGCCAAGACGCTGGATGACTGCGTGGCCCTGATCGACGAGTGGTCGGCGGCCGCGGCCGGGGAACGCGACAACGTCCTCGTGCTCTGCCACGGCGGCCCGATCTCGTCCCCGCAGGACGCCGCGTACGTGCTGCAGCGCACCCGCCGTTGCCCTGGTTTCTACGGGGCCAGCAGCATGGAACGCCTGCCCGTCGAGCAGGCCCTGACCGGCCAGACCCGTGCCTTCAAGAACGTCACGTTCTGACCAGATGCCCGCGTCAGGCCGCGTCTCCCGCGTCTCCCGCGTCTCCCGCGTGAAAGGTGAACATGCGGTTCGCGTCGATGCGGGCATACAGCGGGCCAGAGTCGAGGAACTCCTCCCACTGCGGCCCGTAACGCGGCACGTACACCTCGAGCAGCGCCTCCCGGAAACCCGCGTGCTTGCTCTTGACGTCGATGATGGTAGCCCGGCCGTGAACAGTGACAGCGAGGTCCTCGCCGGGAAGATAGGTAGCGCTGACATCCGGCCGGTGCCGGATGTGCCGGAAGCGCACCGAGTCGGGCGAAGACCCGAAATGAAACGCCCCCCGGTAGAAGATCCCGTCAACGGGACCGACCAGCGGGCGCCCGTCGGCCGTTACCGTGGCCAGCGCCAGCAGCCTCATGCCGGTCAGCTGCGCACACACCTCCGCCGCCCGCAAACGGCGCCCGGGGGTGATAATGCTCCGCAGGTGACTGCCGGCGGAGGCGGCGCTACGGTCAAGAAGCTCCTGAAGAGCCGCGAGATCAGCGGTCGTCTCGTACACGGCAGCATTATGGCTCACGACTGCCCCCGCACCCTATTTGCCGTGAGGCATTTATTGGTTTGCCCGTTAAGCTTTCCCGGAAAATGCCGGGTTGTCGTGCCAGGACGCGCATGTCGAGATCTGGGACTGGCTAGCCTTCCCCTAGGGTGCGGCCCGGCGGGGCCGGTGGTGATATTCACAGTCTGGGGGATCGGCGCGTTATGCCGGATGCGCGTACTGATGATCATGGGAACGCAGGCGAACCCGGCACGCCGAGCCCGGTCCCGGTGCGGGTATTCATCTCCTACGCCCACGGCGACGCCGGGCACGAAGGCCACGTCCGGGATTTCTGGCTTTTCCTGCGCGCGAACGGCATTGACGCGCGCCTGGATCTTCCTATCGCGGAACAGCGGGTCGACCTGGCGGAATGGATGACACGCGAGGTCCGGGACGCTGACCGGGTGCTGGTGATCGCCTCACCGGACTACCGGGCGCGGGCCGAGAGGGACACCGGGCCGGCCGAGGGGCGCGGGGTCCAATTCGAGGCCCGGCTGATCCGGGATCTTTTCTACGACAATCAGCAGGCCGGGATGCAGCGCTTTTTGCCGGTCGTCCTGCCCGGCGGCACTGGCGTCGAGTAATTGCAATTCGCTGCTGATAGATGCATAATGCATGCATGGCAACGTCGATAACTATCCGCGACGTCCCTGACGATACCCGGGACGAGCTGGCCGCTCGCGCTGCGCTGACCGGCCGTTCTCTGCAGGAGTATTTGCGTTCCCGTCTCATCGAGCTCGCTCGCCAGCCGGAAGCAGAGACGCTGGTGGAACGAATTCGCGCCCGCAAGGCCGCCACCGGTTCTGCGCTGCCCGCGGAGCGGATCTTGTCGTACCGGGACGAAGATCGCCGGTGACCTTGGTCGTTGACGCCTCGCTGGTTGTGTCGGCGCTGGTCGATGCCGGGCCGACAGGCCGGTGGGCGGAGTCGCTGCTGATGGCCAGTCCGCTGAATGCTCCGCACCTGATGCCGGTCGAAGTGGCCAACATCCTCCGCCGGGCGGCGGCACGTGGCGAGATCACGCCGGATGTCGCATCGATGGCCCACAACGATCTGCTCGACATGAGGGTGGAACTCTTCCCGTACGCTCCGTTCGCGTCCCGGGTATGGGAGTTGCGGGACAACGTCACGTCCTACGACGCCTGGTACGTCGCCTTGGCCGAAGATCTTGGCGCCGATCTAGCCACGCTGGACGTCAGGCTGGCGGAGGCCACTGGGCCGCAGTGCCGCTTCAGAACGCCACCAAGCCCTGATCCTGCTGCGCAGTAGGGGACACGGCACGTTCCCAGACATGCTAGGTGCCTATGATGTGCTGCCCCAGCGCCGGGCCCTGGGTCCCCGGATCGTCTCCCGCCGGGCACGTCATGGCGACGATCTCCTCCAGCCGCCTTCGCGGGCGTGTCTCCGGGCTAGCCAGGCACGCTGGCCCCTACGGGCTCTGGCGAAGCCGGACCGCTGGGCTCGTCCGGGGATGTGGCTGAGCCGCCCGTGTTCTTGGCCGCCCTGAGCGCCCTGGCCGGGGCGAGCGTCGCGATGTCTACCGCCAGCTGCGGATTGGCGGGCTGCTGCGCGGCTCCGGCTCCAGCGTCGCGGAGGAGCTTCTTATCCAGCTCGTTGCTGATGACCCGGGCGCCGCCGGCGCTGGCCAGTATCGCGCCGATGACGGCGGTGATCGTCAGGCTGGCAGTCGATGTGGCTGTCAGTGCCTGGCTGCCAGCAGGCAGGCCGGCCGGACCGGCCTGGACCAGAGCCGCGTCCCTGAGTGGCCCGTACAGCCCCCAGGAGATCAGCGCGGCGGCGATACCGAGCACGAGATTCCCCACGGCGCCGAGCTGGAGAACGTCGTTCGTTCCCCTGCGGGGCAACTGGATGCTGACACCGTTTCCGCTGTTGAGCAACGCGTTGACCAATCCCCCGAAAGCTCCGGCCGCCGCGATGACACCGGCCATCTCCCATGCAGGGCCGCTGCCTGATGCCTGGGCTGACGACTGAGCGAGGTCCTGGATGACGGAATACACGATGATGGCCCCCTTACTCGCATTTGCCTCTACGGGACAGAGCGAAACACGGGCCGTTCCGGTCATCTGATGGCGAGATTTCCCGCACGCGGTCTCACCGGCGGCCTGCCCACGGCCAACCCCGGCCCAGCCGTCACCCGCGAACCGGACGCGAACCGGACGGGCGGGCCAGCGCGGTCCGCCAGCGGTCCCGGCGCTCCGTCCACCGCTGGGCCCACCGCTGGGCCCGGCGGTCGGCGAGCACCTGGCGGACGACGTTGCGGCCCGGGATGCCGGTGACCCCGCCGCCGCCGTGGGTGGCCGAGCCGGCCTGGTACAGCCCACGGACCGGCGTGCGCAGGTCCGCGTACCCCGCGGCCGGGCGGGCGTGGAACATCTGCCCCAGCGACAGCTCGCCGTGGAAGATGTTCCCGCCCACCAGGCCGTATTCCTCCTGCATCTGGTGCGGCCCGATCACCTGGCGGTGCAGCACCGAGCTGGTGAAGCCGGGCGCGACCGCCTCGACCCGCGCGAGCACCCGGTCCGCATACGCGTCCAGTTCACCCGTCCGCGGCGCGTCCGCGTAGCCGGCGGGCACCCACTGGGTGAACAGCGACATGACGTGCTGGCCGGGCGGCGCCAGCGAGTCGTCGAACACGCTGGGAATGCAGATGTCGGCGAACGGCAGCGCCGACGGCTGGCCGGCCACCGCCTGCTGGAAGGCCGCCTCCACGTCGTCCAGGCTCTCGGCCAGCACGATGGTGCCGCCGTGGATCTGCGGGTCGGGCTCCGGGTGGCTGGCGAACACCGGGAGCCGGTCCAGCGCGAGGTTGATCTTCACGGTACCGCTGCGCGTTTGCCAGCCCTGGATGTCGGCCACGAACGACGGCGGGAGGTCGGCCGCGTCCATCAGCCGCAGGAACGAGATCTGCGGGTGCGCCGTCGTGATGACCACGTCCGCGTCGATCTCCTCGCCGCTGGCCAGCGTCACCCCGCACACGCGGCCGTCCCGGGTGCGGATCCGGGCCACCTCCGCGCCGGTCCGGACGTCCGCGCCGAACGACCGGGCCGCCGCGGCGATGGCCCCGCTGACCCCGCCCATCCCGCCGCGCGGGAACCCCCACGCGCCCGGCTGGCCGTCGGCCTCGCCGACGTGGTGGTGCAGCATCACGTAGGCGGTCCCGGCCGACCGCGGGCCGGCCCAGGTGCCGATCACCCCGGACACCGAGAGCAGGCCGCGCACCGCGTCGCTTTTGAAGTAGCGGTCCAGCAGGTCGGCGATGCTCCCGGTGAGCAGCCGGGTCACGTCCACCGAGCCGCGTTCGTCCACCCCGCGCAACTGCGCCAGCAGCCGGGCCTGCGCCCACAGGTCGGCCGGCCGGCGCGAGCCCAGGTGCGGCGGGATCTGGTGCAGCAGCGGGCCGAGCAGCCGCCCGATCTGCGCCAGATGCGCCTCGTAGCCGTCGTACGCGCCGGCGTCCGCGGCGGAGAACTTGGCGATCTCGGCGTGCCGGGCGGCCGGGTCCGCGGGCAGCCGCAGGTACCGGCCGTCCGCCCGCGGGGCGAAGTACGGGCCCTGCGGGTACACGTGATACCCGTGCTGCTCCAGCCGCAGGTCGCGGACCAGATCGGGCGGCAGCAGCGACACCACGTACGACAGCGACGTGACCGTGTAGCCAGGCCCGAACGGATGCTCGCTGACCGCCGCGCCGCCGGTCACGTCGCGGCGCTCGCACACCAGCGTGTCCAGCCCGCTGCGGGCCAGGTACGCGGCGGCGACCAGGCCGTTGTGCCCCCCGCCGATGACGATCGCATCCCGGTGAGCCCGCCGTGGCCGCTGCGGCTGCTCCCGGTCCCGTTGCCGCCTGTCCATGTCCCAGGACCGGGCGGCTAGATCAGGGCGGAGAGCCGGCGGAGCATCTCCACGCTCTGCGCGGGCGCCAGGGCCCCGGTCGCCACGGTGTTCAGGATGTCCCAGTAACGCACGGTCTCGGTGGGCTTGTTGAGGTAGATCGCGCTGTCCAGCTGCTCCTGGTAGACGAGGTCGGGCAGCAGGCCCTCGGGGAAGCGCAGCTGGATCATGGGCCCGGCCACGACCGCGGGCCCGCCCGCGCTGAACGGCATCACCTGGATCGTGATGTGAGCGCGGCGGGACATCCGGATGAGGTGATCGACCTGGGCGAGCATGACCGCCCGGCCGCCGATCGGCCGGCGCAGCGCCGTCTCGTCGATCACCGCCCACAGGTGCGGCGGAGTCTCCCGGTGCAGCACCTGCTGGCGGCGCATCCGCAGCGCGACCAGCTGGTCGGTCTGGGCTTCCGAGACCCCGTCCGCGAGCCGGGCCACCGCCCGCGCGTAGTCCGGGGTCTGCAGCAGCCCGGGGATGAACTGCACGTCGTAGCTGCGGATGATGCTCGCCGCCTGCTCCAGGCCGAGGTAGGGCTCGAACCACGCAGGCAGCACGTCGCTGTAGGAGTGCCACCAGCCCGCGGAGTTGGCCTGCCGGGCCAGGCTCAGCAGCACCGCGCGTTCCGCGTCGTCACCCACGCCGTACAGCGTGAGCAGGTCGGACACGTCGCGCTGCTTGAAGCCGGTACGGCCCAGCTCGAGGCGGCTGATCTTGGAGCCGGACGACCTGATCGCGTTGCCCGCGCTGTCCCTGGTGACCCCCGCGGCCTGCCGGAGCCTGCGCAGTCGTGCGCCGAGCAGCAACCGGACCACGGTCGGGCCGGCCTGGCCGTAGTCGACGACGCCAGAGTCCTCCGGTCCTGGCGTGCCCTGCGTCGTGTCCAAGGCCCTCGCTCTCGGGTGCGCGCGCGGATGTCGCTTCTATCGTAGTCCGGCCCGGCCCCTCAGGCTGGGCCCGGTGAAGGCGAGAGTTGATCATGCCGTGACATCCGGCACGTTCTCCCTGGACGGGCAGACCTTCGACGTCGAGAACAACGTCTGGGTCGCCGGCGACGACACCGAATGCGTTGTGCTGGACGCGCCGCACGACGTGGCCGCGATCCTCGACGCCATCGACGGCCGCCGGGTCCTGGCCATCGTCGCCACGCACGCGCACGACGACCACGTGCGGGCCGCACCCGAACTGGCCGCGGCGACCGGCGCCCCGGTTCGTCGGCGGGCCGGGGGCCACCGGCCGTTCGTTCAGTGACTTCGGCACGATCATCACCTCGATCCGGGAGCGGCTGCTGATCCTGCCGGACGAAACGGTCGTGCACCCCGGCCACGGCGACAGCACCACCATCGCCGCCGAGGCCCCCGCCCTCCCGGACTGGATTGCCCGCGGTCACTAAGCGCCGGCCCGGGCCAGCCGGTCGGTGTGCGGACCGCTGTCCCGTGGGTGGCGCGGTCAGCCTTTGACGAAATCGGCGATGACCGCGCCGAGTTCTTCGCCGGCGTCTTCCTGGAGGAAGTGGCCGGCGCCCGCGATGACGGGCTGGTCGCGGCCGGCGGCGCCGGGGATGGCGCGTTTCAGCACCGGGGCCATGCTCCCGGTGATCGGGTCGCCGTCGCTGAACGCGACCAGGAACGGCCGGTCCCACTCGGCCAGCCGCCCCCACGCGGCGCGGTTCGCCTCGGTGGCTGGGTCATCCGGCGCGGTGGGCACCAGGGTCGGCATCGCGCGCGGGCCCGCCAGGAAACGCTCGTCCGGGAACGGCGCCGCGTACGCCGCCCGCACCGGCGCGGGCAGCTTCGTCCGGCAGCCCGCCTGCACCAGCCGCGCCACGTCGAGCTTGCCGGCCCGCTCCACGACCCGGCGGAACTGCCACCACACCTCGGGCATCGGCTCGTCGCCGGTCGGCAGCCCGGTGTTGGCCGCGACCACACGGGCGAACCGGTCCGGGTGCTCGGCCACCAGCCGGAGCCCGATCAGGCCGCCCCAGTCCTGCCCGACCAGGGTGACGTCGCGCAGGTCCAGCCGGTCGAAGGCCAGCGTGCGCACCCACTCCACGTGCCGGGCGTAGGTGTGGTCGGCGGCCCGCGCGGGCTTGTCCGACCGACCGAAGCCGATCAGGTCCGGCGCGATCGCCCGCAGCCCGCGCGCCGCCAGCACGGCCATGACCGTCCGGTACAGGAAAGACCAGCTGGGCTCGCCGTGCAGCAGCAGCACCACGGGGCCGTCCGGCGGCCCCGCCGTTACGTAGCACATCCGGATGCCGCCCACGTCGGCGTACTGCGCCGGGTAGCCGAAGCCTGGCAGCCTGGTGAAACGCTCCTCCGGCGTCCGCAAGACCCGCATCCGGCCATCGTCGCATAACGGGCCTTCTCCAGCTTCTCCGGCGCTGACCCGGAATCCCCCGGATCTTCACGCCTGCGCGGCGTCCCCGCAGGGACACCACGACTGACGGGCAGACTTTTCGTCACATACTGCCCAAAACTCTGCCCGTAGTCGTGGATGGGCGGGGCCGTTCCAGGAGTGACCTATGAGGCGGCGCCGGGCATGGGCGTGCGCCCGGCCAGGCCTGGCGGCGTCAGGAGACGTGCGCGCGGATCAGGTGGCCGACGCCGAACGTGATGCCGGCGGCGATCGCGCCCGCGATCACCTGGCGCAGGCCCGAGCGGACGACACCGCGCCCGTTCAGCGCGCCGATGCTCGCGCCCACCCCGAACAGCGCGGCGACGGCGAGGATGATCGCGGTCAGCAGGGCCGCCGTGCCGCTGCCGGCCAGGTACGGGATCACCACGACGAACGCGCCGATGGCGAAGGCGAACAGGCTGGAGATCGCCGCCCCCCACGGCGACCCGAGGTCGTCCGGGTTGAGGCCGAGTTCCTCCCGGGCCAGGGTGTCCAGCGCGACCTCACGGTCGGCCATGATCTTGTCGGCCAGGCGCTCGGCGTCGGCGCGGGCCAGGCCCTTGGCCCGGTAGATGAGCACCAGCTCGGCGTGCTCCTCCTCGGGCTTTTCCTCCAGCTCGGACCGCTCCAGCGCGATCTCCCGCTGGTACATCTCGCGCTGGCTGGACATGGACACGTATTCGCCGGCCGCCATCGAGAACGATCCGGCCAGCAGGCCGGCCACACCGGCCAGCAGCGTCACCGTGCGTGAGGTGCCAGACCCGGCGAAACCCATCACCAGGGCGGTGTTCGAAACCAGGCCGTCGCTGACCCCGAAGACGCCCGCCCGCAGCGCGCCGGACCGGTCGCCGCGGTGCCACGATTCGCGCCGGCGAATCTGCGCCTGGGGGTCCGGCCGGCCACCGTCCAGCAGGTGCGCGAGGGTGCGCGCGTGCCCGCGCTCGTCCGCGGCCATGCCGGGCGCGGCGTCCGGGTCGTTGTCGTACAGGCCAGCGTCGGCCTTTTCCGCCCGCTCGATCATCGGCAGGATGGTCTTCACCGACAGGCGGCTCGCGGCCGTGCCGAGCAGCCGCGTCCGCAGGCTGGGGCCGCGGTCAGCCGGGATGGCGGCGCCCGCGTCGCGGAGCTTGCCCTCCCAGTGCGCGGCGTGCTTCAGCTCGATCGAGGCCAGCTCGCGGAAGATCTCCTGCCGCTCGCCGGTCTCCACGTCGGCCAGCCGCGAGTACAGCGCCGCGGCGTCCCGCTCGCTGGCCAGCATGTCCCGCCAGTGCCTGACGGTCTTGGTGGCATTTTCAGAACTCACAGTTTCTATAACCAGTCTGTCGGGGCCGTTATGCCGGCGTCGGCGCGGGCCGGACCGGGCGGCCTTAGTCGGCGATGGCCTGGTAGGTGGCGGTCCAGAAGTCCTGGAAGAGACGGGGCGGGATGGGGGAGGCCCACGCCTGCTGCGTCATCAGGATCATCGTGAGGTCCTCCGCCGGGTCGTTGTACCAGGACGTGCCCATTCCGCCGTCCCAGCCGTAGGTGCCGGCCGACTTCGCCACCTCGGTTCGCTCGGTGACGACCGCGACGCCGAAGCCCCAGCCGTGCACCCGGAAGAATCCGGGTACCAGCCCGGACGCGGCCTTCTGCGCGGGGGTCAGCTGGTCGCTGGTCATGAACTCGACCGACGGCCGGGACAGGATCCTCATCCCGCGGCTGACTCCCTTCCCGCGCAGCATGTCGGCGAACGCGAGGAAGTCATCCACGGTAGACACCAGCCCGCCACCGCCGGACGGGAACGAAGGCAGCCGGCTCCACTGGCCGCCGGCCGGCTCGTCGTAGACGACCGCCGTCTGGGTTTCCGGATCGATGACGTAGGAGGTCGCGAGCCGCCCGAGGTCGTCCCACGGGACACCGAAGCCGGTGTCCGCCATGCCGAGCGGGCCGAAGATCCGTTCGCTGAGGAACGTCTCGAAGGGCTGCCCGGAGGCACGCTCGATCAGCACCCCGAGGACGTCGGAGCCCGTGTTGTACATCCAGCGCTCGCCGGGCTGGTACATCAGCGGGAGCGTGCCGAGGCGGCGGATCCACTCGTCCGGCACGGGCGGGGTCTGCGGGCTCGGCATCCCCTGCCCGAGCTCCAGGTCGGACAGCGCGTCGGCGATGGGCACGGTTCCGGGCGCGGCCGCGACAATGCCGAGGCCCATGGTGAAGGTGAGCAGGTCCCGGACGGTGATTGGCCGGTACGCCGGCACCGTGTCGTCCAGCTGGGCGTCCGGCCGCTTCAGCACCTGCCGGTTGGCGAGCTCGGGCAGCAGCCGGTTCACCGGCTCGTCCAGCCGCAGCAGGCACTCCTCGACCAGGATCATGGCCGCGGCGGCGGTGACCGGCTTGGTCATCGAGGAGATGCGGAAGATCGTGTCGCGCCGCATCGGCCGCTCAGAGTCCGCGGCCATCGCGCCGATCGCGTCGATGTGCCCTTCACCCCGGCGCGCGACGAGCGTGACAAGGCCGGGCACCTCGCCTCGCTCGACGTAGCCGGTCATCACGTCGTGCAGACGCTTGAGCCGCTCCGCTGACAATCCGCCGTCCCGCATGGTCGTCCCTTCTGAGGTCTGCCCGGCTTCCCCCGTATCTTGGCCGATAACAGACCGCCGGAATGACCAGGATGCGCGGCCTGTGGCCGACGCGTTAGCTGCCCCCGGCCGGGGCACCAGCGCCCCCCGCACCCCCGGCCGGGAAGCGTGCCGCGCCCGCCCGGGCAGGCTTGCTAGGGCAGGTGGGCGGGCAGCCCGAACGACGGGAACAGCGCGGCGGTGTCGAGGAACATCGTCATCCGCGCGATCCGGTCCCCGGAGATCTCCAGTACCTGCAGCGCCCACGGCGCGCGGCCGCCGCCGGGATCGGGCTTGTACTGGCCGAAGGCCGGGCAGCCGTTGGCTTGCACCGGGATCAGACGCGAGTCACGGCAGGCGCTGGGCCCGGGCTGCACCATCCAGGTGGTGATGTCGGCGGCGCCCCTGACCCACATGGCGTACGGCGGCATCGATTGCAGGGCGTCCTCGTGCAGCAGCCCGACCAGCGCCGACATGTCGTACCGCTCGAACGCGTCGACGTAACGGTTCAGCAGCTCGGCGTGGTCCGCGGGCACGCCGTCCGCGCGCTGGTCGGCGGGAACGGCGGCGAGTGTGGTGCGCGCCCGCTGCAGCGCGCTGTTGACCGCCGGCACCGTGGTCCCGAGCAGCTCGGCGACCTCGGTGGCCTGGAAGCGCAGCACCTCGCAGAGGATCAGCGCGGCCCGCTGCTTGGGCGGCAGGTGCTGCAGCGCGGTGACGAACGCCAGCCGGATCGTGTCCCGCGCCTCGACAATCTCGGCCGGGTCAGCGTCTACCGGCAGGATCCGCTCGTCGGCGATGGGGGAGACCCACATGTGCTCGGGCAGCATCTGCCCCAGGAACGCCTCGTCGGGGACGGACGGCGGGCCGAGCTCCATCGGCCGGGCCCGGCGCTGCCGGCCGCGGAGCATGTCCAGGCAGACGTTGGTGGCGATGCGGTACAGCCAGGACCGGACGGAGGACCGGCCCTCGAACTGGCCGGACGATCGCCACGCCCGCAGCATCGTTTCCTGCACGGCGTCGTCGGCCTCGAAGCCCGACCCGAGCATCCGGTAACAGTAGCCGGTGAGTTCCCGGCGGTAGTCCTCCAGCGCCTCCGGCTGGCCGGCCAGGGCAGCGCTGTCGCCTCGTGGTGGTGCCATACCCCCGGACTCTACCCGGGGGCACTGACAGTCCCCAGTCTGCTCAACCCCGGGTTCCCCGGGGAACCCCGGGGAACCCGGGGGTAGTGACGGTCGCCGGTCTGCTAATCGTCGTCTTCCTCGGTGGGGCCGCCGTCGCCGCCGGACCGCCGGGGGACAGGCCGCCCGCCCAGCCGGGTGCCCCGGGGCGGTGCCATGGCGGAGGTGCCGTCCGGGGCCCAGGACGGGTACGGCGGCTGCCGGCCGCGCAGGGCGGCCGCGGCCTGACCCATCGCCTCCAGCGAGCTGGCGCGCCGCTCGCCGAACACGTCCTGCTCCATCTCCCCGCGCCGCGCCCGGTCGCACGCCAGCGCCAGCTCGGTCGCGGTGAGCTGATACCCGGCCATGGTTTCCGCGCCGCGCAGCCCGCAGTGCAGCCGGGCCCACTGCCGCGCCAGCCGCCTCATCCGCAGGTCGGTCAGCATCTGCAGATCGTCCATCGTCATCACGCGCGGGTCCCTGAACGGTGCCAGGCATTCCCTGATCAGCCCGACCATGCGCTTGCGGTCGCGGACCATCGCGGCCAGCAGCCCGCCGAAGGCCAGCAGCAGGATCACGGAGACGACGGCCGTGCGGCCCGCCCCCGCGCGCAGCGAGTCGTCCCACAGCGTGTGCAGGACGACCGCGGCCACCCAGCCGCCCAGGACGGCCCACCGGCCCCGCCGCCAGGGCTGCATCGCGGCGTAGGCGACGCCGATGCCGATCATCGAGGAGAACAGCGGGTCCCACAGCGGCGTGAGCAGGCCGCGCTGGAAGAAGGCCGACACCAGCGCGTCCAGCCCGCTCCGCTCGGCCTGCACGTAGGCGAACAGGTTGGACACCAGCGCGAAGCCGAGCCCGACGGTGGCACCGTAGACCACGCCGTCGCTGACGCCGTCGAGCTCGGCTCGCTGGTAACGCAGCAGGCCGACCAGGACGCCGCCCTTGAGGGTCTCGGCGATCAGCGCCCCGACGAAGGCCGCGCCCAGCGAGCCGGCCGCCACCTGGCCCGCCTTGGGGCCCAGTTCCGGCGTGGTGATCAGCGTGCTGCCCAGCGCGTGCCCGACGAATCCGATCAGCGCCGCCATCGCCGCGCCCGCCCCGAACACGGCGGCCAGCACGACCGGCGGTTCGGGTTCCAGCCGGTCCAGGTACAGTACGCCGGCCAGCACCAGCGGGACCGGCAGGATGGCCAGCGCCAGCCCGGCCAGGGTCGGCGCCGGGCCGCCGTGGATGGCGACCGCGAGCGCGATCACCGCCAGCAGGCAGAACGCCGCCAGGGCGGCCAGGAACCCAATCGGGACACGGGGCGGGGGACGGGCATCGATCGCCGGGCCGGGATCTGATGACACCATGCCAGGAAGCGTAACCGCCGGTTGCCGTCCGTGCGCAACCCTGCAGCACAGGGTATGCGCGGTCGTTATACGGCGAAGAATTCGCGCAGCACCGGAGCCAGCACGGCCGGATCCACGTCATGCGTCTGGCCGTCCACCTCGCGCAGCCGGGCGTGCGGCATTTCCGCACTCAGCGTCCGGGCCGTTGCGCTCATGAACGGGAAGCTGGCGCCGCCGTACATGACCAGGGCCTCGGTGCCGACGTGGGCCGCCTTGGCCACCGGGACGGCCAGGCTGTCGCCCATCAGGCCGGCGTGGTCGTAGGCGAGGGTCGGCGCGATCGCCGCCAGCGCCGGGAAGAGCGGCGCCTGGCGCATCCCGTCGACCTGCGCCGCGGGCATCCCCAGGTACGCCATGAACCGGGCCACGGCGTCGCCCCCGCGGTCCGCGGCCAGCGCCTCGGCGAGGTCGCTCAGATAGGTCTTCCAGGGTGCCTGGACCGCCGGGTCGTCGTTGTAGGGCGCCTCGTACAGCGCGATCTTCGGCACGCTGGCCTGGCCGGCCTGCAGCACCGTGTCCAGCACGAGCGCGCACCCCGAGGAGTGGCCGTACAGGAAGGCCGTCCCGCCGGCCGCGCCGATCAGCGCCAGCAGGTCCTCGATCTCGCGCTCGACCGCGTACGGCGGAGTGTCCCCGCTGTCACCGCGCCCGCGCCGGTCGTACCGGTACACCGTGAAGTCCGCGGCGAGCAGGTCGGCCAGCCCGGCCTTGGCCCCGCGGGCGCACAGCGCGCCGTCCACGATGATCAGCGCGTGGCCCGTTCCCTGCCGTTCGTAGGCGATGGTCGTTCCGTCCGCGGATGAGACTGTCTGCATGGAGTGCTCCTTGGGTCGGGTGCGGCGGGTGGCTCGGGCCGCCCGTTACCGCGCGGCGAGGTAGGCCGCGAAACGGTCGAGTGACGTGCGGAAGCCGGCCTGCGCTTCGGGGGTGCGGAACGCATCAGGCACGTTCCGCTGGTGGATGCGGATCTCGGTGCGGCCGCCGCCGATGTCGGTGAACGTCGAGGTCGTCGTCACGCCGCTGGCCGGCTCGGTCCACACCAGCCGCTCCGGCGGCACGACCTCGACGTAGACCGCGTGCATGGTGTACTGGCCGCCGCCGGAATCGCTGACAATGCGGGTCTCGAAGATCCCGCCGGGCCGCGGGTCGGCCGTGATCCCCGCCACCGGCGTGTGCGTGCCGGCCGCCCCCCAGAAGTGCGCCAGGTGCTCCGGCTCGGTCATGCAGCGGAAGACCAGCTCGCGGGGGGCGTCGAAGACGCGGGTGTAGACGAGTTCGGCCGCTGGCCCCGGGTCACTCATGCCCGTCTCCCCGCCCGCCGCCCGGCGCAGTCCGTGGCCCGCCCGGGGGCGCGGCCCGCTGGATCTCGCGCAGGTGCTCGTCGAGCTTGTCGAATCGCTCCGTCCAGATCCGGCGGTTCGTCTCGATCCAGCTCATTGCCTCGTCGAGCACGTCACCCTCCAGGTGGCACGGCCGGAACTGCGCCTGCCGGGTCCGCGAGATCAGGCCGCAGCGCTCGAGCACCTTCAGGTGCTTCGAGATGCCCGGCAGCGTCATGGCGAACGGCGCGGCCAGCTCGTTCACCGTGGCGTCGCCCCGCGCGAGCTGCGCGACGATCGCCCGCCGCGTCGGGTCGGCCAGCGCGGTGAACGTGGCGTCCAGCCGCTCGCCGGCCTCAGGCGTTCCCGTCAGCGTCTGCATACCGTTACTTCACCAGATGATTAATTAACTGTCAAGCTAAATATGACTCCAGGGGGTCGCGGGAAAGGCGCCTTTGCGTACACCGGGGTCGCGGCAGAGGCACCTTTGCGTACACCGGGGTCGCGGGAAAGGCGCCTCTGCGTACAACAGCTCATCGCGGGACCATCGCAACCTGCGCCGGTTGACGACGTGCACGCGTGGGATGCCTGACCGGGGGAGGTGCTGGGGCTCAGTAGCGGGCGCCGGTGACCTCGTCTGCCAGGGGGTCGAGGCGGGCGAGGTCGGCGGGGGACAGGGTGACGTCCAGCGCCGCGACGTTCTGCTCCAGCCACTTGACGCGCTTGGTGCCGGGGATCGGTACCACGGGCACGCCGAGCCGGTCCGCCTGCGCGTACACCCAGGCGATCGCCGCCTGCGCCGGGGTGATCCCGTTGGCGTCGGCGACCGCGCGCACCGCGTCGGCGATCTTCTGGTTGGCGGCCGCCGCGCCGCCGGCGAACCGGGCGTTCCGGCTGCGGAAGTCCGTCGCGTCCAGCGTGCTCACGTCGACGGTCCCGGTCAGGAAGCCGCGGCCGAGCGGGGAATAGGGGACCAGCCCCACGCCGAGTTCCCGCATGGCGGCGATGGCGGTGTTCTCCACGTCCCGGGTCCACAGCGAGTACTCGCTCTGCACGGCCGTGATCGGGTGCACCGCGTGCGCCCGGCGCAGCAGCGCGCCGTCCACCTCGGACAGCCCCAGGTAACGGACCTTGCCCTCGGCGACCAGCTCGGCCATGGCGCCGGCGGTCTCCTCGATCTCCGCCGTCTGCGGCGGCCGGTGCAGGTAGTACAGATCGATCACGTCGACGCCGAGCCGCAGCAGCGACGCGTCGCAGGCGCGCTTGACGTAGGCGCGCTCGCCGCGGTAGACGCGCTGGCCGTCGCCCATCGAGCGGTCGATGCCGAACTTGGTGGCGAGCTGGACCCGCTCCCGGCAACCGGCGATGCCGCGCCCGACCAGCACTTCGTTATGGCCAGCCCCGTAGATGTCGGCGGTGTCGATGAACGTGACGCCCAGGTCCAGCGCACGGCGGATGGTGGCGATCGACTCGTCCCAGTCGGTGGGGCCGTAAAAGTCGCTCATCCCCATGCAGCCGAGGCCCTGGGCCGAGACGGTCAGGTCGCCAAGCTTGGTCGTGTGCATCGCGCTCGTGCTCCTTCTGGGCGCCGCGGACGCGGCGCCGGTAGACCCTATCTTGTTGTCGAGCAGCCGTCGGCCAGGGCGGTGAGGGCGGCCCCGAGCGGCGCGTCGATGGTGGCGATCGCCTGCGCGTCGCCGCGGGTCCGCCCCTGGTTCACGATCACCACCGGCACGCCGAGCTTGGCCGCGTGCCGCACGAACCGGTAACCCGACATCACGGTCAGCGAGGAGCCCAGCACGAGGAGGGCACGGGCCCGCCCGACCAGGGCGTAGCAGTCATCGACCCGGGTCCGCGGCACGTTCTCGCCGAAGAACACCACGTCCGGCTTGAGCAGGCCGCCGCACGCCCGGCAGTCCACCACGCGGAACCGCCCGGCCGCCTCGTCAGCCAGCACCGCGTCGCCGTCCGGGTTGATCGCGGTGATCTCCGCCGCCCAGCCGGGGTTGGCCGCGCGCAGCCGCTCGTCCAGCTCATCGCGCGCCGTGCGCTGCCCGCAGGTCAGGCAGAGCACCCGGTCCAGGCTGCCGTGCAGCTCGATCACCTGCCGCGCGCCGGCCGCCTGATGCAGGCCGTCCACGTTCTGCGTGATGATCCCGGCCAGCAGCTCGCGCCGCTGCAGCCCGGCCACCGCGCGGTGCCCGGCGTTGGGCGCGGCCCGGGCCACGTGCCGCCAGCCGAGGTGGCTGCGGGCCCAGTACCGCTGCCGCGCCGCCGCGCCGCCCACGAACGCCTGATACGTCATCGGCTCGGCCCGCCGGGCGCGCCCGGTCGGCCCGCGGTAGTCGGGGATGCCCGACTCGGTCGACAGCCCGGCCCCGCTCAGCACGACGACACCGCCGTCACGGACGCAATCAACCAGCAATCCGAACGGGCCTGGCGGGAGCGCGTCCCCGGCCGCGCCGCCTCCCTCGCCCGAGGCTGTTTCCCCCGCTAGCTGCGTCACCCCTCCATGCTGCCCGACGCGTCCCGGTGCCCGGAACCGGCCCCAGCACGCCCCGGACCGGCCCGGCGGGGCCCGGCACCGGGACCGGTTCCGGCTGGCGCATGTGAACTCTCGCCGGCCCTTCCTCGGTATGGGTCATAAGCAATGGGGGGAGACGGCCGGTCGCCGTGGCCGGGCCGTCCGTTTTGGTCCGGCATATGATTCCACCCTGCGCGGAGATGTAACGTCCGTTGCCATTTTGGGATGTTCTTGTGTGATGGCCGCGTTCTGGCGCGCGTTTCGCGGAGGGTGGCCCGCCGGCATTTCCCGCGGCCGGGTGGGCATGAAAGCGATATGACGTGGATCGCCCCGAAGATCACCCGTGACGATCCGCCGCTGGTCGCCGGCGAGCGCCCGATGCTGGACGCGTGGCTCGACTTCCACCGCCAGACGCTGCTGTGGAAGTGCGCCGGCCTGACCGGGGCGGAACTGGCCCGCCGCAGCACCGAGCCCTCCGGCCTGTCCCTCCTCGGCCTGGTCAGGCACATGGCGGAGGTCGAGCGCTCCTGGTTCCGGCACGGCTTCGCCCGCGAGCCCATCGGCGACCTCTACTGCAGCGACGAGCGGCCCGATGCCGACTTCGACGACGCCGCGGCCGGCACCGCGGAGGCCGACATCGCGACGTTCCGGCAGGAGGTCGGGCTGGCCCGCGCCGCGGTCGACGGCCATTCGCTGGACGAGACGTTCTACCAGGCGCGCCGGAAGCGCCACGTCAGCCTGCGCTGGATCTATCTGCACATGATCGAGGAGTACGCCCGGCACAACGGGCACGCCGACCTGATCCGCGAGCGCATCGACGGCGCCGTCGGGGACTGACCGGGCGCGGTACCGTGATGCGGTGCCGCCGACCCGCCGCACCATGTACCGCGGCCTCGACCTGGCGGCGGCCCGCCATCGCACGGTGCCCGACGTGCTGCCGGCGCCGGGTGCGCCGTTCCGCGTGCTGTTCTGCGGCATCAACCCGGGCCTGTACTCCGCCGCGACCGGCTGGCACTTCGCGCGGCCCGGCAACCGGTTCTGGCCCGCGCTGCACGGTTCCGGCTTCACCCCGCGCCTGCTGGCGCCCAGCGAGCAGCGGCTGCTGGCCGGCTACGGGCTGGGCATCACGAACCTGGTCGCCAGGGCGACGGCCCAGGCCGCCGAGCTCAGCCGGGCCGAACTGCAGGCCGGCGCCGCCCGGCTGGCGGAGCTGGTGTCCCGGCGTCAGCCACGGTACGTCGCCATCGCGGGGGTGACCGCGTACCGGACGTCGTTCGGCGTAAAAGACGCCCGGGTCGGGCCGCAGGACGCGATGATCGGCGGCAGCCGGCTGTGGATCGTGCCCAACCCCAGCGGCCTGAACGCCCACTGGCCGCTGGCCGCCATCACCGCCGAGTTCCGCCGCCTCCGCGACGCCGCCGGCAGCTAGTGCGCAGGTTCGGCCCGCTCGCTCAGGAAATGGCCCCCGCGGCGGCCTGGCCGGGGACCGCGGGCGGAGCGGGCGCGGGCCCGGCCTGCCCCGGCACGCTCGGCATACCGCCGGCCGGGCCCGGCGTGGCGGGCTGCCGGGGACGGCTGGATTCGCGCAGCACCAGGCTGCACGGCAGCAGCCGCAGGCCCGCGCTGGGGTGGCCCTCGATGGCGGCGAGCAGGTTCTCGCCCGCGGTGCGGCCCAGCTCGCGCAGGTTCATGTCTACCGTGGTGAGCGGCGGCCGGCAGGAAGCCGCGATGACGTCCCAGTTGTCGAAACCGACCAGGGCCACGTCCTCGGGGACGCGCAGCGCGGCCTCGCGCATGGCGTCGGCGACGCCCCGGGCGATCTGGTCGTTACCGCAGAAGACGGCGTCCAGGCCGGGGGCGGAGCGCAGCAGCACGTCGGTCGCCTGCCGGCCCATTCCTCGGTCCACTCGCCGAACAGCGGCTCCCCGCCGGCCAGCTCCAGGCCCGCCGCGGCCAGCGCGTTCTCCGCGCCCCGGGCGCGCAGCAGGGCGGCCTTGAACCGGCGGGGCCCGGTCACGTGGCCGATGCGGGTCCGGCCCGTGCTCAGCAGGTGGCGGACGGCCAGCGCGCCGCCGTCCTCGTCGTCCGGGATCAGCGACAGGTCCGCCGGGTCGGTCGAATGGGTCATCGCGTACACGACCGGCACCGGCAGGTCCCGGCCGATCGGCTCGCGCGGGTCCTGGCGGCGCCCGGTCACCACGATGCCGTCCACCCGGCGCTCCAGCAGCGTCCGCAGGTAGTGCTGCTCCCGGATCCGGTCGTCGCGGCTGTCGCACAGGAAGACCGAGATCCGGCCGGGGCCGAGCGCGTCCTCGGCGCCCTGCATGACCGGGATGCTGAACCGGCCGAAGCTGTCGGTGGTGATCAGGCCGACCGTGAAGCTGCGCCCGGTCAGCAGCCCCCGCGCCAGCGCGTTGGGCTGGTAGCCGAGCCGTTCCGCGGCCTGGCGGACCCGGTCGGCCGTGTCGGCGCTGATGCCGCCACGGCCGTTGAGGGCTTTGGATGCCGTGCCAGGAGACACGCCCGCCAGGCGGGCCACATCCGTGATCGTCACCGGGCCTCGGCTGAGTGGACTCGCGGCCGCCTCCCCTCGTCGGATATCCGTGTGGCAGGAGTATAGGCGGCATATCCCAGAAAAGCTATGTAATCGTTGTTTCCTATCACTCTTCGTAGTTATCTTGCCACATGCCGATTGAACCGAAAAATGCCTGGATGTCTTGACCCTCAGATGCCTGCCGCCTAGCATCGCCGGTACGAAAACCTTTGCGTTAACGCCGATGATCACGCGCGAGACACGTCTCATTGGGGAGGCTGCTTCGAATGGGTGCCTGCACGCAAAGCGGTTCGGCGCTGGAGTGGCGGGGCGGGCAGGAGATCGTCCGCATCGAGCCCTGGGGCGCGCACAGCGTGCGGGTACGCGGCACCGTCTGGCAGGCCATCCGCGACGACCTCCCCGGGGCGCTGCTCCCGGCGCCGCCCCTGGGTGAACTCCCCAGCACCGTCGAGCTGGGCGCGGAGAGTTCCCGGCTCATCAACGGCGACCTCATCGCCGAGATTTCCGCCTCCGGCCAGCTGCGGTTCCTGCGCGCGGACGGCCGTGAGCTGCTGGCGGAGACCACGCCTCACTTCACCGGCCCGCCGACGCGCCGTTACAAAACCACCGGCGGCGGCACCCATCACTTCGAGGTGCTGTTCGACGCGCGGGACGGCGAGCGCTTCTACGGGCTGGGCCAGCATCAGCACGGCCGCCTCGACCAGAAGGGCGCGGTCGTCGAGCTGGTCCAGCGCAACACCGAGGTGTCCATCCCGTTCCTGGTGTCCAGCCGGGGCTACGGCCTGCTCTGGAACCACCCCGGGATCGGCCGGGTCGAGCTGGGCACGACCGTGACCCGCTGGGTCTGCGAAGCGACCCGGCAGTGGGACTACTGGGTGACCGTCGCCGAGGAGCCCGCCGGCATCCTGCGCCAGTACGGCGAGGCGGCCGGGCGCACGCCGATGATGCCGGAGTGGGCGTCCGGCTTCTGGCAGTGCAAGCTGCGCTACAAGACGCAGGACGAGCTGCTCGGCATCGCGCGCGAGTACAAGCGGCGCGGCCTGCCGCTGTCGGTGATCGTCGTCGACTACTTCCACTGGACGCTGCAGGGCGAGTGGAAGTTCGACCCCGATGAGTGGCCCGACCCCGAGGGCATGGTCAAGGAGCTGGACCAGCTCGGCGTGAAGCTGATGGTGTCGGTCTGGCCCACCGTCAACCCCGCCAGCGAGAACTACGCGGAGATGAAGGACCTCGGCCTGCTGGTCGGCAACGAGCGCGGCATGGACGGCCAGGTCCAGATCTGGGACCGGGGTGCGCCCGGCCGCGTCCCGATGTCCTTCTACGATTCCACCAGCCCGCGGGCCCGCGCCTACATCTGGTCGAGGGTACGGGAGAACTACTACGGCTACGGCATCAGGACGTGGTGGCTGGACGCCTGCGAGCCCGAGCTGGTGCCGGAGCAGCCGGAGAACCTGCGCTACCACCTCGGCCCCGGCGCGGAGGTGAGCAACATCTACCCGATGCTGCACGTCCGCGGCTTCTACGAGGGCATGCGGGCCGAGGGCGAGGAGGAGATCCTCAGCCTGTGCCGGTCCGCCTGGGCCGGCAGCCAGCGGTACGGGGCGCTCGTCTGGTCCGGCGACATCGACTCGACCTTCGAGGACCTGCGCCGCCAGATCTGCGGCGGCCTCAACATCGGCCTGTCCGGCATCCCCTGGTGGACCACGGACATCGGCGGGTTCAAGAACGGCAACATTAACGACCCGGCGTTCCGCGAGCTGATCGTCCGCTGGTTCCAGTTCGGCGTGTTCTGCCCGGTGTTCCGGCTGCACGGGATCCGGCAGCCGGGCACCATGATCGGCGCCGAGCAGACCGGCGCGGCCAACGAGATCTGGAGCTTCGGCGATGAGCAGTACGAGATCATCCGCCGCCTGCTGTTCCTGCGGGAACGGCTCCGCCCGTACGTGATGGACCAGATGCGGGTGGCCCGCGACACCGGCCTGCCGCCGATGCGGCCGCTGTTCGTGGACTACCCGGGTGACCCGGTGAGCTGGGAAGTGGAGGATCAGTTCCTGTTCGGCGGCGACATCCTGGTGGCACCGGTCTACACCGAGGGCGCCCGGGAGCGCCCGGTCTACCTGCCGGCGGGATCCGCATGGCTGGACGCCTGGACCGGCGCCGAGCATGCGGGCGGCCAGTGGGTGACCGCGCCGGCCTCCGCTGGAACTCGTCCCGGTCTACCTGCGGGCCGGCGGCGGGGTCGAGCCGTTCGGTGCCTTCGCCGATCTCGCGCCCGCCGATCTCGCGCCGGCCGATCTCGCGCCCGCCGATCTCGCGCCCGCCGATCTCGCGCCGGCCGAGACTGGGCGCGCCGAGACTGCAGCCGCCGAAGCTGGGGGGAGTGACGCCCGGTGGCCGATACCGCGGCCCCGGCCCGCCGGGCCCCGGCCCGCCGCTCACCGCGACCTGACCGGGCGGTGGCCGAGGTCAGCCGGGCCTCGGCCTGGGCCCGCTGGGCCCGGCTGGCGTTCCTGATTCCCGCGGTCCTCTACGTGCTGTTCGCGTTCGTGATCCCGATCGTCTACAACCTGATCCTGAGCTTCGAGCAGACCTCGCCGGCCACGATCTCCAGCCTGTTCGCGCCGTTCGCCGGCATCGCCAACTACAAGGGCGCCCTGGTGCAGACGGCGACGCAGAGCGCCATCATCCGCACGTTCACCTTCACCTTCCTGTCCCTGCTGTTCCAGTTCGTCTTCGGCTTCGGCCTGGCGCTGCTGTTCAACCTGCGCTTCCCGCTCCGCCGGGTCGCCCGCTCGCTGGTCATCATCCCGTGGCTGCTGCCCCTGCTGATCACCGGCTTCATCTTCAAGTTCCTGTTCCAGACCGAGGCCGGCGCGATCAACCAGATCCTCGCCGACGTGCACCTTGCCAGTCACCCGATCGGCTTCCTCACCTCGCCCGGGTGGGCCTACCTGACCGTGCTGATCGCGAACATCTGGATCGGCGTCCCGTTCTTCACCGTGCTGCTTTTCAGCGCGCTGCAGGACGTCCCGCCGGACCTGAAGGAAGCGGCCATGCTCGACGGGGCCAACGCCTGGCAGCGGCTGATCCGGGTCACGCTGCCGGTCATCCGCCCGGTCATCGAGGTCGTGTTCGTCCTCGGCTTCGTGTTCACGATCAAGGTGTTCGACGTGGTCATCGGGCTCACCCAGGGCGGGCCGGCCAACTCCACGCAGATCCTCGCGCCCTGGGCCTACCAGCTGTCGTTCCAGCAGTTCAACTACGGCCAGGGCGCCGCCATCAACACCATTCTGCTCCTCATCGCCCTGTTCGCGGCGCCTGTGTACATCTGGCTCAACCGAGAATCCCTGCGGAGGGCGTAATGACCCGGCAGCGTCCATTCACCGCCGTGCTGGCGGGATTCGGGGCCCTGATCGCGCTGGTGATCCTGCTGTTCCCGCTGTACGCGGTGATCGTCGGCTCGTTCGAGACCAACGCCCAGCTGCTGGGCACGCACTACAACTTCCTGCCGCCCACGCCCAGCTTCGCCAACTACAGCGCGGTCATCTCGACCCAGGGCGGTCACATCGTCAGCACGCTGGTCATCGGCGTGTTCACGGCCCTGCTGACCCTGGCCATCTCGGTGCCCGCCGCGCACGCGCTGGCCCGCTACCGGTTCCGGGTCACCGCGATGCTCGTCGGCGGGCTGCTGATCGCGCAGATCCTGCCCGCCATCGTCATCGCGAACTCGCTGTTCCTGCTGTACCACAAGCTGCACCTGCTGAACACGTATCCAGGCCTGATCCTGGCGGACGCCAGCTACGGCGTGCCGTTCAGCATCCTGGTGCTACGCGCGTTCATGCTCGGCCTGCCCAACGACGTGCTGCAGGCGGCCCGGGTGGACGGCGCGTCCGAATGGAAGACGTTCGTCCGCGTCGTGCTGCCGATGAGCCGGTCCGCCGTCATCACGGTCGCCGTGTTCGCCTTCCTGAATGGCTGGGGCGACTTCATCTTCGCGCTCACCCTGCTGTCGGGGAGCAGCTTCGAACCGATCACGCTCAGCATCTATTCCTACATCGGAGAGTTCACGTCCAACATCGGCGAGGCCCTGGCGCTCTGCGTGATCGGCATCCTGCCCGCGGCCATGCTGCTCATCGCCGCGCAGCGTTACATCGCGGCCGGCCTCACGGTCGGCTCGGTCAAGGGTTAAGCCGCCGGGCTCCGGCGGTCATCCGCACCAGCAAAGATTCCGGGCGGGCCTCCGGCCGGGTCAGAACCTAGGAGGGACTATGCAGACGGCAAAGTGGCCGTACCGGCAGGGAGGGAGATCCGGCAGGGGCGTCAGCCGTAGCTGGCGGCTCATGGCGGTCGGCGCGACGGTGGCCGCGCTGGCCGCGGCGGGATGTAGTTCCTCCGGCAGCGGCGGCTCCAGCAGCGGCGGGAAGACCACGATTACCGAACTGGACTACTTCACGACCGGCGGCAGCAACACCGCCGTGAACTGGTATAACCAGCAGTTCGAGAAGGCCCACCCCGGAGTCACGGTCAAGCGTGAGGTCGTGCCCTTCGCCAACCTGATCACCAAGGTTCTCCAGGAGGCCAGCGCCGGGGACCTGCCGAACGTCGTCATGCTCGACAACCCGAACGTGCCCCAGGTCGCGGCCACCGGCCAGCTCAAGCCGCTCAACAGCGAGCCCGGCTTCACGACCAGCGGGTACGTCCCCGGCGCGATCTCCGAGTGCACCTACCAGGGCAAGCAGTACTGTTACCCGATCGGCACCAACACCGTCGGCATCTTCTACAACAAGGCCATGCTCGCGGCCAAACACCTGTCCCCGCCCACCACCTGGGCCGAGCTGCAGTCCGACGCGAAGGCGCTCACCTCGGGCAACACCTACGGCATCGCCTTCGACGCCACCGCCGACGAGCAGTCCACCTGGCAGCTTGAGCCGTTCTTCTGGAGCCAGGGTGGGAACCTGGATGACGTCAGCACCCCGGCGTTCCAGAACTCCCTGCAGCTGTGGGTCAACATGGTCAAGGACGGCTCCGCGTCCAAGTCCGTGCTGCAGTGGGGCCAGGCCCCGGATCTGACCGAGCAGCTCGTGAACAAGACCGCGGCCATGATCGAGGACGGCCCGTGGATCTTCCCCACCCTGAACGCAGCCGGCTGGAAGTACAACCAGCAGTACGGCATCGTCCCGATCCCGACCAAGACGGCCGGGAGCACGGTGGTCACCCCGCTCGGCGGGGAGACCTGGAACCTCGGTAACTCCGGCAGCTCCCAGCAGCAGACGCTGGCCTGGGACTGGATCAACGGCACGCAGACCGCGGCGACCATGCAGCACTTCACGTCGCTGATGTACTACCTGCCCACCAAGCCGTCCGTCATCGCGCAGTACCTGAAGGGCGGCCCGCAGTACACGGTGTTCGCGAAGGAGACCGAGACCTCCCGGTCCCGTACCACCGAGTACGGCGCCAACTACCCGAAGGTGTCCCAGGCGGTCTGGACCGCGATCCAGTCCGCGATCACCGGCACGTCGTCGGTGAACTCGGCGCTGAGCCAGGCCCAGTCCACGATTTCCGGAATCCAGAAGGTGAGCGGCTGACGCCCGCCTGCTGAAGCGGGCCCGGGCCTGGCGAGGACCTCCGCCAGGCCCGGGCCGTTTACCCCGCCTCGCGCGCCGCCCCGCCACAGTGCCCCTCGTCTACGGGCAGAGTTTTGGGCAAATGCTGCCGGAAAGTCTGCCCGTAAGTCGTGGTATTCCTTCGGGGACGCGCGCCCTACCCGGCTCCGTGCCCGGGCGGCACCCGCTCCGCTTCCGGTGGCGGCGGGGGCGGCGTGCCGTCGCCGAACGGGCGGCCGCCGAGGTCCTCCCGCCCGTGCGGGGTCAGCCAGTTGGAAAGGTCCGGGCCGGCCGGGACGATCCCGGTCGGGTTGATCGTCCGGTGCACCTCGTAGTAGTGCTGCTTGATCTGGACGAAGTTGATCGTGTCCCCGAACCCGGGCGTCTGGAACAGGTCACGCGCGTAGGCCCACAGCACCGGCATCTCAGAGAGCTTGGACCGGTTGCACTTGAAGTGGCCGTGGTAAACGGGATCGAACCGCGCCAGCGTGGTGAACAGCCTGATGTCGGCCTCGGTAATCGTGTCCCCGACCAGGTGACGCTGGCCGGCCAGCCGCTCGCTGAGCCAGTCCAGCCGCTTGAACAGCCGCCGGTAGGCCGCCTCGTACGCCCGCTGCGAGCGTGCGAAGCCGGCCTGGTAGACGCCGTTGTTCACGTCCTTGTAGACCAGCGCGGCCACCTCGTTGATCTCGTCCCGGTGCTTCTCCGGGTACAGGTCGGGGGCGCCGGCCCGCTGATACGCCGTCCACTCCGTTTCCAGGTCCAGCGTGATCTGCGGGTAATCGTTGGTCACCACCGCGCCGGTGGGCACGTCGATGATGGCCGGGACCGTGACACCGCGATCGTAATCCGGCACGGCCTTCTCGTAGGCCCCGGCGAGCCGTTCGATGCCCAGCACGGGATCCCGGCCGCCCGGATCGAGGTCGAACGTCCAGCTGCGCTGGTCGTGCACCGGCCCGGCCAGCGCCAGCGAGATCACCGGCTCCAGGCCCAGCAGCCGCCGCACGATCACCACGCGGTTCGCCCACGGGCAGGCGCGCGCCGCGGCCAGCCGGTACCGTCCCGGCTCCACCGGCCAGCCGTCCCGGCCGTCGGCCGTGATCCGCGCGTTCAGATACCGGGTATCGCGAACGTACACTCCGTCATCGCCCACACGGCCGACAGTACCCCGGCCGCAGGCTGGCACAACGGCCCGGCGGCACAACGGCACGACGGCCCGCCGGTCCGGCGGCACGACGGCCCGCCGGGCGCCCGCGTCGTTCCGGGTTGCCGATCACGCTGGCCGCTGCCACGATGTTCAGGTTCGACAAACATCACAGGTTCAGGCTGACGACCACCACAGCGCCGACGGGGGAGCACTATGCGCGTGCCGGGCCGCCTCGCCCTGGGGGCCGCCGCAGCGGGAGTCCTGATCGGCGGGGCCGTCCCCGCCTGGCCCTTGGCCGCGTCCGCCGCCGCGTACCGCCCGGCGGCAGCGGTCTCCGCGCACCGCCCGCCGGCGGCAGCGGTCTCCGCGGCCCGCCGCGCCGGCGCGCCGCCCGCCGTCCAGGCGAAGGGGGCCGCGCTGGAGAACGCCGCGACCGGCGCGCTGCTGTGGAGCCGCGGCCTGGACACCAAGCGCCCGATCGGGAGCATCACCAAGGTCATGACGGCGCTCGTCGTGCTCCGCGCCGGGCACCTCGGCCAGGTGCTCACCGTCCCGGCCGCCGCCGTGTCGTACACCCAGCGGTGGGACGCCAGCAGCGCGGGACTGCACGCGGGCGACCGGCTCACCGTGCAGCAGCTGCTTGAGGCCATGCTGCTGCCGTCGGGCTGCGACGCCGCGTACGTGCTGGCCAGCGCGTACGGTCCCGGGCTGGCGCCGTTCGTGGCGAAGATGAACGCGCTCGCCGCGCACATGCACCTTGGCCGCACGCACTTCTCCAGCTTCGACGGGCTGCCGCTGCCCACCGAGTACTCCACCTACTCGACCCCCGGCGACCTGCTCGCCATCGGCCGCGCCGCCATGGCGTACCCGGCGCTCCGTGCCATTGTCAGCCAGCGCCGCTACTCTCTCGGCGCGGGCCCGGAACACCATGCGTACCTCTGGCATAACACCAACCTGCTGCTGGGCGCGTACCCCGGGACGATCGGGATCAAGACGGGCTCGACGCTGGCGGCCGGTTATTGCCTGCTCTTTGAGGCGCAGCGCGGCCCGGCGGCGCTCATCGGCGTCGTCCTGGACAGTTCGCCCTCGGTCCGCGCCGTCAGTTTCAGCGACGCCGGGAACCTGCTCACCTGGGGCTTCGGATGAGCGGCGAGCCGCCTCAGGTGACCCCGGACGAGTTCTTCCGTACCGACATCCGGGTCGGCAGGATCTTGCGGGCCGAGGAGTTCCCGCAGGCCCGCAAGCCCGCCTACAAGCTGGTCATTGACTTCGGTGAACTGGGGGAGAAACGGTCCAGCGCCCAGATCACCGCGCGTTATACGCCGGAGGAACTGGCCGGGCGGCTGGTCGTCGCGGTCACCAACTTCCCGCCCCGGCAGATCGCCAGCTTCGTGTCCGAGGTGCTCGTGCTGGGTGTGCCGGACGCGACGTCCGGGGACGTCATCCTGCTCGCCCCCGACTCCGAGGTGCCGCCCGGCACCGGGGTCTTCTGACCCGCAGCCGCTGCCCCCGCCGCCCCGGCCCCGACCCCAGGGATTGGCCAGATCCCGGCCGGCTTGCCGATCATGGGCGCACTCTGGTCGGATGACAGGTGAAACGATGTCCGTCGCCCCATCTCAGCACCTAGCGGAGGGCCAATGACCGGCCGCACCAAGATCACGCTCGATGAGTCGGAGATTCCCCGGCAGTGGTACAACGTGATCCCCGATCTCCCCTCGCCGCCGCCCCCTCCGCTGCACCCGGGCACGCTTCAGCCGGTCGGCCCGGAAGATCTGGCCCCGTTGTTTCCCATGGCGCTCATCGCCCAGGAGGTGACGGCCGACTCCTACGTGCCGATCCCCGACGAGGTGCTGGACGTGTACCGGCTGTGGCGGCCGACGCCGCTGTACCGGGCGCGGCGGCTGGAGAAGGCGCTGAACACCCCGGCCCGCATCTACTACAAGTACGAGGGCGTGTCCCCGGCCGGCTCCCACAAGCCGAACACCGCCGTCCCGCAGGCGTACTACAACGCGGCCGAAGGCACCCGCCGGATCACCACCGAGACCGGCGCCGGGCAGTGGGGGAGCGCGCTGGCCTTCTCGTGCGCGCAGTTCGGCCTGGACTGCGAGGTCTGGATGGTGCGCGCCTCGTACGACCAGAAGCCGTACCGGCGCACGCTCATGGAGACCTGGGGCGCCACGGTGCACGCCAGCCCGTCGCGGGAGACGACCTCCGGCGCCAAGGTGCTGGCCGACGACCCGGACTCACCCGGCAGCCTCGGCATCGCCATCAGTGAGGCGGTAGAGGTCGCCGGGGGGAGCAGCGACACCCGTTACGCGCTCGGCAGCGTGCTCAACCACGTCCTGCTGCACCAGACCGTCATCGGCGAGGAAGCCCTCAAGCAGTTCGAGGCGGCCGGCGAGACCGCTCCCGACCTGATCGTGGGGTGCACGGGCGGCGGGTCGAACTTCGCGGGCCTGTTCTTCCCGTTCCTGCGGGAGAAGCTCGCGGGGCGGATCGATCCGGTCATCCGGGCCGTCGAGCCCACCGCCTGCCCGTCGTTCACCCGGGGACGTTACGCCTATGACTTCGGCGACACGGCCGGGTTCACGCCCCTGCTCAAGATGCACACCCTCGGGCACGACTTCGTTCCCGACCCGATTCACGCGGGCGGGCTGCGCTACCACGGCATGTCGCCGCTGCTTTCGCACGCCTACGAACTCGGGCTGTTCGAAGCCGTGACCAAGCCGCAGCGGGAGTGCTTCGCCGCCGGCGTCACCTTCGCCCGGACCGAGGGCATCGTGCCCGCCCCGGAGCCGTCGCACGCGCTCGCCGAGGTCATCGAGGAAGCCAACCGCTGCGCCGAGACCGGCGAGGAGAAGGTCATCCTCACCGCCCTGTGCGGGCATGGCTTCTTCGACATGTCCGCCTACCACCGTTACCTGTCCGGGGAGATGGAGGACTTCGACCTCCCGCAGGACCGGATCGACGCCTCGCTGAACAGGCTCCCGGCTCTGGCCTGACGGGGCTGACAGGCCTGACGAGGCCGGCCCGGGACGGCCGTCACACCGTCCCGGGCCGGGCCGCTCACCGGGTGGCGGCCTCCGGCGTGTCCGGCGTGTCCTCCGTGGCCGCCTCGAACAACAGCAGCCACGCGACGTTCACACCCAGGAACACCAGCACGCTCAGCAGCACCGCCTCGACCCGGACCGGCGCGGCCGTGATGCCGATATCCCGGAGCAGATGCGGCACGATCGCCACGATGCCGACCACGGCATACAGCACGATCGTGGCGATGTAGGCCGCCTTTCCCATCGGGCCGGGGAGTGCCCCGCGCACCGTGGCGACGACGAGCAAGCCGCCGAGCGCGACGATCGCGTACGACGTCCGCCACAGGGCCGGGCTCTGTGGATCGATCAGCGCCAGCAACGTCATGATCCCGGGCAGCGAGAAGTGCAGGGCGACGCCGTATGAGCGGCGAATCAAGGCCGAATCTCCCGCCCACTCCCGGTAGCGCTGCTGCACGACCACCAGCCATAGGCCGAGGAGGGTGAAGCAGATGGCGGAGAAGGAAATGTAGAAATCGGTCAGCATGATCCCCCAGATCTCCGTACGCGATCCGTAACCGCGCGCACCGGTTTCCAGCATGATCGGATGGAACGCGGGCCGAGGCCACCCTGGATCATGAAGCGGCCGGGTTTCCTGTACAACTGAGATCAGGCTGTGACTTCCCGGGAGGCGATGTGAAAGGTGACCGGGTTGAAATCGTGATCGACGCTGGCGAGGGCGCCCGGACCTATGAGGTGATCGCGACCAAGGCCGGGCGCCGCGTGGACATCGCCAACCGGCGGGGGGTGGTCGAGGTGAGCGAGGTGACCCGGAGCGGGACTCCGGTGCGGACGGCCCGGTTTATGGCCAGCCGGATCCTGGCCCTGGTCGAGCACCCGGCCGCCGACCGCGACGAACCGGCCGCCGCCAAGTCACCAGAACGCGCGCCGAAGCCGCCGGACCGGCCGTAACCATGTGAAACCGTAGCTGTGTAACACCGTAACCATGGGAGCCACCGTGGAACTGGCCAGCTTTGGCGCGCTCAGTTTCGATTGCTACGGGACCCTCATTGACTGGGAGTCCGGGATCGCGGCCGTGCTTGGCCCCTGGGCCCGGGCCCGTGGCCTTGACCTGGACGACGAGGCGCTGCTGGCCGCCTACTCGGGGCATGAAGCCCGCGCCGAGGCCGAGCACCCTGGTGACCGGTACCCGCTCATCCTGGCTCGCAGTTTCCGCGACCTCGGCCGTGAACTGGGCGCGGAGGTCACCGGCGCCGACGCGGCCCGGCTCGCCGGGTCGGTCCCGGACTGGCCCCCGTTCGGTGACTCCCGCGCTGCGCTGGCCGCGCTGGCACAGCGTTACCAGCTGATCATCCTGTCCAACGTCGACCGGGACTCGTTCGCGGCCAGCAACCGCCGCCTCGGCGTCAGGTTCACCAGCGTCCTTACCGCTGAGGACGTCGGCTCCTATAAGCCCTCGCCGCGGAACTTCGCGGCGCTGCTGGCCGAAGCCGGACGGCTCGGGATCGCGCCGGGCCGGCTGCTGCACGTGGCCCAGAGCCTGTTCCACGACCATGTCCCGGCGCAGCAGGCGGGACTGCCCACCGTCTGGATCAACCGCCGGCACGGCCGGCCCGGCTGGGGCGCGACCCCGCCGCCCGCGGCCGGTGTCTCCCCGGGCGCGGAATTCCCGTCCATGCAGGCCTTCGCCGCCACCGCCACCGCCACCGCCACCTGAGCCGTCCGCTTGCCGGGCACGTCCGCTTGCCGGGTCACCCGTCCCCTGCCGGGCCGTCCGGGGCGCTGGGCCGCCGGGGCCGGGCCCGCTAGCTGACCGCGTTCACAATGTCGTCAAGGACCCGCGCCGCCTCGGCGCGGAAACCGGGGTCGCTGACCAGGCCGTCCGTCCCCACCGCCTGGCGCGGCAGAGTGATCCGGCGGCAGGCCTTCTCGATGACGGCCGCCCCGATGTAGCCGAGCACGCTGGCCAGCGATTCCTCCGCGCCCGCGCCCCGGCCGGCGGCGGCCACGTTGATCCATGCGGCCGGCTTGCCGTACATCTCGCCGCCGCCGACCGTCCAGTCGAGCAGGTTCTTGAAGCTGCCCGGCAGGGTGCCCGCGTACTCGGGCGTGCAGAACACCACCGCGTCCGCCTTCGCGATCTCCTGGCGCAGCTCACGCGCGGTCGGCGGCAGCGGCTCGCGGTCGTCGTCCGGGTTGAACGCGGGCAGGCTGGCCAGGCCCTCGTACAGCACCGCGGTCACCGGGCGGGTCGCGACCGCCCGCATGGTCCGCAACGCCGCGGTGTTGGCCGAACCGCCGCGCGTACTGCCCGACACCAGCAGAATCCGCGTCCGTCCCGCGTGCACTGCCCCTCCTGTTCCGCCCGGCCGGAGCGCTGCCGGGCCGCCGGCGGGCCGCTGCCCGCACCGGGCAACTATGCCCGATCCCGCTATCATCCGTGCCCGGAACGCGCGCCTGTATCCGGCCGGCCGGAGCGGGCCCGCCACAGCCGCAGGCTGTGGCGGTATCCGCAGAAACTGTTGGCCTCCTGCCCCCGCAACCGCCGAAGATGATCCCGGCAGCAGCCGCACGGGAGGTGGCGATATGACCATGGATTCTGGGACCTGGGTGATGCGCCCGGCGCTGTCCGCGGGCGCGAGCCGGCGGATGGTGGACGCGGCGGTGGCCGAGGCGGCGGTGCTGTCGGTGAGCGTGACCGTGGTCGCCGTGGACGAGTCCGGCGTGCTCAAGGAGATGTGCCGGATGGATGGCGCGCCGCTGATCAGCGTGCAGACCGCGGTCAGCAAGGCGTACGCGGCCGCCGCGGTCGGCATGCCGCCGGACGACTTCTACGCGGCGATCGAGGCGGACAGCGCGGCCGTGCTGTCCTTCGGCTCCCGGCCGGGCCTGGCGCTGATCGCCGGCGGTCTCCCGGTGCTGGTCGGCGGCGTGGTGGCCGGCGCCATCGGCGTGGCCGGCGCGATGACCGGCGCCGAGGACCGCCGTATCGCCGAGGCCGCCGTCCGCGCGGTGGGCCAGTGACCCCTTCGCCAGGCGCGCGGGCCGGTTGGTCAGGTGGGCGGGCCGGCCGCGACGGCGCGAACGGTCTGCACGAACGCGCGGACCGCGGGCCGCTCGTCGCCGCTGCGCCACGCGGCGCAGATCGCCGCGGGCGGCGCGTCCTTGCTGGCGGTGAACGTGACCCCGGGCCGCGGGTTGAACTGCTCGGCCGACGCCGGGCACAGGCCGATGCCCCGCCCGGCCGCGATCAGTTCCCGCATCTCCTCGATCGTGCGGGCCACCCCGCCGATGACCGGCTGGTCGCCGCCGGGCCGCGGCACCAGCAGCCAGGCGTCCCGCCAGGCCATCGGGGCGCAGCCGTCGACGGCCGGTGCGGCCGCGATCCACGGCAGCCCGGCTACGTCGGCCAGGCTGAGCTGGCCACGGGCCGCCAGCGGATGGTCCGACGGCAGCACGAACACCCGCGGCTCGTCCGCCAGCGGCTCCAGCGCCAGGCCGGGCGCGGCGACCGGCGGCCGGACCAGCGCGACGTCGGTGCTGCGGTCGAGCAGCCCGGCCGCCGGCTGGGTCAGGTCGAACGTCCGCAGCTCCACCGTGATCCGCGGATGAGCGCGCCGGAACGCGGCCAGCAGCGCGGTCCGGATCTCCCCGCTGGCGGCCAGGCTCAGCCCGACCGACAGCTCACCGGGCCGCGCGGCCGCGGCGTTGCGGGCGGCGGTGACCCCGCGTTCCAGCGCCGACAGCGTCTCGTGCGCGCTGTCCAGGAAGGCTTCGCCGGCCGCGGTCAGCAGCACGCCCCGCCTGGTCCGCTCCAGCAGCTGGACGCCGAGCGACTCCTCGAGCTGGCGGATCTGCGTGCTGAGCACCTGCTGGGCCACGTGCACGCGGCGCGCCGCGGAGGTGAAGCTCGCTTCCTCCGCCACGGCGACGAAGTACCGGAGATGCCGCAACTCGACGTTCATGGCGCGCACATCGTACCGCCGGCCCCGCGCCGTCCCAGCTATTCAGCCGCACGCGAAGTCGGCCATCCTGACCGCGACATCCGGGCGTAAGACAGCGAAACTGACAGCAGTCCAGACCCAGACAGACGGGGGCAGCGCATGACGACCGGCCACGACGGACCCGCGACGCCGCCAGTCACCGAGAGAGGCCGGCTGGCGCAGGTCATCGCGACCCGCGGCGGCCTGGCCCCGCCGGAGGCGCCGTTCGTGATCGAGCACCGCGAGGCGCTGATCTACATGCTGTGCGAGGCCGCGGAGCTGGAGCACGGCATCATGTGCCAGTACCTGTTCGCCGCGTTCACGCTCAAGCAGAACGAGGGTGAGGGCCTGACCGGCGAGGATCTGGCCGCCACCCGGCGCTGGCGCTCGGTCATCTCGCACGTCGCCACGCAGGAGATGCTGCACCTGGCCCTGGTGCAGAACCTGCTGTCCGCGGTCGGCGCCGCCCCGCATCTGGTCCGGCCCAACTTCCCGCATCCGGCCAGCCACTACCCGGCCGGCGTCCACCTCGCGCTGCTGCCGTTCGGCGAGCAGACGCTGCGGCACTTCATGTTCCTCGAGCGTCCCGAGGGCATGGACCTGCACGACGCCGATGGGCTGGCCGCGTTCGGCCGCGCCGTGCCGCACATGCTGGCCAGCGACATCGTGCCGCGCGGCCAGGACTTCGCCACGGTGGGGCACATGTACCGGTCCATCGAGGCGGGCTTCGCGCGCCTGTGCGCGAAGTACGGCGAGGACTGGCTGTTCGTCGGGCCGGAGCGGGCCCAGGCCACCCAGGAGTACTTCGGCTGGCCGCAGCTCATCCCCGTGACCGACTTGGCCTCGGCGCAACGGGCCATCGACGAGATCCTCGAGCAGGGCGAGGGCGCGCGCGGGCACTGGGAGAACGCGCACTTCGGCACGTTCGTCGAGATCCTGGACGAGTTCGAGGCGGCCCGCGCGGCCAACCGCGGCCTGCAGCCGGCCCGCCCGGTGCTGCCGGTCAACGTCCGGCCGTGCGACCGCGACGTCGAGGTCCCGCTGGCCGACGACCCGGTCACCGCCAAGATCATGGACCTGTTCAACGTGGCGTACGAGATCCTGCTGCAGATCCTCGAGCGTTTCTTCGCGCATACCGATGAGACGGACGCCCAGCTCAAGACGCTCGCGGACACCACCATGGGGCTGATGTTCAGCGTCATCAAGCCGCTGGGCGACCTGATCACCACGCTCCCGGCTGGCCCCAGCTACCCGGGCGTCAACGCCGGCCCGAGCTTCGAGCTGTTCTACGAGAGCGACTACCTGCTGCCGCACCGGCACGCGGCCTGGGCGCTGCTGACCGAGCGGCTCGGCGTGGCCGCTGACTTCTGCCGCACGATCATCGCGGAGGTGCCCGCTGACGGCCAGCCCCGTTTTGGCCAGACGGGAGCGGTCGGCCAGCCGGGAGCGGCCGGTCAGCCGGGAGCGGCCGGTCAGCTCACGGCGGCGTTGCAGCCGATCGGCGTGGCCCTGGATGGCCTCGCGCAGGCTCTCTCGGTTCACCTGCCCGCCTCCGATCCCCGCTCGCACGCCGCCTCCGATGCCGCCGTCGACGCCGGCGCCCTGGCTGATGCCGGGGCGCTGCGGGCCAGCGTGGACGACTACTCCCGGACCAGACACGCCGCGCGCCTGGACACCGACGCGGAGCGCGGCCTCGCGGACATCTTCGACCGAACCCTGGCCATCGTGACCCGCCTGCTCGGCCCGGCGCCTGGGGATGCGGTGCCGGCCTGGACCGCCCCGCGCCTGATCGCCAGCGTCCTCCGACCGCTGGCCGACGCCCTGGCCGCCCCATCAGCCCCATCAGCCCCATCAGCCCCATCAGCCCCGGCCACACCACAGGCCACACCCGGCCCTGATGCCCCGTCGATCACCGACCGGCTCTGGGACGCGACGGTGGCGGCGACCACTCGTTACGTCCAGCTGACCCAGGCTGGCGGCGCGCCCCCTGAGCTGGCCGAAGCTGTCGCCGCCCTGCAAGATCTCGCCTGCGCGGCCGCCCCGGCCGCTGGCCGCGCCTCGGCGCTGCGGGACCTGCAGGCCAGCCTGCCCGCGTCCATCAAGGCCGCGCGCAACGGGCCCTACCTGGTCACCAACGTCCCGGCCATCCGCACGCACCTCGGCCAGCCGTTGCCGGTGCCGCCCCAGGTGGCCCTCTGCCGCTGCGGCGGCTCCGTGCGTAAGCCGTTCTGCGACGGCTCGCACGCCGGTAACGGATTCAGCGACGCCAAGGACCCGAAGCGGGTGCCCGACCGGCGCGACACCTACGACGGCGAGCAGGTCACGGTCTTCGACAACCGCGGCATCTGCCAGCATTCCGGCTTCTGCACCGACCGGCTGAACACGGTGTTCCGGGCCGGCCAGGAGCCGTTCGTGGCGCCGAGCGGGGGCCGGATGGACGAGATCGTCCGCGCCGTGCGGGACTGCCCGTCCGGTGCGCTGAGCCTGGCCTTCGACGGCCATGGGGAACGTGACCTGACCGACTGGCACGGCCGCCGGGAACCGGCCATCGAGATCACCGCCGACGGGCCCTACCGGGTCACCGGGCGGGTCACTCTGGTGGACGCCGGCGGCGGGGACGCCGCCCGGGCCGAGGGATCGTCCCGGGAGCACTACGCGCTCTGCCGCTGCGGTCACTCGCAGAACAAGCCGTTCTGCAGCGGGATGCACTGGTACATCGGCTTCACCGATCCCGAGCGCACGCCGGGCCGCGAGCCGAGCCTGTTCGAATGGGCCGGCGGCGTGGGTGCCCTGACCCGGATGACCCGGCTGCTGTACGAGAAGCTCGTCCCGGCCGACACGCTGCTGGCGCCGCTGTTCGCGAACGTCCCGCCCGGCTACCCGCAGCGGGAGGCGGCGCGGATCGCCGCCGCGTTCGGCGGCCCCGCCGACGAGGCCGCCGGGAACGGTTCCGGCGCGGACGGGGGCGGCCAGCAGGCGCCGGAGGCCACCCCGGAGCAGCGCACCCGCTGGATCACGCTGGCCGGCCGGGCGGCGGACGAGGCAGGCCTGCCCGGCGACGCCGAGTTCCGCGGGGCACTGGAAGCGTTCTTCGCCTGGGACGCCCCGGGCGCGCTGGCCCGGGGCGCGGGTGCCGCGCCGGACGGGACCGTGCCGAGCTGGGACTGGACCCCGGCCGGCCCGCCGGACACCGCCGGCGCACCTGCGGCCGCCGAGCCCACCGCCGCCGAGCCCACCGCCGCCGAGCCCACCGCCGGGCCGGAGGAGCAGCCGGTGCCCCTGCCCGGGCCGGGCGAACCGGTGAGCTTCGCCGCGCACATCAAGCCGATGTTCCGGGCGAAAGACCGGCAGTCGATGCAGTTCGCCTTTGACCTGTGGTCCCATGACGACGTGCGGGCGCACGCCGCCGGCATCCTGGACCGGCTCGGCAACGGCACGATGCCCTGCGACGGGGCCTGGCCCGACGCCCAGATCAGCGTGTTCCGGCGGTGGAGCGAAACGGGCACCCCCTCCTGACCGCCAGCCAGGGAAGGACCAGCCGGGGAAGGAAGGGAGAATCGCCATGCAGTTCCTGGTCATCTGCCGCCGGGTGCCGGACGGCGACACGGACGCCTTCACTCGCCTGGTCGCCGACGAAGGTGCCGTGCTTCGGAAGCTCCAGGCTGACGGCATCCTCACCGAGGCGTGGAGCCCCGGCGGGCCGGGCGCCGTGCTCGTGCTGGACCTGCCCGGCCAGGCCGCCGCCGAGCGCATCACCGGCGAGCTCCCGCTCGCCGCGGCCGGCCTCATCACCACCGAGGTGATCCCGCTGCGCCCGCTGGACTTCTGACCCCGCACACTGAACGCATGACCACGCAGACCCCGGACGCCCTGGGCACCTGCCCGTTCACCATCGACCGCCCGGTCATGCGGCATCGGTGGGAACGGCTGACGTTCGTGCACTGGCCGTTCGAGCCCGCCGACGTGCAGCGCCTGCTGCCGGACGGGCTCGACATCGAAACGTACGACGGCGCGGCGTGGGTCGGGCTGGTGCCGTTCCACATGCGCGTGGCCACCCCCGGCGGCCAGCGGGTGCCCTGGGTGTCGAACTTCTGCGAGACGAACGTGCGCACCTACGTCCGCGATCATCAGGGATGGTCCGGCATCTGGTTCTTCTCCCTGGATGCGGCCCGGCTGGGCGCGGTCCTCACTGCGCGGGCGACGCCCTACCGGCTGCCGTACTTCTGGGCGTCGATGCGGCTCGGCCAGCGCGGCGCCGAGGTGGCCTACCTGTCCCGGCGCCGCTGGCCCGGCCCGCGCCCGGCCACCAGCCGCGTCCGTATCGCCGTGGGCGCGCCGATCGCCCCGGCCGACGTCACCGCGCAGGAACACTTCCTGACCGCGCGGTGGCGGCTGTTCAGCGTCACCGGCGGCCGCGCGGTCTCCGCGCGCGCCCGCCACGATCCCTGGCCGCTGCACCGCGCCCGGCTGCGGGTGCTGGACGACCACCTGGTGACCGCGGCCGGCCTGCCCGCCCCGGAAGGCGAGCCGCTGGTGCACTACTCACCGGGCGTCGACGTCACGATCGGCCGCCCCGAGCACGGCGCCGATGAAACCGAACGAAATTAACGGCCGGCGGTTCCCCCCTTACTCCGGCCCGCCCGTTGGGGCTGAGCGACCCTCCCTGATCCGCCGCGCCCGCTCCTCCAGCGGCACCGCCTCGTCGGCCCGCCCCAGCGCGCGGTAGCTGACGGCCAGGTTGTCCAGCCAGATGGCGGTGGTGGGGTGATTGGGGCCGAGGGCGGTTTCGGTGATCTGCAGGGCCCGCTGCAGCAGGGGCAGTGCCTCATCTAGCCGTCCCAGTGCGCGGTAGGTGGCGGCCAGGTTGTTCAGCCGGATGGCGGTGCTGGGGTGGCTGGGGCCGAGGGCGGTTTCGGTGATCTGCAGGGCCCGCTGCAGCAGGGGCAGTGCCTCATCTAGCCGTCCCAGTGCGCGGTAGGTGACGGCCAGGTTGTTCAGCTGGATGGCGGTGTCGGGGTGGCTGGGGCCGAGGGTGGCGTCGGTGATCTGCAGGGCACGCTGCTGTAGCGGCAGCGCCTCGTCGGGCTGCCCCAGATTGCGGTAGGTGTCGGCCAGGTTGTCCAGCTGGATGGCGGTGTCGGGGTGGCTGGGGCCGAGGGCGGTCTCGGTGATCTGCAGGGCACGCTGCAGCAGGGGCAGTGCCTCATCTAGCCGTCCCAGATCGCGGTAGGTGACGGCCAGGTTGTTCAGCCGGAGGGCGGTCTTGGGGTGGTTGGGGCCGAGCGTCGCCTCGGCGATCTCGAGGGCTCGCTGTTGCAGCGGTAGTGCTTCGGAATGCCGTGCTAGGAGCCTGCTGAAAAAGGCCCATTTTGCCGTGATCAACTTTGCAAAACCGCAGGTCAGTGGATTGCTTCATGATCGGAAACAGGGTTATTCAGCGGCCTCCTAGGCGCCCATAGGCATAAGAGCCTGCTGAAAAGCCCGGGCCGCTCATTTGGCGTGCTTGGCCGGTGTTCCAGTATCTGGGATGATTCAGTCATGCAGGGCTTCGAGCGGGCAGGCGGGAGTTACTGGACGCTGCGGCGCTGGCCGGGCACCTGGTCCCGGCGGGGCAGCATGTTCGCGTTCCTGGCCGCGCACCGGGCCGAGATGTTCCCGGACGCTGATTACGCGGACCTGTTCGCCGCGCCGGGGGTGGGCCTGCTGTTGCTGCTGGTGATCCTCAGATGGCGGCGGTGCTGACCCTGCAGGTGCTGCATGATTTCTCGGACCGGGAGACCGCCGAGGCGGTCCGGTTCGATGTGCGGTGGAAGGTGGCGACCGGGTTGTCGCTGGCCGATGCGGGGTTCGACCCGTCGTCGCTGGTGTACTGGCGGAACCGGATCGCGAAGTCGAAGCGGCCGCACCGGGTGAACGACGCGGTGACCAGGAAGGTGATCGAGGAGACCGGGGTGCTGAGGGGCCGGCGCGTGCGGGCGGTGGACTCCACGATCCTGGCCGATGCGGTGGCGCACCCCAGGACACCGTCACCCAGCTGGTCTCCGCCCATCCGCAAGGTGGCCCGGGAGGTGCCCGGCGCGGCGGACACAGATCGCGCAGGTGTGCACGGGCCACGACTACGCTGAGCCCGGCAAGCCGAAGATCGACTGGGATGATCCCCGGGCGAAGGAGGCACTGGTGTCCGCGCTGGTCAACGACGCGAACACCCTGGTGGCTGCGCTGGAAGGCCGTCGCCTGGATGAGCGGGCCGCCTGCGCGCTGGCGCTGCTGGCCCTGGTCGCCGGTCAGGATGTCGAGCCCGCGGAAGGCTCCTGATGGCCGGGACGGGCGGTGGCGGATCGCCCGCAAGGTCGCCGAAGACCGGATCATTTCCACCGTGGAACCCTGAGGCCCGGCACACCCGCAAGTCGCCCGAGGCCCGCAGGGACGGCTACCGGGCGCACCTGGCCGCCGACCCCGAGACCGGGATCATCACCGATGAGAAGTTAACCCGGGCTGCCGGGCAGGAGAACTCCGACCCGGGCGGTGGCGGAGGAGTTCCTGGCCGCTGGTGCCCGCGCAACCCCCGGCGCCAGCAGCGGCAGTGGCGGTGACAACGGCGGCGGCGGATGACCCGCTGGCCTGGTACGGCGACTCCCGTCTACGGCACCGGTGACCTGCGTGATGCGATCAGAGCAGGCCGGGCACCAGGCGGTGATCAAGCCCAGGCCGCTGCCGCCCCCGCTGTCGAGGGCGGGTTCACCGTCGACGAACTTCACCGTGGACGAGCAGGCCGGCATGGTCACCTGCCCGGCCGGGCACACCGTCGGCTTTGAGCCGCACCCGCGTCGCTACCTTCGGCGTTCTGTGCCGCGGCTGCCCGCTGCGGGCACAATGCACCACCTGCAAGACCGGCCGCAAGCTCGTCCTGCACCAGCGTGATGACCTGCTGCGTGCCGCCCGCCGGGACTGGGCCGCCGGCACTGGGCTGCGCAAGGACTACATGGCCCGCCTGCACCTCAACGTGGAACGCGCCGTCGCCCAGGTCGCCACCTGGCGGATGCTGGGTGAGTTCGCTACCGCGGCACCGCGAAAAACCACGCCTGGCTCAAGCGCCGTACCGCCGCGCTGAACCTGCGCAACCTGACCGGGCAGGGGGCTGGCCCGCCGGGACGGCGCCTGGGCGCTGGCCCACCTGACCAGGCGGCCAGGCCCGCACGGCATGCCCTTAAAACGGATCCGGCTCGATGGCTCGCCATGTCCCAGACACGAAAGGCTACCGGGGAGGGCCGGATCTCAAGCGCAGACCGGGCTGGCCACAGGTACCGGACCGGGCACTCGGCAGCCACGCAGAGCCCCGGGAACTGGCTTTTT
>CAWGPP010000026.1:0-143762 GCA_963824545.1 uncultured Actinomycetes bacterium | reverse complement strand
GTGCGGGGTCACCCGGGATACGGGTCAAACCTGCCGCCGGGGAACAGTGCGCCCGGGGCCAGGTTCAAGGCGGTCACTGGGGCGGCTTCGGGCGGGGACAGGTCGAGGACCCAGTCGCCGAACCGGCGGATAGTGTGGGTGATGTAGGGCGCGATGGTGGCCAGGTCGTCGGGGTCGACCGGGTGGCCGTCGGCGGCCAGGGCGTTGGCCGCGGCGGTGATGTCGCAGGCGTTCTGGTAGGGGTGCAGCCAAGGTAAGCCCAGAACCCGCCATGGGTCTTGGGTGGGGGCGGATTCCGGTCGGCCAGGGTAGGTCAGTCGGAGACCGGCGTTAGGTTACAGACAGTGACTAATAGGCGCTCGCCGCGTGCGATATCCCTGCCGATCTGAGCGGCGCTGGTGATTTCGTTGGAGCCCGCGTGTGGCGCGCGCAACCGGGCATTATGCGGCCTGGCGGGGTCTGCCGTCTGGCGCCGGGGCAGGCCTGGTGGCAGGCGGGCGGGATGGGGTCAGCGTGCCGGGAGTGCGGCTTCTGGTCGTTCTATGTTTCCGGGCGCGGAAGGGGCCGGCGGCCGGGCTGAGGCAGGACGGCGGTTGTGTGCGCACCAGCCTGGCCGTGCTGCCCGTCCGGATCTGCCACGGGCTCTGGTTATCCCTTTTCGGTGCCGAGCAACGCCTGGCACACGTCGATGATGTCAGCCACTCCGAGCAGGCCGGTGTCGCCCGCGACTGGCAGGTGACGGAAATGCCTGGTCGCCAGGATTGTGGCCGCGTCACGGATGCTTGTTGTGGTGGTGAGGGCCGGGTGGGTGGTCATCGGGCATCGACCCAGGCGTCGTTGACGTCTTTGCCGTCCGCGATGGCGCGGGCGACGTCTGCCGCGGTGATGATGCCGGCCGGCTCACCGGCCTGCGCATCCAGGACCAGGAGAGCTGTCGTGCCTGCGTGCTTCATCAGGTACGCGGCGGCGGCCACGTGGTCGTGCTGGTTGACCGTTGTCACCTGTGGGCGCGTGACGTCGGCGACGGTGGCCGCGGCCGGTGGCGGGTGAACCGGTGATTTGTGCGCGGAGACGGCTGTCATGACCTGCTGCATTTTGGGTCTCCTTACCTGCCGGGTGGCGATCACGTTGTGCTTATTGGGCGTGGGCAAGGTCCCTGGGCCGCCGGCTGGGTCCTGGTCGTGTGCTGGCGGGGATCGGCGGGGGTGCGGGCCGTGGCGGGGTTTTCTGGCCCGTGGCGGCTCGGGCCAGGTAGCGGTGAATCAGGGGCACTGTGGCGGCGCCCTCGCCGACTGCGGCGGCGACCCGTTTGACTGATCCGCGGCGCACGTCCCCGGCGGCGAACACCCCGGGCAGGCTGGTCTCCAGCGGCAGCGGCGGGCGGCCGGTGGGCCAGCGGGCGTGGGTGCTGGCGGGCAGGTCGGGGCCGGTGCGGATGAACCCCTCCCGGTCGCGGGCGACGGTCTCGCCGAGCCATTCGGTGCGGGGCTGGGCACCGATGAGGATGAACAAGGCGTCCGCGGGGACGGTGCGCCGCGCCGCGGTCGCGGTGTCTTCCAGTACCAGTGATTGGAGGTGGCCGGCGCCGGTGCCGGTGCCGCCGGCGACTTGCACGTGGTAGCGGACGTCGATGTTGGGGGCGGCGGCGATCTGGCGGATGAGGTAGTCGGACATGCTGGCGGCCAGCGAGGGCGCGCGGACCAGGATGGTCACCTGGGCGGCCCATTTGGCCAGGTGCAGCGCGGCCTGCCCGGCGGAGTTGGCGCCGCCGGCGACGAACACGGTCCGGCCGCGCATGGCCGGTGCCTCGCTGGCCGCGGCGCCGTAGTACACCCCCCGGCCCTGCAGGTCCTCCAGGGCCGGGATGCCCAGCCGCCGGTAGGCGACGCCGGTCGCGATGATCACGGTGCGCGCGGCCAGCACGCTCCCGTCCGACAGCGCGAGCCGGTAGCGGCCGTCTTCCCTGGACAGGCTCTGGGCCTGGCGCATGTACAAGAACGTGGTGCCGAACGACCAGGCCTGCCGCCGCATCTCCTGCGCCAGCGTGGCGCCGCTGATGCCCTGGGCGAAGCCGGGGTAGTTGCGGATCATCGAACTGGTCCCCGCCTGCCCGCCGACGGCCTCATCCTCAACCATCATGGTCGAAAGGCCTTCCGAGGACGCGCCGACCGCGGCCGCCAGCCCGGCCGGGCCGGCGCCGACCACCGCCACATCGAAGATCTCCCCGGGCGAGATCGGCCGCATCAGGCCCAAGGCGTCGGCGATCTCGAGGTTCGAGGGGTTGACCAGCGTTCGCCGCTCGGCGGCGAACGCGAGCACGACAACCGGCAATTCCGGGGACTCCAGGCCGAGTTCGCGCAGTATCTGCTGGCCCTGCCCGGAGGCGGCGTCATAAAAACCGGCCGGGATCCGGTGCCGGGCGAACAGGTCCCGCAGCTCCTGCGACCGCGCCGACCACCGCTGGCCGATCACCTGCACCGCCTCAAAACCGCCGGGCCGCTGGGTGGCCCACTCCGTCAGGAACTCGGTAACCAAGCGGTGGAACTCCTCGGCCGGGGTCTGCGCCGGACGCACCACCCAGTGGTCGATCTTGCCCACGGTGACCGCGTCGAAGATCGACCGCTCCGATTGCCAGTCACCCCAGTCAAACGCAGCCACCCGCAGCGCCCTCGGGTCGATGGCCCGGACCGCGGCCAGCACCTCGATGCCATCTGGGTCGGCCGCGCCGACCCCGCCGATGACCAGCGCCACCGGCAGGCCAGCGGCCCGCAGATCCCGCATCCAGGACTCCAGCTCCCCAGGCCGGGCGCAGGCCAAGATCTGATAATCCGTCCCATACCGTTTGGACAGCTCCTGGTGCAGGATCTCCCGGGCGCCAGGGTCACCGCTGACGATAACGATGACCGCCTGTGCCCCCCCGGTTTCACCGGGCACGCCGGCGCCCGGCCCCTCCTGCGCCGCGGTGGCAGCGCCAGCTGATGCAGTCATGTCGTCCCCTCCAGGTGCGTGGCTTGAAATTCGGTGACCGCATAGGAATGCGGGCGCCGGACGGGGATGCCCGCGCGCAGTGCCCCGCCGCGCCCGGCGGGCGTGGCCGATCCGGCAACCGGGCGGCCGGCCAGGCGCCAAGAGCCAGGTTCGTTACCTGAGCTGCCTGTCCCGGTGGCTGTCTTGGCCCTGGGTGGGCCGGGGAGATGGCTGGGGCAGGGCGTGTCCTTGTACCGGGCCGCAAGCACCATGATCAGTGCCGTGGCCACGATCTGAATCGCGCCGAGCACGATGAACACGCCGGCGCCGATGGCGACCGCGCGCGCCGTGATCAGAAGAGACGACAGCAGCCACACCCCAAACGCCAGCCGGCTGATTCCAGCCGAGCAGCGGGCCCTGATCAGGTGAGAAACCTGCGGTACGTAGGCTGCTCCGGCCAGCCCCGCGCCGGCAAAGCCCGCGATCTGCGTGATAGTCAGCATCGCTGGCTCACTGGCTGAGGCACCTGGTCATACCCCGGATCTCCCGGCGGGATCACCAGCGCGAGCTCGTATTCCACCGTGCCGGGCCCGCGTCCGGCCAGGCAGGCGCCCAGCTTCCGCAGCAGCCCGGCCATCGCGGCGTTGTCGGCGGCAACCAGTGCGGTGAACCGGTGGATGCCGGCCTGCCGGGCCCGCTCGGACAGCCGGGACAGCAGCTCGGTGCCCAGTCTCCGGCCTTGCCAGTCGTCGGCGATGGTGACGGCGATCTCGGCGGCCTGCGGGTCGCCGGCGTCCCGGACATAGCGGGCGATGCCCACACCGCGCCCGTCGGCGGCGCTCAGCGCGCCGATCGCCTCGTGGTCGTAGTGGTCGACCTTGGTGAAGTAGCGCAGCTCCGCGGCGGACAGCGTGGTCTTCGTGCCCAGGAACCGCATCCGGCGGGACTGCGGGCTCAGCCGGGCGAAGCCGTCGGCCAGCAGCGGCGCGTCCGTGCTGCGGACCGGCCTGATCAGCACCGTTGACCCGTCGCGCAGCACGACCGGTGTCCCTTCCGCGGCCAGCGACGGCGAGCGGCCGGGCCGCAGGCTCAGGCCGGGCTGCGGCCAAGGCGGCAGCCGGCGCAACGGCGTGGTGCGGGTGCCCGATGCGCGGTCCGCCTCGCGGTACCTGCGGGCTTGCCTGGCCTGGCGGGCGGTCTTCGCCGCGGCCAGGAAGGTGCCAGACCGCTCGCGCGCCAGCGCGGCCAAGATATCGGGATGGGTCATCGTGAATCGCTCCTTGGGGGCTGGCCGGTACGCCGGCGTCGTTACCGGTCCAACCTGCGGCATATGCGGCCGCGAGGGCATCGGTGGCAAGCACGGATTGCCGGGGTTCCGTGGTGCGATCCGTGGTGGGCACGGATGCCCGCCGCCTCGCTGTGCGCGCACGCTTCGGGTGCGGGTCCGGCGCAGATCCGCAGCCGACGAGAAGGAGACAGGACATGACCGCGACAGAAACCAGCCCGATCGACCAGGCCAGGCTGGAGGCCTTCGTCGGGCAAGCGGTCACCGACATGGGCGCGGCCATCTCGGGGCTGCTGTTGCACATCGGCGACCGGCTCGGCCTGTACAAGGCGATGGCGGGCGCCGGGCCGGTCACGGCGGCGGCGCTGGCGGCGCGGACCGGCACCGCGGAACGGTACGTCCGTGAGTGGCTCGGCAACCAGGCGGCCGGCGGCTACGTCGTCTACGACCCGGTCGATGGCACCTTCGAGCTGCCCGCCGAACAGGCCATGGTGGTCGCCGACGAGGACAGCCCGGTGTTCCTCGCGGGCGCCTTCGAGGCCATAGCCTCGTGCTACGCCGACCACGGCCTGTTCACGGACGCGTTCCGCACCGGCGCCGGGGTCGGCTGGCGGCAGCACGACGACCGGCTGTTCTCCGGCGTGCTGCGGTTCTTCCGTCCCAGCTACTCCGTCAGCCTGGTGAGCCAGTGGCTGCCCGCCCTGGACGGGGTGGTAGACAAGCTGCAGGCGGGGGCGAGCGTGGCCGACGTCGGGTGCGGGCTCGGCGCCTCCGCGATCATCATGGCCCAGGCGTTCGGGCGGTCGACGTTCCTGGGCATCGACAACCACGAGATCTCGATCACCGCCGCGCGCAAGGCGGCGGCGGAGGCGGGCGTGGCCCAGCGGGCCAGGTTCGAGGTCGCGTCCGCCAAGGAACTCCCCGGTGCCGGCTATGACCTGGTGTGCCTGTTCGACTGCCTGCACGACATGGGCGACCCGGTCGGGGCAGCCCGGCACGTCCGCCAGGCGCTGGCGCCGGACGGCACGCTGTTGCTGGTGGAGCCGATGGCCGGCGACGCGCTCGAGGACAACCTCAACCCGGTCGGACGGACCTTCTACGGGCTGTCCACGGTGATCTGCACGCCGGGGTCACAGGACCAAGAGGTCGGGTGCGGGCTCGGCGCGCAGGCGGGCGAGCGCCGGCTGGGCGCCGTGCTGGCCGAGGCGGGCTTCAGCCGGGTGCGCCCGGCCACCCAGACCCCGTTCAACCTCATCCTGGAGGCCAGGCCATGACGGTCGCGCCCATGGCGGCCAGCGCGGCCTCCCCCCGGGCCCGTTCGGCCCCGCCGATGGCGACGAGCGTCCGGGCCCACTGATACTGGCACCCGGCGGCCTCCAGGGCCGCGGCCGCCGGGACCAGGTCGGCCCGGTCGCAGGCCAGCGCCCCGGCCCGGTCCACGATGGCCGCGGCGACCGGGTTGTCCCACGTGGCCAGCCGGGCGCGGCGGATCCGGGCGGCGGCGTCCGGGTGCCCGGTGACCACGGCCGCCTCGGCCCACAGCGCCGCGTACCACGGCCGCCACATCCCGCTGGCCCAGTCGCGGAACTGCTCCGGCGGCCCGGGCAGCCGGCTCATCGCCGCCGCGCCCTGGCCCCGGTGCAGCAGCAGCAGGGCATCGAAGAACTCGTTGAAGTGCATGGTGGAGAGCGGCCGGCCCGGGGCGGCCAGCGCGTCCACGATATCCAGCCAGGCCGCCCGGGCGTCGTCGTCCCCGCGCAGGCCGTGAACGGTCGCCGCGGCGTAGGCGCTGCGGGTGAGGTTCCCGGCCCGGGGCCGCCCGGCCTGCTCCCAGCCCTCGCGGAACTGCCCGGCCAGGGCGAGCGCCTCGTCCCAGTCCCCGGCCAGGGTGGCCACGACGATCAGCCGGGCCGTGGCCAGGTGGCCCTCCTCGCGGTGGAACGGCAGGTCCCGGACTCGTTCGGCCAGCTGCCGGGCAGCCCGCAGGTCGCCAACGGCGGTGGCGCACTCGGTAGCCATGAAGAGGCTGTCGGAGTGCTCCAGTCCGGACCGGGCCGTCACCGGCAGCGGGCCGAGGATCTCGAGCCGCCGCAGGGTGCTGGCCAGCGCGCCGCGGAGCTCGCCGCGGGCCACCTGGACCGCGGTGAGATCGTCCAGCGCCGCGCTCTCCGCGAGCGGGTCGCCGGCCCGGCGGGCCAGCGTGATGGCCCGCTCGGCGAGCTCGGCGGTGACCGGATCGGTGTCGTCGCCGGTGTAGGCCTCCGCGGTCAGCAGCCGGGCCTGCGCGGCCACGTTCCCGCCGGCCAGCGCCCGCCCGCGGGCGAGCAGCTCGTCCGCCAGGCCGTCGGGCGGAGCGGTGGCCATCAGCCCCACAGCGCGGCCCAGCATGTCGGCCGCCTCGGCCAGGTCCGCGGCCGCGCCGGCCGCCTCACCCGCCCGGACGGCCGCGTCGGCCGCCTCCTGGAGCAGCCGGAGCGCGTCGTCGCCGAAGTGCCGGGACTTGGCCGCGCCCGCGGCGCAGCGCAGCGCGGTGGCCGCGCGGCTGGCATCCGGCGCGAGCCCCGCGGCCTGCTCGTACCGCCGCTGGGACTCGCCGGGAAAACCGCGCGCGAAGCACAGCTCGGCCAGCGCGATCGCCAGCCGGTACGCTTCCGGCCGTCGCTCGGCGTGAGCCGCCGCCCAGCGCAGCGCGGCGCGCAACTCGTCGGCCACCTGATCGAACGCCCATCGCCAGGCCCGGTCGTCGCGCGGCACCAGCCGGAGGCTGCCGACGGCGTCCAGGCACCAGCCCAAGTGCCGGGCCGAAGCCTGATCGGCTTCGCCGTCCCGGGCCAGCTGGGCGGCCCCGTACTGGCGGATGGTCTCCAGCGCGCGGTACCGGGTTTCTGACATGTCCGCGACCGCGACCAGGAGGCTGTGCTCGGCGAGCCGGGCCAGCGCGGCCGGGACGGCGTCGCCGCCTGCCGGCGGCCAGCCGGCCAGCATGACTTCCGCCGCGGCCGCGGTGAACGGGGCCCCGAACACCGAGATCCGGCGCAGCACCGCCCGGTCCGCCTCGCCCAGCAGGGCATAGCTCCAGCCCAGCGCGGACTGCAGCGACCGGTGCCGGTCGTCGGCCCGGCGGCCGCCGGTCAGCAGGTTCATCCGGTCGGCCAGCCCGGCCTCGATCCCGTCCAGGCCCAGCGACGGGACGCGCGCCGCGGTCAGCTCGATCGCCAGCGCCATGCCGTCCAGGCCGCGGCAGATGGCGGCGACCCGGGCCGTATCGCCCACCGCGAGCGGGCTCCCGGCCGCTGCCGCGCGCGTGCCGAACAGTTCCACCGCGTCACCCGGGCGGCCGTCGCCGCCCTCGATGGACAGCCCGGGCACCGGGAACACCCACTCGAACGGCACCAGCAGCCGCGCGCGGCTGGTGACCAGCACCGACAGCTGCGGGCTGCCCGCCAGCAGCCGCTCGAGCAGACCCGGCGTCCCGTCGAGCAGGTGCTCGCAGTTGTCCAGGACCAGCAGCGTCTCCCGCGGCGCCAGCCAGCCGAGCACGGTGTCCTCGCTGGACCGGCCCTGGCGCTCGCCGAGGCCGAGCGCGGCCGCGATCGCCAGGGCGACCATGGCCGGGTCGGTGACCGGCACCAGATCCACGTACCAGGCGCCGTCGGCGTACCGGCCGGCCACGTCGGTGACCACGCTGAGCGCCAGCCGCGTCTTGCCGACCCCGCCCGGGCCCACGACGGTCACCAGGCGGTGCGCGGCGAGCGCCGCGGCCAGCTCGGCCCGTTCGGCGACCCGGCCGACGAATGAGGTCAACGGCGAGGGCAGCGGCACCGCCACCGCGGGCGGAGCAGACGCCACGGGGCGCATGGCCGCCGCGGCAACCGCCAGCGACCGCCGGTCGTTCACCTGAAGCTTGCGCAGCAGCGAGGACACGTGGCTCTCCACGGTCCGGACCGAGATGAACAGCCGGGCGGCGATCTCCGCGTTGGTCAGGTGCTCCCCGACCGCGGCCAGCACCTCAGCCTCGCGGGCGGACACACCCGCCCCGAACGCCACCGAGCCAGCACTCACACTCAGATTCTGCCCGAAAACCCCGCCGCCACGCCGACTCCCGTAACCCGCGGCCCCAGCGGTCCGCCCCGGGGCGAGGCGGCGCAGGGCCATCCCGGCGTACAGGGTGGTGCCCTAGTAGTACTTTGTTAGGTTGGTGTCAGAGCGGCGAGCCGGTCGAGTGTCAGGGGCTGGGTGCAAAGGGGACAGGCGCCGAGGATGAGGGCGAGGACGATCTGGAGTTCTCGCATCACCTGGTAGAGGGTCATCCCGGCGCAGGGGCTTTTGGGTCGGTGCGGATCATGGTGATGAAGGCCTGGGCGAGGACGGCGAGGGTGACGTGGCGGTTCCAGCCCAGGTAGGAGCGGCCTTCGAAGTGGTCAAGGCCGAGGCCGGTCTTGAGTTCGCGGTAGTCGTGCTCGATCCGCCATCTGATCTTGGCCAGGCGGGCCAGTTCTTCGATGGCGGTGTCCTCCGGGAGGGTGGATAGCCAGTAGCCGGCCGGCTCGTCCGCTTCGGGGGGCCATTCGGCCAGCAGCCAGCAGGCCGGCAGGCTGCGGTCGGCGGCGCGGGGGATGGGCTTGCCTGCCGGGCGGACGCGGATGGCCAGGAAGCAGCCGGTCATGGCGGCGTCCGGGTTGCCGGTGCTGATCTTGGTGCCGTGCCGCCAGGTCACCGGCCGGACCTGGGCAGCGGCGGCGATCGCGAGCTGGCGCACGGTCACCGGCGGCCCGGGATAGGCGGGCCTGGGCGGCTGGCCGAGCCCGCCGTAGGGCCGCTCCTGCGGGACGGCATCGCCGTCGTACGCGCTGACCGAGCCCTTGACCGCGACCGCGTACTGCCAGCCGGCGTCGGTCAGCTGCTGGCGGAACAGGGCGTTATCACCGTAGGCGATGTCAGCGGCCACGACCGGCCGGGCGCTGGCGGCCGCGCCGGCCAGGTCCAGCACGCCCCACCCGCCCGGCCCGGTCATCTCGGCGATCATGTCCAGCGCCAGCCGCCACTTCTCCCGGTGGCGCACCTCATCGGGGATCCCGGCCCGCGCGCGGCGCCGCCGCGCGCGGGCCGCGGCCACCGGGTCATCCAGCGCCCGGTCATCCCAGCTTTCCGGGCAGAACAGCCGGCCAGCGCCGCGTCGTCGAAGACTGCCACCGCCCAAGTGGCTGGTCGGCGCGACCGCGTAAGCAGTACCTGCGACACAGCCCGGCAAGCTCGCCGACCCCGCTGCGCCGGTCATCATCGCCACGCTGCGCTTCACCGTTCCGCCGTCGCAATCTCCCGGGCCGGGGACTGGCGCTGACGTCGCGCTCGCGTTCTCCGCCGATGGGCGCACGCTGACCACCATCGCGGGTAACACGGTGGTGAGCTTGTGGAACGGGACCGGCCACGGCGCGGCCGACCGCATCACCACCATCACCGGCAACAACATCGGCGAAGGGGCCGTGGCGTTCTCCCCGGACGGCGCATCGTGGGGTACCGGTAACAACGGCACCTGGCCGCCAGCGGCAGGTCCGCCCCCGAACTCCAGGCCAAGAGCCGCCACAAGCACCTCGCCACCCTCGGGCACTACGTCCGGCTCGGCGAGGAGACCTCCGCCAGCATCACCGCGGACAACGACCCGCTCGCCCGCCGCCGCGCCCGCTGACCCGGTAGCGGCGGATCAGTTCAGGTCCGGCGACCACCGGCGGCGACCCGGCAGGCCACGTCACGGCGGTCAGCAAACCGCGAGGTTCTAGCCCTTCAAGATCAGCTCATGGCGGGTTTTGCCCTTATCTTGGCCGCACCCCACATGGGCCCGGCAACGGTCACTGGCCGGCCCTTGGAAGCCGGGCTCGGGAGATGAGGAGGCTGGCATGATCCGCCGTGACACGTTGCCGGAGTATGTGCGGGGGTCGCTGTGGGTGCTGCCCACGCTGTCCGTGGCGGCCGCCCTGGCCGCCGGGTCGCTGTTGTCCGTCGTCAGCGTCGGGGTGCACGCGCCGCTGGCGTTCCAGGGGACTCCCGATGATGCCCGCAACCTGCTGATCGGCATCGCCGGCACGATGGTGACGGTCATCGCGCTGATGCTGGGCCTGACGGTGGTGGCCCTGCAGCTGTCGTCCACCCAGTTCTCGCCCCGGCTGCTGCGCAACTTCCTGCGGGACCGGCCGACCCAGGTCGTCCTGAGCGCCTTCGTCGCGACCTTCGCCTACAGCATGGCCGGGTTGTACACGGTCGGCGTGTCCGGCGGCAACCGCACCACCAGTTTCCCCCGGCTCGCGGTGAGCGGCTCGATCGTGCTGGTCTTCATCAGCCTGGGCCTGCTGGTGTTCTTCGCCGACCACCTCGTGCACTCCATCCAGGTCGATGCGATCATGCACGGGGTGCAGCGCAACACCGTCACGGTGATCCGGCACGGGCTGCTCCCCGGCAGCGAGAACGCGCCTGAGGTCCCGGCCGGGGCCACGGCGATCACCTCCCGCCGCTCCGGCTACGTGCAGGCGGTGCACTGCCGCGCGCTGCTGGCGCACGCGGCCAGGCACGGGGCCTGCCTGCGGCTACGGCCCAGGGTCGGCGAGCACGTGGTCGCCGGGACCACGCTCGCGTGGATCTGGCCCGCTTCCCCCGGCGACCCGGCACCGGACCGGCAGCTGTTCACGCGGGTCCTGGAGGCCGGAGTCCGGATCGGGTTCGAGCGGACCCTGCAGCAAGACGTCGCGTTCGGGATCCGGCAACTGGTCGACACGGCATGCAAGGCACTGTCCCCGGCGGTCAACGACCCCTACACCGCCGTCCAGGCCGTCGATCACCTGTCGGTGATCTTCTGCGCGCTCGCCCGGCGGCCGCTGGGAAACCACGTTGCCCGCCACCCCGGCGGCGCGGCGGTCATCGTGCCCGGGCGGCGATTCCCCGAATACCTCGCCGTGATGTGCGGCCTCATCCGCCGCTACGGCGCCCACGAGCCCACCGTGGCCGACGCGCTGCTCCGGCTGCTCGAAGCCTGCGCCGACGTGGCCGGCAACGACCCCGAACTCTGCACGGCGATCCAGGACCAGGCACACATCATCATCGCCGACGCCGAACGGGAAATCCCGCAGCCCGCCGACCTCATCTCCGCGCACGCCGAAGCCGAAACGCTGCGCCAGGCAGTGCTCAGGCACCGGCCCACGCCACGATGACGACCGGCCAGCCGCACCCGCACCCCCCGGCCCGGCCTCGCCCCCGCCACCCCCCGATCGCCGGCTCCGCGCAGCCTAACCCCGCAGGGGGAGAGGCCCCGGCCGGGGCGGGCACTCGGGTGTAATTCAAACCACTTTGAATTACCTCGTTTGAATTACCTCGGCGCACGTTCGGCTGCTGCGACGCCGCCGCGGACAGGTCCGTTACCTGGCCGTGATCCTAATCGTTGTTTTTGCGCTGGATGGTGCCGCGATCCCGAACAGCCCACTGCCGCTTTCCGCCGTACTTGGTCTGCCCCCATTTTTAAGATCAAGTACAGATAACCTTCGCCACCACCCTCATCCGCGGCGGCACCGACCTGGTCGCCGTCGCCGACATGCTCGGCCACGCCCGCCTCGACACCGTCCGCCTCTACGGGGTCCGAGTAACGAGCGGGAAATTCTGGTCGGATATCCCTGACCAGCGGTTATGTGCGTTCGGCGGACTGGGGCTGATCGCTGCCACTACGGTTCGTACGGTTTTTGCCCGTGCGTGGGGGGGTGGTCCAGGTGGCGGCACGGATGTTCTCCGAGGAGCAGCTGGACCAGCTGCGCTCGTTTCCCGACATCGGCAGGGACGACCTGATCCGGTACTTCACGCTGACGCAGGCGGACGTGGCCTTCGTAGATCCTGGTCGTGGCCGTGGCCCGGCTGACCGGCTGGGCCTTGCCGTTCAGCTCTGCACGCTGCCGTGGCTGGGGTTCGTGCCGGATGAGGTGGGCTCGGCGCCGCCGGTGGCGGTGGCGCGGCTCGCTGAGCGGCTGGGCCTGGACCTGGAGGCGCTCGAGGGATACGGGCGCCGTTCGCATACCCGCAGCGATCACCTGCTGCTGGTGGCGAAGTACCTGGGCTGGAAGAGCGCGCCTGCCGGCGGCGGGGAGATGAAGGAGCTGGAGCAGTTTCTTCTGGACCGGGCGATGGAGCATGACTCGCCGACGCTACTGTTCAACCTGGCGACCGAGTTCCTGATGTCGACCAAGACGATCCGGCCGGGCGTGTCGGTCCTGGAGAGGATGATCCTCTCGGCCCGGACGGGCGCGACGGCGCTGACGTCGGAGCTGGTGGGCCATCTGCTGACCGGGCGGCGCTGCTCCGATCTTGACCGGCTGCTGGTGAACGATGCCGGGCTGGGAATGACGAGGCTGGCGTGGCTGACTAAGCCGGCAGTCGAGGCGACCGCGAGCGCGGTGCTGACCTCGGTCGGCAAGCTGATCTATCTGCGGAACCTGGACGCTCACACGCTGGACCTGTCGGTGCTGCCGGCTGAGCGGCGCCGGTTCCTGGCGACGGTGGGCCGGCGGTCCACGGTGCAGGCGCTGATGCGGCGGGAGGAGCGCCGGTACCCGATCCTGCTGGCCCTGCTAGCGCAGTCGGCGGCCGACCAGCTCGACGAGGTCATCGCGCTGTTCGACCAGGCGGTGTCGGCGCGGGAGTCGCGGGCCAGGACCAGGACCGACGAGGACCTGGTCGAGCGGGCCAAGAAGGGCGAGTCCCGGCAGTTGCTGATGGACGTGATCCTGCCGGTGCTGGCGGACCCGTCGGTCCCGGATGAGCAGGTGGGCGGCCTCTTGCGGGAGCGGATCGGGATGAGCGTCCTGCGGGACGTGGTCGCGGGTGCCTGGAAGCCGCTGGCCAGGGACCACGGCCGGCTGTCGGCGATGGACTCCTCCTACTCCTACCTGCGGCAGTTCACCCCTGGGGTGCTGGCGGCGGTCGACTTCACCGGCGGGCCGGGCACGGCGGACCTGATGGCGGCGGTGGCCATCTTGAAGAACCTGAATGCCACCGGAGGCCGGAAGGTCCCCGCCGGCGCGCCCGCCTCGTTCATGCCGGCCAGGTACGCCGATTACCTGGAGAAGGCGCGCAAGGCCGGTGACGACACCGCCTTCCGGCATTACTGGGAGCTGTGCGTCATCCTGGGGCTGCGGGACGGGCTGCGGTCGGGCGACATCTTCGTGCCCGGGTCACGCCGCTACGCCGACCCGTCAACCTACCTCTACACGCCTGAGCAGTGGATGCCCAGGCAGGGCGAGTACTGCCGGCTGGTCGGTGCCGTGCCGCAGCAGGCCCTCGATCATCGCCGCGACCTCGGAGGACGAGCAGGACTTGAGCTGGGAGTAGACGCACAGGCGGCCCCGCTCAACGTGCCAGTAGATCATCACGCCGTAGCCGCCGTAGCGGGCGTGGAACTCGGTCATCAGGTTGGAGTCCCAGGAGGCGAACCGCTTGGAGTCCGACGCGGTGCTGGTCGCCGCGCCCCACCATTCCGGGTCGCGCGCCTCGAGGGTCGCGTTGACGACGGTGGTGATTGCCCGCCGTAGGTTCTCGCGGGTGACGTAGGTGGCGCGGACGTGCCGGAGCTCGGCCTCGCCCACGCCGTGCTCGCCGGTGACAGCCATCTGCCGGATGCCCATGTTCGTGCCCAGCGCGAACAGCACCAGCAGCAGCCGCCGGCTCAGGGTCGCGCGGTCGAGCACCTCGCGGCTGGCGACGGAGGCGAACGAGCCGGTGAAGTCGGTGATGAACGCGGTGTCCTTCAGGATGTCGAGCAGGTCGATCGTGCCCCACCGGCGCTCGACCTCGGCCTTGAGCGCGCCCAGGTTCCTGGGCTCGGGGAGCTTGTCGAGCTTCGGGACGCTCGCCCAGGGCTGCCCTGCCGGGTAATGATCCGCACCCCGCCGCTGGTGCCCCTGGCCAGGGCGGTGTCGAGCCGGGTCAGTCCTTCCCCCAGCCGCTTCCGCAGGCCGCCGATGAACTCGGCGTCGTCCAGGGGCTTGGCCAGCTCTGCGTAGTGGACGTCGCGGTTGTCCTCGAAGTCGCCCGGCAGGTCCTCGTCTGGGTCCTTCCAGCGCCCGGCGCCCTGGACGTAGACCTCGCGGCGGCGCAGCGCGTCCCGCAGGGCGATCAGCACGCACAGCTCGAAGGGGATGCGCTCCACCCGGCCGTCGTCGTCGACGACGCCGTCCAGCCACGCCTTCGGCACCACCCCGTCGACCGGCACCTTCTCCCCGGCCGCGTAGAGCTTCTGGTCGCTGTCGGTGCCCGTGTAGCGGGCGAGCAGGTCGATGGCGTCCATGACCGGCCGGTAGGCGCTGTTGTTGCAGCGGAACTCCAGCGCGGCCAGCAGCGGGGCGAGCATCCGCCGGTAGTAGTGCGAGTAGGAGCCGCGGAGCTGGTAGCGGACCCGCTCGGCCACCGCCCGCTCGGTGGCCTTCAGTTCCCTGGCCAGCGCGCTCAGCGTCTTCACCCCGCCCGGCACCACAGGGTACAGGGCTTCCCGCACCGTGTCGTCGGGACGCTCCAGGGCGGCGTCGACCATCCTGGTGAAGATGCCGCGCTTGCCCGGCACGTTCGCCAGCTCGCCGATCAGCTCCTTCTCCACCCGCCGCTCGGCGCGTGCGTTGATCCGGTGGATCAGCCCGATCAGCAGCTCCACCAGGCCGTCGACGAGCTCGGCCTGCCGGGTCCAGCACAGCGCCGCCAGCAGCGTGTACCGCACCGGCTCCGGGCAGTCGGCGAAGTCCGAGGGGTACATGCGGGCTGCCCGCGCCCGCCAGGCCGCCACGATCCGGTCCGAGGCGTCGCCGAACACCGCCTCGGTCAGCCCGAGCGCCCGCACCATCGACAGCTTGCCGATCTCCGCCAGCAGCGTGTCCAGCCCCAGCGGCCCCGGGTCGGACTTCAGCTCCGCCAGCACGTTCGGCCGTGACAGCAGGTCCTCCAGTCGGCCGCACACCACGGGCCCGAGACGTCCGGCGGCCGTCCCGGCGAAGTCATCGTCGAACCGGCGGCACGCCGAGGCGACTACGTGCTCGACCTGGCCTGTCCTCGGCGGCTCCACCTTCTCGCTCCTGCAGCGCCGCCTCAGCGCGGCCGCCAGCCGGTCCTGGTTCGTCTCGGCCGGGCACAACTCCGCGGCCAGCCACTGCGCCCAGCGGTCCTCGTCATCCTCGGTCGGAGGCCGCGTCCCGTACACCTTGCGGATCTGGGACCTGTGGTACTTGATCGACCGGGCCGTCCAGGTGTACTTGGCGAACAGCGCCGGATCGACCTTCACGAGTGACCCGAGATAGCTGACCGCGGCGGGCGGGACCTCTTGGGGATAGGCCGGGAAGCGGCCCTCGATCTCGTAGAACTTCAGCATCACCGCGAAGCCGAGCCGGGTCACGCCCGCCTTGTTCGCGATCAGGTCCCAGTCGTTCCCGGTCAGCGTCCATGCGTCGATCAGCTCATCCGGCTCCCACTCAGCTTGCACCCCGTTGCCCCCCTCGTTAGCGATCACGGAAAGACGATCGCCACCACGATCAGGAACAGGGGCTATCTACACCGTCGGTATGCCTCACTTGTAACCGCTACGTACCGAATCCGATAGATGCCTCAACGCTACTTTGCCCTTGGCCGTAGCTATAGGAGTTCCAGGCCACATCAGCCGGTTCGGCGCCTACGCCACCGACGACCTCACCCGCCAGCCCGAGGCATTCAACCCGGTCCTTAGGGAAGTCGACTTCACCGCCCTCAGCCTGGCCGCGTGAGCATTCAGCCAGGCTGGACCTGGCGGCCTCTGCGCAACAGTAAGACTGGTGACACCTGGCACACCGGATCGCCGGGGGCCGCCCGCGCGGCAGCGGAAAACATTATGCCCGGATGGTAAAGACCCCGGGCACCAATCGCCTCATCACGGTAAGGGCGGTCACCGCAGGCGGCGGCCGCGAAGACTCCAAGGAGTAAGCGGTGGCGGATCCGGTACTGATCACGGTGGTCATCTCGTGCGCGGGCGGTGCCTCACGGGTGCTCGACGCCCTGGCGCAGCGGATTGTCCTGCGGGCCCGCCGGGACCTGGTGCATGGCGCGGCGTGCCTTCCTCCCGGCACCGAGGTCCGCGAGCAGGGCCGCGCCGGCACCTGGCAGGTACGGGCCGGGCAGGCCGCCGAGCGGGGCCGAAAGTGAGCGGGCTTCCCGGCCCTGCCGGGCCAGGCTCGCTGCCAGCGTCTCCGCGGGAGGCCTTCTGGCGCATGAAGTGGTGCGTGGACTGCGGGGCCGTCCAGTCGGGAGCGCGCAGCTGCCAGGCATGCGGCGGCGGGTACCGGTTCGGCCCGCTCGGGTTCAGGGACCTCTACGAGGCCTACGCCGACCCGCTGCGGCGGTTCGTCCGCCGCCTGGCCGCCGACCGGGGACTCCCCGAGTCGCTGGTGGACACCGACGGCGTTGTCCACGACACGTTCGTGGTCCTGCTGAGCGGCTCCGGCCAGCCGATCCGCAACCCCGCCGCGTGGCTGTTCACCGTGGCCCGCCACCAGGTCAGCAAGGCGGCAGCAGCCCAGCGCCGGATCGCGCCCGGCGATCCCGCTGACCACGTTCACGACGGCGCGACCGCATGGGCAACCCTCGCAGCTCCGCCGGCAGACGCCGAGGACATCCGGGCGGCCCGCGAGGTCATGCATGCGATCGCCGGGCTACCTGACCACCAGAGAATCGCGACCTACCTGGGCCAGGTCCAGGGCTGGAGCCTTGCCGAGATCGGCACGTACCTTGACTGCGCGGCCTCCACCGCCGGCGTTCACATCAGCAGGGGCACCACGAAAGTCCGCTCGTCTGTGTCCGAGCGCGCCGTTAAGTATTCCTACTACAGGCGTGCCCCTGAACCGCCGCAGCGCCGCGCCGTCCAGGTCACAGCGGGAGCCCTGCTCGCCGCCGCAGCCGCCGCTGCTGGCGTCGCGGTCGGCCTGCCATGGCTGGGAGCCGCTGCAGCAGTCCCGGCCATCTTGGTCATCTTGGTCGCAGCCGTCCGCTGGTGGGTGCAGGAGGAAGTCGGCTGGCGGCTGTGGGCAGGAGCCGCCGCCCGGCACCGTCAGCGCCGGTTCAACCGCTGGCTGAGGACCGGCCGGGCGCTTGACCCGCCCGGCGGCACTCGCCAGCCTTGATCGTCCCGGGGCGCGGTCCTCGCCCGGAGTGCCCGGGCCGCCGCTCCAGGACGGTACTGGCCTCCCTGGTGCTCAGCGGATAACTGTCATTATCCGCTGAGTCAGGCTAGGATCTCAGCGGATAACGACGCTCACGGCACTCCGCAACCGGGGCGGAAACTCAGCGGATAACAAGGAGCGCGGCCGTGGACGACGCCACCACCTACGCCGAGTTCGGGATTCCCGGCCCGGAACCCTGCCCGCCCTGGTGCCAGGGGAAGCACGGCGGTTCCCACGCCGGCCCTTCCGGTGCCGTGATCTTCCACGGGGCCAGCGCCATCGGCGGCAGCGTCGTGGTGGACAGCCTCCCCGTTACCCTCGGCATGAACTGGGCCGAGCGCTTCGAGGGCGGCGCGTGGCAGCCCCTGCGGGCCGAGGATGTCACCGTCTTCCTCCAGGTCGGGATGGACTACATCCCGGTTGACGCCACCGACCGGAACATGGCCGGGCTGGCCGCGGTCGCCCGCCTGATCTCGCCTGGCGTCAGCGACCGGGCCGGCCAGGTCGCGCAACTGCTGAAGGAGACCCGCGACGCCCGGCAGGCCGTTCCGCAGTGACCGCGCCCGTCGTCCCGCTGCGGGCCGCCGATGACTCGGCGGCGGCCGCCGCCGATTCCCTCGCCGCGCTTGGCCGCCACCTTGACCGGTGCAAGCTGGCGGCCCGCACCGTCCGGGCCTACAAGCGGCAGGCCGCCGCGTACGTCGGCTGGCTGGCCGCGAACGCCAGCGCCCACGACGACGCGTTCGCGGACCTAGTCGGCGCCGAGGGCGCCGTCACCGCCTGGAAGCGGGACATGCTCGCCGCCCGGGCCGGCGCGTCGACGGTCAACCAGGCGCTGGCCGCCGTCACGCTGATGTACGAGCAGGCCGGCCTCCGCATTGCCGTGAAGCGGGTCCGCATCCCCAGGCCCGGCGAGCCCGGCGCGCTCACCCGCCAGCAGGAGGCCGCGCTCCGCCGCGCCGCCGCACGCCGTGGCCCCCGTGATTCCGCCATCATCGCCGTGCTGCTGGACGCCGGCGCGCGAGTCGAGGAGTGCGCCCGGCTGGATGCCGAGGACTTCGCGATCACCGCCCGCACCGGCGAAGTCCGCCTGCACGGCAAGGGCGACGAGGTCCGCTCCGTCCCGCTGTCCAGGCGCGCCCGGGAGCTGGTCTCGGCCTGGCTGGACGTGCGCGGACGCCACCCCGGCCCGGCCTGGACGGGGCAGCGCGGACCGCTCACCATCTCCGGCATCACCCAGGTCGTGCTCGCCACCGGCGCCGGCGCCGGCATCCCGGGCCTACGCCCACACCGCTGCCGACACACTTTTGCCACCCGGCTCCGCCAAGGCGGGGCCGACCCCGCCCAGATCCAGGCTTTGCTCGGGCACGCCTCCATCGACACTGCGGCCCGGTACTTCCGATCCGGGTCAGCCGAGAACGCCGAAGTCATCGAGCGCGTGTTCGGCGACTAGCCTGGCGCTGACCAGCCCGTTGCCGCTTTCCGGCTTACTTGGTCTGCCCCCGAGGTGCGCAGACACTAGTGGCCGCGGTCTCCCAAGCCCGCCACGTGGGCTCGCGGCACCATCCAGCGCAAAAACAACGATTAGGATCACGGCCGCATAACGAGAGGCCGAGTTGCCTGGTCAGCCAGCCGTGGCCCGTTTCTGCCGTATTCCGGTCGACCCCGTGCAACCCCAGCCGATCAGCCATGATCAACTTTTTGGCGGCCGGTGACAGCAGTGTTAACGGCACCCCGAATGGCTGTCTTGCTGACCGGCGACACGCCGTCTGGCCAGGAAATCCGCCGGGTATGCATACGGGCCGGCCATGATCTGCGCATGGCCGCTATCGCAGGAAGGCGCCGCCGGGCCAGTACCGGCGGCACGTGCTACTGGGCCTGTGACGAGGATTGGTGCAGGATCCTGAGTCAGTCCTTGATGCTATTGCTGTGGGCGGGACATAGCGGTTCGGGTTCGAGTTGCCATCCGTGCCTGGTGAACCAGGCGCGGAGCGCCGTGGGCTGGTCCGGATCGGGGTTGCGGAGCTGACCGACCAGGGCGCCGGTGAGGATAGGGCCGTCGCCGCAGTGCGCGCATTCAACGGTGCCGCATTCGATGTGGGGCTGGCAGCTCGCGCAGTGCCGGTGCTGGCTGATCGGCCCGGATGGGCTGTCTTGGTGGAGCCAGACGATCGAGAGATCCTCGCGTTGCCGGAGCGCTTCGGGCCTGCTGGCGGGCTGGTGTCCGCAGGCAGGGCAGGCCAGCGCGGCAGGGGTGCGGCCGGGACGCTGGCGCTGCGGGCGGGCCTGCGCCACTGCCGTGCCGGCCGCCGCTGGCGTGATCGCAGGGCAGGTGGCGCCAGTGTCCCCGGGCCGGGTGACGGGCCGCGGCCGCGTGCTCTTGTCCGGTTGCCGCTGGGCGCCGTTCTTGTCAAGGTGCCGGTAGAGGGTCTTGCGGGAGACTGCGAAGGTTTCGGCGATCTCGGCGACGGTGTACTTTCGCCTGCCGTCGGCGCCGGTCTCGTCGTACATGCCCCGGGCCGCCTCGGCCTGCCGGGCCGTCAGCTTGGGCTTGCGGCCGCCGGCCCGGCCGCGGGCACGGGCGGAGGCCAGGCCTTCTTTCGTGCCCTCGGAGATGAGGTCGGCCAGCATCTCGTCCATCGCGGCCAGCACGTGGAAGGTGAACCGGCCGGCCACGGTGGCGGTGTCGATGCCCTGCGTGAGCACGACCAGGCCGGTGCCGCGCTCGGCCAGGAAGGCGGCGATGCCGGTGAGGTGGCGCACCGAGCGGGCCATCCGGGACAGCCGGGTGACCACGAGCTCGTCCCCGGCCCGGAGGTGATCGAGGCAGGCATCCCATTCGGGGCGGCGGGCCAGGCGCCCGGAAGCGACATCGGCCCAGATCCGCTCGCACCCGGCATCGGTCAGCGCGTCGAGCTGGGCGTCATCGCGCTGTGACCGGGTGGAGATCCGCGCGTACCCGTACCTGGCCACAGCGGAAAGTGTGCCGCAAACGGCCCTTCACCGGCGGTAGCGACACGTTGTTTCCGTCCGCTGTTGTGACTCACTTTCAGCCGGCCGCGACCGGTGCGGATGTGTGGCTGGCCCGATCATGGAAGTGGGTCGGAAATGATCGTTATCTACCCACTCGGGTCACGCAACGGTGGCAGCATTGCCGTCGGCGGAGCCTGGGCCACCTGGGCTGAGGTGAGGCGCCTGCAGCGGCCGGAGGCGAGCATGCCGGTAACGGCGGATCGAGCCAGTCTCGCCTCGTATGCGCAATTTCCGGCTGAGCTGGACCGGGACTGGCTGGGGCGGGTGTGCCATCTGAGCGGGGCGGACCTGGCGGTGATCCGGCGCCGGACCGACCCGGTGACCCAGCTGGGATATGCGACCCAGCTGGTCACCGTCCGGGCGATCGGCACGTTCCAGTCCGACCCGGCCGCGGTGCCCGAGCCGGTCGTGGCTGCTGTCGCACGCCAGCTCGGCATCGATGACCCCGGTGTGCTGGCCGGGTATCGGGACATGCCGGTGCGGTGGCGGCACACCGCCGAGATCCGGGACCGTTATGGGTATCGCGACTTCTCCGCCCAGCCAGATCAGTTCGCCTTCACCGTCTGGTTGTACCGGCAGGCCTGGGCCGACGAGGTGGCCTCGTCGGTATTGTTCCGCGCCGCCCACCGGCAGTTGCTGGCCCGGCGGGTCCTGCTGCCTGGCCACAGCGTGCTGGTGCGGCTGGTCGCCACGGTGCGGGAACGCGCCACCCGCCGGGTCCACAGCCGCCTGGCGCGGGCGGCCGGCCCGGAGTTGCGAGCCCAGCTGGACAAGCTCCTGCTGGTGCCCGAAGGGCAGCGCCGCTCGGAGCTGGATCTGTTGCGGCGCCCGCCGTTCACACCCACGATCACCGGACTGGTGCGCGCATTGGACCGCCTGGAGCGAGTTCGGGCCCTTGGGGCTGGCCAGCTGGACCTGTCGGGGATACCGCCCGCCCGGGTGGTGGCCCTGGCCCGCTACGCCGACCAGGCTTGGGTCACCCAGCTGGCCGATCTGGGACCGGAGCGGCGGATCGCCACGCTTGTCGCCTACACCCACATGCTGGCCGCCAGCGCCCGCGACGATGTGATCGACATCTTCGACGTCGTCTTCGGGGACCTGCAGCGCGCTGCCACCCACCGCGGCCAGAAACGCCGCGCCGGCGAGCTCCGCGACTACGACCAAGCGGTCGCCGCGGTGCACGCTCACATGCGCTCGCTGCTGGATACCCTCGACGACCCGCCCGCCCTTGAGGAGGTGCTGGCGGAGTTCCGTGCAAAGCGCGAGCGGATCGAGACGAACATGGGCACGGTGGAGGCGTTGATGCGCCCGCCCCGGGATCCGTTCTATGAGCGGCTGGTCGCGGTTTACCCGCAGATCCGCCGGTTCCTGCCCAGGTTGATCGAGTCGATCCAGCTGCAGGCCATCGACCCGGCCGCTCCGGTGCTGGCCGCCTACCTCGCGCTCGGCGAGTGGCTGGCCGGCAAGCCCCGCACCACGCGGCGGCCCGCCGGGGAAGTTCCTTTGGAGGTGGTCACACCGTCGTGGCGACCGCATGTGCACGACCTGCAGACCGGTACCGTCGATCGCGCCGCCTACACCTGCTGTGTGCTCGACCAGGTCCGCACCCGGCTGCGCCGACGTGACATCTACGCCCCCGGCAGCACCCGGTGGGGCGATCCCCGCGCCGAACTGCTCACCCGCCACGAATGGGCTGACCGGCGCGACACGTTGTGCGAGGAACTGGCCCTCGACCCTAACCCGGCCACCATCGTTGGCCAGCTCGCCGCCAGTTTGGATGCGGCGTGGCGGCGCACCGCGGCCGGGTATGCCGCCAATGCCGATCTGCGAATCGAACACCGCGGCGGCCGCGACGAGATCGTGCTCACGCCTTTGGACGCCGAGGCCGAACCCGCTTCGCTGGTCACCCTGCGTACTGAGGTAGAAAAGCTCTTGCCCGAGGTGGAGATCGCCGACCTCCCGCTGGAAGTGCACGGCTGGACCGGGTTTCTCGACGAGTACACCCACATCAGCGGCACCGAGCTGACCCGCGAGAAAGGCCTCATTGAGACATTCTCGGCGCTGCTGGTCTCCGAATCATGCAACGTCGGCCTGACCCCGGTCGCCGACCCGGCCTACCCGCCGCTGACCCGGGAGCGGTTGAACTGGGTCGGGCATAACTACCTGCGCTCGGCCACCCACGCCGCCGCGAACGCCCGGCTGGTCGACTACCACACGCCCTTGCCGCTGGCCCAGGCCTGGGGCGGCGGGGAGATGGCCTCCGCCGACGGGATGCGGTTCGTCATCCCCGTGTCCACCATCCACGCCGCCTACAACCCGCGCTACTTCGGCCGGCAACGTGGCTCCACGCTGTACTCGTGGATGGCCGACACCTACACCGCCTTCGCCCAGAAGCTGATCCCTGGCACCCAGCGCGACAGCCTGCACGTGCTCGACGGGCTGCTTGCCAACCAGACCGGCATCCAGCCCGAGATGGTCTCCACCGACACCGCCGGCGCCTCCGAGATCGTCTTCGCCCTGGCCTGGGCGCTGGGCTACCGGTGGGCGCCGCGGCTGGCCGACCTGCCCGATCAGCGGCTGTGGCGCATCGACCGTGACGCTCACTACGGCTCGTTGAACGGGCTGGCACGCCATCGCATCAACACGCGGCTCATCGCTGAGCACTGGGACGAGATCTGCCGACTCACCGCCTCCCTGCGCGCCGGCACCGTCGTCCCTTCGGCGATCTTGCGCACCTTGCAGCGCGGCCCCAGCCCTTCCAGCCTCGCCCGCGCCCTGGCCGAGCTCGGCCGGGTGATCAAAACCCTGCACGTGCTCGAATACGCCCACGACCCGGCCTATCGCCGCATCATCCACCACCTGCTCAGCCGCGGGGAACGCCGCAACTCCCTCGCCCGGGATGTCTTCCACGGCCAGCGCGGCCAGATCCGGCGGCACTACCAGGTCGGGCAGGAAAACCAGCTCGACAGCCTCGGCATCATGATCAACGTAATCGTATTGTGGCAGACGGTCTACACCCAGGCCGCTCTCGACCACCTCGCCGCCAGCGGATACTCGCTGGACCCGGCCGACGTGGCCCGGCTCACCCCGCTCGGACACCCCACAATCAACCTGGACGGCCGCTACGGGACCACCAGTCGGCCGCCCGCCACCGGCCTCCGACCGCTACGAATCGATTGACTCAGGATCCTGAACCGATCCTCGTCACAGGCCGTCTACTGGACAGACACGTGCGACTACGGCAGTGGGGCCGGCAGCAACTCGGGGAACTTCACAGCCACCGCCCCAGTGAGCCGCACCATCACGCACCCGTATTCCAACCCGGACTCTTGCATCGTCGCGGCCAGCGCTGAACTGTCCGGTTCCGGCACGATCTCCGTATCGCTGTCCTCCTCAGCGGCCCCGGCTCCCGCCAGTCACGGGATCAAGGGTTATGGCGGTAAATGCGCCGACGACAACGGGAATAGTTCCGCACGCCGAGCCAAGGTACAGATCTGGTCCTGCGTCAACGACGCTTCCCAGCAATGGTCATTCACGGGCGGTGAGCTGAAGCACGGCAGCCTGTGCATGAACGACCAAGGCAACGCAGGTAACGGCGGCCACGTCATCTTGTGGAGCTGTAACGGCGCATCCAACGAGGTCTGGAAGCACACCAGCAGCGGCGAATACGTGCTGCAGTCAAACGGCTTGTGCCTGGACGATCCGGCGTACTCCACGCGCAACGGTACGCAGCTCGACGTCTACCGCTGCCATAACGGCTCCAATCAGCACTGGAGCCTGCGCTAGCGCCACTCCTCGAAGCTGAGCACGCGGAACAGCAAACACCCTCGGTCCTGATGTGGCGAGGGGGGTGTTTGCTGTTCGGTCAGCCGTGCGATGCAGGCAGGGTCTCCCGCTTGTCACTGCCCGCACTCAGATCCCCCGCCGCGGCGATTCGCCTCTTCGGCCGCGTGCGCTGGTGCGCCTGGCTGGGATGCTTGTCCGCGACGAGTCGACGGCCGAGGAAGTCGTGCAGGACTGTTTCCTCACCCTGATCGGCCGTCAGCCGCCACGTGAACGCGATGCGGCCCTCCGCCGCGCGCCGGTGCGGGTCGCCGACGCTTTCCTGCACCCACGCGCCGGGCAAGGTGTCCGTAAGGGGATCGCCGACCGGACGCCGCGCCCGGCCCAGCCCGGCGCGGCGTCCGCTCAGGCCGGGCTGTCTCAGTTAGGGTGTCCGGCGAATGTGTAACGGACAGGCTCCTTAAATGTGACAGGAGGCGGGATGGCCGTTATCGGCTACGCCCGGCCCAGCACTGACAAGCAGGACCTCACCGCGCAGTGCACCCAGCTCGCCGCGCTCGGCGTCCCCGCCGACCGCGTCTACCTCGACCAGGGGCTGACTGGCACCGCCCGCGCCCGCCCCGGCCTGGACCAGGCCCTGGCCGCCGTTCCGCGGCGGCGACACCCTCACCGTCACCAAGCTGGACCGGCTCGCCCGCTCCGTGCCCGACGCGCTGGACATCCTCGGCCAGCTTTCCGCCCGCGGCGTCCGGTTCGCGCTCGGTGCCTCGTGCTACGACTGGGGCGACCCGTTCGCCCGGACGTTCCTGCAGACCCTCGCCGTGGTTGCCGAGTTCGAGGCGAACCTCATCAAGCAGCGCACCCGGGAGGACATGGCCGTGGCCAGGTCTCGCGGCAAGCTGCGCGGCAAGCAGCCCAAACGCAAGCCCCACAGGCCCGCGAGGTCCACCGCATGCATGAGGCGGGCGGCTACAACGCCACCGAGATCGCGGAGATCTTCGGCGTGTCCCGCCCTACCGTGTACCGAACGCTCGATCGCCTCAGGGCTGACGGCGAGGGTACCGTCTCGGCCAGGCTCAGCTAATCGTTGTTCCTGCGATGGAAGCTACCGGGATTTTTTACGACTCCACCCCCGATGTGTCAGGATGGACGCGCCCGCGAGCCACTGAGCCGACGGGCACCGGAGAGGCCCGCCGGTCAGGTAAGCGCCGAGGCGACTTCGCCCGGGGCGTCAGCTCGTGCGCAGGAACGCACCGATGGCGGCGATGGAATCGTCGTGCGTGATGATCGTGTAGTGATTCGCGTCGATCTCCGCCACGCGCGCCGATGGCACCGCCGCCGCGAACCGCTCCGCCTCCGCGGCGGGCAGGATGAACCCGAACCCCGGCAAGATCTCCTGCCGGGCGCGCAGCACCAGCGCCGGCATGGTGACCGCGTTCCACAGCGCGTGGATCGGCGCCTCCGGGCCCGGCCAGTACATCGCGTCGCCGTACCCGAGGTCCTCCAGCACCGCGCCCCGGTCGGTGCTCGCCGCCACGCCGCCGCTGACGTCGCGCAGTTCGTAGCCGAAGTAGCGATCCCAGTACTCATCCCACTCCGGAACGATGCCGATCTGCTTTACTAGCGCGATGGCCGCCTGCGCCGACGGGTACACCGTGCCGAGCCGGCTCACCGAGGCGACCACGGGCACCCCCGCCCGCTCGTCAGGACTGCCCGCCAGATCGACCAGCACGAGCCGCCCGACCCGCGACGGCTCGAGCTGCGCGCAGGTCATGGCGATGGCCGCGCCGCTGGACTGGCCGATGACCGCGAACGACGGCGCCCCGACGGCGTCCGCGACGCCGAGCACGTCGCGCGCGTGGTTGCGCCAGCCGTAGGTGCCCGCGCCGGTCACCTCGCTGCGGCCGCGGCCGCGCAGGTCGATCGCCACCAGCTGCAGTGTCTCACCGGCGAGCCGTTCGGCGAGGCGGTCGAAGCCGCACAGGTTCGCCGACAGGCCGGGCACGCACACCACCGCCGGCGCCTCCGCGGCGCCCCAGCGCCGCACCCGGAGCCTTCCGGACGCAAGCGGGATGTCGGCGTCCTCGTATCCCACGGCCTGCTGCGTCACGTCGGCACTCTCCTCTGCGCGTCGGCCCATCCGAAGGATAGCCCGGCGATGAGTGCTCAGCGTCGGCCCCGGCGGCTGGCGGCGACGGCCGGACGCGGAGCAGCCCGGCTGGCTGGTGAGGTTCCCAACGCCACCGGTTGCCCGTCAGCTCAGCGCGCGGCCGCCGAGAATGCGGACACTGCCATCGCTCTCCGACCCGGTGGCGTCGAGCCGGAGCCGCCTCCCCCAATGTATCCCGCTCTCCTCATAGCCAGTGACCTGCTGGCTGGCCTGCATGCCCTGGGATCAAAGCACTTCGGATAGGCGCCGTAGCCTCCCCCACTTTGTCCCGCTCTCGTTGCCTGTCACCAGTGGCATGACGACAGGTAAGGCGTTTCCGCAGGCCAAACCCGTCACCGTGGCCGTGGTGACAGGTCGCCGGCAGGGGGGACAGGTACCTGTCCCCCCTGTCACCCCCTCTCTGTATAGAGGGGAGGTGACGGGTGGCGACAGGTCCGGCACCCGTCACCCCAGCAATCGGCCAGGCCCCGGAGGGACCCCAATGAACGACACCCAGATCACCGTCATCGGAAACGCCGTCGATGACCCCGAGCTCCGGTTCACCCCCGCCGGGCAGCCCGTCGCGCGGTTCCGTGTCGCAAGTACACCCCGCGTCCGCGACAAGGCCACCGGCGAATGGAAAGACGGCGAAGCGCTATTCCTGACCGTCAACGTGTGGCGGGCCATGGCTGAGCATGCCTGCGAGAGCATCCAGCGGGGCACCCGCGTCGTCGTGGACGGCAGGCTCCGGCAGCGGTCCTACGAAACCAGGGAAGGCGACAAGCGCACCGTCTATGAGATCGAGGCCGACGAGATCGGCGTGTCGGTCAAGTTCGCCGCGTGCAAGGTCGCCAAGGCGGCCCAGTCTGCGCCCGCACAATCCGGCGGCCACACGTAGGCCGGCCCGCGGGCCGCGGCGGCCAGCGGCGGAGTCAGCAGCGAGCCACCATTCTAGACATCCCCCACTGCCGTGCATATTCCGGAAAACTGGCGCTGACATGGGATAATTCGCATGACGGCGGCACGGGCAGCAAGCCCGAGGGGACGACAGTGCCGGTGCCCGCCGGTCATCACCAGCGGCGCGCATGAACCAGGCCAAGGGGACCGGCCGCGTGAGCGACACCCGCGACAGCACTGTCACACCGATGCGCCGGCATCCCCGCACGGTCACCACCGTGGACGTCCGCGACGCCCGCACCGCACTCCGCCGCGCCCAGGTCCGCGCCATGGAACTTCCCGCCGCGCTCGGCGCACCCCACCGGCAGCAGCCCGGCGAAGACATCACCGTAATCATCGGCCGCACTGCCCCCTGCGCAGCCGCAGCTGCCGGGGGGCAACCGCGGCTTCGATGAAAGCGATCAGCTCGCTGAGGGAGTGAGCCTGGCAGGCCGGGCAGACGCCGAACGGCTTGCCCTCACCCGCGGACCGGCCAATCGCAGTGCCGCCGGGCTGGCGCAAGTCGGCACGGGGCGCATCCGGCACCGCAAAGATCGCAGCTGTGCGTGCAGGTGGCGTCGGACGCGGTAGCCACGGGGCCTCCTAAAGGCATGACGGCAGCGGCGCATGAAAGCGCCAAGATGGTGAGGCTGGCTGCGCCCGGCCGGCTTTGGCTGATGGCCCGGCAAGCATGCGCGCTATGCCCTGAAGCGCTGGCGCCGGGATGCCGTCACGCGGTGGCAGCCGCCCCAAGGCTACCGCGGCCGGCCGGCCCAGCCCCGTCCAGACACGCCTCAAGCACGCCAAGTTCCCTGACCAGCACGGTCACATCTACGCTCCGGCCGCAGCCGCCGGGGACCGCCCTGACCAGGAGCAACGACGGCCAGACAGCGGACGGGCACGACGTCGCCGGCCATCAGGACACCGACGGCCTGGCCACCGGCGCCAGGCGGCGAGGTGGACCTGGCGGCGAGGTCGTGGCAGGAGGCCCGCTATCGCCACTGAGCGTTCCATTGTTCCCCGAGGCCCGAGCCAGTGCGGCGGACACGCATGGGCCTTCGCGGCCAGCGTCCGCCCTGGCCGGCTAGGCGGCCGCGCGGTGCCGGCCCTGCGGGCGGTACCCGGAACGGGCCGGGGTAGGTTGCCCCGCAGCCGGTACAGAATGCCCGGTAGAGGCATGCCAGGGGGCCGGGCGTGGGGGATGGCGTCACGGTGACGTCGCCATCCTCGGTGTGCACCACCAGGGACGGCCACAAAAGGGCGCACCCGCACCCAGGCTCCGGCCCTCCGGTCACGAGGATTTCCCGGGACGGCGGGCGGCCCTGGCCCCGGTCAGCCGGGCCACCTCGGCGACCTCATTGTCGTCGTAGGCGGTGCGCACCCCGGAGATCGACATGCCGGCGGCGCGGGCCAGGTCCTCGAGCCGGTACGGGCGGGGCCGGGTGAACTCGCGGCCGTAGGCGATCAGCAGCCGCATCCGTGCTGCGCCGGATTGGCCGTAACCACCAGCACCTGCTGAACCTGTCGGCCTGGTTCGAGCAGCATGAGGTGGACTTGGGTCAGCCGGCGCCCGGCCCGTGATCGGCCCCCGAACGAGGGACACGCGTACCGGGCATCGCGCACCGCCGGCAGGGCCGGAAGACCGGACCTCAGGCCGTGTTCACGCGGATGGGCACGACGGGCTGACCGGTAAGCGCAACCCGGCCAGCGCCAGCCTCGCGTGGCGTGCTGCCCGCGGCCCCGGCTTGGGGGTCGACAATGCCGTCCCGGGCTGCTACCTAAGGAACGTAACAGGCGGCTGGCCCGGGACATGGTGCTACGGTCCGGCCGAGGTGGCGGACGCTGGGCTTGAGTGCGGTCAGGGAGGAGCAGGCGGTGTGCGATACCGGTAACGATGCCGAAGTCACGCCAGTGGACGCATTGCCGGCGAGCGTGGAGTGGAAAGGCGACGTGCTCCCGCTGGAGCCGGTCGATGAGCTGTCGGTGCTGACGGTCTGCGACAACGTCATGGACATGCTGCTGCCGGACCAGGGGCCGGCGAAGCGGCTCCCGCTGGCCGGGATGGCCCAGGCGCCGATGCTGGAGGCCCCCACGCTGCACGGGGGCAAGGCGGCTGACGTGCCGCTGGCCGAGCACGGTTTTTCCGCGCTGGTGGAGGTCCGCAAGGCCGGCCGGGTGCGCCGGCTGCTGTTCGACACCGGGCTCACGCCCGCTGGGTGCGCCGGCAACCTGCGCCGCCTGGGTAAGGATCCGGCAGATATCGAGGTGATCGTCTGCAGCCACGGCCACTTCGACCACACCACCGGGCTGTCCGGCCTGATCGGCCGGCTCGGCCGGGCGAGGATGCCGGTGCTCCTCCACCCGGAGTTCTGGGCCCGGCGGCGGCTGGCCATTCCCGGTGAGCCGTTCGAGCTGCCCACCACCAGCCGCCGCGGGCTGGAAGAGGCCGGCTTTGACGTCATCGAGCAGCGGCAGCCGTCGTTCTTGTTTGACCGGTCGGTGCTGATCACCGGGGAGGTCGACCGGGTTACCGGCTTCGAGAAGGGCTTTCCGATCCATCAGGCCTGGCGCGGCGGCCGCTGGGAACCGGACCCGCTGATCCTGGACGATCAGGCGCTGATCGCCAACGTCGCGGGGCGCGGGCTGGTTGTCCTGACCGGTTGCGGGCACGCCGGCGTGATCAACATCTGCCGTTACGCCCAGCGGCTGACCGGCGCCGCCAGGCTGCACGCGGTCATCGGCGGGTTCCACCTGACCGGGCCGCTGTTCGAGCCGGTCATCGGCGACACTGTCAGTGCGCTGGAGCAGCTCGCACCCGACCTGGTTGTCCCGGCCCACTGCACCGGCTGGAAGGCTACGCACGCGATCGCTCGCCGCCTGCCCGCCGCGTTCATCCAGAACAGCGTCGGCACCACCTTCCATCTCACCGCCGCATCCGCCGGCCGGGCAGGGTGAGCGGGTTATCGCGCGAGAATACCCGCCAGAGGTACGGCGGCCGAGGTGAACCAGCCAGGGTCTGGACAGGTACACGGCAGCCGGGCGGCGCATCCTGCTCCACGCCCGGCCCCCGGACGGTGCCGCTACCCGCGACGCGAGGCGCCCGCCTGATGCCGCGGCTGCCACCGCGGCGCGGGGACCTCCCGCCCGCGGCGCGCCCCGGGACCGCGCCTGAATGCACCGCGACCAGGTACGCGCTCAGCCCTCGGGCGTCTCCGCCCGGCGCTGCTCCTGCAGGTCGCGGCGGACGCGTGCGAGTTCTTCCGCAAGGTCGTCGGCGTAGTCCTCCAGGTCCCGGGCGCGCCCGCCGCGCCGGGCAACTGGCTGGCCAGGCGGTGGCCCGTAGACATTACCGGCCCCGTAGCTGTGGCCCCCGTGATGACAGCCATAACCAGGCCCGTAGCCGTGATGGCCCCGGTGATGACAGGGCCCGTGATAGCACGACATGCCTAGCCTCCTTTGTCTTCGCTACGGCAATACCCCCGGCCGCGAGGCACCATCTCGCAGACTGGGGCCTGCCAAGCTTTGCTTTCCGGTGATGGTGCCACCGATTGTGTCTGTTACGCGGCTTCCGCCAGCTTCGCCGCTTGCAGGTAAAACTCTCGCGTGCAGACATCGTTGATGATCTTCTTGTCTGCCGTTCGCAGTGGTTCCGGATCGATCGTGCCGGGGATGAGTTCACCGGGCTCTATCAGGCCCGTTAGGGCGTCCGCTATCGCGTGGGCTTCGTCCATCGTAAATTCGACCGTGATCATCGTTCCCATCTCCTCGCCACAGTCCGGCCGCGCGCAATGCGCGCCGGACTAGCTTGCCTGGATTGCAGCAGGCACAGCGCCTGCAGGCCGGGCTGACCGAGCCTGTTTCCACCGGCCTGCAGCCGCCGCCGGGCCGCCTGGCGCCCCTGCGCGCCGACCGGGCTGTCGCCCTGCGCCGACCGGGCCGCGCCGTCTGGTTCGCCTGCCATCCTCTGTTCCTTTCTTGCCCTCCTGGCTGGGCAGTGCGCCCGGCCGCCTGCCGGCCGGCCCACTGCACGGGGAAGGTGTGCTCAGCCATCGCGCCAGTCCGCCTCTGCGGGAGGACCCGCGCGCGGCGAGAAGCCGGCCGGTCTCATGGCACGCCCCGGATCTCACCGCGGGCGGCCGGGGCGCCGATCCCGAACACGGCGGCCACTACCTCGTCGGCGACATCCCCGATCTCGATGGCGCCGTGGCGGACCGCGTCCGGGACGCACCCGCGCAGGTGCCCGTCCAGGATGTCCCGGCGGGCCCGGGTGATGGCCGCCTCCACCGCCGACAGCTGGTGCAAGATGTCGACGCAGTACCGATCAGCCTCCACCATCCGCAGCACCGCGTCGAGATGGCCCCGTGCGGTCTGCAGCCGCCGCCGGGCCGCCTGGCGCTCCTGCGCGCCGACCGGGCTGTCGCCCAGCGCCGACCGGGCCGCGCCGTCTGGTTCGCCTGCCATCCTCTGTTCCTTTCTTGCCCTCCTGGCTGGGCAGTGCGCCCGGCCGCCTGTCTGACTAGGTTGCAAGCCTTTACCCAGCCCATGTGGGGTGGGTAAAGGCTTGCGGCCCGCCGCTGCGGGACCAACGTCCTACTCGCAGGTGTAGAACCTGCACCGTGCTGAGGGACCGCCCGGCGCAGGGGTTGTAGATGAGGTAGCGACCGGATACGCCGGAATCAGGACACGCTGTGACGTTTAGCTGGTCAGCGGTCTGCGGGGAGCAGGTTGAGGGGGGTGCCGGTAACAACGGACCCGTGAACACCGTTACGGCGTCCAGTTTCCTGAACGCGGGCACGCGGGTTGGGTGGTCAGCGTGGCCGGAACGGGTTGCCGGTGTAGCCGGGCCGTTGGCTGATCTCGCCGCGCTGGTATCGCTCGGCCTGCCAGGCGTCCCAGGCCCGCTCCAGTTGCGGGGTTGATGAAGCAGGCAATCCCTTGCGGGCGCAGAAGGCCCGGAACTCCAGGTCCGGCTCGGCCAGCCGCCGGCGGCGTTCCGCCCGCCGGCCGGGCAGCACCGCAGCGGTGCTCAGGTCCTGGACCCCCCGGGCCCGGGCGAGCTCGTCCACATCAGCGGCGATCCGGTCGATGACCGCCCGCACCCGCGCCAGGTCGACGGCCACGACAGCTCGGTCCGGCCAGTCGGCGGACGGCCGCAGGTTGACCGCTGGCGGGTAGCCGCCTCCGTCAAGCTGCCTGAGCCAGTCTGCGCACTGCCGCAGCCAGCCCACCTCATCGGATAGGGCACATGAGGACCAACGGCCGGGATTCCGGCGCTAGTGCTGACGGCTGTACGGCAGTACCGGCTCCCTAATCTTCGCCGGGCGCGTCGGGATCGCGCAGGGGCCGGCGGTTGCCGCCGAGGTCGGGCAGGGCGAACGAGTAGTGGCCGTGGACATTGATGTGGCGGTACTGGTAGGCAGAGAGAGACGGGCCGCGTCTGCGTCTTTCACTGGGTAACCCTGGGCGCGCAGCGCGCTGAGGGCGTGGTCGAGGTAAAGGGTGTTCCACAGGGTGACGCAGTTGAGCACCAGGCCGAGCGCGCCGAGCTGGGTCTTCCATGCCAGCGTGGTAGGCCCTGTGCAGCTCACCTTTGCGGCCGTGGAAGAGGTGCCGGCCCAGCCCGTGGCGTCCTTCCTGGAGGTTGCGCATGGCCTTGAGCTGCCGCCGGTAGGCGGGATCGTCGGCGAAGGTCAGCACGTGCAGGGTCTTGAAGATGCGCCCGTAGCTGGCGATGGCCTCGCCGAGCTGGGTGAGCCGTCCGTCGTGCTGCAGGATGCGGATCACGTCATGGGCGGAGATCTCCCTGGTGTGCACGGAGGCGATCACGCGCAGGATGTCCGGCCAGTGCCGGCGGATCTTGCCGGGGTCGAGGCGGCCGCGGGCGGTCTTGTCCAGGGTGCCGTAGTCGGCGCTGGCGTTGATCCGCCACAGCTTCGCGTCGGGGAGGTCCGCCAGCACCGGGCGGTAGTCGAAGCCGAGCAGGGTGAGGATGCCGAACACGACGTCGGAGTAGGAACCCTGATCGGTGATCAGGACCTCGGGCCGTGGCCCGCCGTCGGGGTTGTAGACCAGGTCCACCACATGCAGGGTGTCCTTGGGCGTACCGGAGATCACCTTGCCAGCCAGGCCCACCGCCTGGTCGGAGATCATGTTCAGCCAGGTAACGCCACGTTTGCGGGCGAAGTATTTCGGGTTTGGCCTGGCGTCGGCGGTGCGGACCGGGACGACGAAACGCATTCCGTCCACCGCGGCGACCATCCCGCCGCCCCACGTCTGCGCCAGGCCGATCGCGGCCTGGGCCTCGACGAGCACAGCGTTCGCGGCGGCGTAGTTCTCCGGCCGCAGGTAGTGCTGGTCGACGTGCGCCAGCCGATCGCGGGTCAGCGCGTCGGCACCGGCGAGCACCGGGCCGAACCCGATGTTGAGCGAGTGCGCCGTGAGCAGGGCCGCGATCGAGATGTGCATGTCCTTGAGCCGGGTGGCGCCGCCGGACACCGCGGTGAACGCTGACGCAAACGCCGGGTGCTCGGCCATCACCTCCAGGATCATCTCGGGCAGGTCCACCCCGGGCAGCATCCCGGCGGTGCGCCGGCGCAGGCCGGTCAGGCTCGCCGGCTCATCCAGGGCGTTGTCCTTGCCGACGTGCAGCCGCCCCTCGGCATCGACGCTGACGTCACCATTGGGAATGATGCCGCCGGCCGTGGCCCGCCAGGCGGTGTCCAGGTCGGCGGTATGCGCGCCCAGCGCAGCATCTGGGTCTTCGGGCAGGTGCAGGGCGCTCAGCGCCGCGCCCTTCGCGTCGTCCCACCGCGATCCGGCCAGCAGCCTGGCGCGCGGGTCCGACCAGCGGTCGGAGACGGCGGCGAAGATGTCGCGGTGGCGCAGGCCCGTGTGGGACAGCTCGAGTACGCAGAACACGTAGGCGTTGCGGTCCACGGTGCCTTCCGGGCGGCCCTTGGGGAACACCAGCCGCTGCCACCAGCCGCCCGGCACCAGGTCCACGCTGACCCGGCGGGCGTCCAGGTAGTCCTTCGGTACCCGCCCGGTGGGCCGGGCATCGAGCAGGCCAGGCAGGTCGCGCACGGCGGTGAGTACTTTCTGCGCGTCGGCGGTCGCCTCGAACTCGATCACCCGGCACAGCATCTTCACGAATCCGCGCACCGTGGCGTACCGCTCGACAACCATGGCCCGCCACTGCCCATCCGGATCCGCGTCCGGGGCGGGATGAACTCCTGCACCCCTTCCACCGCCGCCCGCAGCCGTGCCCGTGACCCGACCGCGTTGTCGATCGCCTCCCACACCGCTTCGAGGGAGACGTTCCCGCCCCACCCGGCGGCCTCGAACAGCACCTCCACCGCCGCCCTGAGGACCCCGGCGTACCGGGCGTAGCCGGCCTGGCGACGCAGCTTCTCCTTATCCGCCGCCTTGCCCGCCCGCCCGATCAGCTCGCTGGACATGAATACGTCGAACAGCTCCAGGGCGTCATCGGTGGCGGTGACCTCCAGCCAGCGCACCGTTGCCAGCAGCGTCGCGATCTTGCGGCGGTACGGGTGCCGGCCCAGCTTCGGAGCCTTCGCCGCGATCCCGTACCGGGCCAGCTCGATCACCCGCCGGGTCGGCACCGGCGCGATGTCGGCCTCACGCATGCCCAGCCCGGCGATCTCGGCGACCCGGTCCAGGGCCAGTACCATGCCCCGCCCGGTCGTGCTGCGCTCACCGCGGCGCCACAGGTCCAGCTGCGAGCGCCGCCGGCCCTCCCGGACATCCAGGATCGCCTCCAGGGAGCGGGCCTGCCCGGCAGTCACCGACGCGGCCAGGGTGCCGTACAACCGGTCCTCGGCCGCCTGGCGCACGGTGGCCACCAGCTCCACCAGCGTGGTCACGCCGGGCAGCAGCACCTTGCCTTCCCGAAGCCACGCCACCGCGGCGTAGAACAGTGCCCTGGGGCCGTCCCCGGTCGTCCAAGCCTCATCATCCAGCCACCGCACCAGGGCAGCCTCAGCCGAGGCGAACGAGGCGAAGCCGTGCACCCCGGCGATCTCCCACTGATGCTCCAGCCGGGTCTTGTCCCGCTCGGTGTAGCGCTTCACGCACGACGGATCAGTCACCCCGATCTGGGCTGCGACGCAGCCCAGCACCGCCCGCGGCACGTCCAGCGGATCGGCCAGGAACGCCCCCACATGGCGAACCGTGACCAGCTGCAGCGCGAACCCCAGCCGGTTGTGATCACCACGCCGCTTCGCGACAAGATCCCGGTCCGCGTCGTCGAGGAAGAAGAACCGCTCCAGCACCCCCTGATCCGGAGGCTCAGCCGCGTACCGGCCATACGTCGCAGTTGCTCATCCGTCAGGAATCTGGTCGGCACGAGCGATCAACGTACGGCACATTCACCCGCTAGCGCCGGATTTCCGGCCGTTGGTCCTCATGGGCCTAGCCGCCTGCCGCGTCCTTCATCTGGAAGCCGCCGTTGAACGCGGCCACCAGCGAGCGGGCCTGCGCGGGGGCGACGGGCGCCGTGTAGCGGTACGGCCCGCCGCCGGGGCTTTCGGAGCCGGAGTACAGCCGGGCGGACAGGATCCGGGTATCGATCCACGCGATCCCGGCGGGCTGGGTCCCGCCCGGCGGGATCAGGGTGGTCTCGTAAAGGGCCGGGACGCCGCCGGCCGGGCGCCAGATGCCTTCCCCCGCGGCCGCCGGGCCGCCGCCGAACGGCACCAGCGCGGCCGGCGCGGGCAACGGCGCCCCCGGGCCGACCCCGGACGGGCCGGGCGCGGGGGTACCCGGCGCCATCGGCGCGCTGGCCGGGGCGGCGGCGCGCGTGCTGCGCGTGCTGCGCGTGCTGCGCGGGCCCGCCGGGGTGGCCGCCTTGCCGCCGCTTGCGCCGCTTCGGCCGCTTCCGCCGCCGCACCCGGATAGCCCGGCACCCAGGCCGGTCAGCAGCACGCCGGCGGCCGCGGCCCGCGCCAGGCGGAGCGGGACGATGGCCATCCCCCTACGCTAAACGCCGGCGCAGGACGAGCGGTCACGCGGGAACGGGAGCTACGCCGGGTCAGCCCGCTGTTCCGACGTCGCCGGGCGGCCCGCGCACGGGGGGACGGACAGGCGGCCGTTGGTCAGCAGGCCGATGCGCTGGGCCCGGGCCGCCACGGTGCTGTCGTGGGTGACCATGACCATCGTCAGCCCGCGCTCGCGCCACAGGTTCTCCAGCAGGGCGATGATCTCGTCCCGGGTGCCCTCGTCGAGGTTGCCGGTCGGCTCGTCAGCCAGCAGCACGGCCGGTTCCTTGACCAGCGCCCGGGCGATGGCCACCCGCTGCTGCTCGCCGCCGGACAGCTCCGACGGCAGATGGCGCAGCCGCCCGGCGAGCCCCACGGTGGCCAGCGCCCGCTCCGCGCGGGACCGCCGCTCGGCCGCGCCGGTGTGCAGCGGGACCAGCGCCATGGCGACGTTCTCGGCCGCGCTGAGGGTGGGAATCAGGTTGAAGGTCTGGAAAACGAAGCCGATGGAACGGGCCCGGATCCGGGTGACGGCGGCTTCCCGGATCCGGCTCAGGTCGAGGCCGCCGAACTCGACCGACCCGGACGTCGGCCGGTCCAGGCCGCCGATGATCTGCAGCAGCGTCGACTTGCCGTGCCCGGTCGGTCCCTGAATGGCCAGCCATTCGCCATCCCTGATCACCAGGTCCACGCCGCGCAGGGCCGCGACCGCGCGGTGGCGGCGGGTGTAGTTCTTAACGACGTCGGTCAAGATGTACATCGTCTCTCCTCATTCCACCCGGGTCAGGGCCGCGGCCGGGCGGAGCCGGGCCGCCCGCCAGCCACCGAACGAGCCGGCGATGAGGCCGCCGGCAAGGGCGAGCGCCACCGCGAGCAGGATCACGTTCGCAGTCACCGGGGCGGTCAGCGACACCGAGACCGTGTGCGCCGTATTGCTCAATGCCTTCAGGGCGCCGCCGGCCTTGCCGCTGAGCGTCCCCCCGCCTCCCCCGACGGAGGCGGCGCTGGCCGTGCCGATCGTCGCGGACAGCCGGGGCGCGAGCCTGTCGATCAGGGCCGCGCCGGCGAAGCCGAGGCCGACGCCGGCCGCGCCGCCGAGGATGCCGATCGCGATCGACTCCCCCATCACCTGGCCGACGATCCGGCTGCTGGGCCAGCCGAGCGCCTTCAGCGTGCCGAACTCCCTGACCCGGCGGGTCACCGCGGCCATGGTCAGCAGGCTGGCGACGGTGAACGCCGCGACGAGGACGACGACCGAAAGCCACGTACCCAGGTCATTGGCGAGGTTCGCGGTGCTGGTCAGCGAGCCGGTCACCTCCTGGGCCAGGTTGTCCTGATCGGTGATCGTCGCGCTGGGCAGCGCCTTGGCGATCTCGTTCTGCACGGCCGGGATGTCGGCGGCACTGGCTGCCGTGACATACATCGTGTTCACCTTGCCGGTGAGGCCGGCGGACCCGGTCTTGCCGATGGCCTGCGCCTTCGCAAGCGGGATGTAGACGTCGGGCGGGCTGCCGCCCTGCGCCGCCCGGACCACTCCGACGATCGTGAACTCCGTCCCGCCCACGTCCACCTTGTCGTGCACGGCCAGCTTGTTCTGGGCCGCGTAGCCGGCGTCCATCAGGGCGTCGTCGGCGTGGGCGTCCGCGCCCGTCAGGGTGGTCCCGGAGGTGAGCCGGGCCGAGCTGAGCGCACCGAGCCCGGGATGGGCCGTGTCCACCCCCGCGACGGTGAAGGACGTGGTGGTGAAGCTGGAGCTGAAGCTGCCGCCGCCGACGCTGATCGACGGCACCGTCCCGGTCACCGTCGCGTCGGTGAGCGTGAGGCCGCCCGCCGCGCCGGTCACATCGTGCTGGCGGCCGACCGTGCCGACGGACCCGGCGCTCAGCGTCCCGTACGCGCTGTTGGCCAGGTTGTTGATGTCGATCTTGGTGCCCACCGCGATCTGGCCCTGCCGCACCTGCTGGATGTCCTGCCGGAAGCCGAACGCCGTGGCCGCATTCTCCCCCTGCGACGGTGCCTGGGTGACGGTCAGGTCGGTGCCCACGCCGTACAGCGAGTGCAGCACGGTGGCCTGCGAGTCCTTCACGCCGGCCGAGGCCGCGGACACCGTGATGACCAAGCCGACGCCGAGGGCCAGGCCGAGGGCGATGACGATCGCCTGGCGCTTGCGCCGCCGCAACTCGCGGCGGAGATAGGTAAAGAACATCGGGGCTTTCCCTTTCTCGGGTCTGGGCCGCGCGGGCGGCACGCGGCGGGTAGGTACCGGTCATCCGGTGCTGGCCTGGCAGGCATTGAACGCGGCCCGCTGAGCGGCGCTGCCGGTCCGCACCTGATCCAGGTGGCGCAGCGCGTCCCCGGTCGTGGTGCCCGGTGACTCGCTCGGCAGGACCACGCCGTGGCCCTGCAGGCAGCGGGCGAACGACTGCAGGGCGGGACCGAGGCCGCCGGCCGGGCGCTGGGACCGGCACGCCGTGCGCGCCCCGGTCCCGCCGCCCTTGTTCAGCTGGCCGATCAGGCAGGTCAGGTAGAGGTGGGCGTCCCCGGAGGGCGACGGCCGGGGCGAGCTGGCCGCGGGCGCGCCGCACGCGGCCACTACGGCCACCGCGGCCAGCAGGCACATCGCTGCCACGGCCGAGGCGAGCAGGCGTCCAGGCCGACGGAGGCGGATGATCCGGGGGTTCCGGGCGGCCCGCGTGGCCCGGAGGCCCCGGGCGGCCCGCGCGGCCCGGCGCGGCGTGGTGGCAGGCAACTGGTCTCCTCGGCGTGATGGACGCATATTTGTCAACCGATGTGGACTGTCATCTTAGTTGACAATATTGATAATGCGTCAGATTCGGCTAGAATGTCAACCATGGTTTCCTGCTTTGATGCCGTGGCGGACTCCCCCGGGCGCCGGCGGCCATGACCGACAGCGGGGCGGACGCGCCCGGCCTGGGGCCGCACGCGCTGGGCATGGCCCTGCGGCGGGCCCAGGCCAGCTACCGGCGCCAGATGGACGAACGGCTGGCCGCCGCGGGCTTCGCCGGCCGGCGGTTCCCCGAAGGCCGGGTGCTGCGCATGTGCGCGGGCCCGGGAGTGACCACGATCTCCGACATTGGCCGCGGCCTGGGGATCACCCGGCAGGGCGCGAGCAAGGTCGTGGCCGGGCTCCGGGAGCAGGGGTTCGTCGCCGTCACCCCATCGGCCGACGACGGCCGGGAGAAGATCCTGACGCTCACCCCGCGCGCGGTCGAGTACCTGCTGGCCATGTACCAGGCTGGCGGGGAGATCGAGAAACGGGTGCGGGACGAGATCGGCGACGAGGCGATGGAGCAGTTGTTCCGGGTGCTAGACGTCATCGCCGATGGCGAGCCGGCCCTGCCGGAGGACCGGAGCGGCCCGACGCCCGGCGCGCAGCGGTTGCAGCGGCTCCAGGAAGAGGACCCCGGACCGGCCTGAACCTCTCGCCGAGCGGGTGACCCCGGATGAGCGGTGGCCGTGCGCGGCGGGGGACGCCGGTCGCGCCGTTAAATATACGGGCGGGGGTATATTGAACGGAGCGACGAGCAAGGGAGCCTCCGATGAGCTATGGCACGAGCACCACCCTGGACGTCCCGTTCGCCGAAGCGGTCACCCGCGTGCGGGCCGCGCTGAAGGAGCAGGGGTTCGGGGTGCTCACCGAGATCGACGTCACCGCCACCTTGCAGGCGAAGCTGGGCGAGCAGATCGAGGACTACGTGATCCTCGGCGCCTGCAATCCGCCGCTCGCGTCCCGTGCCCTGGGCATCGACCGCCGCATCGGGCTGCTGCTGCCCTGCAACGTGGTGGTCCGCGCCACCGCGGACGGCACGATCGTGGAGGCGCTGGACCCGCAGATCATGGCCACCCTGACCGGCCGGCCCGACCTCAAGCCCGTGGCGGACGAGGCCGCTCAGCGACTGGCCGGCGCCCTGGCCAGCCTCACCGCGTAGCGCCGGTCAACGGGACGGCTGCGCTGGCGGCATCGCCTGTGGCGTGCCTGGCGGCATGGCGTGCGCGGCCGCCGACGGCCATCCCGGGCGCGCTGGTATTATACCCCGCAGGGTATTTCTGGAGTCCCTCGGGCCGGTGGGCAGTGATCTGGCCATCGCGCGCTGGGGCCAAAGCACGGGGAGCCACCGTGGACGTGGACAGCCAGACGATGGCGGATGTGATCAAACGGCTCCGCCGCGCCCAGGGACAGGTCGGCGGGGTCATCAGGATGATCGAGGAAGGCCGCGACTGCGCGGACGTCGTCACCCAGCTCGCCGCGGCCTCCCGCGCCCTCGACCGGGCGGGCTTCAAGATCATCGCAACCGGCCTGCAGCAGTGCGCGCAGCAGGAGAACGACGACGACGACGGCGCGGCCGGCACGGATCGCGCTCAGCTCGAGAAGCTCTTCCTCTCCCTTGCCTGAGCGATGAAACGGTCCCCCGGCCGAGGGAATGAACGGCCCGTTCCGCCTGCTGTTCCTGGTACGCCCATACGTATGGGGATCGTGCAGCTCGGAGGCTCGGCATGCAAACTGGGAGCTCTGGCGCCGACGGCGCCGACGGCACCGGCTCTCACCCCGGCTTGTGGACCACGTGCGGGCGGGAGATCCGGGTCGGTCATCTCGTCCTCGGCGGGAGCCACCGCCCCGCCCAGCGCGTCAGCCTGAGCATCAGTGCCTCGTCACCAGCAGGCGAAGCGACCTGGACCGGGCTCACCCCCGGCGAGGCGCGACGGCTTGCCGACATTCTCTGCCGGCAGGCCGCGGCGTGCGAGGCGGCCGGCGCCATGGCCGGGATCCGCTCCCCGAAGGCGGCCGCGCCTCGCTACGACGGCTGACCGGCGACGACCGGGCGGCCCTGACCGTTGGGCTGACCGGCCCGCTGGGCGTAGAACTCCTGGAAGGCCGCGAACGCCCGGGCTCCGTATATGGTGCCGGGGCCGCCGTTCATCAGGAACGTGACGCCAATTGCCTCGGCCGCCTCCGCCGGGATGGCACCGTGCTGGACCGCCGCGTGCGCGTGCGCGGCGATGCACCCGTCACATTCCTTGCTGACCGCAATGGCCAGGGCGATGAGCTCTTTGGTCTTGACGTCCAGCACTCCGTCGCCGAGCGCCGCATCGTGAAGCTCCTTGTACCCCGCGTACACCTGGGGAATCGCATGCCGCAGCTCACGCGTGGGCACCCGCAGTTCGTCACGCACCGTCTTTCCGTAACTCATCAGCCAGTTCCTTCCCCGGGGGACACATACCACCGGGAGTATGCGGCGCGGTCCCGGGCACGGCTACAGGCGATGGTCATCCAGATCGTGGACTAAGGGCCTTGGCTGGGTAGGAGGGGGACGTGGCTGCCTGGGTGCTGCATTTCGATCTCGACCAGTTCATCGCCGCGGTCGAGGTGCTCCGTCATCCCGAGCTGCGCGGTCAGCCGGTGATCGTCGGCGGCGACGGCGACCCGGCCAAACGCGGCGTGGTGAGCACGGCCTCCTACGAGGCGCGCGCGTCCGGGGTGCACTCCGGCCAGCCGCTGCGAACGGCGGCCCGGCTGTGCCCCGGCGCGGTGTTCCTGCCGGTGGACCGGGAGGCGTACGAAGCCGTCTCGGCCGAGGTGATGGCGGTCCTGCGGGCATCCGGCGCGGTGGTGGAGGTGCTGGGCTGGGACGAGGCGTTCCTTGGCATCGAGGACGACGACCCGGAAACGTTCGCCCGCGCGCTCCAGCACCGGGTCCGCGCCGCCACGCAACTGGACGCCGCGGTCGGGATCGGCGAGAACAAGCTGCAGGCCAAGCTGGCCACCGGGTTCGGCAAGCCGGCCGGGGTGTTCCGGCTGACCGGGCAGAACTGGTTCGCGGTGCTAGGCGACCGCCGCACGGACGCGCTGTGGGGGATCGGCGCCAAGACCGCCAAGCGCCTTGCCGGGCTGGGCCTGCACACGGTACGTGAGCTGGCCGCGGCCGATCCGGACGCGCTCGCCGGGCAGTTCGGCCCGGCCACCGGGCCGTGGCTGGTGCTGATCGCGCAGGGCCGGGGCAGCCGCAAGGTGGATGACACGCCCTATGAAGCCCGGTCGCACGGGCGGGAGGTCACCTTCCAGGAGGACATCGCGGACTGGTCCGAGGTGACCCGGGAGGTCGAGCGCCTCGCGGAGACGGTCGCGGACGAGCTGGCCGTGGCTGAGCCGCCCGCCGGGGAACTGGTCGCCGGGGAACTGCCCACCGGAGGGTGGCCCGGCGGGGCGCGACCCGCGGCCCGGATCGTGGTGAAGGTCCGGTACGCGCCGTTCATCACCGAGACGCACGGCCAGCCGCTGGCGGCCCCCACCGTCGACGCCGGCGCGATCAGGCAGGCGGCGCTGGCCGCGCTCGGCCGGTTCACCAGCCGCCGCCCCGTCCGGCTGCTGGGTGTGCGCGCCGAGTTCAGCCGGCCGCCATCGCCAACCCGGTCCGCCGGGTGATGAGCAGGATGCCCAGGCCCGCCAGCAGGGCCACGCCGCCCAGGCCGAATAGCCAGACCTGCTGCACTCCGGCAGGTCCGCCGGCGCCGGTCGCCGGGGCGCCCTGCGGCATCTTGGCCACCGACACGCCCAGCTCGGACGCCGCCTGCTCGGCCATGGTGAGGTGATTGTTCAGAACCGGCATGGCGGCGCTGGCGTAGTCCTTGACCTTCCAGTTGCTGCCGCTGGCCACCTCCTGCTTGAACAGCACGATGGCCTGCTCGTGGGCGATGACACTGGCCTGGGCGAAGGTGACGTTCAGGCTATGGCCCGACTGCGACTCGATCTGCGACGCCTCGGCCAGCTGCTGCGCGCTGGGCGCCGACGGTATCGAGACGCCAAGCCCGGCGGCGATCTGCCGCAGCGCGGCCAGCGCCGAGGTGTGGTCGCTGACGTACTTGGCGGCCACTCCGTCCAGCGGCTCGGCGACCCTCAGCTCGACGTTCTTGCTGATCGACAGCTCGGCGATGTTGGCCTGGGCCGCGGCGGCCATGAACGCGCGGTCCTGGTTCGACAGCGTTGACGTATCCGGCCGGCCGGTCGCCCCCTGCGCGGAGGCGGCCACGGCCGCGGCGGTGACGAGCCCGGCGGAGAGCGCGAAGCAGGCCGCAGCGAGGCCACGGGCGAGCCTCGCGCCGGGCCCGCGCCTCCCGCCGTGATCCCTGGGCTCGCTGTGGTCCCCGATGGAGCCGGGCTCTCTGGTGGCGCCGCGCTCCCTGGTGGCGCCGGGCTCCCTGGTGGCGCCGGGCCTCCGGTGACGCTTCATAATGCCTCCATTGAACTCGCGAGGACCGGTATGCGTACATAAGGGCAGAAGCCACGGCCGTCTTACCGCTCTACTAAGGGAAACGGCGGCCGGCGGATCCCGGTTCGGCCGGAAGCGGCGATTTTCGTCCGATGGCCTGGCCGGGGGCAGTAGGCCCGCGAGAATCGGAGTTTCGATGCCCCGCACCCAGGACGATTCCGGCCACGTCGGCGCACTCCGCAGGATCCGGCCGAAGGCTGCTCTGATAGCGGCCGCAGTCCTGATCGCCGGTGGCGGGACCGCCATCGGCGTAGCGCTCAGCAGCCAGCATCACGCCCCGCAACCGGCCCGTTCGGCCGCAGGTTCGACCGGGACCGCGTCCGGATCTGGATCCAGTGGCTCGTCCGGAAGGGCGGCCTCGCCGGTCCCGCTGCCCTGGGCGGGTGAGACGGCCAAGCAGCTTGAGGCGGCGCAGGGGCCCACCCTGGCGCGTTCGGTGCCCGTCTCGCTCAGCATTCCCGCCATCAGCGTCAGCTCCAAGCTCATGCGCCTCGGGCTCGGCAGCGACGGCACGATGCAGGTGCCGCCGCTGTTCGCCAAGCCCAGCGAGGCCGGCTGGTACGAGTACTCCCCCACGCCCGGGCAGGTCGGGCCGTCGGTGATCGTCGGCCATATCAACACCTACCAGGGACCGTCGGTGTTCTACCGGCTCGGCGCGATGCGCCCCGGTGAGGAGGTCGACGTCGGCCTGGCCGACGGGACCACCGCGATCTTCCGGGTGACCGGGGTGCGCGCCTACAGCAAGGCCAATTTCCCCTCCGGTACCGTCTACGGCCCGACCAATAACGCCGCCCTGCGCCTCATCACGTGCGGCGGCGACTTCGACCCCACGACCGGGCATTACCTGGGCAGCACGGTGGTCTACGCGTCGCTGACGTCCAGCCGGGCCAGCTAAGCCGGGGTGCCCAGAAGCGGGGCCTGAGCACGGGGCACCCGAAGCAGAGTCCTGAGGCTCGGCACCCGGCCGGGTGAGGGGCTGACCAGCCCGCCTGACCTGCCGGTATTTCGGGAAACGCCATGTTCGAACGGGCAGGCCATGTCACCGTGCGCACGTGCGGCTACGATCAAGCCCTCAGGAACGATCAGAATCGAGGCGGGACGATGCGGAAGCAACGGGTGCCAGGCTGCACAGGACGGGCGGGCCGTTGACCGGCGAGTGGGATTTCCGCGGGATCGACACGGGCGAGGAACTTCCTGACATCGACACGTCGGTGCCGCACACGGCCCGCATCTATGACTACATCCTGGGCGGCAAGAACAATTTCGCCGCCGACCGGCAAGCCGCCGCGAAGGCGATGGCCACCAACCCGCACCTGGCCAGGGCCATGCGGGAAAACCGCGCCCTGATGCGCCGGATGGTGGCCTGGCTCGCCCGCGATGCGGGGATCCGCCAGTTCCTTGACATCGGTACCGGCCTGCCCACAAGCCCGAACGTTCACGAGATCGCCCAGGCGGCCGCGCCTGAGGCGCGAGTGGTTTACGTGGACAACGACCCGATTGTGCTGGCCCACGCCCGCGCCCTGCTGACCAGCACCCCTGAGGGCGCCACCGCCTACATCCACGCCGACCTGCGCGACCCGGACAAGATTCTTAGTGACCCGCGGCTGCGGCAGACCCTCGATCTGTCGCAACCGGTCGCGCTGACGATCCTCGGGGTCCTGCACTTCATCCCAGATAACGATGACCCCTGGGGCGTCGTGGCCCGGCTCATGGCGGCCCTGCCGTCCGGCAGTTACCTGGCCGTCCAGCACCCCACCCAGGACTTCTACGCCGAGGCGAAGGACACTGACCGGAGCTACCGCAGCTCCGGGATCGCGTTCCAGTACCGGACCAAGGACGAGTTCCTCCGGTTCCTGGATGGCCTCGAACTCGTCCCGCCTGGCCTTCAGCCCATGACGGAATGGCGAGCCGATGATGAGCCAGGGCCACGTCCGGCGCCCTCGGAGGTCGGCGCCTTTGCGACGATCGGCCGCAAGCCGTAAGCCTCGCGAAGCTGCCGTTCGTGGCAAGGAACTGCTAGCCGCAGGGCCACCCTGGGCCGGAGCAGCGCGCACCGTTCTGATACCATGACGGTATGGCTATGACTCTTCGTTTGCCACCCGAAATCGAGAACCAGCTCAAGCAGATCGCCGAGAGCGAGCACCGGAGCGTCCAGCAGACGGTGCTTGTGGCGATAGAGGAATACCTGTCACTGCGCGAGACCGCGGAAATCCTCGCCGACCCGGCAGCACTCCGTGGCCTCGCCGAAGCCCGGGAATCAGAGCAGGCGGGAGACGTCGTGTACGGCGTTCAAGCGGCTCGCGTGCTGCTGGCTGAACGTACGCGGTGATCGCCGACCCGTACGAGCTTGGGATGGCCCGCCCAGCAAGGCGCGCGATCTCCGAACTCCTGCCCGAGAACGTGGCATCCGCAGCAGTCGAATTCATCAGCGGTCCTCTCCTAGACATGCCGTACCGGATCGGCAAGCCTCTTAGAGGCGAGCTCACGGGCTTCTATAGTGCGCGGCTAGGTACCCAGTGGCGCGTTCTCTACCGGGTCGATGAATCAAAGCACGCGGTCATCGTTGAAGACATACAGCACAGTTCCACGGCCTACCGCCGCCGCTAGCCATCGTGCCGCGGCCATCGTTTACCGCTACCCGCCAGGCCAGTCGGCGCTGACGAGCCAGGTCACGCCGAACGGGGCCGGCCTAAAGCTCCACGATGATCGTGACGGGACCGTCGTTAACCAGGCTCACCTTCATGTCGGCACCGAACACGCCGGTTTCCACCCGGGCCCCCAGCTCGCGCAGAGCGCAGACAACCGCCTCGACCAGGGGCTCGGCAACGGGGCCCGGAGCGGCGGCCAGCCACGAGGGCCGGCGGCCCTTGCGGGTATCCGCGTAGAGCGTGAACTGGCTGATGACGAGCAGCGGCGCGGCAACGTCGGAGCACGACTTTTCCCCGTCCAGGATGCGCAGGTGCCACAGCTTGGCGGCCAGCTTGGCCGCCTGCTCCGGCGTGTCGGTATGGGTGACCCCGACCAGCACGACCAGGCCGGGTTCCTCGATCGTCCCGACGACGCGCTCATCGACGGTCACGCTGGCCTGGCTCACCCGCTGGACGACAGCCCGCACCGGAGCCTCCTTTCACCGCCAGCAGGGTACCGCCCAGCGAGGAAACCAGCGCAGCAGACAGGCTCCGCGAAACGGTGCGACGGCACGGGCTGGTGAGCCTGGGCGGTACAGGCGGGACTGCGGCCTGACGGGCATCGTAGGCTGACGGGGGTCGCCCGGGCGATTCACCGACTCGCACGAAGCCGGCGCGGCCGCGAAGGGAGCGGTCATGGCTGACCCGGGTCAGGTGGCTCGGTCGATGTGGACGTTGTTCGAGCCCATCCACGCGGTGACCTACTTCACGCCCGAGGCACGCGCGGCGTACGAAGAGCAGGGGCTGCACGGATTCTGGCGGGGATATTTCGCGGGCCGGGCCGCCCCGCTGGGGCCGACAGGCGCGGCGGTCGTCACCGCCTCGTTCTACAGCTTCGCCCCGGCCATGGTGGCCCGGGCCATCCCCGCCGTCTGGGAGCTGTCGTCGCCGGGTAAGGCCCTGCGAGCCCGCCAGGCCGGCGCGACGGCCGCGTTGCGCCGGCTGCTCGCCGGCCAGAACGCCGAAACGGCGATAGCCGCGGACCGGCTGGCCCGGGTGGCCGCCGACCTGGACTGCGCGGGGCGGGTCCTGGCCGCGGCCAACACGGCTTTGCCCGGCCCCGGCCATGCGCTGGCGGACAGCGACTTGGCGCTGGCCCGGCTCTGGCAGGCGGCCACCGCGCTACGCGAGCATCGCGGCGATGGGCACTTCGCGGCCATGGCGGCCGCCGACTTCGACGGCTGCGAGGCGCTGATCCTTCGGTGCGCTCTGGACATGCGGCGCGAGGACATTCAGCCCATCCGCGGCTGGACCGACGAGCAGTGGGACGCCGCGCAGGCACGGCTGACGGACCGCGGCCTGATCGCGCCGGACGGCGAGATCACCGACGCGGGCCGGGCCGCCCACGCCGCCGTCGAGGAGGCCACCGACCGGGCCGCCGCTCGGCCGTGGGAACGCCTCGGGCGATCCGCCACGGCGGACCTCGCGGACGCCCTGCTGCCGGTCGCGCGAGCCTGCGCCACGGCGCTTCCGTACCCCAGCCCGATCGGCGTGCCTGCGCCCAGCACCTCATGACGGACCTTGTCCGGTACGGGCCCCGTCGGCCGTGAATTAGCCGCCGGGGTCAGGCCCCGGGTCAGGCCCCGGCGCCAGGCTCCGGAACAGCTGCCCACTGGCCGACCGGATCCACCGGGCCCGCCGGGGGGAGAGAGTGGTCCCAGTCGGACAGCAGGGTGCGCAGCGCGGCGATGAGGGCGATCGGCTGGTCGAGCATGACGTGGTGACCGGCCACCGGAATCTCGATGAGCGGGGCGACCCGGCCGAGACGGTCGTACATGACCTCGCTCATCTGCCGGGACATGATGCCGTGCTCGGCGCGGAACAGCGCCACCCGGCAGTCCAGCCGGGTCAGCAGGGCGGTCCCGAACTGCGGCCGGCCGAAGATCCGCGGATCGAACTTCCACGTCCAGCCGCCCTCGACCTCGCGTACCGACGTCTCAGCGATATGCCGGGTGATGTAGCCCAGCGTGGGCTGGTCCGGGACGGGATGGAACCGGGCGATGGCCGCCGCCCGGGTGGGGTAGATCCGCAACGGCCCGAAGGCCCGGTGCTCGCGCGCCGCCTGCTCCTCGGGGGTGAGGTCGCGGATGGGGGAATCGATGATGACCGCCCCGGCGATCCGGGAACCGTACAGGCTGGCCAGCCGCAGTGTGACGAAACCGCCCATGCTGTGCCCGATCACGATGGGCGGTGCGGTGATCCCTGCGGCGGCGGCCACCGCGAGCACCTCGCGCGCCCAGGCATCCAGGCTGTAGATCTCCCGGCGCTCGCTGTCGCCGTGCCCGGACAGGTCGAGGGCGGCCACCCGCCGGCCCGCCGTCATCAGCGGAGCGATGTGATCCCACCAGCGCGAATGCGCCGCACCCCCATGGACCAGCACGATCCCGGGGCCGCCTGGCTGCCCCCACGCCCGGTAGGCGACCGGGGTGCCCTCGACGTCGATCCGGGCCCGTTCGGGTTCGGTGGCCAGCGCGGCGGCGAACCAGTCCGGCGGCGCGGTCACGTGAGCTCCCCGGGGACCAGGACGGTGCGCGGGCGCAGGTACTCGCCCAGCCCCTTGGCCAGCGCGTCCGGTCGGGTGGTGGCGGCCGGCATCTCGCGCGCGGCCGCGAGCCGGTCGCCGTAGAACCCGGAGGAGTTCGCCACCTGGATGGGCCGCCGGGGCATGATCACCTCGCATCCGGGGCCGGCGCCCGGGACTGGCTGCCTGGTGCCGGGAACTGGCCGGGGGCGCGGCCGGCCCCGGGCGGGCCAGCGAACGCCTGGGCGATCGCCATCCACTCGGCCGCTGCGGCGCCCTGGATGTCGAGGCCGGCGTCGGCCAGGTGCCGGCGCTGCGTGACCAGCAGGCAGAAGCCGAGCGCGGGCCCGGTGATCCGGTCGGGCGCACCATCCGGGCCCCAGGTCCACAGCTCCCCGGACGGGCCGGTCAGCTCGACGCGGACGGGGATACCCGGCGCCGGGCGGCCATGGCTGGCGTAGCTGAACGCGCGTGCCGCGACGCCGATGTGCGCGACGTGCCGGAGCCGCCCGCTGGGCTCCCGCCGGACGCCGAGGGCGTCGGCAATGTCCTGTCCGTGCGCCCAGGTCTCCATCAGCCGTGCGGTGACCGCCGACGGGAGGCTCATGGCCGGCCCGAACCAGGGCACGCGGAGCGCCGGATCGAGGCCGGCGAAGACGCTGAGCAACCGGGTCCGCGCGACGGCGAACCAGTCACGCAGGTCGTCGGCCCCCCAGTCCCGGTAACGGGCCGCGATGACCTCCGTGTCGATGCCGCCCGCCGCCTCGATCTGTGCCCGGTAGGCGATGAACTCGGCCGGGTCGGTCGCGGCCATCACCACCGTCTCGTCGAAGTACGCCAAGTGCCCGATCTGGTCCGCGATCGTCCAGCCGGGGGCCGGGGTCGGCTGCCTCCAGCCGGCGTCGTCAAGCGGCGCAGTGAGCGCGTTGAGGGCGGCGGTCTCGTCCGCCAGGTCCGCCAGCAGCGCGCCGAGGTCAGCGGGCACGGCCGGTCACCTCGCCGTCTTCCGGGGGCAGCCTGGGGAAGGCTGGTTTCAATGGTAGCGATGATCTGGCCGACGGCGACCTGCTCGCCGCCCTGGAAACACTGCCCGCACGGGGGATTCCGCTCGGGGGAGCAGTGGGTGGCCCGGTCAGCCGATTGGTGGATGGGCCATGCCATCCGGCGTGCCGGCGGGTCAGCCGTTAGGTCCCGGGATATGGCCGGTCGGCCGGCGCGCGGCCGGGGGTGATGTTGCGACGCTGGCAGTACCCGGGAACCGCCCGGGCGTCAGCCAGCCAGCGAAGGATCATCGTGATCACCCAGAGCCTTGCCAAAGAACACCCGAACCCCCCGCAGACCCCGAACCCCCCGCAGGCCCCAGCGGCGTTCCGCAGCGTGAAACTGCTCGTTGGCAGTTATCTCACCATCAGCGTGCTCACGTTCGTGGCCATCGTCGTGCTGCACAACCACCACGCGGTGGTGAACTCCGCGGTCTGGATTCGCGGCACCGTCGTCGTCGCCAGCGCCGTGGCGATGTTCGCGTTCACGGTCCGTGCCGCCCGGGGCTCTAGCCGGATGTATCTCCGGCTGCGGCTCGTCTCGGCCATCATGGTGGCGGCCATCGCCGCGATCATCGCGATCCCGGACCCCTTCCCGCTGTGGATGAAGATCGAGCAGGGCGTCTGCGGCGTCATCCTGATCGGCGTCGTCGCCATCGTCAACAGCCGGCGCATGCGCTCGCTGTTCGCCACGCGGTGACGCCGCCGGGCCTGCTGACGCCCCCGTCGGCAGGCACGCCACGCCGCGGTGAAGGGAACACCGCCCGGTTGCCAGCACGCCCGGGCGGTGTTCCCCTGGAGACGGCCGGCGGGGAGCTCAACGGATTCCTTCATGATCCTTTCACTGTCGTCCCGCATCCTTATGCGGGTGAAGGCAAGGCAGGCAGTTCCCGCGCGCCCGGTCCCGCCCGGCCGCCCCAGAAACGGCCCCGGCCGTACCAGCCGCACCGGCCGGACGCCGGCTACGCCGGGACACGGCACGCTGCGCCGCCCGCCCGCGCCGCGCCCCGGCCTGATGAACGCGGGCCTGGTGGCGGCGGGCATCGGGCTCGGCGCGACCACCGCGCTGGCCATCACCGGGGAAACCGGCAGCGAGCTGAGCGCGGCCGGCGGAGTGGCCACGTTCGCGGGCAACCTCACCGGCTTGGTGGGCACCTACCTGGCGCTGATCATGGTGCTGCTGGTAAGCCGCATCCCTTTCGTCGAGCGGGTGGCCGGCCAGGACGGCCTGCTGCGCTGGCACCGGCGGCTGGCCCCCTGGCCGATCAGCCTGCTGGTGCTGCACGCCATCCTGCTCACCGCCGGTTACGCCCAGGCCGCCAGGACCGGCCTGTGGCACCAGGTGGACGTGCTCATCCTGTCCTACCCGGACGTGCTCAGCGCCACGGTCGCCCTGGGGCTGATGTGCCTGGCCGGGGTGATCTCGATCCGGGCCATCCGCCGCCGGGTGCGCCGGGAGGTGTGGTGGACCGTGCACCTGTACCTCTACCTGGCGCTGGCGTTCTCCTTCGCGCACGTGATCGTGCTGGGCCAGTCGTTCGCTGGGCATCCGCTCACCCAGGCCGTCTGGTCAACGGTGTGGGCGGCCACCGCCGGGCTGGTGCTCGCGTACCGGGTGGGCCTGCCCGCGGCGCGCAGCGCCCGCCACCGGCTTCGCGTGACCGAGGTGCGGCCCGAAGGGCCCGGGGTGGTCTCGGTCATCTGCCAGGGCCGCAAGCTGGACCGGCTGCCGGTGTCCGGCGGGCAGTTCGTCTTCTGGCGCTTCCTCACCCGCGACCTGTGGTGGCAGGCGCACCCCTACTCGCTGTCCGCCCTGCCGCGGCCACCCTACGTGCGGCTGACCGTCAAGGGCGTCGGTGACCATTCTGCCGCGCTGGCCCGCCTCGAGCCGGGCACGCGGGTCGCCATCGAGGGGCCCTACGGGACCTTCACCCGGTACGCCCAGCAGCGGCGGCGGGTCCTGCTCATCGCCGCGGGGATCGGCGTCACCGCGGTGCGGTCCCTGCTGGAGGACCTGCCCCGCGGGGCCAAGCCCGTGGTCATCCTGCGGGCCGCGCGCCGTGAGGACCTCGTGCTCGGCAGGGAGATCGCCGATCTCGCCCAGCGCCGCGGCGGCACGGTGTACGAGCTGACCGGCAGCCGCGCCCAGGCCACCATCGATGAGCACTCCCTGCCGCACATCGTCCCCGACCTGGCGGACCGCGACGTCTACGTGTGCGGGCCGGAAGCGTTCGTGACCGGCATCGTGGCGGTGGCGAAGGTCCTCGGGGTGCCGGACGAGGCCATTCACCACGAGGCGTTCGCCATCTGATGACGCGGCAGACAGGAGAGCAGATATGAAGCGGGCGCCGCTGCTGGTCCTCGCGGGGACCGTGGCCGGGTTTGCCGGAGTCCTCACCTTCCATACCCGGCCGGTGTCGGTGACCACACCGGCCGGGACGGGCGGCACGGGCGGCGCCGCCTCGCCGGCGGCCACCTCCGCCCGCTCGGCGCCGGTGGCCACGCGCACGGCCCCGGCCGGCGGCACCGGCGCCAGCGCCAGTCCCCGAACCGGGCCCAATGCCATCCGCAGCGCCCAGGGCACCAGCGTGAACTTCAGCTACGGGGTGCTGAACGTACAGGTGACGGTGAACGGCACGCACATCACCAACGTCTCCGTCCCCAACCTGCAGACCGCGGAACCGACGTCCCAGCAGATCAGCGAGCAGGCCATCCCCATGCTCCGTGCCGAGGTGCTGCAGGCGCAGAGCGCCAGCGTGAACGGAATCTCCGGCGCCACCTTCACCAGCCAGGCCTACGTGCAGTCGCTGCAGGCGGCGCTGAACAAGCTCAACGTGAAATGAAAGAACTCAACCGGGACCGGGCGCCGGCCATCACCGATACCTGCGCCGTGATGGGCACCGTGGTGTCGTTCACCGTGCTCGGGCTGGACGAGGCGGCCGCGACAGCCAGCCTTGGCGCGGCCTGCGGCACCCTGCACGAGGCGGACGCCACCTTCAGCACCTGGAAGCGGGACAGCCCGGTCAGCCGCCTGCGCCGGGGCGAGGTCACGCTGAGCCAGGTCCCGCCGGAGGTCGCGGAGGTCCTCGAGCTGTGCCGGACGGCCCGGGCCTGGTCCCGTGGCTGGTTTGATCCCTGGGCGATACCGGGCGGGGTCGATCCCACCGGGCTGGTCAAGGGGTGGGCCGTGGAGCGGGCGCTGAACGTGCTGCGCCGGGCGGGCGCGGCCGCGGCGCTCGCCAACGGGGGCGGCGACCTCGCCGTCTTCGGTCACCCTGGCCCGGGCCAGCAGTGGCGGATCGGCATCCAGCACCCGTGGCGGCGGGACGCGCTGGCCGGCATCATCGAGGTGCGCGCCGCCGCGGCCACCTCGGGCACGTACGAGCGCGGGCCGCACCTGTTCGACCCCAGCACCGGGCGTGCCGGGCACCGCGCAATCTCGGCTACCGTCACCGGCCCCAGCCTCGCGATGGCTGACGCGCTGGCCACGGCGCTGGCCGTCGGCGGCGACGACGCGCTGGCGGCGGTCGGCGCGCTGGACGGGTACGCCGGCTACCTGATCCGGCCGGACGGCACCGAGGCGCGCACCGACGGAATCGACCTTTTCTCCTGAGAAGATGGGGGACTGTGGAACAGGAAAAAGTACGCAGCGCGGCCGGGGCCTGCTGGGCCAGCCACGTCCTGCCCAGCCTGGCCCGGTTCGTGGAGATCCCCGCCCTGTCGCCCGCCTTCGACGCATCCTGGCAGGCCCATGGCCAGCTGACCGCCGCGGCCGAGCACGTCAGCGACTGGATCGCCGCCCGCCGCCTGCCCGGGACCCAGACGGAGATCGTGCAGCTGCCGGGGCGGTCACCGCTGCTGCTGGTGGACGTCCCCGCGACGCCGGGGGCCACGGGCCGGGGCACCGTGCTGCTGTACGGGCACCTGGACAAGCAGCCACCGGTGGGCGGCTGGTCCGAGGGGCTCGGCCCGTGGACGCCGGTCTTCCGTGACGGCCGGCTGTACGGCCGCGGCGCCGCCGACGACGGGTACGCGGGCTACGCGGCGACGGCCGCGCTGGAGGCCGTGCGCGCCGCCGGCGGGGAGCACGCCCGCGCGGTCCTGCTGCTGGAGACGGGGGAGGAATCCGGCAGCCCGGACCTGCCCGCCTACATGGACCACCTGGCCGGGCTGGGTGAGGTGACGTTCGTGGTGTGCCTCGACGGCGGTGGCGGCGACTACCAGCGGATGTGGCTGACCAGCAGCCTGCGCGGCATAGTCAGGGTCACCGTCACGGTCCGCGTGCTGGATGCGGCTCAGCACTCGGGCCTGGCCAGCGGCATCGTGCCGAGCTCGTTCCGCATCCTGCGCCAGTTGCTGGACCGGGTGGAGGACTCCGCGACCGGGGAGATCACGCTCCCGGAGCTGAACGTGGCGATCCCCGACGGCCGCAGGGCCGAGGCCCGAGCCGTCGCCGCGCTCGACCCCGGCGGCCCCCGCCGTCAATACGCGCTGGTGGCCGGCATGCGCGCCGCCGCCGACGACGACACCGAGCTCATCCTCAACAACACCTGGCGGCCGACGCTGTCGGTGACCGGGGCGGCCGGGCTGCCCGAGCCCGCGCTGGCCGGGAACGTGCTGCGGGCCTGGACGTCGCTGACGCTGAGCCTCCGTATCCCGCCCACGGCCAGCGCGAAGGCCGCCGCGGACGCGGTGACGAGGGCGCTGACTACGGACGTTCCCTACGGGGCGGCGGTCGAGCTGAGCGACATGGCCGCGGAGGACGGCTGGAACGCGCCGGCCCCGGAGCCGTGGCTGTCCGCCGCGCTGGCGGAGGCCGACCGCCGGGTGTTCGGCACGCCGCATCGCAGCCTGGGCATCGGCGGGTCGATCCCGTTCATGGCGCTGCTCGGCCGGCGCTACCCGCAGACCCCGATCGTGATCACCGGCGCGGCGGGCGCGGACTCGAACGCGCACGTGCCCGACGAATCGCTGAACATCCCGTTCGCCGGGCAGATCACCGAGGCCGTCGCGTACCTGCTCGACGCGCACGCCCGGCATTCCGGGAATGGGGCGGCATGACGGCTTTTGGCCGTGCACGTGTTCGGATAAGCGATGTGAGCTTAATGTTCGCGTCATAAACCGGTACTTCATGTTGGCTTCACCGGGGGGCAATACTGTTTCCCGGTAAACTGAACGAGACCTGCCTGGAGGCTTAGAAGTGAACGTTCCGTTGGAACGGCAGTGGGATAAGCGTGTCCAGCAATGGCATTCTCATGTCACTTCGGCCGCCGCATTTGAGAAGGTGCTGGCCGGCCTGCTCGACATGGCCGCGCCCCGGCCGGCCGACGCGTGCGTTGATCTAGGGGCCGGCACCGGGTTCGTCACGACCGCGCTGGCGCCGAAGGTGTCCTCGGTCCTGGCGGTCGACATCTCGTCCGCCATGGCCAGGTCGCTGGCCGAGCATGTCGCCGAGGCGGGCCTGGCCAACGTATCCACCGAGGTGGCCGACCTCGGCGGCTTCGATATGGCCCCGGCCAGCACCGACCTCATCGTCTCCAGCTACGCGCTGCACCACCTCTCGGACGCGGACAAGCGGGCCCTGGTCGCCCGGTCCCTGCCGTGGCTGCGCCCGGGCGGCCGGCTCGTCATCGCCGACATGATGTTCGGCCGGGGCGGCAGCCAGCGGGACCGGCAGATCCTGCACCAGAAGGTGGTCGCGCTGGCCGCCAAGGGGCCCGGCGGATGGTGGCGGATCGCGAAGAACCTGGCCCGTTACGGGCTCGGCGTGGGCCAGGAGCACCCGGCCACGCCGGAATTCTGGCAGGCCGCCCTCCGGGACGCGGGGTTCACGGACGTGGTCTTCGAGCCCGTCGTGGCGGAGGCCGGGATCGTCCGCGGCGTCCGGCCGCCGGCCGTCTGAGACAGTTGACACGCCTGAGACGCCTAATGCTTTTGCGACATCTGATGCGTGTGGTGTGCGTTACTCGCATGCACGTGATGCGCAGGCTGCCGGCCGCGGCCGTCCTGACCGGCGTCTGCCTGGCCGCCGCCTGCGGGACGTCATCCCCGGCCGCACCCGGCCAGGCCGGGAGTTCCCCGGGCCAGGCCCGGGCGGGCCAGGGCCAGGCGGGCCAGGGCCGGGCGGGCCAGGGCCGGGCGGGCCAGGCGGACGGTGCTCCCGTGCCGGGCGGGCCGCCGGGGGTCACGCTGTCTCGCGTGCAGGCCGCCGGCGGATCGGCCATCACCGTGGCCACCTTCCGCGGCCCGGTGCGGTACATCCTGCACAACGGCAGCATGGATCCTGGGGCCGGTTACGCCGCCCTCGTCCGGGCCGGACCGGCCATCAGCGCCGCGGAACGCCCGCGCGTGCTGGCCGCCTTCAACGGCGGCTTCCTGATGCGCTCACGGGCCGGCGGTTACGAGCAGGAGGGGCACGTGCTCCGCGCCCTGCGGCACGGCCTGGCCAGCCTGGTCATCGACCGCTCCGGGTACGCGCGGATCGGGGTCTGGGGCGTCACCGTGCCGGCGCACGGGCAAAGCGTCTACAGCGTCCGGCAGAACCTGTGGCCACTGGTCTGGAACGGGAAGCGGACCGCCGAGACCGACAAGTGGTGGCGGTGGGGCGGCACCATCGGCCACGTCGAGTACGTGGCGCGCAGTGCGCTGGGCGAGAACGCCTCCGGCGAGCTGATCTACGCCGCCGGCATGTCCGCCAGCCCGGCCGGCCTGGCCGGCGCGCTGATCCAAAGCGGCGCGCGGATCGGCATGGAACTCGACATCAACCCCGAATGGGTCCAGCTCGACACCGCCCGCGCGCCGGGCGGCCCGCTCACCGCGGCCGTGCCCGGTCAGGTCCGCCCGGCCAGCCAGTACCTGGCCGGCTGGACCCGCGACTTCCTCGCCGTGCTCGCCCCGGGCGCGGGCGCCAGCACCCCCGGCTAGATATCCGCACCCGTACATCCTGGACATAAGCGGTGAACCGGCGCTTGTATGGCTATGGAGAAACCATCGGCCCCCGACGAGCTCAGAGGGGCGGGCGTTTTAGCCTGGCGGGTGTTTGCTGCTGCCAATGGAAGGATGGATGATGGGCGCCGAAGACGAGAAGTACCGGGTCGGCCGGCGCATGAGCGAATCCGCTTCCCAGCAGCCGGAACACGGCCAGGCGGACCGGATGCCGGCGGACCGGATGCCGACAGACCGATTGCCGGCAGACCGATTGCCGGCAGACGCAGTGCAGCAAGATGAGGCGGCCGGGACCGAGGCGCGGCCCCGGGAGATCACGGTCATCGAGCGGGACCGTATCGTCGCCCAGCTTCAGGACAAGGTGATTCAGCGGGTCTTCCGGGCCGGGCTGACGTTGCAGGGCGCCGCGAGACTGACCGCCGACCCGGAGATCCGCCGCCTGATTCAGGCGGCCACCGACGAGCTCGACCATGTGATCCGCGAAGTCAGGGGCGCGGTCTTCGGCCACGAGCAGCGCGGCGACGGCCGCGGGCTGCGGGAGAAGATCATCGAGCTGAGCAGCCGGCTGGTCACGGCGGCGGACATCAGCTTCATCGGGCCGCCCGACGGCACCCTGGACGCCGCGACCAGCGCCTGGCTGCTGGAGACCCTGCGGCAGGCGCTCGCGCTGATCGGCGAGTACGCCACCCCGACGCGCGTTGACATCACCGCCGGCGACAACGCGCACGACATCGTGATCGAGGCCGCCCCGCTGGGCCCGCACGCCGGGAACCCGGCCAGGCAGTTCGACGGCCTCCGGGCCCGGGCCGAGCAGGCCGGGATCCCGGTGGACATCGAGTTCGTGGCGGGCGGCACCCGTTTCACGTGGCACGCCGCCGTCGGGTCCGGCGGGTAGGCCCAGGTCAGGGCAGGCCCCAGAACACGGCCGTGTAGTAGCTGGAGCAGATCCGGGCGGCGAACAACGGCCCGGCATGGCCGCACTGCGCGGCGGCGGGCCCCGGGTCGACGGCCAGGGCGTGCCCCATTCCGGAGATCAGGAAGGTCTCGACCGCGGGCGGCCCGCCGGGGCGGCCGTAGCTTCGCTCCGTGGTCCCGCCGGGGAGGGTCTGGGTGGCCGAGGGCGTCTGGCTGATGCCCCACAGGCTCGTCCACTGCTCCATCGCGTTAGTGGCGTTGGTCACATTGACCACCGGGTCGGCGGTGCCCTGCCAGACGGCGAGCCTCGGATAGGGCCCCGTGTAGCCCGGGTCGGCGGCCCGCGCCAGCGCCCCCCACTGGGCCGGGGTGTGGCTGAGCGTGCCCAGCCCGCAACCGAGCGCGGCGAGCACGCTAGCGGCGCACTGGGCGGCCGGCCCGGAGTCGATTGCGCCGCCGGCGAAGACGTCCGGGTAGTCAGCCAGCAGGTCCGCGGCCATCCCGCCGCCGGCCGACGCGCCGGTGACGTAGATGCGGCTGCGGTTGATCGAGTATCTGGCCTGCATGTACTGGATCATCTGCCGGACGGATTCGGCCTCGCCGGAGCCCCGGCTGTCGTCGCCGGGCGTCCACCAGTCGAAGCAGGCCGCGGGGTTGTTGAGCAGGGTCTGCTGCGGGAACAGCAGATCGAAGCCCCAGGCGTTCGCGTACTTCGGCCAGCCCGAGTCGGCGTAAAAACCGGCGGCGTTCTGCGTGCAGCCGTGCAGGGCCACGACCAGCGGCGCGTCCGGGCGCGCCGTGGCCGGCACGTACTGGAACATTTGCAGGCCGCCCGGGTTCGATCCGAAGCCCGTGACCTGGGTGAGGCCGGCCGGGGCGGTGGCCGCCGCGAGACGGGCGGCCGGCCGGGACGGGGCGGCACACGCCGCCAGGACCGCCGTCACGGCCAGGACCAGCGCCGCCGTGGCCGCCGGGATCCGGCGCCGGCCGGGTGCCATTAACGTGGTCCCGCAGCTCATCGGGCCTCCTCGGGTCGCGCTGGCGCGCGGCGGCTGTCCCCCTTCATGGCAGGATGCCAGCTCAGGTCCCTTTGGGGCGGTACTTCAGCCGGCGCCGCGCCATCTCCGTTACGCCGCGCCGCTCGTTCGCCGCCACGACCCGCCTCGCCTCATCGAGGTCGGCCGGGGTCAGCAGCCCGTTGGCGAGCAGGAAGGCGGGAAGATTGCGCGCGTGCCCGCGCTCCTTCCAGATCAGGCCCTGCAGCAGCTTCTTGTAGTCGGACACCGCACCCTCGCCGCTCAGGTCCAGCGCGACGACCACCTCCATCATCGGCGGTGTCTGCGGGGCGGCCAGGCCCAGGATGAATTCCTGGTAGTAGAACGCCATCGTCATCCGCGCGGTGGCGTTCCGCTCGAAGTAACCGCGGACCCGGCTGACCGCCTCCTCACCGGGGTCACCGGGCGCGCGGGGCCGGACCTTCCCGTCCTGGGTGGGCGGGCCGGCCGGGGTGGCGGCAGGCGGGGGCGCCGCCGCCTCCAGCCGCAGCCGCAGCACCCAGCTGGCCACGCTGACCAGCCACGCGCCCTCTTCCAGAACCACCGGCAGCGCCTCGTAACGGGCCGGGGCGACCGGCAGGACATGCCGCGCGGCCCGCTGTACCTCCTCGGCGCCCGGCGCCGCCCCATTGGTGTCGGGCGCCAGGTACACCCGGTAGGTGGTGTCCCGGCTGAACAGCTCCCACCGGTGGTGCACGCAGCGCAGGCCCGCGCAGCGTGGCGCCCGGTGCAGCGTGACGTCCTCGTTGCCGCTGAGCACGGCGCGGTCCAGCCAGGTGATCTCATCCGGCGGACAGCCCACCCAGCCGCGACGCTCCGCCGACCAGAGCATGAGCCGGCCCGCGGCCACCGATGACACCCCCACGGATGACAATTGTGGCACTTTGGGCCGAGTGCACGGGCCCCCCGGACCGACGGGCGGGCTCAGCGGATCCCGAGGCTCAGCGGATCTCGACCCGGGAGGCCAGGGCGTCAGGCCGGGTGCCCCAGCGGATCGAATCGCCGTCACTGACCAGGTGCTCGCCCAGCACGGGCTCCCCGTTGACCGTGAGCCCGTTCATGCCGAGGTTGGCGATCCGCCACCGGCCCCCGGAGAAGGTGAACCGGGCGTGCTCGCGGGACACCGTGGGCACCTCGGGCAGCCCGAGTTCCACCGGGCCGCGGCCGGCCCGGGCGCCGGATGTCCGCGTCTCCGCCACCTGGTCACCGGTGATGAGCCGGAGTACAGGGACGGAGGGCTCGGTACGTTCCATGACCGTCGGCATCCCGTAGCCGGGCGCCCAGTCCGGTTCCTGGTTGGCCTGGGTGGTGCCGTCGTTCCCGGAAAAGCCCCGGTAGGGCGGGCCGCCGGGGACGGGCGCGGCGGCGGGCCCCGGCACGGCCGCGGCGAAGGCCAGCTCGGGCGCGGCGAAGGCCAGCTCGGGCGCGGGCGCGTGGGCCGGCGCGGCGGGCGGATAGGCGGGCTCGGCGGGGACGCCGGCGTTGACCGGCTGCCCCTGCCGCAGCCGGTAGCGGCCGGGCGGGACTGACGGGTCGACGATCATCCGGACCTCGGCCGGCCCGGGGCGGGCGAAGCGCGCACCGTGCTCGGCCACCTGCTCCTGGTAGACCTCGGCGGCGCTCGCCATGACCAGGGCGGGCTCCATCCGCTCCCCCAGCACCCGGAGATCCTCGGGGTTCATCCGCAGATCGACGATGTTGGGCGCGAGCAGGGTGCCGCTCGGCGTGACCACGAACACCTCGGACAGGTGCCGCAGCGCGATCTGCAGGACGTCCTGCCCGTCCCGCCACGGCCGGGCCGCCGCCCGCTGAATCCACGGGTGGTCCCTGGTCACACCCAGGGCACGGAGGCCAAACACGGCCACCACGCCGAAGGCCGCCAGGACGATCAGCAGGATCGTCGCCCCGGTAAGCGAGCCCGTCGCGGCCATCAGGATCACCCAGCACAGCACCGCCCCGCCGGCGATCATCCACCGCTTCCGCTTCCGCGGCGACAGCGAAGCCCGCGCCGGCCGGCGCGTCACTTCCCCGTGCTCACTCATCCAGCACCCTTCCCTGGCCCTATAAAGACACCGGGCTGCCCCGCACCCCGGCTGACTGGTTCGTCACTTGAGGATGCGGTCCCCCACGCGCGCGCGTCAACGAAACGCGGGCAGCTTCCAGATATCTGGAATTTAACGAGCAGCGGCCTGCCGCACGCAGATGAGCGGAAGCCGGAGGGGCGCTGAAAGCTATCTCCGGATACGGCGATGGGTGGGCGGGCGATCAGGTCAGGTACATTCGTTTCAGACGGTTTATAGAGAAATCCCGCATAGTGTTAATCGGTACATATAGGCCCCTCGTTTCGTTAATTAATAATCTCATATGGCGCGCAGAAGGGACGTTCAGCATCAGCCAAATGCGGCAGCCGAATCTGAACGGCATGAAGCCACTTGACATCGTTGAAGAATCCGGGCGTCCCGTGGCTGATCGCGCAATCTCAGCACCCCAGGTGGACATCGTCGTCCCAGTGAAGGACGAGGAACGCGATCTGGCTCCGAGCGTCCGGCGGCTCTGCTTCTACCTGCGGGAGAAATTCCCTTTCTCGGCACGCGTCACCATTGCCGACAACGGCAGCGCCGACCGGACATGGGCGGTCGCGATGGCGCTCAGCCGGGAATTGCCGGACGTCACCGCCATTCATCTGGACCAGCCCGGGCGGGGCCGCGCGCTGCGGGCGATATGGTCCGCCAGCGACGCCGACGTGCTCGCCTACATGGACGTCGATCTGTCCACCGACCTCAACGCGCTTTTGCCGCTGGTGGCCCCGCTGCTTTCCGGGCACAGCGACATTGCCATCGGGACGCGGCTGGCGCGCGGTTCGCGGGTGGTCAGGGGACCCCGGCGTGAGATGATCTCGCGCAGTTACAACCTGCTGTTGCGGGCCTCGCTGGGCGCCGAGTTCACCGACGCGCAGTGCGGTTTCAAGGCGATCCGGCGCGACCAGGCGCGCGCGCTGCTGCCGCTCACCGAGGACACTGGCTGGTTCTTCGACACCGAACTGCTCGTGCTGGGCGAGCGGGCCGGCCTGCGCATCCACGAGGTCCCGGTGGACTGGATCGACGACACCGACTCACGGGTCGACATCGTGGCCACCGCCCTGGCGGACCTGCGCGGCATCGCCCGGCTGGGCTGCGGGCTGATGCGCGGCACGATCAAGGTGCCCGCGCTGCGCGCGGCGGCGGTGCCCACCGCGGCCCCGGACGGCACCGGCGCGCGGCGCGAGCTGGGATGGCAGATCGCCGGGTTCAGCGTCATCGGCGTGGCCAGCACGGGCGGTCCGGCGGGGACCGGCACCGGCACCGGCGGATTCCCGGGCGGCTCCGCCGGGCGGACCGGCGGGACGGCGGCCGGCGGGACCGGTGGACCCGGCGGGCTCAGCGGGAACACCCAGGTGGGCGGCGCGCTGGTCAAGCTGCTGGAACAGGGCGCCTCCGGCTACACCTGGGTCGCCGCCACCGAAGGTTCCCAGGAGGCGGCCCCGCTGGAGCTGGCCACCGGCGGCGAGCCGGTCATGGCCATCGGCGGCTTCAACGGGACCGACCCGGCGCCCACGCTGGCCGAATTCAAGGCGCTCGTCGCCGAGCACAAGATCCACTACTACCTCGGCACGAACAGCCAGAGCTTCGGCGGCGGCCAGGGATCCTCGGCCATCGCGACCTGGGTGGCGTCGCACTTCACCAAGGAGACCGTCGGCGGCACCACCGTCTACGACCTCACCACGGCGGTGAGCTCCTAGAGCGCCGCCGCTCCTAACGAGCGAAGGAGGTTGGGGAGCATACTCAGCGCTATTCACTGACTATGCTCCCCAACCTCCGGGGCTAGGGCACCGGCGTCACCACTCCCAGTGGAAGCCGACGACGGCGTCATCGATGAAACGGAGGAAACGCTGCGCCGCGTGCTGGCTGTCCAGCGCGACGCTCTCCTGCTCGATGACCGGCCCGGCCACGCCGTCCCAGACGGCCCACCAGACGGCGCGCGGCAGCGTGCGCGGATCGAATTCCACCCGGATGTCGACGTTTTCCATCCGCCGCCGGACCGCGCGGCGGTACTGGCGCAGATCGCTGCTCAGCTCCCCGGGCGGGACCGGTTCGTAGGTGAAGCTGGTCACGTACTCCAGGGTCAGCGTCTCCCCGAGGCCCAGCGGCCGGACCAGCAGCATGTCCGTCGCGAAGAAGCCGCTGGTGACCTCGGTAAAGCGGTCCCGCAGGCCGGTGCAGCCCTGGATCAGGTCAATGGTCAGGGCTTCGGTGTTGTAGATGTACGGGATCTGCCGGACGTTATCGGCGATGGCCTCGATGACCTGCAGCGTGCGCGTCCGGCTGGGCAGGTAGTCCGGCCCCACGTAATGGTGGTCGTGCACCGACAGCGTGCGGTGCACGGCAGGCCCGAGCGCGGTCTCGAGCTCCGCCCGCTCCGGGCCCGCGAAGGATCGCGGCCCGGACAGCACCCGGATCCGGCTGGAGCCCTCCCACAGCTTCCAGAGCTGATCCCGCTCGAATACCGGGATGCTGAAGGCGTCGATGAAAAGCCGCAGCGTGGACTTGCTGAGCAGCTTGCCGGATAGTGCCCGGGAGGCGGTGTCTTTCAGCTGGCGGGGCAGAATTTCCCGGTCGCCCGGGCGGCGCGGATAGTCCCACAGATAACGCGCCAGCACTTCGGCGACGGCGAGCTGGTTGATGTGCCCGGCGCGGTTCCGTTCGGCGTACTGCTCCCAGGTACTCCGGGGCCGGCCCGGCCGGAGCAGGAGTTCGCGCAGGTACGCGGCGGCGGCGTGCCGGGGCGCAGCGGAGCCGGGCGGCGGCGTCACGGCGGGATCATCGCCGGACACGGGCAGCCCGGGTCCTGTCTCCGCCACCGATCCCTCTCACCGGCTGAGAACTAAGCGCGACATATCCCCGTTATCGTACGACAGCTGGCCTCGTTGAGGGGGCGGGACCAACGTCGGCGACGGGATGACCGGTGATCCTTGGATCGGCGGGCAGACGGGCTGCAGGGGTTTGGCCTCCGGCCGGAAGGACCCGGAACAGCCCGTCCCGCCGGCCGGAGGCACCCTGGCCGCCTGGTTACGAGCTGCGCTCCCAGGTGACGGTGAAACCGTTGCCGCTGCCGTTGAGAGATCCCGGCTGGGCCTTGACCGCGCCGGACGAGTCGATCCGCTTCCGCGCCGCGGCGCCGGGCGCGACGGAAACGGATCCAATATTCAACCTAGTGGTTGACAGACGATCCGGCCGGGCCTATATTCAACCTTATGGTTGAGCATTCCGGGCAGCTGGATCGCGTGTTCCACGCGCTGTCACATCCGGCCCGCCGGGACATACTCAGCCGGCTCGCCGGGCGGCCTTGCACGGTGGGCGAGCTGGCGGCCCCGCTGGCGATGTCGCTGGCGGCGGCGTCCAAGCACGTGAAGGTGCTGGAGGACGCCGGGCTGCTGCACCGCGACGTCCGGGGCCGGCAGCATCTGTGCCGGCTGAGGCCGCAGCCGCTGGCCGAGGCCAGTGACTGGCTGCGCTTCTACGAGCGCTTCTGGACCAGCCGGCTGGACAGCCTGGAGGCGATGCTCCGGGCGGCCACCCCCGGCCAGGCCCCGGGCCACCCCGGGGGCGCCGGAGGGGCCGCCAGCGGCAACGACGATCAGACAATGGAGGACAGCTCATGAACGACCGCGAATCCGTCCCCGCCGTCCGGCTGGAACGCATCATCCCGGCCCCGCCCCATCGGGTCTACCGGGCCTGGCTCGAACCCGGGCTGCTGCGCCAGTGGATGGCCCCGGGCCCCTTCGAACTGTCCCGGGCCGAGGTGGACGAGCGCGTCGGCGGCCACTACCGGATCTGGCACGCGGCCGACGGAACCGAGGCCGGCGGGTTCGAGGCCGAACTGCTGGAGCTGATCCCGGACCGGCGCATCACGTGGCGCTGGGGTTTCGCCGGCCCGCAGCGGCGGAACGGGCCGGTCTTCGACTCGCAGCTGACGGTCACGCTGGCGGAGACCCCGGACGGCGCCACCGCGCTCACCCTGGTGCACTCGCGGCTGGACGACCTGGCCGCGGCGATGCCGGAGGCGGCCGCGCAGGTGGGCGCGGGCTGGGAGGACGTCCTGGAGAAGCTGGCCGCCGTCGCGGGCGAGGCGGCCCGCCAGCCTCGCTGACCGGAAACGGCCGGGGACCCGGGCCGGAGACGGCTGCTCCCCGGCCCGGCCGCCGGAACGGGGACCAGGCGGGAGGGGCCGCCTGGCTCCCGCGCCCGGCTAGCGCGACCCGGTCTGCACGGCGCTTGCGCCGGCCAGCATCGTCTCGATCCTGTCGACGGCGGCCCGGGACTCGCGGTGCAGGCGCGCGATGTTCAGGCCCTCATCGCCGGTCAGGATCAGCACCGCCGTGCTCCCGACCGCGTAGATCGCTACGTAGCCACCGCTACTTCGGGTGACGGCTTCCCGGAGCGCTCCCTGCCCGACCTCCTGGGCCATACGCTGGGCCAGGCCCAGCGAGGTGGCCGCCAGGGCCGCCAGGTTGTCCTGGTTGATCTCGGTATCGGCCTTGATGATCAGGCCGTCGCGGCTGGCCAGCGCGGAACCGGTAATCCCGGTTACTCGGTCACGCAGCGCGTGCATTTCAGCGAGAAGCCCGTCCTCTGCCACCGTTGCCCCCTCAAACGCTTTGTCACAGCTTGCGGAGATCCTATTCCCCGCCGGAACGTGGCCGGAGTAGCCGCAACAGGGACGGCAGGTCCGCGCCGGCATCGGAGTCGCCCTCGCGCCGGTGCTGGGCGCGGCCCTTGCGGCGGCGCGGCAGCGGGCTGGGAGCTTCCGGCTCGCTGACCGGGACCGTGGCCGGCGCTGGCCTGCGCCTGTTCCTGCTCCGCCAGCGTCACCGCGCGCTGCGAGGCGGTCACGAGCAGGCCGGCGCCGTACATGCGGACCAGCTGGAGGGTGGTCGCGTAGACGCCCTGCCCGAGGGCGAAGGCCATGTCGCGCGCGGTGCGACGGCCGTTGGCGAGGGCCAGGATCTCGTCCTGTCCCTGCCCGAGGAGCACCCCCGGCTGCGCCGCGCCGGGCGCGGCCGCCATCCGGTCACGGTCGTGCTCGACCAGGCCTCGTGACGACGCGAGGACCCGCATCCGCCGCGAGGCCTCGGCCAGCAGCCAGCCGACCTCGGCCGGCGGCTCCAGCGCGAACTGGCTGTCCACCGCCCCCGGCTCCGGCCGGCACGCCTCGACCAGGCCACCGGACAGCACGAACATGGCATCGGCCACGGCGACCCGGAGCACCGCCTCCAGTTCACCCGCGCCGATGAGGCCGCGTATGACAAGTTCGGGCCCGATGGCATACCCGCCGGCTGCCGCCGCGGCGAAGGCCGCGGCCCAGTCGGCCTCCGCAATCCGGCCGGAGCGGAGCAGGATGACCTCCGCGCTGGGGGCACCGGGCGTCTCGACGGCGACGACCCCGCCGCCGGAGAAGCAGATCGTCCCGCCCGGCTCGCCGGTCACCTCCAGCACACCGGACAGCCCGGCGGCGGCGCAATCCTTGAGCGCCTGGCGGAGCGAAGGGGGCGGGCCGCTCGCATCGTCGGCCGGTTCCTTAGTTTACCTAATTCTTCTTTATCATTTTCCAGTTCATCGCTGGCATCTGCTAAGTACAGGGTGCAGGCGGTGTCGCGCTTCCTGCGGGGTGCCGACCGGGCTCCTGGCAGCGGATCTTCGTAGCGTCCGGCGCGTGGAGTACAGGGCGAAGCCGAAGGAATGGGCCGAGCCTCCGTAACGGAGGCGGAACAGAGGCTGCGGCTCGCCGCCAGGCAGCGTCGCCGCGGCGTAGGCGAAGCCGTTGCGGCAGGTGACCTGCAGGTTCTCCAGTTCGGCCAGTGCTGTTTGGCGTGCAGGAGGTCCGGAGGGTGATGGAGCTGCGGGTGGATCCGGGATGGCGGGCACGTTCCCCATCATGCCGCCCGGTGGCGTGCTGCCTGGCTAGATCGTGCCCGGAAGTGAATTACGCCGCTGTAATTTTCCTGCCGGAGGCTGATGCCGCCTGCCGCGGTGCCGCTCACGCTGACCGCATCGGAGCGCAAGACGCTGAAGAAACGGGTCCGGGGCGCGAAGACGCACTGGCGGGACCAGCTGCGGGCACTGATCGTGCTCGCTGCCGCGCGGGGTCACCGCAATGCCCGGATCGCCGTGACCTGGGGATCGACGAGGGAACGGTGCGGAAGTGGCGGGGCCGGTTCGCGGAGCTGCGCCTGGCGGGCCTGCGGGACCTGCCCCGGTGCGGGCGGCCGCGGCTGATCCCGGAGCAGGACCGGGCGGCGGTGGTGGCGCTGGCCTGCCAGCTTCCCGTGTACACGGGGGTGCCGCTGTCGCGGTGGACCGGCCCGGAGCTGGCGGCCGAACTGGTTGCGCAGGGCCTGGTCAGCGGCCCGGTGTCGGCGTCGTCGGTGCTGCGGATCCTGGCGGAGAACCCAGTCCGGCCGTGGCGGTACCGGTCGTGGATCTTTCCCCGCGACCCGGACTTCGAGGCGAAAGCCCGCATGCCTCGACCTTTACCAGGGGTTTTACCGGGGAAGCCGCTTCAGCCGGGCGACCGGATCCTCTCGGCCGACGCGGCCGTCGATTCAGGCCCGGGCCGGGTGCACGCGACGCTGCCGCCGCGCCGGGCCGCCCGGTGCGCGTGGAGCACGAGTACGAGCGGCACTGCGCGCTCGCGCTACTCGCCTGCCTCGAGTCCATGCACCCATGAGCTACGCCAGCACCGCCACCGACAACTTGCCCACCCGCATGGAGGCCAGCGCCATGTTCGCCACCGACAGGTCCAGGTCGATGAACAGGAGCAGGCCTTCACCCGGGCGTGACCGGAGAATTCTGGTGAGATGCATCCGGCCCTTGGCGAACAGCACGATCCCGTCGAGTTCGCCGCCGGGCTGCTCAGGCCCCCGGGCGGCGCGGGCCGCCCGGATCTCGTCGGCCATGCTGGCCGCGGCGGCGGGGAGGTTCGGATGCTCCTCGCCCGCGGACCGCACGACCATGCCGGTCGCCACGTCGATCAGAGCCGCGGCCTGGACCCCGTCCACGGTCAGGATCCGGCGCAGTGAATCGTCAAGGCTGGACACATCTCCCCCAACGCGGGTAAACCACACGTTATCGCCCCAGGCCAGGAATCGTACCGCACGCAATCTCCGGGAGCGGGGCGTTCGGCCATGCACATTCACGCATTCCCCTGACGCCATTTCGAACACAGACAGACATACAAGGGATACGGAATGTTAAATTGTTAAATTTGGTCAATACCGGGAGCGACCTGCACGGTCCGCCTTACTCTTTTCGTACCTGACGACGGCCGTCGTAGGGCACGACAAGAGCTGGCGTCCGCTGCCGTGAGCGGCCGGCGTCAGCGCCAAATCGTCAGCGCCAAATCGTCGGCACCTATAAGGGGCGGGGATTATGAATATCGAGACGGCGCTCAAGGAAGCGATGTCGATCGAAGGCGCACAGGGCGCGGCCCTGGTCGACTGGGACAGCGGCTTCTCGCTCGGCAACCTCGGCGGCGGCAAGTACCTGGATCTCGACCTGGCCGCGGCGGGCAACACCGAAGTGGTCCGGGCCAAGGTGCGGACCATGGAGTCGCTGCGCCTCGACGACACGATCGAGGACATCCTGATCACGCTGGGCCACCAGTACCACCTGATCCGCCTGCTGAAGAGCTCTGGCGGCTCGCAGAAGATGTTTCTCTACCTGGTTCTGGACCGTTCCAAGGCCAACCTGGCCCTGGCTCGGCACCGGCTGACCCGGATCGAAGCCGAACTGGAAGTCTGACCCGACAGCCTGCCCGGGCGCGGCCGGCCATGACGGCCGGCCCCGCCCCGTAGCGTTCGTGCCGTCGTTGCAGGTCAGGTCGGCCGGTCCGCGGTGACGGGCCGGCCGAGCACCGCGGACAGCGCCCCGGCGAGCCACTCCCGGGCGGCGGCCGCCGAGCCGGGCGCGGCCTGGTGACGGGCCGCGATGTACAGATCGGGCCGCACCAGCAGGACGCCCCCGTCGTCGGTTTCCCGGAGGCCGGCCCAGGTTCCGTAGGGGTCCTCCACGGGCTGGCCGGGGCCGATGAGGATGGGGGTGATCGTCATCTCCAGGGCGGCGGCCAGCCCGGCGGCGGCATCCAGCCAGGGCTGGCCGCCGATCCCGGTCACGACGGCGAACCGCCCGTGCCCGGCGAGGTCGAGCGTGGACACCCGCCGGCCCTGCCGGGTGACCCAGGTGTGCGGCAGCTTGGCGCCGGGCCAGGTGGTGGGCTGGGCATACAGCTCGGGATCCCGCCGGAAGCCGGGCATCTCCGTGCCGTCCGGCACCACCGCCGCGGACGCGTACCGGTGGTTGTGCTCGACGCCGTGCGCGTCGAACTCATACGCCTTGTACGCGATCGCCTCCCGCAACGCGGCGCGGATCTTCTCCCCCTCGGGGCCCGGGGCCTTGCGCAGGGCCAGCTGATGGTCCAGCCGCTCAACGTCGGTGGTGTCGGTCAGGTCCAGCGCGGTCAGGATCTTGCCGGTGTCGACGATGCTCTGGTTGGCGCGTTCCACGATCTGCCGGGCCACCGGGGCGCGCTCGGCGTCATAGGACGCGAGCAGGGACGGGGCGGCCGTGCCCGCCACGACGTGAGCGATCTTCCAGGCCAGGTTGTAGGCGTCCTGGATTGAGGTGTTGGAGCCGAGCCCGTTGGTGGGCGGATGCCGGTGCACGGCGTCCCCCGCGCAGAACACCCGGCCGCGGGCGATCGTCGTCGCGAACTGGTGGTTCACCGTCCACGGGGAGGCGGACTTGACCGTCATCTCGAAGTCGCCGGTACCGACCAGCGTGACCGCCAGCTCCCGGATGAATTCGTCGGTGAAGGTCGGCGGCCCCACGGCCACCTCGTAGCCCCACATCAGCATCCACTCGTGCCACGGCTTGATCATGCGCAGCACGCCGAGGCCGACGCCCTCGCGCTCGGCACCGGGCTGCAGCATCCAGTACAGGACCGACGGGCGGTGCGCCACGAACCGGGTCAGGTCGGCCTCGATGATGATGTTCATCGCGCCGGCCACGGCGCCGGGTCCCTCGAACGGCAGGCCAAGGTCGTCGGCGACCTTGCTGCGGGCGCCGTCCGCGCCGATCAGGTACCGGGAGCGGATCGCGTACTCGGCCCCGGTCAGCCGGTCCCGGACTGTCGTGGTGACGCCGCCGGAGTCCTGGGTGTGCGAGAGATACTCGGTGTCGAACCGGATCCGCGCGCCGCGCTCCTGGGCCGCCTCGACCATGATCGGCTCGGTGATCGTCTGCGGGGCGTCGAGCATCGTGCACGGGCTCTGCAGCTCGTAGTCGGCGTGCCGGACGGTATCGGTCCCCCAGGACGGAATCCGGCCCAGTTCCTCGCCGGCCAGGCTGGTGCAGAACGTGGTGTTGCCCATCAGCTCCCACGGGGTGGCCTCGCGCATGAGCGCGTCCTCGATGCCCATGTCGCGCAGGGTTTCCATGGTGCGCTGGTTGGTGATGTGCGCCCGCGGGCTGTCGGACAGCCTGCTGTATTTCGTGACCATCAGCGTCCGCGTCCCGTACGAGGCCAGGAACAGGGCGGCCGACGCGCCTGCGGGGCCCGACCCCACCACCAGGACGTCCGTCTCCGTCACCGGCCCGCTCGTCCCGGCCACCCGCTGCCCGCTTGCCGCTGTCGCCATCGCCAGCCTCCCGCCCTCAGCACGCCGTGTGCCGTGCGCCGTTCTCCGCGTGCCGCTCATTTGCCGCCGCGCATCTGCCGCCGCGCCGATTCCGGCGCGTTCGTTGCGCCGTGTTGATGACGCGGCGCCAATTACACTGCGTTAATTTCGCTGGCCGTACAGTTGTCCGCTGTGCGGATAGCGTAACCATGCTGCGTGCGGGAGCGGGCGGTGTCAAGCGCGTACCCGCCTCGCCCCGGCTGCTCAGCGGAGCCGCGCCCGCCAACGGGGTACCAGGACTTACCGGCAGCGTTTTCGGCGCATGCGCCGAAAACGCTGCCCGTAAGCGCCGGTGATGCGGCTGCAGGCTCAGGACGGGCGGACGCGGAGGCCGTCGAAGGCGACGGTGACCACGGTGTCGGCCAGCTGCTCCGCGGCGGCGGCGCCGCGCGGGCGGTACCACTCGGTGAGCGAGTTGACCATGCCGAACAGCAGCCGGGCGGCCACGGCGGGGTCCACGTCGGAGCGCAGGTCACCCTCGGCGGCCGCCTGGGTGACCAGGCCGGCCACGAGGCGGTCGAAGTCGCGGCGGCGGGCGAGCGCGTCCCGCTCCACCGCGGTGTTGCCGCGCACCCGGAGCAGCAGCGTGACGAACGGCAGCTGCTGGGCCAGGACCACGACGCTGCCGCGCACCAGGCGCTCCAGCCGGTCGATGGCCCGGCCCTCCACCGTGGCCAGCTGGTCCACCTCGGCGAACAGGCTGTCCAGGGCGCGGCCCGTGGCCAGCCGGAGCAGCTCCGCCTTGCTGGGGACGTGATGGTAGATGGCCGACTTGGTGATGCCCAGCTTGCGCGACAAGTCCTCCATCGACGTGCCGTCGTAACCGCGCTCGTTAAAGAGCTTGACCGCCACGGCCAGCAGTGACTCCAGGTCATATCCGGGGCGGCCGCGGCGCGGCGGGCGGGGGCGCAGCGCGGGCGGGGCGGCCGGCTGGCCCGGCAGGGGTGTCGTCATGGGTGGCGCTGGTCGATCACCCGGCGCATCTTGCCGACCGAACGTTCCAGGGTGCCGGGATCACAGACCTCGACGGCGACGCTGATGCCCACGCCGTCCTTGACCCGGGCCGCGATCTCGACGGCGGCGGATTCCCGGCGGTCCGCCGGGGTGTCCAGCCGCGCTTCCACCAGCACCGCATCCGGACCACGGCCGAGCCGGGAGCCGACCGGACGAGCTCCATGCCGAGGGACCGGGAGGCCACGTCGCCGGCGAACATCGCGCGGGCGGCATCCGCGGCACCGGGCTGGGACACGGGCGGCGCCCCTTCTGCTACTGACCGAACGGACGGTTGGGAACGTGAGCCCAGTAAAGGCAGTGAGCTGTGCCGATGTCAAGCTCGCCGTGCAGACGAGCCGGCTGCGCCCTTCCGCCTGCCGGTCCGGGCGGTTAGGCTGATTTCCTGAACGTTCGGTTGGTAAATCGGTTGCTACATCGGTTGCTACATCGGTTGGTACATCGGTTGGGCATAGGTCCGGGAGGTCAGGGGATGAGCCAGTGCTCTGTGTACGCACGCGGCGAGCCGGTCGCCACTTACGACGTGCTCACCCTGGTCGCGAAGGAGTGGACGCCATGACCCAGGACCTCGCGGCGACCCAGGACCTCGCGGCGCAGTTCGAGCGGACGATCGCCCGTGACGCGCGGATCGAGCCGCGGGACTGGATGCCGGAGAAGTTCCGGGCCACGATGATCCGGCAGATCGCGCAGCACGCGCATTCGGAAATCATCGGCATGCAGCCCGAGGGGAACTGGATCACCCGGGCGCCGTCGCTGCGGCGGAAGGCGATCCTGCTGGCCAAGGTGCAGGACGAGGCGGGCCACGGGCTGTACCTGTACTCCGCGTGCGAGACGCTTGGCGCGGACCGGGGGGAACTGACCGAATGGCTGATTAACGGGCGGCAGAAGTACTCCTCGATCTTCAACTACCCGACGCTCACGTTCGCCGACGCCGGCGTGATCGGCTGGCTGGTGGACGGGGCCGCGATCTGCAACCAGGTACCGCTGTGCCGCTGCTCCTACGGGCCGTACGCCCGCGCGATGATCCGCATCTGCAAGGAGGAGTCGTTCCACCAGCGGCAGGGTTACGAGCTGCTGATGACGATGATGTCCGGCACCGCGGAGCAGCGGGCCATGGCCCAGGACGCGGTTGACCGGTGGTGGTGGCCGGTGCTGATGATGTTCGGGCCGCCGGACAGCCAGTCCGCCAACACCGCCCAGTCCATGGCGTGGAAGATCAAGCGGCACAGCAACGACGAGCTGCGGCAGCGGTTCGTCGACATGACCGTGCCGCAGGCCGCGGCGCTCGGCGTCACGCTGCCCGACCCGGACCTGCGGTGGAACGCGGAACGCGGGGCGCACGACTTCGGCACGGTCGACTGGGCCGAGATGAAACAGGTCGTGGCCGGTCATGGGGCGTGCAACGCGCAGCGGCTGGCGCAGCGGAAGGCGGCGCATGACGGCGGCGCCTGGGTACGGGAGGCCGCCGCGGCACACGCCGCCAAGCAGGCCCGGGCCAGGGCGGGGGCAGCGGCATGACGGGGCCGGGGCAGCCAGGGCAGGCCGGGCCAGCGGGGCCGTCCGGTGCGGCGGAGCAGGCGGGGCAGCCGGGGCGGGCGGCCTGGCCGCTGTGGGAGGTGTTCGTACGGGGCAAGCGCGGGCTCAACCACGTGCACGTCGGCTCGCTGCACGCCGCCGACGGCGAGATGGCGCTGCGTAACGCGCGTGACCTGTACACCCGGCGCAACGAGGGCGTGAGCATCTGGGTCGTGCCGTCCGCGGCGATCACCGCGTCCAGCCCGGACGAGAAGGACCCGTTCTTCGCACCGGCGGGAGACAAGGTGTACCGGCACCCGACGTTCTACGACATCCCCGACGACGTACCGCACATGTGAGGCTGCCATGTCGTTCGACAACGCCTACGAGGCCATGAACGGGGACAGTAACGACGAAGGTGACGGGCGCTGGGCGTTCGGCACCGGGTTCGCCGATCCGCTGGCCGGGGTCGACACCACCGTCCCCGCGGACGTGGACGCCGCGGACCTGGCGATCTACTGCCTGATGCTCGGGGACGACGCGCTGGTCATGTCGCACCGGCTGCAGGAGTGGTGCGCCAGCGCACCCGAACTGGAGGATGAGGTCGCGCTGGCCAACATCGCCCTCGACCTGCTGGGCCAGGCCCGGCTGCTGCTGGCCCGGGCCGCCGCGGCGGACGGCCCCGCTCCCGGGCCGGGCGGCGAGGACGGGTACGCGTTCTTCCGGGCCGAGCGCGACTTCCGCAACGTCCGGCTGGCCGAGCTGGAGCGCGGCGACTTCGGTGAGCTGATCGCGCGGCTGCTGGTGTTCGCCACCTGGCGGCTCGCCCTGCTGCAGCGGCTCGCCGCCTCCCGGGATCGGGTGCTCGCGGCGGTGGCCGCGAAGGGGGTCAAGGAGGTCACCTACCACCGTGACTACGCCGCGCAGTGGCTGATCCGGCTGGGCGACGGCACCCCGTTCTCCCGCGAGCGGGCGCAGGCCGGGCTGGACACGATCTGGCCGTACGTGACCGAGCTGTTCACCCCGCACGAGGCGGAGCGGCGGATGGCCGCCTGCGGCGCGGGGGTGGACCTGGCCGGCGTCCGCGAGGAGTTTGACGACGTGCTCGCGCGCGTGCTGCGCGCCGCGACGCTTCAGGTCCCGGACGTGCCGCCGCGGGCCGGGGTGGCCGGCCGTACCGGGCGGCACGGCGTGCATACCGAGGCCATGGGCTACCTGCTCGCCGAGCTGCAGAGCGTCGCGCGGGCTCACCCCGGGGCGGCGTGGTGACCGGCCGTCCGGGCGCACCCGGGGGCGGTGTGGTGACCGGCCGCCCGGGGTTGGCCCGGGACGGTGTGGTGACCGGCCGCCCGGATGAGGCCAGCCCGGGGAGCGCGAGCGTGACCGCGCGCGCGGTGGCGGAGACGGTGGCCGACCCGGAACTGCCCATGCTCACCCTGGCCGACCTGGGTGTACTGCGGGAGGTGTCCGAGACGGGCGGCACCGTCACCGTGTCGATCACCCCCACGTACACCGGCTGCCCGGCGATGGACGCGATGCGCGACGACCTGGTGCACGCGCTGCACCTGGCCGGATTCCTGGACGTCGAGGTGCGCACCGTGCTGCAGCCCGCCTGGAGCACCGACTGGATCAGCGCGGCCGGGCGCCGCAAGCTCTCCCGGGCGGGCATCGCCCCGCCCCGTGCCGCTCCCCGGCCGGTGACCGGGCCGATCCCGCTGACCCTCGGGCCGCCGCCGGATCCGGTGCGCTGCCCGCGTTGCGGCTCCGCCCAGACCAGGCTCATCTCGTATTTCAGCGCGACCGCCTGCCGGTCCCTGCACCGTTGCGGGGCCTGTCAGGAGCCGTTCGAGCACGTTAAGGAGATCTGAGCGGTGACCACGACGACCGCGCCGCGGCCGCGGGAACAGTTCCACACGCTGACCGTGGCTGAGGTGAGCCGGCTGTGCGGGGACGCGGTGGCGGTCACCTTCGACGTCCCGGCCGGGCTGGCCGATGCCTACGCGTTCCGGGCCGGCCAGTCGCTGACGCTGCGCCGGTGCGACGGCGGCCGAGAGGAGCGCCGCTCGTACTCGATCTGCGCGCCGGAGGGGGCGCGGCCGCGGATCGGCGTGCGCGAGGTGCCGGACGGCTTGTTCTCCCGCTGGCTGGTCCGCCAGGTCCGGCCGGGCGACGAGATCTCGGTCGCCGTCCCGGCTGGCCGCTTCACGCCCGGGACGGCGACCGCGGGCCACCACGTGCTGATCGCGGCCGGGTCCGGGATCACCCCCGTGCTGTCGATCGCCGCCACCGTGCTGCGGGACCCGGCGGCGACGGCGGCGGTGCTGTTCGGCAACCGGCACGCCGGCACGGTGATGTTCGCCGACGAGCTGGCCGACCTGAAGGACCGCTACCCGGCCCGGCTGGAACTGATTCACGTGCTGTCCCGCGAGCCGCGCGAGGCCGAGCTGCTGACCGGGCGGCTGGACGCGGCCAAGCTGACGGAGCTGTTCCCCCGGCTCATCGACACCGCCCGCGCGGACCACTGGTGGCTGTGCGGCCCATTCGAGATGGTCGCCTCGGCGTCGGAACTGCTGCGCGGGCAGGGGGTGGCGGCCGGGCGGATTCACCGGGAGCTGTTCTACGTCGAGGACGTCCCGCCGCCGCCGGCCCGGCACGCGGAGCCCGCCCCGGCCGGCGCCACCACCGAGGCGACGATCACGCTGGACGGCCGGTCCAGCACGGTTTCGCTGGCGCGGGACACCACGGTCCTGGAGGGCGCCCAGCGGGTCCGGCCGGACCTGCCGTTCGCGTGCAAGGGCGGGGTGTGCGGCACCTGCCGGGCCCGGGTCACCAGCGGTGAGGTGCACATGCGGCGCAATTTCGCGCTGGAGGAGCCCGAGGTGGCCGCCGGCTTCGTGCTCACCTGCCAGTCCCTCCCGGTCTCCGATTCCCTCGCCGTCGACTACGACGCCTGACCCCCTCCCCCCTTGTGCCCCGCCCCCCTGAGCCCCAGCCCGAAAGGCAGCGTTGGTACCGACGTTGACGTGATAGCGACCACGCAGGTACCAACGTGGCGGTGGGGGGTGCGATGGTGGGCGTTTGCCTACCGTCGCGGGTGGGGGGCGGTCCATGGCGTCGGGCTGGCGAGCGGGCCACCATGGTGGGCATGGAAAGACTCCTGGGTGTCATGCCGCGGCGGTTCCGCACTCCCGGCTGGGCCGCACTGTTTCCTGTGGTGATGCTGGTGGGCATCTTCGACTGGGGCGCGCGCCCGTGGACCTGGACCATGGTGCTGATGGCGGGGGCCATCACGCTGCTGGCTCCGGCGGTGGCCGCCGACCTGCTGACGGTGGCCGTGATCGGTTTCGCGGCGTATGCCTTCGCGGTGTCGCAGCGCGGCGGCATCATGCCCCCCGGCTCAGGCACGACGCATCAGTACCCACTGCATACGCTCCTCTTCACCACCAGCGTGCCGAATGTTTTTGACCTTTCAATGGGACTTGTGCTGCTGGCCTTCGGGGTGTGGCTGGTGCCGCGCACCATCGGCGTGCACGCCGGGCTGGCGAGACGCAACGGCGAGCTGCTGAGCCGGGTGCGGCGGCTGGCCGCGACCCGGGTGGACGCCGTGGACACCGCCGCGGCCGAACTACGGCGGGTGGAGCGCGACCTGCATGACGGTGCTCAGGCGCGGCTGGTCGCGCTGGGCATCTCGCTGCGCGCGACCGAGCGGCTGATCAGGACGGATCCGGATGCGGCGGTGGCCCTGGTCGCCGAGTCACGGGAGAATTCGGCGAGGGCGCTGGCCGAGCTGCGCGCCCTGGTGCGCGGGATCAATCCTCCGGTGCTCGCCGAACGCGGCCTGGGCGATGCGATCCGCGCGCTCGCGCTGGACTGCCCGGTGGGCACGACGGCAGAGATCGACGTGCCGGGGCGGTTGCCGGCCCGGTCGAGGCGGCCGCGTACTTCGCGGTCGCCGAGGTCCTCGCTAACGCGGCGAAGCACGCCGCCGCGCGCAGCGTCCATATCAGGGCGGCGCTGGTGGCCGGCTTGCTGCGGATCGAGGTCAGCGACGATGGCGTGGGCGGCGCCGATCCGGCGCGGGGCACCGGGCTGCGCGGTGTGGAACGCCGGCTGGGTACATTCGACGGCGTGCTCGCGGTCAGCAGCCCGCCGGGCGGCCCGACCATCGTCGTCATCGAGGTGCCGTGCGCGTTGTCATCGGCGAAGATCTCTTCCTGCTGAGGGAGGGCCTGGCCAGCCTGCTCAAGGAGCACGGTTTCGACGTAGCCGAAGCGGTAGGGGACGGGCCGTCCCTGCTGCGGGCGCTGATCGGCCGGCAGCCGGACGTGGCGATCGTGGACGTCCGGCTGCCGCCGACCTACACCGACGAAGGGCTGCAGGCGGCGCTTGAGGCCAGGCGGCAGGTGCCGGGGCTGCCCATCCTCGTGCTGTCGGCGCATGTTGAGCAGCTGTACGCCCGCGAGTTGCTCGCCGACCGGGCGGGCGGGGTCGGTTACCTGCTCAAGGACCGCGTGTTCACCGATGAGCAGTTCACCGACGCACTGCGCACGGTGGCGCGCGGCGGCACGGTCATGGACCCGGAGGTCGTCGCGAAGCTACTGGCCAGGCGCTCCAGCCAGCTGCCGGTTACCCGGCTCACCGGCCGGGAACGCGAGGTACTCGGGCTGATGGCCGAGGGCCGTTCCAACAGCGCGATCGCGCAGCGCCTGTTCGTTTCTGAGAAGGCGGTCACCAAGCACAGCACGAGCATCTTCGCCAAGCTCGGCCTGCCGCCATCCGAAGACGACAACCGCCGGGTCCTCGCCGTCCTCGCCTACCTGAACTCCTGACCTCTGAGCTCACCGAACCTCGACTACGGGCAGAGTTTTCGGCAAATACTGCCCAAAACTCTGCCCGTAGTGGCGGCGGGCGGGGCGGGGCCGTCAAGCGGGAGGCGGGCCGTTGGGTGAGGCGGGCAGGGTGGCCTGCCAGTGGCCGTGCTGAAGGCAGATGGTGCCGTCCGGGGTGACGGTGACGTCGGCGCCGTGCACGGGAAGCGAGCCGTCGCGCAGCCAGTCCAGGCGGATGCCCTCCAGGATGTCCCAGAGCCGGCGGGGGCCGCCCTGGTGGACGGTGGGCGTGTCGTCGCCGGCGCCGGTGGCACGGGCCCAGGAACCGTCCGCGTGCACCATCCACGCGGTGCGCCGGCCGTCGGCGGACTCGGCGAAGCCGTGCTGGATGTCCGGCGCGATGATCCCGAGGGCGGAGTACAGATCCCAGGCGCGGGCCACGTTCACCACGGGATACCGGCCGGTGGTGACGTCCGCGCCGTCGGCCTCGCGCACGGTGGCCAGCAGCCCGGGCTGGATGGCCGGGGCGTCGGCATCGATCTCGGCGGGCATGAAAGCGCCCCGGTCCCATTCGGTGCGCCCGGTCGCGCCGCCGTCGGGCGTCTTGTCCGCGGTGAGGATGAGCGCGGTCCCGGCGATCGGGGTCACCAGGCGGCCGCCGGGGTGCAGCGCGGCCAGCCAGCTCGCGGGGACCGGCCGGACGGCCACCATCGACGCGATCCGGTCGAAGCGGCCGGGCAGCGGGCCGTACGGATCGCCGCGCGCGACGCGCGGGTGCAGGCCGATGCCGGCCAGCCGCTCCCCGGCGGCCTTGGTCAGGTACTCGTCGGCCTCGATGGTGGTGACCTGGCGGTAGCCGGACCGCTCGCACAGGACCGCGGCGCCGTAGCCGGTGCCGGCGCCGACCTCCAGCACGTCCCCGTCGTCGGTGAGCCGGGCGTGCCGCAGCATGCGCACGATCACCCCGGGCGCGATGGCGGAGGAGGTGGGCAGGCCGGTGGGCCGGTCGTCGGAGGTGGCGTGATCGGCGTGCAGCGCCCCGACCCGGGTGATCAGCGGCTGGTCCGCGTAGGCGGCGCGGACCCAGGCGTCGGGGTCGGCCGGGCCGTCGCGTAGCTCCCAGGTGGCGAGGCCGAACCCGGCATCGGGCCCGTTCCGTTCCCACCACCGGGGCACGAACAGGTGCCGGGGCACGGCGCCGACCGCCGGCCGCCAGCGCGAGATCGGATGCGTGACCTCGGCGGCAAGCCGGTCAGCGTGCGACTTCCACCTCACCTTGGCTGATGCTACTCAGCCCTGCGCCCCGGCGGGTGAGGCCCCGCGCGCGCCGCCGCGGCGGCCGCGTTATCGTCGGCTCAGGGCCGCCGGCAGGCGGCGACAGGAGGAACGGTGGACATCACGCAGCTGATCCTGGACGACCATCACGAGCAGCGGCGGCTGTTCGCCATGCTGGAGCAGATCGACCGCGCGAACACCGATGTGCTGGCCGCGATATGGGGCCGGCTGGCCGCGTTTCTCGAGCTGCACGCCAAGGCGGAAGAGGAGATCTTCTACCCCGCGCTGCTTCAGGCCGGCATCGCGGCGCGCCGCCGAGCTGGGGTGGAGGACGAGACCCTGGACGCCATCGGCGACCACAACGAGATCCGGGACGCGGTGCTGGAGGCGGCGAAGCACCCGGCCGGCAGCGACAGCTGGTACGCCGCCGTGGCCGCGGCGAACGAGGCGAACGGCGACCACATGGCCGAGGAGGAACGGGAGGGGCTGGCCGACTTCCGCCGCCTGGCCAGCTTGCAGGAACGCCATGATCTGGCGGTCAGCTTCGCCGCCTACGAGGCGCGGAACTACGGCGGCGTCACTCCGGTGGACGTGGACCCGGAAACCTACGTCCGCGAGGAGGAGCAGGCCGTGACGCCGGCCGTGGACGGGTCGCTCAGCGTCGGCAGCCTCAAGGGCCGCTAAAGCGCCGGCCGCGGCAAGGGACGGCGCCCCTGGGGAACGCTCGTCACCGGGCACGGCCGGGGCCGGCATCCTCCGGCAACGTAGCCTCAGATCGTGGAGTTCAGCAAGGAGCTGCGCGACGACGTGATCGCGGGCGACATCACCGTGTCGTTCCGGCTGTGGCGGCGGCCCAAGGTGAAAGCCGGCGGCCGGTATCCGGTCGGGCCCGCGCACATCGAGGTCGATTCGGTGGAACTGCTGCCCTTCGCCGCGATCACGGATGCCGACGTACGGCGGGCCGGAGAACCGGACCGCGAGACGCTCCGGCAGCGCGCCGCCCACGCCGGCCCCATCGCCGACGGCACCCTGCTCTACCGGATCGAATTCCACGTGATCAGGCCGTAGCGAACGCGGCGGGAATCTTGCGCTGGCGTCTTTCGGCGCGGTATGACGGCAAATGTTTACCTTGCCGTTGCCAGCGGGCCATCCGCCCTTGACTGCCGCGCCCGGCCGGACCACTAGGGACGTAACATGACGTTTTCGCGCACAGGTCATCGCCTTCTGCGGACCGCCGTGGCGTGCGGGGTGGGACTGTTTTCCGTGGCTGGTGTCGCGGTTCCCGCCTCCATCGCGGCGGCGGCTCCCGCCAAACCGAGCGGATACACGATCTCCAGTACCGGGCTGAAGCCCGGGGCGATCAAGCACGTGTGGCTGATCATCCTGGAGAACAAGTCCTACGACGCCACCTTCACCGGCCTCAACCAGAACAGCTACCTCTGGAAGACGCTCCCGCAGCAGGGCGTCCTGCTGAAGAAGTACTACGGGACCGGCCACTTCAGCCAGGACAACTACATCTCGATGGTGTCCGGCCAGGGGCCCCAGCAGGACACTCAGTCGGACTGCAGCGTCGCCAACAAGACCATCGGGCCGAACTCCACCATCCTGAGCAAGGGATCGTTGCGGAAAAACCCCAACTACGGCCAGGTGAACTCCCCGGCCAATGCCGCCCAGCCCAGCGGGGCCAACGCCCCCAACGGGCAGAATGGCTGCACCTACCCGACCGACGTCCCGACGCTGTTCAACCAGCTCAGCGCGGCCGGTAAGACCTGGAAGGGGTACGCGCAGGACATCGGCGGCGCGCAGACGCCCGGGTCCACCAAGTTCCAGGCCAACACGGTGCCGAACCGTGAGGACGCGGCGTGCGCAGGCCCGGGGACAGCAGCCAACAACCCCGACACCAACCCCACCAGCATGTCGACCAACCTGCCGACCGGGGTCACCTCGCTGACCGCGGCCCAGCCGAACGACCAGTACGTGGCCAAGCACTTCCCGTTCCCGTGGTTCCAGTCGCTGACCGGCTCCACCGTCAACGGCCCGGCGCTGAACGAGCCGTCCAACGGCGGCACCAACTGCGACGCGAACCACATCGCCAACTTGGAGAACCCGACCACGGGCCTGGTGCACGACCTGCTGAAGTCCAGCACGACCCCGGACTTCAGCTGGATCACCCCGAACAACTGCAGCGACGCGCACGACGCGGTCTGCCACGGCAACAACCTGTCCGGGGCGTTCACCGCCAGCGGCACCCCGGACTACAACTCGCCGACCCCCTACGTCCCGACTTCAACTACGCCGAAGAACTACACCGGCGGCCTGTACGCCTCCGACTTGTTCCTGGAGTACTACCTCCCGCTGATCGAGCAGTCCCCCGCGTTCAAGCAGGGCGGCCTGATCGACGTCACCTTCGACGAGGGCTTCCCGGCCTTCACCTACACCGGAAACAGCTTTAACAACGCCGACGCCTACCCACCGACGTCGGACGTCAAGCCGAACTACACCAGCTCGATCAAGGCCGACACGGCGGGACAGAACCTCTACGGCCACAACGTCAACTACGAGCCGACCGGCCCGAACTCGACGCTCGGCGTCAACAAGAAGGGCGACCAGCTCTACCCCGGTCCCGGTAACAACGCCTTCGTCGACCGGCCGCCGGTGTGTACCCAGACCAGCCCGACGCTCGTGCCCGCCAACTGCGTGCCCGGCATCGTGCGCGGCGGCGCAAGCAACCCGCCGCCCGCCCGGACCGATACCGTCAGCGGCGGCACCGGGTCCAACGTCATCTCGGACAACGCGATCGGCGCCAACGACACCGGCCGCGAGGTAACCGGCAGCAACATCCCGGCGAACTCCTTCGTCGGCGCGGTCACCAACACCGGGCCGGACTTCCCGACCACGAACACCGGCTCGGTCACCACCGGATCCTTCCAGCTGGTCAGCCAGAACGGCAGCCCGGTCGACCCGACGGGCACGGTCAGCAGCATCACGCTGAGCCCCCAGGGCGACCCGTCGGACCTGGCCCCCGGTCAGACCCCCGACCCGCTGTTCAACGCCACCCTCCCGACAAACGGCGGCGGCGACACCGGTAGCGTCCTGATCAGCCCGTTCATCAAGCCGGGCACGTCCACGGACACCTACTACAACCACTACAGCTGGCTGGCCACGATGGAGGACATCTTCAACGTCGCGGGCGGCCACGACCACATCCCGCTCACGGCTGGGACGGTCTCCGGCGGCCTCGACGGCCAAGGCCACCTCGGCTTCGCCGCCCAGCCGGGGCTGCGGGCCTTCGGCCGGGATGTGTTCAACTACCCGAGCGGATACGGCCAGGGCGGGGGCAGCAACCATTGACCGCGTTGACCTTCCCGAACGGGACCGGCTCGGGCTCGTCCTGGATCGGGACGTCGCTCGCGGTGGGCACGCCGCTGGCCCTGATCGCGACCGCCGGCGGCGTCTGGTACCTGCGCCGCCGGCGCGGGGCCCAGCCGGGGGCCCTGCCGGGGGCACTGCCGGGGACACGGCCCGGGCGGGCATGATTCCGTCGCCTGTCAGGACCGCGCCGGCCCGGGTTTCCGTCATTACGGCGGAGGCCCGGGCCGGGCGGCTCATCCGCCTGCTGGTCCTGCTCGCCCTGACGCTGGGGGTGCTGGCCGGCTGCGGGACCGCGGCCACACCGGCCGCCGCCCCGGCGCACGACGGGGGCTACCCCACGTTCCTGCCGAAGAACACGCTGAACTACCACAGCGACACCGTGCTCACCGGCACCGCCCAGCGGCCCGCCCTGACCAACCAGGGCGACGGGGTGCAGGTGAAGACGCCGCAGTGGTCGGTCCTGGTGACGGTGACCGGCCCAGAGGTACCCGGTGAGGGGCTGCCGTTCCAGGCCACCGCGACGACCTGCACGTGGGTGGTCACCATGTCGGCGGCGACCGGCCCGGTGCCCATCTCAATGGGGGATTTCACCAGCATCGACGTGGACAACCACGTCTACCGGCCGGCCCTCGTGCCGGGCCAGCCGAAGCCGCCGGCGGTGCTGCGCCCGGGCCAGAAGGCCAGCTTCGAGCTGCGGGCCGTCGAGGCAGTCGGCGAGGGCCTGATGCGCTGGGCCCCTAACGGCCACGACATCGTCGCCAAATGGGACTTCGTCGTCGAAAACGACTAACCCCTCCCCCGGCTTAACGCCATGTGGGCAGCGTCCTCAGGGCTATTCGCCCCGGGCGCTGCCCACATCGGCTCGCCCCGGGCGCTGCCCACATCGGCTCGCCCTGGGCGCTGCCCACATCGGCCGGACCCGCGGCGATCAGGTTGATCCGTAGCTGTAGAGCTGGCCGGCGGATGTCTTCGGGATCGAGGTGGCGTCGTGAACCAGCACCGCCGCGCCGGCGACGGCGATGACGATGCCGAGGACCATAGCTATGATGATCTGCACCGTGCCTGCGTCCTTCCTGTGACCCAGGTTACTGCGCAGTAGCATATGCCCGGCTGAGGGCCGGATGTCAAGGAACCGGGGCATGTTCGGCGAAAGCGCCCGGTGCGCATCCGGTGGGCGCGTCCGTGGGCGCGTCCGGTGGGCGCGTCCGGTGGCTCAGCGGGACAGGCTGGGCAGCACCGCCGCGACCGCCGTATCGTGCCAGGCTGCGGCGCCGAGGACGGCGCGCAGCAACTCGGGCAGCAGCCGTTCCAGTTCTTCCCGGGTCGGCTCACCCCGGCGCAGCCATTCGCGGCCCATCGTCTCCACCATGCCGATCCAGCCGCGCAGGACCGAATGCAGCACCGCCGAGTCGCTGGGCGGGTTGAGGCGCAGCAGGATGAGCGACAGCACCTGGTCGCGGATCTCGTCGAGGACCTGGCGGTCTTCCCCGCCGGGCAGCGACCCTCGCCCGAGCAGCGCGGTGAAGCCGATGGGGCTGGCCTGGATGCGGTCCAGGAACGCCCCCAGGCCCGCGGTCAGCCAGTTGTCCGGGTCGGCGAGCGCCGCGGTGCAGAGAGATTCGGCCACGTCGTCGCCGGCCTGCCGCAGCGCGGCGATGAAGACCCCGGCCTTCCCGCCGTAGTAGTGATAGACCAGCGGCCGCGACACCCCCGCGTCGGCCGCGATGTCATCGACCGAGACGTCGTTGTACGGCCGGGTGTTAAACAGGTTCAGAGCCGCGTCGATCAGTGCCTGGCGCCGTTCGTCCGGTGTCAGCCGGCGGCGGGCCCGCGCGACCGGCACCGGGCCGCCGGGCTCGGCAGGCTGAATACGTTGTTGAGCGTCCGTTCCCCCCACAGTGTCACGGTAGACCGCCTCGGCCGAAAGTGTTAGGTCCCCCTGCCCCGCAGAGCAGCGGAACGGGCCGGTCATCAGCAGCGCCGGGCCTGGACGAGCAGGATGCTGGCCGCCGACGGCCACCGGCACAGCGCCCGGTCCAGGGGCCGCAGCGGCCGCGGCACGTCATGGTAGGGGGCGCCGCAGACCCGCTCGCAGGCGAAGCCGCGGGCGGTGAGGAACTCGACCAGGGCCCGCCGGGTGAACAGGCGCAGGTGGCCCACGACCTCACGGCCGGGCCGACCGTAAATGCCGCGCATGCTCACCTCGGAGAACACCGGCTGGATGCCCAGGCCGATCAGCCCCCGGTTGAACCACGCGGCCAGGTTCGGCGTGGACAGCAGCAGGGTCCCGCCGGGGCGCAGGATCCGGCGCACCTCCTCGGCGGCCGCGTCGGTGTCCACCAGATGCTCGATCAGCTCGCTCATGATCACGACGTCGGCGCAGCCGTCGGCCAGCGGGAGGCCGTGCGCGTCAATGCCGCCCTGGATCACCAGGACGCCCTGGGCGCGCGCGCGGGCCAGGGCCATCGCCGACCAGTCGATGCCGATCACGGTGTTGCGCGGATCCAGCCGCTTGATCACATGGGTGGCGCTGCCCTCCCCGCAGCCGACGTCCACGATCCGCTGCGGCCCGCTTCGCCTGGCCAGGACGGCCGCCAGCATCCTGGCCTGCCGTTGCGCGCGGTCGGGCCCGGAACTGACCGTGGTCCCGGCATGCTCGTAGAAGGCACGCAGCGGGCTGGCGACGGCCGGCTCCGGAACGGGACGTGCTGCTGTCATCGTGGCCACCTTGGGGTTTACCTGGTCAGCGCGCCGGCCTCACGGCCGATAGCCTCGTCGATCACGGCGGAGAAGTGCTGGACCGCAGTCGACCACCTCAGCTGGGCGGCCCGCCGTCTCGCGGCCTGCCCCATCGCCACGCGCCGCCCGTGGTCCAGGGCGAGGGCGGCCCAGGCGGAGGCGAATCCCGCCTCGGTGCGGGCGAGCAGGCCGGTGCGGTCGTGCACGACCGAATCGCGCAGGCCCGGCACGTCGAAGCCGACCGTCGGCGTGCCGCGGACGGCCGCTTCGGCGACCACGATGCCCCAGCCCTCGATCAGCGCGGGGTGTACCAGCAGCCACGCCGAGCCCAGCAGGCGGTGTTTCTCGGCCTCGCTGACCCGGCCGGTGAACGTGACCCCGGGACCGGCCAGCGACTCGAGGTAGCTGCGCTCCGGCCCGTCACCCGCGATGATCAGGCGCCCGCCGATCACCGGGTGCACTCGGTCCCACAGGCGGAGCAGTAGGTCGATGCGCTTGTACTCGGCCAGCCGGCCGAGCGCCAGGAACAGCGGCTCGGGGGACCGCGGGACCGGGCCGCCGGCCGGCGCGACGCCGTTGTTGAGCATCCGGATCCGCTCCCGCTGCACCCCCAGGGACTCCAGTTCCAGGGCGGTCGAGGTGGAGACGGTCAGCACCAGGTTGCGCCGGTGGGCCCAGGGCATGGCCTGCTGTTCCATGAACCGGCCGAACGTCGAGACCGGCGGGCGGAATCGCAGCGGCCATAGGTCGCTGTGCACGTGGTTGACCATGCACACGGTCGGCTTGCGCGACCATAGCGGCGCCAGGAACGGCATGCCATTGCACACCTCCACCAGCACGTCGCAATCGCGCAGCCGGCGCGCGTAGGCGAACGGGGCCCGCATGAACTGCGTGTAGCAGCCACCGCTGCGGATGACCTCGTAATCGTGCGCCGAGGCCGGGCCGCCGCACAGCAGCGTCACCCGGTCGCCGCGGGCGGTCAGCCCGGCCGCGAGCTGATCCACCAGCAGCTCAGAGCCACCCGCCTGCGGGCTGGCGATGTCACGCCAGGCCACGATCACCACCCGTCGGCTCCGCCCGTGGACGGCCTGCCCGCCGGGCGGACGCGAGGCGAGCGGGAGGAGAGTCCGGTCGATCTCCATGCCTGATCTCCTACTCGGTGCTACCGGCCAGTAGGTCAGCGCCGAAATTATGCGCACTGGATTGATTGACTGTCAATAAGCCGGGGAAATCAGGCAGGCGCCCCGGACATACTGGGTCGGCCCGGCGCAGCGGAGACGTAAGGGATGTTGTTATCCGGTTTTTATTGACGAACCATCAACCGTGGACTTACCGTCCAGTAACAACAATGGGCCGTCACCCACGCGGCGCACCTGTCCGTCAGCCGGGCCCTCCCGCTGAACCGGCGGGGCGACGCCCGGGCCGACCCGGGTGCTCAGCGCGCCCCTGGCCGTTCGGAAGCCTGTCAAGGAGGACCGGCATGCCTGCCGATGCGCCCCCGTCCACTGCCTCCGTCACTCAGCCAGCCCTGCGCCCCGTCGGCGCGTACCGCCTGCTGAAGGCGTTCCTGGCTGAGCAGTCGGACCCGGACCGTTTCTACGGGCTGCTGGCCAGGGACTCGGTAGCCCTGCTCGAGCGGCACATCGGGCTGGATGGGTGCCGGGTGGCGGATATCGGCGGCGGCGCGGGCTACTTCAGCGCCACATTCCGTGAGCGGGGGGCGCAGTGCGTGCTCATCGAGCCGGATGCCGGGGAACTGTGCAGCAACGGGACGCCGAGCCGGGCCAGCGTCATCGGTGACGGGTACTGGCTGCCGCTGGCCGACGCCAGCGTGGATGTGTGCTTCTCGTCCAACGTGCTGGAGCACGTGAAGGACCCGGCCGGCTTCATCGACGAGATGATCAGGGTCACCCGGCCCGGCGGCCTGGTCTACCTGTCCTACACGATCTGGCTGTCGCCGTGGGGCGGGCACGAGACGTCCCCGTTCCACTACCTGGGCGGGCACTACGCGGCCCGCCGGTACGCGCGGCGGCACGGCAAGGACCCGAAAAACCTGTACGGGCAGAGCATGTTCCCGGTGGGCGCCGGCCCGATCCTGGCCCTCGTCCGCCGCCGGGCCGACGTCACCGTGGCCGAGGCGCGGCCCCGGTACTACCCGCGCTGGTGCCGGTTCATCCTGCTGCTCCCCGGCCTGCGTGAGCTGCTGACCTGGAATCTGCTGGTGATCCTGCGGCGGCAGGCGTGACGGCCGTACAGCTCCCCGCCGACGAGATCACCCGGCCCGCGCCGGGCCCGGCAGACGGCGGCGGGTGGCGGCCTCCCCCGTGGCTGCCGCCCTGGCTGCGGAACGGCTGGGCCGACACCACGCAGCGGGCCGGCCGTCAGTGGGCCGCGCTGGTCTGGGGCCTGACCCTGGCCGCCGTGGGAGTCCAGGACCCGGGGCAGATGACCTTCGACACCAAGCTCGGGGTCAACATCGACCCGGTCGGCTTCTACGAGCGGCTGTGGCACCTGTGGAATCCGCTGGAGTGGCTGGGCAGCCTGCAGGACCAGTACATCGGCTACGCCTTCCCGATGGGCTTGTTCTATCTGACCGCGCACGCGCTGCACGTGCCGGTCTGGGTGGCCGAACGGCTCTGGATGTCGCTGCTGGTGACGGTGGCGTTCCTCGGGCTGGTCCGGCTGGCCGAGGCGCTCGGGATCGGATCGCGGGCGACCCGGCTGCTGGCCGGGGCCGCGTTCGCGCTATGGCCCACCTTCACCATCCTGGTCGGCTCGACATCCGCGGCCGTGCTGCCGGGCGTGCTGGCCCCGTGGGCCGTGCTGCCGCTGATCCGCGGCCGCTCGGCCCGGCGGGCCGCCGCCGGCTCGGCGCTGATCGTGGTGTGCATGGGCGGCGTGAACGCCACGTCCAGCCTGGCCGCGCTGGTGCTGCCGGGGATGTACATCCTGACGCGGCCGGGCCGGCGCCGGTGGCGGCTGGCCGCCTGGTGGGCGCCGGCCGTGCTGCTGGCCACGTCGTGGTGGCTGGTGCCGCTGCTTTACCAGGGCAAGTACGGCTTCAACTTCCTGCCCTATATCGAGCAGTCGGTGAACACCACCCAGACCATGTCGGCCTCCGCCGCGCTGCGCGGCAGCGGCAACTGGGTCGCCTACCTGAACTTCGGGCTGCCGTGGCTGGACGCGGGATCGGTCATCGTGAGCTCGGCGTGGGCGGTGACGGCCGCCGCCATCGCCGCCGCGGCCGGCCTGGCCGGGCTGGCCCGCCGTGACCTGCCGGAGACACTGTGGCTGCGCGGGACCGCCGCGGTGGCCGCCCTGTGGGCGCTGACCGGCTACAGCGGGCCGCTCGGGGGCCCACTGCACCAGGAGGTCCAGGACCTGCTGAACGGCACCCTGTCGGCGCTGCGCAACGTGTTCAAGATCGAGCCGGTGCTCGCCGTGGTGCTGGCGCTGGGCATCGCGCACGTGCTGGCGCGCGCGGTCTGGCGGTGGCGGGTGATCCGGGTGGCCGGCGCCGTGGCCGCCGTGGCGGGGCTGGCCGGCCTGGCGTTGCCCTACCTCAACGGGCAGGCGCTGCAGCCCGGTTCGTTCACCCAGGTCCCGTCGTACTGGCGGCAGGCGGCCAGCTGGCTCGGCGCCCACCACCCGGCCGAAACCACGCTCGTGGCGCCGGCCGACGCGCACGGCATCTACACCTGGGGCCAGCCAATCGACGAACCGATGGAACCGCTGGCCAGCACGCCGTGGGTACAGGGCAACCTGGTGCCCTACACCGGGGGCGGCGAGAGCAACCTGATGACCGGGGCGGAGCAGGCGATCGAGTCGGGGACGGCCTCCCCCGGGCTGGCCGCGTACCTGGCCCGGGCCGGGATCCGTTACGTCCTGGTCCGCAACGACCTGGATCCCGGCCAGCTCGGCTACACGCCGCCGGGGCTGGTCCACAATGCGCTGCGCGAATCGGGATTCACCCGGGTGGCGGCGTTCGGCGCGCCGGTCCCGGCCAGCCCGCCCGGCCAGGGAACGGCCCTGCAGGTGCAGGCGATCACGCCCGCGTACCCGCCCGTTGAGATCTTCCAGGCGGCCAATCCGGCGGACCGGCCCGGCAGCCCGGCCGCCGTCGTGCCCGCGGCCTCGACCACGCTCGTCGACGGCGGTCCCGCCGCGCTGCTGCAACTGGAGGCGCAGGGCCTGCTGGGCACCCGGCCCGCCGTCATCGCCGGCCAGGTCACCAGCGCCGACCCCCCCGCGGCCAGCCAGGACGTCACCGACGGGCTCCGCCGGGCCGACACCGTGTTCGGCCTGCCGAACAACAACACCTCCTCCACGTACACGGCGACCGAGACCAATCCGCCCGACAACCCGCTCGGGGCGGCGGGCCTGCCGCCCCGCCAGCTGCTGCCGGCCGGCACGGGCGGCCGTCAGACGGTTGCCGTGCTCAGCGGCGCGGCCAGCGTCACCGCGTCGTCGGCGGGGTCCTGGCTGTGGGAGGTCCCGCAGGCCGACCCGGTCAACGCCTTCGACGACGACCCGTCCAGTGCCTGGACCGAAGCGACCCCGCAGGCCGCCGGGCAGTGGATCCAGGTCAGCTTCGACCACCCGCTCAACCTGTCCGGGCCGGTCGCGATCCGCCTGCTCGACGACGTACCGCGGCCGGTGGCGACCCAGCTGGCAGTGACCACCGCCACCGGGCGCGCCGTCACCGACACGCAGGTAACGGGGGCGGCCCAGCCCCTTAACATCCCGTCCGGCCGCACCAGCTGGCTGCGGATCACCATCGCCGCGTCCCGTGGCGGCATCCGCGGCGGCCCCGGGGCGGGCATCAGCGACGTGCTGATCCCCGGGGTGCGCATCACCCGTTTCCTGCAGCCCTCCCAGCAGCCGGACCCCGCCCCGTCGTTCAGCTTCGAGCGCGACACGGCCACGACCGGCGGCCTGCCCGGCGTCCCACTGGAGCCGGCGCTCAACCGGACCTTCGCCGTGCCATCCGCCCAGCGCTACACGCTGTCCGCGAGCGTCGTCCCGGTACCGGGGCCGGCGCTCAACACGCTGCTGGACGACCTGGGCTCCGGCAAGCCGCCGCAGCTGACCATCGCGGCCAGCTCCACCTTCGGCTCGGTACCCGCGCTGCGCCCGCAGAACCTGCTGGGCGCCACCGCGACCGGCTGGATCGCGGGCAGCCCGGACGCCACCCTGCACCTGCAGTGGACCGGTCGGCGGACCGTCAGCAGCATCCAGCTGACACCGTACTCCGTCGGCATCGCGGCCCAGCCGACCCAGGCGGAGATCAGCAGCCCGCAGGGCAGCCGCGATCTGCCCATCCCGCAGACCGGCATCGTGACCTTCCCGCCGCTGATCACCGATCAGCTGACCATCAGCTTCCCGGACGTCATGCACGTCACCGCGTACAACCCGCTGGTCGGCAAGAGCCAGCAGCTGCCGGTCGGCCTGGCCGGCCTGAGCATCCCCGCGCTGGCCGGCCTGAGCACCGGGCTGCCCAGCCCGCAGGCGCCCTTCACGCTCGGCTGCGGGCAGGGGCCGCCGGTGACGGTGGACGGCCGCACCTACGCCACCTCCGTGTCCGGCACGGCCGGTGACCTGACCAACCTCACGCCGCTGCCGCTGAAGCTGTGCACCCGCGGGTCGGTGCTGCCGCTGCAGGCGGGCAGGCACCGGCTGACGTCACCGGGAACGGGCCTGCCGCTGACCGTTACCGCTCTCAGCCTGAAGGCCCCGGCCGCCGCGCAGGCGGCTCAGGCGGCACAGGGGGCGCCGGCCAGCGTCACGGCCGGCCGCAGCCTGCGGATCGGCTCGTGGGGAACCGAGTACCGGACCGCCACGATCGGCGCCGGGGCCCGGTCCTACCTCGAGGTCCACCAGGCCGCCAACGCGGGCTGGACCGCGACCGTGAACGGGCACCCGCTCGCGCCGGTGACGCTGGACGGCTGGCAGCAGGCCTTCGTCGTGCCGGCCGGGCACGGCGGAACCGTCGTGCTGGCGTTCACGCCGGCCACCGGATACCGCCGGGCGCTGGTCGGCTCCGTGATCGCGGTCGGCGTGGTCATCGTGGCGGCGGCCTGGCCGGCCCGGCGCCGCCGCAGCCGGCCGGCAGCCGGCACCGGGGCCGCTCCGGAGGCGGCGTCGCCACGCTTCGGCTCCCGGCTGGGCCTGATCGGTTACTGGCTGGCCGTGGTGGCCGTCACCGTGGTGCTGGCCCTGACCGGCGGCCTGGCCGCGCTCGCGGTCCCGGCCGTACTACTGGTGGGCTGGTGGCAGCCCCGCTGGGTGCCGTTGCTGGCGTTCGCCTTGATGTGCGGCGCGGGCGCGGTGACGGTCAGCGGGCTGACCCACGGCACGCAGCCCGGCTTCGGGGCGTTCAGCTGGCCCGCGCAGGCCCTGGCGCTGGCCGCGCTGGCCGCGGCGCTGACGCCGCTCCGCCCGCCCAGCGTGTTCGGCGCCTCCGGCGCGTTCGGCGTCTACGGCGTGTTCGGCGCCGCCCGGCGTCACGCGCCCGCGGCCACGACCGGTACCGGCGGGGGGAGCGAGGACGTCCGATGACCACGCTCGGGCAGGCGTCGCGGCCACCGGCCGGACCATCACAGCGGCCGCTCGGCACGATCGAGGAACTCGACCTCTACCTGGACCGTGCGGACGAGCCGAACCTGGTTCAGGTGGAGACGCACGTCCGCGGTCACCTCGACCGGGACGCGCTGGCGGCGGCGCTGGCCGAGGTGCTGGCCGCCGTACCAGAGGCCCGGCGGCGGCTCGTGGCCGCGTCCCCGTGGGATCGCCGCCTGCAGTGGCAGACCACGGCGGCGGGCGAGGCCGGCCCCGGGCCGCTCACCGTGGCCGGCTGGGACAGTCCCGGCGAGCTGGCCGCCGTGCGCGAGCACCTGTTCGCCTGGCCGCTGTCGCTGCACGATGCCACCTTCCGGCTGGTGCTGGCGGTCGGCCCGGATCAGGATGTGGTGATCCTGCAGGTTCACCACGCGGCCTTCGACGGCATCTCCAGCCTGGCGCTGCTCCGCGCGATCTGTGCCGCCTACCGGGATCGCGCGGGGACCGCCCCGGCGGCCGCGGCGAGCACTGGCGCGGAGGCTGGCCCCGGCACTGGGGCGGAGGCTGGCCCCGGCACGGGGGCGGAGAGCGCACAGCCGGCCGCCGTCGGCGCGACCGGCGCAGGCCGCGCGGACCAGGTGGGCGGGACGGCCCCCGTGGGCGGGACGGACCGGTGGGCCGGAACGGCCCTGGTGGGCGGGACGAGGCGGTGGGCCGGGACGGCCCGGTGGCGGCCCGGGCGGATGAGGCTGCCCGGCACCGTGACCCGGATCGCGCCGCAGGGCGGGATCCCCCGGCAGCCGGGATATGGTTTCGTGCTGGCCGCGATTCCGGTTCCCCGGCCGCCGCGCCAGGGCAGCGGCCCGTACCCGACGGTCAACGACCTGCTCGTCGCCGCGCTGACCCTCACGGTGCACCGGTGGAATACGGCGCACGGCCGCCGCAGTGGCCGGATCCGCGTCACGGTGCCGGTGAACGCGCGCGACCCGGAACAGCGCTGGCAGGGGTACGGGAACCTGTCGCGGCTGATCCGGGTGTCCACCCGCCCCCGGCAGCGCACCGATCCGGCGGAGCTGCCCGCGCAGGTCGCGGCGCAGACACGAGCGGGCAAGAAACCGCGCCGGGCCGAGATCGACGCGATGAGCCGGCTGCTGGCCGCCGGGTGGGCACCGGCCGCGGTCAAGCGGCGCGCGGCCCGCCTGGCCCGCCGTCTGGCCGGCCCGGTGCTCACCGACACCACGCTCCTCACCAACCTGGGCGCTGTCGCGGACCCGCCGTGCTTCACCGGCCCCGCTGGACCGCTGTGGATCGCCGCGCCGGCCCCGATGCCCCGCGGGCTGTCGGTCGGCGCAACGACCGCGTGCTGATCGTCGCGGTGGTGCTGCTGAGCGTGTCCAGCGGCCACGGGCCGGCTTCGGGCAGCGGCGCGGGAACGGGCGCGGCGGCACTGGCCGTCGCGGCGGCCGCGGCCCCCGCCTGCCTGATCGCCCTGGTCATCTTCGGCTCGGCGAACTGTGCGGCCCGCCACCGGCACCGGTACCCGGCTACCGGTGTCGGCTACAGCCTGTGCGCCGGCCTGATGTACGGGGTGGCCGGGCTCGCGCTCAAGGCCCTGTCGGCCGCGATCTTCTCCGGCCCGCAGCACGCCCGGGGCCGCGCCCTGCTCTCCGCCGCGGCCCACTCGCCCTACCTGTACCTCGTGCTCGGCTGCCTGGCGGCCGGCATGTGCCTGTTCCAGACCGCGCTGCAGCGCAGCTCGGTCTCCGTCGTCGTTCCCGTCTCCACCATCATCAGCACCGGCTACCTGGTGGTCATCGGCTCGCTGCTCTTCCACGAGCGGCTGCCGTCCAGCCCGGTGCTGCTGGCCATGCGGCTCGGGGGCGGCCTGTGCGCCGTTACCGTGCCGGTAATTCTGACCAGCGCCACCGAGCGGGCCGCCGCCCGCGGCCGGCCCGGCACCGGCGGCGCGGCCGTCTCCGCCGCGTTTCACCCCACCGAAAGGCCTGATGCCATGAGCCTGGATCCGCTCCTGCTGACCATGCTGGCCTGCCCGATCGACAAGCAGGCCCTGCTGTAGCTGGACGAGGAAGGCGTCCTGTACAACCCGCGGTTGCGCCGCCTCTACCAGGTCCGCGACGGCATCCCCGTCATGCTCGCCGACCAGGGCGAGACGGTGGACGAGGACCGTCACCGGGAACTGCTCAGCCAGGCCGCCGCCGGCCGCGCACGGCCCACCCTGGACGTGCCCCTGCACGATGCGCTCGGCCCGCACCTGCCCGTCTTCCCTGAGCAGCCGGAGCCGGCGGGCGACCAGGCTCTGGTCAGCTCCAACGGGCACGCGCCGTACCGGCCCACGGCCGGTTCCGGCGAGGATGCGGCGTAGGAGGGCGATGTCATGAGCGAGCGCCTCAGCCTTCCCGGCTTCAGCCACAGACAGCCGGACGACGGTACGACCGCCCTGCCCGCCACGCACGAGAAGCCGCGGCCGCGGCACGGCAAGGTCCGCCTCATCCTGGCCGGGCTGGGGACCTTCCTGGTGGCGACCGCCCTGCTGCTGGAGTTCTACATCGCCCCGCAGCTGATCGCCTGGCCGGTCAGCTTCAACCAGACGGACACCCTCACGGCCACGAACGCCTCCTACTACAACGCCGGCATCCTGCAGACCAAGCAGGGTGCCCACCTCACCTACACCCTGACCATCCGCAGCGATGCCGCCTCCAGCAGCCACACCACGGCGGTCTGGGAATCGTCGGCGGTGCTGATGGATCCGGCCACGAAGTACACGGTGAACGTCGTCACGCAGCGGGCCGCCTTCAACCGCCGCACGGGTCAGCTGAGCAACTGCTGCGGCGCCTCGCTGAACGGCGACACCAGGGTCCGCCAGACCGGCCTCGGAGTAGCGTGGCCGGTCGGCGTGCAGAAGACCACCTATCAGGTCTTCGACCCCAATTCCGGGCACACCTTCCCCGCTGCCTTCGCCGGGACCGCGACCGTCGGCGGCGTGGCGGCGTACCGGTTCGTTCAGCACGTCCCGCCCACGGTCGCCCAGCAGATGGCCGGCATCCCCGTGTCGATCCTGGGGCTACCGGGTAACCAGAGCGTCGTGGCCGACCGGTACTGGCAGGCCACCGACACGTTCTGGGTCAACCCGCAAACCGGGGTTCCCGTCAACGAGGAGGTGCGGGGCCAGTCGGTGCTGCGCGGTCCCGGTGGCCACGGCAAGCTCGTGGTGGCCGACGTGGACCTGAAGATGACGCCCGCCACTGTGCATCAGCTGACGTCCCTGGCCAGCAAGAACGCCACCTCGATCACCCGGCTGCAGGTGATCGCCCCGGTCACCACCGGAGTCATCGGCCTGATCCTGCTCGCGCTGGCCCTGGTGCCGTTCTTCCGCCGGCGCATGCCCGAGCCGGCCGACGATGGCCCGGGGCTGGTCGGCGACTCCATCCAGCGGCAGGACGCCGGCGCAGCCAACGGCGCGGTGGCCTGGGAGAGCCGCGACGCCAGTCCGGCCGAGGCCGCGGCGCGCAACGGTGACGCCAGCCCCGCCGAAACCACGGCGCGCGACGGTGACGCCAGCCCCGCCGAGGCCCCGGTGTCGCACGAGGACCGGGACGCCGTCACGGCCGAGGTCGCCGCGTTCCGCGACGGCCAGGACGCCGACCCGCCCGGTGCCGCTACGACCCGCGAGAGCGAGGACCGCCAGGACTGAGCCGGCCCGCGGCGAGCCGGGCGGCCCGTGCCCGGATCCAGCTGTTCGCGCAGGCCGTGTCGAGAAGGAGGGCGGTGAGCAGGGCGGTGCCGGCCCCTACGGCCGCACCGCCCACGATGTCGGTGAAGTAGTGCAGGCGGAGCGCGACCATGACGGACGGGACCGCGACCGCGAACAGCCACGCGCCGGCCATCAGCAGCCGCCGGACCGGGACGGGCAGCCGGGACGACCCGGCGAGCAGGATGACGCCGACGGTGGCGAGGACGAACGAGGTGGTCGCGTGGCCGCTGGGATAGCTCGGCCAGCCACGCAGCGTCCGCCCGACCAGGTGCTTCAGGACGAGTTCGGTAAGGCCGGACGCCAGCGGCACCGCAATGGCGGCGAGCAGGGCGCCCCGCCACCGGCGGGCCACGGCGCAGCCGAGCACCAGCGCCGCGGCTAGCACGCTGACCAGCGGCAGGTCACCGAATTGGGCCAGGAAAAACAGCACGCTCGGGTGCCCGCCGAGGGCGGACACGAACGCCGCGTCAATGGGGGCGTCCAGCCGCCCGGGCTGGGTTTGCCCGGCGAATTGCACCCCGAGGGCGGCCACGACCACCACGCAGGCCAGCAGCAGCGCGCCGGCCACCGGGCGGCGGCGCCCCGGCAGGAGCGGGCGCGGCGCGGACCGGTCCCGGCCCGGCTCCGCGAGGCCCGGCTCCGCCAGACCCGGCTTCGCCAGACCCGGCTCCGCGAGGTGTGGCGCCGGTCTCAGCCAGGCCTCCGGTTTCAGTGCTCGAGCTTGGCGTCGAGCGTGATGGCGACGCCGGTGAGGGCCTTGCTGACCGGGCAGCTAGCCTTCGCATCCTGCGCGGCCTTGGCGAACTGCTCGTCGGTGAGGCCCTCGACCTCGCCGCGGACGGTCAGCTTGATGCCGGTCAGCCGGAAACCGCCCGCCGGGTCGGGACCGAGCGACACGTCAGCCTGCACGTCGAGCGCCTCCGGCGTCCCGCCGGCCTGGCCGATCAGCGCGGACAGCTGCATCGCGTAGCACGCCGAGTGCGCGGCGGCGATGAGCTCCTCGGGGCTGGTCGCGCCCCCCGCCTCCTCGGCGGCCCGCTTCGGGAACGACATCTCGTACGTGCCGAGATGGGAACTTGTCAGCTCGACCTTGCCCGAGCCCTGCTCGAAAGTCCCGGTCCAGCCGGTACGCGCGGTGCGAGTTGGCATGGGTTCTCCCCTCGTTGACACCTCGTCGTGATCATCCATCCGCTCTGGACTCTATTACCCTGGGCCGGCCGGATGGACCGAACGCATGCTGCGGTCGCTGTACAGCAGCCTGCTCGACCTGATCGAGTCGCACACGCTGTCCGTGCTGCCGGCCGACGGCCAGCCGCTGGCGGACTACATCGCCGAGCGGTACGCGCTGCACGCCAGCCTGGTCGAGGCGATCGCCGGCGCGACAAGGCCCAGGCCCTGCACCTGATCACCGAGCACAACACCGACCGGCTCCGCCCCCGCCGCCCGTGCTCAGCGCAAGCCGGAGCGGGCCGGGTTGAGCGGCAAATCACCTGGACCGTTAACCGGCTCCGCCTTTCCGGTGGCCCTGTGGCATTTCCCCCGGGTTAGCGCGAAATACCCCTGAACTGGAAAGACAGGCTATCTCTTTGCCTTCGACGCAGGTTATGAGAGACATAGTGAGTGAGCATCTCGCCGGAGGCCTGGGCACATCTCCTGTCAGCTGGCAGTCTCCGAATTTATGAGCCTGCTGCGGTGCTACTGCGGCAGGGGGAACCCGCCACTCACGTCCTCGCGCTCGTCGCCGGGCGGGTGAAGATCGCCCGGACCTCGCGCGACGGCGATGTCCTCATACTGGCGATACGCGGGCCGGGTGAGATTCTTGGCGACATTTCCGTATTCGGTGGTAAGGATCGCTCCGCCAGCGTTATCGCGGTTGACAGATGTGAGACCAGGATCATCCCCTCCGAACGGTTCCTTGATCTAGCCCTGATGATTCATGCGGCCGGAGGACTGGCCCGGGACGACGGCTGAGCCGCTGAACAGTTCGTGATTTTAGGGTCGGGGTATGACGGTGGCCCGGCTGGCGGGCCGGTGGCCGGGGGTTCCACAGGCCCCGGGGGTACTCCCTTCCGTGTCGCAGGGATAGCTTTCCGCTGGTCAGGGTGCGTGTGGCAGGGCGGTGACCCTGGTCCAGGCGGTGGCGATGGCATCAGCCCAGGGCCAGGTCGCCGGGATTTTCAGCCGCCGGCGGCGGCCACCGCGGACCAGCTTGCCGACCGCGTGCAGGATCCGGTAACGCAACGTCTTTGGCTCTGCTTTGGCCAGGTCGCCGTCCAGGGCGATGAGCCGCAGCCAGGACAGCAAGGCGGCGGCGATTAAAGCGGCGGCCAGCCACGCGGAGTTCATCGCGAAATCGTGCGAGGGGAACCGGCCGATCCCGCAGTCCTTCCCGGTGCGGATACAGTCCTCCACCCGCGCGTGCACCCGGTGCGCAGCGTCGATGTAGCCCAGCTGGGCCCGCCAGCCGCGCAGCTGAGCGGGCACGTTCGAGACCCACAAGGAGTAACGCCAGCCGTCCCGGGTCTCGAACAGGCTCAGCTGGGCGCCGGGGTGCGGCCGCTCCCGGCGGGCGAAGACCCGCATCGTCGCGGGCCAGCCGTCCAGCTGGTCCCCGCCCGGGCCCTCGCGCAGCAGCCCGGTCAGCTCGGTGACGTGGGCTTCTTCGATCCAGCACCGCGCATGCCCGCAGCGCCGGTCCGGGCAGGCGCCGTCAGCGCGGCGCTCGCGCACCTGGCCGCGCTGGTCGATCGCGATCTGCCAGGCCTGCGCCGGGACCAGCCGGATCGCGTCCCGCTCACGGGCGCCCAGTTCCCAGCCGACGGAGTAGGTCAGCTGGTGCCCGGGCCGGGCGGCCAGCTGATCCAGGCGGGTGATCAGCCCGTGGCTGGCCCCGGCCCCATCCGCGGTCACCATCAGCCGCCGCCGGAACGCAGGCGGCAGCGCCGCGACCGCATCACCGAGCACCTGCAGGTGATCAGCGGTAGTGTTCGAGCCGGCGCTGCCCCGGCGCATCATCCCGGCCAGCGGCTCACCGGTGTTATCGCAGTACCCCAGCAACGGGTGATGCCCGAAGCCCTTGAAATTCGGCTCGGCCAGCTCCTTATCCGAGTGCGCCGGGGTGACCGTGGCGTCCAGCCGGATGCAGGTCACCCCCTCCAGGACCTTGTCCGCGATCCGCACGCCGGGCAGCGCGCCGTGCCGGGCCCCGATCGCTGCCCAGGCCTGGCGGCGGGCGCCGTTCACCGCCCTGGTGATCCGGGCCAGCGCCTGCGGGCCGCCCGCGGCGATCTCATCGAGCGCCCGCCACGTCGTAGGCACCGAGGCGACCAGCCCGAACAGCTCTTTCTGGTCGCCCATCACCCGGAAGCCGCTGATCACCTCGCTGCCATCAGCGATCGCGCAGGCCAGGTCCGCCGTCACCCGGCCCCGGTCGTGGATCAGCAGCCGCGGTGAGGCCAGCGCCCGGGACAGGCCACCGGTCAGCCCGGTTCTGTCCGCTAGCTGGCGCAGCAGGGCCAGCCCGGCATGCGACACGACGCCCTCGCCATCGGCGGTGACTTCCAGGCTCTTCGACCACCCGGTAAGGTTCACTTTTGAGGTGCTCCTCGAACTCGCGTCGATAAGGGCTTCAGCACTCTTATCGTCCCAGTTCAGGAGCACCTTTTACGGTCAACGCGCCGGTCAGCTAAGCATCCGGGATGAAAAGCCAGGGCTAGTGCGGTCGCTGGGATTGGAGGCCCAGCTCTTGCGGCACGCGATGACCCGCATTCGCGAGAGCGAGGCCTGGCGCGCCGAGCTTGCCGCGCTACCGGCCGGTCCGCGGATCGTACGGGCACTGCTGCATCTAACGATGCCAAGCCCGGCCGACCGGCCGGTCGGCATAGGTCTGGATCAGACGGAGCTCGGTTACGCGGTTGGCCTGGCCCGCAGTACGGTCGCAGCCGAACTGGGGCAGTTGCGGGCGCAAGGCATCATCACGACATCTCGCCGCCGGATCGTCATTCTCGATCTGCGCCGCCTGAAGGCTATGGCCGCAGCACCTCACGGCAGCGTCTGATTTCAGACATTCATGACTCACGATCTGTCCCACCATGTGAGGACCACATCGAGAGGAGAGACGATGGTAGCGAAGTTCCGGAGCCTGCTCGCCGTCGACGCCGAGGGATTCAGCCGCAACCGCGACGCCGACCTGCCAGTCCTGCACACCGAAATTCGCCGCGCCATGGAATGCGCCTGTGAGCGCAGTGGCCTAGAAAGCAGGTGGCGGGCTGCCCGGTTTCTGCAGAGCACGGGCGATGGGCTATTAGCGGTACTCCCCGAAGAAGCGAGTGTCCCGCTCGTGTATCCCTTCACAGGGCACTTGCAGGAGGTTCTCGCTGAGCTCGCCCCTCAGCTCCGCACCCGGCGGCTCCAGCTCCGGCTACGCGTCGCCCTTCATGCCGGAATCGTCGACGACGAACGCCCCACTACGCCTGGCATCTCGTCCGCCACGAACAACGTCTGCCGACTGCTCGACTGCGAACCCCTGAAGGCAGCACTCCGTGACAGCGATCCGGGTGTCACCTTCGCCGCGGTAATCGCCTCCGAAGAGATGTTTGACATGTACGTACGAGGCGGTCATACCGCTCTACAACCGAGCCAGTTCAGACAGGTTCAGGCCACGGTGAAGCAATTCGACCGGCGAGCGTACCTATACGTCCCGGTGCCGTCGGAGAGCGAGCATCCGGATCACCCCAGCCGCAACGAGACAAAAGGGCCGCCCACGACTGGCCCGGCCGGCGACCTGTCGCTGGGCAACGTGTCGGTCACCGGACACCACGCGCAGAACATTATCGGCAATCAGGTTGGTGTCAGCATCCGGCAGGAGCGACGGTGACTGGCCCGACATGGCGACCAGGCAATTTGTCGGTTACCGGGGACGCCACGCAGACTGTCATCGGCACCGAGGTAACAGGCAATCTCATTCAGCAGATGAACAACTTTGTCCGCGGGCGCCCAGCCATGTACCTCAGCTCGGAGGAAGTCGCGGACCGGATAGCGCACTACGTACCCGCTGGCAACCATGACCTGATCGTAAAAGCATTGGAACTGGACCGCGCTGTGGTCCTGACCGGCCCACCGGGGTGCGGCCGGGAGACTACAGGCATTGCGGCCATCCGCCAACTGCGCCCGGACATCATGATCCGCCGGTTTTCGCTGGAAGATGACGACGCAGAAGAGATAAGCACCAGCGGCAACTGCGCTTTCGTTATTCATGCCGCCGACGGTCTTTCGAGGCTCGCGAGATGCGTTGAATCCATCCGTTCCATCGACGGCTATCTGGTGGTGGTCGATGCTGAGAATCACCACCGGACCAGCACATTCCTATCCTCGATGGCTGTCGAGGTACCAAGGGCGATAGATGTCTTCCGGCATCGGATGACCGTCGACCGCTTTAACGAATGGCCGCACTGGGACCAGGCACCGCTCCTCCTGGAGAACGCACTGCCCACCGACGCCCGGAGATTGGCTGAGATCGTCGAGGAGGTGGGCGGCCGCGGCGGGGACCTCGCAACGCAGCAAGCTGAGGTTTCGCATGCCTACGGAGGCTGGAAGAAAGAGATCTGTCAGTGGTTCGATTCGAATCAAGAGCCACATGTACGCGCGCTGCTCGTCGTGGCGACCGCATTGGAACCGGCCGCCAACTACGATCGCGTCTACTCTCTCGCGTCGGCGCTGACCCAGCGGCTCGAGATCACAGTTAACGGCGGCGGGCTGGCCTGGCCTCCCGTAACAGGCGTGGCTACGCTGCTCGGAGCGCAGCGGGAGGACGACCGGATCGTCTTCCGGCGTCACAGCTACGCCAGATCCGTGCTACGGCACGTCCTCACGGACTATCCACTTGCCCGCTCAGACCTCCTGACCTGGCTGGCGGACCTCGTTACAGATGATGCCGTCCGAGACCCCCGGCGGAATTCACTCGCAGCGGCGTTCGCAGATCTGGCGGCCGAGCATGGCGCAGCCGAACTCATCGCGGAAGCGGCACGCAAGTGGGCCCATCCTGATGTGGCGGATAATGCCGACGCGGCCTTTATCGCACTATCCCGCACGTGCCTGCACCCACGCGTCGGCGGTCGCATACGCCTAGCCCTGTATAACTGGTCACGCGCCTCCCAGACGCGCCAAACTCTGAAGCTCGTCATTGCGCGGGTTTGTGAGCCGCTGGGTCAGGCGTACCCCCAATGCCAGCGGCTTTAAGGCGAAACGGATGAGGGCGGCTTCCGATGCCGGTTGCGCTGTGTAATATCCGCTGGTTAAGGGCGTGTTGTTCGGGTTTCCTGCGAGATGGGTGAGGCTCCCGCTAGAAGTGTGATTGTCTACGTCCCACTTCTTCGCCGGAGCCTCACGTGTCTTCTTCTTACCCTGTCCCGTCGTGTGCCGTGCCTGTTTCGGGCGGGATGGTGGTCGCGGTGCCGCTGGAGCTGCTGGCGTCGCCGCTGAAGAGCGGCAGGGACCTGGGGGGCGGGGACCGGTCCGCGCTGGTGATCGGGGGGACGGAGAAGATCCGCACGGGCGGCGCGGTCGTGTTCTGCAAGGTGGTCGCGGTCGCGGAGGCGCAGGTCAAGCGGGACGGGCAGGTCCGTGCGAAGGGCAGTCCGGTGCATCACGCGACGCTGGGGCCGCTGGAGGAGAAGGCCGGGCCGGGCGTCATCGGCGGGATCGCCGGGCGGGCGCCGCTGGGTGCCCGGTTCGTGAAGGGGCAGCGGGAAAGGCTTCTGGCCAGGGCCTTCATGATCCGGGTGCTCGTGCTGATGACGCTGATGCCGGAGGCCCGGGTTCAGGATGTCATCGCCGCGCTGGCCGGGGACCTGGCGCTGGTGCCGTGGGCACGGCCGTGGAAGCCGGCGTCGGGCGGGCCTGCTCGGACTGGCGCATGCCCTCGGCCCGGGGCCGCTGGAGGAACTGCGGGACCTGGTGCTGGGCCCGGCCTGGCGGGAGCACCAGGGGCAGGGCTGCCCCGGTGCCGTCACCATCGGGAAGGCCAGGCCGCTGAAGGCGGGGTCGCTGGACGGGACGCTGCTGCGGGTACCGGACACGCCCGCGAACAGGGCGTTCTTCGGCACCGTGGGCACGGGCGATGACAGCGGCCCGTACCCGTGCCTGCGCGCGCTGCCGCTGACCTGCTGCTCGTGCCGGGCGCTGTTCGCGATGCCGCACGGGCCCGCCGGGACGGGTAAGGCCGCCGCGGAGCAGTCGCTGCTCGATGAGGCCATGGACCGGTTCCCCGCCCTGTTCACGCCGGGATGGATCTGGCTGATGGACCGCAACTACCACGGAGCGCCCCGGATCGCCCGGATGATCCGGTCCACGCACGTGCTGATCCGGCTGAAAAGCGACATCCCGCTGCGCAGGACCTCGGAGATCCTGCCCGACGGGTCCTACCGCGCGGAGCTGTCCGGCGACGGCGTCACCGTGCCCGTCCGTGTCATCGAGTACTTCACCGACGTGGAAGGCCAGGAGGTTCCGGAGATGTTCTGCCTGGTCACCGACCTGATGAACTGGGAGGAGTACCCCGCCCCCGAACTCGCGGCGCTTTATAAGTGGCGGTGGGACGGGTCGGAGACCGCGCTGCGGGAGGCGAAGGCGCCGCTGCGCGGCGCCGGCCCGGGCACCGGGCCGATGCTCCGTTCCGGCTCCCCGGACCTGGTCCGGCAGGAACTCGCGGCCTGGGCCGCCGCCGTCGGGCTGACCCGCGGCGTCGCCTGTGACGCTGCCCTCGCCGCCGGGCCCGCGGGGTAAGGGCGTCGGGCCGGGCTCGCGGTCCGGACCCGCGACCTGTCCTTCGCCCGGGCCGTCCGCGCGGTCCTGTCCGCGATCCGCCTCGGGAACTCCTGCTACCAGGCCGTGACCAGCGAAATCGCGGAATACCGGAACGCCGTCGACCGGGACCGGCACCGCGCCCGCAAGTCCAAGTCCCCCTCGTCCTTCGCGCACGCGGGTGCGAAGGACACCGTCACCCGCATCGCCCCCGCCGTCATCACCATGGCCAACACGCCGGCCTGACCAGCAACAACACCGCAACCCGCCCGAACAAGAACCCCGCCGGACCGTGGACCCGGCCGCCCGGCGCGACACGCCGCACTCCGGCATGCCCGCCGGAAGGGGACTACCCGCAGTAACCAAAAACAGGAACTATCCACAACCGGTCAAACACCCAAAGCCCATGGCATTGGGCGTACCCCTCCATCGCGCTGACACGGCTCAAGCACCTCGCCACGCACGGCAGCCCTCAGGTCAGACAGCAAGTGATCCTGGCCGCGCACGCTCTCGTCAGATCTGGCTGTCGCATGGAAGTGCTGTTGGCCGCACTCGCGTGGTGCGCAAAGACCAGCCGTGAAATCTCGCTGCCAGCGGCCGCTCGGCAGCGGCGCCGCCGGGCAGGAGCGATAATCTTCACCGAACTTGCCGGGCAGATAGCCGAATCCGGCTTGCCCGCCGTGCTCACCGGTGCTGACGCCATCGATCCTGAGGACTGCATAAGCGGATGGCGGGCCGCACTGGAGTGCCTTCAACCTTCCGACATCGGCGATGACTCGATGGAGAATGTCGTGTGGCGATGGCTGGATGCCGCCCTCAGCGACGCCCGGGTACGCCAACAGATCATCGCGGTCTTCGTGACCTCAGCGATAGGCCCGCGGCGGCCACCAGAAATCGTCCGCAGCACCGGGCGGGCAGAATGGACTCCCTCAGAGATCATGATCGGCATAGTCCGGGGCTGGGCGGCCGTCGATCGCAGCAGCGCCCCCCGCCGCGAAATCAAGGAAGGCATTGTCATACCGCTCACGCAGCCGCGGTGGCGAAGGCTGATGATGGCCCTCTACGTGCGCCTACGGGATGCCTTGGTGTCTTCGGCGGCCAAACCGAACGACGGTCACCGATAACCGGCCGCGCAGGCTAGCGTCAACCGATGTGAAACCTCATCGTGACGAAGCACGCCAGCGGGACGCCGCCGATCCGCTGGCGTCCCGGCGGGAGCGGTTCGTGCTCCCGGACGGGGTGATCTACCTGGACGGGAACTCGCTCGGCGCGCTGCCGGCCACCGTGCCCGGGCGCCTCGGGTCCGTGGTCGCCGGGGAATGGGGCCGGGACCTGGTCCGGGCGTGGAGCGCGGATGGCTGGTGGACGGCGCCGGAACGGATCGGTGACCGCATCGGCGCCCTGATCGGGGCGGCCCCAGGCCAGACGGTGGCCGGTGACTCCACGTCGGTTCAGCTCTTCAACGCGGTGATGGCCTCGGCCCGGGCCCGTCCGGGCAGATCGGTGCTCCTGACCGAGGCCAGCCAGTTTCCGACCGACGGTTACATGTCCGACTCCGTCGCCCGCCTGATCGGCCGGGAGGTCGCGCGGGTCAGCGACCCGCTCGCGGCGCTGCGGACACGGGGACGGGACGTCGCGGTGCTCGTGTGGTCGGTGGTGGATTTCCGGACCGGTGAGCTGCGGGACGTCGCGGGACTGACCGCGGCGGCGCACGAGGCCGGCGCGCTCGTGGTGTGGGACCTGTGCCACGCGGCCGGCGCCGTGCCGCTGCACCTGGACGCCGATCAGGTGGACCTGGCCGTCGGCTGCACCTACAAATACCTGTCCGGCGGCCCGGGTTCCCCGGCCTTCCTGTACGTGGCCGAACGGCACCAGAACGGCCTGGACCAGCCGCTGACAGGATGGCACGGGCACGCCCGGCCGTTCGCGATGGAGACCGGCTACGCCCCCGCCCCCGGGATCGCCCGGGCCCGGATCGGGACGCCGCCGATCCTGTCGCTGCTGGCGCTGGACGCCGCGCTGGATGCCTTCGAGGGCGTGGGCCTGGACGTGATCCGGGCCAAGAGCCTCGGGCTGGGCGGCTTCTTCCTCGCCTGCGCCGATTCGCTGCTGGCCGGGCTCGGCTTCTCCGTCGTCACCCCGCGGGTGCCGGAGCGGCGGGGCAGCCATGTGACGCTGCGGCACCCCGCCGCGCACCCGCTGATGGCCGCGCTGATCGAGGCGGGCGTGATCGGGGACGTCCGGCCGCCGGACCTGCTGCGGTTCGGCTTCAACGCGCTGTACACCTCGTACGCCGACGTCTTCTCGGCGGTAGAGATGCTGCGCGAAGTGGCGGCCTCCGGCCGGTTCCGCGACCCCCGCTTCGCGGTGCGCCCGACCGTCACCTGACCTCGCCGCCGGAGGCGGACCGCCGCGCAGGGAGACCAACGCCTACGGGCAGAGTTTTGGGCACATACTGCCGAAAAGTCTGCCCGTAGGCGCGCTTCCCGGGGGGTCAGTCCGGGGCGGGCTTGCGGGCGCGGAAGGTGAGGCCGCGGTCGACGCTGATCATCACCGCGCCGAAACCGATCGTCTGCAGCCGGGTCAGCAGCGAGCCCGGCTCCAGCGGGTTGTAGACGTCGCCGGCGTGGAACTCGTGCAGCTGCGTACTGGCCAGGCTGTCCGAGCCGATCAGCGTTCCGCCCGGCCGCAGCACCCGCAGCACCTCGGCCAGCACCTGGTTCTGCCCCGCCGCAGTCGGGATGTGGTGCAGCATCGTGAACGAGCCGGCCGAATCGAAGAAGTCATCGCCGAACGGCAGCGCGGCGGCATCCCCGTGCATGACCTGGACGTTGGTGCCGGCGAACCGCTCGCGGAGCGCCTCCGCAGCCGCCTCCTCGATCTCCACGGCGACGAGTTCGGTGACGCGGGGCCGCAGCCAGTCGGCGGTGGCGCCCGGGCCCGGGCCGACCTCCAGCATCCGGGGGCCGAGCTCGACCCCGGCGCAGACGCCAGGAAGCACGTCCTGGTGCATGTGGGCGGCCCATTCGGGGCTCGGGCAGACCCGGGCGTGATTACTGTTCATGCCCTCGACGGTAGGGCTGGATGACAGTGGGCCGGAAGAACGTAACGTGTCATCTTGTGTCGCGATCCGGCCAGATGGCGGTCCTCTGCGGATTTCGCGGCCGCCGGGTCAGTCCGGCGTGTCGGCGGTGACGGCGGGGCGGGTGTCCCACTTCTGCTCGATACGGCCGAACCGCCAGACGGCCAGGGCGATGGCCCAGGTCACGGCGAACACCCCGACGATGACGAACCCGGCCGTGTTGATGTTGAAGTTCGCCATGAACGACCAGAAGGAGCCGTTGAGGTTGGTGTTCTGGGCCAGCAGGCCGAGCAGTTCGGTGGCGCCGACGAACACGGCGACGAAGACGGACAGGCCCGTGATGGTCAGGTTGTAGTAGACCTTGCGGACCGGCTTGGAGAACGCCCAGTCGTAGGCGAAGTTCATGAAGCAGCCGTCGATGGTGTCGAACAGGCTCATCCCGGCGGCGAACAGGATCGGCAGCGACAAGATGGCGTAGAACGGCAGGCCGCCGACCACCGCGGTGCCCGCCAGCACGAGCAGCGCGACCTCGGTGGCGGTGTCGAAGCCCAGGCCGAACAGGAACCCGATCGGGTACATCTTCCACGGAGTGTCCACGCGGCGGGCCAGCGGGCCAAGGAAACGGTTCATCAGGCCGCGCTTGTTGAGCTGTTCCTCCAGCTGCTCGTCGTCGTAGGCGCCGGATCGCATCTCGCGGAACACCTTGAGGATCCCGGCCAGGATGACGATGTTGAACGCGGCGATCAGGAGCAGGAAGAACCCGGACACGCAGGTGCCGATGATGCTGGTCGTCTGCTGAAGGCCCGAGCCGCTGTTCCTGAGCTGTGCTCCGAGACCCCGGATGCCGAAGTTCAGCAGCACGGCGAGCGCGAACACGACGCTGGAGTGACCGAGGGAGAAGAAGAACCCGGTGGACAGCGGGCGCTTGCCCTCACCGACGAGCTTGCGGGTGGTGTTGTCGATCGCGGCGATGTGGTCGGCGTCGAACGCGTGCCGCATGCCGAGGGTGTAGGCGAGTGCCCCGGTGCCGACGCCGAAGACCGTCGTCTTGCCGATGTGGTAATGCCCGCCCAGCGCGGCCGCCAGCATCCCCCAGCCGGCCACGTTGAGCCCGACGACGGCGGCGGTCATCGCGCCCACCCTGGTCCACTCGGCCGGGCTGAGTCCTCGCCGGATCGCAGCCAGGCGGGCGAGCGGATCAGCCATGGGCTCGTTACCTTCCCGTAGATCATCCTGGTCAGAACCAGTCTACGGAAAGCTGCAACTTAGTTGCAATAACGCATGTGGCGCAATTGAGGCGGGCGATCGCGCGGGCGGTAACAGCCCTCCGGCCTGGCTAGATCATGATGACGAGCATGAAGGCCATGGTGACGCCCATCGCTACCCGGCAGCCCTTCACCACGGCGGGAGAGAGCAGCAGCCGTTCCGCGGCGGGCGCGAGCAGCAGGCGTTCCGCGGCGGGCGCGGCCGGGGCGGTCTCTGGCGAAGCGGCCGCCTCGGCCTGACGGGGCTTGGTCGCCACGCCACCGCCACCGGCGGCCGGGCCACCGGAGAGGGTACCCGCCCCGGCGGTGGCCAGTGCGGGCCCGGCAGGTGCGAAGTGCCGGCCAACGACGTGGAAGTACCCGTCGGCGCAGGCCTGCCGGTCCAGGTCACGGACCGTGTAGCCGACCAGGAGCAGGGTGAAGACCAGGGCCAGGGTGGGCGCGTTCAGGGTCTGCATGCCGCCGGCGGCGCCGCCCGCCATGCCGGCCATCCCAGAGCCGCCGTCCGAGGCCGGCCCGGCGAGGGCGGCGAACATGTAGAGCATGGCCGCGCTGTGCACCAGGTGCGGCGCGTGGTGGCCGCGGATCGCGGCGCCGGCGCCCTGCCCCCGGCTGTCTTGCCACAGGCACCAGCCGAACCACGCGGTCATGGCGGCGAAGACCACGACCCAGGCGCCGTTCGGCAGCGTGGTGAGGCTGGCCACCAGCGTGCCCGCCATGGCGATGCCCATGAGCAGGTGGGAGATGGCGATGTCGGCGTCCCGGGCGCCGGCCCGGGTCCAGGCCCGGGCCACCACGAGCTGGCCGGCGCTGACCGCGGCGACCAGCAGCATGACCGCGGCGAAGACATCCAGGATCCAGGCGGGGATGCTCATGCCGGTGTCCCTTCGGTGTGCTGGCCGGTGAGCAGGATCTGCCGCTGGGGCGCGGCGGCGGGCACGAGCGGCCAGTAGGCCAGCGCCAGCAGGGCGAGCAGCGGACCGGAGTTGGGATCGGTGCCGCCACCGGCCAGGATGGCGCCGAATCCCTCCCCGATGACCCAGATGACCGCGGCCACCACGAGGGCCAGGATCAGCGTGCCCCTGGCCAGCGGCGGCGGCAGGAAGACGCCGGCCGCGATGACGATGAGCGCGGCGGCCAGCACGATTGAGGCGGCCAGCCCGCTGTGCCCGACCAGCGAGGCCGCGTGCCTGTCCAGCGCGGCCAGCCAGCCAGGCTCGCCGTCGGCCATGCCGGCGATCATGTCGTGCACCGCGGTGGGTGCCCGGCTGGCCGGGGTCAGCGCGAAGTAGGCCAGGCTGCCCCAGAGCACGACCCACAGGCCGCGGGCCACGCCGGCCCCGACGGCCCGGGCCGCCACGAACGGGGCCGGCGCCGGGAGGCCGTGATCCGGTCGGACGGCCACAGCAGCACCGCCAGCAGGGCGTAGATGATCACCGCGCCGGGCGCGCCGTTCAGCGGGCTCGCCGCGCCGCTCAGCACGCCGCCCAGGCCCTCGCCGAACCACCAGACCCCGAGCGCCCACGCGATCGAGGCGGCCAGCGCCAGCCGGACCGTGGGCCGGTAGGCGATGCCCAGGCCCAGCAGCAGCTGGATGGTGGCGAAGATCGCGTTCAGCAGCACCAGGTGGTGCTCGACCAGGGTCGCGTTCCAGTTGATGGGGTGGGCGACGACACCGGGGTTCCCTGCCGACGTGGCCCCGATCATCTGCCCGAACGCCTTGGTGAACATGAACGACTGGTACTGCAGAACGCCGTCCAGCAGCCAGATCGCCGCCAAGCCCAGCTGCAGCACGCGTCGTACGTCCAGCCCGGGCGCGGCCGTGCCGACGGCGCCCAGCCGGTCCCGCCATCCCGTCCGCTCCCGCCCCACGACGATATCGCTCATTCCGGCCTTCCTGCTTGTCATACCCGGGGTCGGCGTGCCCGCCAGGGAATCCGGAAAGGAGCCGAATTCATAGGGACAGCCGAGAGCAATTAACTGAACGCTAGAGGCTGCTCAGTCATGACGCAACGTACATTGATAAATAACTGATTACTTTATCGAGCTATCAGACAAAATACCAGCTCAGAGCGCAAGTTAATGATCAGCAGCCGATTCCGGCAAAAGGGCCCAATAAACCCCCCATCGGTATAGCGTGAACGAGAGCCGGGTATGCGGTAACCCTCGGGGGGTATTATCGATACTCCCTCGGGGTACCAATTAAAGGTGGTCGGGGTCGACAGAAGAAAGAGCGGATCGGATTTCAGGCAGCGAAGGGTTGACGTTTCCGTTACGGCGTGTGACGCTCAGTTTGGAGTCGCCAAGGAATGGAGCTTGGTTTATGGATGACGCCGGCCGTCTTACCCGATTCGCGCTGCTGTGCGGTCAGTGCAGCTGCGGCTGCCCGGAGCTGTTCGTCGACCACGACGCGCCGCCGGACCGGAAGATCGTCATCACCGATGACTTCGGCCAGCGCGTGCAGATGAGCGCAGACCAGTTCGCGGTGCTCATCGAGGAGGCCCGCTCCGGCCACCTGAATGAGACCGTCGCCGAACTCATCGCCCGCTAGCCCGGAGTTCTCCCGGCTGGCCGCCACCATGATCGGCGCCGCTTTTCCGCACTCCGCAGCGCGTACGAAAACCGGCGTCGATGATCCAGCAGCGAGCCGTCAGGGGGCGGTGAGGAGGTAGCCGCCGGCTTCGTCGAGGGCTTCGGTGACGATCCCGGCGGGGAGCGCGGCGGCGCTGGTCACGGTGACCAGGGACACGCCGTCCGGAACCAGGTCAACGGTGACGGCGGAGACACCGTCCAGGCTGGTCAGCTCGCTGGTCACCGCGTTGACACAATGCCCGCAGCTCATGCCGGTCACTTTGTAGGTGGTCGTTGCCATCCGGATCCTTCCTGCTGTCTGGGCTGACTACCGCCGGACGGAATGGACTGCGGCGTCCCAGGTCCGGTCGGCGCGTCGCGGCGCGGCGTTGGGCCGTCCGGGGACGCGTCTGGCCACAGATTACGGCCGAACGGAAGCTCCGGTGCCCCATGGGAGGCCAACACGCTGGGCAGGCCGTCGCCGCGCTAGCGGAGAGCCCGGTGACCCGGTGCCGGATCAGTCCGCAGGGCGAGCGTCAGGAGCGGACGAGGCGGGCGATGGCCTCGGAGGCCTCACGGACCTTCTCGGTGGCGCCGTCGCCGCCTTCGGCGACCGCCTCGGTGACGCAGTGACTAAGGTGCTCCTCCAGCAGGCCGAGCGCCACCGACTGCAGGGCCTTGGTCGCCGCCGCCACCTGGGTCAGGATGTCGATGCAGTACTTGTCGTCCTCGATCATCCGCTGCAGGCCGCGCACCTGGCCCTCAATGCGGCGCAGGCGCCTGAGGTAGTTGTCCTTGTCGTGGCTGTACCCGTACATGCGGCCCCTCCGGCCTGGTGATTCCTCTGCGCCATTGCCCGTTACCCTCAGTATGACCGGGCTTCTGCCCTGATCAAGCCGCTTTGTACGGCGCAGGGGCACCAGCCAGGCCGCTGGGCGGCGCGGCACGGACCCGGAACCGGCCGAGCCGCAGGCTGTTCCAGACGACGAAGACCGAGGAGAGCGTCATCGCCGCCGACGCGAAGACGGGGTTCAGGAAGCCAAGCGCGGCCAGCGGCAGGGCCGCCAGGTTGTAGCCGAACGCCCAGGCCAGGTTGCGCCGGATCGTGCGGAACGTGCCGCGCGCGAGCCGGATCGCGTCTGCGACGACGCCCAGGTCATCGCGCAGCAGGATCAGGTCCGCGGCGCAGATCGCGACGTCCGTGCCGGAGCCGAGGGCCAGCCCCAGATCGGCCGCGGCCAGCGCCGGAGCGTCGTTGACGCCGTCCCCGACCATGGCCACCGAGCGTCCCCTGGCCTGCAGATCCCTGATCACGGCGGCCTTGCCGACCGGGAGCGTCCCGGCGATGACCTCATCGAATCCGGTGGCGGTGGCGACGGCCCGGGCGGTGGCCTCGTTGTCCCCGGTCAGCAGGACGGGGTGCAGGCCGAGGCCGCGCAGTTCGGCGACGGCGGCCGCGGCGGACGGCTTGACGGTGTCGGTGACCGCGATCGCGCCGCGGACGACACCGTCCCAGCCGGCCAGCACCGTGGTGCAGCCGTCCTGCTCCCATGCGTGGCAACGGCCGGCCAGGCGGTCCGGGACGATGAGGCCGCGGCCGGCAAACAGCGCGGCGCGGCCGATGAGGACATCGTGGCCCGCCACGGAACCGGAGGCGCCGAGCCCGGGCAGCGCCCGGAAACGCCCGGCCCCGGGCAGCGGGCCGGCCTCGGCCCGGGCGGCGGCGGTGATGGCCGCGGCCACCGCGTGCTCGGACGCCTGCTCCACCGCGCCGGCGTAGCCGAGCAGTTCGGTGCGCTCGGTGCCGGGCATGGTCGCGACGCCGGCCAGCGACATCCGGCCGGTGGTGACCGTACCGGTCTTGTCCAGCACCACCGTGTCGACCGACCGGGACAGCTCCAGCGCCTGGTAGCCCTTGATAAAGACGCCGAGCTGCGCGCCGCGCCCGGACGCCGCCACCAGTGCGGCCGGGGTGGCCAGGCCGAGCGCGCACGGGCACGCGATGATGAGGACCGCGAGCGCGGCGCTGAACGCGTGCCCGGCGGGACTGCCCGCCAGCAGCCACCCGGCCAGGGTGAGCACCGCGCAGGCCAGGACCAGCGGAACGAAAACCCCGCAGATGCGGTCCGCCAGCCGCTGAATGGCCGCCTTCTCCGCGTGAGCCTGCTCGACCAGCCTGACCAGGTGGGCGAGCTGGGTGTCCCGCCCGACCTTGACGGCCCGGACGACCAGCCGCCCGGTCAGCGCGATGGTCCCGCCGACCACGCTGTCGCCCTCGCCGGTGTCCGCGGGCACCGACTCCCCTGTCATCATGCTGCGGTCCACCGCGGTCTGGCCGAACAGCACCTCGCCGTCCGCGGCGATGGTCTCCCCCGGCCGCACGACGAACATGTCACCGGGGCGCAGCGCGCTGGCCGGGATCTGCCGCTCGGTCCCGTCCGGCTCCAGCAGGCAGACGTCCTTGGCGCCCGCGGCGGCCAGCTCGTGCATGGCCGCGCCGGCGATCCGCCGGGCTCGTGCCTCATAGAGCAGGCCGGCCAGCAGGAACGTGGTCACCGAGGCGGCGACCTCCAGGTAGATGCCGCCGCCGGATCCGTGCGTGAGCTGCCACCAGGTCCCTTCGGTGGCCGGGCCCCGGTCGAGGGCGAACATCGCGTAGACCGACCACCCGCAGGCCGCGATGATGCCGAGCGAGACCAGGGTGTCCATCGAGGCGGCACCGTGCCGGGCGTTCTTCAGCGCGGCCCGGTGGAACGGCCACGCGGCCCACAGCGCCACCGGCGCGGCACAGGCGACGAGGACCCATCGCCAGCCGGGGAACCGGTCGGCCGGGACCAGCGACAGCAGCAGGGAAAGATCGGTGAGCGGGACGAAGAAGACAAGGGCGACGATCAGCCTGCGGCGCAGGTACGCGCTGTCCCGGCTGGCCGCCGCCTCCTCGGCGCCGACCGCCGCCCCGGCGGTGGGGGCGCTGTCCCGGGCGGAGTACCCGGCGGCCTCGACGGCCGCGGTGAGGGTGCGCACGGGCAGCGCGGACGGCGCGGTCACCCGGGCGGTCGCGGTCGCGTAGTTCACCGCCGCGGTGACGTCGCTGAGCTTATTGAGCTTCTTCTCGACGCGGACCGCGCACGCGGCGCACGTCATACCCTCGATCGCGAGCTCGAACTCCCGCGTTTCCGGTTGAGCAGGCGGTCCTGTGGCGGCGGGACGGGGGCGCAGAGGATGGAGCATCAGCCCGTCCGCCTCCTCTGTGTAACCAGCCCGACCGCCAAGGTCACCCATGGTCAGCGTTTCGTGCGGTCGGCCGCGTTCCCGCAGTCTGGAATCCTAACGCCTGGCAGGATGATCGGCACCAGCGGCGATACCTTGGTGGCAGTCACCAGTGTGCGGCAGAGAGGAAGGCGATGTCCCGGTGAGCCCGGCCGCGAAGCTGTGCGGGTTCTTGTTCCTGCTTGCGGTGATCTTCATCGGCGCGTACGCCGCCGGGGCGCGCCTGGGACCAGTTACCGTCAGCTCGCCCACGCCCGGAACCGCCACCCCCGGGCCGGCCGGCGGGGGTGGCGGGGGTTCGATGAACATGGGCGGGCCATGAAGGTCCGGGCGGCCGGGAAGCGCAGTTAGCCGATGAGCGACATGCGGACCGGGGAAACCGGGGCCGGAGCCAGCACGGGCGCCGTGCAGGCCGAGCTAATCGTGGGTGGAATGAGCTGTGGTTCGTGCGCGGCGCGGATCGAGCGGCGGCTGAACAAGCTCGACGGGGTGACCGCCAGCGTCAACTACGCCACCGGGCGCGCCTACTTCTCGGACATGGGGGGCCGTGAGCCCGCCGAACTGATCGGCGTGATCGAATCCTGCGGGTATTCGGCCGAGGCGCCCACGCCGGACACCGGGCCCGACGACATGGCCGCGGACCAGGCGGCCCGCGCGCTCGGCCGGCGCCTGACCGTCTGCGTCCCGCTCGCCGTCGCGGTGATCGTGCTGGCCATGGTGCCGGCCGCGCAGTTCACCGGCTGGCCGTGGGTGAGCCTCGTGCTGGCCGCCCCGGTGGCGGTGTGGGGCGCCTGGCCGCTGCACCGGACGGCCTGGGTCGGCTTGGGCCATGCCGCGGCGACGATGGACACCCTGGTCAGCATGGCGGTGGCCGCGTCGTTCGGCTGGTCGCTCTTCACGCTGTTCACCTCCGGCGGCGACATGTCCATGCGGATGTCGCTCACCTCGTCGTTCGGCCTGGCCGGCATGCATCCGCTCTACCTGGACGTAGCCGCTGGGGTCCCGGCCGCGGTGCTGGCGGGCCGCTACCTGGAGGCCCGGGCGCGGGCCCGGTCCGGGGCTTCGCTCACCGCGCTGGCCGGGCTTGGCGCCAAGACCGTCGCCGTGCTGCGGGACGGCGCCGAGCAGCGCGTCCCGGTGGACTCCCTGCAGGCCGGTGAGCTGTTCGTGGTGCGGCCCGGCGAGAAGATCGCCACCGACGGCGTCATCGCCGAGGGCCGCTCCGCCGTCGACGCGTCGCTGGTCACCGGGGAGTCCACGCCGGCCGAGGTGGGCCCCGGCGACGAGGTGACCGGCGCGACGCTCAACATGAGCGGGCGGCTGGTGGTGCGGGCCACCCGCGTGGGTGCCGGCACGTTGCTGGCGCAGATCACCCGGCTGGTCGGCGAGGCGCAGGGGTCCAAGGCGTCGGCGCAGCGGCTGGCCGACCGGATCGCTGCCGTCTTCGTCCCGTGCGTGATCAGCCTCGCCGTGGTCACGCTGGGCTTCTGGCTGGGCGCCGGGCTTCGCCTGACCGCCGCCGGCGGCGCGGCCGTGGCCGTCCTGGTGGTCGCCTGCCCGTGCGCGCTCGGTCTGGCCACGCCGACCGCCCTGCTGGCCGCGGTGGGCCGCGGCGCCGAGCTGGGCATCCTGGTCAAGAGCGCCCGCGCGCTGGAAGCCGCCAGGCACGTCCGGGTCGTCGTGTTCGACAAGACCGGCACGCTGACCACCGGGACCATGCAGCTGCAGGCCATCACCACCGAGGCGGGCACCGGCGAGGACGAGGCGCTGCGGCTGGCCGGGGCGGTGGAGGACGCGTCCGAGCACCCGATCGGCCAGGCCATCGCGCGCGGCGCCGCCGCGCGCCTCGGCGGCCTGCTGCCGGTCACCGGCTTCGAGCCGCTCCCCGGGGCCGGGGTCCGCGGCGTCGTGGACTCCCGCACCGTCACCGTCGGCCGCCCTGACCTGTTCAAGGATCTGGGGCTGGTCGTACCGGTGCCGCTGCGCCGGACCGCGGCGGCCGCAGAGAGCTCCGGCCAGACTGCGGTGCTGGCCGCCTGGGACGAGGCGGTGCGCGCCGTGCTGGTCGTCGCGGACACGCTGCGGCCCGGCAGCGCCGCCGCGGTGGACCGTATCCAGCGGCTGGGCCTGGCCACCGCGCTGCTCACCGGGGACAGCGAGCGCGCGGCACACGCGGTGGCCGACCAGCTGAAGATCCCCCGGCAGAACGTCTTCGCCCGGGTCCGGCCGGAGGAGAAGGCCGCGAAGATCCGGCAGCTGCAGGCGCAAGGATACGCGGTGGCGATGGTGGGCGACGGCGTCAACGACGCGGCCGCTCTGGCGCAGGCCGATCTCGGCATGGCCACCGGCACCGGGACCGACGCCGCCATCGGCGCCGCCGACCTGACCCTGGTCAACGCGGACCCGAACACGGTCGCCGAGGCCCTGCTGCTGGCGCGGGCCACGCTGGCCGTCATCCGGGGCAACCTCATCTGGGCCTTCGGCTACAACGTGATCGCGATCCCGGCGGCCGCGCTCGGCTACCTCAATCCGCTGTTCGCCGGGATCGCGATGGCTGCCAGTTCGCTGATCGTCACCGGCAACAGCCTGCAGCTGCGCCGGTTCGGGCGGCGCCGGCAGGCCGCGCGTACCGCGGAGGCACCTGAAGCGGCACCCGACGCCCGGAGTGCCGGATGAGCGCGGCCCCGGCGACCGGGCGCCCGCCGGCCCCCGGGGCACCGGGCCCCGGCCAGCCGGACCGGCCGCGCCCGGAGTCGGCGGCCTGGCTGCGGGATCTGGCCCGGGCCGCCGCCGGGCCGGTGATCTGCGCCGCCGTGCTCACCGGGCTGCTCTCGGCCTGGGTCGCCACCGGCGGCACGGGCAACATCGTCGCGCAGCGGGTCCAGGTCACGCAGGCCGCGGTCCCGATGCGCGGCTTCACCGCCGCGGCCGCCCCGTCCGGCCCGGCCAGCACCTTCCTGACCATCTGGAATCCGGGCCGGAAGGCGGACGAGCTGCTGTCGGTCAGCAGTCCCATCGCACGCCGCATCGTGCTGGTCCGGCGCAGCGGCCCGGAGGCTCCCGGCACCGTGGTGCCCGAGCTCACGATCCCGGCCGGGGGCACGGTCACGCTGACCCCGTTCGGCGACGACGTGGTGCTCAAGGATCCGGTGCGGTATGAGAACGACGCCACCGTGCCGCTGACGCTGACCTTCCGGCGGGCCGGCCGGGTCACCGTCACCGCGGACGTGTCGGCGCCCGGGACCCCCTGACCAGCCCGCCCGGTGGCCGCCCCACCCGGAGGCCCGGCCACCCCTCCCGCGGATGAACGCAGATGGCTGCGGATCCGTTATGTCATTAGTAACGGCGGATCAGCTTACTACCGTACGTAGTTGTAGGCTGGCCGGAGCCGGAAGCCCGTAACGAGGCGCAGGTCCAATCGCAGCGTGAATCATGGAGGTCAACCGAGGCCATGCCCGGCATGAACAGCGGCCTGAACGTCGATGATCCGACGGTGGTGGCCGCGTTCCAATCGGCCCTGCTGCATCAGGCGATCATCGCCCTGGCGATTTTCGCGGTGCTGTCGGTGGTCTGGGTCAGCGTACGGCAGCGGCAGAATCCGGATGGCCAGGGAACGGCCCCGCGGCCCGCCGAGCCGGCCGGGCACCGGGTGCTGCGGATCGGCTTCGGGTTGCTGTGGGTGCTCGACGGGCTGCTCCAGGCGCAGCCCCGGATGGCCGCCGGCCTGCCGTCGCAGGTGATCGAGCCTGCCGCGGCGAGCTCGCCGCACTGGGTCCAGCACCTGGTCAACTGGGCCGGGACCGCATGGTCGTACCACCCGATTCAGGCCGGCGCGGCGGCGGTGTGGATCCAGATCGGGATCGGGCTGTGGCTGCTGGCCGCGCCGCGTGGCATCTCGGGGCGGCTCGCCGGGCTGGCCAGCGTCGGCTGGGGCCTGCTGGTATGGGCCTTCGGTGAGTCGTTCGGCGGGATCTTCGCCCCCGGGCTGACCTGGCTGTTCGGCGCGCCAGGGGCGGCGCTGCTGTACGCCGTCGCGGGCGGCCTACTCGCGTTGCCGGGCCGGAGCTGGCGAACGCCGCGGCTGGGCCAGGTGATCATGGGCGGCGCCGGGCTGTTCCTGATCGGCATGGCGGTGCTGCAGGCCTGGCCGGGGCGGGGCTTCTGGCAGGGCCGCGCCGGATCCCGGCCCGGCACGCTGACCGGCATGATCGACACGATGGCCGGGACACCGCAGCCGCATGGCCTGGCCTCCCTGGTCTCCGGCTTCGGCACGCTGACCCGCGATCACGGCTTCGCCGTCAACCTGGTCGCGGTGACCGTACTGGCGGTGATCGGGGTGGCGTTCCTGACCGGGGTGACCGGGCACGCGGCCATCGCCCGCCCGGCGCTCGCGGCGTTCGCCACGGCGTGCCTCGCGGACTGGGTGCTGATCGAGGACTTCGGGTTCTTCGGCGGACTGGGGACCGACCCGAACAGCATGATCCCGATGGGGCTGCTGGCGGCCGCCGGTTTTCTCGCGCTGACCACGGCACCGGAGGCCGTGGTCGCTGCGCAGCCCGCGGAGGCCGCTGGGGCTGTGGGGGCCGCGGGAGCTGTGGGGGCTCTAGAGGCCGCTGGGGCTGTGGGGGCCGCTGGGGCTGCGGGAACGGGCGGGGCTGGGACTTCCGCGCCGGGCGGGCGTGGATGGCCGCGGCCTGCCGCACTGCGGGCGGCGCTGGCGCGATCCGTGCGGGCGGCCTCCTTCGGCACGATGACGTCAGTGGCCGCGTTCGGGGTGATCGTCCTGGGCGCGGTCCCGATGGCGGCGGCCCAGACCACTCCGGCCGCGAGCACGATCCTGGCGCAGTCCATCGACGGGCCCGGCAGCCCGATCAACATCCCCGCGCCCGGCTTCAGCCTGACCGACCAGAACGGCCGGCCCGTCTCGCTGTCCGGGCTGCGCGGCAAGGTGGTGCTGCTGACCTTCCTCGACCCGGTGTGCGTGACCGACTGCCCGCTCATCGCGCAGGAGTTCCGGCAGGCCGCGCGGCTGCTCGGCGCGGCCACCAGCCAGGTCGAGCTGGTCGCCGTGGACGTCAACCCGCTCTACACGCAGCTGCCCTACCTGCAGGCGTTCGACCGCGAGGAGGGCCTGGCCGCGACGCCGGACTGGCGTTACCTGACCGGCAGCACGCCGAGCCTGACCCGGGTGTACAAGGCGTACGGCCAGCCCGCCGAGACGCTGCCGGCCGGCGCGATGGTCGGCCACAGCGACATCGCCTTCGTCATCGACGCCCACGGGGTGATACGCGAGGAACTGGACATGGATCCCGGCCCGGGCACGGCGGTGACCGAGGCGTCGTTCGCCACCGAACTGGCCGACGCAGCGACCCAGGCCCTGCACGCCTGATGAACACGCGGCGGCAGGTGCGGCCACTGGCACCCGGGCGGCGGATGGCGGCGGCGCTGGCGCTGGCCGTGCTGGCGGCCGGGTGCGGGAACGTGGCAGGCCACCCCTCGGCAGTCCCGAAGCCGGCGGGGCCCGCGGCGCTGGCGCTGAACATGGCGGCCGACGCCGCCGGGGCCACCTGGGCGACGGCCCCGATGGGCGCGGCGTCGGGAGCGGACTCGTTCTGGGAGCTGTTCGTGCTGCCCGCGGGCGGCCACCGCTGGTCACTGCAGACCCCGCCGGACATCGCCACCAACGGCGCGATCGTGCTGGCCGCGCCCGCGGCCGGGCAGACGCTGGTGGCCGGGGTGCGGCCCAGCCTGGACCTTGGCTTCTCCCCCATCACCCGCACCCCGGACCTGGGCCGGCACTGGACGACCAGCCCGCCGCAGTCCGGCCTGGCCGGCGTCCCGGACGCGCTGGCCGCCGCACCGGACGGGCACCTGCTCGCGCTCGGCCGCGACGGCGGGGTCACGGTCAGCGCCGGGGCCACCGCTCCCTGGACCGCTATGACCACCGGACGTGCCCTGGCCGGGAGCCTCACGGGCTGCGTGCTGACCGAGCTGACGGCCGCCGCCTACACGCCGGCCGGGACCCCGCTGGTCGCCGGGACCTGTACGCAGGCTGGCCAGGCCGCCGTGCTCGGCTACACCGGCGGCGCGTGGCACCGGGTCAGCCCGCACCTGCCGGCCGCGCTGAACGGGCAGCAGATCCGCGTCCTGCGGCTGACCCGGATGAGCCACGGCGACGTGGCGCTGCTGGCCGCGGGTACCGCGCCGTCGGTGCGCCTGCTGGCCGCGTGGACCCGCGACGCCGGGCAGCACTGGGCGCTGTCCCCGGTGCTGCGGGCCGGTAACGCGGCGGTTTCCGCGTCCGTGGGCGCCAGCGGCGGACTGGGCGTCGTCCTGGCCGGGAAGCGCGCTGAGATCATCGCCGGCCCCGGATCGCCCTGGCAGGCCACGCCGGCGCTGCCCGCCGGCCGGACCGTGACGCTGGCCCTGCCGTCCGGCCGCGGCACGGTAGCGCTCGCCGCCGACGCCGGCACGCTCACCGCCTGGCAGCTGAGCGGCCACCCGGCAGCGTGGGTCAAAGCCCAGTCCATCCGCGTCCCCATCCAGTACGGCTCCTCCAACTAGGCACGTCCGGGCCGTTCCGTCCCGCGCTCCAGGAGGGCAGCTTCCCATCCAATGGGCGCGGCGTAGCGTATAGAGAAAGGTAGGTAGCGACATTCCCCCATGCAGGGAGACAGGGATGCGCAAGATACTGTGGGCGCCCGCCGGACTGGTGGCCATTGCCCTGATGACCGCAGCATGCAGCAGTTCGGCGAAGCCGGGCGCTGCCAGCTCAAGCAGCTCGCCAGCGGCGGCCGCTACCTCGCCCTCCGCTGGCGCCAGTTCCTCCGCCACGGCGTTGAAGACCGCCACCATCAGCGGGGTGACCGTGCTGACCAACGCCAAGGGCTTCACGCTGTACTCATTCGTCCCGGACACGGCGACCACGTTCGAACTGCAACGGGTCGTGCGCGACCTACTGGCCGCCGGTGAAGGGACCAGCGACCGCGGGCCCGGGCGTCACCGGCACCATCACCACGATCACCCGCTCCGACGGTTCGAAACAGGCCGTCTACGACGGGCACCCGCTCTACACCTACGTCGCCGACACGGTGCCGGGCCAGGCGAAGGGCAACGGGCTCAATCTGTCCGGTGGTGTGTGGCATGAGGTGACCGTTTCCGGTGGTGCGGCGGCCACCCCGAGCTCGTCGTCGGGTTCCGGTGGCAGCGGGTACTGAGGGCCGGGATGGCCAGCGGAGCAGCGGTCGGGACGTTCAGAAAACGCGGCCGGGTCGGGGTGACCGGACGCGGCTCGTACTGCGGCTGGCCGGCGCCGGGCTGCTGATCGCGACCGCCTCGATTCACCTGGACCTGTACCTGACCGGCTACCGGTCGATCCCGACGATCGGCTGGCTGTTCCTGTTGCAGGTGATAGCGGCCTTCGCCCTCGGCGTGGCGGTACTGCTGTCCGGCCACTGGCTCGCCGCCGCGGCCGGCGCCGGATTCGCCCTGTCCACCCTGGGCGGTTATCTCCTGTCGCTGTGGATCGGCCTGTTTGGGTTCACGGAAGTACGTACCACGGCAGGGATCGTGGCCGGAGTCATCGAGGTGGCTGCCTTCGCCGTGCTGGCCGTCCTGGCCCTGGAGGGCGCCACGGCCGCGGGGCTTGCGCCCCGTGCGGCCCACGGCCGCCTGGGTGCCGCAGGCGTCGCCGCCGTGTCCGTGGCCGCCCTGGCGGTGCTCGGCGGTTCGGTGGCCGCGGCCGGCGGCCCGGCCGCGGCCACCGCGGGCGCTCTGAAGACCGCGCGCATCGGCGGTGTGACGGTGCTGACCGACGCCAAGGGGCTCACGCTGTACTGGTTCGCCCCCGATACTGCCACCCGGTCGAACTGCAACGGGTCGTGCGCCGCGTACTGGCCACCGGTCAAAGGCCCGGCCACGCCGGGTCCTGGCGTCACCGGACGGCTTGCCACGATCAAGCGGTCTGACGGCTCGATCCAGGTCACCTACGATGGGCACCCGCTGTACACCTACGTCGGCGACACTGGCCCGGGCCAGGCCAACGGGAACCGGCTCAACCTGAACGGGGGGCTGTGGTACGAGGTAACCCCCTCCGGTTAGCAGCGGATCAGGGCTGCGCGCGGGTCCAGGCCTCCCCAAGTACGGACCATTCGCGCAGGCCGACCAGCTCGAACAGCGCCTCGATTCCGGTTGCGGTCACCTCGGGGGTCTTCCCGCCAAGGTGCTGCAGCGCCCCGATCATCCCCTTGGCCGCGGCCATGAGCAGGGTCGCCGGGTAGATCGCGATCGCGTAGCCGAGGGAGTGCAGGAACTCCGGGCCGGCGTCCGGGGTCAGGCCACCCTGCACCATGTTGATCAGCAGCCGCGCGTTGACCTCCCGGGCGATGCGCTCGATCTCCTCGGCGGACCGCGGGGCCTCCACGAAGATGACGTCGGCTCCGGCCCGGGCGTAGGCGTTGGCGCGGTCGATCGCAGCGGACAGTCCCAGCACGGCGCGGGCGTCGGTCCGCGCCACGATCAGCGCGTCGGTGCGGGTGTCGAGGGCGGCGCTGAGCTTGGTCAGAAACTCCGCCTCGCTGATCAGCTCCTTGCCGGGCAGGTGACCGCAGCGCTTGGGGAACGCCTGGTCCTCCAGCTGGATCGCCGCCACCCCCGCCTTCTCATACATCTGGACGGTCCGCGCGACGTTGAGCGGTGAGCCGTAGCCGGTGTCGGCGTCCGCGATCAGCGGCAGGCCGCCGAGCACGCCGGTCACCATGCCGGCCCGTTCGGCCATCTCCGAGCCGCTGACCAGGCCGATGTCCGGTACGCCGAACCCGGCGGCGGCGATCCCGGCCCCGGTCAGATAGGCCGCGCGGAACCCGGCGCGCTGGACCAGGTGCGCCGACAGGCCGTCGAAGACGCCGGGGGCCATGACGAGGCCGCCGTCCGCGAGCAGGCGGCGCAGCCGCGCGCCCGGAGATTGCGCCGTGGTTGCATCGTCCCGATGCGTCATGGTTACACCGCCCGAAGCTGAGACTATGGTCCTGCAATCACGCTACGTCGGAGGGGCAGGCACGCAATGACCGCGCAGGCGGACCCGGAGAGCTTTAGTTTCCAGGCCGAGGTCGTCCAGATCCTCGACCTGATGGTGCACTCGCTGTACTCCAACAAGGAGATCTTCCTGCGCGAGCTGATCTCCAACGGCTCCGACGCCATCGACCGGCTGCGCCTGGAGCTGCTGGCCCGTTCCGAATCGCCCGAGGACGAGGGGCCGCTGCAGATCCGGGTCAGCTACGACAAGGACGCCGGGACGATCACGGTGGCGGACAACGGCATCGGCATGAGCCGGGCCGAGGTGATCGAGCACATCGGCACGATCGCGAAGTCCGGTACGCGGGAGTTCCTGCACGCGCTGACCGGTGACCAGCGAACGGACGCATCGCTGATCGGGCAGTTCGGGGTGGGGTTCTATTCGGCGTTCATCGTGGCCGACCGGGTTGTGCTGACCACCCGGCGGGCCGGCCTGCCGGCGGAGGAGGGGGTCCGCTGGGAGTCCGACGGCCGAGGCGCGTACACGCTGGAGAGTGCGGACATACCGGCGCGCGGCACCACGATCGTGCTGCACCTGCGGGACGGCGAGGACGACCTGCTGAGCGGTTACCGGCTGCGCTCGATCATCCGGAAGTACTCCGACCACATCAGCCTGCCGATCGTCATGCCGGCCGAGCGGCCCGCCGGCGACGGCGAAGGCGGCGCAGACGAGCCCGTCAACCAGGCCTCCGCGCTGTGGGCGCGATCCAAGAGCGAGATCAGCGAGCAGGACTACAAGGACTTCTACCGGCACCTGACCGGCGACCTCGCCGATCCGCTGGCCTGGCTGCACGCCAAGGTGGAGGGCACCTACGAGTACACGCTGCTGCTGTTCATCCCCGGCACCGCCCCGTACGACCTGTGGATCCCGGACTCCGGGCACGGCGTCAAGCTGCACGTCCAGCGGGTGTTCATCCTGTCCGACACGGGCCAGCTGATGCCGCAGTACCTACGGTTCATCCGCGGCGTGGTCGACTCAAGCGACCTGCCGCTCAACGTGTCGCGGGAACTGCTGCAGGGCAGCCGGGCGGTCAGCCACATCAAGTCGGCCGCGGTCAAGCGGATCCTGAAGCTGCTGGCCGATATGGCCGAGAATGAGCCGGAGAAGTACGCCACGTTCTGGGGGCAGTTCGGCGCGGTGCTCAAGGAGGGCATCCCTGAGGACTACGCCAACCGCGAGGACCTGGCGAAGCTGCTGCGCTTCACGACCACCACGTCCGGCGCCGGGGAGCTGAGCTCGCTCGCGGACTACGTGGCGCGGATGAAGGAGGGCCAGGGCAGCATCTACTACCTGCTGGCCCCGGGGCCGGCCGCCGCCAGCAGCCCGCACCTGGAGGCGTTCAGGGCCAAGGGTGTGGAGGTGCTGCTGCTGACCGAGGCCGTGGACAGCTGGGTCGTCTCCGAGCTGCGGGAGTTCGGCGGCCACCGGCTGCAGTCGGTCGCGCAGGGCGCCGCGGACCTGGGCGACCTGGCCGACGCGGACGAGAGGGCGGCCGCGGAGCAGGCGGGCACCGAGTTCGCCGCGCTGACCGCGCGGCTCAAGGAGCTGCTGGGCGACCAGGTCTACGACGTGCGGGTGACGAGCCGGCTGACGACCTCCCCGGCGTGCATCGTGGCCAACGAGCCCGACATCGAGATGAACCTGATGCGCCGGATGCGGGGCTCGGGGCTGCCCAGCCAGCCGGTGCTGGAGATCAACCCGGCGCATCCGCTGGTGGCCCGGCTCAACCACCGGCTGGACGACCCGGAGCTGGATGACTGGGCGCACGTGCTGTTCAGCCAGGCCGTGCTGACGCTGGGCGCGCGGATCGAGGACCCGGCCGCGTTCGTGAGCCGGATGAACGGCCTGCTCGCGGCGCTGACCACCGATGGCGGCTGATGCCGGTGCCAGACGAGGCGGACGGTGTGCCGGGGGCGCCGCGAGTGCCGGGAGCGCGCGTGCCGGGTGTGGCGGGCGTGCCGGGAGTGGCGGGCGTGCCGGGTGCAGCCGGCGTGCCGGAGGGGGACGCGCCGCCGTTCCGTTACGGTGCGCGGCTGGGATGCGAGATCGAGGCGCGGTGGCAGCGCCGCTGGGAGACGGAAGGCACGTTCCACTCCCCCAACCCGATCGGTTCGCTGTCGGCCGGGTTCGGCCGGGTGGCGGGGCGGCCGAGGTTCTACGTCCTCGACATGTTCCCCTATCCCAGCGGCGCGGGGCTGCACGTCGGCCACCCGCTCGGTTACATCGGCACCGACGTGCTGGCGCGCTACCAGCGGATGAACGGCCGGCACGTGATGCACGCCCTCGGGTACGACGCGTTCGGCCTGCCCGCGGAGCAGTACGCGATCGATTCCGGCCAGCACCCCCAGGTGACCACGGCGGCGAACGTGGCCACCATGCGACGGCAGCTGCGCCGGCTGGGGCTGGGGCACGACGCCCGGCGTGAGATCGCCACCACCGACGAATCGTTCTACCGGTGGACCCAGTGGATCTTCCTGCAGATCTTCAACAGCTGGGTGGACGAGCGGACCGGGAAGGCCCGGCCGATCGCCGACCTGATCGCCGAGTTCGAGTCCGGTTCCCGGCCTGTCCCGGGCGGCGTGCCGTGGGGGTCGCTGCCCGAGCGGGAGCGGCGGGCCGTGATCGACGGCTACCGGCTGGCCTACAGCTCCGAGGAGCTGGTCAACTGGTGTCCGGGCCTCGGCACGGTGCTGGCCAACGAGGAGGTCACGCCGGACGGGCGCAGCGACATCGGGAACTACCCGGTCTACCGCCGGCCGCTGCGGCAGTGGATGCTCCGGATCACGGCGTTCGCCGAGCGGCTGATCGCCGACCTGGACGACCTCCAGTGGCCGGAGTCCATCAAGCAGCTTCAGCGCAACTGGATCGGCCGCAGTGACGGAGCCCTGATCACGCTGCCCGCCGCCGGGGACGCCGCCGGGGACGCCGCCGGGGACGCCGCCGGGGACGCTGGCCTGGGAATCGAGGTCTTCACGACCCGGCCGGACACCCTCGCTGGCGCCACCTACGTGGTGCTCGCGCCGGAACACCCGCTGGTGGACCGGCTGCTGCCGGAGTCCTGGCCGGACGGAACGCCGGCCGACTGGACGTACCCCGAAGGGCGGGGCGGCGCCGGGGACGGGACACCGCCGGCCCCGCGAACCCCCCGGGCGGCGCTGGCCGCGTACCGGGCCGCGACGGCGCGGCTCAGCGACCGGCAGCGCACCACCGGGGTGGGCGCCAAGACCGGCGTCTTCACCGGCCGTTACGTCACGAACCCAGCCACCGGCGAGCCGATCCCGGTGTTCGTCGCGGACTACGTCCTGGTGGGCTACGGCACCGGCGCGATCATGTCGGTGCCCGCGTACGACCAGCGTGACCGGGAGTTCGCGGACGTGTTCGGCCTGGCGGTCCGCGACGTGCCCGACCTGCCCAGCGTCGCGGACGCGATCGCCTGGCTGGAAAGTACCGGCCATGGCCGGGGCGCCCGCACGTACCGGCTGCGGGACTGGCAGTTCTCCCGGCAGCGGTACTGGGGCGAGCCGTTCCCGATCGTCTACGACTCCCTAGATCTGCCCGTCGCGCTGCCCGAGACCCTGCTGCCGGTCCTGCTGCCGGAGATGACCGACTTCCGGCCGGAGCCGCAGGCCGACGAGTCGAGCCCGCCGGTGCCGCCGCTGGCGCGGGCCAGGGACTGGGCGGACGTCTGGCTCGATCTGGGCGACGGCCCGAGGCCCTACCGTCGTGAGCTGAACACCATGCCGCAATGGGCCGGCTCCTGCTGGTATTACCTGCGTTACCTCGACCCGGACAACTCCCGCGCCTTCATCGACCCGGAGATCGACCGGTACTGGATGGTCCCGGACGACGCCGCCTTCGACGGCGACGGGGGCGTTGGCCTGTACGTCGGCGGCGTCGAGCACGGCGTGCTGCACCTGCTGTACGCGCGCTTCTGGCACAAGGTCCTCTACGACCTGGGGCACGTGTCCACCAGGGAGCCGTTCCGGCGGCTGGTCAACCAGGGCTACATCCTCGCCGACGCTTTCACCGACGAGCGCGGCATGTACGTGCAGGCGGCCGAGGTGGAGCACGAGGCCGACGGGTACACGTTCAACGGCCGGCCGGTGAGCCGCCGGGCCGGCAAGATGGGCAAGAGCCTGAAGAACAGCGTCAGCCCCGACGCCATCTACCGTCAGTACGGCGCGGACACGCTGCGCCTCTACGAAATGGCCACCGGCCCGCTGGAGGCCGACCGCCCGTGGCGGACCGGCGACATCATCGGCGTGCACCGGTTCCTGCAACGGCTGTGGCGCAGCATCATCGACGAGACCACCGGGGCGCTGCGGGTCAGTTCGGAACCGCTCGACGAGGAGTCCCTGCGCCGGCTGCACCGGACGATCGCGGTGGTCCGCGAGGACCTGGAGACGCTCCGTTACAACACGGCGATCGCCCGGCTGATCGAGCTGACCACGCACGCCGCCCAGATCGCGGCCGCCCGCGGGGCTCTGCCGCGGGCCCTGGCGGAGCCGCTGGTGCTGATGGTGGCGCCGCTGGCCCCGCACATCGCCGAGGAACTGTGGGCGCTGATGGGGCACCCGGAATCGCTGGCCTATGAGCCGTTTCCGGTGGCCGACCCGGCCCTGGCGGCGGAGCCTTCGGTGCGGCTGCCGGTCCAGGTCAACGGGAAGGTCCGGTTCACCATCGAGGTGCCGGCGGCCGCCGGGGAGGACGAGATCCGGCAGGCGGTGACCGCGCACGAGGAGTTCGGCCGGGCCACCGGGGGCGCGGCCGTGCAGCGCATCATCATCGTCCCCGGCCGGATCGCCAACGTCGTGACGAGCCCCTCCTAACGCCCAGCTCCGGTGGCCAGCCACCACGATCGTGGGGCTGCGGCGGCTGGCTTCCCCCCACTCTTCGAGACCAGGCGGTCAGCATGCGGTGCCAGGCATGCGTTGCAGGTGAGTACCGGCTCCCCTGCGGAAGATCGGGGTGGGGGTATCGATGGGGTAGGCCGTCGTGCGAGGGTCGCCAGTATCCGGTGGCCGGAGCGTAGGGTTGGCGGCATGTCCGCTAAGCCGGTCCCGGCTGAGGACCCAAATGACCCCGAGCTGATCCTCACGGACCTGCCCGAGCAGGAACGCGCGCGGTTCCTTCGCCAGTACCACGAGGCCGTGGACGCAGCGCACGATCCAACCGGGTACCGGCAGTTGCAGCGGCTGCTGCACGTGTGGCGCCTGATTGTCATCGCGGCCAGCCGGCCCGGGTACTACGAGGAACTCGAAGCGCTACGCAGCGGCGCCGCGCGGACGGTACCAGCGGACGAAGCCATCCCGGACTGGCAGGAACGACTGGCGGCGGCGCGGGCTCAAGACCGGTGACGTACCGGGCCGAGCTGAGCGAACGGGTCATCAGGCAGCTTGGCGATCTTCCCTCGAAGGCATTCGATGCGTTAATCGCCGTTATGGCCTCGGTGGTCGAATATCCGGACGATCCCCTGTGGACCTTCCCGACGGACGACCCATACGGCCGGCTCTGCGGGCCGGGGCGGAAAGGTCATTCTTCGGCCACGACGGCATTTTCGGCAAGCGCTGGCCTGCGCCTTCCCGGCCGTCGTGATCGCTAGCCGCTCGCCGTGGCGGAAGTGCTACGCAGCCGGGTGCCGGGGCTGGCGTGGAGGATGGGGACGATCACATCGGCCAGCGCGGCCACGTCGCCGTGGAAGGCGGTCCGGTAATAGCATTCCCAGTCCAGGTCGCCGTTGTCGGCGAGCTGGACGGTACCGAGCCAGGGCCGGGCCGGGCTGGTGACCTCGATGGCGGTGGTGGCTCCTGGAGAACCACGTCCTCTTTGGTGGGGAAGTACCGGTAGAACGTGGCCGGGACACCTCGGCGGCCGCGGCGATCTGCTCGACCGTGGTGGCGTCGTAACCCCTGATCGCGAAACAGCCGCAACGCGTGCTCCCGGATGGTCGCACGCGTCTTGGCCTTCTTGCGTTCGCGCAGCCCAGCGGGCTGATCAGTGGTGCCGGTGTCGCTCATGGCCCTGATTGTCCCCGGACTGGGCGCTGGCGGCGACCGGCACGGCGGGGCGGTCACCGGCAGCCGGGCCAGCCGGGCCGCCGGGAGTGGCCGGATCCAGGCTGCCCACGGCCACTGCCACCGCCCCGGCCGCCGGAGCTGCGCCAGCCGCCGCAGGTGTGGCAGCCGCCGGAGCCGGGACGGCCGCGGCCGCCCGGCGGGGCAGGAAGACCACCGCCAGCAGGGCACTGACGAGCGCGATCACCGCGCACACGGCCAGCATGATGTCCAGGCCGTGCACGAACGCGGTGCGGGTCATCAGCAGCAGCGCCGCCGAGTGGGTCGCGTCGGCGACCGCCACCCCGCCGGCCACGCTGCTGCGCGCGGCGGCGGGCAGGCCGCCCAGGTGCAGCTGGCCGCGGTAGGCGGACAGCAGCACGGCGCCCAGCACGGCCACCCCGATGGTCGCGCCCACCTGGCGCATGGCGGTGATCAGGGCGGAGCCGGAGCCGCTGCGCTCGGGGGACAGCGCGCCCAGGGCGGCGTTCATGGCCGATGGCATGGCCAGGCCAAGGCCCAGCCCGGCCACCGCGAACCAGGCCACGGCGAAGCCGGTGCCGCTGGCGACGTGCGTGGTGGCACCCACCGCCAAGGCCGCCGCCATGACCAGGAAACCCACGCTGACCAGCGGCTTGGCGCCCACCGGCGCCCGGGGCATGGTGCTGTCCGGTGCCTTCCGCGGCGCCTGCAGCCGGGTGCTGGCCAGCATGCCCAGCACCATCCCGCCGATCAGCGGCAGCATCCGCAGCCCGCTGCCGAACGAGTCGAAGCCGAGCACCTCCTGGAAGTACTGCGGCATCGCGAACAGGATGCCGAACATGGCGAACGACACGAACGTGGTCAGCAGCGTGCCCCAGGTGAATCCGGCCGACCGGAACAGCTCCAGCTGGATGAGCGGCTGGCCGCGCCCGGTGAGATAACGCTCCCAGGCCACGAACAGGATCAGCCCAACGGCCCCGGCCACCATCGTGACCACCGCGGTCGGATCGCCCCAGCCGTCCTGGCCGGCCTTGATGAACCCGTAGGTGAGCGCGGCCAGCCCCAGGCTGGACAGGATGATCCCCAGCACGTCGATCCGGGAGGTCCGGACGCCGAACGACTCGGGCATCAGCATGGCCACGGCGAGCAGGGCCAGCGCCGCCACCGGCACGTTGATCAGGAAGACCGAGCCCCACCAGAAGTTGTCCAGCAGCCAGCCGCCCAGCAGCGGGCCGACCGGGTAACCGATGAAGGTGGCGCCCATCACGATCGCGATGGCCCGGGGCCGCTCCTCCTCGGTGAACATGACGGGCAGCACCGCTATCGACATCGGGAAGATGACGGCCGCGCCGAGCCCGAGCACCGCCCGGGCCGCGATCAGTGCACCGGGAGAGCCCGCGAACGCGCACGCGGCCGAGCTGGCGCCGAACACGACCAGCGCGATCAGCAGCAGCCGCTTGCGCCCGAACCGGTCGCCGAGCAGGCCGGCCGGCAGCAGCGCCGCGGCCAGCACCAGGCTGTAGACGGCGGAGAACCACTGCAGGTCGCTGGTGGAGGCGTGCAGCTGGGTGGACAGGACCGGCAGCGCCAGGCTGAGCACGGTGAGGTCGAGGCCGACGACCAGGACGCTGGCCGCGATGGCCACCAGCGCCCACCACCGGCGGGAATCCGCAGTATTCATGGGAGTCACCATCTCTTGGCTTGTGCTCTCAAGTGAGAGCTACCCTTAGATTGGAGGAAGTGTCAACGCGAGGCCGATCCCGGCGAGCGCCCGGCCGCGGCGGTGCCGGGCCGGACGGCGCCGCCGACGGGGCCCAGGCAGGGCGTAGCGCTGCGCCGGCCTGCGCAGGTCACGCTCGCGCTGCCGGGCGAGCTCTTCCATCAGGTACGGATGCATGGTCCTCACCTGGTCATTCCGGGAGCTGCGGGCTTGCCCTGCACGGCACGGCCGGGCACCGCCAGCCCGCTCGGATCCGCGCGCCGGGGAACTGTGACAGCACGGCCCGTCACCTCCCGGCGCGACCTTCGGCCACGGGCGAGCGCCTTGGCCCGGACGACATCTGGGTCCCGCGCATCGCGGGGAAGGACCTCACGCCCGGGGCGCTCGCGCCCGGCCCTCGGCCTCTCGACACGGATCTGCTTCACTGTCATCTCCTCGGCCGGCCGCCATGTCCGGGCCCGGTAACAAGGGACCTGACCGTGGTGGGGACTGGTTCTTCGAGGGACGGTACGAGCCAGCGCCGCAGGTAGCGTCACCCGGAGGTGCCGATGCGAGTGGAATATTCCGCAGCCACCCCTGGCACGACGGTGCCGCCGGGCCGGCCCGGGGCACGGCGGTACCGCCCGGGGATCGACTGAAGGGACGGGGCTAGATGACTTAGTCCTATTGATCTTCAGTGGTCATACGTGATCAGGGAGCGCTTGGCTGGCGCACCGGTTCGCCAGTTGTGCCAGATCGCCGCGGCCAGGGCGAGCAGGCGGGCGGCAAAGCGGGAGTCCCGGACTGGCCGAGGCCCTTCTCCTGCGCGAAACGGGCCGCGGCGGCCAGGTCACCTTGGGCCAGTGGCAGCCGGGCCCGCCGGGCGGGGGCCGGGTTGAGCAGGCCGGCCGGACCTGGTGAGGCCTGGTCGGCCTCGGTGGTCAGCCTCGACACGTTCAAAAGCACGTCAGCCATTTCCTCGCCAAGCTCGGCGCGGCTAACCGCAACGAGGCTGTCACCCGGGCACGGGAACTCGGCCTTCCCCTATATGGCCCCCGGGCCCGCCCGGCGGCACGGTCGTGCCAGGGGTGGCTGCGGAAGATTCCACCGCTATGTGCACCGTCGGGTGATGCCCCAGGGTGGCGCCCGTTCGTAGCATCTCGCGAAGAACCGGCCCGAACACGTCCGGTCGGCCTCCGTATTACAGGGACCCGTGAGAAGAACACACCATCTCATAGCAAGGAGCCGGTCATAACCGAGCACACCACACACCAGAAGATCGCGCTGGTTACCGGGGCGAATAAGGGGATCGGCCATTCGGCTGCCGGGCAACTCGCTGCGCGGGGCATAGCGGTCCTGATCGGCGCCAGAGACCCGCGGCGCGGTGAGGAGGCCGCTGCGGCACTGCGCGCGGCAGGCGGCGACGCGCACGCCGTCACCCTGGACGTCACCGACGCGGCCACCGCCCGGGCGGCGGCGAAGCAGGTCGAGGAGCGCTTCGGCCACCTCGACGTGCTGATCAACAACGCCGGCATCACCGGCTCCGGGCAGGTCGCCGTCCAAGTCCGCGCTGAACTCGCTGACCGTGCAGTACGCCAGCCCCACGCCGCCAGCCAGCTCACCGAGTTCACCGGCAGCCATCAGCCGGCTGTCCCGCCCGCGCCACCCGCTCCCCGGCCGCGCAGGGGCGGGACACCGGCCGGGCGCCTCGCCGGGCACGCGAAGGACGACGCCGGCGTCAGCCGGCGGGCGGCCTACGCGGCGTTCGGCTGGGTGCTGGCCTTCCTCGCCTGGCACGTCGTCTGGGCCGTCACCGGTCTCCCATTCCCGCATCACCACTGGTCTGGTGCCGCACGGATGCTCATGTGGGGGTTCGATGCGATCATGGTCGTGATATGGGCCGTCGGGATCGCGCTGCCGCCGGCGCTCGCCCAGCCCTGGGGGCGCCGGGTCCCCCGGTGGATGCTGCTGTGGGCGGCCTGGACCGGGTGCGCGCTGCTCGGCGCGCGCGGGATCGCGGGTGCCGCCGACGACGTGGCGCGCGCGATCGGGTTCTCCCGCGGGCTCACCGGGATGACGACCGCACAGGTGATGGGCACCGCGCACCCGTCGGCCTGGCTGTCGTTCGCCAGCACGGCGACCGATGTGCTCTTCGCCGCCGGCGGCCTGATGTTCGGCCTCGCCGCCCTGAGGTACCAGCGCGCCTTCCCGCGACGCCGCAGCGCGGAACATCCCGCGCGCTGAGCGGACCCGTCGGGCACATGAGTCATAGGGATGAGCCGCGGCACGTGATCGCGCCGCTGCCGCGGGTGCTGCGGCACACCCGGGTGCTGACGGAAAGATCGCCAGCATTGACCACGCCAGCCGCCTGGCGCACCGCGTCTACCACCTGTTCTGGGTACCGACCCTCGGCCACAAGGCACGAGTGCTCGCCGACTGGACGCTCGCCCTGTCCTTCCGCCGCGAGACCGCCCAGCTCACCTCCCTGGAGCACCCCGCCGACGACTTCCGCAACACCGTGCTGCCGGTGCCGGAGGACCCCGTGGAGGTCACCGAGGCGCTTTCTCCGGGACTACCCGGAGGGCCCATGAAACCACCCGGAGGGTTACTGGAACGGCCGGGAGCGGGAACGCCTCACCAGCGCCATCGAGCGCGCCGACAGAGAAGACGACGGAACGAAGGGATATCCCGATGACAGTGACAGCACCCCCGGCCCAGCCGATCCGCGTACAGGGCCTGGAGAAGTCGTACAAAGATCTGCACGTGCTACGGGGCGTGGACTTCGGCGTGGCGCGCGGCAGCATCTTCGCGCTGCTCGGCTCCAACGGCGCGGGCAAGACCACGGTGGTGAAGATCTTGTCCACGCTGCTGAAGGCGGATGCGGGGACGGCCAGCATCGAGGGCTTCGATGTCGCCGCCCAGCCGGCGCAGGTGCGGGAGTCCATTAGCTTGACCGGGCAGTTCGCGGCGGTGGATGAGATCCTGACCGGGCGGGAGAACCTGGTGCTGGTGGCCCGGCTGCGGCACCTGAAAGACGCCGGGCAGATCGCCGATGACCTGCTGGGCCGTTTCCAGCTCGCCGACGCTGGGGGGCGGAAGGTGTCGACGTATTCGGGAGGCATGCGCCGCCGCCTAGACATCGCGATGAGCCTGATCGGGAACGCGCCGGTGATCTTCCTGGACGAGCCGACCACCGGGCTCGACCCTGAATCTCGCATCGAAGTGTGGCACAGCGTCCGGCAGCTCGCCGGGCAGGGCACCACGGTGCTGCTCACCACCCAGTACCTGGACGAGGCCGAACACCTCGCCGACCGGATCGCGGTCCTGCATCAGGGACGGATCATCGCCAACGGCACCCTCGCCGAGCTCAGGCAGCTCCTGCCGCCCGCCAAAGTCGAGTACGTAGAGAAGCAGCCGACTCTGGAGGACATCTTCCTCGCCATCACCGGCAACGCCGGCACCGGCACCGCGGTCGGCAGTGACCGCACCCACAGCTAAGGAACAACGATGACCACTTACTTTGTCGGTGACACCACTGTCTTGCTGGGCCGGACCATGCGCCATATCACGCGCAGCCCAGACACCATCATCACGACCGCGATCATGCCGATCGCCCTCATGCTGCTGTTCGTCTACGTGTTCGGCGGCGCGATCCACACCGGGCCGGAGCGTTACGTGACCTACCTGCTGCCCGGGATCCTGCTGATCACGATCGCGATGGGCATCTCCTACACCGGATTCCGGCTCTTCACGGATATGCAAAGCGGAATCTTCGAGCGGTTCCAGTCCCTGCCGATCGCACGGTCGAGCGTGCTGTGGGCGCACGTGCTGACCACGGTCGTCTCCAGCATGATCTCGCTCGTGATCGTCGTGCTCGTCGCGCTCCTCCTGGGCTTCCGCTCCGGCGCGGGAGCGCTGGCATGGCTTGCGGTCACCGGGATCCTCGTCTTGTTCACCATGGCACTGACCTGGATCGCCGTCATCGCCGGACTGACCGCCAAGAGCGCCGAAGGCGCGGGCGCGTTCTCCTACCCGCTCATCTTCCTGCCGTTCATCAGCTCAGCGTTCGTGCCCACCCGCACCATGCCCGGCCCGGTGCGCGCCTTCGCCAACAACCAGCCGGTCACATCCATCGTCAACACGATCCACGACCTGTTCACGCAGCACCCGGTCAGCAGGAGCATCTGGACCGCCCTCGCCTGGTGCGTCGGGATCCTCATCGTCGCGTACGCCCTCGCCATCGCCACCTACCGCCACAAGATCGCCCAAGGATGAGTCACCTCAGACCAGGCCGAACTGAACGCAATGCTTAAACGACAACGCTAGTCGCTATCTGACAAGGTGGTTTGGTGACCCATAACTGGCCCTGGCCGGGAACTCCATCCCGCCGCAGGCCGGATTCGCGGTGGCGGTGGGCATCGCCCGGGCTCTACCGGCGCCGTGGCACGATCCGCTATCCAGGGCAGCGTAACCATACCGGGAAGATCATCGGTAAGCCGTGTGCGGGAAGACCGCACGCACGGAGTGAAAGGAGGATGGGAAATGGGCCTGCACAGGCACCGCGCCCCTGACTGCCAATGCCGGATGATATGCCCGACATGCGGGCATCGCACGAGGATCGCGACCGCGTCGTAGACGCGCTGCGGGCCGCCGGCGGTGACGGCCGGCTGGAGCGCGCGCACCGCTTGAGGTGCTATGTACGTCGCTTCGATCGATCAGGATGCTGGTCTGACTGGCGCGAGAATAAGCGATCGGCGCGCTGTCGCCGACTTTGCCCAGTACGCGCTTCCCGGGAATGATCCGGCCGATTGGTCAGGGCGGGTTCTTGTCCGGCTTCGCCGACGGACCGCCGAGAGCTGGCAGGACCGCTCCTGGGCGGCAGGCCAGGGACGTGCACGGGCGCGACAGCCCAGCTCCGAACGTGATCCTGAGACCAGTGCCAACCCAGCCACCGGCGCCTCGGATCGCGATCGTCACCTGTGCGGATCCCCGGCTAACCGACATCGAGCAGATGCTGGGTCTTGCCCGCGGCGACGCCGAAAACGCTGCCCACATCGGCCATGGTCAGCCGGGGCGGCGGGATCACTGCTCACACCTGGGGCCGCGGAGGACGGTGAGGGAGCGGGGGCCGACGGTGAGCTGGGCACCGGGCTGGACGGTGACCGGGGCGTCTGGGTCGCCTGGGCCGCCGGTGGCGGACGAGCCGTCGGGGGCGGACGGGAGGCCGTCGCAGGTGCTCAGCTCGGTCTGCCAGGGCGGGGCGGTGCCGTTTGCCGGGGTGCGGACGTCGGGGACGGTGAACGTCAGCGGCTCCCAGAAGGCGTTGACCAGCACGTAGAAGTCGTCGTCGATCAGCAGGCTGCCGTCAACGGCGCGGTCGGGGCTGTCCGAGCCGTCCAGGTAGATGCCCACGGCCAGGCCGCTGCGGTCGTCCCAGTCGGCGTCGGTCATGGCCGTGCCCGCCGGCGTGTACCAGCTCAACTCCTTCGCGTCGGCGCCGGTCAGGAAACGGCGGCGGCGGAACACCGGGTGCGTGCTGCGCAGTTCGATCAGGCGCTTGGTGAAGGCGAGCAGATCGCTGTCGGCGCTGGACCAGTCGAACCAGGAGATCTCGTTGTCCTGGCAGTAGGCGTTGTTGTTGCCCTGCTGGGTGCGGCCGATCTCGTCGCCGCCGAGCAGCATGGGCACGCCGGAGGACAGCAGCAGGGTGGCGAGCATGGCCCGGGACTGGCGCGCGCGCAGGGCCAGGATGCCCGGGTCGCCGGTCGGGCCCTCCGCGCCGCAGTTCCAGGACCGGTTGTCGCTGGTGCCGTCCCGGTTGGACTCGCCGTTGGCCTCGTTGTGCTTGCGGTTGTAGGAAACCAGGTCACGCAGGGTGAAGCCGTCGTGCACGGTGATCAGGTTGACCGAGGCGGTGGGGCGGCGCCGATCCCATCCGTACAGGTCGGAGGAGCCGGCGAAGCGGGTCGCGAACTCCCCCAGCCCCACGTGGTGACTGCGCCAGAAGTCACGCATGCTGTCGCGGTACTTGCCGTTCCACTCGCTCCACAGCGGCGGGAACCGGCCCAGGTCGTAACTGTCCATCTGGCCGACGTCCCACGGCTCCGCGATCAGCTTGGCCCGGGACACCACCGGGTCCTGGGAGATCAGGTCGAAGAACGCGGACGTGCCGTCGAAGCCGCCTTCCTGGCGGGCCAGGGTGGCGGCGAGGTCGAAGCGGAACCCGTCGACGTGCATCTCCATCAGCCAGTAGCGCAGCGAGTCCATGATCAGCTGCAGCGTGCGGGGGTGGCCCACGTTCAGCGAGTTGCCGGTGCCGGTCGTGTCGAAGTAGGCGCTCCGATCGCCCCTGTCCAGCCGGTAGTAGGCGGGGTTGTCGAGGCCGCAGAAGGACAGCGTGGGGCCGAACTGGTTGCCCTCGGCGGTGTGATTGAACACCACGTCGAGGATGACCTCCAGGCGGGCCGCGTGCAGCGCGTCGACCATCGCCTTGAACTCGGCGACCTGGCCCCCGGGTTGCCCGGCGCGCACCGCGGCGGAATACCGCTGGCTGGGGGCGAAGAACCCAATGGTGTTGTACCCCCAGTAGTTGGTCAGGCCCTGGTCGGTCAGCCAGCCCTCCGGCACGAACTCGTGCACCGGCAGCAACTCGACGGCGGTGACGCCGAGGCCGGTCAGATACTCGATGGCGGCCTCGTGCCCGAGCCCGGCGTAGGTACCGCGCAGCCCTTCCGGCACGCCGGGGTGCCGCATGGTGAAGCCCTTGACGTGCACCTCGTAGATGACCGTGTCCGCGTACGGGCGCCGGATCGGGACATTCTGCTGCCAGGCGTAGCTGCCGTCCACGACGAGGCTGTGCGGCACGTCGGGGGCGGAGTCGAGGTCGCTGGGCGTGTCCGGGTCGCCGCCCGCGTAGCCAAGCACGCTGGGGCCGTTCCGCATAACGCCGGTCACGGCGCGAGCGTAGGGGTCGAGCAGGAGCTTTGCCTCGTTGCAGAAGATCCCGGCGGACGGCTGGTAGGGGCCGCTGGCGCGGTAGCCGTACGCCTGGCCGGTGCCGATGCCCGGCACGAAGGTGTGCCAGACACCCGCGTCGTAATCCACCAGCGGGATCCGGATCTCGTTGCCGCCGTCGTCGAGCAGGCACAGCGTGATGCCGTCGGCGACCTCGGAAGCCACCGCGAAGTTCGTCCCGCCGCCCCAGAGCGACGGGCCCAGCGGGAAGGAGCGCCCCGGACGGCCGGCTGGGGCTGAAGTGTTCACTGCTGGCCCTCCTAATGTGAGGTCAGAGGGGCATGTTGGGGCCAGGGCCAGAGGGTGTGGTGGGGCTGGAGGGAGAAAAGAAAGAAACGGGGGCAGGCGGTGAAGCGGGGGCGGTGCCTACGGCCCCGGGATCAGGAGAGCCGGGGCCGGAGGAAGAGCCCGGGCCGGAGGAAGAGCCCGGGCCGGAAGGGGAAGAAGGACCGGAGGAAGCAGGAGCGCCGGGGTCTTGGTCGAGGTCGGCCATGACGTCGTCGAGGGACGGCACCGCGCCGTGCCGCCGCCGGATCACGTCGGCGATCACGCCGGTCCACCCGGTCTGGTGCGAGGCGCCGAGGCCGACCGCGTTGTCCCCGTGGAAGTACTCGTTGAACAGCAGGTTGTCCTTCCACTCCGGGTCCTGCTGCAGCCGCTCGACCCAGCCGAAGCAGGGCCGCCGACCGTCCGCGCCGACGACGAAAATCGAGATGAGCCGGTCCTGGAGGTCGGTGGCGATGGCGTCGAGGGTGAGCTGTTTCCCGGACCCGGTCGGGTACTCCAGCGTCAGGTCGTCGCCGAAGAACCGGTAGTACCGGCCCAGCACATCGAGAAGCAGGAAGTTGAGCGGGAACCACAGCGGCCCGCGCCAGTTGGAGTTGCCGCCGAACATCGCCGTGGTGGATTCGGCCGGCTCGTAGTCGACCGTGGACGTCTGGCCTTCCACGTCCAGCACGTAGGGATGGTCGCGGTGGTAGGCCGACAGGGCCCGCAGCCCGTACGGGGACAGGAACTCGCTCTCGTCGAACAAGGACGCCGCGAGCTTTTCCAGCTGGCTGAGGCCGACGAGGCTGAGCAGCATCCGCCGGTCGCCGGCATCCCCGCGCATCATGCCTTGCCTGGTGAGCTTAGCCGCGTTGTCGATGCCCTCCCGGTGCAGGAAGTCCGCGAACTTCTTGCCCAGCCGCAGCGAGTCGTCGAGCATCCGCTGGTCAACGATCGCCGCGGCCAGCACCGGGATGACGCCGACCATGGACCGGACCTTCATCGGGATGGCGGTGCCGTCCGCGGTGAGCAGCTTGTCGTAGTAGAGTCCGTCGGTGTCGTCCCACATGTCCTGGTCGTTGATCGCGTCGGCGATGTCCGCGAAATGCTCCAGGAACTTGAGCGTGATGTCATGGGCGGGGCGGCGGCCGGACCGGTACAGCATGGTCGCCATCGTGGCCATGCTGATCGCGTAGAAGGCCATCCAGCCCGTGGCGTCGGACTGCTCCAGGGTGCCGCCGGCCGGCAGGTGCGAACGGTCGATCGGGCCGATGTTGTCCAGGCCGAGGAATCCGCCCTCGAACACGTTGCTTCCGCTCGCGTCCTCCCGGTTGACCCACCAGGTGAAGTTGATCAGCAGCTTGTCGAATATCCGGCTGAGGAAGTCCACGTCGCGGCCCTGATCGATCGCGAAGACCTGGAGCGCGGCCCACGCCTGGACCGGCGGGTTGACGTCGCCGAAGTCCCATTCGTAGGCCGGGAGCGCCCCGCTCGGGTTCTGGAACCATTCCCGGCACAGCAGGACGAGCTGGTACTTGGCGAAGGCCGGATCCAGGTGCGCGAGCGCCACACAGTGAAAGCCCAGGTCCCAGGCGGCGAACCAGGGGTACTCCCACTTGTCCGGCATCGACATGATGTCGAAGGCGTCGAAGTTGGCCCACCGGGTGTTGCGGCCCAGCCGCCGCCCGGGCGGCGGGGGCGGCTGGGTGGGATCGCCGTCCAGCCATCGGGTCACGTCGAAGTAGTAGAACTGCTTGCTCCATAGCAGGCCCGCGAAGGCCTGCCGCATCACCATGGCCTCGTCCGCGCTGGTACCGGCCGGTGTCAGGCCGGCGTAGAACTCGTCCGCTTCGGCCCGTCGCCGATCAAGAATCTTAACGAACTGGCTTCCGAACGGCCCGTCGCCGCTGGGTTGCCCCGCCGGGGGGCGCAGGCACAGCCGCAGCTCGGCGGTGGCTCCTGGCTCGAGGGTCAGCTGGTACCAGAAGGAGCATTTGGTGCCCTGGCGGTCCGGGTTGACCGTGGGTGCGCCGGAGATGACGTGGTCGTTGATGCCGTCCTTCGGGTACGGCGTCGTCGGGGCGGCGTGGTACAGCCGCGCCAGGTTCGTTTCGTTTTCGCAAAAAAGTACGGCGGGACTGCTGCCGTCCGGGCCGTCGCCGGCGGTCAGCTGCAGATCGCCGAGGAAGGGATGCGCCACCCGGACCGCCGCGTCGCCGGTTGCCTCCAGCACCGGCTTGGGCTCGCCGGCGTCCCACGACCAGGTGTTGCGGAACCACGCGGTCGGCAGGACATGCAGGGTCTCGGCCACCGGGCCGGCGTTCTTCACCGACACGTTCATCAGCACGTCGCCGGGGCCGTCCTTGGCGTAGGAGACCTCGACGATCCAGTACCGGTCACCGTCGAATACGCCGGTGTCGAGCAACTCGTATTCGGGCTGGAACCGGGTGCGGGCGGCGTTCGTGGTGACCAGGTTGTCGTACGGGAAGTGCCCCTGAGGGTAGTGATAGCGCCAGCGGTTCCAGGCGTGACTGGGTATCGCGTCGAGGTACCACCAGTACTCCTTGGCGTCCTCGCCGTGGTTGCCCTGCGGTCCGGTCAGCCCGAACAGCCGCTCCTTAAGGATGGGGTCGCGCCCGTTCCACAGGGCCAGGCCCACGCACAGCCGCTGCTCGATGTCGCAGAAGCCGGCCAGGCCGTCCTCACCCCACCGGTACGCCCGGGATCGGGCGTGGTCGTGCGGGAAGTAATCCCACGCCGAGCCGTCCTGGCTGTAGTCTTCGCGGACCGTTCCCCACTGGCGCTCTGTGACGTACGGGCCCCACAGGTACCAGTCACTGGCCTGATGCAGCCCATTCTCGAGCTGACCGAAACCCTCAATCCGCTGTCTCTCCGCGTCCATCACGCTTCCTTTTACCCCTTCTGGCTTCTCGGCACGCCCATTACCGGGTGACGGCGCGCCAAGCTCCCGGGATCGGCAAACGGGCCGCCAGCGATGCAACGGACGGTGATCGGGACGTGACCATGGCACGTCCGGGACGGTCCAGGTAACAGCGCCGTTACTAGCCTCCGCTACGAATATGTCCCATAGTGATAGTTATGAGTGGCGCGCCGACTACTGAGCGGATCAGGCAAAACATCCGGCGCGCCGCGGCCAGCGATGAGAACGAGTTGAGGGATGAGCCCGCATTGGGACTTTCAGACGTGACGCGGATGCCGCTCAGGAAGCTCGCGGAGCTCGACGATTCACTCCTTGATGCGACGCTTGAGCGCTTGCTCCCGGCGTGCGCAGGAATCGGTGACCGCCTCTGGAACCAGGGCGACGTGGCCAAGGGAGACGACAGCGAAACCCGAACGTAGCCAGCTTGGTGCGGTCCCGGGTACACACCGGCTCAGCGGCGCAGATCTGGCCGCTCTCACCTCGGACACATTTCCTTCAGAAGCAATCAGCAAACTGCGCGCCGCGGAGCTCAGCAAAAGCACGCTCCTGATCGAGGCGCTGCGACGGAGTGTCCGGCGCGCGGGAGCCGGCGGTGGCGCCGAACTGCTGCGGAAAGCCGCCGTCGTTCTCGGTGCGGTCCAGGAACGGGCACCGGAGGTGGTGACGGAGGTGCTGATGCTGCCGCACGTCGGGTTGTGGGCCGCCGACTGCCTGGCGCGGCTGCGTAGCGGCGCCGGCGGACGGCCCGGGCTACGGCCGCCCACCTGCCACGACCTCGGCCAGCTGGCCACGTTCGCCGCCGTGTCGGCGCTCCGGACCGGATATCCGTTCGAGCTGGTCCTGCCGATGCATCGTGGCCTGGTCAGCTTCCCCTCCGTGGGTGCCGCCCGGCTCAGCCGGCGCGACGACTGCCGATGGGCCGTGGTCACGCAGGACCGCCGCGGTGCCGCGGTCAGATCCGCACGCCGGACGGTACGGCTGCCCAGCCGGCCATTGGCGCGGGCCCGGGTACCGGACTCCGCGTGGCGCCCAGTCAACTGGCTCATGGAGGAAGCAGACGGTCTCCGGCTGCAGGCCATCGTCGAAACCTCGGACTCCTTCCTGGGGCAGCTCAGCCTGGGAGCGCCGCCGCACGGTCAGGCGCTGCTGTCCGCCTGGCGGTCACAAGTCCAGGCGGCCTGGCGGCTCCTCGTCCGCTACGACCGCCCGGTGGCGGCGGGGATCGCGGCTATGGTCAGAACACTCATCCCGCTGCAGCAGCCGATGCCGGGCCGGCTGATCAGCGCCACCTCCGGCTGGGCCTGGGGCGCCATCGCCCTGAGCCTGGCGCCCGATACGGCCACCATGGCCGAAGCGCTCGATCACGAATTTCACCATCTTGTTCTCGCCGGAGCGGAAGACGTCACCCCGCTGGTCCGCGACGGGGACGGCCACCTCTACTACGCTCCGTGGCGAGATGATCCGCGCCCCGCCGCCGCGCTCCTTCAGGGCAGCTACGCGCACTTCGGAGTGGCCGGGTTCTGGGGGCGGATGCGCCGGATACAGCCGGGGCTCGTGGATCCGTGGCGGAGCGAGGTCGAGTTCGCCCGCGCGCAGTCGGCCTCCCAGGAAGCCACCCGCACACTGATCCGCTCGAACGTGCTGACCGCGGCCGGGCGTGCCCTGGCCGACGGGATGCTGGCGGCGCCGGCCACACGGCGGCATCCGCCGGTCCCGCCCACGGCCAGAGGCGTCGCGGCAGAAATCGCCGCGGAGCACCAGATCCGCTGGCGGCTGGCGCACGTGCGCCCGGCCGCCGCCGCCGTGGACGCGCCGTCCCGCGACTATGTGGCCGGCGAGGCACGGGCCGGGCCTCCCCCGGAGCTAGCCGCGGACGTTGTACCTGGCCATTTTCCGGCCGGGCCCGGCCTGTCCGCCTTGCTGGAGATGCGTTACCGCGATCCGGCCGGGCTGGGCCAGGCGATCCGGCACGGTCAGGCGGATGCGGCGGACGTTGCCCTGCTGCGGGGCGACTACGCGCGGGCCGCCGAAGAGTACGAGCGACGTGTCGTTTCCGGCCGCGACCGGGCCGCGTGGGTCGGCCTGCTCCTGGCGGACCGTGCCCTCACCGGCGATGAGGACACGGCCAGCCCGGAGCCGGAGCTGGTCGTGGCCGTCTACGACCGGATATGCGAGCTGACCGGGCAGGCGCCGCCCATCCGGCCGCTGATCGCCTGGCTCGGCACCGGTCCTGGTGACGGCGGCGCGCGCCGGTAAAGCGGCCCCTAGGTGTGCATCGGCTCGATGTCGAGGTTCATCCGGCCGCGTTGCGCGGCCCGGCGCGTCTCGGGATGCTCCCGGCCGAGCGCGGCGGTCAGACGCTCCATGGTGTCGCTGAACAACGCGTCCGCGGACTCCGCGTCGTTATCCGCCCGGCGGTCGAGGGACAGGTTGGAGGCGACCGCGAGCGTGGCGTGATGGTTCGGCCCCCGGATCTCCCGGCTCAGTTCCAGGGCGCGTTCGCCCATCTCCCGTGCGCGGCGCACTTCGCCGAGCAGGGCCAGGTCGCTCGCCAGGTTGGTCATGCCGATGACCGTGCTCGGATGAGACTCACCGAAGATCTGCCTGAACGTGTCGAAGACATGCTGGTCCTCGTCGCGGGCCCCGGTGAGATTTCCCAGCTCCCGGTAGACGATCGCCAGATTAGCCTGTGCCGCGACGGTATTGGGATGGCCGGGACCGACCGCTTTCTTCCAGCCAGCTACGGTCCTCTCACCGAGATCCCTGGCGCCGGAGAGATTGTTGCCGACCCGGCGGCCGTTCATGATGTTCGTGGCCGCCCACAGGGTCTCACGGTGACTTGCGCCGAACACCCGAATGTAACGGTCCAGCAATTCCTCCCCCAGCTCGGCGCTGTCGGCGTAGTAACCGACCCGCCGGAGCGAGGTGGTCAGGTCAACGGCGGCCATCAGCCGCCGCTGGTTCCACGGTTCGTCCTTCTGGGCAAAGATGTTGCTGACGGCGCGGATCTCGTCCAGGGCTTCTTCGTAGCGGCCGAGCCTGCGCAGATCGCGAGCGATCGCGAAGCGGGAGGTCAGCGTCCCGCTATCGGCGGCACCGAGGATGCGTTC
>CAWGPP010000025.1:0-112083 GCA_963824545.1 uncultured Actinomycetes bacterium | reverse complement strand
GTCAAAGCGGGCGATACGAGGTGGGGGCCAAGAGTGGTGAATACGAGCTTCTGGCTAGGTCTTGGCCTATCAATCCCAATCGGGATAATCGTTAACATATTCACACCCCGCTTTTCTGCGTGGATAGCAAATCGCAATCAGCGCTTTGCAAAAGTACGAGAGAATAAACGGCTAGAGCGGCTAGCTCTAGCTAAAGAACTATATGACAATCCTTTTGCATATTCGGCATTTATGCAAACAACGAATACGCGCCTTTTCACCTATCTCGCACTAATCATTGTAATATTCAATGTACCCTTTTACGCACAAGATTTTCTAGGAACGACAAGTTTTGGACCCGAGATCACAGTCACATTCTTCGGAACTGCAACTATAATCGTAACATATCTTACCGTTTCATGCCTTAATACTCGAAGAAAAAGTAATGAAATTGCTAAAATGACTTCGACAATTTGGATAGAAAACAATAGCGCCAATCGTTCTAAAATAAGCTGACTTATATATACCATCATATTCCTGACACTTAATACTCCAACGGCACTTGAGCGTGCGGACCCGGACGGATCAACCCTGCCCGTCGGAGCCAGCCACTTCCCTACGTCAGCAGCCGCGACCGCCCGGCAGAGATTAACGTCCGGGTATTGTCAGCTGGTCGGGAGGAGCTTGCCGTGGGGCGCGAGGTTGCGGAGATGTACCAGGGCCAGCCGATGCTGGCCTTCCCGGACCCGGCCGCGTGGGAGAAATGGCTTGCGGCCGAGCATGCCGACTTCTCAGGGCTGTGGTTGAAGCTCGCGAAGAAAGGCTGTTCCGAGACCACCGTCAGCTATGCCGAGGCTCTCGACGTCGCCTTGTGCTTCGGCTGGATCGACGGCCAGAAGCGGCCGCTGGACGACGATTACTGGCTGCAGCGATTCACGCCGCGCAAGCCGGGCAGCAAGTGGTCGAAGATCAACCGCGGCAAGGCGGAAGCCCTGATCGCGGCCGGCCGGATGCGGCCGGCCGGCCTCGCGAGGTGGAAGCGGCCAAACCGACGGCCGCTGGGCCGCCGCCTATGACGGGCAAAGCACCGCGACGGTCCCCGACGACCTGCGCCAGGCTCTGGACGCCGATGAGGACGCCGCCGCCTTCTTCGCCACGCTCGACCGCGGGAACCGGTATGCCATCTTGTACCGGATCCACGAGGCCAAGAAGCCGCAGACCCGGGCGGCCCGCATCGCCAAGTTCGTGGCGATGCTGCGCGATCACCAGACCGTGCATCCCGTTCCGGCCCGCGACCGCGCAGGTGCCGCCCAGGACTGACCACTGCGGGCGCCTGCGGATCGCCGCTGACCTGGCCACAAGTAGGCAGGACCCGGGGCTCACCTGGCTGACAAGGCCAGGCCTCACCATCCGGCACACCAAGTGCCGTTGCAGTATTAAATGTCAGAGCCAGCCCGATGCGCGCCCGATGCGGTAGCAGCAACGGCAGCAACGCATTGCGCGCAGATGCCACAGCCGACCGACAGCGACCGCTTGACCTGCGTCGATGACCTCTTTTGACCTTCCTGCCACTCATTCACACCGAGGCGCTCAGTTTGGTACAGCCCTACGGTGATCAGTCAACTTCGGTTAGCCGCGTGCCAACGTCTTCGGTGTCGGTCCGCCCCGGGGCCACTCGATCGGGTCCGAGCCTTGCCTGGCAAGTCAAGCATCTACCGGGAGGCTTATTCATAAGCCTCAATTAGCGCGGGGCAGGGATTTGCCTGGTTGCAAGCGCTAGCGCGGATTTTTTTTCCACATATCCACAGGTCTTGGTGAACATTTCCTGAGAATTGTCTTTCCGGCTAGGAAAAGCAACGGCTCCTCCTGTTTGATCTCAGGTGTACAAGACCGGATCAAGGGAGGAACCGTTGCAGTATAAGGATCTCACAGGGCTGACCACCGGGCAACTTCACATGCTGACCCTGCTGGTAAGCAAAGAGACCGGGCCGGTCGCCATGCCCGGCGGCAGGCCGCTGGCGATCGGGCTGTTCCAGTCAGTGGGAATGGTGGTTGCCCTGATGCGCCGCAATCTTGTTCAGGCGGTAGCGGGCAACATTTTCGGGTGCAGCCAGCCGACCGCGAGCCGGCGCTGGACCCTGATCCGCCCGGCCATTGCCAGGGTGTGCGCCCCGTTCGTGCCCGACCCGGCTGAGGTCACCGGCCGCAGGGGAACCGCGCTGGTCGACGGCACGGTATGCCCCACGTGGGACTGGAATGCTATCCCGGACCTTTTCTCGGGGAAGGCCGGCTGCGCGGGAATGAATATCCAGATTGCGGCCAGCCTCGATGGTGAGGTCGCCGCTATCGGGCCGGTCCCGGTTAACGGCGCGCGCCATGACGCTTACGCGTTCGCCGCGTCCGGCCTGAAAGCGCGGCTGGAGCACCTGGCGAATAAGGTAGCTGATCTCGGTTATGTGGGAGTAGACGGCATAGAGATCGTGCCGTTCAAGCGGACCGGGGAAAAGAACTCGACGATTCCCAGAGCGAGTTCAATGTGATGTGAGCAGGATCCGGTCAGCTGTAGAGCAGGCTGTCGCGAAGGTGAAGACATGGCGCATGCTCAGCGAGGAAGGCGGCCGGTACCGCTGCCCGCTAGGCAAATACGAAAATATGCTCGCTGCGGTAACGGGATTGCTCTTCTTCGCCAAAATGACGCGAGACTTATGAATAAGCCTCCGGGACGAAGCGATAAAGGCGAGCACTGAATCAAGAGATAGAGGACCCTACCGAGCAGCGATCGCCTGGGTAGGATTTTCGTATGGTGCCTGATTGTCGGCATGTCGTTAATGTGGTCGATCCAAGCCTAAGCTCGTCCTAATGGGCCAAAGAGATAATAGCCTGTATAACGCCCACAATTCCTGATACAAAGCCAATCCAAAAACCGCATTTCGTAAGGGCGCTCTCTTCAACTGTCACTTTTATAGGCTGTGACTGTGGCGCGGGTTGGTTCAAGGCCACGGTGTTTGCGGATGAGTGACGGCGCTCTACTGGCTTGGCCTCATCCCCACGCTTCAAGCCTAGCTGCACGAGGAGCTTCCCCGTCCAGTGACCAGGAGTCTTGGTGCACCCAAACAAGAAACCATATGCCCAATTGCCGCATGCCCTGCGACTAGTCGTGACCCTGCATCTAACCGGCCAGGTAAATCCAAGAAGTAGGGCTAGGGGAACAGTAGCCCATCCTATTAGCTCACTTCCAGACAGGAAGTAATCATGTCTTAGCTTAACTGCTCCAGCGGTAATTAACCCGACGACTGCGAGAAAGAGCAACGCGGATACAGCCCGCATGGACTTTATCCTGGACTGCCGAGCCATCGAACCTCCACCGAATCGCGCTTACCTAAGTGTCCACCATACAACTCATTCGTCATACGCCATCGGGCACGAACTCCAACGTCTCAAAATGGCTTGACGTGATAGCGGATAAGTAGGACCACAGCTAGGACTCCAACTACAACACCCAGAAGAAACATCTTAAATTTGCCCATTTGGTCGACGATGATCTCCGGAGGAGGTGGCGTAAAAACACGCTCAATTCGCTCAGCTGCCCCGGTGAGAGTGCCCTCAAGTCTAGCCAGATGACCGAGACCACTTCCGCCGTTAACCTTCTCAACCGTCTTATTTAGAGAAGATGAAACATAATCGAGTCTGTTCGTAGCTTCACTTAGCGTCTCGGCGCCTCGCAAAATGTTATCTGCGACATCCTTGTTGATATTCTTGCCTGCAAACCAGAGCGATTCGGCGACATCCTCGTTGATGTTCTTCCCTGCAATCATGAGCGCCTCGGCGACATCCTCGTTGATGTTTCGGACGGCACTTTCAAGCGCAGCGACGGCATCTGGGGAGATGATGCCGTCGTGGAGGGCCTGTGTCAGGAGCTTGGCCAGACCGGGAGCATCCTTGGATAGCTTCGCCAGCGCGGTCTTGGTCTTCGGGTCGAGCATCTCATAACGGATGTCACCGTAGTTGTCTCGGCCGATGAGGGGCCCGGGCCCGTGGTTATGCTGCTCGCGAGGGCCTTCCTTCCCAGAGTTAGCCACTGGAACTACCTCTGGCCCTTGAAAGTCATGTTGCCGTAGTTATCGCCGCCGATGAAGGGCCCGGACCCGTGGTTGTGCTGGGATCCGATATTCATCGTCTTGTTGATGACCGGAGCAGAAGCAAAGACTTCAATATCTCCAACGGGCTTCTGGATGAGCAGTGAGATACGAAAGCAGGATACTAGTCCATCGTCCAGTGACGTCGGTCTCGGATGCCTCCTGTTGAGTCAAGGTCACGGCGTCATCCTTCAGCGTGCGGAGCACCGCGGACCGTTCCGGCTCGGTTCCGTGCCGGAAGATCCGGGCGACCTGTCCGCGCAGGGCGTCCATCTGACCGTTGAGCATGTAGGCAATGATGTTGCCAGCTGCTCCGGTGGCAATCGCCGTGGCTACCTCGTCAAGCATGCAAGACCCCCGAAGTAGGCAGTGTGACGCAGTGCCCGTCGATGCTTCCAATGAAAAAGCAGCTCACAAGGACATTCACCCGTTGTACTCGACCAGCCGCTCACCACGGCTTAGCCGGATGGCCGACGCCGGTTGAACTGAAAGTGTTGCTGCAAGTTACAGTCAGAGACATCGGTCAGCTGACGGATTTTTTTCCCGGACTATAGATCATGTGACCTGGTTGGCTACTCCGCCAGCTCTCACGAATCGCCAGGCACATTTAGGGCACATCACCGTGAGACCTGCCCAGAATCGTTGAGAACCGCCGAGATCTCAGGCACAGGGCAGAGCATTTGTGAGTGCGACCGCGCTGACCAGGAAGACCGATGCACCAGACCCGGCCTACTGGCCGACCTCGGCTTTAGCATGTGCACGCTAAAGACGAAAGGCCTGGCTGGAGGGGGAGGCCATGCGCCGGGCCAGACCCAAGGAGATGCGCGTCCCAGGGGCGTCCCACATACCTAACAACGGCGCCATTAGTGCCGGTGGACGGGGTGAAGAGAAGCCCCCTCCGGAGCCGTGTGCGTAGGTTCGAATCCTACTGGGGGCGCTTTTTCGAACAAACATTCAGAACACCCGAACTTCGGCGCGCCTCGCTGACCTGCACTTCTAGGACTTGGCGGCCAACTTCACTCCCGATGCCCGCCCGGTCGGCCACTCACGTAAGCAGCGCTGCGTTCGCGTCTCCCAGGCTCGCATCTGCAAGATCGAACACGGCGAGATCTCCGGCATCGACGTCGTGCGCGCCTACGTCGCCGCGCTCGGCGGAAGCAATGACGTGGTTGCCCGACTCGGCGACCGGAGCTGGAAGGTAGCCTGACCGGCGCAGGCGTGCAGGCTAGCGATCCGGGCGACCGTCTCAGGCTTGACGAAGTAGGTCTCCAGCATCGGGACAACTTCCTCTCTGTTCCCGGGGTAGAGGAAGCAGCCTTTCTCAGGCGAAGCATTATGTGACCGGCAGCGGCACCCGCAGCCGCTCACCACCGGTAACAAGGACCGCCAGCTGCCGCTGGCCACATAACACGACCGGGCACACAACTGGGATTATGTTCCGCGGAACATAATCCCAGCACAAAATGACCGGGGCATGCAGCTGCTGGTGCGCGGCGGTGATCAGGCCGGGTAATCGGCTGCGGACAGGGAGCTGCGCTCGCGCTTGCGCCCGGTTTTGGATGCGGGCCCGGTAGAAGAACCGGCTGCGGGCACCGGGCCGGTAGCAGGTCACGCCGGCCACGGAGACGCGCCCGGAGCCTTTCCCTGTAGTAAGGATTTTTCCTCCACCGTCAAATCCTTCGAATCGTTCTCTAGCACAACAGCAAGAAACTCCAGACGTTGTTTGGGAACCGAGAAGTTATCTCCTTTAAACCGACGCAACCGATTTTCACTACGTGATAACTCTCAAGAATAGCGAATCCCGCAAGGGCCGGTAGGTTGGATACAACGGCCTCACGGGGGCGGTGATGAAATTGCATCTGCTGGAGCGACAATCGGTGGTTCTACCGGCTGGTCGAACCCATTTAAATCGGTCACCGAAGAGGCGGGGTCGAAGTCGTTGCTCCCACCGTTCCCACCGCATGCATTATTCGGTCCTCCCGGACTTGCGGGCCCAGTCAACACCTCCCTCAGAATGTAGGGCGTTCCATGGGCAGCAATGTACCATTCGCCGGGTGCATCGCCGGGCGCATCGCCATTGTCGTATATCTCCAGTACTGCCCGGCCAGCGACAGACGTCACGGGCCTCTTCGTTAGCTGTCCGTGCGGGTACAAGCTGCCGAAGGCGATAGACTCTTCATAGCATGTGGAGCTAGGCGTACCGACGAACCACTTCCCGGAGGTGCTCTCAGATTCGCCATATACCTTACCGCCCACGGCAAGGACCTGTGGGTGCAACCCATTACTCAACGTGAGATAGGTCCGCGCACTCGTGGAGTCGGCCGTGGTGGCATCCTCTTCCAAGACGCCATTCGCATCATGCGATACCGTATACGAGCTCCATGACTTGAGCGACTTCATCGCGGCTGACGCCAGCGCCCAAACTTGATCCGCCGTAATATCAGGGCTTGTGATGTCAGATCCGGAGGATGATTCACCGGAAGAAGAGGTCGGCAAAGTCGCCGGCACTCTTGAGCTAAACAGGCGCCCACCAGGCTGGTTAGCATAGTAGAATGTTCCGCCAGCGGAGCCGCCTAAAGCGATAAGCGCGAAGACCACCGCTGCTGCCGCAGCGCCAAAACGGATGTTGGTAGTGCGGCTTTGATCTACATCTCCTGCGGCGATAGTGGAATCGTTCACCGAGCCGCCAGCCCCGAAGACCATCGAGACTGCCCGCTCATCGGGTGCATCCTCCCGCTCGTCGGGTGCATCCTCGGATCGTGCCGTAAGGCTTGCGGCGCCAACAGCGACGGCAAGGAGGACCAGGAGGCGCAGGCGACACCCCACAACCAATGTCCGGCCAGCCAGCCGCCGACGACGCCAGCCAGAATGCCAGATGTTGTGGAGATAGCTGCGATGGATCCGCGATGGCGACTACCCAATGTCATGACTTCCTCCGCCAGCGCTGGCGGCAGCGGGAACTCGCTGCGACAGATCCGGCGCGCACCAACCGTGCTGAAGCTGACTTGGGCCTCATGGAGTTCCCCTGGTTGGTTGGCTGCGCTCGCTCATGGTGTCGCGCGGTCCAAAGCGAACCCGGCGGTGCGTGCCGTCGGTGAGGGCGACCGGCACCCAAGCGTAGCGATACAGCAATGGAGTTCACCAACGGCCAGGGTCTCGGGCAGATCGCGACGGACGTCAGCGGACCCTACAATGCGGCCTGACCTGGGCTAAGCTAGGGAGGCTACTGTGTAGCCGGTATCTGGGGGCAAGGGGTCGTGACCCCGACAACGGCGGGAAAGCGGCAGCAGCATCGACCGAAGGCCCCCCACCCGGGAAGCTACGTGCTTCCAGGAATAACCGGTTACCAGTGCCCGGATGCGCGGGTACCGCCACCATCCCAGATCATCGCTCCGCTGACCGACCGCCATCCTCATCACCTCGCCCGCTCGAGGGCTGACCTTCCGTACCCATATCCACGCAAACCATAGTGCTACGGTTCACCCCCGGCACGGCGGCGAGTCCCGAATATCCGGAACGCCGGTGATGCCACAGACCCCAAAGAGTCTCGGCTCTTGGGCCCGAGACTCTGAACAAGACCCACGTTCTCAAGGCCGCGGCTTTGAGTCGCTCGGTCCGCCGGATCGGGCCGTTGAGGGACAGGCGGCAAGGGTAGACCGCTGGCCAAGTGCCTGCCGTGCCGACAATGGTCAAGCAAGCGATCACGACCGTGATGCAGCGGAATCCGTCAACCTGAATGAGGCACCATTGGGTGGCTTTTACTGAGTGGCGGCTTCCTTCTGCTGGGGCGGGTTGATCCATGAGCCCTCCGGGAGGCCGGGCGGGGCCGGGGGGTTGCGGACGAAGCGCTCGGGGTGGGCAAGGAGGCGGCGGTCAGGACCTGGGCGCGCTCGGCTTGGACGGCTCCGGCCCGGCCGTAGTGGACGTCGGCGGCGGTGTGCAGGCCGAGGGCCGCCGTGGCGGTGCTCGTCGTTGTATCAGGGAAGAAGTCCTGGCAGTGCGCTCTGGCCTGCTCAATCGAGGTGAACCGGGCGGGGAAGCCTGGCCGGTACTTCAGCGTCTTGAACTGCGCTTCGGAGTAGGGGTTGTCGTTGGACACGTGCGGACGGGAGTGGGACTGGGCTGACGCCGAGGTCGGCGAGCAGCAGCGCGACCGGCTTGGAGGTCATGGAGGAGCCCCGGTCGGCGTGGATCTGAACTGGCCGCGGCTGATGCCCTGCGTGGTGCAGGTCGCGGGGAGCCACGCAGGGAACCAGTGAAACGAATGATCTTCTGCCACGCCGTACGAGCATGAACGACCGAACAGCAGAACGGCGAGTGTACGAACCAGGCTGGACTGCCCCGGAGCCGGGCTGGGCACCTACGGGTCAGAACGTGCCCGCATCCAAGGGCAGCCCAGAACCATGATCCGGAATATTTCCGGAACAGCCGCAGCGGAGACGAAGCTTGGCCCGCGTTAGCCCCAATGCCGGGGGCTTAAGGTTCGGGCGTTGGAGTCAAGCACCAGTCCTGGCGTGTCGGGGAGATATGGCAACCGAGGTCCGGTAGGACGGGTAATCGACCAAGATCAGCCCGTTGCCGAGGACCTCCGTTGCCTGTTCAGTTTGCCATTGGTTCGGCTGTCACGACTATCACCCGGACGATCACCGTGGCGGCGGGGGCATTTGCCCCCGGGCATCTGGGTGAACTGACCCGGATCGTGCCGTCCGGGCTGGCCGATGCGGTGCTGGCGGAGGCCCGCGCCGGGGAGCGGCGGCTGCGGGTGCTGCCCTCGCGGGTGGGGCTTTACTTCATGCTGGCGCTGGGACTGTTCCCGCGGGCCAGCTACCTGGGGGTGTGGGCGGAACTGACCGCGGCCCTGGACGGGCTGGGCCTGGCGGTGCCGTCGGGAAAGGCGCTGCGGGGCCTGCGCCGCCGGGTGGGCACTGCGCCGTTGAAGGCGCTGTCCGGGGTGCTGGCCGGGCCGCTGGGCCAGCCGTCCACGCCGGGAGTCAGGTTCGGCCGCTACCGGACGGTGGCCTTTGACGGCTGCCGGCCGGTCAAGGTCCCGGACACCGCCCGCAACCGGGCCTGGCTGGGGAAGATGAACGCCGCGCTCGGGGTGACCGGCTACCCGGTGATCCAGCTGATGACGCTCGTGGAGACCGGCACCCGCGCGCTGGCCGGGGCGGTGTCCGGCACGCCGGCTGACGGCGAGATCAGCCGGGCGCGCAAGCTGCTGCCCCTGCTGAACGCTACGATGCTGGTGCTGATGGACCGCGGCTTTGACGGCGGGCAGTTCCTGGCCGGGGTCGCCGCCACCAAGGCCCAGTTCCTGGTCCGGCTGGCCTCCACCCGCCGCCCGCCCGTGCTGGCGTGCCTGCCCGACGGGCCGGTTCTGTCGCTCATCGGGGACGTCAAGGTCCGGATCATCACCGCCAGCGTGACCGTCACCTGCCACGACGGCACCAGCTACGGCGGCGCCTACCGCCTGGCCACCACCCTGCCCGATCACCGCACCTGGACCGCCGCCGCCCTGACCGCGCTGTATCACCAGCGGTGGCAGCACGAGATCGCCTGCCTCGCGTTGCGCCATACCCTGCTGCAAGGCCGGGTACTGCGCTCGGGCGACCCCGCCGGGCTGGAACAGGAAATGTGGGCGCTGCTGGCCCTCTACCAGGTGCTGCGGATCGCCATCACCGACGCCATCGCCACCGTCCCGGGCGCCGACCCCGACCGGGCCAGCTACCAGATCGCCGTCCAGACCGCCCAGATGCTGGTCACCGGCGCCCGCGGAGTCGTCACCGGTGCAGCAGACCTGGCCGGCGGCATCGGCCGCGCCGTCCTGGCGAACCTGCACGGGCCACGCCGGCCCCGCGTCTGCGCCCGCCGGGTCAAATCCCCGCTCAGCCGCTGGAACAAGCACCCGCCCGGCAAACCCATAACCTGCCAGCGGATCACCAAAATCACCACCGTGATCAGCCAGGACCCCCAGCCGGCAGCGACACGCCGCCAACCGTCCTTGACACAGGCGGCTGGCCCTTAACTCCCCGGCATTGCCTCTAGGGGGGACGAGGGCCGCCCTTATCGCGCCTGATGATTACAGCGGCCACAACGCCGAGGGCGAGCCCCATCAGGAAGATGATGGATACGAGGATGACTGCTTCGACCAGCTCGGCCACGACGGCCTCCCGCCGTTCAGGGCGGCGTCTGTTACCGCCAGTTGTGTCTCGGCCCGCGCCCTTGCGGGTGCCCGGCGGCCCTACGATCGCTGCACAGCGGCCGACCGCTCGGTAAGCCGATGGCGGTCGGTTGCTGCCACTGGCTTCCTGGTTCGCTAAGGATGATCATGGTCCGACGACCGATATCGCTGACCGAGGCCGTTCACTCTCCGTACGCCAGCCGCCATATTTCCGGGTGCCCTGCCCCGAAGGCTGAGCCTGATCCCGAGTCGCCTGTCTTGCCGGCGCATCGTGGCTCTGTCTTCCCCTCGTATCCCGGCTGCCACCACGGCGATCAGCGCGAAGAGCGCACCGGCGAGGAAACTAACGATTACGACGCCTGCCACTAGTTCAACGTCACCGGCCATGACCGGCCTCCAAGCTGCCGTCGGCGGTTCAGACTCCACCGACCTGTTACAACCTTGGGCGAGCGCCACTCCAGCGTGCCGAACTCGCGCTAGCCCGCGCGGACGACGTTGCTTCACGTCGCCTTGATCCCGGGCTTGGCCTGCCATGATCGATATCGGAATGTGAAGACCGATGGGTCACATACCTATATAACCTGTTAGGCCGATAGCTGATCTAGTACGTATGCCCCCTCCTATAGGGGGGATACTTATATTTGGTATACCTCGTCGGCGGGCTGACGGAAACCTTCGTGGCGGAGCTTTCTTAAGAACTCGGCACCACGCATGGGTGGGCACACAGGCGACATCGGCTGCGCGGGGCAGAGCCATGCTCACTGACCGCACGCTGGCCGCGACCGAGCTATACCGAAGAACCGCAGAGGCCGAAGATGCGCACCCAGCCGACTCAGACGATCCAGCCGCTAGCGGGTCGGAAGACACAGATCGCGGGGACTCAGCCAGGCCGGACAGCCGTCCTCTTCCGGAACAGACACCGCCTGAACTGGGAGTGATGGTAATTCGCCGGGTAGCGAGCAGGCGGGGCCTTCAGGCCTGGCTAATTCCTGGCCCAGTCGTGGATCCCCGGGCCGACGAGCACACGGCCGATGCCGCGACGGGTCCGCATCGCCGCTTCGCCTCACTAGCATCCATGCCGAGCGATAGCTGCTAAGCTCCTCCCATGTTCCGATCGTTCTAGTCATGCCTACCTGTCCAGTGGTACTAGTTGTCCAGGCAAGACCCTCACGGTGACCGTCTGGCAGGAGGCTTGGCTGTCCTTCACGGCCTGCGGCCCCTAAGGGGAGGGATGATGCCCGAGTCGCTGTACCGGACGATCGCCGCGGATCTCCGCCACCGCATCGAATCCGGAGAGATGCGTGCTGGGTCACAGCTCCCGAACGAGCAAGACCTTGTTGATCGTTACAGTGCGTCACGAAATACTATCCGGCAAGCGATTCGCTGGCTGACGAACCGCCGTCTCGTCGAGAGCCGGGCAGGCCAAGGGACGTTCGTTGTGAAGATTGATCCAGTCGTCACGACGCTGTCGGCTGACTGGAAGAACGATAAAGGACTGAGCGGCGGCGAAGGAAAGGCTCCCTTCGAAGAGGCAGAACACCGGAAGCTGGAAATGAGCGCCGACCCCGTTCTTACTGTAGAGCCGAGGTTCGCTGAGGGCATTGTGGCCAGGCTCCTCGATATTCGAGAGGGAACGGGCGTCATCCTTCGTCAGAGAAGGCGTTATATCAAAAACAAGCCCTGGTCGCTTGAAACGTCTTATTACCCAATTAAATATATCGACCAGGGAGCACCTCTGCTCCGCAGTAAATCTGACATTGAACAAGGAGTAGTGGCTTACCTCAGAGAACAACTAGGGGTAAAGCAAGTAGGCATCCGCGATCACATTGTGGTGCGGCCACCCGACGACGACGAAGCCCGCTACTTCAAACTGCCCGACGATGGCACTATATCAGTCGTCGTAATATTCAGGACTGGTTTTGCCGTCAACGCGGAAGGGCCTTACCCTTTCAGGCTTACCATAAATGTATATTCGGCCGACAAGAATCAATTTGTCATTAACTCTGGCGAGGTTGGTGAAATGTTCGCTAACCCCATCGAATTCATGGCGAGCTGGGCCGAGTCTAACGACAGTTTAATTGACAACTGAAGCAAACTATCAGTGTCGGCCAGGGGCCTGGAGGCAGCCAGCAGATGCTCGTAGCGACCTCACAACGACCGCCCGGCCTATGGAGTGACTCTCCCAAGGAAGCAAGCACTCACGGTTTGCGATCCGCCGTCGTGTTCAAACTGTGATCAAAACAAAACATCTAACTCTAGAGCGGAAGGAGGCTATCGCCGGTATTATTTCTTCCGCTTCTCAGACGAAGTCTTCCTTAGGAGAAACGTGAAATGCTGCCCACGCTGGGGTGGACCACATTCGATGTCAGTGAAATGTTTCCGCCACACTGGGGACTGGACGTCCAGAAAACGGCCATTGATGCCGATTTCGGGGACTTCCCGCGGACTCCGGTCATTTCGCGCGAAGCGGTCGGGGTAGAGCGGATTTCTCGGGGCCGGGTTCATGCCGATCAGGTAAAGCGCGAACTCCCATGGCTGTACCAGTTTTACCGATCCAGCTTTCTTGAGCTGGCGCAGCGCGTGGCGGGCGATTCCGCAGTCAAGGCGGCGGGCGATGAACGATACGGAGTCGTTCTCAACGTGCAGCAGGGACCAATGATGCGTTTCGAATGCCACGTTGATTCAAACTCGCTTACGGCGTTGCTTTTTTTTACCGATCACGACCAGGGCGCGGGCGGTGAACTGGTCATCGGAAATGACAGTAGTGCTACCAGCAGGGAAGCGATCGACCGGTCATGTTCGGTTCTTCGGCCGCAAGCTGGGCATCTGATTTTCTTTGACGGCCGGCGCAACCCGCACTATGTGCGCCCACTGGTGTCTGAGACCGACATCAGGATTGTCGCGGTCATGAACTACTACACAGATTCCGGGCCCGAGTCGGCGCGACCGCGTGAGCTTAATCGTCATCTTTACGGTGACGGGGCTCAATGATTCAGGGGGCAGGTGCGGCTGGTTACCGGTTGTGAGGTGCCAGTTTTCTTCCGGTCTAGATCGCCTCGATTGCGTCATGGCAGCCGCGGCCCGGTCGGAACCCGTAGCTATGGGTCTCGAACCGGGCCTCCCACTCGGGTTCCAGGGTGTTACGGACCCTGGCCTGATCCCAGCGATCCATGATCACTGGGACGGTGACTTCATACTGCCTCTCTTGCAGTCACGGGTTGAGCTGGATTTGGTTTGTTGCGATCGGCGCTGGCCACGGGGCCGGGCCGGTGTTGTCAGTGTGCCAGTGGGCACCGACATCGCGGGATGCTCAGTGCCGCTGACGGGGCGCCGGGTTGAGGTGGCCGGATTGCTCGATCCAGGCGCGGCATTCGGCCTGAACCTGGTCGTTCCAGGGAATGTGCAGCCGGCCGCCTGGGCCGTGGCGGGCGGGGAGCTTTTCCGGCACCGGTCCAGTAGTAGGTGACATGAATGCTGCAGCCGAGTTGGTAGGCGGCTTTGGTGGGTCGTCCCCCCGGCCAGCACAGCGCAGCGGGGGGTTCCGGGGGGTCGTCCCCCCGGGCCAACACTGACACTCCTTGCCCGTAGGATCGCGGGCGTGGCAGCAGTCGACGCGGTGGCCGACGGGCCGCTGGAGATCCTGCGGCGCGTGTTCGGGTACGAGGCGTTCCGGGGCAGGCAGCGGGAGATCATCGACCACGTCGCCGGCGGCGGGGACGCGCTCGTGCTCATGCCGACCGGCGGCGGCAAGTCGCTGTGCTACCAGATCCCGGCGCTCGTCAGGGACGGCACCGGCGTGGTCATCTCCCCGCTCATCGCGCTGATGCAGGACCAGGTGGACGCGCTGACCGCGCAGGGTGTGCGGGCCGGGTTCCTCAACTCGACCCAGGAGGCGGGCGAGCGGCGGCGGGTCGAGGCGGCGTTCCTGGCCGGCGAGCTGGACCTGCTCTACCTGGCGCCGGAGCGGCTGCGGGCCGAATCGGCGATGCGGCTGCTCGACCGCGGCCGGATCTCGCTGTTCGCGATCGACGAGGCGCACTGCGTGGCCCAGTGGGGGCACGACTTCCGGCCCGATTACCTCGAACTATCCGCGCTGCACGAGCGGTGGCCGGACGTGCCGCGGATCGCCCTGACCGCGACAGCGACCAACGCCACCCGGGCCGAGATCGCTACCCGGCTCAACCTGGGTGGCGCGCGCCACTTCGTCTCCAGCTTCGACCGGCCAAACATCTCCTACCGGATCGTGCTGAAGAACGAGCCGCGCCGGCAGCTGCTGGACCTGCTGCGCGCGGAGCACCCGGGCGAAGCCGGCATCGTGTACTGCCTGTCCCGGGCGTCGGTGGACAAGACGGCCGAGTTCCTGACCGGCCAGGGGATACCGGCGCTGCCGTACCACGCGGGGCTGGACGCGCGGACCCGCGCCGCCCACCAGGGACGCTTCCTGCGCGAGGATGGCCTGATCATGGTGGCCACGATCGCGTTCGGGATGGGCATCGACAAGCCGGACGTCCGCTTCGTGGCCCACCTGGACATGCCGCGTTCGGTCGAGGGCTACTACCAGGAGACGGGGCGGGCCGGGCGGGACGGACTGCCGTCGGTCGCGTGGCTCGCCTATGGCCTGGCCGACGTGGTGCAGCAGCGTCGGCTGATCGACACCTCCCCCGGCGACGAGGCGCACCGGCGGCGGCTGGCCACGCACCTGGACGCGATGCTCGCGTTGTGCGAGACGGCGGAGTGCCGCCGGGCGCAGATGCTGGCCTATTTCGGCGAGGGGACGCCCGCCGCCTGCGGAAACTGCGATACCTGCACGGCGCCACCGCAGGTGTGGGACGGCACGGTCGCCGCGCAGAAGTTCCTGTCGGCGGTGTACCGGCTGGCCAGGGAGCGGGGCCAGAAGTTCGGCGCCGGCCACGTGATCGACATCCTCACCGGCAAGAAGACACCCAAGGTGACCGAGTACGGGCACGACCGGCTGACCGTGTTCGGGGTGGGCGCCGACCTGCGCGAGACCGAGTGGCGGGGCGTCGCGCGGCAGTTGCTGGCCCAGGGACTGCTCGGCGTGGAGGGCGACTACAGCGTGCTCACGCTCACCGGCGCCAGCGGGGCCGTGCTGCGCAAGGAACGGGACATCATGCTGCGCCGCGAGCCAGAGCGGGTCCGGCCGTCGCGGAGCAGGCGCGCCCCCACCGCCGGCGGCGCGGGCGGCCCGGCGGGCGGCTCGGCGGGCGGCCTGACCCCGGAGGCGGCGAAGGTCTTCGAGCGGCTGCGCGAATGGCGGAAAGCCACCGCCCAGGAGCAGAACCTCCCGGCGTACGTGATCTTCAAGGACGCGACGCTGTGGCAGATCGCGGCGGAACAGCCGTCGACGCTGACCGGGCTGTCGGGCGTCAGTGGCGTCGGCGAGGCCAAGCTGGCCAAGTACGGGCAGCAGATCCTCGACATCCTCGGCGCCTAGCCAGGGCGCGCCCCCGGCCCCCGGGACCATTACGGTCCACATCGGTACGAATTGGCCCGCGACCAGACACGGGCCAGCCTCCCGGTATCCACCAGCTCGTCATCTTCCGGCCAACTTGTCTAGCCATGATGTGGACCGATCAAGCCAGGATCGATGGCTTTTGCCTGCCACACGGCATGGGCATGGGAGGGAATTTTGCGCGGAAGATACGCGATCGCGGCCACGGCCGCGGCCGGCAGCCTCATTGTGGCGGCCGGGTGCAGCAGCAGCTCATCCGGCGGCGCCAGCAGCTCGAGCAGCGGCGGCGGCAGCAGCAGCACGAACGTGGCCACGGCGGCGTCCGTGTCCGCCGCCGGGGGCATGAACGCCCTCGTGGCGGCGGCCAAGAAGGAGGGCCAGCTGAACGTCATCACGCTTCCCGCCAACTGGGCCAACTACGGCACGATCATGAAGGACTTTACGGCCAAGTACGGCATCAAGATCAACGACGCGAACCCGGACGGGACCAGCCAGGACGAGATCAACGCCGTCAACCAGCTCAAGGGCCAGAGCCGGGCGCCGGACGTACTCGACATGGGCACCGCGTTCGCGGTGAAGGCCGACCAGCAGGGCATCCTCGCCCCGTACCGCGTGGCGACCTGGAGCAACATCCCGGCCAGCTCGAAGGCCAGCGATGGCACCTTCTACGCCGACTACGGCGGGTACGTCGCGATCGGCTACAACGCGGCGAAGGTCACCACCCCGCCGACCTCGTTCGCCGACCTGCTCAAGCCGGCCTACAAGAACGAGGTCGCGATCAACGGCAACCCGACGCAGGCGGGCGCCGCGTTCGCGGCGGTCTACGCGGCGTCGCTGGCCAACGGCGGCTCGTTCGCCAACATCGCGCCGGGCGTGGCTTACTTCAAGAAGCTGCACCAGGCCGGCAACTTCGTCCCGGTCACCGGGAGCGCGGCCACCATGGAAAGCGGCCAGACGCCGATCCTGATCTGGTGGGACTACCTGCTGGCCTCCGAGGTCGGCCCCGGGGTCAAGGACCTCAAGATCGTGATCCCGTCGGACGGCCACTACGCCGCCTACTACGACCAGGCCATCAGCAAGTCCGCGCCGGACCCGGCCGCGGCCCGGCTGTGGGAGGAGTACCTCTACTCCACCGCGGGCCAGAACCTGTGGCTGGAAGGCATGGCCCGGCCCATCGAACTGCCCACGCTGATCAGCAGCAACACGGTCAACGAGACCGCGTTCAAGGCCCTGCCGCCGGCGCCGTCGACGACGCTGACGTTCCCGACGCAGGCGCAGCAGAATGCCGCCGAGGCGCTCGTCGCGCAGCAGTGGCCCAGCGTTAGCGGCTGAGGATGGACGAACTGGTTACGGGCGAGGCCCCGGGAATCCTTCCGGATCCCGGGGCCCCCGCCGCCCCGGCGGGGGGGCCTGTCTCGGTGGCCCGCGGGCTGCGCCGGGCGGCGGGGGTCGTGCCGTTCGGGGTGTACATGGCGCTGGGCCTGGGCGCACCGCTGGTCGCGGTGGCCATCGGCGCCTTCCAGGCTCCGAACGGCGGGTTCACCCTGAGCAACGTCAAGACCGCCACGCACGGCGTCTACCTGCACGGCTTCAGTCAGAGCATCCAGCTGTCGGTGATCTCCGCGGTGCTGCCGGGAATCTTCGGCCTGCTGATCGCCTACGCCATCTGGAGCGCGAACCGCGGGTCGGTGCTGCGGCGGGTGGCGATCACCGCGTCGGGCGTGTTCGCCAACTTCGGCGGGGTGCCGCTGGCCTTCCTGTTCGTGGCCACCCTGGGCTCCAGCGGGCTGGCCACGCGCTGGCTGGCCGACCTCGGGTTCGACCCCTACCAGCACGGCTTCAGCCTGTACAGCCTGAGCGGCGTGGTCGTCGTCTACATGTACTTCCAGATCCCGCTGATGGTGCTGGTCATCCTGCCCGCGCTGGAGGGGCTCCGGCCGGCCTGGCGCGAGGCAGCCGCCAACATGGGCGCGCGGACCTGGCAGTACTGGCGTTACGTGGGCGGCCCGGTGCTGCTGCCGTCATTCCTCGGCTGCCTGCTGCTGCTGTTCGGCAGCGCGCTGGCCGCCTACGCCACCGCCGAGGCCATGACGAGCGGCACGATCCCGCTGACCTCGATCCAGATCGGGTCGTTCCTGAACGGGAACGTGCTGGCCGGGCAGGAGAACGTGGGCAAGGCGCTCGGGCTGGGCATGGTGATCATCATCGCGGTCGCGATGGGCGTCTACGTGGTGTTGCAGCGGAGGGCGGCGCGATGGCTGCAGTAGACCAGGCCCCGACGGCGCCGGCGGCGCCCGCGGGACGCCGGGCGGCCGGGCGGCGGGACGGCTTCACGCCCTGGCGATGGCTCATCCTGATCCTGGCCGGCGGGTACTTCCTCATCCCGCTGTACGCGGCGGCGCGGTTCGCGGGCTGGGGCTCGTTCCGCGCGGTCGTCCATCAGTCCGGGTTCGCCGACTCGCTGTGGCTGTCGGTGCGGCTCGCGGCCATCACCACCGTGATCACCCTGGCCCTGATGCTGCCCACCGCGGTCTACGTGCACCTGCGGCTGCCCCGGCTGCGGCGGCTGCTGGAAGGGATCACGATCCTGCCGATCGTCATACCGCCGGTCGTGCTGATCGTCGGGCTGCTGCAGGTGGCGCCGGGGTTCCTGAAGAGCACGCCGTACCTGCTGGCGCTGGCGTACGTGGTGCTGGCCATGCCGTTCGCGTACCGGTCGATCGACGCCGGCCTGCGCGCCTTCGACCTCACGCTGGTCGAGGCGTCGAACTCGCTCGGCGCCGGCTGGCCGTCGACGCTCTGGCGGGTCGTGCTGCCCAACCTGACCACCGCCCTGCTGTCCGCCACCGTGCTGACGGTGGCGCTGGTACTCGGCGAGTACACCATGGCCAGCCTCGACCTGTACCAGACGTTCCCGGTGTGGATCGTGGTCTTCGACCAGACCAGCGGGCCGATCTCGGTGGCCGCCTCCCTGCTGGCGCTGTTCGTTACCTGGCTGTTCCTGCTGGCCATCACGATGCTGGGCGGCCGGCAGGCGCGGCGTACCGGCGGCGGCGAGGTGGCCCTGTTTTCCGTGGCCCGGCGAGACACTGGAAGGACCTCATGACCGCCCACACCGCCAAAGGCAGCACGGCAGGCGGAGCCACGGTCCGGCCGGGCGGCTCCGGCGGTGCGCACGTCTCGCTGCGGAACCTGAGCCGCTTCTTCGGGGCCACCCGGGCGCTGGACGGGCTGAACCTGGAGATCGAGCCCGGCGAGCTGGTGGCGCTGCTCGGCCCCTCCGGCTGCGGGAAGACCACGGCGCTGCGCATCCTGGCCGGCTTCGAGTCCGCGGACACCGGATCGGTGCTGGTCGACGGGCGGGACCTGTCGCCGGTCCCGGCCGCCCGCCGGGACATGGGCATGGTGTTCCAGAGCTACAGCCTGTTCCCGAACATGTCGGCCCTGGACAACGTGGCCTTCGGGCTGCGGATGCGGAAGAAGGGCGCGGCGCAGCGGCGCACCCAGGCCACCGAGCTGCTGGAGATGGTCGGGCTGGCCGACCAGGCCCGGCAGTACCCGCATCAGCTGTCCGGCGGCCAGCAGCAGCGGGTCGCGCTGGCGCGGGCGCTCGCCATCGAGCCGCGCATGCTGCTGCTCGACGAGCCGCTGTCCGCGCTGGACGCCAAGGTGCGCGTCCAGCTCCGCGAGCAGATCCGCTCGCTGCAGCAGCGGCTGCACACGACCACGCTGTTCGTCACGCACGACCAGGAAGAGGCGCTGTCCATGGCCGACCGGGTCGGCGTGATGCGCAGCGGGCGGCTGGAGCAGGTCGCGGCGCCCAGCGAGCTGTACGCCGATCCGGCCACGGCGTTCGTGGCCGAGTTCGTCGGCACGATGAACCGGATCCCCGGTGAGCTGGAGGCGGACGGCCGGGTCCGGGTGCTCGGCGCGGTGCTCCCGGTCAAGGGCGACCGCCCGGACGGGCCGGCCGACGTCCTGGTCCGGCCGGAGAACCTGCGCCTGGCGGCGGGCGGCAGCGGTATCGTCACCATCGCAACGTTTCTCGGCTCGCTGACCAGGGTCAGCGTGCTGTTGTCGGGGGATGTGACCGTCCAGGTGGACGTGCCGAGCGCCGAGGCGCCTGCCCCCGGCTCGGCCGTGGCGGTGAGCCTGACGGAAGCGCCGGTGCTGGTCACGGCACGCCGCTGAAACGAGGCCGAAACAAGCCGGAAATCACGATAACGGCAAGGAGCCGAACGGCCCGTGCCGGGAGGACTTTCGCCAGCTATCGCCGGCCCGGCGGCCGGGCGCACCCTGGAGGAAACAGAAGACGTCCGGCCGCCGGGATCGCCTGCGCGGCCGGCCACATCCTCCGGGAGGCGGCTATGCCAGGCCACTCACTCGACCACGCGGGGCTAGAGACGCTCTCTTTCGCCACCTGCCTGCAGCTGCTGGCGTCGGTTCCGGTCGGGCGGGTCGCCTTCATGGCCGACGGCGAGGTACAGGTCCTGCCCGTGAACCATGTGGTCGACGGGCAGGATGTGGTGTTCCGCACGACGCACGGGTCCAAGCTGACCGCGGCGCAAGGGCAGCGCCCGATCACGTTCGAGGCCGACGACTACGATCAGCGGACGCATTCGGGCTGGAGCGTCGTCGTGACCGGCCGCGCCGAGCCCGTGGACGAGGACGCCGAACGCGAACGGCTGGCCGAGTACGGCCTGCGGCCGTGGGTCGCCAGCGTGGAGCGCCCGTTCTGGATCCGGATCCGGCCGAGTTCGGTGACCGGGCGGCGCACCCCCGACGACAACTGACGGCGGTCAGCCGCGGCGGGCGCGGGCGCGGCGTTTGCCTTCGTGCATCGCCTGGACCCGCGCGACCGGGATGGCGTGGCCCTCCTCGATCAGCCCGGCACTGAGCCGCTGCGGCGCGGGCATCGCCGCGGCCCACGGGTCCCTCGCCGCGACGAGCGGGGCGGCGGAGTGCACGGTGAAGTCGCCCGGCGTGACGTGGTCCAGTTCCTCCCATGGCACCGGGAACGACACCGGCGTGCCGGGCCGCAGCCGCGGGCTGTACGCGGCGACGACGGTGGCGCCACCCGCCCGGGTGGAGTCGATGAAGACCTTGCCTTCGCGGTCGTCCCGGATGAAGGCCGTGGTCGCGAGCGCGGGATCCAGGCGCTCGGCCCTTACGCCGATGGCGCGGGTGGCCGCCGCGGCGTCGAACGCCACGACCGAGCCGTCCAGTGGGACAAAAACGTGCACGCCCTTCGCGCCGCTGGTTTTGACCGCACCGGACAGGCCCACGTCCGCCAGCGCCTGGCGGACCAGGTGCGCCGCGCGGACCGCCAGCGCGAACGAATCACCGGCCGGCGGGTCGATGTCGAGCACGAGGTGGGTCGGGTGCTCCGTATCCCCGGCCCGGACCAGGCCGGGGTGATACTCGACGGCCCGCTGGTTGGCGAACCAGAGCAGCGTCCGGCGGTCGTTGCACAGCGCGTAGGACACCTCGCGCTTGGAGGCCTCGGCCCAGACGGTGACCGTCCGCACGTATGCGGGCGTGTACTTCGGCACGTTCTTCTGCATGAACGGCGGCTGGCCGCGCAGCGCCCGGATGACCGACAGCGGCCGGTCCGCCAGCACGGGGAGGATACGGTCGCGCACCCCGTCCAGGTAGTCCACCAGATCCCGCTTGGTGGCCGCCGCCTCGTCAAAGAGCGGCTGGTCAAGGTTGGTCAGCCGGACGCCATCCCGTTCTTCGTCCCCGCTCATCCGCCTAGCTTGGCACCGATCCCGCCCTCCAGCCAGCGTCAGTGCTGGCCCGGGGGGACGACCCCCCGGAACCCCCCCCGCTGCGGTCCGCGCCCCGCGGTGGTACATCGCCGACACACCGGCCGCTCGCCGGGCCGCAAGGGCCCGGCTCGCTGGCCGGTAACGAGCGTCTCGCCGTAACCCGAGCCCGCGCCCCCCACCCATCGCGGCAAAGGCACCTCTGCGTACACCCGGGTCGCGGCAAAGGCACCTCTGCGTACACCCGCGTCGCGGCAAAGGCACCTCTGCGTACACCCGCGTCGCGGCAGAGGCACCTCTGCGTACAACCGGCGGGGCGCGGGCGGGCGGGGCGGCTAACCGGGGGCGGCGTGGCGCGGCCGTGGCCGCCGAGGCAAGATAGGGGCATGCGACCCACTCGGTGCAGGATGGCCGCAAAATGACCTTCACCCGGGGGTTCCGCGGCCGGCGGGCGCGCGACCCGAGACTTCCGCCTGGCCAGTACGACGCGGGCGCGGACTGGCCGGTGCTCACCGCCGAGGCCACCCCCAGCCTGTCCACCGCCACGTGGGCCTTCGGCATCGACGGGCTGGTCGAGAAGCCGGTCTCGTGGACCTGGGACGAGATCCAGGCGCTGCCCGGCTCGGACTTCGCGGGGGACATCCACTGCGTGACCACCTGGTCGAAGCTGGGCGTCTCGTTCCACGGGGTGTCGGTCGACACGCTGCTGGCTGCGGCCCGGCCGATGGCGTCGGCCAGCTACGTGCTGGCCTCGTCGCACACCGGGTACACCACCAACCTGCCGCTGGCCGACGTGACCGGCGGGAAGGCGTGGGTGGTCTGGGACTACGAAGGAAAGCCGCTGGCCAGGGAGCACGGCGGCCCGGCCCGGCTGCTGGTCCCGCACCTCTACTTCTGGAAGAGCGCCAAGTGGGTGTCAGGGCTGCGCCTGCTCGACCACGACGAGCCGGGCTTCTGGGAGCGCAACGGCTACCACGACCGCGGCGACCCCTGGCTCGAGCAGCGCTACCAGGGGGACTGAGCGGTGCCATGACGGAGCAGCTCAGCGGCATCGGGGCGCCTGATCGCTTTACCCGGCCCGGCAAGTGGCAGCAGGCCCGGGTCATCGAGATCCGCCGGGAGACGCCGACGGCCAAGACGTTCCGGCTGGCGCTGAGCCAGCCGACGCCTTACATGGCCGGGCAGCACTTCCTCATCCGGCTGACCGACCCGGACGGGTACCGGGCGCAGCGTTCCTACTCCGTTGCCTCGGCGCCCGGCGATCCCGGTTCCATCGAGCTGACGGTGGAGCGGCTGCCGGAGGGCGAGGTCTCCACGTTCCTGCACGACGTGGTCATGACCGGAGACGAGCTCGAGGTTCGCGGGCCGATCGGCGGCTGGTTCATCTGGCCGGGCGACGCGCCGGCCGTGCTGATCGGCGGCGGCTCGGGGGTTGTCCCGCTAATGGCGATGCTGCGGCTCGCGCGGCAGAGCGGGCGGGCGGACCTGGTGAACCTTCTCGTGTCGGTGCGCCGGCCGGGCCAGCTGTACTACTCCAGCGAACTGCCCGGCCCGCAGTCGACGATCGTCTACACCCGGGTCACCCCGCCGTCCTGGCCGCGGCCGGCCGGGCGGCTGTCCCCCGCCGACCTGCCCGCGCCGCTGAACCCCGAGGCCACCGGGTTCGTGTGCGGCTCGTCCGGTTTCGCCGACGCCGCGACGGCCGTGCTCCGTGAGGCCGGGATGCCGGTGGACCGGATCCGGATCGAGCGATTCGGCCCGACCGGGTGACGGCCGCGCCGCGCGGCACCTTACAGGCCGAGCAGGGCCGGGAACCCGGCCACCGTGTCCAGGATGTGCGCCGCCCCAGCCTGGGTGAATTCGTCCCGGCTGGTGGAGCCGGTCAGCACCCCGGCCACGACGCCCGCGCCCGCGCGCAGGCCGGATTCGATGTCGCTCGGCGTGTCCCCGATGACGGCCAGCTCGCTGACCGCGCCACCGCCGAGCCGCAGCAGCGCGGTGAGCGGCAGGTCCGGCCACGGGCGGCCACGCCCCGCGTCCGCGGGAGACAGGGCCAGATCGATCAGCGGCTGCCAGTCCAGCGCGCCGATGATGGCGTCGCGGGTGGCCGGGGAGAAGCCGGTCAGCAGGCAGACGCTAACGCCGGCGGCCCGTAGCGCGGCCATGACCTGCACCGCGCCGGGCAGCGGGGCCACCTCGCCAGCCCGCACGGCGGCGGCGTAGTGATCCTCGAAGGCCTGGTTGGCCTCCTGCGCGGTCTCCTCGTCACCGAGGACCCGGCGGAAGACCTCGATCTTGGACTGGCCCATGCTGGCCGACACGTCCTTCATGGCCTGCCCGAACTCGGCCGTGGATAGGCCGCGGCCAGAGATGGCCGAGCCGAACGCGTTCATGACGATGCCGTCGTCGCGGACCGTGGTACCGGCCATGTCCAGGCAGGCGATCGTGATGGGCGTCATGCGAATGTCTCCTCCGCTATAGCCGGGGAACACGTCATGCCGCGCCCGCCGGGCCCGGTGACCAGGACGACTCCCGGCTCGATCGGTGACCGGTGGTACAGCTCGTCCCCGGTGACCTGGCTGTACACGCCGGCCCAGCGGCGCTGCACGGGCGGCAGCGGCGTGCCGAGCAGTTGCTGGGCGCGGTCGCGCAGGTGGCCGTAGGCGTCCTCGTCCACGTCGAAGCCGAACGGCTCGTCGTATTCATGGGTGTCGCCGATGGTCAGGCTGCCGTCCAGTCGCTGGACCAGCAGCAGCTGGGCCCGGGTGCGCGCGGCGGCCGGGGCCTGCGGGCCGAGCTGGGCCCGGCCGGGCAGGCCGAACGCCGGGTAGTAGCGCATCGAGTCACCGTCGGCCACGGCGGTGGCCACCCGGCCCGGGAACGGCCGGGTCTGCATCATCTGCAGCCGGACCCGGCGCAGCGGCGGCACCGGGCAGGCGGCCAGGTACGGCCCGGCGATTCCGGTGTAGGCCGCACCCGAGCAGATGACCACGAGGTCACCACGGTGCCACTCCCCCGTGTGGTCGCGGACCGCGTGCGGCTGCGCCTCCACGGCCTCGCGGCCCGGCAGCCAGCGGTAGCCGCCGGAAGCGAGCAGGTAGGCGCGGAGCGCCGCCGGCACGGCGCGCGGCTCGACGGTGGCGTCCCGCGTGCACAGCAGCGCCCCGGTGAACTCCCCGCGCAGGGCCGGGTTGACCTCGCGGGCCGCGGCCGCGTCCAGCAGCTCGAAGCCGCGCTCGGCAGCGTCGGGCCGGGCCGCAGCCTCCTTGATCAGGCTCATCTCGGCGTCCCCGGCGGCCAGCGTGAGGGAGCCGTGCGGCCGGAAGCCCACGCCGGGCACCTCCGCGGCGAGATCCGCCCAGAGCCGGCGGGCGCGCAGCGCCAGGTCCAGCTCAGGGCCGCCCGCCCGGCCGCTGACCCAGACCAGCCCGAAGTTCCGCACGCTCGCGCCGCGGGGGCCCGGCTCACGTTCCAGGTGGACCACCTCGAGACCGCGCCTGCGCGCGGCGACGGCGTGCATCGTGCCGAGCACCCCGCCACCGACCACGATCACCCGGCCCTGGCCCGATCTCGACGGTGCCGAACTCGACGGTGCCGAACTCGATGGGGCTGAATTCGATGGGGCCCAATGCAACGGGGCCGAATTCATGTGGGCGTCCCTTCGTCGTCAGGTCCCGGCCGTCCGCCGGCCAGCACCCGCGGGAAAGGCGAGACGGGAGAGGTCATCGCGGCCGCGCCGCCGGAACCCAATCTAGTATATTTATGCCCTAACTTGTATAGCCAACTTTAGGAGGCCGGATGACGGCACGAGTCGCGCGCGGCGACCTGGACCCGCGCGGCCGGATCCGGGGAGTGCGGTTCAACAAGCGCAGCACGCGGCCGCTGCGGCTGCCCCCGGCCGAGGTGACCGCCTGCCACGCGGACCCGGACGGGCTGGCCAGTTCGCTGGCGGTACGAGAGGGGGCGGCGGCGTGAGCGCCCTGGACATCATCGGTGACCTGTTCTCCGGCGAGGGCGCCCAGGACTACCTGGGCGAGGAGGTCACCGTGGCCGTGCACATGCGGCAGGCCGGGGCGCTGGCCGAGGCGGCCGGGGCGCCGGATGCGCAGGTGGCCGCGGCGCTGCTGCACGACGTGGGGCACATCTGCGGCGGGACGGCCAGCGGGCGCGAGCTGATGGCGGGCCAGGACAGCCGGCACGCCGAGACGGGCGCGGCCTGGCTGGCGCAATGGTTCGGCGAGGAGGTCACCGAGCCGGTCCGGCTGCACGTGGCGGCCAAGCGCTACCTGTGCGCCGTCGTCCCCAGCTACCAGGGGAAGCTGTCCGCGGCGTCCGTGTACACGCTGGCGGTCCAGGGCGGCCCGATGAGCGCCGAAGAGGCCACCGTCTTCGAGACGCTGCCGCATGCGGGCGCGGCAGTGGCGGTGCGGCGCTGGGACGAGGCGGCCAAGGACACGTCCTTCAGCGGCCCGGACTTCGCGCACTTCCGGCCGCTGCTGGCCAGCTTGCTGCTGCGGCGGCACTTACGGGGCGGGCAGCTCAGGGCTCCGGCTGGGTGGGCAGCCGGGACAGCGCGCTGACCGCGACCGAATTGTGCACCGTGAAGGCGACGGCGCTGCCCAGATAGCGGTCCTCTGACCACTCCAGCGGCACGCCGGACGGATCGGTGGTGCGGCGCCGTTCCCGCAGCAGCGGCACCCGGGGGCGGCAGCCGAGCAGCCGGGCGTCGTCCGCCGAGGCCGGGACCGAATCGATGATGTGCTCGGCGTCGGCGAATACCACGCCAAGTTCTTCGAGGCGCTCGTAGATGGACTGGTGGTCCCCGTCGATCCCCGCCACCAGCGCGCCGACCCGGTCCGGGAACGCGGTGCGCTCGATCATCACCGGCTCGCCGGACAGCAGGCGCACCCTGGTCAGGTGGTAGATCACCGCACCGGGCGGAAGCCCCAGGGCCTCACCTTCTGACGCCTTGGCCTCGCGGCGGGCCATGGCGATCACCCGGCCGGAAGGCTGCTCCCCGATGGCCCTGGCCCAGCGGGAGAAGCTCAGCAGCTCACCGAAGCTCTGCAGCTGCGGGCCGCCGAGCACGATGCGCCGCGCGCCGCGGCGGGACGCGATCACCCCGTCGGCGCGGAGGGCGGCGAAAGCCTGCCGGACCGTCCCCCGGGACACCGAGTAGCGCTCGGCCAGGTCACTTTCGGAGGGGAGGCGGGTGCCGGGCGGGTACTCGCCCGCCCCGATGGCCGCCCGGAGATCGTCGGCGACCTTGCGGTAGAGCGACGTAGGGGCGGCTGCTTCTCCCACAGTCGATCAGGTTATCCGGCGCCCGTCGTGCATCCCGTGACCGGTCTGCTCATGAACCTCAGCTGGCCCCTCGTGCGCGGGGTCGGGCAGGCCCGGCGCGCCTTCCAGCAGCGGGTCACCGGCCGCCACGGCCGGCGCGTCCGGCACCGGGAGGTCGTCGGTGATGGCGTCGGGTCCGAACCGTCCCTGGAGCAGCCGGGCGAAGCGGTGCCCGACTCGCTGCATGGGCGCCTCGACGAAGTAATAGCTGAGCGCGGAGCAGGCCAGCACGGCGGCCAGGATGCCGGCGGACAGCAGGACCTGGATGGCGAACGGGTGCGGCCGGCGAAACACGTCGATCGACCGGTAGGCGTTCAGCACGATCGGGTGCAGCATGTAGACCGAGTAGCTGACCAGACCCAGCCAGGCCAGCACGCGGGGAACCGTCCGGTGCCGGAGCACCATACCGATGCCGAACGTCGCCCCGGCCAGCACCAGGCAGCTGATCCACTGCAGGTCGAACTGCCGCTGGTCGGCCGCGTTCATCTGCCACATCAGGCTGTGCCACACCCCGGCCGCGATGGTCAGCGCGAGCACAATGGCCGCGATGACCGCCGCCTTGGCCTTGCCGAACTCACCGCGCTCGGCCCGGTACAGCATGGTGCCGGTGAACATCAGCGCGAGGATGGTCAGGCCGCTCCAGTTGAACGGGTAGCTGGTGTTGAACAGGAGCAGCGTAAATCCGGTCGCGGCGCCGATGACGCCGCCGACCAGGCGGGGCACCCGGCGGCCGCTGACCGCGAGCGCCAGCCCGATGAACAGCAGGATGTCGGCGGCGATCGCCACCCGGCGGGAGCCGAAGGTGTGGGTCAGTCCCTCGAGGGGCAGGATGCCGCCGAGCGCGACCGCCCCGATGGCCGCGGCCATCGCGTAGCCCCCACTGTGCCGGTGCACCCGGAAGATGAACAGCGCCGACAGCAGGAGGTAGAAGACCATCTCGAAGGACAGGGTCCAGATGACGTTCGGCACGTTGGCGCCGTCGAGCATGTTGGACATCATGAACGGCAGCGAGTAGACCCAGGTCTTCGGCTGGGTGTTGGCACCATGGATCGGCCCGAAGCCGGTCTTCCAGGCCAGCAGGGAGATCCCGATGCCGAGGATGTAGAGCGGGTACAGCCGGAACCCTCGGCTCACCCAGAAGCCGCGGACACTGCCCTTGCGCTCCAGCGAGGCCGGGATGATGTAGCCGCTGACGAGAAAGAACACGAACACGCCGTACTGGCCGGTGTCGATCACCTGGAACACGTCGTTGTGCAGGCGCTGCAGCACCAGCGTGCCCATATGGTCGAAAACGACACAAAGCGCCGCGAAGCCGCGCAGCGCGTCCAGCCACGCCAGCCGCCGGCCTTTGGCGGGAGCGGGCGCGGGCTCGGGAGGCGTGGGGTCGGTCACCAACCGCGCAGAGGCACTAGACACGCACATCGACGTTACCCGAGAACCGCGCGAAGCATCGGGAAAAGCGTGGCGTGGCACGCAAGAGCGTGCCGAATCGGTCAGTGGTCCGGCTCCCCGGCGGCATCAACCGGCCCGGCGCGGCGGGCCCGGCGGGCCCGCTTGGCCTGCGCGGCGGCGTAGGTGCGTTCCAGGGCCGCCTCGGTGGCCGGAAGGTCGCGCTGGGCCAGCACCACGAAAAGGCAGTCAACCACGGTGAGCTGCGCGATACGGCTCGTCATCGCGCCAGACCGGAACGCCGTCTCCCGCGCCGCGGTGAGCAGGACGAAGTCGGCGGCCCCGGTGATCGGCGACCACGGGAAGTTGGTCACGGCGACCGTGGTGGCCCCGTTGCGGCGCGCCTCACGGAGGGCGTCAGTGGTGTCCACGGTCGTCCCGGTGTGCGAAAGGCCCACGGCCACGTCGCCGGGACCGCGCAGCGCCGCGGACGTGATCGCCAGGTGCGGATCCGGCCACGCGAACGCCGGGCGGCCGATGCGCTGGAGCTTCTGTTGCAGGTCGAGCGACACGTAGCCGCTGGCGCCTACGCCGTAGATGTCGATGCGCCGGGCCGCGGCCAGCGCGCCAACAACGTTGACAAGCGCGTTGACATCGAGATGGTTCGCCGTTTCGGTGACGGCCATCGCGTCCGCGTAGGCGATTTTCTTGGCGATCAGCGCGGCGTCATCACCGGGATTGATGTCGTGGGAGACCTCCGCGACCGGGCTCGCGTCGCCGTGCGCGACCGCGGCGGCCAGCGCCAGCCGCAGTTCCGGATAGCCGCGCAGCCCGACCGCGCGGCAGAACCGCACCACGGTCGTGGCGGAGGTGCCGCAGGAACGCGACAGCTCGGAGATCGACCGGCGCGCGGCGCCGCCGGGGTCATCCAGGACCGCCTGCGCCACCCGCCTTTCCACCGGCGCCAGGTTCGGCAGCAGGGCGCGGATGGTAACGAGAATTCCGATGTCCATCGGGAGGCCAGCGGGCTCCGCCGGGCCGTCCCGCCGCGGCCCGCCGGAGCGGGGGCTCGCCGCGGCCGATTGGGGGCCGCCAGCATCTGCCGAGGGGGAGTCGCTCGCGTCGTCGGCTTCGATCTGGGTCATCAGCATCTCCACGTGGCAGCTGCTGCCGGCAGCCGGCGGGCTCACGTTACCGTGTGACCCCGACGGCTCTCGTTTCGTTAATATCCACACACACACTTCATGTGCAAATGCACAGTGCATTATGACCCATGGCGGGTACCCGGCGGGAGGACTGGCTGGCTGAATCCGCGGCGTAGGCGTCGGCGGAGGCGAGGACGCCGCGCAGAGGCGGGCGGCGCAGAGGCGGGCCGGGCGGAGGCGGGCCGGGCGGAGGCGGGCCGGGAGACGGCCGGCGACCGGGGCCGCTGGCGGGCAGCCCCGGTCGCCGGGGACGGGCCGTGGCCGCATACGGGCGGGTATGGCCACGGCCTTCCTTCTCGGGACAGCACGCTGGATATGTACGAGCCGACCGAGAAGCCAGGTACTACGGCTTTCTTTCTTATACGGATCGCCGCGCGGGTCTGGCTCAATGGCGAACGGCCACGTAAGACTTTGGTAACAACCTGGCTGAACGGCCAGGTCCGGGCGACCCTCAGCCGGTCAGTGCAGGCCTTCGGCCAGCGGGCCGAGGGACAGCGCTGGGAGGAAGGTGAGGAAGACCAGTACGAGCGCTACCCCGAGGGCCAGCGAGACGAACATGGGGCTGTCGGTCCGCAGCGAGCCCACGGTGACCGCCACCGGCCGCTGCCGGGCCAGGCTTCCCGCCAGGCCGAGGACGAACACCATCGGGACGTACCGGCCCAGCAGCATGACCAGGGCCAGGGTGACGGTGTAGAACGTCGTGCCGCCGGACAGGCCGCCGAACGCGGAGCCGTTGCTGTTCGCCGCGCTGGTGAACGCGTACACGACCTCGGAAAGCCCGTGCGCGCCCGGATTCCCGATCGAGGCCCGGCCCGCGGGCAGCGCGATGGCCAGCCCGACGACGGCCAGCAGCGGAATGGGGGTCGCGAGGTAGTACAGCGCGACCATCTTCATCTCGCTGGCCCGGATCCGTTTCCTCAGGTACTCCGGGGTCCGGCTGACCATCAGGCCACCCAGGAAGACGGCGATGAGCGCCACCATGATCAGCCCGTACAGGCCGCTGCCCACGCCGCCGGGACTGATCTCGCCGAGCATCATGGCCGACATCAGCAACCCGCCGCCGAGCGCGGTGAAGCTGTCCTAGCTGGCGTTGGCGGCCCCGTCAGCGGTCGAGGTGGCGCTGGCGCCGAACAGCGTGCTGCCCGGCACACCGAACGCCGTCTCCTTGCCCTCCATGGCCGCGCCCGCCGCGGCCGGCACCGTGCCGACCGCGTGCGACACCTCCGCCGCGGAGGTCAGGCCGATCCATGTCACCAGCAGCACGCCCGCGATGGCCAGCAGCGCCCAGCCGTGACGGCGGTTGCCCACCATGCGGCCGTACATGCGGATGACGGCCACGGGCAGCAGCAGCATCAGGCCGATCTCGATGGCGTTGGCCAGCGGTCCCGGGTTCTCGAACGGGTGCGCGCTGTTGGCGTTGAAGAAGCCGCCCCCGTCACCGGACATCAGCTTGATCGGTTCCCAGGACGCGACCAGGCCGCCCGGGATGAACTGCCGGCTGCCGGCCAGCGTGCCGAGGACGTGCCCGCTGGACAGGTTCTGCACGACGCCCAGCCCGGCCAGCACGATCGCGAACACCGCGGCCAGCGGCAGCAGGGCCCGGACCACCGCGCGCACCAGGTCCACCCAGAAATTGCCAACCGTGCTGGTATTCTGCCGGACCAGGCCGCGGATCAGCGCCAGGGCCACGCACAGGCCGACGGCCGCGCTCAGGAACGCCTCCGTGCCGAGCCCGGCGGCCTGCGCGACGTCGCCCAGGGACGCCTCGCCCGCGTAATTCTGCCAGCTGGTGTTGGTGGTGAAGCTGACGGCGGTGTTGAACGCGAGCGCCGGGCTCATGCCGGGATGGCCGAATGAGAGGGGCAGCGCGGCCTGCGCCCGGAGCAGCAGGTACAGCAGCAGCACGCCGCCCCCGGAGACCGTGAGGACCGAGACCGCGTAGTGCGGCCAGCGCTGGTCGTTCTCGGGGTTGATCCCGCAGGCCCGGGTAGATCACCCGCTCGGCCCGCCAGTGCCGCGCGGACGTGAAGGTGCGGGCCATGTAGTCGCCCAGCGGAACGTGCAGCGCTCCGACGATCCCCAGCACCACCAGCGCCTGCAGCCAGCCCGCCATCGCCGAACCTCCACGCCTCGGGTGCCATCACCGCACTCCGAGACCATCACCGATCCACGGCGCCGGGCTCGGGGCTAACACCATCCATGCGGCCGCCGGGCCGATCCTCACGGCATCTGTACGGCGGCCGAAGGAAAGCGGCAGGTAGAGGAAACTGGTCAGATGGCTAAGACCTACCGGCTCGGCCCCGGCCGCCGGGCCATCAACGCCCTGTTCTCCGCGATGATCCAGGCCGGTATCGCGGGACGGTCGACCTACCTGCTCACGACCACGGGCCGCCGGACCGGACGCCGGCGGACGACGCCGGTCACGCTGATCGAGAATCCCGGCGAGCGGTGGCTCGTGTCCCCCTACGGGAACGTGGGCTGGGTGCACAACGTGCGGGCCCGGCCCGAGGTCCAGCTCAGCCAGGGCCACCGGACCGAGTCGCTGCACGCCGAGGAAGTCGCTCCCGAAGTAGCCGGGCCCGTCCTGAAGCAGTACGTCTGCACCGTCGCGGTGACCAAGCCGTACTTCGACGCCACGTTCACCGATCCCGTGGAGACGTTCACCGGGGAGGCCGGCCGGCACCCCGTCTTCCGCCTGGGCTCCGGACCGCCGGACTGACCGTGACCCGTCAGGAAGCACTGGCCCCGCGGAAGGCGGCCGCGTGGCCAAGCCGGGCACGGAGGGCCGGGTAGCCGTTCAAGGCCGGCGCCGCGACGGGTTCCGGCGCGGCCGGGGACCACGCGATCTCGGCCCAGACGGTCCGGCCTCTGCGGTCGCCGCGGACACCGCAGCTCCCGGCGAGCGCACGCACGATGACCAGTCCGCGGCCGCAGTCGCTCATGGGGTCACCACCGATCTGCGGGCCGCACGGGCCGCCCTCGTCGGTGACGTCCAGCCGGACCAGCGCGGTCTTGTGCGTCACCTCTACGGTGAACCAGCCGCCGTCGCCGCTGGCGGTGTGCTGAACCGCGTTGGTCCCGAGCTCCACCGCGACCGAGATCAGGTCATCGCGCTCCGGGCAGTCCGGAAACAGCCCGGTCAGCCAACGGCGAAGGTGCCGCAGTTCGCTCTCCTGCCCACGGAAGAGCCGCTGCCTCCGGACACAAGTGTCCGGACGTGGCGTTCCGGCGTCGAGCGCGTTGTAATGCGCGGAGCCGCGTGCGTGAACCATTCGTCACCCCTTACGGCAAAAATCCGCGTTGACCGGAGGCAGAACTAACCGTGCCGTCAGGCATTTCGTGTTCATTGATATCCCCCCAGTATGAATTTGTATACGGGATGCTGCAAGTGCTTCCCACGCACTTGCGTAAAATTATGCATGTGCGCGGAGGGCTTGTCTGGCATATGGCTTATGTCCAGAGCTGCCCGGAAACCTTGGATAACCTCTAGATTTGGAGTATCCGGGAGGCTCAGACGCCTCCCAGTATCGGCTGGCTGCTGTCCGGACGCAAGTGTCTCCATGTAATTGCACGCCGATATCGGGCCGGAACGGCCCGGCACGAGGGCAAAGCGCCCGGCCCGGCCGGACCCGCTGGACCGTCATGATCCGGGCACCACCAGGACGGCGATCGGCCGTCGGCAGTGCGGGCAGGCTTCCATGGCCAGCAGTGAACCGCCCTGCTCGCGGGCCTGCTCGCGGGCCTGCTCGCCGGGCGGGTCCGGCCGGTTGTCCCCGCCCAGCTCCTGCGGCCCGCCGGCCGGGGCAACCGCCTGGAGCCGGCCCGACGCGTGCTGCTCCCGCGCCAGCTGCGCTGTGCTGCGGGCGCGCTGGCTGATGACGGCGGCGGCCGTCTCGATCCGGTCGTACGCCGCCACCAGGCGGCCGTCCGCCTTGAGCAGCCCGTCGCAGCGGAGCCAGAACTCGCGCCGCAACCGGTGGCGGCCCAGCTCGGCATCCGACAGCGTGCTGCGCGAATAGCCGGTCAGCGGCGCAAGGTCCCACTGGCTCAGGCCAGCCCGGTTCCGCATGGCCGCCAGCTGCCGGCCCAGCGCACGCCGCATCTGGGTCACCGTCTCGGTGCCGTCGGCAGAACCGGAGTTCCGCGGGACGCGGGCGGCCGGCGCGGTGAACCCGGCGCGCAGGCCGGGCGGGCGCCCGCCGGATGGCTCGCTGGCGGGCCTCACCGGCCTGCCGCCTTGTCTGGGCCGGGACCGTGCGCGGTGTGGCCCGCCGCGGGAGGCCCGGTGGAGAGGTCGGGTGGCCGGTGCGCGACCGCGTACGCCATCTCGACCCGGCGGACCAGGCTGCCGTCGGGTTCGCGCATCCGTTCCAGCAGGGCGAAGGCCGCGCGGCGGGCCGCGTCCCGGTCGGCGTCCGGTATGTGCTGCCAGGCCAGTCTCGGGGCTTCCGCCCACGAGGCCTGCCACCACTGCCGTGGCCCGGTGTACCGCACGGGCACGGTGTGCGTGGACGTGTGGATGCCGGTGTACCCATGGGCGTCCAGCAGAGTCGTCATGTCCCCGGGGGACCCGAGGCGGCCGATGCAGGCCTCGAACCCGTCAGCTCCCTTGGCGTAGGCGTCCACCGTGCCGAAGACCGGCGACCACCGCGGATCCGGGTGGATACCCCAGGAGAACGCCAGGGTGCCGCCGGGTTTGAGGACCTCGCGCCAGCGGCGCAGTGTGCTCCCTGGGGCGGGCAGCAGGTACAGCACCAGGCTGGCCAGCACGGCGTCGAAGCTGCCCGGGGCAAACGGCGGCCGGGACGCGTCCCCGCGCCGGACGGTGACGTTGTCCAGGCCGCGCCCGGCTGCCTCGGCCGCGGTGCGGCGGAGCATTCCGGCCGCGAGGTCGACGCCGATCACCTGCCCGCCCGGGGAGACCGCCGGGGCCGAGCGGACGGTGACGGCGCCGGCGCCGCACCCGGCATCGAGCACCTGGTCGCCCGGCCGAAGGCCGGCCAGGCTGACGAGATGGTCCGCGATGGGCCCGGCCAGATGCGCGCCGGAACTGTCGTAGCGGGGCGCGGCTTCCTCGAACGCGGCGACGGTGGCGAAGCTCGGGCTGAAGGCGGTGCTGGTGTTCGCTGATCCGGGCATCTCAGCTCCCTACCGGATTCGTCATGGCGGTGATGTCGAAGTGCCCCTTGAGCTGCCCGAAGCTCTGCATTAGGTTGGGTACCCGCTGCAGGTGGACCGCGTCCACGGTGGTCGGGAAGTCGCCAAAGGACATGATCGCGGCGGTCTGTGTCGAAATGGACGTGTACTGGTGCAGCACGCTCTCGACCAGCGGCCGGTTGGTGTCCGCGATGGCCTGGCCGTGGTCGATGGCCTGAGCGACCGCCGCGGCGGTCTTCGGGTACTTCTTGCACCAGGCCACCGTGGCGACGTAGCCGTCGATCGCGAAGTCCTTGGTCGCGCCCGAGTTGACGTCGATGAGCGCCTCCCCGCCGACCTGGACCTCCGTCTGGGTCAGGTACGGCTCCGCCAGATAGGCGGCGTCAATGCGGTGCGCCTCGAGGGCGGCCGGCATGGCGGGGAAGGGGATCGCGACCAGGTGCACCGTGGCGGGCGATACCCCCACCGACTCCAGCGCGGAGGACACCAGCAGCGCCGCGATGCTGTTGAGGGCGTTCACCGCGATGGTCTTGCCCGCCAATTGCTGGGGCGTGGTGAGTCCCGACCCGGGCAGGACCACGATCTCGTCGACGCTGGGCGCGCCGGCGTATCCGTCGGACAGGATGTGGAACCGCCCGGCCCCGTGCGCCTGCGCTTCGATGAATCCTGCGTAGGCCCCGTTGAGCACGTCGATGCTGCCGTTGAGCAGGTTCGCGGTGACGCCGGCCCCCGACCCGACGCTGACGATCTTCACGTTCAGGCCCGCGTTGCGGAAGAACCCTTCGCGCTGCGCGACGTACAGGCCGGCCGACGATGCGGTCGGCACGGTGGCAATGACCAGACCGTGCTTTTCAATCGAGGACGACGATGCCGTCGCCGCCAGATGGGAACCGCATCCGGCCGTCACGAGGGCGGCCAGAGCAGTAACAGAAACGGCGACCAGACGGTATCCCGGGCGCCTCGTCAACATCCGCGACAGCGTAGACATGGGAGAAACAATTGGCTGCCGACACAAATGCCGGAAAGCGCCGGCACGAAATCCGGCAGAATGATTTCCCCGCGCCTGCCGCTAATGAAATTGCAGATGCACCTGCAATGGCCCTGCCGGTGCGTCGGCTTAGTACCTGCGGCGCCTTATGTTACTAACGAGACGAGCAGCGTGGCGGCCATGTCACGCCGCCGGGTGACCGGAAAATATGCCCCGATCACCCGGCGGCGTGCTCCGCCCGGCCCGGCGCGGGAGGCGGCGGTGCATGGCTGCGCGGCGTCGTCGCGCGCGGGACGGGACGGGAAGGACCACGGCCAGCCGCCATCGGGATTCAGCGGAAACTCATGCGCCTCGCCCGGTGAATATGGATATCGCCTCGCGTGACGGACGGCCAGGCAATTGTCTGCACAAATCCTGGCGTCGTTTTTGGGATCTGCAGGCATTCTGGCTGGCCGGAGCCAGAAGTGCCGGGAGGGCCGGGAGATGACCGGCCCGGACGCGGGGCGCCCTGTTTATGGGCAGCTGGCCGGACTGTGCCGGCCTGCGTTACCGTGCTACCCGGCCGGGCCTCCGGCAACGGGCGGCGCAACAGCGGCAGGCGGCGGCGTGGCGACGATGATGACGGTGACCGGCTGAAGGCAGTGCGGGCACTGTTCAACCCTGGTCACCGCGGACAGCGCGCCGTCGGCCACGATGCGGGGCAGCACGTCCGGTGCGGCCCTGGGCGGGACCGCCCCGCCCAGGGCCCGGCCGGAGGCCGCCATGCCGGGGACCACGCCGACCGCGGTACCAGCTGAGCCAGCCGATCCCCAGGTGATGCCGTCCGGCTCGGGAGCAGGTCCGCGGGGCGCGGCGGCCGCGACTGGAGCAGGCCCAGGCGCGCTCGCGGCGTCCAGGCCCACGGCGCCGGGGGCGGGCAATCCGGGGGCGGGCAACAGGGCCTGAAGGCGTCGGGCCGCCTGCTCCTCCCGAGCGGCCTGCGCCTGGCTGCGCGCGGACCGGCGCAACGCCGTGGCGGCCACCTCAATGCGGTCATAGACCGCGGTCAGCACGCCGTCCGTCATCAGGGCACTGTCACAGCGTTCCCAGAATTCCCGGCGAAGCCGGTGCCGGCCGAGTTCAGCGTCCGAAAGGGTGCTGCGCGAGTAACCCGTGAGCGGCGCGAACTCCCACTGGCTGAACCCGGACCGGCTCCGCAGCGACGCGAGTCGCCGGCCCAGGGCACGGCGCTGTTCCCACACCCGTTCGGAGGGGAGCGAATCGGGAGCTGGCCCCTGGCCCGGCTCCGGGCTCGGTCCCGGCTCTGGCCCCTGGCCCGGCTCCGGGCTAAGGCCCGGCTCCGGGCTCGGTCCCGGATCTCCCGCGAGCTGCGGGGCAGCAGGACCGGCCGGGCGGCCGGCGACGGGCCGGCCTTCCGTTTGGTAACGCGGATCCAGCGACGCAGCGTGCGGGGCGTACGGCGGCCTGCCTAGGTAGGCATGCGAACGCGGCAAGGTCATGATGCCTCCGGTTCATGTACGCGACGCACGTGCCAAAGGCCTGGCATATGAGTGACCGTCGCGTCACTCCCTGTCTGGGGAACTTCTCCGCTTCGTGCTGTTCTGGCGGTCCTGAACACGTCACGACGGGCGATAGAAAGGCGCGGAACGGCCTTTCCTGGTCATCGCCAGCTGGCGGATCCGGCACGCTGACCTGCGGCCTGAGGATCGGCTCAGTTACCGCACGCCGGATCGTACCGTTGCTTGCACAGCAAGTCTCATGCAAGTTGCATAGCAAGACATCCGTCAGCTGACCGATCTCTGAGACCGGCGTTATTCCTCCCCGTGAACAACCTGGCCGCCCGCGATGGTGAGGCTGACCTGCGCGGTACCGATCTCGTCCGGCGGGATCGTGAGGATGTCACGGTCGAGCACGGCGATGTCGGCCAGGCGGCCGGGCCGCAGCGAGCCGAGATCCGTCTCGCGGTGGTTGACGTACGCGACGCCGGCGGTGAACGCGGTGAGGGCCTGGCTGACCGTGACGCCCTCATCGGGCAGGAACGGCCGGTCGGTTTCGGCGGTGCCCGGCCGGCCGAGCCGCGAGGACAGCCGGCGGTTGACCGCGACGTGGATCTCCTGCAGCGGGTCCGCGCTGGACACCGGCCAGTCGCTGCCGAACGCGATCCGGGTGCCGCGCTGGGCCAGGGTGCCGATCCGGTACTGCCAGCGGGCGCGCTCCGGGCCGACCACGGGCAACGTGAGGTCGTCCATCTGCGGGTCGTGGCAGGCCCACAGCGGCTGGAAGTTGGCCACGGCGCCGAGCTCACGGAACCGGTCCAGATCGCCGGGCCGGATGAACTGCAGGTGAGCCAGATGGTGGCGGAGGTCCGCGGACCGGCCCGGCGGACCCGCCGGGCCGGAAGGCCAGACGGCGCGAGCCCGCTCGGCGCGGGCACGGGCGAGCGCGTCGAGAGCCACGTGCACGGCCCGGTCCCCCAGCGCGTGGAAATGGACCTGGAACCCCTCCTGGCTGAGCAGGCGGACGGCCTCAGCGACCTCGTCCGGCGGGAGGAACAGGCGGCCGCGGTGCCCGTGCCCGGCGGGCCGGTCACCGTAGGGCTCGGTCATCGCCGCGGTCAGCGTCTCGCACACCCCGTCCATCATGATCTTGACGGAGGTGGCACGGAACCGCCCCGATGCCGCACGCTCACGCCGGGCGAGCAGATCGGCGATCTGGCCGGTGCCGCGGGCCCGGTCCCACCACAGGGCCCCGGTAACGTGCGCGGTCAGCCAGCCTCCGGACGCCGCCGCGCGGTAGGTGGCGTAGGCGTCAGGGATGCCGATGTCCGGTGCCTCGCCGACGATGGCGTCCTGCCAGTGCGTGATGCCCTGGGTGTGCAGATGACGCAGGCCCGCGCGCAGCCCGGCCGCGAGGTCAGCGGCCGAAGGGGCCGGGACCACGCGGGCGACCAGGCGCATCGCCCCGTCGTGCAGCGCGCCAGTGGGCTCGCCCCGCTCGTCGCGTTCGATGCGGCCGTCCGCGGGATCGGCCGTATCCCCGGTGATTCCGGCGCGGGCGAGCGCCGCTGGGCTTACCCAGGCGCTGTGATGGTCGCGGTTGGGCAGGAAGACCGGACGGCCGCCCGCGGCAGCCTCCAGATCGGCCGCGGCCGGGACACCGCCGGGGAACGCTTCCATGGACCAGCCGCCGCCCAGGACCCACTCGTCGAGGCCGAGGCCGCGCACGTACCCGGCGATGATGTCGAGGTACCCGGTGCGGCTGCGCGTGCCGACGAGGTTGCAGCGGAGGCTCTCGAGGCCGCCACCCACCGGATGGACGTGCGCGTCGCCGAACGCCGGGATGGCCAGCCGCCCCTTCAGGTCGATGACACGCGCGGCCGGCCCGGCTCCCGCGCGGGCCGCCGCGGAACTGGTCACCGCGGCGATCCGGCCGTCCCCCACGACGATCGCGTCACACCCCGCCCCCGCGCCGTCCGGGGACCAGACCCGCCCGTTCAGCAGTACCAGTGACGCCGCCATCCTCACCCGCCTCCGAACCGCGCCGCGAACGTGTGCCATCCCTGCTGTCATCACAACACAAACTGCACAACGTCCGGGGAGGCGGTGCGGCGGGGACGCGGCCGGGCCGCCTACAGCCGGGGAGGGGGTGCCGCGGGGACGCGGCCGGGGCCCTCGTCCGGGGATGGGGTGGGGCGGGGGGCGGAAGATAAGCTGACGCGGAATCGAGCGAGAGGGGACGGCATGAGCCCGTGCGCGCTCGCCGCCGGCCGGACGGCCGGGCCGGCGTGAGCAGGCTCCTCGGTCTCGATATCGGCGGGACCTCCAGCCGGGCGCGGGTGAGCGTGGACGGCGATGTCATCGCGGAGGCCGAAGCCTCCAGCGCGAGCCTGACCGCCGCCGGGCTGGACAGCGCGGCGGCCGCCCTCGATGACGTGCTCGCCCAGCTGCCGATCGACCCGGGTCAGCCCTGCCGCGTCCGCCGCCCGGCGGCTGGCGGCAGGCACCACTGCGGCCGTAACCGCGGATCGCAGCCGGGCGGCGGACGTTCACCGAGGACGCCGAGGGCGGCGCGCACCACGCCGCCCGCGCGGGTAAGGGCCGCCCGGGCCACCTCCGGGCCCGCGCCGGACAGCAGCGCCGCGAGCGCCACCTGCAGCTCGCCGCCCGCCGCATCCAGTGCCGCGGCGCACTCGGCGGCGGAATGACCGGTCGCCTGGCCGAGCAGGCGCACCTGCCGTCCGCGCAGCTTGGCGTTGACCGGCGCAACGTGCACCATCAGGTTCGCGTAGGTCCGGCCGCGGCGCACCATCAGCGCGGTGGAGAAGCCGTTCAGCAGGATTTTCGCCGCAGTGCCCGCCTTCAGCCGGGTCGAGCCGGTGATCGCCTCCGGCCCGGTGTCCGCGCATACGCACACGTCGGCCACGGCCCGCAGCGGCGCGCCGGGATTTGCGTTCCTCGGTCGGCGGTGTTGCGGAACCGGCCGAGAGCGGGCTTGCGGTTGCTGACACGCTGGCCTCGTCTCGCGTTGATCATCGATGTTTCGTTAAATAATTTACTTAACGGGATGCGGACGGCACATCTGCAACGACGGCCCGGCGGATAGGCCGGGCGCGCCCGCGCCCATTACCACCGACAGCAACACCGTCTTGCTAGCCTTGTCCAGCTGCCGCGCCTGTTCCGGCAGCAGTACCTGGATCGGCGCGTAGACGGCCAGCCATAAGCCGATGTTCGCGGTGAACAGCAGCGTGATCCAGCCGCCCCGGACCGGCGTCACCGGCTCGGCCGGCTCGGCCGGCTCGGCCAGCGCGGCCGGCCTCGTCGGCTCGGTGGCGGACGGCGCGGTACCGGCGGGCGGTGATGTTTCCGGTCGAGGTCCGCGTCGCCGCGGCCGACGACATCTGGCTATCCACGGCGCACGGCCGCGATTCCGCCTACATCGCGATCCACCAGTACGTCGGCCTGCCGTATGAGGGCTTACTTCGCGCTGTTTGAATTGATCGTGGCCGGCGTGGGCGGGGGGCCGCACTGGGGCACGCTGCACTCTCTGGACGCGGGCCGGCTGCGGGAGCTCTATCCGCGGTTCGGTGACTTCGTGCGGGCCCGTGACGAGGCCGACCCGGCGGGGAGGTTTACTAATCCTTACCTGAACCGGGTACTCGGCCCACCGCCGGAGACCGGTTCGCCGGCCGACGGCACCGGGTAAGCGCGAGCGCCGCCCGGTCGCAGACGAGGAGGTACCGCAGGTGGAGCTGACATTTCTCCGGCCGCTCTACGCGAGCGCAGGCAGCTTTGCGTCGGTGTACCTGGCCACGTCGGGGACCGGTTTCGGCCCGGACGCGCACGCCGTCGACATCCGCTGGCGGGACGTCCGCGAAGAGATGGCGCGGGCCGGGGCGGACGCGGCCACGCTCAACGCACTCGGCGAGTTCGTCACCGGCCAGGGCCGGACAGCGGCGGGCACCGCGGCCTTCGGCCGGGACGGCACGGTGCCGCTGGCGGTACGGCTGCCCAGCGTGCCCCGGCGTGAGATGGGCCGCTGGGCCCGGCTGCCGGACGTCCTGCCGCTGCTGGTCCAGTCCCCGCCGCGGCCGCCGCACCTGCTGGTCAGCGCGACCAAGGCCGGGGGGGACGTCCTCGCCGTCCGTACTGCCGACGACGTCACGAAGGAAGCCGTCGAAGGGACCGGCTGGCCGGTCCACAAGACCAGGTCGGGCGGCTCGGCACAGCTGGAGCACCAGCGCTCCGCCGAGGAAGCCTGGGAGACCAACGCCAAGGAACTCGCCGGCGCGGTGGTGCAGGCGGCGGCCGGCGGCGCACCAGAGGCGATCATCGTGGCCGGCGATGTGCGGGCGCGGGAGCTGCTGGTCAGCAAGCTGCCCGCCAACCTGGCCAGCAAGGCCGTCCTGGTGGACCGTGAGGTGGCGGTGGACTCCGATGAGCTGGCCGAGGCGGCCGAGCAGGTGCTGGACGATCTGGAGACGGCCGATTGCCGGCGCCGGCTGGAGACGTACCGCAGCCGGCTCGGCGCCGGCAGCGCGACCGAAGGGCTGGCAGAAACGGTGACCGCGCTGCGCGACGGCGCGGTCACCGAGGTTTTCCTCGGCGGCGACTACCTGGGCGACGACCCCGACGCTCCCGGGCCAGCCTGGTCCTCCGCGCCGGCCTGGATCGGCTCCGCGCCGGCCGAGGTGGGGCTCAGCGAACAGGAGCTGCGCGACTGGGGCGTGCGCGAGATGCACCGCGACCGGCTGGATGCGGCGCTGGTGCGCGCCGCGACCGGGACCGACGCCGAGCTGTTCATGATGCCGGCCGGGGAACCCCCGCTGCAGGACGGAATCGGCGCCTTGCTTCGCTTCCCGATCCCCAACGCCTGACGGCGCCGGACCTGTCCTGCCGATCATACGAGGAGGTTGGGGAGCATAATCAGCGCTATTCACTGACTTTGCTCCCCAACCTCCGGGCCGTGCGGGGGGCAACGCCTCGCGAAGGGCGCTACCTAGTCGCGGCGCAGGACGATGATCATGCGCCACGCCTCGGGCGCGGACACACTCACCTCGTCGGCGAAGTCGCCGTAGCACGCGGCCTCCGTGAAGCCGCCCGCCAGCCGCACGGCCGCGGCGACCTCGGTGCCGGTCCAGAACCGGTTCGGCACCACGTCGGCGAGGGTCCGCGAGCCTCCCCCGTCGCGCACCGTGATCAGGACGTGTTCCCTGGTCACCTGGGTCACGGGGTCGATCGCGTCATCGGCGCCACCCCAGCGCACGTGCACCTGGCGTGCGCCGAGGTCGCTGTCCCACTCGGAACTGGTCCGCGGCACCATGGTCAGGAAATCCGCGGGGTGGGCCAGCTCCATGATGTAGAGGCCGCCGGGCGCGGTGTGCGCCGCCGCCACCCGCAGGTGGGCCACCAGGTCGTCGAGGTCCATCAGGTGGCACAGCGAGTTCAGCATCGTGATGAGCAGGCTGAACCCCTGCGGCAGGGTGAAGTCACGCATGTCCGCCTGCACGACCTCCAGCGCGAGCCCCTCGCGGCGCGCCTTGTCTCGGGCCCGGGCGCACATCGCCGGGCTGAGATCCAGTGCCGTCGCGCGGACGCCGCGCCGGGCCAGTTCCAGCGAGTGCTCGGCCGGCCCGGCCGCGAGCTCCAGTACCGAACCGGGCCCGTCACCCTCCGGGCTGGCCGGCGTCGCGTGCCGCAGGTACCAGCGTTCGAGGGCATCGACTTCACCGCGGACGTCGCGGTAGGCGCAGGCGAGCTCGTACAGTTCCGGCTCGTCGTAGATTCCGCTCACCCGGTCATTGTGCCGGAAACCGCTGACCGAGCCGGAATCCTTGTCTAGCCGCCCGGGGGGTTCCTGCGGCAAACTGGCCGCATGATGACCGAGGCCCAGGCCCTCAACGCGCTGGCGAGAGAGGATCCCGAGGCGGCGGACGAGGCGAAGGCTGCCCTCAGCTGGCTCACCAACGGTGAAGGGCTGGAGACCGTCTCCCAGCTCAAGCTGCAGGAATTCGTCTGGTACGCCCTCCCGGTCAAATGGCCGATGACGACCGGGGAGCTCATCGCGGTGACCCGTGCCCTCGGGCGGCTCTTCTCCATGGTCGGCATGGAACGGTACGCCGAGGTCTGCCTGTGCCCGCGCACCGAGACGATTCTCACCGCCTACGGTGACGGCCACGACACGGGCATCGCCGCGTACGCCGAGGCGATGGAGAACTCCAGCACCGCGCCGTCCGACACGGGCCTGCTGGCCTGGGGGTCGGTAATGGGGCCGGACGAGCGGTCCGCCTACGACGCGTGCGCCGCGGCCGTCGAGCTCGCGATCGCCGCGGGTGAGCTGTCATCAGGGAGCCGCGGCTGGCGGGCCAAGCGCACCGCGCTGATCGACCGCTGGCTCACCACGCCTCCCCCGGCGCACGACGGCCAGGCGGGCTGGAACGACCCGGCGCGCCGGCATCCCGCGGGCGGCGGCCCGGGCCGGGCCCTGCCGGGCCGGCACCGGGCCGGTGCGCATCACGCGCCGGGGGCCAGCGGGACGTGGCTGGCGCGCATTCACACCGAACGGATGGACGCGTGGGCGCACAGCCGTCCGGGGGAACGCTCCCGGCTCGCGGCCGCGGTGCTGCCCCGGCTGCTGGAGGGGGCCGAACCGCCGGACGACGCGCTGCCCACCCTCAGCTGGCTGCTGGGGCACGCCGACGTCGGGCTGCGGCTGACGGCGCGGTACTACATACCGCCGGCGCTGGTCACCGAGGCGGTGGACATGTTCGGCTGGCGCGAGCAGCTGGCCGGCGCGCTACGGCAGGAACTCGACGTCTTCCCGCTGCACACGCTGCGCGGGCTGGCCCAGGGCGAGATGGGCGCGGTCCGGCGCAGTGGCCCCAGCCTGGTGCTGACCCGGACGGGACGGCTGATGATCGAGGACCGCGAGACCCGGTGGCGGATCGGCACGGCCGCCCTGGTCGGCGCGGACGACGGGACGCGCCCCGATTTCGCGGTCGCGGTCCGCGAGGCCAGCCTGCTGTTCCTGCTGGTGAGCGGTCCGGCTGGGTATGAGGAGCTGACCCGCCACCTGGCCAGGATCCACGCCGAGGAAGGCTGGACCGCACGCGGCGGCCTCAGCGACGCGGTCCGGCGGGAGATCCACGGGCTGCGGCACCGGCTGTGGGCCCTGCACCTGCTCTACACCGGGCGGGCCTCCCGCGAGCCGCTCACGCTGACCGAGACCGGGGTCCAGGCCGCTCTCTCCGCGCTGCGCGCCCGCGCCCGCGGACCCCGCCACCACGTCGGCCTCGGCTAACCAGCCACCAGGACCTACGGCGAGCCGCTCGTCACCGGCCCAGATTTCATTCGCCATTGGACTGGAACGTCCGAGATCGGGTACACCGGACCCAGCTGACCGCTCACTGTTGCGTCCTCCTCATCCGCCGCGTGGCGGGCGACGTCCGGCCGGGCTCACGTCACCGGAAATCGCGCTGACCGGACATGCCGAACGTAACACCGGAACAGCCTCGGCGTGCCAGATGCGGCCTGTGGCACGGTGACAATCTGTCAGTGGACGCGCCGCCCCGGGTGAGGGTTTCGTGGAATCGGAAGCTCATCAACGATTCCGGGAAGGGCCCCATGGCCACCGTCACAGCACTGAGCAGCTCCTACAGGGCCGGCGACGTCGCTGACCCGTCAACCGTGGAAAAGATGCGCCGCCAGATGTGCTCGGATGGCCTGGCCCTGTTCGACGGCGCCTACAAAGCAGCTGGCCAAATGACGCTCGGTGACGTGATGCACCAGTTCGCGGGGCTTTGGGATATCGCGGCCACCGGTACCGGGCCATCCTCCGCGACCCAGCCAGGGGCGCGCCGGTTGTGCTGTATGGCCGGACGCTTGCGGAGCTGGCCGAGTCGGTCCGCATGGCGCAGGTGCCGTCGTGACCGCGTGGGACGTGCTCACCGGCCGGGCATCGGTGCCGGCCGGGATGCTGGCCGAGGTTGCGGCGCTGCGCGGCTATGACGTGGGCCTCATCAGCCACGGTCCGGCCCGCCGGTTCGAGGCCGTCCGCCGCGGCCCGGGCCCCGGGATCTGGTGCGTGGTCAGCACCGATCCCGCTGACCTGTGGCGGGAACTGGCCGACCGCGCCTCGCCGCGGAGAGGCACCGGGCAGGCCGCTTTGCTGCGCTCCGCCCGAACGGCCACCGGCTCCTGCGCCCGCTGACCGCATTCCGCTCATTGACAGCGCGAAGGCCCGGCCCACCGGCAAGTGAAGTCCGGGCCTCCGCCCTCCCAGCTAGGAGAGGTGACCCCAGTATGCCTTGGGTACCGGCCGCATCCCCGCACGGACCGGTCATATCCCCCCGCCCCTTCACCGTCCGCGTGACGGTGGCTGTTGCTGTCGTGGTGGCGGCCGGGGCGCTGGCCGCGTGCGGCAGCAGCCGCGCCGGCACCGGCACGAGCGCGGCGGAGAAACCGGACCTGACCGTGGCCGCCGTGCCCGCGTCGGGGGCGGCCGGCCTGTATATCGCCCAGCAGGACGGCCTTTTCACCGCCGCCGGGCTGCACGTGAAGATCGTGCCCGTGGCCAGCGGCGGCGACGTGCTCGCCAGCCTGGTCAACGGGTCCGTGGATGTGGACGAGGGGCAGTGGACCTCGGCTATCGCCGATCACCTGCACCCGATGCGGCCAGGTCTTCACCTGCGACACGTCCTCCCCGGCCGCCCGGGACCGCACCTGCGGCCCCTGCGCCGTCGGTCCGGGTCCCCAGCAAGAACAGGACCGGTGATGTGTGACCGTCCGGGCACGCGGCACGCCGGGTACGCCGAACTCGCCGCCAAGCCGTCATTGACCTGCTGGCCGACCCCGCGCCGGCCACTACACCGCACCAGCATCAGGCCCCGGCACGGCCCTTCAAGATCCCGTTAGCCATTTGACCGGTGACACTGGGTCGTCCCCCGGGCTAGCACAGCGGCGTATACCCGGCGTAGTTCTCCGCGAGTGTGGTGGCCGCGGCCCGGGACGTGGTGACGTATCGCAGCTGGGACAGCTGCAGCTGTTCCTCCATCTCGTCCAGGCCCGGCGGGACGTGCAGCATGGAGGTCATCCACCAGGAGAAATGGGTGGCCCGCCACACCCGGTTCAGGCAAGTGGCCGAGTACGCCCCGGCGGGGCCCTCGTCGCCGTCGCGGATCAGCGCGATGAGCGCGTCGGCCAGCACGGCCACGTCGGCCAGGGCCAGGTTGAGGCCCTTGGCCCCGGTCGGCGGCACGATGTGCGCCGCGTCCCCGGCCAGGAACAGCCGCCCGGAGCGCATCGGCGCCGCGACGAAGCTGCGCATCGGGGTGACGGACTTCTCCAGGATCGGGCCCTCCTTCAGCTCCCAGCCCGGTAGCTCGAACCGGCGCCGCAGCTCCGTCCAGATCCGGTCGTCGGGCCAGGCGGCGATGTCCTCGTCCGGCGCCACCTGCAGGTAGAGCCGGCTGACCTCGGGGCTGCGCATGGAGTGCAGCGCGAACCCGCCGGAGTGCCGACAGTAGATCAGCTCATCGGTGGACGGCGGCACGTCGGCCAGGATGCCGAGCCAGGCGTACGGATACGCCCGTTCGGCCACGGTGAGCAGGCCGTCCGGCAGGGCAGGACGGCAGATACCGTGAAAGCCGTCGCAGCCGGCGATCGCGTCACAGGACACGTCGTGCCGCCCGCCGGCGGCGTCGGTGTAGCGCAGCAGCGGCCGGTCCGTGCCGAGCCCCGTGACCTCCGTGCCGGTGACGTCGAAGGCCACGGCGGCTCCGGCTCTGGTCCGCTCGGCAATGAGATCTTTGACGATCTCCGTCTGCGCGTAGATCGTCACGCTGCGGCCGACCAGATCGCGGAAGTCGAGGTGGTGACGCTCGCCCGCGAACTGCAGGTAGATGCCGCCGTGCGGCAGGCCCTCGCGGTCCAGCCGGGCGGCCAGACCGGCGGCGCGGAGCAGGGCGACGGTTCCGTCCTCGAGCAGGCCGGCCCGCTGCCGGGCCTCACAGTAGGCGCGGCAGCGCGCCTCGACCACGACCGAATCGACCCCGGCCAGGGCGAGCAGGTGAGAAAGCAGCAGCCCGGCGGGGCCGGCCCCGACGATGCCGACCTGCGTGCGTTCGGTGGTCATCGGCGCACCCTAGAACGGGTACGGGGTGATGTCGCCGCGGATCGTCACCCAGCGGGTCTCGGTGAACGCGTCCAGGTTCGCGGTGCCGCCGAAGCGGGCCCCGGTGCCGGAGGCGAGCAGGCCGCCGAAGGGGATGTTGGGCTCGTCGTCGACGGTCTGGTCGTTGATGTGCACGATACCGGTGGGAATGCGGCGGGCCAGGTCCAGGCCGCGCATCACGTCGCTGGTCAGGATGCCGAGCGATAGCCCGTACTCGCTGTCGGCCGCGAGCTTGGCGGCGTCGTCGGGGGTGGCGAACGGCACCACCGGGGCCACCGGGCCGAAGACCTCGCTGGCGTACGCCGGCATCTGCGGGGCGACGTCAGCCAGCACCGTCGGCCGGTAGAACAATCCCTCGAAGGTGCCGCCCGCGGCCAGCCGCGCCCCGGCGTCCACACTGGCGGTCACCAGGCCGTGCACCTTGTCGCGCTGGCGCTGGTCGATGATCGGCCCGAGCGCGACCTGCTCGGTGGCCGGGTTGCCGACCGGCAGGTGGCTGGCCTTCCCGGCCAGGCGGGTCACGTAGTCCTCGTAGATGCCCTGCTGCACCAGGTGCCGCCCGGTGGTCATGCAGATCTGCCCCTGGTGCAGGAACGAGCCCCACGCGCCCGCGGAGACGGCGCGGTCGAGATCGGCGTCGTCCAGCACGATGAGCGCGGAGTTGCCGCCGAGCTCCAGGTGGACGCGCTTGAGGTGACGCGCGGCCAGCTCGCCGACGCGCCGGCCCGCGACGGTGGAGCCGGTGAACGAAATGACACGGGCCAGGGGCTCTTCGATCAGGGCCTCGCCGACGTCGACCCCGCCGGGGAGCACGTGCAGCAGCCCAGCCGGCAGCCCGGCCTCCTCGAAGACACGGGCCAGCACGACACCCCCGGAGACGGCGGTGCGCGGATCCGGCTTGAGGATGACCGCGTTGCCCAGGGCCAGCGCGGGGGCGACCGAGCGGATGGAAAGGATCTGCGGGAAGTTGAACGGCGCGATCACCCCGGCCACGCCGACCGGGATGCGCTCGGCGAAGCTGAGCCGGGGCTGCTCGCTGGGCAGCAGCTCGCCGTAGGGCCGGGACGGCAGCGTGGCCGCCTCGTAGATCTCCTGCGCGGCCACGTGCGTCTCGAACTGCATGGCGGGCGGGATCTTGCCGCTTTCCCGTATCCCCCACGGCTCGATCTCCGCCGCGCTGGCCAGCCAGAGGTCCGCGGCTTTGCGGAGAATGGCGGACCGCTCGGTGTGCGGCCGCGCGGCCCACGCCGGCTGGGCTGCCGCCGCGGCCTGCGCAGCGCGTTCCACGTCCGCGGGCGCGGCCATCCCGATCCGGCCGATTTCCTGTCCCGTGGCGGGCTCGATGACCGGGGCGTCACCCCCGCCGCCGGCGGTCCAGCCCCCCAGGAAGATCTTGCCCCGCCACGCCGCCTCGTCCATAAGTGCCATGACTGCTCCGTTGCCTGCCCTGGACCGTTCCACCGCCCGCGGCAGACCGCGGGCCTGGAGGTGCGCCTGACAATGCGCCCGGACGTGCGTTATCCGAACGTTGGTTCTTCTGGCGAAACTAGGGGGAAGCACCTGCGCTGTCAAAGGAGCGGCCGGGAGATTTCCCTCACCCGCCGGTCAGCACGTATGTTCGTTCTGCGCACACGGCCGGTGCGCTGACGCGACGTCAGGAGTCCCCGGTGAGCGATACAGGCGTTCGCGACGCTGACTTCATCCAGTCACTGGAACGCGGCCTGTCCGTGATCCGCGCCTTCGACGGGGACCACCCCAAGCTCAGCCTCAGCGAAGTAGCGGTGCGGACCGGCCTGAGCCGCGCCGCGGCCCGGCGGTTCCTGCGCACGCTGGTGGATCTCGGGTACATGCGGCTGGAGGGCAGCCAGTTCTCGCTGCGGCCGAAGATTCTCGAGCTCGGCTACGCCTACCTGTCCAGTCTGTCGCTGCCGGAAGTCGCGATGCCGCATCTGGAGCAGCTGGTGGAACAGGTGCGTGAGTCCTCGTCGGTCTCCCAGCTGGACGGCGACGACGTGGTCTACATCGCGCGCGTGCCGACTCGGCGGATCATGACCGTCGCGATCAGCGTCGGCACCCGGTTCCCCGCCTACGCAACCTCGATGGGCCGGGTCATGCTGGCCGACAAGCCCGCGGACTGGCTGGGCCACTACCTGGCGTCGACCACGTTGCGGCCGCTGACCCCGCACACGAAGGCCGACCCGGCCCTGCTGCGCGCCGAGCTGGCCCGGATCCGCGCGCAGGGCTGGGCGCTGGTCGACCAGGAACTGGAGGAGGGGCTGCGCTCGGTGGCCGCGCCGATCCGGGACGGCGACGGCCACGTCATCGCCGCGGTCAACGTCTCGACGCACGCCGGGCGGCGCAGCATGGAGCAGGTCGTCGACGACCTGCTCGAACCTCTGCTGCGCACGGCCCGCGCGATCGAAGCCGACCTGCAGCAGTCGGCCGGGCCACCGGGCGCGCGCCGGACATTGTAAGGACCTGCGCGGCCGGGCGGCGGGGGCTGCCACACTTGACCCGTGGAAACCCTGGTTATCGATCACCCGCTGGTCACGCACAAGCTGACGGCGCTGCGCGACATTGGCACCGAGACCGCAACCTTCCGGCGGCTCACCGACGAACTCGTCACGCTGCTGGCCTACGAGGCGACCCGGGAGATCCGCGTCCAGCCGGTCACCGTGATGACCCCGCTCGGCGAATCGGCCGGAGTCAAGCTGGACAGCCCGCCGCCGCTCATCGTGCCCGTGCTGCGGGCCGGCATCGGCATGCTGGACGGCATGATCCGGCTGCTGCCGATGGCCGACGTCGGCTTCGTGGGGCTGGTCCGGGACGAGGAGTCGCTGGTCGCGTCCACCTACGCAGACCGGCTGCCCGCCGACCTGACCGGCCGTGAGGCGTTCGTCCTGGACCCGATGCTCGCCACCGGCGGCACGCTGAAGACCGTGATCGCCATGCTGGCGGAGCGGGGCGTCACCTCGGTCACGGCGGTGGCCCTGCTCGCGGCGCCGGAAGGGCTGCAACGTCTGGCGGAGGCGTTCCCCGGCGACCATCCCGCCACGATCCGGGTCGTCACCGCCGCGGTGGACCAGCGGCTGGACGAGCGCGGCTACATCTTCCCCGGCCTGGGCGACGCCGGCGACCGCCTCTTCGGCGAAGTTTAAAGGTCGAGGAGGGACTCCAGGCCGACGGTGAGGCCGGGGGGCAGGGAGCCGAGCTGGCGGACGGCGAGCAGGACGCCGGGCATGAAGGACGCGCGGTCGAGCGAGTCGTGCCGGATGGTCAGCGTCTCGCCGTGCCCGCCGAGCAGCACCTCCTGGTGGGCGACCAGGCCGGCCACGCGCACCGAGTGCACGTGCACGTCGTCGACGACCGCGCCGCGGGCGCCGGGCAGCGCGGAGGCGGTGGCGTCGGGCGGGGCGCCGAGGCCGGCCGCCTCGCGGGCCCGGCTGATCATGGTCGCGGTCCGTAGCGCAGTGCCGGACGGAGCGTCCGCCTTGCCCGCGTGGTGCAGTTCGATGACCTCGGCGGAGTCGAAGAAACGCGCGGCCTGGACGGCGAAACGCATCATCAGGACGGCGCCGACGGAGAAGTTCGGCGCGATGAGCACGCGAACATCGGGAGCCTCGTCCAGCCACCGGCGCACCTGATCCAGCCGTTCCTCGCCGAAACCGGACGTGCCGACCACGGTGTCCAGCCCGTGCTCGACGCACCAGCGCAGGTTTTCCATGACCACGCCCGGGTGGGTGAAGTCGATGAGGACATCGCAGCGGGTCAGCACGTCAAGCGCGTCCCCCTCGTCCACGTCGGCCGCGATCGCGAGATCCTCGGCCGCGGTCACGGCCCGGCAGACCTCGCTCCCCATCCGGCCGCGTGAACCGAGCACACCCACCCTGATCATGACGCTCACCTCTCCCGGTCCAGCATGTGCCCCCTTATAGCTACCACCGATCCGCCCCCCGGCCCCCGTCCTCGCCCGATCCGGGCCGCGTTCTCAGGGGATATGCCCCGAGAACGCGGCCCGCGTCCGCGGGCGGCACGTGAGCGGGGCGGCTTTCCCGCGGTGGGGAAAGCCGCCCGGTGGCGGTGCGTGGCGCGGTCAGCCGAGGATGCCGCCGAAGGTTTCGGCCTCGTCGAACGGGCCGACGACGGCCAGGGCCTTGGGGCGCCCCAGGACGTCGGCGGCGACCGCGTGGATATCGTCGTGCGTGACCGCCTCGATCGCCGCGAGCGTCTCCTCGACCGGCTCCAGCCGCGGGTAGACCAGCTCGGACTTGCCCAGCCGGCTCATCCGGGAGGACGGGTCCTCCAGGCCGAGCACGATGGAGCCCCGCATCTGGCCCTTGCCGCGCTCCAGCTCGGCGTCGGTCAGCCCGCCGGACACCAGCTTCTCCACCTCGCTGGTGCAGATGGACAGCACGTCGTCGGCCTTGGACGGCAGGCAGCCCACGTAGATGCCCCACATGCCGGTGTCGGCGTGCTGCGACGCGAAGCTGTACACCGAGTAGGCCAGGCCTCGCTTTTCCCGGATCTCCTGGAACAGCCGGGAGGACATCCCGCCGCCGAGGGCCGCGTTGAGCACGCCGAGGGCGTACCGGCGGCCGTCGTTACGCGACAATCCCTCGCAGCCGAGCACCAGGTTGGCCTGCTCGATCCCGCGCGAGACCAGGCGCAGGCCGCTGCCCGGGCCCCGGCCGGGCTGCGCGTACTCGCCGCTCAGGCGCGGCGGGGCGGGCTCGACCTCCCCCCGCAGCACCGGGCCGAACGCCTGCCGGACCCGCTCCACGAGATCGTCGTGGTCCACGCTGCCCGCCGCGGCCACCACGAGGTGCTCCGGGCCGTACTTGGCCCGGTAGTGCTCGTTGATCTGGTCGCGGGTGATCGCGTTGATCGACTCCACGGTGCCGAGCACGGGCCGGCCGAGCGGGGTGTCGCCGAACAGGTGCGCGGCGAACGCCTCGTGCACGGTGTCCGTCGGATCGTCGTCGTTCATGGCGATCTCTTCGAGCACCACGTTGCGCTCGGCGTCCACGTCTTGCGGTGTGATCAGCGAGCTCGTGACCATGTCGGACAGGATGTCGGCGGCCAGCGGCAGGTCGGCGTCGAGCACCCGCGCGTAGTAGCAGGTGTACTCCTTCGTGGTGAAGGCGTTCATCTCGCCGCCGACGGCGTCCATCTCCGAGGAGATCTCCAGCGCCGTCCGCCGTTTGGTGCCCTTGAACAGCAGGTGCTCCAGGTAGTGGGTGGCGCCCGCGTGCGGGACGTCCTCGTCCCTGGACCCCACCCCGACCCAGATGCCGAGCGCGACGGACCGCACGGCCGGCAGGGACTCGGTGATGACCCGGAGCCCGCCGGGGAGCACGGTCCGGCGCACGGTCACGCCGTCAGCCGGGATGACGTCACCCGGTCCTGTACCGCCGCTCACTGGTCGCGGTGCCCGCGGCTGCGCTGCCGCGTCCGGTGCTGCCCGTCCCGGTCGCCCCGGTCGCCCCGGTCGCCCCGGTCACCTCGGTCGCCCCGGTCCCGGTCACGCGGGGCCCGGTCACCGTCACCAGCGTGGCCGGACAGGTCCTCGCCCGCCGCCTCACGCTCGACGACCTCCACCGGGACCAGCGACAGCTTGCCCCGGTCGTCGATCTCGCGGATCTCGACCTGGATCTTGTCGCCCACCTTGATGACGTCGTCGATGTTCTCAATCCGCTTGCCGCCGTGCAGCTTGCGGATCTGCGTGATGTGCAGCAGGCCGTCCTTGCCGGGCAGCAGCGAGATGAACGCCCCGAACGTGGTCGTCTTCACCACCGTGCCGAGGAACCGCTCGCCGACCTCGGGCATGTGCGGATTGGCGATCGCATTGATCGCATTCCGCGCGGCTTCGGCGGACGTGCCGTCGGTCGCGCCCACGTAGATCGTGCCGTCGTCCTCGATCGTGATCTCGGCACCGGTGTCGTCCTGAATCGAGTTGATCATCTTGCCCTTGGGCCCGATGACCTCACCGATCTTGTCCACCGGGACCTTGAGCGTGAGGATCCGCGGCGCGTACGGGCTCATCTCGCCGGGGGCGGAGATCGCACCGCGCATCACGTCGAGGATCGTCAGCCGGGCCGCCCGGGCCTGGGTCAGCGCCGAGCCGAGCACGGAGGCGGGGATGCCGTCCAGCTTCGTGTCCAGCTGCAGCGCGGTGATCAGCTCCTGCGTCCCGGCGACCTTGAAGTCCATGTCGCCGAACGCGTCCTCCGCGCCGAGGATGTCGGTGAGCGTGACGTACTCGCCGCCCTCGTGGATGAGGCCCATCGCGATGCCGGCCACCATTCCCTTCAGCGGCACGCCCGCGTCCAGCAGCGACATCGTTGAGGCGCACACCGAGCCCATCGAGGTGGAGCCGTTGGAGCCGATCGCCTCGGACACCTGGCGGATGGCGTACGGGAACTCCTCGCGCGTCGGCAGCACCGGTACCAGGGCGCGCTCGGCGAGCGCACCGTGGCCGATCTCGCGGCGCTTGGGCGAGCCCACCCGGCCGGTCTCCCCGGTCGAGTAAGGCGGCATGTTGTAGTTGTGCATATAGCGCTTGGTGCGCTCCGGGTTGAGCGTGTCGATCATCTGCTCCATGCGGAGCATATTCAGGGTGGTGACCCCGAGCACCTGGGTCTCACCACGCTGGAACAGCGCGGAGCCGTGCACCCGGGGAAGCGCGTGCGACTCGGCGGAGAGCTGCCGGATGTCGGCCAGGCCACGGCCGTCGATGCGGACGCCGTCGCGGATGATCCGCTCCCGCACCAGCTTCTTGGTCAGCGAGCGGAACGCCGCGCTGATCTCCTTGTCGCGGTCCTCGAAGCGCGCACCGAGCCGCTCCTTGGCCAGCGCCTTGACCCGGTCGGTCTCGGCCTCGCGCTCCTGCTTGCCGGCGATCGTCAGCACCTTGGCCAGCTCGTCGGAGAACTCGCTGGCGAGCGCCTCGTAGATGTCCTCGGTGTAGTCCAGGAAGATCGGGAACTCCCGGGTCTCCTTGGATGCCTGCGCGGCCACCTGCTGCTGCGCCTCGACCAGGATCTTGATGAACGGCTTGGCCGCATCCAGGCCCTGGGCGACAATCTCCTCGGTCGGCGCGACCGCGCCGCTGCCCTCGCTGGCGAGCAGGGACAGCGTCTTCGGCGTCGACTCGGCCTCGACCATCATGATCGCCACGTCGCCGGTGTCGGTGACGCGTCCCGCGACGACCATGTTGAACGTGGCCTCTTCGAGCTGGGAGTAGTTGGGGAACGCGACCCACTGGCCCTTGATCAGGGCCACCCGGACGCCGCCGATCGGGCCCGAGAACGGTAGCCCGGCGATCTGCGTCGACAGCGAGGCGGCGTTGATCGCCACCACGTCGTACAGGTGATCCGGGTTCAGGGCCATGATCGTCTCAACGATCTGGACCTCGTTCCGCAGGCCCTTCACGAACGAAGGGCGCAGCGGCCGGTCGATGAGGCGGCAGGTGAGGATCGCGTCCTCGGACGGCCGCCCCTCACGCCGGAAAAACGAGCCGGGGATCCGGCCCGCCGCGTACATCCGCTCCTCCACATCCACGGTGAGCGGGAAAAAATCCAGGCCCTCACGGGGCTGCTTGCCCGCGGTCGTCGCGGACAGGACCATCGTTTCGTCGTCCAGATAGACGACGGCCGATCCGGCGGCCAGCTTGGCGAGCCTGCCCGTCTCGAACCGGAGCTTATGAATGCCGAACGAACCGTTGTCGATAACGGCCTCGGCGCTGTACACACCCTCCACGGGTGAGACCTCCTTGCGGTGAGTCCCGCACTGCCCGTCCCGGTGGCTGGGGGAATGTTCCCCCGGGTCTCCCTGCGAAGGGGTGCAGCCGGGCGGGTGGCCGCCCTGAGCCTGCTGGGGCGTTACCCGCCGGGTCCTGCAGCCGGTCTTCGATTGAAGCCCTCGGCTCTGTCCGCGAAGGGGCGGACCCGGGGACCACTACCGAGGACCGGCCCTCGCTCGGAACCGGGCCGCGGGATGTCTCTCTATAGCTTCTATGCAGTTATGTCCGGATGCCGGGCGGGTCTACCCGCCCGGCTCATGTGTCCTGCCCCGTTACCGGCGCAGGCCCAGGCGCTCGATGAGCGCACGGTAGCGGGTGATGTCCTTCTTCGCCAGGTACTTCAGCAGCCGCCTGCGGCGCCCCACGAGGAGCAGCAGGCCCCGGCGGCTGTGGTGGTCATGCTTGTGCACCTTGAGGTGCTCGGTCAGGTCGTTGATCCGGCGGGTCAGCAGCGCAACCTGGACTTCCGGCGAACCGGTGTCACCCTCAGCGGTCGCGTGCTCCGCGATGATCTCCTTCGTGACGGCAGTGTCGAGCGGCACGTGGCTCCTTAAGATTCTCAGTCTGTCGGTACGGCCCGGACCAGCGTCGTCCACCAGTGCGGCAGGACGCCGTTCGGGGTCTTTCGGTGAGGAGACCGCCGTTTGACGAAGAGGCCCTGCGGCCGCCGGCCGCCTGAGATCTCCGGGCCAGGCTGGTCCCCGGGCTGCCGCATGAGGGTGCAGCGAAGCCCTGCCGGCACAAAGCCAGCACCGTTTCACGGTACCACGCGGTGCTGGCCCGGGGGGACGGTGTTGACCCGGGCGGGTGCCCCCCCGAATGCGCTCCGCGCCCGCGCGGTGGTACGTCGCCGACAGTGCTGACCCGGGGGGCGACCCCCCGGACCCCCCGAATGCGCTCCGCGCCCGCGCGGTGGTACGTCGCCGACAGTGCTGACCCGGGGGGCGACCCCCCGGACCCCCCGAATGCGCTCCGCGCCCGCGCGGTGGTACGTCGCCGACACACCGGCCACTCCCCGGGCCGGAGGCCCGGGGAGTGGCCGGTAACGAACGCCTCGCCGTAGCCCGTTTGCGGTGGCCGTTATTTCCTACTCACTGGTAACCGTGGGCTGGGGGGGATTGTTCCCGGTGAGGAGGGTGCGGGCCTCGGCGACGTCGCGGCGCATCTGGGTGACGAGGTTGTCGACGGAGTTGAAGCGGACGGTGCCGCGCAGGCGGGCGGAGAAGTCGATGGCCACGTGCGCGCCATAGAGGTCCAGGTCGTCACGATCCAGGGCGTAGGCCTCGACGGTTCGCTCGGCTTCGTTGAACGTCACGTTCGGCCCGACGGAGATCGCGGCCGGCCAGCGTTCCTCCTCCGCGCCGTCGGCGGTCAGGCTGAGCAGCCAGCCCGCGTAGATGCCGTCCCCGGGGATGGCCGTGTGCGGCGGGCATTCCAGGTTGGCGGTCGGGAAGCCGAGCGCCCGGCCGCGCATGTGCCCGCGGACGACCACTCCCTCCACGCGGTGCGGTCGGCCGAGCGCCGCCGCCGCGAGCCGCACCTCCCCCGCCTCCAGCCGCTCCCGGATGTAGCTCGAGGAGATCGTGACCCCGTCGGCCACGAGCAGCGGCACGCCCTCGGCGGTGAAGTCGTATTTCTCGCCCAGCGTGGCCAGCAGCGGCACATCACCGGCGGCGCGGTGACCGAACCGGAAGTTCTCCCCGACCACCACGTCGGCCGCGTGCAGCCGGCCGACCAGCGCGGTCCGAACGAATTCGTCCGGGCCGAGCTGGGAGAACTCGTAAGTGAACGGCAGCATGCACACGGCGTCGACGCCGAGGCCGGCCAGCAGTTCGGCGCGGCGCCGCGCGGTGCACAGGAACGGCGGGTGGGAACCCGGCCGCACCACCTCGTCCGGATGCGGATCGAAGGTCACCACCACGACGGGCAGCCGCCGGCCCGGCGGGCTCACCGGGCCCGCTGAGCCCGGTCCGGCCGCCTCGGCGGCCATCTCCACGGCGCGGCCGACAATGCGCTGATGGCCACGGTGCACGCCGTCGAACACGCCGATGGTGACGACGGACGCCCCCCAGTCTTCCGGCACCTCATCGAGGCCGTACCAGCGGCGCACGATCCGCTCCTTCCCGTCCTTTACGTGATCATCGGGCGGCCGGGGCAGGGCTGGCTACTCCTGGCCGCTCCTGGTCCAAGACTGCCATGCGAACGGCGCTGGCCGTGCCATCGCACCCCGGTTCGGCCCAGGCAGATCAGGGCACGAACACGGCAAGCGGGCGCGCCTGGCCGTTCTCCTCCCGCATCAGCGCGATCAGCGCGCCGTCCGGGCCGAACACCGCGGCCGGGACGGTGCCCAGCCCGGCGGCCGGCAGCCGGGCGCCGTGCGCGACCTTGCGCGCCTCATCCTCGGTCAGGTCGAGCCGCGGGAACGCGGCCGCGGCCGCCTCGGCCAGCGGCGTCATCGTGAAGTCCGCGGCCAGCTCGCCGAGCGTCCGCGCCGCCTCGATCCGGTAGCGGCCGGAGCGGACCCGGCGCAGCGCGGTCAGGTGGCCGCCCACGCCCAGCGCCTGGCCCAGGTCGCGGGCCAGGGCGCGGACATAGGTGCCGCTGGAGCAGGTCACGGCCGCGTCGGCGTCGAGCAGGTCACCATGCCGGCGGATCCCGGTGATGTCGAAGGAGGCCACCGTCACGGGCCGGGCCGCCAGCTCCGGCGCGTGGCCCTCGCGGGTGAGCTGGTAGGCACGCTTCCCGGCTACCTTGATCGCGCTCACGCCCGGCGGGACCTGGAGGATGCCGCCGGTCAGCGGCACGACCGCGGCGCGTACCCCCTCCTCGGTGAGGCCGGCCGCGCTGGCGCTCGCGGTGACGTCGCCCTCGGCATCGTCGGTGCTGGTGGCCTGGCCCAGCCGGATGGTCGCCAGGTACTCCTTATCGGCCATGGTCAGGTGGCCGAGCAGCCGGGTGGCCTTCTCCACGCCGACGACCAGCACACCGGTCGCCATCGGGTCGAGGGTGCCGGCGTGCCCGACCCGGCGGGTGCCCGCCATCCGCCGGATCCGCGCGACGACGTCGTGTGACGTCATCCCGGCCGGCTTGTCCACGATCACCAGCCCGCTGGGCGCGGCGGGCCCGCCGCGCCTGCTGGCGGCGGTCATTCGTCCTCGTCGCCGGGCGGCTTCCGGTACGGGTCGGGGTCGCCCGCGGGCACCGCACCCTCCCGGATACGGGCCAGGTCCTCGTCGGCGTGCCGGGCCGCCTCGACCAGTTCCTCGATGTGCCGCGCGTTTCCCGGGACCACGTCCGCGACGAACGTCAGCGAGGGGGTGTGCCGCAGGCCGGTCTGCTTGCCCACCTCGGAGCGGATGATGCCGGTGGCGCTTTCCAGCGCCGCGGCCGTGTCCGCCTGCTCCTCGGGAGACCCGTACACGGTGTAGAAGACGGTCGCCTCGCGCAGGTCGTTGGTCAGCCGGGCTTCGGTGACGGTAACGAAACCCAGCCGCGGATCCTTGATCCGCATTTCCAGCATCTCGGCCACGATCTGGCTGATCCGGTCACCTAGCCGGTGCGCCCGGGCGGCATCCATGCTCCGTCACCCCTCGGTTTCTTCCTCATTGAAGAGCCGCTGCCGGGCCGACAGCAGCTCGATTTCTGGTCGTCCCGCCACCATGCGCTCGCACCCGGCCAGCATGTCGGCCGCGTGCGCGGGCGTGGCCGACACCACCGCCACGCCGATCTCCGCCCGCCGGTGCAGGTCGAGGTGACCCGTCTCGGCCACGGAGGCACCGGGATAGCGCCGCCGCAGTTCGGCCACGAGCGGCCGGACCACCGCACGCTTCTGCTTCAGCGAGCGTACGTCGCCGAGCAGGACATCCAGGGTCAGCGCGGCGACGTACATACCGAATCCTCCGGCCGGCGGGCAGCCGGGGACGCTGCCCGGTCGGCAGCGTCCCCAGCCCCGGTGATCAGCACATCAGGCGCGGGGCTTCTCCCGCATCTCGTACGTCTCGATGACGTCCTCGACCCTGATGTCGTTGTATCCGACACCGATACCGCACTCGTAGCCCTCGCGCACCTCGGTGGCGTCGTCCTTGAACCGGCGCAGCGAGTCCACGCTGAGGTTCTCCGACACGACCACACCGTCCCGGATCAGGCGCGCCTTGCTGCCGCGGTGGATCGTGCCCGACCGCACGAGGCAGCCGGCCACGTTGCCGACCCGCGGCACCCGGAACACCTCGCGGACCTCCGCGGTCCCGAGCTGGGCCTCCTCGAACTCCGGCTTGAGCATGCCCTTGAGCGCGGCTTCCACTTCGTCGATCGCCTGGTAGATGATCGAGTAGTAGCGGATGTCCACGCCCTCGCGCTGAGCCAGCTCACCCGCCCGGCCCGCGGGCCGGACGTTGAAGCCGATGATCACCGCGTCGGAGGCGATGGCCAGGTTGACATCGTCCTGGGTGATCGCGCCGACACCGCGACCGATCACGCGCAGGCCGACCTCCTCGCCGACGTCGATCTTGAGCAGCGCATCCTCCAGGGCCTCCACCGAACCGGAGACGTCACCCTTGATGATGAGCAGGAGCTCTTCACGCTCGCCGGCCTTGAGCGCCGACTCGAGGTCCTCGAGCGTGACGCGCCGCCGCCGCGAGGCGAACTGCGCGCTGCGCTCGCGTGCCTCCCGGCGCTCGGCAATCTGCCGGGCCATCCGGTCGTCGGAGACCACCAGGAAGTTGTCACCGGCGCCGGGAACGGCCGTCAGGCCGAGCACCTGCACCGGGCGGGACGGCGGGGCCTCGTTGACCGGGTTGCCGTTCTCGTCCAGCATCGCGCGGACGCGGCCAAAGGCCTCACCGCAGACGATCGAGTCGCCGACGTGCAGCGTGCCGCGCTGCACCAGCACGGTCGCCACCGGGCCGCGGCCCTTGTCAAGGTGCGCCTCGATCGCGACGCCCTGCCCGTCCTGCGCCGGGTTGGCCCGCAGGTCCAGCGAGGCGTCGGCGGTCAGGATGATCGCCTCAAGCAGGCTGTCGAGACCGATCCGCTTCGTGGCCGAGACGTCCACGAACTGGGTATCGCCGCCGAACTCCTCGGCCACCAGGCCGTACTCGGTGAGCTGGGCCCGCACTCGCTGCGGGTCGGCGCCCTCCTTGTCGACCTTGTTCACCGCCACCACGATCGGCACCCCGGCGGCCTGCGCGTGGTTGAGCGCCTCGGTGGTCTGCGGCTTGACGCCATCGTCGGCGGCCACCACGAGCACCACCAGGTCGGTGGTCTCGGCGCCGCGGGCCCGCATGGCGGTGAACGCCTCGTGGCCCGGGGTGTCGATGAAGGTGATGCTTCGCTCGGTGTTGTCCACCTCGGTGGTCACCTGGTAGGCACCGATGTGCTGGGTGATGCCACCCGCTTCGCGCGCCACCACGTTGGCGTGCCGGATCGCGTCGAGCAGCTTGGTCTTGCCGTGGTCGACGTGACCCATCACGGTCACCACCGGCGGCCTGGCCACCAGGTCGGAGTCGCCACCCTCGTCCTCACCGAACTCGATGTCGAACGATTCGAGCAGCTCGCGGTCTTCCTCCTCGGGCGAGACCACCTGCACGTTGTAGTTGAGCTCGGCCCCGAGCAGCTGCAGCGTCTCATCGTTGACCGACTGGGTCGCGGTCACCATCTCACCGAGGTGGAACATGACCTGGACCAGTGAGGCCGGGTTGGCCCCGATCTTGTCGGCGAAATCGCTCAGCGACGCGCCCCGCGACAGCCGGATGACCTGCCCGTTGCCGCGCGGAACCTGCACGCCGCCGATCGACGGCGCCTGCATGTTGTCGAACTCCTGGCGCCGCTGCTTCTTCGACTTCCGGCCACGGGACGGACGGCCGCCGGGACGCCCGAAGGCTCCCTGCGTGCCACTCCGGCCCCGGCCACCGCCACCGGGACGCGCCGGGGCACCCATGCCGGGACGCGCACCGCCGCCAGCACCGGCGCCGCCGGCGCCGCCGCCAGCACCGGGACGGCCCGCACCACCGGGACGGCCACCGCCACCCGGACGGGCGCCTGCGCCCGCACCGGGACCACCGCGGCCGCCCGCAGGCGCGCCACGGCCGCCGGGACCGCCACTACGGCCCGGGCCGGAGGAGGCCGGGCGGGACGGCATGTTCATTGGGCTGGGACGGGGACCACCTGGGCGCGGGCCACCCGGACGCGGGCCGTCACCGGGACCGCCCGGACCGCCAGGACGACCCTGGCCACGCCCGGGGCCGGGCCGGGGACCACCGGGCGGGGTGCCCGGTCGCCCGGTCTGGCCGCCTGGCCGCCCGGCCGGGGCGCCGGTACCGTGCCCCGGCTGGCCCGCGGGCGCAGGACGGCCGGGCGCGGGCGGAGTCGATCCCATGCCGGTCGGCGTGGAGCTGAACGGATTGTTGCCCGGCCGGGGGCCGGGGCGCTGGCCGCCGCTGGGCCGGGGGCCCGGGCGCGGGCTGCCGCCCGGCCGCTGGCCGCCCTGACCGGCGGGCTGGCCACCGCGGCCGCCCTGCGGTACCGGAGGCACCGGGGGGCGGGGTACTGACGGGCGCGGCGCGCCGGTCCCGCCGTGCGGCGCTGTGGTCCCGCCCTGCGGCGCTGTGGTCCCGCCCTGCGGCGCTGTGGTCCCGCCCTGCGGGGCGGCGGTGCCGCCGTGCGGCGCCGCGGTCCCATCCGGCCCGTCCGGGCGGGATGAACCCGGTACCTGCGGGACCGGCCGGGGGGCCGGGCGCGCCGGAGCGGCCGGGGCCGCCGCAGCGCGCGGCACCTCGGTCTGGCCACCGGTCTGGCCGCCCGGCACGGCGCCGCCAGCCGACGCCGCCGCGGGGCCGGCCGCAGCCGGGGACGCTGGGCCGGCCGCCGCGGGCTGCGGGGCACCCGGGCGGATACCGCCGCGGTTACCCTGCCCGTTGCCGGACTGCCCACTACCGGGCTGCCCGTTGCCGGCGGGTGCGCCGCCGGGCCGGCCGGGGCGCGGCGCGGCGGAGCCACTACCGGCACGCCCGGCGCCTTGTCCCTGCTTGCCCCCTTCGGGGCCGAAAGCTTCCTTGAGCCTGCGCACGACCGGCGCCTCGATCGTCGAGGACGCCGAACGTACGAACTCACCCATTTCCTGGAGCTTGACCATCACGGTCTTGCTCTCAACACCGAACTCTTTCGCGAGTTCGTAAACCCGGACCTTCGCCACTACGCTCCTCTACCCGGCCCGGACTCCCGGACCTTTTGTACCCGGACTTTCCCGCCAGTCCGGGGCAGAGCGTGCTCCGGGCCGACGTCAGCCTGTGGTGTTCATCGCCTTGTGCTCATCGAGCGCTCATCGCTGTCTCGACCTGCTTTCCCGACAGGTTGCCGTTCTTGCCTTTCACTGTGCCCGGTTCGCCGGGATATGGCGAACCGGAGGACGTGACGTCCCGAGGGAACGTCCAGAACCGCCAACGGCTCTGGCTCTCGCCCTCATGCTATGCCTCGCCTGTGCGTGCCTCCAGAGTGCCGCTTTACCGATTCTTTGGTTTTTCGTGAGCCGCCGCCGGCGACGAACCCGCGGGCTGGCTCCCGAGATACTCGCTCACCTGCGCGGCACTGAGCGGTCCCGGCGTGCGCAGGGCACGCACGAACGCCCGCCGGCGCTGCGCAAGTTTCAGGCATTCCTGACTGCGGTGCAGGTACGCACCACGGCCGGGCAGCCGCGCCCCGGGGTCAGGGACCAGATGGTCCCCGGCCGCGACGAGGCGGAGCAAGCTGGTTTTGGCCGAACGCTCCCGGCAGCCCACGCAGGTCCGCACCGGAGGCACGCCCCGCGCGGCCCGCGTGGATGGCGCGGCCGCTCCGTGTGTCACTCTATCGTGCCGGCGCGTCCGCGGCGCCGGGCTCCCCGACCGCACGGCGGGCGGCGGGGGCACCCGCACCGGGCGCACTGGGCGTCCTGGATGCACCAGCCCCAGCAGCCCCGCTGGCAGCACCGGAACCACCAGGCCCACTGGGCCCGCCAGGCTGGGCATCGGACCTGATGTCGATGCGCCAGCCGGTGAGGCGGGCGGCGAGCCGGGCATTCTGGCCTTCCTTGCCGATGGCCAGCGAAAGCTGGTAGTCGGGGACGATTACCTGCGCGACGCGGGCATCGGCGTCGATCACGTGCACGGCCGTCACCCGGGCGGGTGACAGGGCGTTAGCTACGAAACACGCGGGATCGTCGGAATAATCCACGATGTCAATTTTTTCGCCGTGCAACTCGGCCATGACGTTCCGGACGCGGCTGCCCATGGGGCCGATGCAGGCGCCCTTGGCGTTGACGCCCGGCTGATTCGACCGGACCGCGATCTTGGTGCGGTGACCGGCCTCGCGGGCGATCGCGACGATATCCACGGCTCCGCTGGCGATCTCCGGCACCTCGAGCGCGAACAGCTTCTTCACCAGGTTGCGGTGGGTGCGCGACAGCGTGACGGACGGTCCGCGGTGTCCCTTGCGCACGTGCAGCACGTAGCACCGGATCCGCTCGCCGTGCAGGTACTGCTCACCGGGAACCTGTTCCGCGGGCGGCAGCACCGCCTCCACCTTCCCGAGGTCCACCAGGACCGCACGCGGATCCTTGCCTTGCTGGATCACCCCGGCGACGATGTCGCCTTCGCGGCCCGCGTACTCCCCGAAGGTCATCTCGTCCTCGACGTCCCGCAGTCGCTGCAGGATCACCTGGCGTGCCGTGGTGGCGGCGATCCGGCCGAATCCGTCCGGCGTGTCGTCGTACTCGCGGCCGGGCGCCCCTTCGGTGGCCGCCTCGGTGGCCCACACGGTCACGTGGCCGGTCTTCCTGTCCACCTGAACGCGGGCCGCCTGGGCGGCGCCGTCGGTCCGGTGGTAAGCCACGAGCAAGGCGTCTTCGATCGCCTTGACCGAGGTGTCCATCGAGATGTCTTTTTCGCTCTCCAGCATCCGGAGGGCGCTGAGATCAATGTCCATCGGGCTGCCCTCCCGGTCCCCGTGATTCAGGCTCCCGCCGGTCCGGCGCGTCCTCCGCGGCCGGCTCCTCGGGCCGGCCGAATTCGATCTGGACGGCCCCGGCACCGAGGGTGGCGTAGCCGAACCGCCGGTGCTGGCCGTCGATGTCCAGGGTGACCTCGGCCGCGTCGGCGGCCACCACCCGGCCCTGGACGGAGCCGGCCTTGCCCGGCGCGGACTTGCCCGGGGCGGCCGGTGTCCTGGCGTGCCCGGCACCGGAGGGCGTCAGCGGGACGCGGACCAGGCGGCCCACCGCTCGCTGCCAGTGCCGCGGCTGGGTAAGCGGACGGTCCACGCCCGGCGAGGAGACCTCCAGCGTGTACGGCATATCCCCCATGACGTCCGCGGCGTCGAGCTTGGCCGACAGCTCCCGGTTGGCCAGCGCGGCGTCGTCGAGGCTCACCCCGCGGTCGCTGTCCACCACCACCCGGAGCAGCCTGCGCCGCCCGGCCGTTGTCACCTTGACCGACTCGAGATCCATGCCCAGCGCGTGCACGACGGGCTCGGCCACCCTGGTGATGGTGCTGCTGTCGGGCGCGGCCGCCTCGCGCGCGGCCACCCCGCCGCCCGTGGTGGCACTGTCCGCGGCCGCGCTTCCCGGGGTAGCGCTGCCCCGCCCGGAGGGTGCCTTGCCCTGCTTACGAGCGGGAGAACGTCCGGCCGCGCGCCCCGGACGAGCCGGAACGTGACGGGACCCACCTGGCATCACGGCCTCCTTCACGCCCATGACCTGCACTGTTCCGTTGTGTGATCTAGCCTATCCGCAGCCGGCCCGATCGGCTGCTTTTCATCGGCGCGGCGGCCTCCGCGAACGGCGCGCCGGCGCCGTCGCGGGCGGCCCGCGCGGCCGGGCCCTGGCCCGGACGACCGTCCTGGCCACGCCGTTCGGCATGGCATCCTTATGCCCTCAGGCGGGGCCGTGCGACGGCCCCGCCGGCCGGGTGGTGTGCCCGGGTGAGGCCTCAGAGCGGGGGACTCACGGTGGCGGAACGACGCACGTGGCCGGATGGTCGGAGGTTACCGGGCAGTGACGGAATGGCTGGCGGCCACGCGGGCCCTCTCACGGCGCCGTGTGCTCGCCGTGTCCGCGATGGCGGTGCCGGTCGCCGCGACCGCCTCCTGCGGCGTCCCCGACCTGCTCGCGCCGCCGCCGGGGCCGTCGCCCAGCGTGCGCACGCTGCGGGCCGCGATCACCGCCGAACAGGGCCTGGCCGACGCGTACGCCCGCGTGACCGCCGCCTATCCGGAGCTGGCGGCCGTGCTGCGGCCGTTCCGTACGCAGCACGACGAACACCTGGCTCAGCTGAGGAGCCGCCTGATCATCCCGCCGCACGTCAGGGCGACCCCAGTCCCGTCACCGTCGCCGTCTCCGACCGGCCGGCCCGCGTCCACCCGCGCGGCCATCGCCCTGCTCGCCGACGCCGAGCGCGGCGCCGCGGCCGCGCAGCTGGGACGGCTGGGCACGGCGACCCCGTCCCTGGCCCAGCTGCTGGCGAGCATCGCGGCCTCGGAGGCGACGCACGCGGTGGCGCTGTCCTCGCTGACCCCGGCGGGCGGCTGACCGGGATGGGCACATCGGTACGGGCCGCGGCGGCGCCGGACATCGCGGTGCTCCAGGCAGCGCTGTCGGCCGAGAATGCGGCCGTCTACGGTTACGGCCTGGCAGGAGCCCAGCTCAGTGGCGGGCAGCTGAGTGCCGCCCGGCAGGACTGGACCGTGCATCGCATCGCCGCTGCCACCCTGTCGGACATGATCACCAGGCGCGGCGCACAGCCGGCCGCGGCCCCGGTCGCGTACCGGCCGCCGTTCCCGGTGACCAGCGCGGCGGCGGCCGTTTCACTGGCCACGATGCTGGAGAACGGCCTGGTCACGGCCTACGTGGGTCTGGTCGGCCAGGATGAGATGGCGCTGCGGGCCTTCGGCGCGCAGCAGATGCAGGCGGCGGCCATCCGCGCCGCGTTCTGGCGGGGCAGCACGACCGCCTTCCCCGGGCTGCGGGCCAGCGTCCTGCGGGATCCCTGATGGCCGCGTTGAGGTATCCCGGCGGGCGGAGGTCTGCGCGTTCAGGCGGACGGATGGCTGGCCAGGACGCGCACGATCGCGCCGGCCGCTGCGTCCAGGTCCTCGGTCGCCGAGATGCGCTCGGCCCAGGACCACCAGAACCACCAGCTGCCGTCGCTGCCGCAACCGGTGTAAATGTGTTCTTCGAGCGCCCGGGCCTGGGGGTTCACCACGTACAAACTGGGAACCCGGCCGGGGGGCAGCACCAGGCGGACCTGCATGCCGCGCCGGGTGAGTTCCTCGCCCAGTTTCTCGAGGTTTTCGAGCTGTACCTCGCTTGCCTCGCGCATCCGCTGAGCTTCGACCGTCATCACTCCGTCACTCCTGGTATACATATCGCTGCTGAGCGTGTCAGCGCATTCCAGAATGCCGCCGTCACCCTGCTGCTGCAACGTGGATGGGGAAAATTCCCGGAACTTCCCATCTGCCGGGAAACGGCCACTCGTGGTGCGCTACCGCGAGTGGCGTGTTCCTTACTCTGACGAACGGAGCGCGGGGCGCCCTGGTTCAGCGGCAGCGGTCCGGTCCGTGGCCGGTTCCGCGGCGGAGGGTCCGTGACCGGTTCAGCGGAGCAGATCAGGCAGGGGCTCCGCGTGCAGGATCGTCAGCCGGGAGACCGCCCGGGTGAGCGCCACGTACAGCCGCTGCAGGCCGCGCGCCTCGGCCCCGGCGATCGCCGCGGGCTCGACCACGATCACGTGGTCGAACTCGAGTCCCTTGGCCAGCGTGACCGGCACCAGGGTGAGGCGCTGGGCCGCGTCGGCACCGTCCAGCACGCCATGCGGCACGCCGTGCCTGGTCAGCGACCGGGACAGCTCCGGCACGTGCTGATCGGCGGCGATGACGGCCACCGAGCCAACCAGGGCGGCGGCGTCGGCGCACACCGCGGCCAGCCGCCTGGGCACGCTCCCGGCGTCCACGGCGATGATGTCCAGCGCCCCGGGGTCCTCGCGCAGGGACGCCGCCGGTGACAGGTCGGGCGCGATGCGGAGCAGCAGCCGGCTGGCGTAGTCGAGAATCTGCCGGGGCACCCGGTACCCGGTACGGAGCACCCGCAGCTCGGCCTCGGGCTTGCCGAGGTGACCGAGCAGGTCCGCCCAGCTCGCGGTGGCCCACGGGGTGGTGCCCTGGGCCAGGTCGCCGAGCACGGTGGCGGCCCCGGTGGAGCACCGGCGGCCGATCGCGCGGCACTCCATCGGGGACAGATCCTGCGCCTCGTCCACCACCACGTGGCTCAGGCTGGCCGTGCGCTGGATCAGGTCGCGCGCCTCGTCGATGAGCACCACGTCGGCGGGTGACCAGCGCGCCGACCCGGGGCCGCGGGGCGGCTTCTCCCAGCAGACGGCGCGCTGCTCGGTCTCGTCCAGGATGCCCGCGGCCGCGGCCCGGAGCGTGCCCGGGTCGGAGAGCAGGCCGAACACCAGGCGGACCGGGTTGACCTTCGGCCAGATCGCGTCGACGGCGGCGCGGACCGGCCGGGTCCGCCGGACCGCGTTGTGGGTCCGGTCGTCGCAGGACTCCCCCGCCTCTTCCATCTGGGTCAGGATGACGTGCGCGATCCGGTGCGCTAGCAGGTCCCGGCCGGCTCCGTACCGCAGGCCGCGCGCCCGCAGCTCCGCGGCCAGCCCGGCCAGGCCGGAGGCGGATACCCGCCAGCGCCGCGAGCCGCGCGGCAGCACCAGCGCGCCGGACGGCTCGGCCAGATGAGCCCAGAGGGCCCGGCGCAGCACGGCGGCCATCCGGGCGTCCCCCTTGACCCGGGCGGCCGGGACGCTGTCCTGGCCGCGGACCGGGACGGAGGCGGCCAGCTCGGTGACCGTCACCTGGCTGACGTCGATCTCGCCCAGGGCCGGCAGCACGTTGCGGATGTAGGCCAGGAAAGCCCGGTTCGGCCCGATGACCAGAACGCCGCGGCGGGCCACCCGTTCCTTGTACGCATAGAGCAGGTAGGCGACGCGGTGCAGGCCGACCGCGGTCTTGCCGGTGCCCGGGGCGCCCTGGACGCAGACCGTCTGGCCGACGTCGGCGCGCACGATGTCGTCCTGCTCGGGCTGAATGGTCGCCACGATGTCGCGCATCGGTCCGGACCGGGGCCGTTCGATCTCCTCGATCAGCAGCCGGCTGACCGGCTCGGCCGCGGCCGGCCCGGCCCCGGCGGCGGGCACCCCGGTGCTGTCCGCATCGGGGCCGTCTGTGTCCGGGCGGCCCCTGTCCGGGCTGGCCGGGAACTGCTCGTCTTCGAAGGCGGTAAGGTCGCCGCCGGAAAACCCGAACCGGCGGCGCAGCGCGAGCCCCATCGGATGGGCCCGGCTGGCACGGTAGAACGGCCGGGAAACCGGGGCGCGCCAGTCGATGACGACCGGGTGGCCGGCCGGGTCATGCACGTGCCGCCGGCCGATGTGGAACGATTCGCCGTGTGGCCGCATCTCGTCCCGGTCCGCGTCTGCGGGGCCCGCGGCCCCGTAGTCGAGGCGGCCGAAGAACAACGGCGTGTCAGGGAGATCCTTGAGGGCTTCGGCGCGGTGGAACAGCTCCGCCTTGAGGTACTCCTCAGAGACCGGATCGCCGCCCAGCGCCTTCAGCGACAGGACGCCCTCGCGCATGAGCTGGAGGAACTCCCGGGAATCGACCAGGTAGGAACGCTCGGCGGCCAGGATGGCGACGCCGGGACCAGGGCCGGAACCGGAGGTGTCGGGGGCGGTATCGGGCGGTTCTCCTGCCGCCTGGCTGACCGCGGGCATGCCGGAAACTCCTTCGGGGTGCGGGTAGGCGCAAGAAGCGAGAACTTACCAGCGATCCCGCCGCGAGTCATCTGATTATTCTGCGCCTTTTTCTGCGCCCCAACTTTCTGCGCCCCAACTTATCACTTTTAGCCACCATATGTTGCACAGAGTTGGCGACATGCCGCATCCTGGCCCCCGAAGATGCTGTCGACGATCATCCCGTTACATTGAGTGATAAGTCGGCCCGGGGGGCAGCGTGCCACGTCAAGGTGTCTGGCTTTTGCGCGTCGCGGTGCGGGGACTGCTGTCGCGCGCTGCGCCCGGACATGACCGGACGCGCCCGCTGACCACGTACGCCACCTTCCCCGGGGGTCCGCGGCCACCGGAGGCGTCAGGCGACGGGGGCGGAGGCCGAGGCTGAGGCGGAGAGGGTGACGGGCCAGGACGTCAGGCCGCGCGGGGTCAGGAAGGCGTCGAAGACGAGCTCCGCCGCCCCGGTGAGCACGCCCAGGCCGCCGAGCCGGGACGGAATCAGCGGCGGCGGCGCGTCCCGGCGGAACCGCATCATGGTCGAGGTGTACCCGGCCCGGACGGCGCCGGGAGCGGCCTGGTAGATGTCGGGGCCCAGGCCGGACAGGCCGATCGCTTCCGGGTCGTGCGCGTTGACCAGCGAGCCCATGCCGCGGCCCAGCGCGCCGGCCACCTCGTCCAGGGCGCGGGCGCAGGACGGGTCGTGCCGGGCGTCCCTGATGACCCCGAGGGCACGTTCCATCCGGTCCCCCTCCTCGGGCTGGCCGGCCCGGCGCAGCAGGCCGTGGCTGCCCGCATCCAGTTCCCAGCAGCCTACGGAGCCGCACCGGCACGATTCGGTGCCGCCGCTGAGCGGCAGGTGGCCGAACTCCCCCGCCGCACCGTGCGCGCCGGTCAGCGGAACGCCGCCGGACAGCAGCACCCCGCCCACGCCGGTGGCCAGGTGCAGGTGCAGCACGACCGCCATATCCCGGAGGCCACCGCGCCTCGCCTCGGCCAGGCCGGCCAGCCGCGCGTCGTTGCCCACCAGGACGGGCACGTTCCCGCCGGGTCCCGGGCCCAGCATCTGCGACAGGTTCACCCCGTCCCAGGCGCCCAGCCCGGGCTGCACCATGCGGCCCTGGCTGACCGGGGACGGCACGGCCACGCCGATCCCGATCAGGCGCCGCCCCAGGCTCGCCCGGTGCACGGCCAGCTGCTGGGCGAGGCTCCGCAGCAGGTCCTCGCCCGAGGCCGACTCGCGCTCCCGGCGCTCCAGCATGTGGCCGCGCCCGGTGAGCTCGAAGGAAGCGGCAGAAAACGAATCGTCGCGCAGGTCGACGGCCAGGGCGACGGGGCCGTCCGGGTGCGGCGATGGCACCCCGGTCGGGCGGCCGCGGGACCGGTGCACGGCCTCGCCGACCTGCATCTGAAGCTCCTCGATGAGGTTACGGTCAGCCAGGTCCCGCACCAGCACGGTGGCCGTACCGCGGGCCAGGCTGAGCTGACGGGTGAGCTCGGCCCGCGTGCGCGCGCCGCCGCCGTCGTGCACCGCCCGCAACAGGCGTGCCAGATTGTGCGCGCGGAGATCCGCGCTGGTCGTAGCTCGTTCGATGTCGAGTGGCACCCCCTGATCGTGTCATGCTACGCAGCAGTAACCGTCCTCTTACCGGCGCGGTCATCCTATTTCCGGCACTCCGGCCAGCGGAATACTTGAAGATTCATATAAGTTGTCACGGTTGCCGTCGCGCGAGCGGCGGCCCCGATGACGACAATGCATGACACCCAGAAGGGATGTGGGGGATGACGACGACTTTCGCCGGGCCGGGCAGCGGGCTCGCCCTCAGCGATGAGGCTCAGGACCTGCTCTTCCGCGAGGCCCGCACCGCCAGCACCTTCACCGATGAGCCGGTCAGCGACGAGCAGGTCCGCGCCATCTACGACCTGGTGAAGTACGCGCCCACCTCGATGAACCAGCAGCCGCTGCGGATCGTCCTGGTGCGCTCGCCGGAAGCACGCGAGCGCCTGATCAAGTACCTGTCCGACGGCAACAAGCCGAAGACCGCGGCCGCCCCCCTGGTCGCGATCCTCGCCGCCGACCTCGACTTCCACGAAAACCTGCCCAAGCTCGTCCCGCACCGGCCGGGCGCCAGGGACGCCTTCGCCGACGAGCAGAAGCGGGCCGCGTCCGCGCGCTTCAACGCGACGCTGCAGATGGGGTACTTCATCCTCGGCGTCCGCGCGGCCGGACTGGCCGCAGGCCCGATGACCGGCTTCGACGCGGACGGCATCAACGCCGAATTCTTCGGCGACGGGCGCCATTCCGTGCTCGCGGTGGTCAACATCGGCAAGCCCGGTGACGGCGCCTGGTTCGGCCGGGCGCCGCGCCTGGACTACGAGGAGGCGGTCAGCTCTGTCTGAATCGACGGCGGTCCAGGGTAAGTTTCCCCCTATGGGGACGCTGGAGACAGAGCCGGACGCCAGCGGCGTGGACGGCTGCCCGGAGGCTGCGGCCGCCGGGCAGCCGCACTGGCTGACGCGCGAAGAGCAGGAAGCCTGGCGCGCCCACCTGGCCACGAGCAAGTTGCTGAGCAGGCAGCTCGACCGGGACCTGCATCCGTTCGGGCTGAGCATCAACGATTACGAGATCCTGGTCGTGCTGTCCGAAGCGCCCGACCACCAGCTGCGGATGACCGACCTGGCCGACGCCACGGCGCAGTCCCGCAGCCGCCTGTCCCACCAGATCACCCGGATGGAGAACAACGGCCTGGTGCGCCGTGACTCCTGCCCCGGCGACAAGCGCGGGCTGTACGCGGTGCTGACCGACGCGGGGCTGGCCACGATCGAGCGGGTCGCCCCGTCCCACGTGGAGAGCGTGCGCCGGCACTTCATCAGCCTGCTGAGCGACGGCCAGCTCGCCGCGCTGCGCGAGGGCTACGCCGACGTGATCGAGCACCTCCGCGAAATCCGCGACCGCGACTAACCACCGCCGTTCTACGGCGGGAACCGCAGCGGGCTGCGGCGAGGCGCTCGTTACCGGCCAGCGAGCCGGGCCTTCAGGCCCGGCGAGCGCCGGTGTGTCGGCGAAGTACCACCGCGGGGCGCGGAGCGCATCCGGGGGGTCCGGGGGGTCGCCCCCCGGACCAGCACTGTCGGCGATGTACCACCGCGGGGCGCGGAGCGCAGCGGGGGGTTCCGGGGGGTCGCCCCCCTGGGCCAGCACAGTCAGAACAACACGGACATGAACGTTCCGACCTGGGAGAAGCCGACGCGGCGATACGCGGCCCTGGCCGGGGCGTTGAAGTCGTTCACGTACAGCGACACGACGGGGGCGATGCTCCGCTGCGCCTCCAGCACGACCGCGGCCATCCCGGCCGACGCCAGGCCCTCGCCGCGGCGCGTGGGATCGACCCAGACGCCCTGCACCTGGCAGGCGTGCGGGGTGACCGAGCCGATCTCCGCCTTGAAGACGACCCGGCCGTTCTCGATCCGGGCGAAGGCGCGCCCGGCCCGGATGAGCTCCGACACCCGCGCCCGGTAGGTGGCCCCGCCGTCACCGGCCGTCGGCGAGACGCCGACCTCCTCGGTGAACATGGCAATGCACGCCGGCATCAGGATGTTCAGCTCGTCAGGCCGCACCCGGCGGACGAGGGGGTCCGGCGCGCACGCGGGCGGCCCGGACATCGACAGCACCGGCTGCACCGCGCGGACGTCGCGGGGCAGCCCCCAGTGCGGCTGGAGCAGCCGCCACAGCATCGACACGTCCGGCTCCGGGCCGACCAGCGACGAGCAGCGGCGGCCCTGCGCCCGGGCCCGGTCCGCAAAAGCGATGATGGCGTCGGGAGTTGCGGCCACCGGGACCAGGTTGGCGCCCGCGTAGCACAGGGACGTCAGCCGGCTGCCGGAATAGTGTCCCCAGATCTGGGCGCCCAGCCGGGCGGGGTTCAGGCCCACGGCGTGGACCCGGGCGCCGACGAAGACGTTCGTCACCGGCTCCCGGTCGCACAGGCCGAGCACCTCGTCGCGGTCGCGATCGTCGAGTATCCGCAGCGGCCCGGGCCGCACCGGTTTCACGCGGAGCACTACTCCAGGGTAGCCGGGCCGGGCGCTGCTATGTCAGCCGATGCCCAGCTCAATAATCACGGACCGACATTGCACGTGACGGTCAGCCGGCCGGAGTCGGGTCAGCGACGGGCGCGCAGGTGGCGTTGACCAGTCCCGGCTGCCCGGGCAGCGCACCGCTGGCCAGGTAGTTGTTGAGGTAGCTCTGCACGCAGCTGTCCGCCGGGCTCTCCAGCGACTGCCCGTGGTTGCCGCCGCCCTGGACCACGACCATCCGCGCGGTGGGCAGGTCCTTCTGGGCGTCCTGCGCCCCGGCGTACGGCGTGGCGGCGTCCAGCGTGCCCTGCAGCATGAGGATGCCCGGCAGCCCGCTGGCCCCGATCTTCATTGGCTGGGCGGGCCCTTTGACCGGCCAGAACGCGCAGGCGGCGTTGTACCAGGCGTTGTCCCAGGCCTGGTAGGGCGCGGTCTTGTAGACCTGCTCGGTGTCACTGTTCCACTTGGCCCAGTTGCGCGGCCAGTTCACGTCCGAGCACTGCACGGCGTTGTAGACGGCGAACTCGTTCTCGTTCTGCACGCCGTTCTGCTCGTACTGGCTGATCATCGCGGTGGCGGAATTCTGCACCAGGTACGCGGACAGCGCCTGGGCCAGGCCGGGCCAGAGGGTGTTGTCGTACCCGCCGAGCAGGAACGTGTCATCGAGTTCATCGGCGCCGATGAGCGGGCCGGACGGGCCGCTGATGGGGTGCGCGGCCAGCCGGTTCCTGGCCTTGTACCACGCCTGCTGGACCTGCGCGGCGGTAGAGCCCAGGTGGTAGGAGCTGTCGTATTGCGCGACCCAGCCGAAGAACGCCTGCATCCGGCCCTGGAAGGCGTAGTCCTGGTCGATGTTGTCCTGGTACCACACTCCCTGCGGGTCCACCGTGCTGTCGAGCACCATACGGCGCACCCGGCTCGGGAACATCGTCGCGTAGACCTGGCCGAGGTAGGTCCCGTAGGAGAAGGCGTAGTAGTTGATCTTCTGCTGGCGCAGCGCGACCCGGATGGAATCGAGGTCCCTGGCCACGTCCGCCGTCGTCATGTACGGCAGCAGCCAGCCGAATCGCTGCTCGCAGCCGGCCGCGTACGCCTTGGCCCGGTTGATCAGAGCCTGCTCGGCGGCGGCATTGGCGGGGATGTAGTTCGCCCGGACCCCGGAGAAGAAATCCGGCTCGCAGTGCAGCGCGGGCACCGAGGCGCCCACGCCGCGCGGATCGAAGCCGATGATGTTGTAGTCGGCGGCCACGTTCGGGTCCAGGCCCTGGGCCACGGCCGCGGCCAGCGACCGGCCGCTCGCACCGGGACCGCCCGGGTTGACCAGCAGGTCACCCTGCTGCTGGCCGGCCGGGGCGGTCGCGGCGACTTCGGAGAGCGCGAGCGTGATCTTCCGGCCGCCGGGATCGGCGTAGTTGAGCGGCACCTGCAGGTTCGCGCACTTCATCGGTACGCCCTGGACGCCGCTCAGGGAGCACGAACTCCACCGCAGCGGGGCCGACGTCGTGCTGCCGTTCGCCGAGTTCCCGGCGCTGCCGCCGGTCCCCGGCGAGCTGCCCCCACCCGGCGAGCCTGACGTGCAGCCCGCCAGGGCGATGGCGGCGGCCGCGGACAGGGCGGCGGTCACGGTCACGGCGGGGCGAGCACGGTGAGCCCCGCGGGCCCAGCGGGCACCACGAGCAATACGAATCCGGCGGGACAGCGGCATGTCAGCCATCTTGCCCGAACGGAACCGGTGCGGAAGCCACCGCCGCGAGACGCGTCCCGTCCCGGGAGGCGCGCCCGGCGGGCGCGCCCTCCGGCGGGACCGTCACGAGGAGGAGAGGCGCGGGTGCTCGCCGAGCCGCTGGCGTTCCTGCAGTGCCTTGCGGTACTCGGCCACGACCATCTCGGTGAGCTCCGTGACGGAAGTGTCCGAGCTGCGCTTATCCACGGTGATCTCGCCGTGCTGGATGAGGTTCACCCGGTCGCACACCTCGAGTACCTGGCCGTAGTTGTGCGCGATGATGATGATCGAGACGCTGCCCTGCTCCTTAAGCTCCCGGACCAGGTCCAGGATGATGGCGCCCTCCTTGACGCCCATCGCCGCCAGCGGCTCGTCCAGCAGCAGGATCTTCGGGTTGGAGTAGACCGAGCGGGCCACGGCGATCGCCTGGCGCTGCCCGCCGGACAGCTTGGCCACCTCGACGTTGACGGACGGGATCCTGATCCCCATCTCGTCCAGGTGCTCCTTGGCCAGCCGGCGCATGGACCGGTTGTTCAGCAGCGGCCCGTTGATCTGCTCCCGGTTGAGGAACATGTTGTGGTACACGGTGAGCTGGTTGACGAGCGCCAGGTCCTGGTAGACCGCGTTGATGCCCAGTGACCGGGCGTGGTCGACGCTCTTGAAGACGATCTCCTGGCCCTCGAGCAGGATCCGGCCTGTGGTGGCCGGCTGGAAACCGCAGAGGATCTTGAGCAGCGTCGACTTGCCGGCGCCGTTGTCGCCGAGCAGGCCGAGCACCTCGCCGCGGCCCAGGTGCATGTTCACGTCGGTCAGGGCGGTCACCGCTCCGTACCGCTTGGAGATGTGCTCGACGCGCAGGATGTCGTCGCCAGCCGGCGCGCTCGCCGCGGCGCCCTCGGGGGTGGTCGTGGTCATTAGCTTCGTCCCGCTTCCCGCAGCCTGGCCAGCTGCACGTTCGCGATCATGGCGATGAGGATCGCGCCACCGAAGATGATGTCCAGCGGGTTGGCGCTGATGCCGATGATGCTGAACCCGTCGGTCAGGGTGGCCAGCACGATCGCGCCGAGGAACGCGCCCAGGATCGTGCCCACCCCGCCGAGCATGGCCGTGCCGCCGATGACCGCGGCGGTCACGGCGTAGAACATGGGCTGGTAGCCGCCCGCCGTCGGGTCGATCGTGTTCGTCTGGAACCCCACCTGCAGGCCGACGAACGCGCCGAGCAGAGCGGTGATCATGAAGTTGCCGTACTTGATCCGGTGGACCTTGATGCCCGCCTCCTGCGCGCCGAGCAGGTTGCCGCCGACCGCGACGGTGTGCAGGCCCCACCGGGTCCGGGTGAGCACGACGTGGAAGATGGCCACCAGGACGACGGCCCAGACGATCTCGGACCAGGCGTAGCTGCCAATCCAGTGCGCGATGCCCTCCGCCTTGGCCGGGACGGGAGCGGGCTGCGCATGTGACGTCGTATAGACCAGGCCCAGCAGGACGAACCCGGTGCCCAGCGTAGTGATGAACGACGGCAGCCCGACCGTGACGGTGAGGAAGGCGTTCACCCAGCCCACCGCAAGCCCCATGATCAGGCAGATGATGATGGCCAGGATGGCGGGGAACCCGTAGAAATCGATCAGGTAGTGCATGAGGAACGGCGAGAGCGTGTAGACGAACCCGACCGACAGGTCGATCTCGCCACAGATCAGCAGCAGGACTTCGCCGATCGCGATGATGATGATGGGTGCCGCGTCATTCGACAACCAGGTGATGAGGTTGGACTTGCTGAGGAAGTTGGGGGAAGCGAGCGCGAAGTAGATGATGAGCGCAACAGTGACGACCAGGACGGTCGCCTCGCGCTGGCGCAGGAACGCCGAGCCGCCGCTTCTGACGAAGCTGAATGCCCCGGGCCCGCGGACCTCGCCCGGAGGCCCACCTGGACTATCAGCCCTGTTCTCTACGGCTTCGCTCACTTTCCTCTTCCGTTCTCTACGCCGGTCCTACGCGGTCCCGGGCCGTCGCGCACGTGAGGTCTGGAGCCCGCAAAGCCGCTGGCCCAATGGGGCCTGGCGCTCCGCCGGACTCCGCAAATCAGTCTTACACCCATCGCCGGCCCGGGCGGCGGGCCGGGCCGGCCCCGCCGGCAGGCGGCTCACCCGCGGTGCGGATGGGCGCGCCTGCCGTCAGCCGCCCGATATCAGGTGCTGGTAGTCGCCAGCGGGTTGTGGATCGCACCAGATGGCCGCGGGATGTACTTCTGCGCCGTCGTGGAGCCCTGGAACCGGCTGGATTCCTGGTATGGCTTGACGTTGTCCTTGGTGATGACCGTGAGGCCCGTGTCGGTGTTCGGGGGGGCAATCGTGCCGCCCGAAATGTTGAACAGGTACATGTACAACACTGGCAGGAAGCCCTGCAGGTACGGGTCCTGGTAGATGGTGAAGTCCATCAGGCCGCTGGAGATGTTGGACAGCGTGTTGCCCAGCGTGTCGAACCCGCCGGACGGGACCTTGATGCCCGCGCTCTGCAGCGCGGGACCAAGGAACTCGGTCGACCCCGCGTCCACCGCGAAGGCACCCTTGATGCTCTTGTGGCCGAGCAGGTACGCCTTCTCCGCCGGCAGCTCCTGAGCCGTACCCGCGCCGGTGGCCACCTCGTGGATGGTGAAGCCCTTGCCGTTCAGCACCGAGGCGGCGCCGTCGTATCGCGGCTGGATGTTGCCGGTACCGGGGGTGGCGATGAAGATGACGATCTCCCCGCCGCCCGGGATGAGCTGCGCGATCTGGTTGCCCATCTGCTGGCCGGAGATGTACAGCGCCTGCCCGACGTAGGCCAGTCGGTTGGTCCCGATCTTGGGCTGGCCGTTCACGAACGTGCCATCCGCGTTGTACGAAAGCACCGGGATTCCGGCATCCATGGCAGTTTTCACCGGCGACGTAAACGCATTCGCGTCGATGACCGCCACGGCAATTCCGTCCGCTTTTGCGGAGGTCGCGGTGCTCATGTAGTTCGTCATCTGCGAGATGTTCGAGGTTTCCGAGCCGCCCCACTTTGGCGTGGGCAGGCCGAGCAGCGCCGCGGCATCGGCCAGGCCGTACTGGGTCGGGGTAAAGAACGGGTTTGTCGTGACGTGGTTAACGAACCAGAACTGCCACTTGGGCGTGCTCGGGAAGTTGCCCGCCGTGGACTTGGCGGTGCCCGCGCTGGTGCTCGACGACGAGGTGCAGGCCGAGATCAGCGCCGAGGCGGCCGCCGTCGCGCTGAACAGCCCGGCGCCCTTGAGCAGCTTGCGGCGCGCGGGCCCGTCCTGCATGTTGAGGGTCTCTATCGCCTCGTCGACGACAGGGTCGCCTTTTTCTTTCATCTGGACCTCCATGGAATTGTCTCGGGACACTCACTGTCCCGAGGCGGACCCGCTGGGTTGACAGCGTTTTCCGGCGAAGTCTTGGCATGGGCGGAAAAAGCTTCCGCTCCCCGGCCCCGCGCGTTTGTGCGGCGCGGCTTATCAGTGATTCGCAGCCGGTATCGGGATAGGCCCAAGCCCGACGGAACGCCGTAGACGCTAAAGCCGCTCATGATTGCATGTCAAGGCACCACGCAAGCCCTGGGTTGGCCGGATTCGCCCCGGGCTGCAGGCTGGATCCGGGCGCCGGGCGGCGGCTGGGACGGCTCATGGGCCGGACCGGCGGCCGCAGGTCAGGGCGGAGTGGCGTTCCTGGCTCCCGCGGGGCAGACTGGCCAGAAAGCATATGTCCGGCGGTTCGGGAGAAGACCGCCCCCGGCGTCGCGGGCGCGCCGTGAATCTCGTGGGCGCAGGATGCACCCCGGAACCGGGGCGTGACCCACCCAGGGCCGGACGCGCCGCGCCTGACCTGGGGCGTCGCGCGCCGGGACGCTGATTGGCGTGCTGGCTGACTGGGCACAACGTATTCACGATGCGCATGAGGCCCAGACAGCTCAACGTAACCACGATGCAATCTCTGCCTCACTTATAACAGAGTTGAACATTATCAGGATGTTAGCGCTAACAAATAACTGTTTGGCAACGAACGAGAAACACAATCGCCACGCCGAGCAGTGACACTCGTAACCCTCCGAGGGATGCTGGTAGCCCTCCGGGGCGGTGGTCACGCCGCCTGAGGATGTTTTGAGCTTGCACTCTGTTACTTCAGAGGATGTTCAGAGACAATGTGACTACATTCAAACTGTTGTCAGAAGATAATCGCTTAACTTCGCACAGTAATTGCGCGGCCGGGAGGGGGGTTCCGGCGGCGATGGCACAGGATTCATCGCCGTCACGAGTCGTTATCCTCAGAAGAGGACATTTCCGGTCCCGGGGGGTTCACAATGAGTGTGCCAGCGGCGAACCTTGTTCGCTCTCAGCTCGGTATGTGGTCACTCTGCGCATCCGACAGCCGCAACCGGAACCGAACAGCGAATATGAACGTCTCAGAGAAGACGGATGGCGGACCTGAACGTCACCGGGGCACGGGCCCGGCGGCTTCTCCGCATGAAAGAGGAGGCTACGGATGCTTGCCCGGCATCGGCAGTCGCTGATCCTCCAGGCTGTCCGCAGCGACGGCAGCGCAAGGGTCAGTGATCTTACCCAGCAACTCGGAGTCTCGGATATGACCGTCCGCCGAGACCTGGAGGCCCTCGCGAGAGACGGCCTGATCGAAAAGGTTCACGGCGGAGCGGTCCTGCCCGGAACACCAACCAGCAGTCACGAGCCCGGCTTCGAGGCCAAACTCGTGCTTGAGCAGCCGGAAAAGGCAGCGATCGGGAGGGCAGCGGCCAGTCTGGTCAAGCCCGGCACCGCAATCGCCCTGTCCGCCGGCACTACGACGTTCGCGCTGGCCCAGTGCCTCCTCGACGTTCCCGGACTGACGATCGTGACCAACTCGCTGCGCGTGATGAACTTGTTCAGCAGTGCGCGGCCCACGAACGGATCGCACACCTCGGTCATCCTGACCGGGGGAATCCGCACTCCTTCGGACGCGCTGGTCGGTCCGGTTGCCGACTTGACCGTCCGGTCCCTGCACTTCGACACGCTGTTCCTCGGCTGCCACGGCATCGACACCGACGCCGGGCTCACCACACCCAATCTGGCCGAATCGGAAACGAACCGCACATTCATCAAGCTGGCCCGGCGCGTGGTGGTCGTCGCCGACCACACCAAGTGGGGCCTGGTCAGCCTGAGTTCGTTTGCGAGCCTCGACGAGGTTGACGTCCTGGTGACCGATGACGAGCTTCCTTCCGGCATCCGCGAGTCGGCGTCCGAGAAGGTCGGCGAGATCATCGTGGCCGAAGGCATGCCTGCGGTCCGGGCCGCCCGCGGCTGAGCCACAACGGGCAGAGTTTTGGGCAAATACTGCTAAAACTCTGCCCGTAAGAGGGACAGCTACGGCGAGGCGCTCGTTACCGGCCCAGCGAGCCGGGCCCTTGCGGCCCGGCGAGTGGCCGGTGTGTCGGCGAGGTACCACAGCGGGGCGCGAAGCGCACGTGGGGGGGTCCGGGGGGTCATCCCCCCGGGCTGACTCAGTCATCCCCCCGGGCTGACACTCACGGAGGGGGCACCGTCGGGGAGGCCCTCTTCCTCGGCGAGGCGCATGGCCTCCTCGATGAGGGTTTCCACGATCTTGGACTCGGGCACCGTGGCGATCACCTTGCCGCGAACGAAGATCTGCCCCTTGCCGTTGCCCGAGGCAACGCCGAGGTCGGCTTCACGCGCCTCGCCGGGACCGTTGACGACGCAGCCCATGACGGCCACCCGCAGCGGGACTTCCATGCCCTCGAGCCCGGCGGTCACCTCGTCGGCCAGCTTGTAGACGTCGACCTGAGCCCGCCCGCAGGACGGGCAGGACACGATCTCCAAGCCGCGCTGCCGCAGGCCGAGGGACTCCAAGATGCCGATCCCGACCTTGACCTCTTCCACCGGCGGGGCGGACAGCGAGACGCGGATGGTGTCGCCGATGCCCTCGGCCAGCAGCGCACCGAACGCGACCGCCGACTTGATCGTGCCCTGGAAGGTGGGGCCGGCCTCGGTCACCCCAAGGTGCAGCGGGTAGTCGCACTTCCCGGCGAGCAGCCGGTAGGCGTTGATCATGACCACCGGGTCATGGTGCTTTACCGAGATCTTGATGTCGCGGAAGTCGTGCTCCTCGAACAGGGAGCATTCCCACAGCGCCGATTCCACCAGCGCCTCGGGGGTCGCCTTGCCGTACTTGGCCATCAGGCGCTTGTCCAGGGACCCGGCGTTGACGCCGATCCGGATCGGGATCCCGGCGTCCTTGGCGGCCCGCGCGATCTCGCCCACCTTGTCGTCGAACGCCTTGATGTTGCCCGGGTTCACCCGGACCGCCGCGCATCCGGCGTCGATGGCGGCGAACACGTACTTCGGCTGGAAGTGGATGTCCGCGATCACCGGGATCTGGGACTTCCTGGCGATCGCCGGCAGCGCGTCCGCGTCGTCCTGGGACGGAACGGCCACCCGGACGATCTGGCAGCCGGACGCGGTGAGCTCGGCGATCTGCTGCAGCGTGGCGTTCACGTCGGCGGTCAGCGTGGTCGCCATCGACTGAACCGAGACGGGCGCGCCCCCGCCTACCGGCACGGACCCCACCATGACCTGCCGCGAGACCCTGCGCTCGGCAAGCGGCCTGGGCGGCGTCTCCGGCAGACCGAGGTCAATGCTCATCTTCCCCATCCGATCAGTTAGTCCGGTGACCCTACGGCCAGGCTGGGCGGCCCGGCGGTGTCCAGCGGGCCGGGCTTGGCGTGCCCCCGGAGCCCGGCTTCTTGCTGCCCGGTTACCAGTGTCTCAAGACCAGCCTGCCATCACGCACAGCACACCGGTCTTGCATGACGCTCGCGTCACAGACCCTTCCCCCCATCTTCGCGCGCCGTGCACCCGCCGCGCATCGCTAGGTGAGCTGGATCGGGTTCACGAGGTCGGCCAGGATCAGGATCAGCCCGAAAAACACGAGGATCGCGAACACCCCCATGCTCAACGGCACCAGCTTGGTCATGTCGACCAGGCCGGGGTCGGACCGGCCGCGCAGCCGGGCGAACCAGGCCCGCACCCGCTCGAAGATCACGACCGCGATGTGCCCGCCATCCAGCGGCAGCAGCGGGAGCAGGTTGAACGCGCCCACAAAGATATTCAGCGAGGCCATGATCAGGAGCACGTAGTCGATCTTGACCTGCCAGCCGACGTTGGCCGACACCACGTCGCCGGTGATCTCGCCCGCGCCCACGACGCTGGTGACCTGCCCCGCGGCCGTGCTGCCGCGGTTCTTGGCGAACAGGTGCGGGATGGCCGACGGCAGGCTGCCGATCTCCTTGGCCAACCCGGTCAGCACCTGCCCGAACGTCGAGCCCGCGTAGGTGACCGACCGCACCGGGTTGTACCGCTGGAAGTTGGTGGCTTCCTCGATGCCCAGGTAGGAGCTAGGCACCCCGCTGACCTTGGTCAGCGTGACGTGCAGGGTCAGCCGGTGCCCGTTGCGCTCGACCACGACCGGGACGCTGCGGCCGACCGGGGTGGCGCGGATGACGTCACCCAGCGCGGTCCAGGTGCTGACCGCTTTGCCGTCGAAGGAGACGATCGTGTCGCCCGCCTTCAGGCCGGCCGCCTTGGCTGGGGACGGCCGGTCGGAGGCGGTGCAGGTGCCGGCGTCGTACGCCTTGGCGTTGGCCGGCACGCAGGAGCTGATGCCCAGCTGGGAGGCGGTGCTGCTGCTGGTTTCCAGGCCGATCGCCCCGGCGACCAGGAACAGCAGCACGAAGGCCAGGACGAAGTGCATGAACGACCCCGCGAACAGCACGACCAGGCGCTGCCAGGCCGGATGCCGGCGGAACGAGCGCGGCTCATCGGCCGGGTCCACCTCGTCCATCGAGGTCATCCCGGTGATCTTCACGAAACCGCCGAGCGGCAGTACCTTGATCCCGTATTCGGTCTCGCCCCGCTTCGTGGACCAGAGCGTGGTGCCGAAGCCCACGAAGTACTGGGTCACCTTCATGCCGAACTTCTTGGCCGTGACGAAGTGCCCGGTCTCGTGCAGCATGACGGAGAAAAGAAGGGCGACGACGAAGATGACCCAGCCCAGCAGGCTCACAGTGTCTCCTGCTCCGCTCGCCGGCGCTCGGCTCTCACGCTGTCTCTCCTCGTCTTTCAGCTGGCGTCTTTCAGCTGGCGATGTTCAGCTGGCGTTGTTCAGCTCGCGTGCCCGCGACCGTGCCCACCGGTCGATCGCGAGCACGTCTTCCAGGGTGGCAGCGCCGCCCCGGGACGCGTCATGTTCCGAGATTACCCGCGACACCGTGTCGACGATCCCGGTGAAAGGGATCTTTCCGGCCATAAAGGCGTCCAGGCACTCCTCGTTCGCGGCGTTGTAGACGGCCGGCGCGGTGCCACCGGCGGCGGCCGCCGCACGAGCTAGCCGCACAGCGGGGAACGCCTTCTCGTCGAGGGGCTCAAAGGTCCAGGTGGCCGCCTTCGACCAGTCCAGGGCGGGGGCCGCGTCCGGAACCCGGTCCGGCCAGGCCATGGCCAGCGCGATGGGCAGCCGCATGTCCGGCGGGCTGGCCATCGCGATTGTCGCGCCGTCGGTGTACTCGACCATCGAGTGCACGATCGACTGCGGGTGGACCACAACGGCGATGCGGTCCAGGCCGACGCCGAACAGCAGATGCGCCTCGATCAGTTCCAGGCCCTTGTTGACCAGCGTCGCGCTGTTCAGCGTGTTCGACGGTCCCATGTTCCAGGTGGGGTGGGCCAGCGCCTGCTCGGGCGTGACCATGGCCAGCCGGTCCCGGCTCCAGCCCCGGAACGGGCCCCCGCTCGCGGTGAGCACGAGCCGGCGGACCTCCTCCGGGGCGCCGCCGCGCAGGCACTGCGCGATCGTGGAGTGCTCGGAGTCGACCGGGACGATCTGGCCGGGCGCCGCCCGCTGGGTGACCAGCGATCCGCCGGTGATGAGCGATTCCTTGTTGGCCAGCGCGAGGGTACGCCCCGCGTCCAGGGCCGCGATCGTCGCGGCGAGGCCGACAGCGCCGGTGACGCCGTTCAGCACGACGTCACACGGCCACGCCGCAGCGGCGGGCACCGCGTCCGGGCCGGCCAGCACCTCGGGGAGGGGGGAGGCGGCCCCGGACGTCGGCGGGATCCTGGCCGTTTCCGCGGCGAGGGCGGCCCGGACGTCGGCCAGCGCGCTCGGCCGGGCGACCGCGACCGACGGCACCCCGAACTCGATGGCCTGCTGGGCGAGCAGAGCGGGATTGCCGCCCCCGGCCGCCAGCCCCATCACCCGGAACCGGGCCGGATTGCGCCGGATGACGTCGAGGGCCTGGGTACCGATGGACCCGGTTGAGCCAAGGATGACGACATCGCGCGGCCGGGTGCGGTGGGCGGCCGCGCCGCCTCCGGAAGCTTCCACGGACCTATTCTGACCCGTCCCAGTCCGGAGGGCGACCAGTGTCACGAACACGCTGGTACCGGCCGGGCCGGGGCGCCAACCCAGGGTGTCAGCCGACGGCGGCAGGAACGCCTGCTCAGGCGCGCCCGCTCAGGGCGTCAGCCGGCGGCGGCCGCCTCGCCGGTGAGGTGCCGCCAGTCGGTCTGCCACTGCGCGTAGCCGGTGCACCCGGTCTGCCCGGTGCCGCAGTCGCTCACCGGCAGGTGGTCGAACACGATGTTGCGCGCGGCGGCCAGGCTGCTCTCGTGGAACTCGGTGCAATTGGCGGCGGCAGGCCCGCGGCAGGCCGCCGGATTCGCCGGCGCGTTGGCCGTCCAGGCGGAGACGCGCTCCTGCACCGACGCCGACGCCGACCACGACAGCCAGCGGTACATGCAGTCGGTCTCCGGCGCCTTGGACGTCACCATCCAGGACAGCACCTCACCGACCGCGGTCCCCGGCCTCGCGGCTTCCGTCGGCGACGGGACGCCCGCCGTCGGCAGGCCGGCCCGCGACATCTCCACGATCTGGTGGCTGAGAACCGCGCCGAGCAGATCCTGGCCGTCCCCCAGCTGCCCGACGACCACGCTGTCCTGGTTCCAGAACGTCCCCACGCTCGGCCGGACCGCGCTGACCGCCTGCACCGCCGCGGCCAGCTGGGGCTTGGTCAGCTCGAAGGGGTCAGAAATGCCCAGGGAAGGCCGGGCCGACTTCAGGTACAGCGCCGCCAGCGCGAGCGTCACCGGGGAGTCCGGCAGGGTGATCTTCCCCGCGTACTGCGCCGCCGAGGCCGGCGCGAACAGTGCGCTCCAGCCCTGCGGCGCCGGCCGCACCTTTCCGGCGTCGTAACCGGTGACGTAGGAATCCCAGCTGTAGGGCATCCCGTAGACCTGGCCGCCAAACAGCTCGCTCGCCGCGCCGCGGAGCCTTGGGCTGAGCGCGGCGTAGCCGGCGATGCGCTGGACGTTCAGCGGCTGGAGCGCTTTGGCCGCGGCGAGCTGCCCGAGCACCTCCGGCGAGCCGAGGACGCCGTCGTAGTAGGACCGGCCGGTGCCCCGGTTGACGTCGTTGACGGCCTGCGCGTCGGTACTGGCGTTCTTCAGCACGACCAGGCAGCCGGTCTGCCGCTCGAACGGCGTCACCCAGTCGACCTTCGGATCGACGTTCCCGTTCTGTACCGGCCCGGGCGAGACGACCAGGCGGATCACGCCCCTGGCCGGGACGGCGGACGCGGTGGAACCGGGCGAGGCGGTGGCGCCCGGCTGCGGCGCAGCGGCCGGCGTCCCTGAGCATCCGGCGACCAGGACCAGAGCCGCGGCCAGGGCGGGGAGAACGACGGGCAGGCCGCGCCCGCTGGTGGAGCGAGAGGGTTTCCCGGCCCGGTTCCCGCGCCAGGCGTACGGCCGTGATCGCGCGTTCAGCGCCTTTCCGCTCACGGAATGATGAGCTTATCCGCCCGTGGACCGCAACGGCTCCCGGACCGGCGCATGCTCCGCCCTTGCGCCCGACGGGCGGGACGGCGGCCTGCTGGGCCCGGGCGGTCAGGCCAGGCCCGAGATGAGACGGGCCATGCTGAAGTCGGCGGCGGTGAGGCCGCCCGCCGAATGTGTCGACAGGGTCAGCGTCACCTTGTTCCACCGGATGAGGATGTCGGGATGGTGGTTGGCCTCCTCGGCCAGGTACGCCACCGCGCCCACGAAGAACATCGCGTCCTTGAAGTCGCCCCGCGTGACCGTGCAGGTGATCTCGGCGCCTTCGAGAGCCCAGCCGGGCGACTGGGAAAGTTCGGCCGTGATCTGGTCGTCCGTGAGAAGTTCCATGGGACCGGCATACCATTCGGACGTGCCAGGATCATCATCGAATCCGCCCGGATCGCCGGGCGCGCCGCGCCCGACGCCTCTGCTGCCGGTTCACCAGGAGCTCGGGGCCACGCTGACCGGTTTCGCCGGCTGGCTCATGCCGCTGCGCTACGGCAGCGAGACCGCCGAGCATCTCGCCGTCCGGCGGGCGGCCGGCCTGTTCGACCTATCCCACATGGGGGAGATCGCGGTCGGCGGGCCGGACGCCGCCGCGGCCCTCGATCACGCGCTGACCGGGCAGCTGTCGGCGCTGGCGCCGGGCCGGGCCAGGTACACGATGATGTGCGCCGAGGATGGCGGCGTCGTCGACGACCTGGTGGTCTACCGGACCGGCGACCAGGAGTTCCTCGTCGTCGCGAACGCCTCGAACACCGCGGTGGTCGGCGCCGAACTGCGCCGCCGGTCGGCCGGATTCGACGCCAGGATCGACGACCAGACCGGCGACTACGCGCTCATCGCCATCCAGGGGCCGGAGGCGGCCGGCATCCTCGCCCCGCTGACTGACGTGGACCTGAGCGGGCTGAAGTACTACGCCGGCTGCCGCGGTTCGGTGGCGGGACGCCCGGCCTGGCTGGCGCGTACCGGCTACACGGGGGAAGACGGCTTCGAGATCTTCAGCCGGCCGGACGACGCCGAACCGATCTGGAACGCGCTGGCTAGCGCGGGGAAAGCGGCCGGGGTGGTACCCGCGGGGCTGGCCGCACGCGATACGCTCCGGCTCGAGGCCGGGATGCCGCTCTATGGCAACGAACTCGGCCCGGACGTAACGCCGTATGACGCTGGACTGGGGCGAGTGGTCAAGTTGGAGAAGCCGGACGGCTTTGTGGGCGCCGCGGCGCTCGCCGAGCGGGCCACGGCTGAGCCGCGGAAGGTTCTCACCGGTCTCACCCTCACCACCCGCCGGGTACCCCGGCACGGTTACGCGGTCCTGGCCAACGGGCGGGAATGCGGCATCGTGACGAGCGGTGCTTCCTCACCAACTCTGGGCATACCCATCGCGATGGTGTACCTGGAGCCGGCCGCCATCCGCGACCCGAAGCCCGCCCTGGCCGTCGACATCAGGGGCCGGGCGGAACCCGCTGACCCTACTGACCTGCCTTTTTACAGGAGATCACGAGCATGAGCGTTCCTGCCGAGCTGCGCTACACAGCAGAACATGAATGGGTAGCCGTGGACGGCCCGACCGCGACGGTCGGCATCACCGATTTCGCCGCCCGCTCGCTGGGTGATGTGGTCTACGTGTCGCTGCCCGCCGAGGGTGCCGCCGTCACCGCCGAGGAGCCGTGCGGCGAGGTCGAGTCCACCAAGTCCGTCAGCGATCTGTACTCGCCGGTGGACGGCGAGGTCACCGACATCAACGCGGATCTGGAAGACGATCCCGGCCTGGTCAACGCTGACCCCTACGGGGCGGGCTGGATGTTCAAGGTCCGGCTGGCCACCGGCACTGGCGAGGCCGACCTGCCGCCGGGCCTGCTGTCGCCCGCCGAGTACGAGGAGCTCACCAAGGAGAGCGACTGACCCACTGCGCGGGACGGCGACGGGCCGGTCTCCGCACGGCGGGGACCGGCCCTATCCTGTTGCTAGACGTCGTGGCGGCGGAAATTAACGGTGACGGCGCGCCACGGCCCCCAGGGCGGCGGCGCTCAGCGGCGGCGGCGCTCAGCGGCGGCGGCGCTCAGCGGCGGCGGCGCTCAGCGGCGGCGGCGCCAGACGATCAGGGCGGCCACCCCTACGACCACGACGGCGGCGCCGGCCGCGGCCAGCTTCGGGTCCACCGACTGCACGCGCTGCCTCAGCGTGCCTGCGGTCCTCCGCGCGACGCTGGCCGGGCTGACCTTGTCCGTGATGGCGTCAATGGTGCGGGCCAGATCCTCCCTGGCCTGCTCGATATCCTTGATGGTCGTCTCCTGGGCGATCGCCTTGGGCGACTGATCCTCAACGGCCATCACAAGCTCCCTTTCTGCCAAAGTCTTCTTCAAAATTGGACTACTCACCCTGGGCCTCGCCAGTCTCTCAGTTCGACGCCAACTTTCGCGTGATGTAGCCGCCTTCCTTTGTATGCAGAGTTACCTCTGCCGCGACCGGGGGGCACGGAAAGGCGCCTCTGCATACAAAGGCGGGGTTATCAGCTGGGGCGGGCGGGGGTGGTGGGGCCGATGAGCTGGCGCGTCAGGTGAAGGACCAGCCGCTCCAGCGGGTCGCGGTGATGGCGATCACCGGGCCCTCGGGCGGGGTGGCCTGGTACGGGGGATAGCGCGCGGTCAGCAGGGCGACGGGGCCCTCGATGTCGGCCGCGCCGGTGAGGATGGACGCGCGGCCGTCGGCGCGGGCCCACCAGAGCGTGGCCCAGTCGTCGGAGTAATGGTCGGCAAGCAGGCTGACCTGCGGGTTCTCGGTGATGTTGCGGAGCCGCCGTAGGTTGGTGGTCGTCTTGGGCTTGTGGTCGACCGCCGTGTAGATGAGGTCACCGTCGACGGCGAAGGTGACCGCGACGACGTGCGGCCGGCCGCCGGCGGCGGCGGTGGCCAGGCGGGCCACCCGCGCGCCGGCCAGGCGGCGCCGGGCCTCCGGCGCGGAAAGCCTCATGCGGCTCATCGTGCCACCCCGGTGCACTAAGCCCGCCTGGGAAGCCGCCGGATGCTGGCGGTCGCCGGCGCGGGTGGCGCCGATGCCGGCGATGACCACCAGGATGACGCCGACGGCGGAGGCGGGGCCGGGGGCCTGCCCCAGCACGAGCACCCCGGCAAGCAGCGCGATGGCCGGCTCCAGGCTCATCAGGGTGCCGAATGAGCTGGCGGTGAGCCGCCGCAGGGCAAGGAACTCCAGGCTGAACGGCACCACCGGATGGAGCACGGCCAGGCCAAGCATCAAGGCGGCCAGCTGCCAGGTCACCCGGCCCAGGGCAGGCGCGGCGGCGAGCATGGCGATCGTCCCGGCCACCGGCATGGAGATCGCCAGCCCGCTCAGTCCGGTGACGCGGTCGCCGACCTGCTGGGTCAGCAAGATATAGGCGGCCCAGCAGAGCGCCGCGCCGAGGGCGAACGCGAGGCCGGCCAGGTCGGTGCCGCCGTGCCAGGGCTGGGTCAGCAGCACGACGCCGCCGGCTGCCGGGACCGCCCAGCGCACGTGCCCGCGCCCGGGGCCGAACAGTGACACCGCCAGCGGGCCGAGGAACTCAAGCGCGCTGGCCGTGCCGAGCGGGATACGCGCGATGGCGAGCGTGAACAGCAGCATCAGGCCGCTGGTCACCGCGCCGAGCACGCCGCAGGCCAGCAGGTCCCGGCGGGTGAAGTGGCGCAGCCGCGGCCGGACGAGGACAAGCAGGAGCACGCCGGCCCAGGCGAGGCGCAGCCCGGCTACCCCAACCGGACCGAGCCTGTCGAACAGGTGGACAGACAGGGCCAGCCCGAGCTGGACGCCAGACATCGACGCGACCGCCATCATCGTCCCGCCTCCGGCGCTGTCCAGGTGGAAGGCGGGCAGGCGGGACGCGTACGTTGGCGAGCTCATGGCTCCAGTACAGCGTCCGCCAACCGTTCATGTCCACGTGTTAAATATTGATAATCCATCCAGTAATGCTAAACAATTGACGCATGGAGACGCGGCGGCTTGAGTTGCTGGTGGAACTGTCCAGGCTGGGTTCCATGCGCGCGGTCGCGGACACGCTCGGCACCACCACCTCGACGGTGTCGCAGCAGGTCGCCGTGCTCGCCCGCGAGGTGGGCACGTCGCTGATCGAGCCGGCCGGGCGCCAGGTCCGGCTCACCCCGGCGGGACGCCGGCTGGCCGAGCACGCCGTGACGATCCTCGCGGCGGTCGAGACGGCACGCCTCGACCTGGGACCGGAGGCGGAACCCAACGGCACGCTGCGGGTCGCCGGATTCGCCACCGCAATCCGCGCGTACCTGCTGCCGGTCATCACCGGCCTCGCCGCCACTCATCCCGGAGTCCGGGTGCTGGTGCGCGAGCACGAACCCGCCGAGGCCCGGCAGCTGCTCGCCACCGACCAGGCAGACCTGGCGCTCGTCTACGACTACAACCTCGCGCCCGCGGCCGTCGACCCCGCCCTGCACAGGACGCCGCTGTGGACCGCGCGCTGGGGCCTCGGCGTGCCCGCAGACGAGGCCGCACCCGACGCCACGACGCTGCACGTCTTCGCCCGCTTCCGGACCCACGACTGGATCGGCAACTCGCGCAACACCGCGGACGAGGACGTCATCCGCACGCTGGCCGCCATGGCCCGGTTCACCCCCCGGATCACCCACCAGGCGGACAGCCTCGACCTCGTGCAAGACATGATCGCCGCCGGCCTGGGCGCCGGCCTGCTTCCGGTCGGCTACCCGACACGCCCCAGCGTGCGATTCCTTCCCCTCACCAACCCAGACGTCGAGCTGCGGTCGTACGCCATCACCCGCCACGGCCGCCGGAACTGGCCACCGCTCGCCCTGATCACCAGACTCCTCCGGCAAGCCGGCCACGCCCCCAGCCAAGGCCACCCCGACTAAACGGGCCCACCCACTAGTATTCGCAGTGGTGAGCCGGGAAGCCTGGTCGGCAGACGATGGCCCCAGGAGCTCACCATGTACCGCGGCGAACCGCTTTCCGCCCTCACCTCGCACTGGCGTCGCGAGGAACTGCGCACCAACCTCTGGGTGGTTCCCGCCATCGAGGTCGTCGCGGCGGTGGCGCTGTTCGCGGGTTCCACGCTGCTGGACCGAGCGGCCTACCGGGGGGCGATCGGCATTCCGCCATGGGTGATCAGCGGCAGCTCCGACGGTGCCCGGCAGATACTGACGGCCATCAGCGCCGCCGTCATCACGGTCGTAGGCGTGGTGTTCTCGATCATCCTGGTGACCTTGACCCTGGCGTCCACCCAGTTCGGGCCGCGCATGCTGCGGAACTTCATCCGGGATCGCGCCACGCAGCTGACACTGGGGACCTTCGTGGCCACGTTCGTCTATGCCGTACTGGTCCTCGTATCGATCGGCCCCGGGTCGCACGGAGACTTCGTGCCGCACATCGGCGTGACCGTCACGCTCGCCCTCATGGTGGCCGACCTGGGCATCCTGATCTGCTTCATCGACCACACCGCCGCCTCGATCCAGCTGCCACGGGTGATCGCCAGCATCGCGCGTGACCTGTCCGAGGCGATCGAGGCCCAGGGTGGCCCGGACGGCGGGCACACATCGCCGCCCCACCCGGAGGCGGGTCCGGCACCCGTGGATCTGCTGTCCCTGATGGAGAGGGGCGGCGGCGTGGTCCGGGCCCCGGAAAGCGGCTATCTCCAGTTCATCCAGCACCGCGTCCTGGTCCGGCTCGCCACCGAGGCAGGCGCCGTGATCAGCCTCGACCACCGGCCCGACCACTTCATCGTGCAGGGGCACCGGTTCGCCCTGGTGTGGCCGCCCGAGGCCGTGACGCGCGTCAGTGACGCACTCGGGCGCGCGCACATCACCGGATCGCACCGGACCCTGACCCAGGATGTGTCCTTCGGCATCGACCAGCTGGCCGAGATCGCCATCCGCGCGCTGTCACCGGCCGTCAACGAGACCTTCACCGCGCTGACGTGCATCGACTGGCTAGGCGACAACCTATGCAAGATCATTAATCGGTGGCACCCGGCCCGCGTCCACCGCGACGGGGCGGGCTTTGTCCGGGTGATCGCGGCCCAGCCGGGCTACGAGCGCCTCGTACAGCGCGCCTTCGAGAAGATCCGGCAGGCGGCGGCGGGCATGCCCGCGGTGATGATCCGCCAGCTAGAGGCCTTGACCAAGATCATGGAAGAGACGTCCACCGTGGGGCAGCGCCGGGTGCTGCTCGACCAGGCCGCCATGATCGACCGGATGAGCGACCGTACGATCGCCGAGGCGTGCGACCGGGACGACGTCCGCCGCCGCTAGGCCGTCGTCGCCATGGCGGCGAAGCTGACGAGCCGGGACGGCGGCGGCCGGGACGGCTAGCCACCATAATCCCCCGGCTGGGAGCCTTTGGCGGGGACCCGTCCGGCACCGGGGCGTAGGCAGACCGTTAGGGTGACATGAGGGGTGCCGGGAAGTCTGGTCGGCGTCATGTCTGCCTGCTCAGGGAGCGCCACCATGACCGGAATCGAGCCATTCGGCTTGGTCGTGCTGGTCATCGGGCTCGTCGGCACGGCAGCGGTGCTGTCGAACCGGCTGAGCGAGCGGCTGCGGGTGCCGGCCCCGGCCTTCTTCCTCGTGCTCGCCGCGGTGGCCTCCGACCTCTACCCGAACCTGGCCCGGCTGTCCGGCAGCACCGTGCAGCGCGTGGTGACCATCGCCCTCGCCTTCATCCTGTTCGACGGCGGCATGCACATCGGGTGGCGCCGGTTCAGGCCCGCGGCCGGCGCGATCGTCTGGCTCGGGGTGGCGGGCACGTTCGTGACCGCGGGGGTCGCCGCGACGGCGGCGCACTTCCTGTTCGGGATCGGCTGGCGGCTCGCGCTGCTGCTCGGCACGGCGCTGGCGCCCACCGACCCGGCCGTGGTGTTCTCGGTGCTGGGCCGGCGCGAGGTCGGCGGGCGCAGCGGGGTCATGCTGGAGGGCGAATCCGGGGCCAACGACCCGGTCGGCATCGCCCTGCTGGTCGCGCTGCTCGGCGCGAACGGCTCCCCGGCCGCGGCGATCGGGCACATCGCGGTGACGTTCGCCCTGCAGATGGCCGTCGGGGCCGGGATCGGGATCGCGGGCGGCTGGCTGCTGCTGGAGTTCATGCGCCGGGTCCCGCTGCCGAACGAGGGGCTGTACGCGCTGCGCACGCTGGCGGCGGTGTTGGCCATCTACGGGCTGGCGACGGTGGCGCACGGGTCCGGCTTCCTGGCCGTCTTCGCGGCCGGCATCCTGATCGGCGACGAGCGTGCGCCGTACAAGCGGGAGATCGCGCACTTCCACTCCTCGCTGGCCAGCCTGGCCGAGATCATCGCGTTCGTCATGCTGGGGCTGACCGTCCGGCTGCGTGACCTGCCCATCGGGAACGCTTGGGGCATCGGGCTGGCGCTCGGTGCGCTGCTGGCGTTCGTGATCCGGCCGCTGTTCGTCGGGGTGCTCACCCTGCCGATCCAGCTGAAACGCGGGGAACGGCTGTTCCTGCTCTGGACCGGGCTGAAGGGCGCGGTCCCGGTCCTGCTCGGCACGTTCATCGTCGGTTCCGGCGTCGCCGGGGCCAGCCGGGGCTACGAGATCATCTTTGTGGTGGTGGCCTTTTCCGTGGTGGTGCAGGGCGGCTTTGTGCCGTCGGTCGCCCAGCGGCTGAACGTCCCGCTGCGGACCGTCGACCCCGAACCGTGGAGCCTGGGCGTGCGCTTCCGCGAGGAGCCGGAGGGGCTGCACCGGTTCCGCGTAGCACGGGGCGCGCCGGCCGTGGGCGTCTCGATCGCGGACCTGCCGTGCGGGGACGACATCTGGGTGATCTTCATCATCCGGCACGGGCGGCTGGTGGCGGCGCGCTCGGATACGCGGGTGGAGGCGGGCGACGAGGTGCTGGTGCTGGCCGATCCGGCCGAGGACCCGGCGCTGAGAAAACTGTTCACGGCCCGCCGCGCAGATCATCACCGTGCCGTACGAACCCGTGGCGGCCCGTCCGCCCGGGTGCGGAGCGCGGCCGTTCGCTCCGGTTCGGGTCTGCGCCGGGCGATTCCCGGCGGCAACGGGGGCGGCCGCCCGGATGGCGACCCACCCGGTTCAGCAGCAGGTGACGCCGGGCCGGACGCCCAGCCGCCGGTGGTGGACCCCGCACCGGACGATGATCACACTGGAACCTGACCAGGCATCCGGCCACACTGGGAGGGTGACGGAACGGGTCCGGGCGGCCGTCCGGGTGGAGGGGATCGTCCAGGGGGTAGGTTTCCGCCCGTTCGTGTACGCCCTGGCGTCCGGGCTGAGCCTGCGCGGCTTCGTCGGCAACGACGCCGACGGGGTTTTCGCCGAGGTCGAGGGGACGCGCGAGGCGATCGGCGAGTTCCTGCGCCGGCTGGAGCGGGACGCGCCGCCGCTGGCCCGGGTCGACCGGGTCCGGACCCGGCCGATGGCGCCGGACGGCGGAGCGGGCTTCTCGATCGTGGCCAGCGCGGCCGGGGGCGCGCGGCAGGCCCTGGTGTCGGCGGACACCGCGACCTGCGCGGACTGCCTGCGCGAGCTGGCCGACCCGGCCGACCGGCGGTTCGGCTACCCGTTCATCAACTGCACGAACTGCGGCCCGCGGTTCACGATCGTCCGGGACGTCCCGTACGACCGGGCCCGGACCACGATGGCCGGGTTCGCGATGTGCCCGGCGTGCGCGGCCGAGTACGGCGACCCCGGGAACCGGCGCTTCCACGCCGAGCCGACCTGCTGCCCGGCGTGCGGGCCGGCGCTGGCCCTGGCCGGCCCGGGCCCGGATACGGCGGGCGGTGACCCGGTGACCATCGCGGCCGGGCTGCTGCGGGACGGGAACATCCTGGCGGTCAAGGGGCTGGGCGGCTATCACCTGGCCGTGGCCGCGACGTCGGAGAAGGCCGCGGCGGCGCTGCGGGAACGCAAGCACCGCGAGGACAAGCCGTTCGCGGTGATGGTGCGGGACCTGGCCGGGGCGCGGGAACTGTGCGAGGTGGACGAGGTGGCGGCGCGCGTGCTGAGCGGCGCGCGGCGGCCGATCGTGCTGCTGCCACGCGTGGACCACGGCGGCCGGCACCAGGCGGCACGCGCAGCGTGCCCCGGGCCAATGGCGGAAACGGGGCGCACGGGGCCCGCCGTCGCGGAGGCCGTGGCGCCGGGTAACCGCCAGCTGGGGCTCATGCTGCCGTACACGCCGCTGCACCATCTGCTGCTCCGCGCGGTGGGTGGTCCCATCGTCCTGACCAGCGGCAACGTTTCCGACGAGCCGATCGCGTACCGGGACGGGGACGCGTACCGGCGGCTGGGCGGCATCGCGGACGCCTTCCTGACCCATGACCGCGCCATCCACATCCGGACGGATGACTCCGTGGCCAGAGCGTTCGGTGGCCGGGAAATGGTGCTCCGGCGGTCCCGCGGGTACGTGCCGGAGCCGGTTACGGTGCGGGTCGCGTTCCGGCGGCCTGTGCTGGCCTGCGGGGCCGAGCTGAAGAACACGTTCTGCCTGGCCAAGGGGAACCGGGCCTTCCTGTCCCACCACATCGGGGACCTGGAGAACGCCGAGACGCTGCGCTCCTTCACCGAGGGGATCGCTCACTACCGCCGGCTGTTCGGCATCGAGCCGGAGGTGGTGGCGTACGACCTGCACCCGGAGTACCTGTCCACCAAGTACGCCCTCGACCTGGACGGGGTGGACCTGGCCGGGGTCCAGCACCATCACGCGCACATCGCCTCCTGCCTGGCCGACAACGGCGAAGAGGGCCCGGTCATCGGGGTCGCGTTCGACGGGACCGGGTACGGCACCGACGGCACGATCTGGGGCGGGGAGTTCCTGATCGCCGATCTCGCCACGTTCCGCCGGGCCGGGCATCTGGCCCCGGTACCGATGCCGGGCGGCGCGGCCGCGGTCCGGCAGCCGTGGCGGATGGCCGCAGCGTACCTGGACGCCGCGTTCCCCGGTGGCCTTCCCGGCGGTCCCGGCGGCGGGCGGCCCGGCGCGCTCGGCGTGATGCGGCGGAACGAAGCCCGCTGGGACAGCGTGCGCACGCTCGCGCGGAAGGGGATCAACGCCCCGGTCACCTCCAGCGCCGGGCGCCTGTTCGACGCGGTGTCCGCGCTGCTCGGGGTGCGCGACACGATCAACTACGAGGGCCAGGCCGCGATCGAGCTGGAACAGCTCGCGGATCCCGGCGAACGGGGCGGCTACCGGGCCGGCCTCTCGCCCGGCGAGCCGTTCCAAGTGGCCGGCGCGGACCTGATCCGGCAGGCGGCGGAGGACCTGGCCCGGGGTACCGAACGCCGCGTCGTCGCGGCCCGCTTCCAGCACGGGGTGGCCTGGCTGATCGAAGAAGCGTGTGCCGCCCTCCGCGACCGCCACGGGCTGGCGACGGTGGCGCTGTCCGGCGGGGTGTTCCAGAACCTCACGGTGCTGGGCGAGGCGGTGGCCCGGCTGGAGGCACGGGGTTTCCGGGTCCTCACGCACGCCCGGGTGCCGTGCAACGACGGCGGGATCAGCCTGGGGCAGGCCGTAGCGGCGGCGGCACGGATGCGGCAGTGAGCCAGCCCGGGCCGTTAATGAACGGGGCCTTCCGGGCCGCCCTCAGCCGGGCAGGCGGCCGTCAGCGCGCGGCCGCGGGGATCATGCTGGTCAGCCAGTCGTACCAGCCGCCCAGGCCGGAGCCGGTCACCGCGGAGACGCTGGCTATCATGGCCCGCGGGCTGACCTGGCCGATGTACTCACCGAACGCCCCGACGTCGAAGTTGACGTAGGGGCCGAGGTCGGTCTTGGTGATGACAACCAGATCGGCACGGCGGAACATCTGCGGGTATTTGAGCGGCTTGTCGGTGCCTTCGGTCACCGAGGCCAGCACCACGCGGGCCGTCTCGCCCAGGTCGAACAGGGCCGGGCAGACCAGGTTGCCGACGTTCTCGATCATCACGGCGGATCCGGCGGGCGGGTCCAGCGTGCGGAGCGCCCGGCCGACCATGGCCGCGTCCAGGTGGCAGCCCGCCCCGGTGTTGATCTGGACCACCCGGCAGCCCGCGGCGCGGATCCGGTCGGCGTCCAGCGCGGTCTCCTGGTCGCCTTCGATGACCGACAGGGTCACGGTCCCGGCCAGGTCGTGGCTGGTCCGCTCGAGCAGCGTCGTCTTGCCGGAACCGGGTGAGCTCATCAGGTTGAGGGCGAGAATGCCGCGCTCGCGCAGCCAGTCGCGGTTACCCTGCGCCAGGTCGTCGTTCTTGGCCAGGATCTTCTGCTGGAGCGTGACGACGCGGCCGCCGTCGTGCCCGTGCCGATGGTCATGGTCGTGATCATGGTCATGCCCGAGCGCTAGCAGGTCCAGCTCGCCCAGTTCATCCTGTTCATCGGAACAGCCGCACGTCGCGCACATGATCAGGCCACCTTTACGGACGTGATGGTGAGTTGCTGGCCGGACAGCACCGAGACGTCGGCGCTGCCGCACGGGCAGAGCAGGATGGCATCGTCCGGCGCGAACGCCGCCCCGCAGGTGCGGCACTCGCAGTGCACCCCGGGCTCGCTGATCTGCAGGCAGGCACCTTCCAGCGTGGTGCCCTCGGTGGCCAGGTCGAAGCAGAACCGCAGGGAGTCGGCCACCACCCCGGACAGCGCGCCGATCTCCAGCCGGACCTCGGCGATCTTCGTGCCCGGCAGCCGTTCGGTCACCGCGTCGACCAGCCCTTCCGCGATCGCGAGCTCGTGCATGACCGTCAGCAGATGCGCGGCAGGGGGTCGCCGACCAGCAGGTCGACGATTCGCGTGCCGCCGAAGGCGGTTTTCAGGTGGACCAGGCCGGGCGGACCGTCGGTGACGTGGCCGATGACCGAGGCCTGCACGCCGAGCGCGTGCGTGTGCAGCGCGGCCAGCGCGGCATCCGCCTGATCCCCGGGCACGACGGCGACCAGGCGGCCCTCGCAGGCCACGTACATCGGGTCGATGCCGAGCAGTTCCGCGGCACCGCGGACCTCCGCCCGCACCGGGATGTCCTCCTCGGTGACCAGCACCCCGACGTCGGCGGACTTGGCGATCTCGTTGAGGATGGTGGCCACGCCGCCCCGGGTGGCGTCGCGCATCGCGCGGACCCCGGGCACCGCGTCGAGCAGCCCGGCCACCAGCCCGTTCAGCGGCGCGGTGTCGGACTGGACGTCGGCTTCGATGTCCAGCTCACCGCGGGCCAGCATGATCGTGACCCCATGGTCGCCGATCGGCCCGGACACGATGATCGCGTCCCCCGGCTGCGCGTACGCCACCCCGAGCCGACCGTCGCGGTCCAGCACGCCGACGCCCGCGGTGTTGATGTAGCACCCGTCGGCCTTGCCGCGCTGGACGACCTTGGTGTCGCCGGTCACCACCTGGATGCCGGCGGCGGCCGCGGCGTCGTGCATGGACCCGGCGATCCGGCTCAGGTCGGCGACCGGGAAGCCTTCCTCCAGGATGAAGCCGGCCGACAGGTACAGCGGCCGGGCGCCGCTCACGGCCAGGTCGTTGACGGTGCCGTTGATGGCCAGATCGCCGATGTCGCCGCCCGGGAAGAACAGCGGCGAGACCACGTAGGAATCCGTGGTGAGCGCGACCCGCGCGGTGCCGACCTGCAGCGACGCGGCGTCCTCGAGCGGTTCGAGCAGCGGGTTACGGAACGCGTCAAGGAAGATGGCTTCGATCAGGGTGTGCGTCGCCTTCCCGCCCGCCCCGTGCGACATCGTGATGCGTTCCTCGCGGACCTTGGGCCGGCGCCGGCGGGCGCGGTCGATCCGGTCGAGCACCTGCTGCTCACGGTCGGGAACCGGGTCGTGCTCGTGGTGCTCGTCGTGCTGGTGGTGCTCGTCGTGCTCGCGCAGCGCCTGCTCGATCCAGCCCGCTGGGGGGACGCCCCGGCTACCGGTGCCCTCGGCCTCGTCGAGGTCGGCGGGCCCGCCGGGCGGGCCGGTCACGGCCGCCCCACCTGGATGGTCACGGCTTCCTTCACGCGCTGCCGGTTCATCCGGCCGTAGTTGTAGTAGGCCGCGCACGCGCCCTCCGGCGAGACCATGCAGGTGCCGATCGGCGTCTCCGGCGTGCAGGCGGTGCCGAACACCTTGCACTCCCACGGCTTGAGCACACCCTTGAGCACCTCACCGCACTGGCACGCCTTGGGGTCCGCGACCCGCACCCCGGGCACGTGGAACAGCAGTTCGGCGTCGAACTGGGCGTACTTCTCGCGGACGCTCAGCGCGGAATGGGAGATGAAGCCGAGGCCGCGCCACTCGAAGTACGGGCGCAGCTCCATCGTCTCGCCGATGACCTTCAGCGCGGTGGGGTTGCCGTCCCACGGAACCACCCGGGAGTACTGGTTCTCCACCTCCGAGCGGCCCTGCGACAGCTGCAGCATGAGCATGTAGATGGACTGCAGGATGTCCAGCGGCTCGAAGCCCGCGGTCACGACCGGCTTGCCGTACTCCCGGGCGATGAACTCATACGGCCGGCAGCCGATCACCGTGGACACGTGCCCCGGGCCGATGAAGCCGTCCAGCCGCAGGTCCGGGGAGTCCAAGATGGCCTTGATGGCCGGGATGATCGTGACGTGGTTGCAGAAGACGGCGAAATTCTGCAGGCCCTCGGCCGCCGCGCGCATGATCGTCATGGCCGTGGAGGGCGCCGTGGTCTCGAAGCCGATCGCCATGAACACGACCCGCTTGTCCGGGTTGTTCCGCGCGATCTTCAGCGAGTCCAGCGGCGAGTACACCATGCGGATGTCGGTCCCGGCCGCCTTGGCGTCGAAGAACGAGCCATGGCTGCCGGGCACGCGCATCATGTCGCCGAATGACGTCATGATCACGTCCGGCTCGGACGCGAGCGCCATGGCGTCGTCCACCCGGCCCATCGGGATCACGCACACCGGGCAGCCGGGCCCGTGCACCAGGGTGATCGATTCGGGCAGGTAATCCTCGAGGCCGTGCTTGTAGATCGTGTGCGTGTGGCCGCCGCACACCTCCATCAGCTTGTACTGCCGCCCCGGCTCGCACAGCGCCGCGATTTTCGCCGCGAGAGCGTGCGCCTTGTCCGCGTCGCGGAATTCGTCTACGAACTTCATCGCGCGCCCCTCTATTCGATCCGTGATTCGGCGAGCGCTTCCAGCTCGTCCGCGTAGGCCTGGCCGATCCCCTCCAGGAACTGCAGCGCCGCCTCCGCTTCGGATTCGTCGATCTTGGACAGCGCGAAACCGACGTGGATCAGCACCCACTCCCCCGGCACCGGCGGATCGTCCGCGAGCAGGCCGATGTTGATCACCCGCCGGACGCCGCTCACGTCGACCCGGGCCAGATCCGGCTGGTCCGGGAGGACCGCGATCACCTCACCCGGTATGCCGAGGCACATACGACCATCTCCTTACTAACCTCATTGATCAACGCTCTGGGCCGCGCCGGTGGCCTCCGCCGCCAGCCTCGTCACGACGCGCACGGCCGCGTCGACCGCGGCGGCCACCGGCTCGCTGAGCCCCATGCCTTCCTCGACGCTGGCGGGCTCGCAGCCGACCACCAGGATCCGGCCGGCCTGCGCCCCGAGCATGTCCAGCACGCCGAACACCACGTCGGGCTGCATGCCGTGGGCGTTGAACAGCTCGCTGCCCGGCAGCGGGTCGCCGTCTCCGGCCGTCTCGCCGCCTCGCCGCGGTGGGCCGGCCCGGTCCTGCGGGCCGATCTCCAGCACGGTCACGGTGCCGGGCGCCTCGCCACGCGGTGCCGCGTCGACGAGAATCGTGGTCTCGTATCCGCCGGCGATGTCGTACGCCAGGTACATGCCGCTGGTGCCGTAGTCCTTGACCCGCACCGCGCCCGGTAGCTCGGCGGACGCCAGGCGGCGGGCGACCTCCGAGCCGAAACCGTCGTCGCCGAGAAAGATGTTGCCGACCCCGGCGACCAGCACGCGGCCGGTCACGGTGTCACCGCCGGGCCGCCCGGCTGGCGCAGGGCGTCGATGGTGAGCTCCCACAGCACGTGGTAGATGGTCGTCTGCGCCTCCTGGATCCGGTGCACGGACGAGGACGGCGCCACGAACAGGTAGTCGATCACGTCCAGCTCGGCCATCCTGCCGCCGTCGTAGCCCGCCAGGCCGATGGTGAGCATCCCCCGCCGGCTGGCTTCCTCAAAGGCCCGCACCAGGTTGCCGGAGTTCCCGCTGGTGGACAGGCCGACCGCGATGTCGTTCCGGGTGCCGAAGGCCGCCAGCTGGCGGGCGAAGACGACCTCCACGCCGATGTCGTTACACAGCGCGGTGACCACGGAGGTGTCGTTGGCCAGGCCGAATGCCGGAAGCGGCGGGGCCTGGCGGCCAGCGTCGGCGGCGCTGGGCACGTTGCAGGCGCCGTTGCCTGCGGGATTGAGGAACAAGGTGGCGAGCTGCTGGGCGTCGGTGGCGCTGCCGCCGTTGCCGAAGGCGAACAGCCGGCCCCCGGCCGCGAACCGCGCCGCGACGTCGGCGGCGCACCGGGCCAGCCTTTCCGCGTCCCGGTCACTGATCGTGCGTCTCAGCTCGGCGATCTCGGCGATCTTGGCCAGGGTGGAGGCCCGGACCTGATCCAGGACCGCGGAGACGTCCGTCGTGCCCGCGTACAGGAAGGGATAGAGCGCTTCCACCCCGCTGGCCGCCTGATCCCCGCGCGCACGGTCCTGGCTTTCCTGCCGCGTCATCGGGTCATCTCCCCACAACGGCGATGGCTTCCTTGGCGTGCACGAGAATCGTGTCACCGGCCCGAGCCGGCACCAGGGCGACGCTGACTTCCTCCTCGCCCTGCCCAGTATCAACCACGGCGAGGCCGTCCTCCAGCAAACGCACGACGGTAACTTCAACGGCCGTGTCGGAGCAGGTGATGCAGACCTCGCCGTAGCACTCGGGCCCGGCCGCCGCACGGTCGGCGGGGACACGGTTGGCCTGGCATGCGGTCAGCGGGCGCCGTCATGCGACCACCCCCGGGCCCAGCACGCCCGGCTGCTCGAAGAACACGTGCACCAGTTCCCACAACAGGTGGTACATCGTCACCTGAAGCTCCTTGACGATCCGCGGATCGGCGGATGGCGCGGTGAGCAGGTGGTCGACGGCCGGGTCTGCCGCGAGTACGCCGCCGTCCCCGCCGACCAGCGCGATCGTGAGCAGCCCCTTGCTCTTGGCCGTATCGAGGCCGACCTGGACGCTCGCGCAGTGGCCGTCGGCGGAGATGCCGAGCGCAATGTCCTCGGGCGCCGCCAGATAGCGGATCTGATGGGCGAAGATCTCCGCGATGCCGTCCCGCGCCGCCACCCCGGTCACCGTGGCCACGTCGGCGGTCAGCGAGATCGCGGGCAGCGCACGCTTGCCGACGATCACCGGATGCACGAACTCCACCGCCACGTGCTGCGCGTCCGCGCTGGCCCCGCCGGTGCCGAAGACGATGAGCTTGCCACCCTCATGGAAACGGACGGCCATCGCGTAGCAGGCGGCGGCGACCGCGCTGGCCTGGGCGGCCAGCTGGCCGGTGGGCGCGTCCCGCAGCCCGAACAGCCGGGCTGCCTGGCCGGCGGCGCCGGGCGGGCCCGGGCGGCCAGGGCCGGTCATTGCCCGGCGCCGGTCAGGTCGACGTCGGCCTCGACGTCCACGGCGTCACGCAGTCTCAGCGCGCCGAACATCCCCGAGTAGGGCTTGATCCCGAACTGGGACTGGACCACGGTGCCGGTGGCGCGGTAACGGCCCTCGCCGTTCTTACTGACCTGCAGGCGGAACGGGTGCGTCCGGCCGTGCAGGGTCAGCGTGCCGCTGATGACACCGCCGCCGTTGCCGTCCGGCTCGAACTGCTCGGCCACGAACGTCGCTTCCGGGTGCTGGTCAGCCTCAAGCTGCTTGCGGGCGGTGGCGGCGATCTCGCGGCGGTCCCGGTCGGTCAGCGGCTTGACCCCGCCCATCCCCTCGCGGATCTGCAGCGAGCCCATATCGATGTGCGCCTCGAGGCGGGCCGGGGCGCGGTCATCGCCGTCGAGTTCGCCCGACCAGCGGGTGACCTCGATCGTCAGATCGTGCCCTGCCTGGGCCGCCAGCCCCGTGCGGTGGGTACGCAGCGTAAGCCGGCCACCGTCCGGACCAAACCGGTGGCGCCCGCCATTAGCCGACATGGCAGCCACCGTAGGACACATGTGAGGCAACGTCCAGCGACGGGCCCGGACACTTCTGACCGACGCGATGTGGGGCGGGAAGACCCGCCGACCCAGAAAAATAATTTTCCTGGCGCACGAATGCGGCGGCGGAAACGGACAACGCGGGCAGGATCGGCGGCACCCTACTGGAGCGGTATCTCACCGAAGACCTCCTGGATACGCCGGAGATCGCGGAGCCTCGGCTCGGTGGCACCGCCCACCCAGCGGCTGACCGTCTTGACCGACACGCCGAGCAGCCGCGCCGCGGCCTCCTGGGTGAGCCCTTCCCGGCGCAGCGCGACGGACATCCAGTCGGCGAAGTTGGCCGGCTGGCCGTCCGCGCCGAGGTGCACGAACGAGGCGCCCGGGGCCGTTATCTGCGGCTGGCCGCCCGGAGCGGCCGCCGGCGCGTTGTCGTCCGTGGCCGTGCCCGTCCTCGGCTCGGAAACACCGCCGGTCGACGGCAGTTCCGAGTGCAGGACGTCCACCTCGACGTGTTCAGGGAAGATGCGGAACGCGACCTGGATGGATCCGGACGGCCCGGCGGCGTCGAGCAGGGCGCGGAACACCGTGTCCCCGACCTCCCGGTTGCCTTCCTCGGTGAGCGGGGACTCGGCCAGGCACCGGCGGACGAAATCGCGGATGTCGGGAATCGACGAGGGGCGCGCGGGGAAAACCTGGAAGAGAACGACGACAGGCATGACCTCGATTGCGCCCCCACCGGGACCGTAAACCGGCTCAGCCACGGATCTCTCCCTCAAAGCCGTACGCAGCGCGCCAGGGCGCATGTTTGGGCTGAGGCAAGGCTATTCGATCCGGCCCGTCACAGAAAAGCGGTTGCGGTAGCTGTGCACGCACGAACGCTTCCGGGGTGTAGGCGGCACGGGCCGCCAGCACGCGGTCCAGCGACCGCGATAGGACAGTTCTGTCTGGTCGAATCGATCATGTGGCTTGTGGCGTAGGTTACACCGGGTCTAACATTGCGTTGTCTGTGCATCACAATGGGGTCTGCGCACCATGAAGGCGGGAAGCACCATGGCCATCTGCACGGGTGTGTCTGAGCGGTGTGTGACTCGTAGCGCCGAAGCGCCGCCTCCGGGCATCCCGGGAGCCCGGCACGAGTTAAACCGGGCCCGCCAGATGTCCGGGTGCCAGATGCATCGCCGGTCCGCAGCGCGGGCTGGGGGGAGCGGGCGCGTCAGCGGCCCGGAGGTCAGCTATCCAGCGAGGAGGTGGCCTCGCCATGGCCACGGAAACGTCAGCTAACGGCGCCGCCCAGGCTGGGAAGGCCGATCCGGTGCTGCACATTCTCTGGATGAACGCCGGGCTCAGCTGCGACGGGGACTCGGTGGCGCTGACCGCCGCGACCCAGCCCAGCATCGAGGAAATCGTCCTGGGCGCGCTGCCCGGGCTGCCCCAGGTCGCGGTGCACTGGCCGCTGATCGACTACGAGTCCGGCCCGGAGCAGGGCGCGGACAACTTCATTGAGTGGTTCCACAAGGCCGACCGCGGCGAACTGGACCCCTTCGTGCTGGTCGTCGAGGGCTCGATCCCGAACGAGGCGATCAAGTCCGAGGGCTACTGGAGCGGCTTCGGCAACAACCCGGCCACCGGGCAGCCGATGACCACCAGCGAGTGGCTGGACCGGCTGGCGCCCAAGGCGACCGGGATCCTCGCGGTCGGGACCTGCGCGACCTACGGCGGCATCCACGCGATGGCCGGCAACCCGACCGGCGCGATGGGGGTACCGGACTACCTGGGCTGGGACTGGCGATCCAAGGCCGGCCTGCCCATCGTCTGCGTGCCCGGCTGCCCGATCCACCCGGACAACCTGTCAGAGACGATCCTCTACCTGCTCTACCAGGTGGCCGGCACGGCGCCGATGATCCCGCTGGACGAGGCGCTCCGCCCGGCCTGGCTGTTCGGGGCGACCGTGCACGAGGGCTGTGACCGGGCCGGCTACTACGAGCAGGGCGACTTCGCCGCCGAGTACGGATCGGCCAAGTGCCTGGTCAAGCTGGGCTGCTGGGGACCGGTCGTCAAGTGCAACGTGCCCAAGCGCGGCTGGATCAACGGCGTGGGCGGGTGCCCGAACGTCGGCGGCATCTGCATCGCCTGCACGATGCCCGGCTTCCCGGACAAGTTCATGCCGTTCATGGACGAGCCGCCGGGATCGAGGGTGTCCACCACGGCGAGCAGCATGTACGGGACCGTCATCCGGGCCCTGCGCGGTTTCACCGCGAAGACCGCCGATGAGGAGCCCAAGTGGCGCAAGAAGAGTTCGGAGCTCCTGACCGGTTACAAGCAGACCTGGTGACCGCCATGGGCATACCGCGACGCCCGGGCCCGGCCGCAGAACCGGTCACTGGGCCGATCACTGGGACCGTTTTGAGGGGAAGGGAACAGCGATGACCACGGCGCAGGAGTCCGATATCCGGGAGATGTCCTGGGACCCGATCACCAGGATCGTCGGCAGCCTCGGCATCTACACCAAGATCGACTTCAAGCAGAAGCGCGTCATCGAGTGCCACAGCACGTCGTCGATCTTCCGCGGCTACAGCATCTTCATGAAGGGCAAGGACCCGCGCGACGCGCACTTCATCACCAGCCGCATCTGCGGGATCTGCGGGGACAACCACGCCACCTGCTCGGTCTACAACCAGAACATGGCCTACGGCGTGCGGCCGCCGCACCTGGGCGAGTGGATCATCAACCTGGGCGAGTCCGCCGAATACATGTTCGACCACAACATCTACCAGGAGAACCTGGTCGGGGTGGACTTCTGCGCGCGGATGGTCGGCGAGACCAACCCCGGCGTGCTGGAACTGGCCAACCGCACCGAGGCACCGCACGCGGCCGACCACGGATACCGGACCATCGGCGACATCATGCGGTCGCTCAACCCGCTCGAGGGTGAGTTCTACCGCGAGGCGCTCCAGGTCAGCCGGTCCACGCGGGAGATGTTCTGCCTGATGGAGGGGCGCCACGTGCACCCCTCGACGCTGTACCCGGGCGGCGTGGGCACGACAGCGACGGTGCAGCTGTTCACCGACTACCTGACCCGGCTGATGCGCTACGTCGAGTTCATGAAGCGGGTCGTGCCGATGCACGACGACCTGTTCGACTTCTTCTACGAGGCGCTGCCGGGGTACGAGGAGGTCGGCCGGCGCCGCGCGGACATGGTGTGCTGGGGCAGCCTGAACGACCCCGAGTTCTGCGACTTCCGGTACGAGAACATGACCAACTGGGGCCGGAAGATGTTCGTCAGCCCCGGCGTCATCCGGGACGGGCAACTGCTCACCAACGACCTGGTCGAGATCAACCTGGGCATCCGCATCCTGCTCGGCAGCTCCTACTACGAGGACTGGGAAGACCAGGAAATGTTCGTCACCCGGGACCCGCTCGGGAACCCGGTGGACCGCAGGCACCCGTGGAACCAGCACACGATCCCGCGCCCGGCCAAGCGTGACTTCGACGGCAAGTACAGCTGGGTCATGTCGCCCCGCTGGTTCGACGGCAAAGACCACCTCGCGGCCGACACCGGCGGCGGCCCGATCGCCCGGCTGTGGGCCACGGCCCAGGGTGGCCTGGTCGACTTCGGGTACGTCAAGTCCACCGGCAACAGCGTGCTGATCAACCTGCCGCGGACCGTAACCAAGCCGGAAGTCACCTTCGAGTGGAAGGTGCCGACGGACAAGGCCGGGGCGCCGCTGTCCAACGCGATCGAGCGCGACCGGGCCCGTACCTACTTCCAGGCCTACTCCGCGGCCTGCGCGGTGTACTTCGTGGAGAAGGCACTGGCCGAGATCAGGGCCGGCCGGACGAAGACCTGGGAGCCGTTCACCGTCCCGGACGAGGCCAACAGCTGCGGCTTCACCGAGGCGGTACGCGGCGTGCTGTCGCACCACATGGTGATCAGGGGCGGCAAGATCGCCAACTACCACCCGTACCCGCCGACCCCGTGGAACGCCAGCGTGCGGGACAGCTACGGGACACCGGGACCGTACGAGGACGCCGTGCAGAACACCCCGATCTTCGAGGAGAACTCGCCGGAGAACTTCAAGGGGATCGACATCATGCGCGCGGTGCGCAGTTACGACCCGTGCCTGCCGTGCGGGGTGCACATGTACCTCGGTAACGGCAAGACGCTGGACAAGGTGCACTCGCCGACAGGGGTCACCCTTTCGACCTGATCGCGGACGGAATGTGGTCATGTCCCTGGCGGCGGCCGCGCCGCCAGGGACATGATGCCGTTATCCAGGACTACGGAGGGGAATCCCATGACCCGCGTGCAACAGGCCGGGGACCGGATCGAGGAACTGCTGAACGTGCTGGCCGGGACCGGCAAGGGCGCGGTGGCCGAGGAACTCGTCCGGCTCCTGGTCGGCCTGTACGGCGACGGCCTGGCCCACATCATCGGCGCGCTGCAGGAAGACGGCGAGGCCGGGGCCGCGATGCTGGCGCAGCTGACCGCTGATCCGCTGGTCGAGAGCCTGCTGCTGCTGCACGGGCTGCACCCGCTGGACGCCGACGCCCGGATCCAGCGGGCCCTGGACCGGGTCCGGCCCTATCTGGGCTCGCACGCCGGCGGGGTGAGCTACGTCGGGCTGACGGATGGCGTCGCCCTGCTGCGGCTGGAGGGCAACTGTGACGGCTGCCCCTCCTCGACGGTCACCGTGCAGCTGGCCATCGAAGGCGCCGTGAAGGACGCGGCGCCGGAGGTGACCGAGGTCGTGGTGGAAGGGGTGACCGCGCCGCCCGCGGCCCCGGCGCCCGTCCTGCTGCAGATCGGCTCCCGGCCCGGCGGCCCGCCGGGGGCGGGCGCCAGGACCGCCGCACCAGCTGCCGGGCCCGGCAGCTGGGTCACGCTGCCCGAGATGGGGCCGCCCAGCGCCCGGCCCGTCACCACGACCGCCGGCGACCTGGCCATCCTCGTCTGCTCGGTCCGCGGCACGCTGTACGCCTACCGCGACGCCTGCGCGGCCTGCGGCACGGGCCTAGGCCGCGGGCAGCTGGCCCGTGAGGTGCTTACGTGCGAATGCGGCGCGGCCTACGACGTCAGCCGGGCCGGCCGCGGGCTGACCGACGCGGTCCTGCACCTGGACCCGCTGCCGCTCGTGACCGACAGCCACGGTGTCCGGGTGGCGGTCCCGGCGGCGGCCCGCTCATGACCCGCGCCCCATCCGGCCTGGCCCGCTTCGTAAAAGAAGCAGATCAGCAGCCTACGGCGAGCAGCGCAGCGCAACAGCCTACGGACAGTGGCGGACCGAAGGTCCGACCGCCCAGCGAGCCGGGGCCTCGTGCCCCGGCGAGCGGCGGTGATACGGCGGGCACCACAGCGGGGCGCGAAGCGCAGCGGGGGGTTCCAGGGGGGTCGTCCCCCCAGGCCAGCACCGAACGCTGCGAGATGTGCGCGACGCCGATCGCGGCCGAGCACTCGCACGTCGCCGACTTGCAGAACTCGTCGCTGCTGTGTGCCTGCCGCGCCTGCTACCTGCTCTTCACGCAGCAGCAGGCGGGGCTCACCAGCGTGGCGGGGACCCGGGGACGGTACCGCGCGGTGCCGGACCGGTACCTGCACGACCCGGACCATCCACTGACCGCCGGCGAATGGGAGGAGCTGGAGATCCCGGTGGGGCTCGCCTTCTTCCTCCGCAGCTCCCAGCGGGATGAGGTGGCGGCCTTCTACCCCAGTCCCGCGGGCGCGACCGAATGCCGGCTCGACCTCACCGCGTGGGAGCGGATGTCGGCGGAGCATCCGCTGCTGCCGGCCATGGAAGCCGACGTCGAAGCGATCCTCATGTCACGGACGGACGACCGTCTCGAGCACTTCCTGGTGCCGATCGACGCGTGCTACGAACTGGCCGGGCGGATGCGGCTGTACTGGCGCGGCTTCGACGGCGGCAGCGAGGCGCGGCAGAGCATCGCGGAGTTCCTGGACGCGGTGCGGTCCCGGGCGCGGCTACTGCCCGGGGTGCACTGAGATGGCCGACCTGACCTTCGATTGCATCGGCGTCCAGGCCGAACGCTACGCGGTGATGCCAACGATCACGCTGACGCTGCGGATCAGCGAGACCAGCGGGCAGCGGGTGGACACGATCGCGCTGCGCACCCAGATCCGGATCGAGCCGTCCCGGCGCCGGTACACCCCGGCCGAGGAGGAACGGCTGCACGACGTGTTCGGCGACACCGCGCGGTGGGCCGACACCCTGAAGCCGATGCAGTTCACCAACGTCTCGACGATGGTCACCGGCTTCACCGGCAGCACGGAGCTCCAGCTGCCCATCAACTTCAGTTACGACCTGGAGGTGGGCTCGGGCCGGTACTTCGCCAGCCTGGAGTCCGGTGAGATCCCGCTCCTGCTGCTGTTCAGCGGCACCATCTTCTCGGTGACCGACGGGCGGTTCCAGGTCCAGCAGGTGCCGTGGAGCAAGGAGGCGGTCTGCCGGCTGCCGGTCAGCGTCTGGCAGGAAGCGGTCGACGCGCACTTCCCGAACAGCGCCTGGATCACCATCAGCAGGCAGACGTTCGACGACCTGCAGCGCTTCAAGACCCAGCGTGCGCTGCCGACCTGGGACTCGACGGTCACGGCGCTGCTGGCCGAGGCGGCCGGCTCCCGCGGCACGAATGAGCCGCGGCCATGAGCCTGCCCGCGGAGCACCTGGCGTACGCACGCGGTGTGGCCGACGCGATCCTGTACGAGGGATACCTGCTGTACCCGTACCGCCAGTCGTCGCGGAAGAACCAGGCCCGGTTCCAGTTCGGCGTGCTGATGCCGCCCGCGTACGCGGCGGTGGACGACAATGAGCCGTCCGCCTCGCAGACCGAATGCCTGGCCGAGTGCGGCGATGACGCCCGCGTCGACATCGTGGCCCGCTTCCTGCACGTACGGGAACGCCTCGTGCAGGCGCCCGCGGGCGGCCCGGGCGGGTGGCGGGACGTGGCCGCGCTGACCGTGGCCGGCACGGAGTACACCCGGTTCACCGAGGCCGCCGAGCACGAGCAACGGGTCAGCCTGGCCGTCGCCGGCCTGGGCGGTGGGGGTGCCGGACTGCCGTTCCACATCGACGCCGGCGAGACCGCCGAGCACCTGGCCGGCGCGGACGGCACCGTGGCGGGCCGCCTGATCCACCGGTGGGCCGCGCTGGACGGCGTGCTGCGCGTCCAGGCCGAGCGGGTGGCCGGGCCGTACCGGGCGCTGCGGCTGCGCGTCCGGGTCGAGAACCGTACGGCACCCGGCGCGCCGCTGGCAACGCGCGAGGACGGCCTGCGTTACGCCCTGGTCGCGGCGCATTCGCTGATCGGCATCCCGGGCGGGACGTTCATCTCGATGACCGATCACCCGGAGTGGGCGTCCGCCGAGATCGCCGCGTGCACGAACATCGGTACCTGGCCCGTGCTGGCCGGCCCGCCCGGGTGCCGCGACCTGATCCTGTCCTCACCGGTCATCCTGTACGACCACCCGGAGATCGCGCCGGAGAGCGCGGGCGACCTGTTCGACGCGACGGAGATCGACGAGATCCTCACGCTGCGGACGCTGGCGCTGACCGATGAGGAAAAGCGGGAGGCACGGGCGACCGACCCGCGGGCCGCCGAACTGATTGACCGGCTGGACGGGCTGCCGCCGGAGATGATCGAACGGCTGCACGGCGCCATCAGGTACCTGGAGCCCGGCGTGGGGCCCGTCTCCCGTACGCCCCCAGACCCGGCGGCCGCGGGTCCCGGGGCAGGACAGCCCGGGACAGGGCAGCCCGGGACAGGGCAGCCCGGCGCAGGGCAGCCGGCCGCACGGTTCACCGCGGCCGGGCCGTTCCCCGGCGCGGCGGCCGCCGACGACGTGCCGGTATTCCAGACCCCTTCCGCCCCCTGGTGGGACCCCGGGGCCGACTCGTCGGTCTCGCCGGAGACCGACCACGTGGTCATCGCCGGGGTCGTGGTGGCCCGGGGCAGCACGGTCATCATGCGGCCCGGCTCCCGCCGGGCCGACGCCCAGGACCTGTTCCTGGCGGGCCGGGAGGCCACCGTCGAAGCGGTCCTGCACGACGTGGACGGGCACGTGCACGTGGCCGTCAGCCCGGCCAGCGATCCGGTGGCCGAATTGCAGCGCAGCCACGGGCGGTTCCTCTACTTCGCCCCCGACGAACTCGAGCCGGCCTGCCCGCCGGCCCATGCATCGTCGCAAGGAATAGCCGACCACCCGGAACCCGGGCCCTAGGTCGGCCTGGCGCGGCTGCGCGAGTCCGTGGACTCGATCAGGCGGTCCCCCGACGTCAGAGGCCGTGTATGTATATACGTATTGAATCTGATACTCTGTATGCATGATCACGGTGACGGCCACCCAGGCAGCACGGAACTTCGCCAGCCTGCTGGACGCGGTTGAACACGGCGAGACAGTCGTGGTCACTCGGGACGGGGTGCCGGTCGGGCGCCTCACCCCGGAACGGCGCACGTCGGCTGACCGGCTGAAGGACGCGTTGCGGGAACATCCGGCCGATGCCGGGTTCGCCGATGACCTCGCCGCCGCACACGCCAGCCTGCGTTCCTCGTTCAGCGATGAGGTGCGTGGATGGCCCGGCGACTAATCCTTGATACCGGTGTCCTCATTTCGATCGAGCGCGGCCAGCTGGACGTCGACGCCGTGCTGGGCAGGGACGACGCCGCCATCGCGACGATCACCGCCATGGAGTTGCTCGTCGGCGTCGAGCGCGCCGGCGCCGCCCGCAAACAGGCCCGGGCCAGCCACGTGGAAGCGCTGCTGTCCGGCCTCCCGATCGAGCCGTACGACCTTGGTGTCGCGCGGATCCACGCGCGGCTTGCGGTGGAAGCGCTGACCATGGGCAGGCAGAGATCCGTCTACGACATGATGATCGCCGCCACCGCCGCCGCGACGAACCGCATTCTGCTGACCACCGACGCCAGCGCCGGGTTCGGTGAGCTCACCGACGTGCGCGCCGAGGTACTGAGCATCACTTGATCGCCAGCTTGGACACGTGGATGGCGGGCCGCCCCCGTTCCTCCGGCACATCCCGCCCAACGCATGGGAGCCGAAATAAGGTGCAGGCGGGGGGACTCGAACTCCGCCCACAGGGGGCAACCCCAGGAGGCCTCTGAGCAGGCCTGACATCACTACAGCGGCTACTCAGGATGCCTCGGGAAACCCCCGGATACCCTGGCACCAGTATCACGGCGGGTATCACGGGCCGACCCCCTGGATTCCCGGCACGGAAAGAGATGATCACGATGACAGGCCAGGCGCCGCCGCCGCAGCGGCTACTACCGGCCAATGAGCGAGCGGCGGCTCCACCGCTATGCCCGGCGAAGGC